>NC_008818.1:0-1200000 GCF_000015145.1 Hyperthermus butylicus DSM 5456
CTGCTGCAGCACGTGGAGGGTTGGCCGCGGGGGCCGCCTATACTCTTGGGATTTGGCTGCAGGCTGGGGGACAGCCTACACTACCGCGTCGAACTCGGCCTTCATAACTGGGCTTAACGTTGTATTCGTCCACCTATTCCAGGCACTTGTAATGCGGCTGTACAGCGTTGAACTCGCATTCTCCCTAGTACTTGCAGTAGGAGGGCTCTACATGTTGACCGGGCCCACTGGCGGCTTCAGCTTTGGTGAGTTCTTGGTACTACTGAGCGCTTTTGCATGGGCTGCACAAGTTCTTATCGTTTCAAGGTTTAGCGGCAGCGACCCATTCGCATTCACCTTCTTTGAAGCATTAACAGCTACGGTCATGATTATACCCGATATGCTGGTCTACGGCAACTCTCTCGATGTGCCTGCACAAGCACTACCCTACCTGGCGTATCTAGGGCTAGCGTGCACTGATGCAGCGTTTGTGCTACAAGTGTATGGGCAGCGCGGCGTCTCGCCAGCTACAGCTGCAATAATATACCTTCTCGAGCCGGTTATCGCTGCAGCCATAGCTGCAGCCATGCTCGGCGAACATATGTCCACCCTACAAGCGATAGGCGCTGCCGCTATACTAGCCTCTCTAGCTGTTGCAGCGAGAGCCGAGGCCAGGAGGGAGGGATGAAAGGAGGAGAGTGGATTAGGGTGTGCCCCCGGCTGGAGGCTAGCCCGCCCATCCAACACCGGGCTTAGCCCGGTGTCGCGGCTGCGCCGCCGCCGGGAAGCCGGGGGCCGCGGTGTTTCCTTCTACTACTTAGAGGAGCTGTATCTGTGTTTCCCCGGCATCACCCCAATACCACGAGACTACAAAACATCTTATATTATTTCTACAGTTTTTATGTTATTACTAGATCGAGTTTCGGCCTAGACGACGTATCGCTTAAAGTATACGGTCAGTATGGTGATTAGTAGAATTGTCGCCGTGACATAGGCTAGTATGGCTGCTGCTAGTATCTCGCCCACGCTTGGCATGTATGCCTTACTGCCCATCAGCGTTAACACGAGTTTGGCGTCGAGACCTGAAACTATCGCATCGAATATTAGTCCTGGAAGCTTGAAGCTACCATGGATGGGTTCTGCATAGTCTAGCATAATTGCCGTTCTCATTGCAGCTATAACATCCTCCATGCCGTCGCGTGAGGCGCCTATTATTGGTATGGCAGCTACAAAGCTGCCAACAATGTAGATTATTATCGCTATGAGTGCTGCTATGCTGCTCCTCCGCAGCTTTAGGCCGAGGAGTGCTGCTACGAGGGCAAGGGGAAGTGTAGAGATTGAAATGAGTAGACCGCTGACAGGTATAAGCCAGGGGTAGTCCTGTATCGTGAATAGTATGCTAAAGCTGGCGTATAGCATGCCAGCCGAGAGAGTATACATAAGCGCCATTGCCACGATGTAGGCTATGAGTTTTGTAGCTATGATTTCAACCCGCGATACCGGCCTTACAAGGATTAGACTTATCCTCCCGGATTCTATGTCGGAGGCAAAGAGGTATGCACCGTACATTGCTGCTATTATCCAAGCAAAGCTGGCAACCGTTGAGAACTGTACAGGAGTAATGGCCATTACCGCGCCAACATAACTGCTGATATCCGTTACCGTACGCGCACCAAGAGTGCTAAGCCACACAGCCCGGAAAATAGAAGCGTTAAGCCCTACCCCTGCAAGAATATTCCTCACGAAACCCCTCAAAAGCACCGCTACAGCTAGCGGTACAACAGTGAGTGCCAGGAGTGCTAGAAACGAGCGCCTCCGCAGAAAGCCCTCAACCTCCACGCGTACAAGGACAAGAAACTCCCTACTCAGCAGCCTCATGTCCGTCCAGCACCCACCAGCCTGGAGCCCACACAAGTGTGACGACTCGATAATAATTCGTGATAAAAACTTCTACGCAGCATTCTGCACACAACAGCATACACTAGCTCGCCGGGAACCAGTTTTGAAGCAAGATGCACGAGAGTTGCCGCCACAGCTTGGAGTCGTTAGAGGAAGCCGTGAGTTCCGTAAGCCTCAACGAAGGATGCGGGTCGGGACGCGGCCTCATACATCACCGCATAGGCTAAATGCTGCATGCTCAGCTGTCCGGCAGAGCCTCCTCAGCCCCAGCAGACCCTACCAACTATGCCAGGGGAGGAGTATATACTGCCTACCACGGACATCACCGCACATTCCACATCACAGCCTAGAAGGAGCTGGCATCACACACAATATCAGCCGGGATTAGAGGTAACGAAACACACCGTGAACATGTAGGCTAACAACCACATAACAACATGTTTACACATGGCCTGTATGAACGCATTGCACCACGGATAGAAGTCTAGAGGTGGGGGGTGGTGGACCGGCCGGGATTTGAACCCGGGACCTCTCGGGTGCGAACCGAGCGCTCTTCCAGGCTGAGCTACCGGCCCACCCATCCAAATTATGTTGCATGGCTAACACCGCATCATCCTATAAGGTTTACGTACATGCCATTGAGGGGCTCTGTTGCGGGCCTTGCCGCCATCCCCCGGGCTCTCACCCCGGGGTTGCCGGTGCCACGGTGTCAACCCGGGTTCTCTCTTCATCGCCCACCGCTTGCTACGTGTATACGACCAGACAGAGACCTATATTAATCCGAAACCGTGAAGGTAGACTCTCCTAACATGGCACTGGGCCGCCTCCAAAGAGCCCCACACGCGTGGGGCGATGAGCTGCAGCGGCCTCGCGGCAGAGCCACAGGCTGTGACCAGTGGGAGGCCGCCGTAGCTCAGCCGGGAGAGCGCGGGGCTGTGGACCCCGAGGTCCCGGGTTCAAATCCCGGCGGCGGCCCCACTCCATCCTCGTGAAAAACATTCCCCGTACACTTTCACACCATAGCCTAATTACCAACATATTGTTCCTCCCAAACTACACGAGGAGGGCGGGCCCCGGCTGGCCGCTGACGGGCCGTTCAGGCCCGAGGAAACTCCGCCCTCCCCGCGGCACCGGGGCCCCGAGAGGGGGCGCGGGTAACACCCGCGGCAACGGCACAGAAACGGCACGCCCACCCGCGGGAGGACGATGAGGCGGCGAGGGCTCCCCGGCGACGGGGAGCCAGTAACCCGCTGAGGACCCGGGTGGG
Source organism: Hyperthermus butylicus DSM 5456 (assembly GCF_000015145.1). Taxonomy (NCBI): domain Archaea; kingdom Thermoproteati; phylum Thermoproteota; class Thermoprotei; order Desulfurococcales; family Pyrodictiaceae; genus Hyperthermus; species Hyperthermus butylicus. The sequence continues at coordinate 3,146 of NC_008818.1, forward strand.
TGCGTTGAAACGGCCGTCCCCCGGGGAGCAAGGCGGCGCGCCGATGAGGGCCGCGCGATTGGCGCGCCGGCGTCCGCTTAGTCGGATGCGGCCGTAGGTACAGAAGGCGGGTTATAGCCGGGGCCCGCCGCTTCTCGCCTCCGACGGAGCTGCATGGGTATATTAGTCCTTGGATTCTGGTAGTGTCGCGTGGTGGCGGCGGTATGGGTAGGCGGAGGCGTAAGTATAAAAAGCGGCCTTTGCTGAGAGCGCCCCGCGTCCTGCCAACGGTGTTTGAGTGTCCACACTGCGGCGCCAAGGCTATGACCGTTGAGATCAAGAAGAAGGAACGCAACGAGCAGGGCTACGTGAAGGCGATTATACGCTGTGGAAACTGCAGCCTCTACGCCGAGATGTGGGCACCAGAACTCTTCCAGCCCGTCGACGTGTACTCGAAGTTCCTTGACGCATACCTGGAGGGCAGGATAGAGTATAAGTTTATCAAGGCCGAGGGCGAGAAGACCATCAGCCTAGAGGAGCTGACATCTGAGGAGGGTGAAGTTGTTGAAACTTGGGAAGGTGGAGAGACTACTGAGGAGCAGGGTTGAATCAGGAGAGAAGCTCTTCTTACTACTCTCCGACCCCGAAAAACCAATATCGCCCAACACTGTCAAGCTCTTCGAAGAGAATGGCGCCGACGTACTACTAATTGGTGGTAGCCTAAACGTTACCCCCTACGATATAGATGAGTACATAGCTAGGCTTAGGGTTGAGGGTGTGAAGCTCCCCATAGTTCTGTTCCCGGGCGGTCTCAACAACATCGCCAAGTCTGCCGACGCAATACTCTTCATGACTTTGATGAACAGCATGGATCCCTACTGGATTGTTGGCGCACAGGTAGCTGCAGCCCCAATCGTGTATAGGCTGGGCCTCGAGGCTATACCATCAGCATACATCATTGTAGGGCACGGTGGTGCAGCTGGACATATAGGCCGCGCACTACCAATTCCATACGAGAATGGCTATATAGCAGCAGCCTACGCCCTAGCTGCCGAGTACCTCGGAGCACGCCTAGTATACTTTGAGGCAGGCTCAGGTGCCCCAAAACCCGTACCTGTTGACGCTGTAGCTGCTGCCAGCAAGGTTCTATCGCAAGCTTTGCTAGTAGTTGGTGGTGGTATACGGGAAGAGACCCTGGCCGCTGAGAGGCTTAAGGCGGGAGCGGACGGCGTCGTAATTGGAACACTTGCAGAAAAGGATCCCGAGAAAGCACTGAGATCCTCTCGGTAGTTAAGAAGCGCTAGACTCCTCCCCGCCTGTGCCTGTACAGCTGACACTCCCTAGCTCAGCACCATACTTCTTCTTGAATGCTTCCTCAGCGTCAACTCCCACGAGGTTTGCTATACTGAGAGCCCAAGCTATAACATCACCTATCTCCTCAGCAATGAGGTTCTTGTCACCCTTTAGCAGGGCTTCAGCCAGCTCTCCAACCTCCTCCACAAACCATGTGAACGTCGCATATAGCCCTCGAGCATTGTCACGCTCGTAGAAAGCCTTCCTCATAGCCTCTTGTGCACATCTCAGGCTAACCATAATCACGACACCTCTTGACACTGAGCACCCTGCTACGCTTACAGAGCGCCTTCTACCATCAGAGAAACTCATCAGACTCACAGGGCTGTAAGAGAAGGCTAGACTATGTTGAACACTATGACACTTGCTATGAAGCCTAGCGTTATGAGCATTATGTGGAGCGGCTTAAGCCTTACGACAGCATCCTCCTCACTAAACGCCAAGAGGCCAGCAGCACTAAACACAGCCGGCGACGTATCCTTGGTCTTCTCCTTCTCGTTGTCGCTACGGCTACGCCTCCTAGCCCTAGCCACTGCTCCCCCCAGACTAGGCTAGTTCTTAGCTAGCCCCTCCTTAAAACTGGCGGGAGACTACTAGCCCCACTCTGGGCCCACTCCACAGGAAAGCTAGGGGTCGTATGACGAACTGTTTCACAATAAGAACGAAATATTCAGCACTAGCATGCACCAATGGTTGACTCTGGCACCCCTCAACTTCTAGTGCAGACAATACAGCATACAAGGATGAACTGGTAACTGCATAGCAATTGCAACGCTACTCTAGTTTATACAAACAGGCAAGTTTAAATAAGGGCCTATAAAGGATATGCGATGTAAATCCATTGTCCAATAATCTGATTCACAACTTGAATGCAAACTGCAATATGTATGTGAGTTCACAATTGTAACTCAGAGCTTCTGTCTACAGGCAATTGGGGGGTGCCAGGGTGTTTCCATGTGCTACAGCTGGCAGTGATCTTAGAGTCATTGCTGCCGTGATGGGTTTCAGTGTCTTGTGGCCCTATGGTGGGCTGGAGTGGAAGCTGAGGGGTTGTTTACCCTATTATAAACTAATGGTGTCGGAATGGATGGGGGTTGAGGGTGGCTCTAGGCTCTTTGATGGGTGTAGAGGTCTCTCTGGCGGCTTCATAAGGTGGTGGAATGCTGCACGTGGAGGATAGAGTATGACGTTACGTCCCGATGGTATTGTTGCTGTGCAGCCTCCAGCACGTAGCGATGCTGGCTCGAGTATTCGTAGATACTCAGCGTTGAGGGTTAGTTTGTCAGTGTGTGGCTTAACCTGACCCCCAACCTCGACTAGTGTGCCGCGGGGCAGTTTGAGGACATGGTTTCGCAGCCTCCCCGTTTCCCTGTAGAATGCAGTATCTATGCATGTGTTGTTGCATAGCCGGACTATCACGTGGCCTCCAGGTATAGGCTTTGTGTCCTCTATCACGCCACAGACTATGGCGTTGTCGTAGGGTCTTACACGTTCTATCTCCTTTCTCTGGAGGTGTGCATTGGTAGCTTGATTAGTCCTGAATATTGTCCAATGGCTAGGTTCCTCCTCCACATCGATGATCTTCAGTGCTTTTAACAATATGTGTGGCTCCTCACCCCGCACGCCATAGAGAACAGGGTCGAAGCCGTGTGGCGCTATTAGCGGTTTGGACTGTTCATAGTCGTAGTTTAGGAATGTTAGGGGCCGAGTTTTCAAGTCGAACTCTATAATGCTGTCCTCGTCTATTCTGCGAGGTTCGGACCACATTCTGGGCTTTCTGTAGACTATGAGTTCGAATGTGTGGTCAGTTATTAGATCGGCTCCAAGGGCGGCTAGTGCCCCTACTAGGCCCCGATGTGTAGAGCCGTGTAGGGCTATGAGCTTGGTCTTTCCATCTTCCCTAATACTCTCCAAGCAGTTCATAGCGGTCTTCAGAGGTACGAGTTCGTGTACGGCCCTGCGGTATAGTTCCACGAGGCAGTGTGGCCTAGCAGTAATGTAGTCTTGGAGGTTATCGGCATGGTAAAGTAGTATCGCGACAAAGCTCTCCTTACCTGTAGACCCATAGGCCTTGGCGAGCCTTGAAGTTACTTCTTCAGCTACTCTGCGAGCCTCGTCCTCACGGTCAACAGATACTAGGAGTGCGGTGGCACCATTGCCCCTGGTCTTCCATGGTACAGCCGGGTTTAAGCGGACAAGCCATGGGTAGTCAGCGAGTCTATAGCCATGAATCGACAGGGTGTATGCAAGTATTGAGGTGAAATGGGTTGTACAACCAGCTAGGGGGGTATCAAAGCTATCAATACCTATTGCGAGGAGCATCGGCTCTAGCCCATCCTCCTGAATGCTCAATCTGTGTACTGCGGAGGGCCTGGATAAAAGGGGGTGAGGCTTTGGGCGAATCTCCTTGCTGCATAGTGGCTATTTCTTTTCGCTCTCGTTTACAACTATCATTGTAAGTGTTGAGCGTACATAAGGTGATGATCTTACGTGTTTGTATACTATCTCTCTAAGCTGGTCCATATCGTCAGTCTCTATCACCGCTACAATATCGTATAGGCCGTAGACCATGTATACAGCCTTAACCTGGGGCAACTCCTTTAGCTTCTCGAAAACCTTCTCGTCGGTTCCCATCTCGGTGTTTATAAGTAGTACAGCCTTGACCATGAAACTGTACACCTCGGCTATGCAGTATGGTAGGGGTGGTCCTACCAGATTTAGGTTAGATAGATTCGGGCCAAATTTATCCTCCTACGGGTAGGCGTGACTGACAGTATCGTGCGCTGGAGGGGCTGTGAAGGGTATTGCGTAGCGGTGTGAGGCTATACGCTGTATACCTTAGACAAGACAACCCGAAGTACAATACGGTTGCAAAGCTGGTACGGCATGGCGTTGTCTCGGAGGTGCGTGCGCCGCCCAGAGGTGTTGTTGTGCTTGACCCCTTCTCTCCAACACCAATATCGGTATCGGATAGAGGGCTGATCGAGAAGAGCGGGCTTTGCGTGATAGATGGCTCGTGGCGCCGCGTCAGCAGCTATCTCCGGAGGCTACGCCGCGTTGTTGGTAGAAGGCTTCCCCTGCTCCTAGCAGCTAATCCAGTAAACTATGGTAGGCCCTTCCTCCTCAGTAGTGCTGAGGCGCTCGCAGCAGCACTATATATCGCAGGATTTAGAAGCATAGCTGAGCAGCTACTATCATTCTTCAAATGGGGCCCAGAATTCCTAAGGCTTAACAAACAGTTGCTCGAGAGATATGAAGGCAAGACATCCACGGAGATAGTTGGTGAGGAGTGCCGCCTCATAAGCAGTATGACGGGCTTAGAGATTGGAGACTGTGATGCTGCTAGACTTGTTGAGATCTATGGCAGAATAGTTGAGGACTACATAGGGGAGAGGTAGGGATAGTACAGGATAATTGGTTGGTGCGGGGGGTGGGATTTGAACCCACGCAGGCCTACGCCAGCGGGTCCTCAGCCCGCCCCCTTTGACCTGGCTCGGGCACCCCCGCAGCCGCTGCCGGGGGCTGGATTGCCGTCCATTATTTTGGTGGCAGACTGGTCTGGGGCTTAAAACTATTGCTCTATGGTGTTGGTGGTGGTGTGTGTTTGTGTGCTAGCAGTTCCGCTATGGTGTCTGATATTCGTTCCAGTAGTCTCCTTGTACGTGGTGTTGGAGGTAGGTTGTGGAGTAGTTTCTCGAGGCTCAGCCATATACTCTCGGCTATCGTTTCTAGGAGCCTGGTTCTTGTTTCCTCGTCTATGTTGAGTAGGAGCCTGCACAGAGTCTCAGAGCTTGGTGCAAGGGTTCCATGTACGTACCGTGATACTGCTGCGGAAGAGACGCCCATGAGTTCTGCAACGTCTTTTGCAGCATAGCCTGATTCTATGGTTTCGGCTACGAGTCGCTGTCTTGCCGTAGGTGGTAGGAGTTGTAGGAAGCTGCAGAGCTCTGTGTGGTTCATGGCTATCCGTCTAGGCTATGTGAGGCCTAGGTGTTCAAGTATCTTGTGATAGTTTTGGATAGTGGGGTTCAGCTTGTATTGTTTCAACAAGCTTCTTAACACTTTATCTCTGGGCTCGACTATAATGATGCTCCTTATCCACTGGATCCTCATGAGGCCTCCGATGAGCTGTGTTAGGTTCTGGGGGTTCTCGTGTAGTGTTGCTGACTCGAAGTCTATTATGTAGGGCTCACATGTGTTATGCTCGACTAGGACCTGCTCTCCAGGTCTTGCTAGCTCATTATGCCTTATTCCAAGCCTGTCCAGGGTAAATGTTTTCCAGAGCAGCCTCTTCAGCGCTAGTCTTCCACAAGTCTTGTTGTCTGGCTTGTAGTCTCCTAGCGTGTTGCCTCTAACAAGCTCCATGAGTATGATCGTTCTTGAGGCAGCGTACAGCCGTGGTGATACTCCTGCCCAGCCCGTAACGGCTAGGATTGCGGCCTCCCAGAGTAGGCTTCTCCTCCTACTCTTAGGGTGTAGTATTTTCGCTGCAGCAACGCCTGCTGCTGTAGCTGCTGCTGCTACGACTGCGCTCCATCCCCTGCCCAGCAGCTTGAGCTTGCCCAGTATAGTGTTGCCGAGGGGTATGATTCCTCTGATTCCTAGGGAGTTAGCGTCGTGTATGAGCCTATGGCACTCTGGTGACTCCATGCTCACGCTATAGTAGCTACAGATTATTTCTATGGCTTTTGCGAGTGGTATAGCCTCCTCATCCAGGCTGGCTTCTTCACGGCTAAGCTGGCTAGGCATTCCAGCTCACACTCCTCAATCCTCCTCTCCAGGAGGCCCTGAAGTAGCGGGTGGACCTCCACCTTGTACCCACTAGCGCTGCCGGGGAGCCATTCCCATGCCCGGTCGCGTAGGAGGTGTATAGCGTCCTGGTACCTCCTAGCCCTAATCACTACCAGCCGGCCCTCCTCGTCAATCCAGGGCCCATAGGCGTTTGGATCGGTGGCGTACTTCTCGAGGAAGCGTAGCGCGTGCCCACTCCAGGCCGGTGGGCCCCGGTGCAGTGTGTATGGCGGGGTTACCCTCTCTTCCAACTCGATACAGGCTAGTATTCTCCCTTCTGTGCATGCTGTAACCCTGTAGTCTATTACGTGGAAGCCCCATCTCTCTAGCAGGTTTACTGCTAGCCTTAGGGCTCGCTTGCCAACCCCCCATAGTGTGTCGGGGGGCACTCTCTGCGGTGGCTCTAGGAGTAGTAGCACCATGTTTGACACACGCTCACCACTACTTGCTACTGCTTGTTGGGGCGTCGTAGGGGGGGTTCTGGCTACGTGGAAGAACTCCATGCGGGGTTCCCTGAGGTACATTTTTGCTGCGAGAACAAGCTCTGCAAGTGATCGTGTCGAGACTGCTGCTGCCGCATTCCTCGATGGGTCTACGGGATCAACAACTATCATGGGTTTATCGCCAAACTTTTCCAGGAGCTCCTTACGGCTATAGCCGGCCCCATTCACGTCAACTATCACTGGTGGTTTCCACTTGGCAGCCTCAGCTATAACATTACGAAAGCAGCCATAGGCTGCGATTAGTAGTTCTGCTAGGTAGCCGGAAAATCCCTCCACAGCTATTTCAGCACCATAAACACCTATTCCCTTAAGGAAGCTCTTGAGAAGCCTAACCTCGTCACGCTGATGGGGCTCTAGCCTTCCAAGTATATACCTTGTGTGAAGGGGGGTCCTGTCAACAGCAGTAACAACCTCTCCAGGCTTCTCCACGCGACAAGCTGGCACCACCTCAACCCAGTAGCTGTGAACTAGTACTCTTGCGTATGGATGCTGGGCATACCTGCGTTCAGTGCGCAAGCCGAGCTTGGCCAGTTTCTCCTCAATCTGGTCTATCAGCCCGGCGTGTATCAGGTCTAGGCACTTGCTTCTCGGGAGGAGTATGAAGAGGTCTATGTCTAGCTCGCCGCTAAGCCAGGTATCCTTTGCATAGCTTCCCTCGACACGTACCTCATAGTCCTTGACTCCAAGTTCTTTCAGTACAGCGTCGAGAAGCCTGGTGGCCTCCTCTACAGCTTTACGCGCCTTTTCGCGCTCACCCGTGGTGGGTGCAACCATAGCTAGTACTTGTTTCTCGACCTTGGTATGGGGGCAGCCGCTGCTGCCGGCGATGCCGGTCTTCATGGCTCCACCAGTACGCATATAGTATGGTGGCGTGGTAGGTCTTAAAGAGGAGCGATGAAGAGGGCTGGTATTGCTGACCAGCCATAAGCTGTGTGATGAGGGACACCAGCACGGAGCATCAACATACTCTGGTGCTACAAGCTATATAGCCTTGTAGCACATGCCTTGTGTGGAATATGTTCGGGGTGACTGCAGTGGACTGGTTCATGGAGCGAGCTAAGAGCGTGTACGCACAGCTACTGGCCAAGGCCGAATCCATAGAGGATGAGAACCTCCGAAAAATAACACTTGAACTGCTCAAAAACCCTGTAATTACTTTTGTAAAGGTTGAGCCTAAGATAACCTTCTTTGAGAGCCCAGCAGCCCCGAGGAAGCACCACGCGTACCCTGGGGGCCTCCTAGACCATACTCTCGGCGTTACGCTGATAGCTGAGAAGCTCGTCGATGTCTATGGCAGCGTCTATGGCGCCTCTATAGATCGTGACGTTGTTATAGCAGCAGCGCTGCTCCATGACCTATTTAAGTATTACCAGTATGAGCTTGACCCCCTAACCGGCGGCTACCGGCCGCGGAGCGACTGGTACCTAGGCCACGACTTTGCAATGGTTGCCGAACTCTCCACCCGCGGTGCTCCTGACAAGCTGATAAGGGCGATAGCTGAGGCGCATGGGACGGTACCGTTTAGCATGCTTGAGTCGCAAATTGTACATAGGGCTGATAGCACTGATTCTGAGATGATATCCCAAATACAAGATATTATATGGAGGGTATGTCTCGACATAGAGCTCGAGAAGCCAGATGCAAAGGCGGTAAAGGTGTTCAACGAGGCGCTGAGGAGACGTTCAATATTCGATTATGCAAAGATATACTATACTGGGGGCCGCGACGCGTTAAGGGAGTATATTAAGAAGACGCTCGGCTTAGACTAACAATATACTGGGGCTGTGTGGAGGCCGACATAGGCCTACGCCGCTGTGGCGGATGAGGAGGGGTCGATTGGCCGAAGCCCACAACGTTCTTTGCCGATGAAGAACCGTCGGACGTAGATGAGCAAGGCGATGAAATATCCCCTGGCTCCTCTGAGGCCTCCTTAACAATTGCGGGAAGAGGCTCAGTAGGGTCCGGCATCGTCACCGATCAGCTGACCGGACAACAGTCTTCACAGCCATTACTACCTATGGAGGGCTCGGTTTGAGAGCTCCAGCTCACCCCAGCCGGTTGGGTCGCACGGTTTGCTACTCCTCACAGCCCGTGTAGACAATGCTGGTTGAGTCCTCGCCCCCTCTTAAGCCTGAGAGGACTCGCCTAGGGGGCTAGGTCTTCTGCACTAGTGTACGGAGGATTTCTGCTAGCCTAGAGGGCATCCTGGCTATTAGCCCTAGCAGCTTGATTGTTGAGACATTGCCTATTCCTATGAGTGGTAGTAGGTCGGTTGGTATACTTCTTAGTAGCTTTGCTCTTGTTTCGGGCCTTGCTGTCTTTATTTTCTCGAGAAGTTTGCGTTGTACGCCTATCCAGTGGACTATTCTGCTCAGTGTTTTGCCTGGGTCCTCGCCGCTAGCTATGTATCTTGTCAGGGCATATGCGGATGCTATTGAGGGCCTTATACCCTCGCCGGTAAGCGGGTATACAAAGCCTGCAGCCTCACCTATCACCGGTATATCCCTTATGAGGAGGCTTGGATTTGCTCCTCCAATGTTTATAGCTGCGCCGCGTATTGGTGTCATCTCGACTGGGCCTTTCACTCTCTTCCTTATGAACTCTATAAGCTTCTGGCGAAACTCTCTTGGCTCGCCATAGCCGCCCACGCCAATGTCTACGGTATAGCGAGAGCGTGGGAAGACCCAGTAGTAGCCTACGAGGCTGCTGTCAAACCACAGCTCCATAATAGTAGTGTCGTGTGGCTCGCTAGTCCTGACTATTGCCTGGACAGCATATATTTGATCCCTAATGCCGCGGTGTGGAGTCACCGAGCCCGTAGCTACAACGATTTCCTTTGCTTCTTCGAGCTGCTTGACAGGCCTAAGCTCAGGTGTAAGCTCCACAATCCTCCGCTCGAAAGGTATGCCTTCGAGCAAGTGTTTGAGGAATGCAGGCTTGTCTATAATGTAGCCCTGGAGTTTGCCGTACTTCTCATGGGCTAGTTCGCCGTCGACATAGACTCTAAAGCCGCGTATCTCAGTTAGGATAGCATCAACCGGTATGTCAATGTAGTCCTCTACTTGCAGCGGGACAGCCCATCCGCACGGCTTAAATCCAGGGTATGGGGCTATGTCATATACCTTGACCCTAAACCCCTTATCGGTTAGGAAACGTGCTAGCGCTGCGCCAGCCGGGCCGGCCCCTATGATTACGTAATCATACCTAATAGTCATACCCGGTTATCCCCTCGGGGTACATGACGTGGAGGGTTAAACCGGGTTACCCGGGACGTATAGGCTTTGACGCGCTCAATGTCTGGACCAAGCATTGCGCTGACAATAAACTCTGGTAGTATAGGAAGATAGGAGTCGGGTGTAGCGGCTAGCTTTTCTGCTAGCTTTTCAGCTTCTGTGAGCAGGTTTGCTATGAATTTGTAAGCTTTCTCTATCCCTTCACTGCCTAGCCACTTTCTAAACATTCTCGCCGAGGGGAAACTGATGGTACCTGTCCTGCTGTCTACAATGTCGTCTGCAACCTGGTACATTAAGCCGAGGTACTCACCGTAGAGTCCGGCCTCGCCGTAAAGGTCTTCGCGGCCTGCAACAATGGCGCCAAGCTCGCCAGCTAAGCGGAAGAGGGATGCTGTCTTCAGCTTAACAGTTTCAAGATAGTATTCTGGGGGAAGACTATCAGGATCCGTAAACGCATCGAGAACTTCGCCGCGAGAGATGTTGAGAGTGGCGGTTATTGTGCGGCTTGTAGCTCTAAACCCGTACCTTTCCTCGACTATCTTATGAGCAAATGTTACAAGAAGATAGACAGTCATAACCGTCTTCTTAACACCATACTCGACCCAAGCAGCTTTCTGGCCCCTCCGCTCCACATCCTCGTCTATTATGTCGTCAAGTGCAAGGCTTGAGGCGTGTATAAGCTCTACAGCTACAGCAGCATCGAGCGCATCTTCTATGCGGCCTCCAAGGCTTCTAGCTATTTCGAGGACTAGAAAGCCTCTAAATCGCTTTCCACCTCTCGCGATATACTCTGCAACCCTTACAGCATGCGCTTCTGGAAGCCGAGCTATCCACTGCTTGATAGCATCATCTACTAGTGACCGGAGCTTCTTCCAGTGCTCAACCAGGCCTCCATAGCTGGTGCCTATTTGCTGCATAGGCTATCAACCCAAAGTTGTGCCGTTATAGCCTAGGTTGCACCCTGGCAGTATGCTTGCAGGCACCAGTTTCTGGGCGTTTTGCCGTGGTGGATTATTATCTCGTTATGCAAGTGAGAGAAACCCTCACTCTTATACCCTCACAGAAACCCATATCCTGGGTTAGGGTGCAGGGGATGGCTAAGGCAAGACTGTCATACCCTGACGCAAAATCGTTTTACAACATGCTTGATGCGATATCGAAAATTGTTGATGAGCTTGCAATGACTATAACGCCTAATGGCGTAAAAGCGATAGCCCTTGACCCAGCCCATGTAGCGCTAATGGTCATGGAGCTGCCGCCAGAAAGCTTCATAGAGTACGAGGTTGAGGATGAAGTGAAGCTTGGTTTTAATGTTGCTAACATAGCGAAGATAATTAAGAGGGGTAAGAAGGGCGATAAGCTAGACATAGAAGTCGACGAGGATAGGGTTACATGGTCTATTGTTGGAGCTACGATCAAAAGGTATAGACTGCTAAATCTTGACGTGCCGGTGCCAGAGCTACCAGAGGCAGAGCTTGAGTTTAAGGTACACGTTTCACTGATAGTGGATCCGTTCAAGAACGCACTAAAAGATGCTGAAGCCGTCGGGGATACTGTTGAGCTAGAGGCACCAGACGACACGACACTAATCATACGTGGTGTCGGAGCTGCAGTAGCGGAGACAAAGATTAGGAGTGATACGCCTGCCGTAGTGGAGTTTAATGTTGAGGAGCCCTCCAAGTCAGCCTATAGTATAGAGTACTTGAAGCATATGCTTTCGCTGACAAAGGTTGCAGACACGATAACCATAGAATTTGCGCAGGACATGCCGCTAAGGCTACAGTTCAGGTTACCTGCTGGCGGCAACGTGACATATCTCCTAGCGCCGAAAGCGGCATAGCGCACCGGGCAGTGATGAGTTTCACCGGCTCATCCGACGCTCTCTAGGCCGTGAGGATGGCCAGGACAGCTGAGCCACCTACTTCTTCACAAGTTCGAGTACTTTTTCAACAATGTATCTTGCAGGGTTTACCCCAGTTGCTGATTGTAGTCCGCGCCAGAGTGGTGAGGCATTAACCTCTATGACTGCATACCGATTCTCATCATACTCTATCACGTCTACACCGGCGTAGACTAGGCCTAGTACCTTTACAGCGCGGATAACAGCCTTTGCTACTTCATCACGGACTGTTGCTGGTACAGGTTTTGCTCCTTGAGCTATATTTGTTTTCCAACTATTTCGTGGTGCAATGCGGTACATTGCAGCTACCACGTGGTCGCCGACAACGAATACGCGAAGATCCCTATTGCCCGGCTTTTCCAGGTATTTTTGTATGTAGAGGGGCTGGTTGAGGGTTAGCAGAAGGTTTATGATATGGTAGGCCGTATCGGTATCCTTTACGCGGAATGAGCCAAGGCCTAGACTACCTATTATAGGTTTAAACACTACGTCACCGAGCTGTTCTACAGCATGTAGTGCAGTGGTAGGATCCTCTGTAACCAGTGTCCGGGGGACGGGTATCCCCGCCTCCTGTAGTATTCGTAGACTCGTAAACTTGTCCCTGGCACGGAAGAGTCCCTCTGGCGGGTTTACAACTACGTAGCCCCACGATTCCGCTGCCTCTAGAATAGCTCTCCTCACCGCATACCTCTCTATGCTGAGCCCCCTGCCGAGGCCCCGCACTATGATAGCGTCCACGTTGAGGCATCTGCCTCTATATTTTAACGGGCATGATGGAGTTCCAAGTTCTGCAGATATGTAGTTCCAGAGAATGTAGAGTGGTGTCGAGCCCGTATCGGCTATGGCCTTTAGTAACTGTCGGCTACTCCACGTGGGCCTAGGGGTGTGGTGCAGTACTGCTATTTTAGCCACGGCGTTCACGCCCGCTAAGCATATCTCCGATGAGTTCTGCTATGAGTGACGCGTATACAGGTGCTGTTAGTGGGTCGGTATGCATAATTATCTCTGCCAGCTTACCCTTGTTCTGTGCTATTGATAGCTTAAATCTTAGCTCACGAAGGATGTCTGCTTCAACATCAGTAGCAAATACTAGTAGGAAAATTCCCTGCTGTTCGAGCCGTTGCAATAGTGTTAGTAGCCGACGTTACAGGCTCTATAGGCACGGGGGCTCCCATAGATTCCTCTATATGCATGGCTGCCAGGGCTGCTGCGGGCGTAAGTGTTGGTGTGGAAAAGACAGCTGCTTTAGTGCTTGAGGATAAAGCCTCTGTGATGGAGTTTACTATGCTGCCATACCTTGACTTTATCTCTTCGAGCACAGGATGTATGTTGTTAAACTCGCTCGTAAGCCTCTCTACACGGACCCTAATACCGCTATGTTTTCTGGCGAGTTTTGCGGAGAGCTTGGCAGCTGCAAGAACATATGTGAGGTGGATTCTCTCGGATGCAACTTCTACCAATACTCTCCTCGCTTGGTGCGCGTGCCTTGAGCACTGGTGGTAATGGTGGTGTCACAGCTACGAGGCTCACACCGGTAAGCTTCGTAGCGTCTATAGCTCTTCCGACAATGTTCTCGGCTCCAGCCTCGGCGAATAATATGACGGCGATGTTTTCCTCGCGGTAGGCTACAATGTGGTATATCAGGGCTTCAATAGGTTCTAGACGTACACTAGTGGTGGTTATCTGGCGTAACACCCAATAGCCAAGTGTTGCTGCTGCCAGGGCGTATCTTGTCCCAGCATATGTTAGGTAGAGCTCGCTATACGATTGGTTTAAGAAGGAAAATATCCTCTTGGCTAGTTCTTCGGCTTGTTTTTCGAGGCGTTTAAGCTTCTCCCGGGTTAGAGGAGTGCTGTCTCTAGTGAGCTGCAGCAACTGCACCTCGCCTTGTCGGGTTCGGGTGGCAGGCGGGGTATTAGCTTGTAGAGTATCTTCTTGGCCTTCTCAGTGTTCTCCTTCATAACCCTAGCAACCTCTTCAGCTGTTACTGGCCGCTCAGCCCAGACGTCATAATCGGTGACTAGTGCTATGGTTGCATAGCATAGCTGTGCCTCACAAGCTAGGTTTACTTCGGGCACCAGAGTCATTCCTATAATGTCTGCTTTGAATACCTCCCGCCAGACTCTGCTTTCAGCTCTCGTCGAGAAGCGTGGCCCCTCAATACAGATGTATGTACCTCTGGGATGAACCCTGTAGCCTAGCTCTCTCGCAGTGCTAATTATTTCCTGGCGTAGGTGCTCGCAGAACGGGTCGGCCATACTCACGTGGGCTACTATGCCCTCGTCGAAGAATGTATATACACGGCTCTTAGTCATGTCTATAAACTGGTCTGGCACAACTATGTCTCCAGGTTTGTAGTCTTCTCGTAGGGAGCCTACAGCAGAGACGGCAATAACCCACTTTACGCCAAGCATCTTGAGAGCCCAAATGTTCGCTCTATAGTTTATCTTGTGTGGCGGAATTCTGTGTCCCCTGCCATGCCTTGGTAGGAATGCTACACGCTTTCCCCCAAGCTCTCCAACAATTATGTAGTCGCTAGGCTCTCCATATGGTGTGTAGATTTTGTACTCCTTGGCGTTCTCGAGGACTCCGGGGTCATAGAGGCCGCTACCTCCTATTATGGCTATATCGGCTTTTACGGATGGTTTCGGGGGAAAGTCGGGCAAGGGAGAAGCTACACCCCCACCTACACAACCAGCTACCTACTACTGTGTAGCGTGTGAGGCAAAATTGCTATCCTTCTGTGTCTTGTTAGCGGGGTTTTACCGCGATAACCCCTTGGGTTTGTTTGTCAAACCATACTCGCTCAAACCCTGCTCTCCTAAGTCTCTCAATAACTCCTCTCACTATGGGGCTGAGCCTTCTACTCCTAGCCTGGAGTGGTACACCTGTGTAGTGATACAACTTGCCACCTGGCTTCAGTACTCTGTAGAGCTGCTGATAGAACTCTAGGCTGTAGAGTTCTCCAGCCATATTGAAGCGGGGAGGGTCATGCAATATCTTGTCGAAGTATTCGTCGGGAAGTAGTTCTACAGCTATAGTAGCATCGGCATGTACTATTCTCACGTTTTCGTTAGCTAGGAGCCAGCTTGCAGGGTTGAGCGACGCTATTGAGAGCACATACTCGCTAACCTCTATAGTGTAGACCGTTGCCCCTCTACTTGAAGCTATTATCGTTGTATAGCCTAGCCCTGTACATGTATCAAGGACTCTATCGCCCCTCCTAACACCTAGCCTGGAAACTTTGAGTTGCGAATCGTGAAGAGGACCTCTAACTCCTACAATGCGGTGCATGTGTATGCCGTTTATGAGCAGGGTAGGTGCGTCAAGCTCGGCTGTAAAGTAGAGCCTCATATAGCCCTCGTTTGATCTAACTTCAACTGGTAGGAGTCTGTTGTTATGCTCGTCAAAGAAGTAGATAACGTCATCCCTAATCCTGCTTGGTAGTGAGCTAGGAGCTAGGCTGAACACATGTTCGCCATTAATGGTGATGTTTACTTCGTCTCTGCTGCATAGGATTTCAACACTATACTCGTAATATTGCGTTCTGCGTGCGAACACAATACTATTGCTACTGTCCTTACGGCATGCAGTCTTCAGCTTTGAAAGGAGAAATCCAGGTATGACTAGCCTACGCGGCCTATACTCGTAGATTTCGACAAAGCCCCACTCGTGTCTCGTTCCGTTCACGGCAGCCTATTCCTCTCCTATAGAGTTCATGGGGTATGGCAAAACTCTATATACGTAGTGCTAGAGTAGTGCTAGATTCTCCTAACTGGTTGGTGACTATCTGCTACAGTTAACTAGGCGTGATGAATACGACTCACACTGAGAGCTGATGAGGGAGGTTTCGGCTGATCCACATACATCCTTGTCCTGGTATACATTGTGTCAACATAGGTCTTTACTGCGAGGGCATGTTTGCATAGTTTGCCGCGCATACCAGCAGGACACGTACACTTCAGCATGCCCTTCTCCGGGTTGTAGAATACTATGTAGATATCATTGTCTCCACGTACAAGTGCTCTAAGACCATCGGGACCCAGCCTTACGTATATTATCCTCCTCTGGTTTACGAGTCTTGCTGATTTCAATAGCAGGGCTGGGTTAGGTCTTCCCTTTCGCGAAGAGTACATCTAGCCCCACAAATAGCTGGCATGTTGCTGGAAGCCTTGATAGTGCGGGTTGACCGTAACTAAAACGTTGATGGAGTGGATGGCCTTGCCGCAAAAACGCTTGCAGATGCTCCGCGGTCTCATCGAACTGGTAAGGCCACATAACCTGGTTGTGGCGGCTTTAACAACACTAATAGGCTATGGGACTGTTGCCAGTATCTATGGCGGTGATATAGTTAGCTCAGGCTATGCCTATGCAGCCCTTATTGTAGTGCTTGTTGCAGCTGGAGGCTACGTCATAAACGACTACTACGACATCGAGACGGATATGGTTGCAAAGCCTTGGAGACCCATAGTGTCGGGAAGGGTAAGCCCGGGAGCAGCCAGATTCTATGCTTACATGTTGTTTACAATCGGACTCATAATAGCTCTAGTTACGTGCCCCAACTTCATAGTCTTCGGATTTGCTGTGCTTAACGCTTTGCTAGTGCATGAGTATTCTCGATGGATTAAGCGTACAGGTCTGCCGGGTAATATTGTCATAGCATTCAACTCTGCGTCGACAATAGTGTTTGGTGCGCTCTATGCCTCATGTATGATAAAGGGCAAAGTTGTACTCCCCTCGGTAGCACTAATACCAGTACTCTATGCATTCTTGCTTGTACTTGGCAGAGAATTCGTCAAGGGCATAGAGGATGTCAAGGGTGACGCAATAGCTGGTATTGGTACGTTAGCAGTTCGGTTTGGCGTGAGGACAGCCTACATGGCGTCTGTTGCGGTGCTTGGGTTAGTGGTTGTTCTAAGCCCGTTTCCCTACATTTCCGGAGTATACAACATGGCGTACCTTATCCTAGCACTGGTAGTTGATGTGTTGATAGCTTACTCGCTTGCCATCCTCGGCAGAGGAGTAGCTAGGGGACTCGAGGACGCTATTAGGGCTTCAAGAAGGGCTAGGAGTGCTCTAAAGCTTGCATTTATGGTTGGTGCATTAGCCTTCCTTGCAGGATTGATGTAGTGGGGGAGCTAGGCTAGGTCAGTGATCATCATTGCATATTTGTGCTCGGTGTAGGGTAGCTTCTTCACAGCTCCCCTTTAGAACCGTTATACTTGTGGCTACGGCTCTTTTAAGTCGCCGAAGCTTGGACTTTGCAAGGGTTAGGTATGTATTCAGTACATCGACAACGTCATGTAGCTTCTCCTTGCTGAGCGGTATAATTTGCTTCCCCCCAATGGATAAGGGTATGTCTATGCGCTCTACACCCAGTATCAACACGTAGTACTTGCCGCTGCTAGCACGCCTATAGAAGGCGTACTTGAATCCCGCGCTGACAGCTACATCGACGACCAGCTTGGCAACGGCCTCGCTGCAAGTATAGAGTGCAAGTATTACTGGTTGTGCTGAGGCCCATACAAACCTATAGCTTGTGTCCAGAGCGGTTCTAATGGCGGTGTAAAACTCGTCAACATTTATCCTTCTATGCCAGCTATGTACTATGCCGCCCAGTCGTTTATTGCCGGGACTAGGTGCAGCAAAGACTGCTATACGTCCGCTGCAAGAACTCGTAGTAACTATGCACTCAACACTATTCAGTGCATCAAGCAGGTCTACGATGTCGCTGTCTACAAGCCCTCTACGTATATCATCTATAAGTCTGTCCAGGTAGTTCCTCCTTAGTCTGGCCCACTCGACTGTGTTACATAAACTAGTATTCCCTTTCGCTTCCACATGCATATAGAACCCCTAGCCAGCCGGCGGTAGCGAGGATACCACTTGACGATAAATATTCGTAGCCTATTACTATGCCATCACCTATACCCCTTACGGAATATATGATCGGTCTACCGTCTATGCCAAGCACTGGTGCTAGGTACTTGGCAAAAGGTCCAGCAACGCTGTATATCCTATCAACGCAAGCCGACGAGGTAGGCTTTCCAAAGACTCCAGCGGGATGGAGGGGATTGAAGGAGTAGAGGGTTCCACATCTTCCCCCCTCCTCGTTTACAGCTAGGTCGCCACTAAACGCCGAGAGATACAGTACGCCGTTTACCTTCTCGCGGAACAACTTCTCGAAGAACTCGTTAAACCCGACAACATCAACCTCATAGCCGAGTGTCTTAAGCGTTAGAAGGATCTCGTCAGCATCGCCACCAACAATGCAACGTCCTCCAATAAATCGCCCATATCCCCATGTTGGTGCGTGTATTCTTGCACTCTCCTCCGTCACACGACAGTCGGGGCTACATATAATACTCCCAACACCTATAACCTGTTCAACAATAAACCCTTGCCGCTCAACAACAGCTACGAAGGGGGAATCTGTAATAAAGCAACGACAGTCATTAGCAAGTCCACTAGTAGTAATTGATCTCACAAGCTCCGGCCTACGAATGATATCTTCTATGAGTATAACCTTGCTGCCAGCCTCAACCTGTGGCATAGGCTTTCCACCTCAGCAGCCTGGTTACATATCATCGCCACGGCTCATCCCTTACATGGTTCTTCATCGGTTTGGCATTACCCCCACGTGATAGAGCAACGAGCAATGCCTCTAAATATAGTGTTAACGCTAACCCAACCAAGGGTCAAAGGATCCTTGCTCAAGCGCTGGCCCAAAAGGAGGGAATTCCTGTTATATTACCTACTCGTACTATATAGCAAGGCAACCGGTAAGAAATGCATGAACCGTGGCGAGTATGTGGAACTTCTTGCACCAGTAGCTGGAAGCAAAAATCTTGCATCAAGAATAGTGAAGATACTCGTTAGGCAAGGCTTCCTAGAGCGAGTGAAACCTCTCGTATATTGCGTAAAGCCTTTGGATGAAGTTCTCGGTGTAACACTCGTAAACTATGTTGCTGGACGACTTAGACGTAAAGGCATCAATGTAAACGTCGAGGACAGAAAGCTTGTTGTAGCAGGTGAGGAATGTGAAAAGCTAAAGGTACTAATGAATATCGGCATCTTAGAGTGTAAGGATTTTGCGGAACTGTTGCAAGGGCAGCGATAGTACGCTACTCCTCCTCGTAGAGTTCGACAACAATTCTAGCTTTCACCCTATCCTTGGAGAATGGTGGTGGACTTTCGCCTAGATCGACGGCAAATACTACTCTGTTTCCAAGGCTATCAGTGAATCGAACCTCTGCAACATATTGCTTACGTGGCCCTTGTTCAAAGGCCTTAATTACAGCCTCGTATATTCTTGATAAAGCCATCTGTAGTGCTACGGGGCTCGAGAAGTCCTCGGGCCGCAATTGTATCGCGTGAAGACCTCTTATCACCTCGCCTATACGTGCCTCTCCCTCGAATATGGCAAGCCTCTTGCTTGGTGGTTCTTGCTCGGTGGACAAGCTATTGCTCCCCTTCACCCTACCCGGTGGAATGGAATATTTAAATAGTCACCTCCACATTGATAGCCCTAAGGGCGAGGTAAGGAGGTATAAGGTGAGTATGAAGGTCTACATTGTTGACCACTTTACGGGTAACTACGCGCTAAATGAGGATAAGGACGTTGTAGCCTACGAGCATGCACCAAAGAGCCTAGATGACATGGTTGAAGAGGCACTAAAGGTAGAGCGTGGCGAGGTTCCAGCTGCATTCCTACGGCTCCTCGAGAAGCTAAAGGAGGTGGGAGTAAAGACCGTAGTAGTTGAGAGGGAAGAACTCGCAAAGGAGGCTATAAGTAGGGGGTTTGAGGCGGAGGTTAAGCCTGCAAACGAGGTTGCCAGGTACTTCAGGGGCAATGTTGTAGACATTGTTACCGGTACGGGTTTTGTGCCGAGCAGGGAGGAGTACTACAAGCTTCTCCACGAGTTTAGCATGGAGCTTACACGGAGAAAGCTGCGTAGAGCAGCACAGAAGCGTGACCTCCTCGCAGCACAAGCCATAAGAGCTATAGACGATATTGACAAGACTACAAACCTGTTCGCTGCAAGGCTTAGGGAGTGGTATAGCCTCCACTTCCCAGAGCTAGACGACTTGGTCCGCGAGCACGAGGATTACGTGAGGATTGTAGCTGAGCTAGGTCATCGTGACAATATAACTGTTGAGAATCTTGTCAAGCTAGGCTTTAGCGAGGAGAAGGCCAAGAAGATAGCTGAGGCGGCAGCAAAGAGCATGGGTGCGGACTACCCAGAGTTCGACATCAAGCCTATGCAGCGGCTTGCACAGATAACCCTGGAGCTATACAAGCTTAGGAGAGACCTAGCAGACTACATAGCCCAGGTAATGAAGGAGGTAGCACCAAACATAACCGCGCTAGTAGGTCCACTCCTAGGTGCAAGGCTCATAAGCCTTGCAGGCAGCCTAGAGGAGCTAGCATTCTTGCCGGCCAGCACAATTCAAGTGCTGGGCGCCGAGAAGGCCTTGTTCAGAGCGCTGCGTACCGGTGGCAAGCCGCCAAAGCACGGCGTTATCTTCCAGTACCCCGATATACACCGCAGCCCGCGCTGGCAGCGCGGTAAGATAGCTAGAGCGCTTGCTGCAAAGCTTGCAATTGCTGCCAAGGTCGACTACTTCACTGGCAGGTTCATAGGCGATAAGCTAAAGGAGGCTTTGAGGAGGAGGATAGAGGAGATCAAGAGGATATACAAGAAGCCGCCGAAGAGGAAGGAGGTTGGGCCAGCACCCAGGCCAGCGAAGCCGGCAAGGAGGAAACGTGGCAAGCGCGGTAAGGGTAAAGGCAGGAAGTAGCCTACTCCATGTGATAGGGGGTGTAAGGTATGGTTGAAGTAGTTAATGTGTATGAGCATGAGAAGTATAAGGGTGTATACATCGTAGAGCTTGAGGATGGTTCTACGAGACTAGCAACAGTAAACCTAGCGCCGGGCCACAGGGTTTACGGCGAGAGGTTGTTCAAGTGGGAGGACCTTGAGCTGCGTGAGTGGAATCCCTACCGTAGCAAGCTTGCTGCAGCATTACTCAAGGGTCTTGAGGAACTCCCGATAAGGCCTGGTCACAAGATACTCTACCTCGGTGCTGCAACCGGTACCACAGCGAGCCACGTCTCAGACATTGTTGGCAAGGAGGGGCTAGTATACGCGCTTGATGTAGCACCGCGAGTAATGCGTGAACTGATAGCAGTGTGTGAAGTTAGACCCAACATGGTGCCCCTACTTGCCGATGCCAGGAAGCCCTACGAGTATCGCCACATAGTAGAGCTGGTAGACGGTATCTATGCAGACGTGGCGCAGCCGGATCAGGCAGAGATTGTTGCAGACAACGCTGACTACTTCTTAAAGGAGGGTGGCTACCTTCTACTAGCTATCAAGGCTAGAAGCATAGATGTGACAAAGGAACCAAGCGAGGTATTCAAGAGAGAGATAGATGTGTTGAAGAGCAGGGGCTTCGAGATAGTAGACATGGTGCACCTAGAACCCTTCGACAGAGACCACGCAATGGTGTATGCAAGGTATAAGCCGCGCAAGCAGTAAGGTAACTGTAGGCTAATCTATTTTTAATATAACCCATGTATCCTTTCTGACCACATACGAGCCGCTTTCCTAACACAGAACGGTGTAGCACGTTAGGGCTAGCTCGGTAGGCTGGCTGATGTATAT
Organism: Hyperthermus butylicus DSM 5456; assembly: GCF_000015145.1. NCBI lineage: Archaea > Thermoproteati > Thermoproteota > Thermoprotei > Desulfurococcales > Pyrodictiaceae > Hyperthermus > Hyperthermus butylicus. The sequence goes on from NC_008818.1 coordinate 24,573, forward strand.
GGCTACAGGCGAGGGTGTTAGTAGGATATTCCGTAGCTATGTTACTAGAGTCTATGCTGACAAGAGGTTCTTTGAAGAAATACTCCCAAGAGAATACAAGGAGCTTCCAAGGCTGCTTGAAGAGGATGAGCCTAGTGTGGAGCTCATATCTGGTAGTAGACACTATTTTGATAAGCGCGAGTTATTGGAGCTTAGCAACTCGCTGCCGTGGTATTTGCGTGGGTTTACAAAGCTGCCATGGATCTTTACTTATGCTCGGCAAGGGTTTGTCGGGATATACAAGCTCATAAACAGCGATCCGTGGTCTGGCAGAATAATAGCATACCTCATCCGCGGAGACTATTCTAAGCCTATGCTAGAGGTTAGGGAGGTGGAGTTTCAGCGGCTATTATCTAGGTTTAAAACCCTTATAATAGTGACACTGCAAATAAATATTATGGAGGGCGGAGAAGGGTAGCGTGGCATGCGGCTTGATGAGTTACTCGAGGCGACGGTAAGGCTACTCTACAGCCAAGGCTATAGCGTTGAAAAAATATCATACCCCGAGAACCCCCAGCGTAGAGGCATAGATGTTGTTGCATCGAAATCTAATGGCGAAGCGTTACTCGTAAAGGTTATTGAGGATGCGGCGCAGCTGGGTCCGAAGGATGTGCGTGAGCTTAGGCAGTGTAGCCGCCTACTAGAAGCTAGCGGTATTATTGTTGCAGAGAGGAGTAATGGTGTTGAAATAGACGATATTGTTGCCATTGAGAAGTCTGGAGTATATGTAGTTAATGTTGATGGTTTAGGAGCTGCACTCCGGAACGAGGTGTATGTTGTACACAGGCAGGGTAACCTTTACATGAGGGTTAATGGTGAAAAGCTCAGGGAGGAGAGGCTAAGGAGGGGCTACAGTCTAGGCGATCTTGCATCGTTGCTGAACGTTACCAGGCGTAGCGTCTACCTCTATGAGCAGGAGGAGGTTGATGTGTCACTTTCTACAGCGTTGAAGCTCATGGAGATATTTGGTGACGAGATATTCAAACCGATACCCGTCATAGCTCGTGAGCGTGGCCGCGAGCATAGCTATCAGGGACAATTGAAGCCTACAATGCAAGCGCCAAGAACGGCTAGCGGTGAGGCTAGTAGAGCGATACGTGGTATCATAGAGGCTGGTGGTGAAGCTATCGAGACTAAGCGCATACCGCCAGACATAGTGGCGAGGATTAACGATGACAAGCTACTGATACTGATAGAACGTAGGCGTGACAAGAAGTTCGAGAAGAGGGTTTACGAGGCGGTAAAGGTTGCTACAAGGGTTAGTGCCCGCATAATGGCTGTTGTATCCTCTAGCGAGTATGTTAGTGAAGTTAGGGCTTTCGGCGAGGTGGATGTGTATAGGAACGTTGAGGAGATGCTGCGCGACATAGGTAAGACGTAGGGTTGGCTTGAGTCTAAACTACTGGCTTGAGAGCAATACCTATTACTATCCCTACTCTGCCTAGGCAGCCCATTTGGGGCTGATGTTTGCCGCTAAAACTCCGAGAGCGTGTATATATACGTGACCTTCTCGAGAAAGGTGTCATAGGTAACGAGTATACGGTAGCTGGCTGGGTAGACACAGTAAGAGTTCACGGCGGCCTAGTTTTCGTAGTTGTTAGAGATCGGACCGGCAAGATGCAGCTAGTAGTTAAGCGTAACATATCGCGTGAAGCATGGGAGCATGCCCGTAAACTTGCGCCCGAGAGTGTGGTAGCGGCACGAGGCAGGCTAGTGGAGAGTAAGGCTGCTCTCGGTGGCCGCGAGTTACAAGTCTACGAACTCGAGGTCCTCAACAAGGCTGACCCCTTACCGATCGATATCTATGCGCCGGATAAGACAACACTTGCCAAGAGGCTTGACTGGCGCTTCCTAGACCTGCGCAATCCACGCAACCAGCTCATAATGAGAATTGCGGCTGAGGTAGCTAGGGCCGCCAGGGAGTGGTTCGTCGAGAACGGCTTCATAGAGATCTTCACGCCGAAGATTGTTGGTGCAGCCACTGAGGGAGGTGCTGAGGTCTTTAGCATAGTCTACTTCGACAAGCCGGCATTTCTAGCACAGTCGCCGCAGCTTTACAAGCAGATGGGTGTTATAGCTGGCCTGGAGAAGGTGTTTGAGATAGGTCCGGCATTCCGGGCAGAGCCCCACCACACGACTAGACACCTCACAGAGTATACGAGTATAGACCTTGAAATGGGCTTCATAGACAGCTATGAAGATGTTATGGATATTGTTGAGGCGGTAATAAGACATGTGATCAGCAGCGTACTTTCGCGCTACCGGAGCGAGATAAAAGAATACTTCCCTAATGCCATAACTGAGCCCCCCAAGGAGATACCGCGGATAACGATAAGGGAGGCCTACAAGCTCCTAGAGGCAGCTGGTACTCCTGTGGAGTGGGGCGAGGACCTATCAAGTGAGGCCGAGAGAAAGCTCGGAGAGATAGTTGAAAGGGAGTATGGCTCCTACCTCGTATTCGTGACAGAATACCCCTGGGCGGTTAGGCCATTCTACACGATGCGTAAGAGCGATGAGCCGGATTGGACCTATAGCTTTGACCTCCTCATGAGAGGCCTAGAGATAGCTACTGGTGGCCAGAGGGAACATCGCTACGACGTACTAGTGAAACAACTCGAGGAGAAGGGGCTAAACCCAAGAAACTTCGAATGGTACCTGGCAATGTTCCGGTATGGTGCACCACCACACGGTGGTGCTGGCATAGGCTTAGAACGTGTCGTAATGCAGCTTCTAGGCTTAGGCAACATCCGTGAGGCACGGATGTTGCCAAGGGATCCGGAGAGGCTGGTGCCATAACCAAGGAGGGCCCTTTTGATATTTAGGAGTTTGGAAATTGTGTATCAGCCCCCAGCGCCTCTTCATCCATCCCATGGGGTGTCTGCGTCGTCTAGCATCATCACCGCTATAATACTATGGGACAAATTATATTTAGGCTTCACCCAAGTTTCTTTTTCAGGGGTTAAAACTAGATGAAGGTGGGCTCCGAGCATAGCGGATACCCGCTACATAGGACGTGGCCCTTTGAGAGGAACCCTCTCCTAGTCTTCTGGGAGACAACGAAGGCTTGTATGTTAGCGTGTAAGCACTGCAGGGCTTCTGCCATATTGAAGTCGTTGCCCGGTGAGCTAACAACTGAAGAGGCCTACAAGCTCATAGACGATGTAGCTGCGTTTGGGCAGCCCTACCCGATACTCGTCCTAACAGGTGGCGATCCCCTATTAAGGAGCGATATATGGGACATTATAGCGTACGCTAAGGGTAAAGGGCTCCGGCTGGCGGTAGCACCAGCAGTCTCGCCTAATCTTACCGAGGATAAGGTTAAGAAGCTCGCGGAGCTGGGTGTTGATGGTGTAAGCATAAGCCTTGACGGTAGCCGACCCGAGATACATGATGGTATAAGGGGTACCAGCGGCGTCTTCGAGAAGACGTTGTGGGCAATCAAGACGTTTCAAGAGTATGGTGTAAGGGTCCAAGTGAATACAGCCGTGATGCGAGATAATGTGCACGACCTGGCTGACATAGCTGCACTTCTCTTGAAGCTCGGGGTGAAGGTTTGGGAAGTATTCTACCTAGTCCCTGTCGGCAGAGCGCAGTTGGAGCTTAACCTCACACCTGAAGAGTGGGAGGATGTAAGCCACTTCCTCTACGAAGCCTCCAAGTATGGGCTTGTAGTAAGGACTTCTGAGGGCCCAATGTTCCGCAGGGTAGCGATAACGCGTATGCTGCTAGAGCTAGCAGGCAAGAACCCCGACGAGGCGTTAAACACTGGTCCTCTCTACCGCCAGCTGGTTTCACGGCTCCGCCAGCTCCTTGGAGAACCTCAAGGTAAGCCATTAGCCTCAACTACTGGTACACGCGATGGTAAGGGTGTCATATTTGTATCATACAACGGCACCGTGTACCCAAGTGGCTTCATGCCATACCCGCTTGGCAATATACGTGTCAAAAGCCTTGTTGAGATATATCGTGAAAACTTGATACTAAAGAGACTCCGTGGCGCTAGATTTGAGGGGAGATGTGGTAGGTGCGAGTTTAGAGAGATATGTGGCGGTAGTAGGGCTAGAGCCTACGCGGTCACTGGTAAACCATTCGGCGAGGATCCAGCATGTCCCTATAGGCCTGGCACTTTCTCGGTGATGGTGTCAAAGCTAGGTGTACGTGTTGAAAATGTAGTTAGGGAAATCGAGGGCTTAAAATACGTCCTGCCACCAGGGTGAAGGAGTTGATTAGCCCTGCTGACTACGTTACATCCATTGTCGGGTCTAGGCTAGCTGTTGAGGTGCTGATGAAGCTTCAATACGAGTTCCCTCTAACGCCGACGCCGTACTGTGATGTGGCAAGCTCCCTGGGTATTGAAGTGGATGAGCTGCTCGAAATGCTCAATAAGCTGCGCTTGTTACATGTGCTAAAGAGAGTTGGCTTTTACTTTAATGTTAGAGCTTCAGGAAAGAATGTGGCGTTGATAGCAATCTCCACCAGCAACCCCGAAGCAGCCTCCAAGCACCTAATGGAGTTGTTGGAGGTTACTCATAGCTATCTACGCGAGAACGACAAGTTCAACTTGTGGGTTGTTGGCAGACACACCAGTCGCGATGCCATAGTGGAGGCTGCTCGGGCGACGGCAGAACGTTATGGCGATGGTAGGTGGGCTGTACTGTGGAGTGTTAGAACGTACAGGCTTAGCGTGAAATACGATCTCATCAGCGGCACTAGCCGTGCTGGCCCCTACAGCGAGATAGCACAGTCACCGCCAAGTCCTGAAGAACTGGGAGTACCGGGGGAGCTTGCGGCAGCTCTACGTCGTCTCCCCCTAGCTCAGCATCCATACCGTGCTATAGCAGTAAAGTTCCGACTAGATGAGGAGAGAGTCTTTGATGCTGCTAGAAGACTGCTAGCAGCTGGCGTACTAGCTGATCCTGGTGCAGCCCTCGACGGGCATAGGATAGGGTTCAAGTACAATGTAATGGTCACGGTTAAGGCTCGCGAAGATAGGTACGACGAGCTATGCCGCGAGATAATGCAGGGTGTTCCAGAGGCAACACACATAGTGCTTCGGAGGGTAGAACCGCCCGGAGCTTGGAGCCACTTATGCTACTTCATGGTTCATGCGGTGTCGATGCAGCTCATCGACAAGATTATCGATAGGCTGTATAGGCTAGACCTCGTAGACGATGTTCTTAAGCTTCCAAGCATACGCGACCTAGCACCCGGCCTTGTAAGGTGAGGGTGAACGGAATGATACCCGTCACAGTGCTCGTAGGAGGTAAAGCCGCGGTTTCACGCAGGATTAAGGGAGACTATAGCGTCTCAAAACCCCCGAGGTTCTCGGAGCTACTCAGGCCAATAGTCTTCTGGAACATCACCTACCAGTGCAACCTACAGTGTGTACATTGCTACATAAAAGCACTAGCTAAGCGCAATCCCAACGAGCTAACTACTGAAGAGGCTAAGCGTGTAGCGGAGGAGATAGTCGAGATTGGTATCCCACTAGTCGTTTTCAGCGGCGGCGAGCCTCTAGTGAGAAGTGACTTCTGGGAGATAGTAGAACCTATGGCTGGTAAGCAGAGACCGAAACTGTCGTTGAGCACTAATGGCACATTAATAACGAGGGATGTTGCAGAGAAGCTTGCGTCATACCAGTTCAAGTATGTGGGTATATCTATTGATAGCATAAAGCCGGAGTGGCATGACAGGTTTAGGGGAGTACCCGGCGCATTTGAAGCTGCGGTACGTGGCATAAAATATGTTATGGAGCTAGGTATAGATGTTGGCGTGCGCACCACGCTTACCAAGTACAATATTGAGGAGGTACCAGCAATACTCAAGTGGGCCTACGATCTCGGCATAAAACGTGTAAGCCTCTACGTCCTAGATACCGTGGGTCGAGGAGCAGGTATTGCAGACTGGCTTCCCACCCATGAGCAGCTCCGCAAATTCGCAGATACAATAATAGATGAAGCACGCAAGTACTCGGGCGAAATGGAGATATTAATCGTCAGAGCGCAGTTCCTAGGAATCTACATTGCCGACAAGCTTGCTCGCTCTCCCGAGGACTTCATGAAGTACATATCGCTGCTTGATGCGCAGGGCAACTGCGGCAGGAAAAGCATAAGCATATACCCGAATGGCGATGTTAAGCCATGCCAGTTCGTAGACTGGGTAACCCTCGGCAACGTTCGGAGACAGACGCTAAAGGATATACTTAGCCCTGAGAACAAAGAGTTAAAGCCATTCCTAGCCATAGAGAACTACTTACGCGGCCCAAGGTGTGGCAGGTGTCCATTCCGGAGGATATGCGGGGGTGGCAGTAGGGGCAGGGCACTAGAGCTAACCGGCGACGAGTGGGGAGACGACCCGCTATGCTTCATAGACTTCTCCGCGATAGCTAAGAAGTGGGGCATAGATCCCAATAAGATCCTCTAGTGCTCTCTGCAAGGCCTACTAACACCCTTCCTTTTAGCCAGTTCAACAAGTATCGGTATCTCCTTCAGCTTCTCGCAAGGTAAGAGCTCCCAAATCACACCCGGCGGCCTTGGCCCCCGTTCAGCTACTCTTATGAGTCTCGTTGGCGTAGCGATGAAGTCCACGGTGAGATCGTAGGGCTCTCTAGGTATATGGTCGACGATTTGTAGATCGTGGACGGTGGTAGCTATAGGTGTATCCTCGTCTACGAGGCCTAGCTCCCTCATGATAGCGTACTCTAGCTCTGCATAGCCTTCGCCCTTGCCAACCCTATGCCCATACCTATCAACGGCAACAGAGCCTGTAACTATGAAGTCTATGCCGCCAAGACTCCTTAACTCATCAATTCCTATGACACGGCCTAGCTGGAAGGCACCACGTATTGTCGAGGCTTTCTCATAGAGGTAGCTGGGTATCCTCTTCGGGTCAAGAAGTATGAAGCCCTCATGCAGCCTAGGTGTCGCCATAACGAGTAGCTTGCCTTGTCTAAGTGTTGCTAGACGTACCCATCGCTGGGGAGAGTCAGGGTTGGCTTTCACAATCCTCGCTCTACGCCACTCTCCTAGATCGAATAGCTTAGCAGCGGCCGCTTCTGCACCTCTAAAGTTTGGAATCCTACCCCAGGGCGGCGGGAACGTAGCAACTCCCCGCTCGGAGAGGAGGCGCCAAATATGCTCCCTCAGCCTCTTCTTATACTCCTTCACATCAATGTGCCCATTGTTCACCGCGGCGCACCCACCCCCTCAAGTAGCTTCTCCAGCCTAGTAGCAGTTGACTCAAAGCTCTCCAGGAGGGCTGCAACTCTAAGCCTCAACAATAGTATGGAGGCTGTAAGCCTAACGTAACGATAACCCCGCCTTGCCAAAGGCGAGAGTCGCCGGAGAAACTCAACTACACGCACAACGTCGCTTAGCGGTTTTGATAGGTAGGATGCAGCTTCCTGGATAGTCGGCTTAAGCGCTATCGCCCGCAGGTAGGGTAAAAGCTCAGGCTTAACACGCACCTCTTCGGAGAAAAGCAGTCTTACAACCTCAGCTACAGCATCGTAGACAGCGTGGTATACAAGGTCCTCAAGCTCCTCGCTGTCAACTAGGAAGACGTCCTCCAAGGCTATAACTTTCACACCCAGTTTCTCGGCAAGCTTTTCTGCAGCTTCGTCGGCAAATCCCTTACATATCACTAGCGGTTTAGCATTGAGGAGTATGGCATTACTATATGCTTGCCTAACACCGTGTACATCGAGCCTGCCAGCCTTAACTTCTACAGCGTAAAGTTCCCCATCAGGCCCCCTAGCCACGGCATCGACTTCGGCTACCTCTACACCTTCAATTCGTACCCTCTTATGAACCTCGAGTATCTCGTAGCCCTGCTCCTCCAGCAGTCTAAACGCTATACGTTCGCTTGCATGCCAACGCTTCATCCCACTCAAACTGGGACACACCCTTTGCTAGCATCGCCCAGGGTTAGGCTTCTAGCAGCGGGTAAGCCCTAATACTTCCATTAGCCAGACATAGCGCTACCCGGGGTGGAGTACAAGTTTGGTACAAAGAGAGGATCTCCTACGTGAACAAGTGACTGATGTCGAGTTGAAGCCTGGAATGACGCTGGACGAGCTAATAGATGCCTACGGTGAAATATACGGGTTCATGGCTGGTCATTTGAGGAGAGCAATAGAGATTCTATCTAGGTGCCTCCGCGACGCAGACCTCCGCGTACTATCATTTACAGCTAACATTGTTGCAACCGGGGTTAGGGGTATACTAGCCCAACTAATCCGCGAGAAACTATTCAACCTTGTCGTAACAACTTGTGGCACTATAGATCATGACGTAGCTAGGGGCCTCGGCTATAACTACTACAAGGGATACTTCGAAGCAGACGACAAGATGCTCAGAGAGCTTGAGATACACAGACTCGGCAATATATACATCCCGGTTGAAAACTATGGCGAGCCAATAGAGAAGTTTACACATAGAGTACTATCAGATCTCGCTGGGAGGAAGAAGAGGTGGGCAGTCTACGAAGTTCTCTGGGAGATGGGTGCAAGAATAAATGATAAACACAGCATCCTACGGGCAGCCTACGAGGCTAAGACACCAGTAATAGTTCCAGGGTTTGTGGATGGAGCTTTTGGGACAGCGGTATTCACGTTTACACAGCTAAACCGTGACTTCGCCATAGATATAATGCTTGACGAGGAGCTGCTAGCAGACCGCTTCTTCAGAGCCAAGAAGGCAGCAGCGCTGCTCATAGGCGGTGGTATAAGCAAGCACCACTCAATATGGTGGGCTCAGTTCCGCGGCGGATTTGATTGTGCAGTATACGTTACAACAGCTGTAGAGTATGATGGAAGCTTGAGTGGGGCACAGCCACGTGAGGCAATTTCATGGGGTAAGATTAAGCCTAGCGGCGAGCACGTGGTAGTCTATGGTGATGCGACGATATTGCTACCGCTAATAGCCTATGGCCTGCTTAGGTCTCTGAGATGGGGGAGCGGGTAGGCTTAATATCGCTAACCCCTCTTATATAGAGGTAGAGTGTGCGCACAAGCCCGGCAATGTAGTATCTCTCGACGTGTACGGGTTTCCAGCCTGGTATAGCGAAGTCTAGTGTGACTATCCTAGTACCCACCTTCAACTCTTTCTCAAGCTTTGGTTTTAACGCGGCGTTAACCCTCGTCAACAAGTACATGTAGACTACTGTTGCATCACCTATCGGGACCTTGAAGAAGTCATCGTTGACGAACTTAACCCTATCGTAAACCCCGGCTTTCCGCGCATTCTCCATAGCTGCTTCTATAAGATCCTTCCTTAGTTCTACACAGACGGCCTTAGCTCCCCTCCGTGCAGCTTCAATTGCAACTCTGCCATCACCACAACCTAGGTCATAGAATATGTCGCCCTCGCCAACCCTTGCTATACGCATAACGTAGTCTATAAGCTGTCTCCTCGTCGGCACCCAGGGCACATCGTAGCTACCGAGCACGGATAACGGTATTGCGGCAAACAGCCCGCGGAATACCTCCACCCGCTCACCCATACTGTGCATAGATAAGGCTACGGGAAACCCCCTAATTACCTGGCTCCCACGGCTTCCTTCAGTGGCATCCTCGAATAAGCCTCGAAGGGTGTAGCTGTTGCGGAGACTTGACATCAGCTTCTGGAGGAAGATAATAAGCGACATAGAGGCTATCATCTCCTACTACCGAAGAATGAATAGAATTATGTCGCTGGGGCATGACGAAAAGGTTCGTTGCGATGCAGTACAAGCTATCTGTAGACATACCAGGTGCATGCTCGTCCTAGACGTAGGGGCTGGTCCAGGCGACTCAGTGAGGTGTATATGTAAAGTTGCAAAACCAGCCTACATAGTAGCTGTTGAGCCATCTTCCCGCATGGTAAGGCTTTCTTGCAGAGCATGTCGTCATGTGTGTGATGCTGTTGTAGCCATAGCGGAGAGTCTCCCCTTCCGCAGCACGGTCTTTGACGCGGTAACCTCGTTCTACGCTGCTAGGGACTATCTCAACCTCACAGCGGCTCTAAGAGAGGAGAGGCGGGTAGCTTGTGGAGGAGTAGTCATAGGCGACATATTTGTTCCTGCCAGTAAGCTTCTACGTCTGCTTCAGAAGATATGGGTATGTGTATTTGCGCCGTTTATAGCGCTCATAGTTGCTGCGGGTAAGTGGAAGCCATATACTACGCTCTGTAGAACTCTTAGCCGCTGGCTTACAATAGGCGAAATGGGCTCTATGCTTTGTAGCGGGTATGAAGTCTGTGAACAGCGTGCGTACGTGGTAGGTGGCTTAGGATATGTTGCTGCGTGGCAGAAGAGTGCTTGTGGCGATAACAGGGGCTAGTGGCGTAATCTATGGTGCTAGGCTCGTAGCGCACCTCGCGAAGAGGGGGCTCCTCGAGGCAGTAATCTACACTCCATCAGCGTTAATAGTTGCAAGGGAAGAGGGCATAGATCTTGAGAAGTTTATCAAGGGTTTAGGTGTACCAGCCTATCTTTCAACGAGGCTAGATGCGCCCTATGCGAGTAGTAGCCGTGCACCATGGGCAATGGTTGTTGCTCCCTGCAGTATGAAGACGTTGGCAGCATTAGCCCACGGATATAGCGATAATCTCGTTACTCGGGCGGCACTAGCAGTGCTAAGGCTTGGCCGTAAGCTAGTCCTAGTAGTGAGGGAAACACCCCTTGGCAAGGCTGAGCTGAGAAACATGCTGCTAGCGGCCGAAAACGGAGCCATAATACTGCCTGCTGCTCCAGCCTTCTACACGAGGCCCAGAACACTTAGTGATATAGTGGACTTTGTAGTGGGCAAAATACTAGACGTACTTGGTATAGAGCATAGTCTCTACCAGCGCTGGCGCGGCTACTCGAATTCGTCATCGCCAAAGTAGCCCTTGCGTTTCATCAGCTTTTCTATCTTTGACATGGCCTCCTCTTCAGCCCTAATCTCTCTCTCTAGATCCTCGATCCGGGTCTCTTGAGTTTGCTTCTCCTTAGCATAGAGGCATGTGCCATCAGGCAGCAGTGCCTTTAAAGCACAAGCAGCGTACTGGCATGCACCACCGATACATTCGTCACCTATCCATCTGCAGTATGCTACTCTCTGCATCTTTCCGTGTACCGGCTTGCGGACCACTGTTAGTGAATTGTTTAGGCAGCGAAAGTATGGGCAGAGAGGGTTACACTTGCCGTCGGGCAAGGGCATCGGCCTAGATTTTTCGCCTCCCCTACGCGGCACACCAGGTTCCCTACGTGGCTGTCGTGCAGGTGGCCTACCGCCCCTCCTGCTAAAGGACAAATTTCTACACCTCGCCCAGCATACTGCTATGCACCATCCGGCGAGAGAGCGTAGGCAATGCTGGCTTGCCACTTACAGTCTCTCTGGCCAATCTTATTAGGGCTTACTCCACTTAAGCAACAGGTAGCGTATCGGTGTATCCCTCGGACCTGTAAGCGCTAGGATAAATGCCTTCCTAACACTATGGCTAAGCCTTCCCGCGCGAACTATTTCAAGAGGATCTATCTCCTCGTCCACACGCATAACATGGACTAGATAGGGTGCATGCTCGAGCCCAGGTCCGCGTTCATACACGGCAAAGTCTGAGCCATATTTGAGCCCAGACCTAACAACATAGCCCCGGTCTCTCAAGTCACGATAAACCTTGTAGAGCAGCTCAAATTTAGGTATAAACCTTTCAGCTCGCCTCCTTACCTCCTCAACACTTACCCTGTGGCCTTCCTCGTCGTAGACCTCTAGCATACCCCTCTCTAGCAGGTGGAGTGTCTCCAGGAGCCCAAGCTCTAGCGGCGCGTCAAAATTAGAGCCACGGGGCTTAGGTATGCCTAAAGGCTTACCATAGTATCCGCTTGCATAGAGCCTTCTGGCTGCCTCCCGGTCAAACACTACAGCTCTGAGCCCCAGCAATACAGCCCGTATCATTGCATCACCGTTGTCTAGCGGCCGGCAACCATGTAGAGTGCTAGGAACTTAACGTTTTCAGCAGCATCCCTAATAGTATCAGCTATATCTTCGATGAGATCTGTAATATCCTTTATCAGCATTAGCGCAACAATATCGCTCTTTAGCTCCCTATATAGTGAAAAGACCAGCTCACGGTAGAGCGCGTCAACATCATTTTCTATATTTAGTACGCGCTGTGCCTCCTCATAGCTCTTCTTCGGGTTCGACCATAGATGATTTATTGCCTTCTCCAGGCTCTCAAACTCCTTGGACAAGGTTTCAGCTATAGCCTTAAGCTTCATGGTCACGTCGTTAGCTGAGAGTATTGAGCTCTTAGTATTTGAAGATAAGAGGTAGGCCCTATATGCTATGCCTTCGGCGGACTGTGCAACGCTGGTGAGGTAGAGGAACAAGTCCTTGTATATAGTGTTGGTTGTTAGAATGTTGCCAAGTCTAGCAAGGTAGGTTAGCGCGTCGTCCTTCATGGCTTCGACTCTGTCCTTTGCACTCCTAATCTCGCTGTGAAGCCTACCCAGCTGCTCAGTGTCGCCACGCACTAGGGCATCTATTACGCTCCTAATGCCTGCAATCTCCTTTGAAAGCTCGCGTATGACCCCAACTATCTGCTCGGTTAGACTCTCCTCGGCTAGTGATTGTTGTCTTCTCCTCTCAATATCATAATCATAGTACTCCTCAGCCAAGCTACTATCCCGAGTGTAGGTGAAGTTTCGGAAGAGGTATTAGAAGGGTTATGCTGTGTAATGTAGTGCAGTGGAATAGGTGTAGTATAGAGAGGTCTTGAGTAAAAGGGGCATGGAGCATGGATGTTGTGGTTGTTGATGCATTAGCGCATGGAAGGTATGCGCGTCGACAGGTAACAGTCGATGTTATAGGTGCTGGTCCCCGAACAGTGGCAGGTGTCCTTGAACAGAAGGGGCTAAACGTAGACCTCTACATTGCCGAGGATGTTGTGGAAAATCCGTCGAGACTGCGTGGTTATAGTGCGCTGCTCGTTAGTGGTATGAGTGTTGATGAGCCAACCGTTGCTAGGATTGTAAGACTTTGGAGGAGAAACTCTAGGGGTCCCGTGATAGTTGGGGGTCCCATAGCTGCTGACCCGGAGTTCCTCGTACGTGTCAGAGGCGATGTAGGAGTCTATGGCGAGGCGGAGCCCGTGATAGAGAAGCTTGTTGAAACCGGTATATTCGAGCAGCAACGGCTAGATCCGAGAACGCTAGAACGCCTATGCGGAATAGTCTACGTCGAGAATGGAGGGAGGCTTCGCGTCAATAGGAGATGCCCGATAATGCCGAGAAGGGTGTGGGAGAGGTATAGGCCTAGCACACGGGTTATCCGAGGCTATCCACTCTACTGGGCTGCAAGAGTCTACGTTGAGGTTGTACGAGGCTGTAGTAACTATAGCTTCCCAAGGCTCGACGGTATTCTTCCACCAGAGCTTCTTCCCGAAAAACCAATACCAGGCTGTGCCTACTGTAGCGTCATACCCCTCTACGGCTATGCTAGGAGCAGGAGTATAGACCATGTGTATGAGGAGGTTAAGGAACTCATAGATCAAGGTGTACATCGCATAGTGCTCAGCGGTCCAGACTTTCTCGACTATGGAAGGGACTGGCTAGTAGAACCTAGCCCCTTGCTAGATCCGCGTAACCCACCTCCAAACACAAAGGCTATAGCTGAGCTATTGCGGAGGATTACGGCGATACCGGAGGTTTCAAGCGGTGAAGTCTCAGTAATGGTTGAAAACATAAAGCCAAACCTAGTCAATGATGAGGTTGTATTGGTTCTTGGAAGATACTTACGCGGAACACCCGTACACATAGGTGCTGAGACCGGTGATAACAAACTCCTTGAGGCCCTAGGTAGATCGGCAACGGTTTACGAGGTTGTGAAGGCTGTACGGCTTCTACGTAGGCACGGCCTTCGCCCATACGTGTATATCATGTATTGTCTCCCAGGCGAGACAAGCAGAACAATAAGACAGACAGTGGAATATATGGAAAAGCTCTACAATGCTGGGGCTGAAAAGATAACAGTCTACAAGTTTACACCCTTGCCCCTATCTTACCTACACAAGCTGGCAGGCACTAACTACGACACCAAATGCCCTAATCCACACCCAGTGAGGCTCCGGGCGGAAGAGATCAATAAAAGGGCTAAGAGGAGGCTCATAGGGCTAAGGATTCGGGTCATAATTGTAGGCTATTACCGTGGAAGGAGGCCTCTAGGCTACCCGCTAAAGCACGGCCCTGTAGTCCTACTCGACCGGGGCTCGATAGGAGACCTTGTGGACGCGAGGATAGTTGACGTGATTAGCGATAGAATGGTGGAGGCTACAGTGATTAAGCGTATCAAAACGTTGGCAGGAGAATCGATGGAGAGAAGCTAGTAATATCTATCAACAATATCCTGTAGCTTCTCGACAATACTATCTAGCTCTTGAAGATCGTTGCGAATCTCGTCCTCAGCGTTGCTGAGAAGACGCGCCCCCCTCCTCCCAAGCACTATACTCTTCTTCAAGAGATCCCTCTCGAGCTCAGCGCCAACAATTATCATGTACTCGCTCAGCGTGGCAATGTTGCCTCTTATCTCGTCGGTAACATCTTCAAGCCGTACAGCGCCGTTAAGCACGCCCATAAGCCGAGAGCGTAGCGTCCTAAGCCTCTTAATGTATGTGAGTGCAAGGGATTGCAACTCCTCATCATAGGGATCTCTGCGTAGCCTAACCAGGACACGGTTAAGAGCCTTAACAGTCTTAGCATGTCTTGTGGCAACATCTTCTAATACACGGAGCAGCTTATGGGGATCTACAAGACCCTCCTCGCTCACAGCAACACCACCCAAGATAGCTGAGCAGATCAGCTATCTAGTGCAATGCACGTACCCTCCTACTAGCCAGGTATCTGACTGAACCCGTATAATATATCCATCGTGTCAAGCTGAAAGTGATACAAGCCTTATGCTGCCGGGAGGAGAAGGCAAGCTGAGGCAAATAGCTCGAATACACAAAGAGAGGGTATCTGGGGCTTTTACTGCCTTACAACTCTCACGGTAGCTATTGAGTTATCAGCTATACCATACTCTGGCAGTTTTTCGCCGTTAACCCAGACCTCATTCACAGGAACGGAGTCGTCAGTTTCGACCTTGTAGCGGAACCGGTGCCTACCTGCAACAACAACCTCTATGTACTCTCCTTCGCCGAGCTCGCGGAGAAGCTGCGGGTTGACCTTTGCGGTACCCTCACGTAGCTCGTCATGGAATCTCAGCCTTACCCTACGTTCTCGCGGCTTCTTTTCTCTTCCAAGGAGCTGTGATGCTGGCGGAATTAGCGCAAGTGCACTCCTAATATCTATCTTTTTCTTTGGTACGACCTCCTCTTCTCTTCGCTCTTCAGCCTGCTTCTGCTCGATCTTAGGCTCCTCACTCAAAGGGAGCCTACACCTCGCCCCCTAGTTATTCCAAGTTACTATAGCACATCAGCTAGGACTACATAAATAGTTAGCTTTTAGTCTCTACGCCAGCGTCAACAATGGTTCCGAGTTCCTCTATGTCAGCGCCATTTAGGAATCTTCTAAGTGCATCTACTAGCTTGTCAATGCTAACTCTTACTTGCTTCCAGGTGTCCCTATCCCTTAGCGTAACAGTGTTGTCCTCTAGTGTCTGGTAGTCTACGGTTACAGCAACTGGTACTCCGATCTCGTCAACCCTTGCATATCTCTTACCAATACTGCCATCGTCATCATAGACTGGGTAGAAGCCGGCATCGAGTACTATTCTAAACACCTCCTTAGCCTTAGCTACGAGTTTCTCGTCCCGCGTCAGCGGAAACACTGCAACCTCTATCGGAGCCAGGTACCTTGGAAGGCTAAGTATAGTCCTACCATCTCGCTCTCGATGGGCGTAGTCAAGCGTTACTAGTAACAGCCTCTCAACACCAAATGATGGTTCTACGACGTGTGGTAGGAATCTCTTCCCGGTAACCTTCTCCTCCTTCTCAATAATCTTAACACGGTCAGCCGGTATCCTAACCTCAGCAACCTCTATGAAGCCCTTCTCTGCTAGCTCCTTCTCAGCACTCTCTGGGTCAAGCTCCTGTAGTGCTTGGAGAACCTTCTTGGCTTTCTCTCGGTATGTCTTTCCAAGCCATGCCCTGTCAACGAATATCATTTTGCGTTTAACGATTACCGGCTCCCTGTACTGTTTGAAGACTCTTAGGTCCTGGCCGCTATGCTTCATGTGGCGTGAGAGGTCGTAGTCGGTTCGGTAGGAGTGTCCGGAGACCTCTATCCAGCCAAACCTGCTAACCCTTACGAGCTGGTCGAAGGTCTGGGCAGAGTAGTGTGCCCTCTCTTCTGGCGGCTTTTCCTCGAAGTACATGTTCTGCTCCGGCACGCCTAGTGCTTTGATAAAGTCTCTGGCAACAGCCATCCAGTATGCCAGCCAGGGATTAGCAACGATGCGCTCCTCTACAAGCTCTGAGACCTTGTACTCGGAAGGCTCATCAGCACCCTTCTCCTTTTCCTCTGCGCGTAAGATACGAAGCTTTGTATCTCCAACCCTTCCGAGAAGTTCGTCGAGAAGGCCGTTGTGTCCTGGATCCTCGGGATCAAAGAAGAACTCCATCTCGGCTATCGTGAACTCTCTAAGCCTTATCATTCCTTGTCTTGGTGATATCTCGTTCCTAGCTACTCGTCCTATTTGCGCTATGCCCAGGGGAAGTCTCTGCCTCATAGCCTCGTAGACTCTCTTAAACGCGACAAACATACCTTGTGCATTCTCAGGCCTAAGGTAGCCAACATTCTCACTATAGGGGCCAATAGTGGTCTTGAATAGTAGGTTAAATTTCTTGACCTCGCCTAGTTCGCCACCGCAGACTGGGCAGCGGATATCATGCTCTCTTATGAGCCGTGTCATCTCCTCTATGCTCAGTCCCTCAGCCTTAATGCCAAGCTTCTCTTCTATGAGATGATCAGCCCTAAACTTCCTGCCGCAACGCCGGCACTCCACGATGGGATCAGTGAAGTGCTCAAGGTGTCCGCTAGCCTCGAAAACTCTTGACGGAGCTATTATGGGCGTCTCGATCTCTACCACGAAGCCTGCGTGGCGGCGGATGAAGAAGTCGCGCCAGAGCTGTAAAATCTTCTCCTTAAGCCTCACACCGAGAGGGCCGAGATCGTAGAAGCCAGCTACACCACCGTATATCTCGTAGCTTGGCCAGAAGAACCCTCGTCGAATAGCTAGGTCTACAAGCTTCTCATACTTGTCAACAGGCTTAGCCATCGTTGCAACCCTCACCCAGCAAGAGCCCTTTACACGCGGATATATTACTCGCCCCCGTCTAGTAAAGCCAATGCACGCAACGAGGCTCCTAGGGGTGCATAGTAGGCCATGGGTATAGCTGAACTATATCTCTCAAGGAGCAGCCTCCTCTTTGGCGGCGTTGAGGTGCCGCTAGAGCGGGCTGAGGCAGTTATTGTTGGTGTACCATTTGACTATACGTCAAGCTACCGGCCTGGCTCGCGCTTTGCCCCCCGTGCGATAAGAGAGGCAGCTGCAAACATAGAATTCTATTCGCTGAGAGCGAATCTTGACGTGGAAAATATAGGTATAAGCGATCTAGGCGACATAGCAGTATCATCGCAGCCCCTTGAAACATTGCAGCGTATCGAGCAGGTGACAAGAGAACTGCTCGAGAATATGCAAGATAAGCTGCTAATAGTGCTCGGTGGTGAACATACAATAACGCTTGGTGTTGCCAAGGCCCTAGCAGCTACAAGGGAGCAACCACTATGCCTCATAGTCTTTGATGCCCACCTCGATCTCCGACAGGAGTACATGGGCGAGAAATACTCGCATGCTAGTGTCATGAGGAGAGTTGTTGAGCAAGTAACCAGCAACATATTCTACATCGGTGCCAGAGCATTTACAAGCGAGGAGTTTTCGTATATGCGCAGCCACGGCTTACAAATGGTAACCCCACAGCAAGCCCGGCTCCTAGGGCTAGCTGAGATCGTACGGAGAATCCGTAACTGGGCTAAATCCAGTGAGTGCAAAACGCTATACATAAGCTTCGACATAGACGCATACGACCCTGCCTATGCACCCGGCGCAGCAAATCCCGAACCTGACGGGCTGGAAACTTGGCTTGCACTAGAACTCCTACACCGTATCATAATCGAGGTACCGGCAACCATTGCAGTCTTTGACTTAGTAGAGGTCTCACCACCCTACGACTGCTCCTGGATAACGAGCATACTAGCAGCAAAAACAGTGGTAGAAGCCATAGCCGCAAACCATGTAGCGCGCCGAGCAGCTAGACAGCCTTGACGAGCTTTCTACCCGGAGGCCTAACCTTGTATACAACCCTATAGCCACAGTAGGGACACTTAATCGTAGGCATATACTCTAGGTCGAGGGCGCTAAACTCCATGCCACACCTGCCGCACTTGTAGCGTATCAGCGACTTATCCTCTATAACGCCATACTCGCCCGCTTCACGTGGCTCATAAAGCTCCATAACTTGCACCCGGTAGGGTGGTAAGCTGGCCCCGAAATCCTTATAAGAATAGCTCTGGGGGGAGGTGCTGACTGGACACAAAGCGTAGAGACAACGCTTGAAGGGTAGGTATACTCCCATGAGCGGGGAACTATCCTCGATATGTGGCGGACTTCCCCCAGAGCTGTGCGAGCAGCTTGCACGTGAACAGCAAATCATAAAGATAAAGCTCGAGAAGAGACGCTACGGCCGCGAAGTAACAATCATAGAGGGCCTTGACGAGCGTGAGGTTAACCTGAAAAAGCTAGCCTCTGAACTCAAGTCTAGGCTAGCAACCGGCGGAACATACAAGAATGGTAGGATCGAACTCCAAGGAGACCATCGTCACCGCGTAAAGGAGATACTTGTTGAGATGGGGTTCCCGGAGGAAAACATAATAATAGTAGAGTAGTAATAGTAGAGTAGTGATGTAGCGGCAGCATAGCTATACGTGCAGCCTAGCTGTTTTGTCGCTATATTAGGTAATGCTCAAGCCCTGGTGGTGGCTGGGCAAGCTTCATAGTTCCTGCAGGCTTACAATGCAATGTTTTCCGACGGTTGGCTCGCGACATTCCACAAGCTCCATGCTGTGTTATGATTGGGTGTGAGAGTGAGCTGTGACTAAAAGCTTATAAACCCCTACTAAGGAATAGGATGTGTTGGGCTTTAAAGGGTTTCGGGCCATACCCCCCGGGGTACTATGCTGTTGGGTGGGGCTACGTGTTTGAGGAAGGTTATACCCCCGTAGAGGGGGGAGAGGAGAGCGAGGCAAAAGAAGGTATCGGGGATCGGTGCCCCCCAGAATATATTGTATTCGATGAGGAGAGAGGCGAGTATATCTGCACGCTTACTGGCGAAGTTGTAGAAGATACTGTTATCGATACTGGGCCGGAATGGCGTGCCTATACCCCAGAGGAGAAGACGAAACGTAGTCGTGTCGGTAGCCCACTGACACACACGCTTCCAGACTATGGTGTTCTCACAACTATCTCTGGCTACCGTGACGCCACTGGACGGAAGCTCGAGGCTAGGCTGCGTATAGAGGCTAGTAGGCTGCGCAGACTACAAGCCAAGCTGCGTGCAACAACTAGCATTGAGAAGAACATTGAGCAGGCTGCTAGGGAGATTACTCGCCTCATTGAGGCGCTCAACCTGCCCCGTAGCGTGATAGACACTGCCATGATGATCTATAGACAAGCTGCAGAGAAGGGTCTTGTGCGTGGCAGAAGCCTAGAATCCATGGCTGCGGCAGCTGTCTATGCAGCTTGCAGGATTAGGGGTATACCTAGGAGCATTGACGACATAGCAGAGCTTGTGAAGGGCGGTAGGAAGGAGGTTGCTAGGTGCTACAGGCTCATAGTGAGAGAGTTAAGGCTCCGCATGCCGATAGTGGATCCGGTACGCTACGTATCAAGGATAACTTCAGCTCTTCGGCTGAGCCCGGCGGTTGAAAAGAGGGCTGCTGAGATCCTAATCAGGGCTCGCAAGATGGGGCTTACGGCAGGCAAGGATCCAGCTGGCCTTGCAGCAGCGGCGATATACATCGCCGCTCTTGAACTCGGCGAGAGGAGGACACAGAAGGAGATAGCTGCAGCAGCGGGTGTAACCGAGGTAACTGTTAGGAACCGCTACAAGGAGCTAGTCCAGAAGCTCAATATAACCCTTCCAGCACAGTAGCTTGGACACTACTCAAGCCTCCGGTAGCTAGGTTTTTCCCTCCTCCAGGCCCCCAGGCCCTGTTACCGGGTGTGTTCTAGCCCTTGGCCGTGGAGTTTGTACAAGACGTTAGGCAGGCTAGGTTTCTCCGTGAACCAGTAGTCGAATCCCGGGGCGAGCTAAAGCATTGGATTGACGCGTTGGCCGACTGGCTAGAGGAGAGACTACGGGCCCGTGGCAAGGAGGTCTACGTCTTCAATGGAGGATTGTCTGTGTCCGGTCTTCAGCACGTTGGTAGGCTGAGGGGCGAAGTGATTATACTAGAGACACTGCGCCGCATACTCTCCCAAAGAGGGCTTAGGATAAAGCAGTACCTCACTCTCTACACACAGGATGCGTGGAAGGGCAAGGATAGTCAACTCAAAGCGTTCCCCAACCCCGAGGAGGCCCGCCGGTACACCGGCTGGCCCCTCATAAGGGTACCTGACCCTAAGGGCGAGCTTAGGAGTTGGGTTGACAGGTTCTGGCTTGACTTTGGTCCCTACATACCAGAGTTTACTGACGGCCAAGTGGAGGTTGTAACTACGACCGAACTCTACCGTGGTAAGCTGCTGGAGTTCGTGAAGATGTCTGTGGAGAGGCGTGAGGAGGTACGACGAGTCATAAACAGGTACCGTGGTAGAAAGCCGTATCCAGAAGGCTGGATACCATTTGAAGCAATATGCGCTAGGTGTGGCAGGATAGACAGTACCGAGGCTCTCGAGGTCGATCTTGAGAGGGAGATGGTACGATATCGCTGTAAGCAGTGTGGTCACGAGGGCTGGGCCAAGCTCTGGGATGGGAAGTTAAACTGGAGGATAGAGTGGGTTGGCGTGTGGTGGGCGCTAGGAGTAGACTTTGAGCCTTACGGAAAAGACCATGCTACACCCGGCGGCAGCAGGGATAGTGCCAATGAGCTAGCTCGCTTAGTCTACGGCATCGAGCCGCCAGAGGGGCTCCCCTATGAGTGGGTTGCCGTGAAGACCCCGGATGGAGAGGCTGATATGAGCAGTAGTGACTTTATAGGATTTACGCCCCGTGAGTGGCTAGAAGTGGCTCACCCGGAGGTCCTAAGGTTCCTCATGCTGAAGACCCCACCCATGAGGAAGATATCTCTTGGCCTCCACGAGGTGCCACAGTATTACGAACAGTACTACAAGGCTGAACGTGTATACTATGGTGTTGAGACGGCGGGATCTCGTGAGGAGGACATAGTGCTACGTAGGAGCTACGAGCTAAGCTATACCAGGGCGGGGCCGCCCGAGAAAATGCCTGCCCAGCCACCCTACACACACGTAGCGATTCTTGCGCAGATACTGCCAGAAAACTTGTGGCGCAGCGAGGCTGTAAAGAGGCTGCAAAGGAGTGGTCACATGCCAGACAATCCGACGAGCTTCGATATAGAGAGGCTCATGGCCCTACTGCCCCGCGCTAAGAGATGGGCTGAGCGTTACGCCCCCAGCCACATAAGGGTTAAGATACTCGAGGAGTTGCCAGACGATGTCAGGAGTCGTGTACCAGACTGGGCGCGTAAAGCGCTACGCGAGCTAGGTGAGAAGCTTGCAGTGCTCGAGGAGTGGAGCGAGGACGCCATCAAGAACGTGATGATCGAGTTTACACGTGGCTGGGAGCCAGCAAAGAGGAGGGAGTTCTACCGCTACTTCTACCTAGTCTTCGTCGGCCGCGAGAGTGGGCCGAGAGCGGCTCCACTACTAGCACTGCTGGATCGCGAGTTTGTCGTCAGCAGGCTCTCAAGCATATAACATGTCTTTCACGGGCGTTAAACATTTTTATAGACTCTGGTGTATATTCTCTTGCGGGCTGGTAAGTGTGAGTGCGCCTCTAACACTTGCAGTCTGTGGGAATATCCCCCAACACAAGCTCAACATAACAGTGGACGCCACAGCTTCACGCGTGGACATAGCTAGGCTCAAATGCATGCTCAAGTGTGTATTCTCGCTCAGCGAGGAAGAGGCACAAGTACTAACCTACTTGATACTAAGGGGTAGAGGTGCCATAGCAAAGGACATAGCTGAAGCACTTGGCAGAAATCCTGAAGTTGTACGTCGTGCGCTACGAAGCCTCTACATGCACTCTCTCGTCGTTAGGAGGCCCTACCCGCTAAGGCGTGGCGGCAGGGCATACCTCTACGAGGTACCTGAGCATATTGTGGAGGCTGTAGCGAAGCTGTGTAGGGAGGTTCAGGAGCTAGACGAGCTAGTTAAAAGTAGAGGAAATGGTAAAGGCTAGGAACCTCTGCCTTCCAGTAGCCTTATCCCGCCAAGCCCTATAAGGGTGTAGTGGCGTAGCCCGCTATAGAACCTTGTCTCTACACCCCTCTCCCGGAGCCTCCTGTCAACCTCCTCCATAGATAGGTCTGTCAGCCTGTACTTGTCAGAGGCGAATACGAAGCTGTTAACATACATGAACGATGGCACCCACACACCATATTCCTCAGCGTGCGCGAATAGGCTCTTGACAGAGCCGTACACCTTCTCAAACGCTTCTGGGAAGAGTGCGGCGCAGCCAGCCTGAGTCACAAGTATACCATCGCTCCTAAGCACGGACTTAACGAGGCCTATAGCTTCCTTCGTATAGAGCTTAGCAGCTATCTTCGGGCCAAATGGGTCAGTGAGATCCATTATTATGACGTCGAAGTCTTCTCCTCGTCGTGCTGCCTCCTTTATGTACTCAAAGCCATCCATTATGACTACTTGTGCTCTTGGGTCGTCAAAGGCGCCTTGGTGCCACTCTGGAAGATACTCCCGTGCAACCCTAACAACCTCCCCATCAATATCAACCATGACGGCCTTCTCAACAGTATTATGCTTCAGAACCTCTCGAAGTGTTGCTCCCTCACCACCACCCAGTATGAGGACACGCCGCGGGTTAGGATGGACCGTCATAGCTGGGTGAACGAGTGTCTCGTGGTATATGTGCTCGTCGCTCTCGGTACTCTGTATAAGCCCGTCAAGCACAAGCGTCTTACCGAAGCCGCGTAGAACAAGAATCATTATCTCCTGGTACTGTGACCTGCCATGGTAAAGGATCTTCTCAACGGGGTAAAGTGCACCGATGGGGCCTCCAGGCTGGTAAATGTTTAGCCTAAACATTCCCAGCTCCACAGCACATACACCCGTAAGCCACCGAAATAGCTAACCATATTAATAAGACTCGGCTAGCAAAACCGCAACCGGAAGTGATGAGGGCCTTTAGGCCAGACCACACAGCCCGGATGAAGAAAGTACCCTCGGCTGACAACTTGCTGTTAGAATTGCTTCTCGTAATACTTTCACGTATATACCATAGAGACTGAAGAGTTAGTGGTGTACTGGCTGCATCTCCAGCGTCTTTACTCGCTACTTCCAAGCAACGCTAAACTGGTGTCAAGACAATATAATGGCGCGAAGATCTATTGTGGTGATGGAGGAGTAGTGGAGCCGCCGGCGGGATTCGAACCCGCGACCACCGGCTTACAAGGCCGGCGCTCTACCGCTGAGCTACGGCGGCACAGTAGCCGTGTAATGATATTCCGGGATGGGTCTGGGTGTTAAGTATTTTATTCTCAGGCTGTATTTAAGCTTGGTTTAGGGCATGCCATGGCAGGTATTGATGTCAGCATAGACGAGCTTGAGGAGTATACATCGAAGCTTATCCGTGTCCCCTTAGGCGGCATGTTTAGGTTTAGGTGCACACGGTGTGGTCGTTGCTGCAGCGGCGGTCCGAATGTTGTGCTCACGATATTTGATGTTGTGCGTATGGCTAGGTTTCTGCGTGTGTCGTGGCGCAATTTTCTCCGAGGCTATGTGAAGATAGTTGTTGCAGATGTCTATCCGTTCATGCTGCTCCGAGGCGATGAGCGGAATCGCTGCTTTTTCCTAGCTGAAAAGCATGATGGAACCAAGCTGTGTGTAATCTATCCAGCGAGGCCTATGCGGTGCAGGCTCTACCCTATCCTAGTTGAGGACTTCTCAGTAAAACATGTGTTTGTGGATCCCAAGTCGCCCGGTGTTGGACAAGGTCGTTTACGGCCACTTCCCAGGAGGCTTATTGAACAATATGTGTGGGAGCGCAAGGAGCATTATCAGCGCCTCCACAAACTCATCGTTAATGAGGGATTGCCGCCGCTTCGAGCGCTCTACCGTGCTCTCGAGGATGCCTGGGCTGAGGCTGAGAAGGGAGCACAATGGGCTGACCTCGACTGGTTAGAGTCTCTTGGCTCAGTGTAGTGGGTGAAGCCATATAGCATGCCTTGCAGCAGCATACAAGCCCCTTTTGGGGCAAGAAGGCTTGCCTAGAAGGATCGAAGACCTGCCTCCTATGGAACGAGTAGATGCATACATCATTAATGTTGAGAGAGTTATAGAGAAGCTCAGGGGCAAAGTTAGTGGTAGTGTTGCAAAAATTGTGGAGCTAGCTGCAGCCTACGCCAATGATGCAAGGTACTACCTGGAGAAGGGTGATGTCTTTACAGCTCTTGCCGATATAGCCTATGCTGAGGGTCTTCTCGATGCGCTGCGGTGGCTTGGCCTTGCAGAGTTTAGCTGGGAGCAAACAAGCGCGATTGCCTCGCGGCCAAAGGTGTTGGTTGCTGGTACGTTCGACATAATCCATCCGGGCCACATTACGCTTCTAAGGGAGGCCTGGCTGCGGGGCAGAGTATACGTTGTTGTCGCCCGTGACGAGACTGTCAAGAAATTCAAGGGTAGGCCGCCAGTAGTCCCCGAGGAGCAGCGTCTAAGCGTGGTCGGGGCGATGCGTTATGTGTATAAGGCGATGCTGGGTAGTAGAAGGGATGTGCTAGAGCCACTCCTCGAGGTTAAGCCTGACATAGTGCTTCTTGGTCCGGATCAATGGGCTGACGAGGATTGGCTGCGTGTAAGGCTCGAGGAGCATGGTTTGAGGCCGCGAATTGAGAGGCTGCGGGCTAAGCTGGACTGTCCACTCTGCAGCTCTACATCGATAATATGTAGGGCAACGGAGCTGGCTTCGGCGACCGGTATTTGCCGGCGCTAGTAGCCCTCCACGAGTAATGAATATATCCTCTTTAGCTCCCGGATAGGGTCTGGTGCATAGTCTACGCGCAAGTCTATAACACGGTCATAGTATGGTGCATATTCGGTCTGGCCGACGACGAGTAGCGCAGCTGATTTGTCGCCGCGCCTATCGCCGCCCGCCCGGTGGCCAGCCTCAATGGCTGCTAGGAGCTTCTCGGCTAGGGTGCCACGGGTATCCATGAACGCGTTTACTGCTTCGCGGCATACGTCAGGGCCGCGTACGAGGTTCGCGATGCATACCACTGGCTCTCTGGGATGGATATAGTAGCCGTGCCAAGAGGGCGACCACTCGCCATCATGTACGGCTACGTCGCCGCGATAGTCTACTACAGCTACCTGCCGATGTGCGGGGCTCGGGTCGCTTTGAAGGGCCCTTCGTAGGGCCTCCTCGGCGCTCATAGCCTTGGAGAGATACTCAAGGATCATTGGCGCGAGTGCTGGGTTTGTGTAGGCCTGGGTAGCTACTACGCCGATGCCGTGCCGGCCCCAGGGAACCCTAGATCCTACAGCAATGCTGCCCGAGACCGTTGAGATGCCGGCCTGACCGAGTAGGGGGTCGTAGGCGAGTATACTGTAGGTCAAGGCTGCTGCTCCCACCATCCAGGGAGACTAGGCACCCCTACTAGAAGGTAAAATAGAGGGGCTAATGCGGCCGAGAGGAGTTTAGACTCTGCGATAATGCTAGACCGTGTAGAGTTGCTTCTTAACCTCCTCAGGCACATCGTCCTCCCTGAGCACCGGATATGTTGGCGGTACGTCCTTCCTCTTAGGCCCAACCACGATGTATCTTGCCGGGTCATTCTCCTCCCTGCTCTTCAACACGCGTACCTTGACATACCAGCCATCGTTGCGGAGGACATACGCGTACTTTCCGTGCTTCCCGCCCATATATCCACCCCGAGCTACAGCCGGGCTTACCGGCAACCTATAAGCCTTAGAGGCTAGAGGGTAGACCAGAACTATACTACTCGGGAACTATACTACTCGGGGGCGAGTTCCACATGATTATCAACAAGAAGGTTGTCGAGGTGCCTGAGATACCGGTAGAGCAGACTGTAAGACTGTCGGCAGACAGGACAGCAGTGATAGTGGTTGACATGCAGAACGATTTTGTGAGGCCGGAGGGCAAGCTATTCGTCCCAACAGCGCCCAAGACTATCCAGGCGATAAGGGAGCTGCTCGAAAAGGCTAGGCGCCATGCAGTAATGACTATATACACCATGGATACGCACTACTCTGATGATCCCGAGTTTAGGATATGGGGGGAACATGTTGTTAAGGGCTCCTGGGGCTGGCAGATAGTAGACGAGTTAAAGCCTACCAGGAACGAGATAGTAGTCGAGAAGACTAGGTATGATGGGTTCTACGGTACGCCGATAGATGATCTGCTACGTGTGCATGGTATAGAGAATGTTGTTATTGTTGGGACAGTTGCAAACATATGTGTTCTCCATACAGCGGCAAGCGCAGCACTACGCTGGTACAAGGTGTACGTGCCCATGGATGGTATCAGCGCGCTCAATGAGTTCGACTACTATCTAACACTCCGGCAGATAACCTTCCTCTACCGCGGCGTGGTTGTGGAGAGCGTTAAAGGCATAGAGTTTGAGGGTCAGGGCAAGTGGCCCCGTTAGCCGGATAGCTGAAGACGTGCTCCGTAAACCGGAAGCATGAGTTTAAAGCCAAGAAGCGGCTATACATCAACCATACAACCACGACTGCTGCAATATCAGCATAGCAGCCTCTTGGCATGCGCATCGTGATTTTTATATGAGGATTACATCCTCGGCAAGCAGTCTAGCATAGGTACACCGTTGCTTGTCTACAAGCCTCCCAGACCTTTAGGCTGGAGGGTGTTGGACAGCTGTAGTAGTGGGAAGGATAGGTGTGGCGAGGTTTCCCTATGCTAAGCCGCGGAGGGGCCAGCTCGAAGCTGCTAGGGCTATAGTCTCTACCGTGCGTGAGGGTGGCGTCTTCGTACTCAGTGCGCCTACAGGCTTTGGCAAGACGTCAACCATCATATATGGATTGCTTGAGGCTGGTGTAGAGCGCATCCTCTACGTTGTAAGGACTAGGAATGAGATAGCCCCCGTGTTGAGGGAACTTCGGCGCTTCGGTGTTGAGCGGTACTCGTTCCTCTACAGTGCTAGGCGCATGTGCCCACTCCTTGCAGGAGAGCAGCTAGCAACCGAGGACTTCTGGGAGACATGCAGGCTCCTAAGGCTGCGAGGCGAGTGTATGTACCATGAGAATCTTGTCGAGGTTAGTGAGGAGACCGTAGAAGCAATAGTAACCAGCATAGGCGAGAGCAAGCCGTCAGAAGTTGTAGCAGCTCTAAGGAACGCCGGGCTATGCCCCTTCTTCTCGCTCCGCCTAGCTTCAACCCGTGCAGCGATAACGGTTGCTACTTACCCTTACCTCTTCCGCGAAGACATATTCACAAGCGTCTTCGAGCCACTAACCTATGGCGACTTCGTCGTAGTCGTTGACGAGGCCCACTCACTGCTCACTATACAGTCCATGCTAGAGGCAAGGCTCACGCTTGAAACACTTCGGGCGGCACTGGACGAGATAGAGGAGTACGGCCTGCCAGGAGAGCTGACAGTAGCGCTCAAAAAGCTCCTCGACATGCTGTCGTCTAGTACAGCTCCGAGAATGGCTATGAAGAGGCTTGAGAAGAACAAGATCAGAGACATACTTGCAGAGCCAGACCTATGGCTCGATGCGGCGCAGGAGGTAAGAGCTGCAAAGCTACGTGAACGCCTCGAGCAAGGTGCTCCAGTTAAGCTCAGTGTAGCGCTAACAAGGGTAGCCAACTTCGCAGCCATGGTGTTCCGAGAGGATACAGGGGTCTACCTCCGCAAGGAGAATGGTCGCCGTGTCCTCATAGCGCTACCGGTGGAGCCGTGTAGCGTTACCGAGAAACCACTAAACGAGGCCAAGGCCGTAATCCTCTCTAGCGGTACAATGCCCGCGTCAAGTATCCTCCGCGACGTACTCTGCATAAGGAAGCCAATGAAGGTTTACGAGGTGGAGCTGCTGCACGGCCATATATTCCCACCGGAGAACATCTATACAGTGTTAGCGCTTGAGATAACCTCGCGCTACACGAGTAGGAGTAGAGAGATGTATGCGCGCTACGCCGAGTACATAGCAGAAACATTTAGAGCGGTTAGGAACGCAGTGCTCATAGTATATCCAAGTTATGAGTTTATGGAGGCCATACTCTCACACCTCAAGCATCTGTTGAGCGGGGAGCCAATGGTCGTAGAGGGACGCGACACAAGTATAGAGCAGGTAGAAGAGTATGTACGGAGACACGGCCACGTAGCAATACATGCGGTAGCTGGTGGAAAGCTAACAGAGGGCATAGAGATCGTCGAGAACGGCGAGAGCTTAATCAAAACAGTATTTGTTGCAGGTGTGCCCTACCCTCAGCCGGATGACTATGTAGCAGATCAATATGAAGTACTGGCAAAACGCATGGGCACGACTGAGGCCAAGACGTTTCTCTACGACTACACAGCGGCAGTAAAAACAAGACAAGCAGTAGGGAGGGTGCGTCGCAGCGAGAAGGACCGTGCGCTCATAATCCTCGGTGATGTGAGATTTGCGAGAAGAAGGCTGAGAGAATACCTACGACTACGAATAGACGCGTATGCAGCCACGCTAGAGGACTACGTGGCGCGTGTACGGGCTGCAGCAGAAAAACTCAAGGTTTAAAGGGAGACGGCAGCACAATTCACGCCTGGAACCCCGGTCCCCTGCGAGCACAAGGCCCCGAGTCCCGGGGAACAGATGAGCAGGGGGCGGGTCACTCCCGGCCGCATCCCCTAACACAATTCGTCTTTCAAACCCTCTGGGTGGAGTTCAGAGGTGACACTGTAATGGTGGTTGAGGGTCTTGATGCGGTATTGAGGGAGACTCTCCAGAAGCTGTCTGAGGAGTATGAGAGTAGGGTTAGAGAGCTAGAGGAGCAAGCTACAAGGATAATTATGGCGAGGAGAGAGGAGCTGACGAGGCTGAGAAGTGAGATCGAAAGGGTTTTCCGTGGCTAGGTTTGCTCGGCTATGGTCTTCACTATCTCCTCCTCCACTGGGAACGCATGTACGTTCTTTAGCGGCACGTAGATCTCGGCCTTGCTGCCAAGCTTTGGTAGCTCCTCCTCACCCGGCAGGTTGAACATAACCTCATAGCTCGAATCCTCTATTACCAGTCTAACCTCGTTAAATAAGCCTAGGTACATTGACACGGTTACCTTGCCGGAGATGATGGTGTAGTTTTCGGGGTTCTCGGGTTTTCGAGTGCGTGCACCATCAGCTTTAATCACTATAGCTGCTTCATCACCTTTTCCTAGGCCATGGTTTACGGCTTTGAATAGGCTCCTGCCAACAGCTACTATAGCGTAGTCAGACTCTATATCGACAACCTTACCTATGACCAGTGATGTTCTGCCGAGGAACATTGCTGTGAAGAGTGTCTTGGGGTTGGTGTAGAGTTCCTCGGGTGTGCCAACCTGCTCTACCATACCCTCCCTCATAACAGCCATGCGGTCTGCTAGTGCCATAGCTTCCTCCTGGTCGTGGGTGACATAGACCATTGTTATGTCTAGCTGGCGCTGAAGCTTCTTTAGCTCGCCACGGAGGCGGAGACGGAGCTTAGCATCAAGATTGCTTAGCGGCTCGTCGAGTAGGAGGACACGGGGCTGAACCACTAGAGCCCTAGCTAGGGCTACGCGCTGCTGCTGTCCTCCACTAAGCTGTCCAGGAAACCTGTTCTCAAGCCCTTGCAGACCCAGGAGATCTAGCACCCACTTGACGCGCCTATCTATCTCGCTCTTTGGTAGCTTTCTCAGCTTAAGTCCAAATGCTATGTTCTCATAGACGGTCATGTGTGGCCACAAGGCCCAGTTCTGGAAGACCATTACAGTGCCACGCTTGTCCGGGGGCTTCTCTGTGACATCCTCTCCGTCTATGTAGACCTTGCCGCTGTCGGGAACCTCGAAGCCAGCAATAACCCTTAGGAGCGTGGTCTTGCCGCAGCCGCTGGGGCCTAGTATAGCGAATAGTTCGCCCCTCTTAATGGTCAGGGAGACCCCCCTAAGGGCTACCGTCTTGCCGAAGCGTTTCACTACGTCACGAACCTCTATGTAGCCCAATACCAGCTACCCCGGGCTACACTGCTCTGCAGCACTGAGGGCTAAATCCTTCCACAGCCGGTCCTCAGACGCTGACAAGAGCTTGACCCCTCCTCGTAAGCCTTGAGGCAACCGTTATCACTACAGCCTCAAGAGTCATTAGTATTGCTGCAAGTGCTGCCGCCTTGGCGTGT
This sequence comes from Hyperthermus butylicus DSM 5456, assembly GCF_000015145.1. Classification (NCBI taxonomy): domain Archaea; kingdom Thermoproteati; phylum Thermoproteota; class Thermoprotei; order Desulfurococcales; family Pyrodictiaceae; genus Hyperthermus; species Hyperthermus butylicus. The sequence continues at coordinate 55,183 of NC_008818.1, forward strand.
GGCTGTGTGCCGCCCTCAACTATTGTTGCCTCGGTGAGCAGCTGTAGTATTGCAAAGGTTATTGGGCCAGTGTGGTTAGCTGATATGAGGCTCCCCTTGAGAGCGCCAAGGGTGATACTAACGCTAACCTCGCTAAGGACATGGATGGCGCTGAGTAGTAGGCCTGCTAGCAGCCCACGCCAGACCAGCGGTATAACTATGCGCTGCAATACCCTAGCCCTCCTGGCGCCGAGGCTACGAGCAGCCTCCTCGAGCTCCTCCGGGGTCTGTATGATAGACGTAAAGACAGCCCTTACTGTAAACGGAATCTTTCTCACAACGTATGCTAGCACGAGTACGTTGGCTGTATAGATGGCTGGGTCGAGGAGGGTGCCACGGAAGTATGTTATGAAGAACACGTAGTAGCTAAATGCGACGACGAGGCCAGGCACGGCTAGGGGCAGCGAGGACAGTATGTCTAGCAGCCCTGCACCTGGGAGCCTAGCTCTGGCGGCTGCGTAGCCAATCATAAAGCCTAGAATGGCAATGAATACTATTGCTTGGGATAGGTATACCACGCTATTCTCGATGCTTCTAACGATGCCAGCTACACGGCCAAGCACCTCAAAGTTCACGAAAAGCCTATCTGGTGGCAGCAGCTCTGGTGTTGGGCCGATCCAACGTTTACTAAACGCTAATAGTGCGACGCCAATCTGGGGTGAAGCCGCGAGCAATATTACCGGGAGCACTACAAGATAGGCGAATATGAGCCCCTTACGGCCTAGTGGTAGGCCGTGGAAGGGGCGTGGCGCACCTCGGGCTAGCCTTGCGTAGTATCTAAGGCTCAAATAACGCCTAACGAAAACCAGTGGTATGGCAGCGAGGATTAGCATTAGGAGGCTTAGCGCTGCAATGGTTACTCGCAAGGCTTCACTTTGAATGCCGCGGAAGTTATCGTATACCTGGAACGACATGAAGTATGGATAGTTAAAGATTATTGGTCCGCCTACATCCTCTATGCTGAGAATATACACGAGTGTTGAACCTGCAAGAATACCAGGCATAATTAGTGGTAAAATTATGCGGCGCAGAAGCCTGAACCCCCTGGCACCCAGGTTTATGGCCTGCTCGATAAGTGTGGCATCTACAGCTGCAAGGGCAGCCAATACATTGATGTAGACTATCGGGTAGAACATGAGTATCTGTGCTAGTGCGACACCCGCCTGTCCTGCAAAGGCTATCGAAATCTTCTTACCGATAAGGGGCTCGGTAATCATGCTAGCTAGGTAGGAGAATGTATTGAGGTGAAGGCCAAGGCCGAAGTACAACTTAATAATGTAGGTGCTCACCAGGGGAGCTATGAGAAGTGGCATGTAAGCTATAATGGCGAATATACGACGGCCAGGGAACCGGTAAAGGCCCACAAGTAGTGCAACAGTCGTGCCTAGTGCTGCAGCGGCAAGTGTAACGATTACCGCGTTCACTATAGTGTTTCCTATAACGCCGAAGTTGAAGCCATTAACGGTTATTCGTATCGTATCCGGGAGCACGCGTATCTCGATGAGCCTGCTAACGGATCTCCAGCTAAAATCAACGTAGAATTTATCGCTAAATAACGAGCCGAAGTCGGCCTTAGAAGATTCTGCTATAACTACTAGTAGCGGTGCGATAAACGCGAAAAATATTGTTGCAAGGGGTATGTAGAGTAAAAGTATTATTTCGATATCGGTTTTGGCCCTGGGTATAGCCCTCTTGGCGGCTAATAACGCATTCCTCCCGATATCTATGAGCTTCTGCCTAGCCGCCAAGGGCGTCTAGGACCTCCTCGTATTTCTGCCTAGCAGCTTCACGCCAAGCGCTCATGTACTTCTCGGTTACTGCTGGGTTTTGCTCCAATATTTTATTTACTCTCCTGGCATCCTCCAACGTAAACTTTACAATCTCGCCGGTGAGCGGGTCCTTGTATTCAACTGTATCAGTTAGCTTCTGCTTAAGCGCTTCGAATGTAGCCTTGTCTATCTTCTTCTCGACATAGTATGCCTCTAGGAGCCTCTTCCATGCTTGCTGTAATGTTTGGTGTTCGTCTACTAGCGTTGCCTTGAAATACTGTCTCATAGCAGTCTCTATCTCCAATGCTAGCGTATCGTTGAATTGTATCACTTTAACTTGCATTGCGCGATAGTATGCATCACGTAGATCAGGCCTCTGTTGGCCCTCCGGGGTCTCAAAGACCTTGGGGTTTGCTGGTAGCCGGTTAATCTCGGGGCTTAGCCAAATCTTCTGACCCTCCGTTAGTACCCACGCTATGAAAGCCTCTGCAGCTTCTGGATGCTTCGTGGATATCGTCACGGCTATTGGGTCGCCGTTAACTATCGTCTCACCTTCGGGCAGTATGTACTTACAAGCTGGATTTATTCTCTCGGCTGTGTAACCGTAGAAGTCTATAGTGATGCCTACCATTACTATGCCCGCTATAACGTCGTCGCGCACAAGGCCGCTACTCTGCTCTATGCGTGCATTTGCAGCCATGAGGGTTAGTATGCGCCAGCCCTCATCCCAGCCGTACGTCTGAAGAATGATTTCATAGATCCTTGTATTACTGGTACTCTGCGTTGGATCGGCTATTGCTAGTGCCGGAGTATTGTACTGTACAAGTATGAGGCCGAGATCATCGCTTGCGAGGTCGCGCCAGGACTTGAGCTTTGATACATCATAGTCGAGCTGCTGGGCTACCTCTGTGTTAATGGTGAAGCCGAAGCTAGCTATTGCTGCTGCAACCCAATACACCTTGCCATCCTTCACCCTCTTGAGCGGCTGGCCAGCAAAGGTGTCAGGTACTTGACTCGCGGCCTCAAGCGCTATCTGTGTCTCGAGGGGCTTCAGCAGCCCTTTCTTGAATAGGAGATCGAAGAGCGTTGGGCCGCCGCCCCAGGCTACGTCTATGTTCTGCTTCTCGATGAAGGTTTGCCAGAGGCCAGGTGGTACAGCTATGAACGTTATATCCTTGACGCAATACCTCTTTGCGAGGTCCGACTCTAGGAATAGATCCCTAGCCTGCTCCTGGATATCGGCAGGATGCCTTGTAAGCACTGTTAGCTCAATCCACTCCTTACACTCAGTAGTTGGTTGTGTTGGCGTCTCCGGTGGTTGCTCTTGCGGCTGCTCCTCTGATGGCTGTGTTTCAGGCTGCTCTGCTGGCTGCTGGGGCTGCTCAGTGCTAGGTGTGGTGGGTGTTGTTGGCTGCTCGGGAGCTGCAGGTTTCTCCTTGCCTCCGGTGAGCAAGACTACCCCAGCTATTACAGCTATTGCAACTATAATACCTATAGCAAGTACTATGTTTCGGGACGCCATACCCTCTTACCCGCGTAGAGCCGAATTGTACTGCATTGTGTAATAAAGTTTGCAATCCTGGGCCTATCGCGAGTGATTGAAAATTATTAATAGCGTTGTGTATAGTCAATTAACCATGTAGTTTTAAATATCTCATGGATATGTACTTATTTGCCCGGATAAGAGGGTGAGACACATCGCTCCCTCACTAGGCTAGGGGTGAAAGACTATGCAGCGCCTCCTCTATACCCTGGTTGTTGTATCTCTCATAGTAATCTCGGCGTATGCACCCCTAACAGCTACAGCTGCAAGGCTTGAGTTGCCAACGATACTGGTTGACCTGTCGCATGGCCAGAACAGCAACGGAGTATGTGCAATGATGTCGGCGGTGCCCGATGCCTACTGGGTTGTAGTACTGCCGAGCGAGGATGCCTTGTCGGCGTTTCCCGAGTCACATGCTAAGTGTATAATGCAGCATGCCTACAAAATAGTATTCGGTGACATTGCCACTGCTCTATCGGACTCCGAGCTGTCAATAGACATGATAATTATAGGTCAGCCTATATACCCGCTAAGTGATGCCGAGAAGGAGGCCATAGCATCATGGCTTGGTAGCGCCACGGCTAAGGCGCTCTGGTGTGCCACTGATAGCGACTACCCGGCACAGGGTGGTGCCCAGGAGGCAGCTCAACACATATGTAACGATCTTCTCGACTACCTCGCCGAGTCGGGCTTTCCAGTAAAGCTTAGGAGCGACTATGTGAGTGTAGAAGACCCGTCATCCTGTGCTAAGAGGTCCTACCGTGTAATAGCCTATGTGGAGCCGCCAGCGAGATATGATGCTGAGCTGCTAAAGTTTGGCGCAGAGAAGGTGCTAATGCATGGCCCCGGCGCGGTGGCGTGGGTCGACGAGAATGGCGATTGGCATAAGGTGACGGACCCTAACACTCCAGAAAACATCATACCGATAATAGTGACAACGGAGGAAGCTACAATAGTAGAGCACCAAGCTAGCGGAGCCACCGAGATGGGCTACGCTCACATGGCTGGTGAGCGTGGCAAGTTTGTGCTAATGGCTGCTGAGATTCTAGAGACTGAGAATGGCAGAAAGGTAATCATAGTCAGTGGCGAGTCGCCATACTTTGGCTATCAGTCAATGCTAACCTTTGAGTATTACGGCTACCTCCTTGACGGTCCAAGGTTCTTCAGAAACCTAATACTATGGGCTACCGGCAACTACGCGGAGCTAAAGGCGTTCAAGGCACTAGAGGAAACAGTCAACAAGGCTGTCGAGGAGGTAGCAAAGACGGTTGAAACTGTAACCAGTCAAATAGACCAGCTAAAGAGCTATGTGGACAATGCTCTAGCAGTCCAGGACTCCAAGGTAAAGAGCCTAGAAAACGCTCTTAACACCGTGAAGGCTGACGTGGACGGTGTTAAGAGCGACTTGGCATCGGTTAGGGATACCGCCTCCAGTGCCTCAAGCAAGGCCTCCAACGCCATGGTGCTCGGTGCAGGTGGCATAATCCTTGGCCTAATAGCCCTCATAGCTGCAGCGCTAGCGCTTAGGAAGAAGTAGGTGGTAGGCGAGAGAATCGTTTCACAAGCATAGCTGTGCATCTGCCTAAGCACATCAACATTTTTCTTCATGCCCCATCATGCATGCTGTGATGTCTAACTGTTAGGCTTTGGAACATTGTATTTCCTTTAGAGTTAATTTGTGCTCAAAGAATTTAGGGTAGAGTAGCCGTTCCTCCCCCTTCTTGGAGGGGGGGTACATGGCACCCCGTCTAGCTAGTTTAGCTGCTTCTCTAACTATACTAGCACTCCTAATGCTACCTATTGCGGGGATTGTGCAGGTTTCAGCAACTGAGGAGAAGATCGTAGAAGTGACTATTCCAACACGTGCCGTCAAAGCGGAGCTTGCCAAGGGCTTAATAGTATACCCTCGGCTTTCAGCGCCAGCCTTCGTAGAAGCTGGTGGCACGTTTAAGCTTGTAATCTCGCAGCCTGCCACTGTTGAGAAGGTTGTTATAGACGACGGCTACGGGCACAGCTACGAGTGTAGTGTTGAAGCGATAAGTGATACACTCTACACTGTCAGAGTTCCAAGCGATGCAGTAAAAGGAGTCTATGACCTCATAGTGTTCCTTAGCGATAAGGTTGTCGGTGAACCTCACGCGGTTTATGTTGGCAAATCCTCGGACTACAATGAGATGTTAATAGTACATATTAGCGATAGACACTTCGGAGTGGTAAATGCTAATGGTAGGGCTGCTGCAAACTATGACCTAGCAGTAGCCGTTATCGCTCTGGGCCTGCCAGCAAACACTATAGTAATAGACACGGGTGATGTTGCAGACACGGCTAACGGCTACGAATACATGCAAAGCCTTGACGTTGACTTGCTCCTCAACAAGCCTCTCATAGGGGTGCCAGGAAACCATGACCATGTAGCGGGCTCTAAACTCTACACGGTGTACAGGGGCCCATTCAACTACACGCTATCAATCTTCAACCTATACCGCATCGTGGGCATCGACAGTGGCAGCGAGGGCTACATATCGGATGACCAGGCCGAGTGGGCTCGCAGAATCCTTGAGTCCTCCCAAGAGCCCGTAACGATATTGCTATTCCATCATCCGCACTTCACTCACCTCTACGGCGAAGAGCCAACAGTCTTTAAGGCATCAACAGCCGACGAACTATATGAGATACTTGTATCAAATAAGCCTGACAGCACGTACACGTACATCTACTCAAGCTGGCTGGCAAACAATGAGTCGCTAAAGACACTCATTGAGGGTATAATGGCTAACAAGGCTAAGCTGATACTCGTCCTAAGCGGCCATATACACATGGACTCCTATGCCCTAGTAGAGAGACCCGACGGCTCCAAGATACAGTACATCGTTACAACGTCGACGGGCGGAAGTGTCAGGACATACCGTAACGACTATCATGGCTTCAGAATAATCAAGGTAACAGCTGACGGAGGCCTAGAGATCTACGGTGATGGCAAGCCCTGGGAGTTGCATGCAAGCTTCAGCACGGAGAACACCACGGTAGCCTATGTAACGGGGAAGAATGCAGTAGCAATGCTATTCACGCTAGGAAACAGCAATGTTGCAAAACTCATGGAGAAGACCGTGCTAGCAGTACATGTACCTGAGGAGTTCGAAGGCAAAACTGTAAAGGCACTGTTGAAGGGCCTTGACCGTGTAGAGCTACGTTGTACACCACTGGGCTGCGTAGCCTACGGGATAGCTGATACACCACCCAAGGTAGGCTATACCTACAAGCTAGTACTATACACTACTGAAGACCTGGAGCCCCCATCAATAACTGTTAAGAGGGTTACGCCGAAGTCGCCTACAATAGGTCGCCAAGTATCAATAACCTTTACTGTTAGTGATGACTCGTGGGGTGTAGCCAAGGTTCTAGTAACACTACAGTACGATGGCAAGAAGGTTGAGCTACTCCCGTCGAAGACTGGTGACGTATACCGCGTCGTATTACAAAAGCTAAACACTACAAAGGCAGTTGTAACAATAACAGCTATAGATGCTTCCGGTAAGGAGTCCAGCAAGACAATAACAATAGAATATCAGGCTCCACAACCTGTCGGGGAGCAACCAGCCCAGCAACCTACCGAGCAGCCCAAAGAGGAGATCACACAATCACAGCCAGCAGAAAATATGACTGAAACAAAACCGGCAGAGAGTGCTGAGGAACAACCATCGCAACTTGTTGAGCAACCTGTCGAGGAACAGCCAGCCGAGACACCCCCTACAGCTACGACACCAACAACACCAACAACACAGCCATCACCAGAAGCTAGCGGACCCAGCACTATGGTGATAGTATTGGTTGCCGTAGCTGTGGCTGTCGGGGCGGCAATATTCCTCTTGGCAGTCAGGAGGAGCTAGCATAGCTTAGTAACATAGGGAGGTCCAGCCTCAACATACTTTTTTATAAGGAACTCATTAACGTCATGTAATTCAACTATGTTTGGTACCGATAAGAATCGATATATGTTGCTACCTATGACTCCTGAGAGGTGCTCTGCAACGATATCTTCAAGTCTGGCCTCTAGCTCTCTTACGTCAGGCATATTGTTTGTTGAACAGCTAATAGCAAAGTCTATGTCCTTGTCTCCTAGTCCCTCGCTAGGCTCGCCACCGTGCATGTCTAGTCGGTAGACACTACAGCCCGCTAGCTGGCAGATACACTCAGCAATAGCTTCGCCAATATAGCGCTTGGTTTGCTGCCACTCAAAGCTATCCCAGCGTGGTCTTTCACTACCCAGCACTAGGAGTCTCAGAAGCTGTGCGATCTTACTAGAGTACTTGCCAAGTCTATCTTGTACACAGCTTACAATTAGATCCTCGACACCACTTGCCAAGGGAGGTAGAGCCCTAACCTGAGAGCCAGAAGGAGGGGTACATAAAGCTCTACTATTACGCGGGGCGGTTACGGGTATATCCTTATAGCGTTGCTTAGAAGCGTCTTGGACCCGTATATGCCGCGTTTGCTGACGTGTATTTCGAATAGACTTGGTGCAGTTGTATACTTAAGCGCGTCTATCCCGGCTAGGTGTATTAGCTTCGAGAGTATGGCTTCGAAAGTCTCTGTAAGCTCCTCGGGATTATTGACACGGCTCTCATCTACCACAAGGAATAGATCCACATCCCGTCCCACACCATCTTCGGCGAGATCAATATAGTATATCTCCTTTATCGCGTTGGGCACGAACTTTGCAAGGCATTTTGCAGCAACCTCGGCTAGCTGACGCTTAAACCGAGCCCACTCCAGAAGGTATGTTTCGAAGGGCTCGCCCCTCCTTGGCAGCAGTGGTTTGAGCTTCCGGACGCTCTGTAGACACTCTCCCACGCCGGCATCAACGTGCTCAAGCTCGGCTGGTCCCACAGATAGTCCACCAGACTATAGCTTTGCTCAGCAAAACCCCTATAAGCTTTCCCCACAACATTATACATGTTAAATAGTGTTAGTCGTCTAGATTATAGGCTTGTGGACCACAGCGGGGTAAGGGGGTTCTAGGGATGGTGCTGCTAGCATTGACATATAAGAAGCTCGTGCCAAGAGACTTCAAAGTATTGCAAGTAATCGAGAGGGAGATGCCACGCTATGAGTATGTTCCGGTAGAACTTATAGAGCGAAGGCTTAGAATGCCTTCGAGCCATGTGGCTATGAGCTTACAGAAGCTCAACCAGCTAAAACTGGTGAGAAGGAGGCTAGGCGAGTATGTGGGCTACCGCCTAACCTACATGGGGCTGGACATGCTAGCCATACACTCGCTTGTAGAGCGCGGTATCCTACATGCATTGGGGGACAAACTCGGTGTTGGCAAAGAGAGCGATGTATACTCTGGGCTAACACCTACCGGGGAGAGGGTCATAGTAAAATTCCATCGTGTGGGAAGGACAAGCTTTCAGCGCGTTGTAAGAGTTAGAACTTACGCTGCTGATAGGCCATATGCAACCTGGCTACAGATAGCCAAGGTTGCTGGGCAGCGGGAGTACCGGGTATTAGAGGAACTCTATCGCGAGGGCGCGCTTGTACCGAAGCCGCTGGGATATAGCAGACATGCAGTTGTAACAGAATATCTTGAGGGTGTTGAGCTATACTTGTACAAGGACCCTATAGACCCGGAGTCCATGCTGCAGAGGATACTTGAGACTCTACGTAAGGCTTACCTAGACGTAGGCATAGTACATGGAGACCTAAGTGAGTATAATGTGCTTGTTGTGATAGAGGATGAGGAGGAGAAGCCGTATATTATAGACTGGCCACAATACGTTGAGCGAGAACATCCATCAGCAGAGCAGCTACTTCGCCGCGATGTGGAGTACATCGTAAGGTTCTTCCGTAAAAAGTATGGCGTAGAGGTTGATGCTGAGAAAGCACTTAAATACGTTAAGGGTGAGGTTGAAACTGTCTAGCGTGTCTCTGGTTTACAGTCCTATCATTAGGGAACCATACTAGTCTTGACTTATAAAATGAAACAAATATTTATGCTACTGGTTTCCTTGAAGCGTAGACCTAAAAAACGTGTAACAGCAATAAGACTATGTTTGGGTGGTGTAAATGGCTTCAGCCCCGGAGAATGAGGTAAAAGGTAGGGAGGAAACCATAAAGGAGGGAATTATGGAGAAGGATGGTGTTCTCGTAGTATCCGGTGAGGACTATATCTACCGTGTGTGTAGTGCTCTAGCAAGCCCAACGAGGATTAGAATACTCATAGAACTCTTGCGACGTGAGGCAGACATAGGCGAAATAGCCGACATGATAGGTCAAAGCAAGGCTAATGCATCTACACAAGTGAGAAGGCTCGAGGAAATAGGCCTAGTACGCTCCGAGTACAAGCCCGGCGTGAGGGGAGTAAGGAAGGTGGCCAAGACAACTGTTAGAGAGATACGCATAGTACTTGCACCCCCTGAACAAGAAGAACAGCAACATTGACAATTAGTCCGAACTGTAAACGCTACGAAAGCTAAGTTTATAGCCTGCGCACGTGGCCTCTTTACCCAATACTATGGAGAGTGTTGGTCGGGCCCGTCGTCTAGCCTGGTTAGGACGCCGCCCTGACACGGCGGAGGTCCGGGGTTCAAATCCCCGCGGGCCCACCACTCATACTCCCCAAATTACCTCCTTGCAGGACATAACATCACGGTAGCGGAAACTCAAAAGGTAGCACAAGAGTCACCAACACAACACGGGACACAGATTATGAGCATAGTGGACAGCACAGTAAGGATGCTAGAACCCCTACCACAAGCACAAAGACTAGAACAGGATGAGCGAAAGTAAGCCAGTGGCAAGAGAGGGCGAACTAATAAAGAAGGTTAGTAAGCTAAGTCAACCTAGCTAAGAGGAAAAACACGTCCCTCCCCTACTAGCCAGGTACTCAAAGCAACAACGGACAGTGCATGACATCTACCTCCTCCGAAGTCTTCTAGCAGCATAGGCTGAGGCGGCAAGCACAGCTGCAACAGCCGCAAAAGACAGGTAGTCCTCTATGCCTCTATGGAATAACTTGTAGTCCGGTAAGCTCAAGAGTAGTTGCACAGTCTCAGGGTAGGGTTTAACATCCTCAAGTAATAGCACATGCGTTCTATTAATTGGCAACTCTATATTGTAACCAGCAACGAGATAGTGGCGTTTAAAGAGTAGTTCGGGCTTACCGTCGGGAGCAGCTAATATCAACACAACCATGTAGGGATAAGCGTTGCTGGAGGAGACAATGTAGCATCCATGTTCGGGGCACATTAGTGGTTTACCGTTAAATACTGGCTTTAACTTCTCCACAACCTCTTCAGTTAGCTCAATAGTGGAATATAGTGGGAAGAACCCTAACTCCTTAAAGTTGACAACATAGCTACTCTCTTAGTCCACCACATAGTACGCTTTAATAGAAGTATTTACATTACCATACATTATCTGGTAGTAATCCTCTAAGCTAAGATTTAGTGGCATACTTAAATGATAGATCCTCGCTAAAACCTTAAACTCGTCAAATGTAGGCCCTCTAAGGATAAGCAATACGGTTGTTTTATCGTCACTAGTATTAGCAATATGCAGCTCAAGCGTATAGAAGACATTCCTTAACACAGTCTTGTTTTTCGACTTATCAAAGAGTTCAAAGCTGCAGAAATACTTGAGTAACCTAGTGTCCACACCCGGCTCATCAGCCGTTCGTGCTTTCACTGTGAGACCGGAAAGGGACAGAAACAAACATAAGCAGTATGAGGAGTGAGAGAAGGGCTAATCGAAAACCCCTCTCGTGGAGCTGTACTCCACTCCCCCCACCCCACTACGTTTCCCTTTCAGCTTTCAAGTAGCGTTTAGTTTAAGCTAGTCAACCTATGGTTAGGCTTACAACAGACGAGGCGTCAGGGCTGAAGTAGTGTTTGTCGTCGAAGCATGGTATGCCCGTCTTCTCGATGTATCCATTAGCCTTAAATGTTACTCTTCTTGCTATTATCCGATAACAGCTAACATACTCTGTAAACTGTTTTGTCTGACTGTTGATCACTAGTTTGTGGTCGCAAGTCCACCAATCATGATTCTTTATCGCTCTTGCCGTATCATATCCTACAGCCCAGTCTCTAGCCTGTGGTATATAGGCTGCAAATATACCGGATGACATTGCTATATATGATGTATGCTATATATGATGTACTACCCGGCACGAACACCTTTATGCTCACAGTTGCACCACCATAGCTTAGTGCGAGGCTAACATGCCCGATAACGATATCAGGGCCAGGAGTGTTAGCCTTGAAGTGTGCCCGCCCTCCACATGAACACTTCTACCAGCACCTTAGCACACTCCAGAGAGAAAATCATGCAACGTATCCATCGTACTGTCCACAGAGCGTCACCACATAGAGCGGCTTGGACAAAATTAAGGCTCCTATATCTATAATTCCAGCATATGATTTTGGTGAGCTTGGTAGCCAGTCTCCAGGTTCACAAGTTCTGGGCAGTAGCCAGAGAGCTAGGCCTGGACTGCGAGCCCGGCATAATCGAGCAACATTATCGACCTCATGATCGATTGTCCCGTAACTTCTGCCCAGAGGACAGCTACCTTTACGACCTGACTGCTATCGAGCAGCCAAAGTGGTGCAAGGGGCCCCGCTACAAGCCGGACAAGAAGTACCTTGAAAGGCTCCAGCGTTGGCAAGAATACTGTAACATTGCCTACTATAGCTGTCTCTCAAAGAAGCAGTGGGAAGGACTAACCTACAAGCAGGCTAGAGAGATATGCCAGGCGTACGAATTGATACCCAAGCCCGGAGTTTCGATCCCCCTGTTGGCTCCCACACGACCTCAAATAGAAAAATGGGGTAAGAACTGTCACACAACCTATATCGATCTGGGCCGTGTTCTTGCAGCCTTACTGTGTACGGAGCATGTTGAAGGAGGCCTCTGTACTGATGAGGCTATACTTGCGCGGGACAACTGCTGCAAGTACCTGGTGGACCTGCACGTGGTCCTAGACCTGGCCAGCAAGGGTGTCTGCAGAAGCCCCGAAGACTGTAAACGGTGGAGCCAGGAGTGCAGGGACCTAGCAAGTGAAGTGTTGGAGTTCGTCGAACGGTGCTAGAGCGAGATACTCCAAACGCTAAGAAGGAACGGGTAATTGCAGCTATTCTATTTCTTTTGCTGTGCTAGCAGCGTGCGGGAGCCGAGAGTCATGGGGAGAGTGTGGAGTGTAGGTTGCTGTGGGGCGTGGTTTCTGTGCGTTGGAGGTTCTCGGCGTAGACGCTGACACCCTCGCGGGGCGGCTCCTTGAGGCAGTGGAGCGCGCCAAGGAGAGACTTGAGGAGTGCCCTAGTGGCGATGCCGAACTGTGCCGCATGCTGCGGAGGAGGCTCGATGAGCTTCTCGGGGCTAGCAGGCTCGCCATTACCCCCGCACTAGTCGTCGACGAGGAGGGCGAGACCGTCAATGCGTTCTATGTTGAGGGCCGTACGGGGGACACTGGCTGGATAGTCTTCTCGCCCCACACCCTGGCAGACCCCGACTACGTTGCACACATACTCCTCCACGAGCTTGTCCACGCACTCGGCCTAGAAAACGAGGATGAAACCGAGGCACTAGCACTCTTTGCCGAGAACCAAATCGACATCCCGGAGCCTCCGCCGCCAGTAAGGGAGGCCGAGCACAAGCTACGACGGGCAAGTTGCATGCTGACGGAGCAGGAGATCACAAGCCCGGACATTACGGTGCTCATAGTGGAAGCCCGGTAGACCACTGGAGTACATTGTGCCGTAATGGCGTATGCATGGACTAGAGCTGGATGTCTATCTTTCTCGTTCACCCTTTGTCTTGCCGGGCTGACCTATAGTTCGCAGTATATTTCGGCTACCACGCTAACTAGCGCTCCTGGCGCTGCGTAGCTTCAGCCACGAGGACGGGGACGGAGCTAGCATAGCTTTATGGGTACGTGTTGGGGCTTATACCTGGTGGGTTGCTGGAAGCCTTGTCAATGCTTGTCGTGCTTCCTCCACGTATAGCCGAGGGGATTCGCCGAGAAGCTGAGAGGCTCTGTGTCCCCCCCAGAGGAGGTTATCGTTGAGGCTCTCGGGAGGGGCTGGATCCCGCGGACCATGCCCGTGACTATATCGATGTTGCCCTGGCACTACTGGAGCAGGCGAGGAAGGAGCTAGAGAAAGGCGACGTCCGCCAAGCCGCCGAGAAGGCCTGGGGCGCTGCTGCGCTAGCCGTGAAAGCCAATGCCTGGCTCCGGGAAGGCAGGAGACTGGCTAGCCACGGGGAACTATGGACTACGCTGGGAGGCTTGCCAGGGAGCTTGGAGACTGGGTTGCCGACGCCTGGGCCCAGGCCAATGCTATGCATACCTGCTTCTACGAGGGCTGGTGCACCAAGTGGCACGTAGAGCATGCGCTAAAGAGGGCAGAAAGCTGGTCATGGAGATCAAAATCCGGATACAAACAAACTAGGCCAGCAACCAGGAGGGAAGGCCGGAGGGGTTGCAGTGTCGGCGTTGGTTAATGCCTTGGGGTATGTGAGGCGTCTAAGCAGCAGGCTTGATAGGGTATGGTAGCGGATACAGTATTTCCTCCCCTTGTTTTGCGATGGCATGCTTGTTCTTGTCGTGATCCGGCTTGCTTGGTGGCGGTTGGTACTTATGCTTCAACGTGTACTGCTGTAGGGGTTGGGGGGAGGAGAACCCCGCTGAGCATGGCGTGATGAGGGGCTGAGCGGCGACCCCGCGCGCTGCTGGGCGTGTGGGGGTGAGTTGGGCCCGCACGCTATGGTTCTTGGGGTTGCTGGTGACATTCTTTTTGGCCCAGGCATGTGGTGGTTCTTGTTTCTGGGGTGTCTTGTGGGGGAGACGCGGCGGATTCAGGCTACTGGCGGCGGATCGTATGTTATAACGCTGCCGAAGGAGTGGATTAGGCTTCACCGTCTCGGTAAGGGCTCTGAGGTTATCGTGTCGGTTGAGCCTGATGGCTCTCTGAGGATTAGGCCCGTTGGGGCTGGGGGTGGGCGGGCAAGCATTACTACCCGGATTGTTGTTGAGCCTGGATGGGGTGTTGGCGAGCTTGTGCGTAGGCTGGTCTCCTACTATGTTGTCGGCGCTGATGTCATCGAGCTGGTGTTCCGGGGTCAGGTTGGCGCCGAGGTGCTGAGGGGGCTTCGCGACTTTGTCTCGAGGCGGCTTATCGGCGTGGAGGTTGTCGAGGAGTCCTCTTCGAGCATAGTGTTCCAGGTTGTTGCTGACGAGGCTAGCCTCCCGCTTAGCACCTCCGTCCGCAGGCTCATGAGGACCGTTGAGTTGATGCTTGATGACCTTATCACGGCTCTCCGGGAACTCAACGAGGCTACACTACTCGAGATCGATGAGAGGGACGACGTTGTAGACAAGTTCTACATGTTCATATCCAGGCAGCTTGTCAGCGTACTCGCTGGTCACCGCCAGCCGGGCGAGATAGGGCTTGGCTCCGCCGCGGAGGCCGGCCTCATACTCATGGCGTCAAAACACGTTGAGCGGGCTGGCGACCACGTCTCGAGAATGGCGCGTAGTGCGCTCGAGGGGTTCAGGCTCGGGCTCTGGACACGGTATAGCAGTGTTAGGGATCGTGTCGTAGAGCACCTGGCCGGCGTGCTTGAGAACTACCGCGATGCTGTCACGACATTCCTAAACCCTAGCCCCGAGAGGGTTGACCGCGGCGTGGAGGCCTCCTCGAGGCTCCGCGCAGAGAACGACGAGATAGCACGCCAAATAGTTGGAAGTCTCGACTACAGCTCGGCCATGCTTATGCAAAGGTTTCTCGAGAGCGCACGCCGTATAGTGGACTATAACACGGACATGTTTGAGTTATCACTCAACAGGCGCATGCTGGCGGAGATCCTGGATCAGCGGAAGAGCTAGGAAGCGATTCAGCACCAGAAACCGTCATCACGCTCTCAGCATATCTAGCCGTCATCACATCCGGGACAGAGCAGCCAGGCACACCCCTATATCGGGCCCGGCCTGGGGGAATGGGCGGATATATCTAGGCCCGGACTTGTTGTATGGCTTTATGTGCCGGGGGTATGATGAGCCTCCCCTCACCCCCATGCAGAGCCGGTGCGGTGACGTGCCTCACGGTAGCTGACCCTTCTGGCTGCGTCTCCAGGCTTGTTGGTGCCCGTGAGAGACCCCGCTACAGGCTCCTCGAACTCCTCGGAGAGCACGGCTACTACTCTATCGGCAGCCGCGTCCACGTCGAAGCCTCCCGGCTCTCGGAGGACCCCTTCCAGGAGCTGACTGTACGCATACTCGTCTGGGGTGGCGGGCTCCGGGAGGATAAGGGCTACGTGGGCGGTGTTGTGTACAGCGAGGAGTACATGGGTAGGCAGTATAGTTTCATACGCGGCGACGGCGACACCCGCACGGACGCCGTGTATGTGCGGGACGCTAACTGGCGCTGGATGCTGCTGGAGAAGCTGCCAAGCCAGCTTAAACCTTTGATCGTCATAGAGATGAGTCTTCTGTGGCGGCACAGTCCGAGGGAGTTGGTGAGCCTGCGTAAGCAAATCGCAGCAGCGCTAGGTGTTGTACGTAGGTATCTCTGGGACCGCCACCTCCTCCTTGCCGGTATTCCTGAGGGCGGGTTTGAGTGGCTACGCCTACTCATGGGCCGCGGCTCGGTGAGCATCTCCAGCCTGCCAGGCGACGAGGCAGCAATGCTCCGGGGGGCCCGAAGGATAATACTGCTCGACCCCTCGGCGGAGAAACCCCTCACGCCGAGCGAGGTACTGGAGGCTGACGCGTTCATCCTTGGGGGTATAGTTGACCGGCTGCCGAGACCCGGCGAGACCTCTAGGCTCCGCCTCCGGGGCTTAGCCGAGCCCCGCCGGCTCCTATTCCACGGCGATGTCCATGGGGTACCCAACCGGATAAACATGCTTGTCGAGATACTCCTCCGCGCCCGCTACAAGTATTGCGGAGACCTGGACCAGGCCATACGCTCCGTGATGAGCCCCCGTGATGCGAGGCTCCGGGCAGCAGTAGAGATCGCCCGGTGGAGCCGGGGCAAGAAGAGAACAGTACCGTGGACGCTCTACGAGGAGCTGTGTAAATGGCTGCCCCTCACACCTAGGGACTTCGTGCGGGCGGCAAGGATGGCCGGGCTAGAGGTTGAAGGGTCTCCCCGTGAGAATGAGGGGGTTCAGCAAAGGCCAAACTCGTCACATGGTCAGCGATAGCTGGTTACATCATAACCCCGTTTGCCGGGTAGTGTTAGCTTTTCGCCTTAAGCCTGTAGCGGCCGCCGTCCAGGGGCTCAACAACGCCCTGCTCCACAAGCATTTCGAGGGCATCGCTGTAGTAGAAGTCTTCGACGTCTATACCGTACCACTCCTTGAACTTAGCCTTGATCTCGTCTAGGCTCCACTCCTCTTTACCCTCCTCCCTGTAGACCTCCTGCATCATCCTCTTGACGAACTGTGTCACGTCCTCAAGCCGCGTCCACGGGTACTGGAACCACACCCACTCCTTAACCTCTAGGTAGTAGTAGTCGGGCTTAAACTTGGCAACCGTGCTTATCCACTGGAGCGTAGCTACGCGGAGCTCGTCGGGTCTCCACTCCCTCAATACGTAGTCTCGCGCAAGCATTACAGTCTCGCCAGTATCCACGATGTCGTCTACCAGTAGCGCGCGGTGGCCACGAAGGTCAACCCGATATGGGAACTTGAGCACGGCACGCTCAGCAGCTTTGGCAGCCTCCGTCCAGTGCTGGCTCTGCACACTGAGAAGATTCTCTACGCCGAGAAAATCACAGAGAAGCCTAGCGGGCACGTAGCCGCCACGCGCCACGGCTATAATGACTGTGGGCTTGTAGCCCGACTCCTTTATCTTCCTCGCAAGACCGCGGCTCCACTCAACAATCTCCTGCCAGGTAACAAGCTTGACGGGAACGCGCGGCAACCCGATACTTCACCCTAACGGGGACGTAAAAAGAGGGATAAATAACGGCTATCCCCGGTCTTCCCAGCTATGCCTGGCTGCAGGGATCATAGTTCTCGTCAACCGTTGGCTTTAGGGGTATGAGGCATAGGAAGTGTGCACCCTCGCTACCAGCCCAGTACTCGTGCTCCACGTTGGGCGGTATGAATATGAACGAACCCTCCCCAACGTCGTATGTATTACTGCCTATCCTCACCTTCATGGAGCCCTTGATCACGAATATCTCGTGCTCCCATGGATGTTTGTGACCCGGTATATGGGAGCCAGGCTCCATAGTAAAATACCTCATCGCAAACGCCCGGGCACCGTCGGAGTCCCTTATGAGCCAGCGTATCCTGACACCCTCTAGCTTCCTGCCAGCTATGACTACATCCTCAGCTTCTACATCCAGGGCCCTGCCTATTTTCTCGCCGCAGGAACCACGCAGAACAGGCAAGACGAGCTACACCATGTAGGACTAGCTGGCAGAGGGTTAAATGCTGGCGGTCGCGTCCGGCCCGGTACACGTCACCGGGCCAGACGCCCTCAGAGGGCTAGGGTCGCGCGAGGGGGCGCGCTCACCCCGCCCTCTGAGGGCTTGTGCCCCGCCTGACCGACCCGCTTCATTGCCCCGTCGCCGGGTCTCGGCGGGTGTGAGACCGGCGGGGCCGCCGTGTGGCATGGATTCTGCACGCTATCCGGCTATTAGGGGTAACGGCGTCCAGGAACTTTGGGGCGGGCTGGGAACGGGCCTCGGGGTGGTCTATCTGCGCGTTATCGGTGTCGACGTCGAGCCTGGCTGTAGGAACTCCGGGCGCTGCTACTCTGTCGCAGTGCTCGATGGAGATAAGCTTCTGGCCAAGTATGAGGGCATACCACTGCATAGGCTTATCAGGATTATCTGGGAGTATAAACCGGACATACTTGCTGTCGACAATATAGCCGAGCTAGCCGAGACCGAGCACGAGCTAGCAAAACTAGCATCAATGCTGCCAGCGGAGATGGCTATCGTGCAGGTTACAAGGCTGCCCGACGGAAGCTTTGTCGACGTACGTAGACTTGCAAGGCTTGCAGGTCTAGACCCGGGCTCGGGTAAGCTCACGCCCAGCCGCACAGCCTATCTCGTCGCAGTACTCGCCTCGATGGGTTATGGCTCGAGGGTACGGTTTGTAGAGGAGAAAACGAAGATCGTAATCTCGAGGTCCAGGAGGCTCAAGCACGGCGGTATGAGCAATCCAAGGTTCCAGCGACGCATAAGGGCAGCAATACTGAGGGCCATGAAGGATGTGAAGAAGCTACTAGATAAACACAAGCTAGACTACGACCTTATGATACGTAAGAGCGGTGGCGGCCTGGACAGCGCTGTGTTCATAGTCTACGCGTCCCGACCAGCGCTAAACGGCATTATAAAACCATACGAGGACAACGACGTGAGAATAGAGGTAAAACCAATCTATAGCAGCAAGCTCGTCTTCGAAACCACACACGAGAATATAGCACAGCCAAAACCCTACATCATAATCGGCATAGACCCGGGAATATCCACGGGGGTAGCGATAATAGATATACATGGTAGATTCGTTACGGCCCTAAGCCGCAGGGGGTTCGACCGCAGCGAGGTCATAGACCTCGTACTCCGCTACGGTGTCCCAGTACTAGTAGCTACCGATGTTAGGCCCGCCCCCGAGTTCGTTAAGAAGCTAGCGGCAGCACTCGGCGTACCCGTCTACGAGCCTTCTACAAGCCTGTCAGTCGAGGAGAAACGTACACTCTTCGATTCATACGCCCAGAAGTACCCCGTACTAAGAAGGCTAGCTGATGCACATGTGCGGGACGCGCTGGCAGCAGCTGTTAAGGCCTACCAGGTATATGAGCCGAAGCTACGCCAGGTCGAGTCCTACGCAGCAAGGCTAGGCATAGACATAGATGTTGACAGGGTTAAGGCCGACGTGATAAGAGGAGTTACAATCGCCGAGGCCGTGGAGAAGGCTATAAACGAGGCGCTCAACGACATTATGCCTAACATGTATCTCGTTAAGAGTGTTAGGAGGGACCACGAGGAGGCTGCTAAGCAGCAACCCGCGGGTGAGAAGCTGGAGAAGCTGCGGGTCGAACTCGAGAGGCTTAGGGCTGAGAATAAGCTTCTCCGCCAGAGGCTGGCGGAGCTTGACGAGGTCATAGAACGCGTCGAGACGGAGTATCGTCTACTCCAGCTAGAGTATAGGGCTAGCATAGAGCGTGACCGCGAGATAAACAGACTTGCTAATGAGGTATCATTGCTACGCTCCGAGCTGGAACGGACGAGGATGGAGCTGGAGAAACTGCAGACCCTTGTAGACGAATACACGAGGGCACTCTTCCTCGTAGCTAAGGGTGCAGCAGTACCAGCCCTCGCCTATGGCGAGCTAAACAGCGATACTGTTAGGGAGGTCGAGGAAAAGGCTACAGAATATGGCAGGATAGTACTGGTGCTCGACACGGTTAACCCGGTGCACTGGAAGCTCTATGGCCAGAAGGTGTCACAAGCGCTGCTAGCCGTCCTGCTTCCAGGACAAGCCATGGATAAGAGGAGCGTTATTGAGGAGTACATGGTCCCGGTTCTTCCTGCAGAGGAGTACATAGTCTTTAGGCATGGACGATACGCCGTCGTAGATTCACGTGTGCTGCTCGACGCGTATCTCCGCAAGCAGGCTCTGCTGGAGGAAAGGCAGTGGAGGGGGGATAGAAAAACGCTGACAAAGGACGAGCTTAAGAAGCTTATAAGCGAGTATAGGGCTAGGAGAGCTAAGCTGCTCTTAGAAAATAGTAATCTTGCCCTCAACGAATAGCTTTGTCAGCTCCTGGTACTTGTCAAGCTCCTCCTCAACTATCGCCTCTATCTCCCTAAGAGCATTGGATGGCAGTGGCTCTCCAGGCTTCTCCGATACAACCTTAATGTTTGCTATCAAGGGGTCGTTGATTGGCCGGCCAATCTGGCTTAGCAGCTTAACATAGACCTCACGTATCCCAGACACGTTGTCGTAGATTCTGCGGGCGATGTTTAGCGCCATGACGTTGTATATCTTACCTACATGGCTTACCGGGTTCTTGCCAGCAGCTGCTTCTAGGCTCATAGGCCGGAGCGGCGTTATTAGGCCGTAGCTTCTGTTGCCACGGCCGGTCATACCGTCGTCGCCGTGCTCAGCGCTTGTACCCGTAACAGTGATGTATACTATGCCCTTGTCGGGCTTGTCGGCTGTGTTAACGTAGACCTCTACATCGTAGTCTGGTGCTATCCTGCTAGCAAGGTCGAGTACAGCCTCCTTGATTGCCTCCTTGACGGAGAGGTAATGGTCAAGGTCTTGCACGAGACTTGATATTATTGCTGCAGCTATTGTCAGCTCTATCTTCCTGCCACGCCGGAGACCCATAACCTTAATGTCCTCGCCTACCTCCGGGTTCTTCTCCTTAAACTCCTTGCTGTTGAGGAGCCTCTCAGTCTCAAGCACTAGCTGCTCAAGCGTCGAGAACGGGGCAAAGCCCACTCCTACGCTCGTATCGTTTGCCAGGGGTACACTATCCTTGCCAAGCTCGTATATACCTACAAGATCCGCGCTTCCTTGACCGACCTTGTAATCCACTATTATATGGCTCTCCGGGTCTAGGAAGCGGAACTTCTCCCTAATCCACTCCTTCACAGCACGCAGGATAATGGTGCCTATTGGTATTCTCTCGGTTTTACCGTCTGGCAACCTTACCTCGGTGGTAGCCCTACCCGATACTATGATGTATATGGGCTGTAGAACCTCGCCGCCGCCAAAACGTGGCGCTGCCTGACCACCCACAACCAATACCTTGTCAAGGTTGTGGTGTAGTATTGTACCGTACTTCTCGATATAGTACCTTGAGAGGTACTGGCTCGAAATTTCTGCGGCAGCATCAGCTATTGTGTCCGGGTGTCCCAGACCCTTCCTCTCGACCAGCTCTACACTCTGCTCTTCGACAGGCTGCAATTTTACACTCTCAACTACGATATTCCTGGGCACGTTTTCCCACCATACACCTTCATATTAATAACACCACTTCCTAATCTCACTTGTATTCCACCCGCAGCGATACAATTTAAGATTTAGCCCACCGGTAGCGAGCCGCCAGTAACAATCTCGAAGTCAACACTCACGTATACGACATGGCTTCCACGTATCAGCACGCGGCCATACTTAACCTTGCGCTCCATAGTCCCTGGCTTTAGTTCCACACACTCGTCAAGCACTAGGTTCATTGTCGGATCCGTAGCTACGAGTTTTCCAACGTACTCGCTACCATCCTTTAGCTTTACGAAGATAACCCTCCCAACAGCCTCGCGTAGGACTCTCAGGGGGCTTACTGGTTTTGCACGCTGCTGAGACACACTTCCACCCCACAATTCTCCGCATTTTCTACAGCGTGGTTACTTCTAGCCGGGGTGCTAGCCTTCAACTCTAGAGACTTTAAGCTTACTACACGCTAGCCCAACAGCTAGCCAAGAAGTAGCTGCTCCTAGCCGGGGGGTACCAGAGCGTTGAGGAGTACTGTAGAGTATACTCTGCCGGTGAAAGAAGGGAGAGGATCCTAATTTCCCAGCATATCCCCTCTTGTGTATACGCCTAGCTAGCCTCTCAGCGTCGCCCAGCTAGGCCTACTCCTCCTCTGCCTCCTCGAGTTCCTCGAGCACATCCATTACTGCCTCCCTAGCCTCTAACCTTGCTGGAAGACCGCGTCTCCTAACAGCATCGTATACTTCGTGGGCTAGCGCTGTCAAGTCGTCCAGCAACTCTTCTATGTAGCTCCTCGGGTCAGCCTCTGTGTCCACGATCTCGCGGATATAGTCTTTAAGCCCTTCATAACCTATCCTTACTGCTATACCCCTACTGGTCTCAACAACCTCAACATAGAGCGGAGCCTCACTATGTACAAGCCTTACCGCTTCACCAACCTTCTTCACGGTATAGCCTCTACGCTTAGCTAGCTTCTCAATGTCATCCAGTAGCTCACGCTGTACCATCTACGCTCACCGCGGAGTTATGACTTGAAGCTACGTAATTAAAGGGAGCGGGCTTGATAGTCAAGGGATGAAGGATGGGGACACCAGGAGGGAGAGGTTGGAGCCGGGGCCGGGATTTGAACCCGGGATCAACGGGTTTCCACGATGGGCGGGTGCTAGGCACTGCAGCCCGCCGCCTTTGACCGCTCGGCCACCCCGGCGCCCATCCGTGGAACCTCTATTCTCCTACAGCCTCTCTTTATTAACCTTAGCTCGTTTCCAGCTCATAGCCTTGGGGGTGATTGCCCCAGGCGGAGCTGACGGCCAGGATGCCGGGTGATGTGTTTAGCCTTGTCTGACCCTAGGCACCAAGTCCTCATAGTTGGTGGTGGTGCTGCCGGTCTTTCTGTTGCTGTGAGGGTATCCTCTGACGCTGTTCTCGTGTCAGCTTCGCCTAGGCCTGGCTGGCCGCCGCACTGTACTGGGCTTATAAGCCCTGAGACTCTCAAGCTTCTATCTGCACATGAGGCTGTCAGCGATACCTATCGCGGGGCCGTGTTTCTCGACGCGAGGCTCCGAGAGGTGTGCCGTGTTGAGCGGAGGAGGGTACTAGCCTACCGTGTTAATAGGCCGTTGATGGAGGAAGTTTTCGCCGAGGAAGCTAGGGCTCGTGGAGTACGTATGATGTTCTCCAAGCCGGTCGTACATGTTGACTGGTTAACTGGCTGTGCAATGCTTGCCGACGGGGGGAGGATTTGCGGCGAACGGGTAGTCCTAGCGCCGGGCTACTCGCCACGCTTTGCGATGCTCTTCGGTGCCGAGCGTTGTGAGCGCCTCTACGGGGTTGAGGTCAGGGTCGTTCTTGCAAGGAGGATGCTGGATGATGTCTTCTATACCATACATGGCAGCATCTATACACCAGAGTTCTTCGCCTGGATAGTCCCGGTCAACGCTGGCCGCGAAGCTCTCATCGGGCTTGCAGCACGCAACAAGCCCCTCGAAAGACTTGCAGCTCTGCTTGACGACCTAGCCCGCCGCGGCGTAGCAGACTATACTAGGGTCGTTAGTAGGCGTAACGGCATCATAGTTATGGGGCCGGCAGCTAAGAGGATAACTCGTGGCAAGCTTGTTGGCCTGGGCGATGTGCTATGTGCCTCGAAGCCCTTCACCGGTGGGGGCCTCTACGCAATATCGCGGCTCGCAAGCCTAGTCGCAGGCTATGCTGACAACACTATTGCATATGGGGAGCTAGATGCTGCTTGGAGGCTGCTCCGTAGAGAGCTGCTGCTACAGCGCAAGCTTACGAAGCTGCTCCGGGTACTGCTTAGCTCTTCCCTAACAAAGCTTGTACTAGCCCCGATATGCGAGGCGGGAAGCCGGGGGCTCTGCAGCCTAGATTATGATAGGCATAGCAGTGCCGTAAGCTGCCTCTGGAAGCTGTACAGATTGTGGGGCGGTGGGAGAGTTGCCGAGGCGAGAGCTGCTGAGGAAAATAGCTGAGGAAGTCTATGGGCCCGAGAAGGCTAGACGATTCTGGAAGAGAATAGACATTATAGGCGATATCGCCATTATAAAGAAGCCCTTCGACGTTGAGCTAGAGGAGCTTAAGCCGCTCGCTGAGGCTCTCCTCGCCAGGCTCCCTTATGTGAAGAGCGTCTGGGCGGCATCAAGCCCCGTTGAGGGCATGTACAGGTTGCGAAAGTTTGTCCACCTTGCGGGAGAGCAGAGAAGCCTGACTATACACCGCGAGTACGGGTGTAGCTTCCTTGTAGACATAACAAAGGTCTACATCTCGCCGAGGCTCTCCTACGAACACTATCGTGTGGCAAAACTCGTCAAGCCAGGCGAAGTTGTCATCAACATGTATGCTGGAGCAGGCCTTTTCTCGATAATAATCGCCCGGCACGCTAAGCCACAGAGGGTCTACAGTATAGACATAAACCCGGACGCCTACCAGCTCATGGTGCACAACGTCAAGATGAACAAGGTTGAAGACATTGTTGTCCCTATACTCGGCGACGCTGCAAAGGTTGTACCAGAGACGCTTCGTGGTACTGCGAACCGGATACTGATGCCTCTGCCCGAGCTAGCACTTGAACACCTGCCAGCAGCACTTGCAGGCTTGCGAGAGGGCCGGGGCGTCCTACACGTGTATCTCCACATCTTCGCGGAGAAGGGCGTTGATCCCCGCAGCCGCGCCGTGGAAACCCTTGTCAACAGACTGGAAGAGCTAGGCGTGAAGAAGCACCGTGTGCTCCTCGCAAGGGTTGTGAGGACTGTCGGGCCGCGGCGTAGCCAGGTAGTAGTCGATGTTGAGGTTGAGACCTAGCCTAGGGAGGATAGCTTCATAGCCGCATATTCTAGTGCTGCTACCACATCATCCTTCACACCCTTATCAACACCGGTCACTAGTATGGATACAACTCCTCCCTCACGCTTCTCAACACTATAGTCTACGCCCTCCTCAGCCCTTAGCCTCTCAAGCACATTCAACACATACTTTATGTAGGGCAGCGTCTCGGGCACCGGCCGTGTAAACGCAAGCATAACAGTGTCCCTAGACTCGACAATCCTCGCTACGACCCTGCCCTCCCGGTTCCGGAACTCCCTGCCACGCCTCAACTCGCCACCTACACGTCTAGAGCCAGCACACTCCTCAAGCACCGCTAGAAGTTGCTGTAACAGCTGTAGCCTCTCCTCAAGCTGCTCAATCTCCCTCTCAAGGAGCTCCCTCAGCTTCTCAATGTCCAGGCCCTCAGACATACCTACTACACCCAGCTATGCTGCTCCACTACAGCTGTAGAGGTAAAGCCAGGTTTATGGGGGGCGCGGCTGCTGTAGCCCAAAGGGCCTAGCACAAACTCCGCCTATAGTGGCCGAGAGGTGCTCTAGCGCCTTGAGACCCAACCATGCACGGCTTCTAATAGCCCTGGTACTTGTTGCAATTATAGCATTCCCCACTCCTGCTAGCGCTGCATCAGTCTGTCTAGAGCTTGGGCTCCTAGCTGTTAACGAGGATAACGGTGCTCTCCACGGTGAGGTTATACCTGCCCAGCTTACAGTTACTTGGCCCGGCAATGGCACAGTATCACTGCTATCAAGTAATGATATAGGGCCCTCGACAAGGGTATCGACCTTCATAGCGTTCCAGGTAGCTGCAATCCTGGCAGGGATTGACCCCCGATACTACAACGTAACTATAACGTTTAAAACAGAGGAGCCTGTTTCGGGGCCCAGCGCAAGCGGCTTCATCGCAGCTGCACTCTACTCCATATTTATCGGTCTGGAGCCCTCAAAAAAGGCAACTATGACTGGCATGACTTCAGCTACAGGGTTTGTGCTCCCAGTTGCGGGGCTAAGCTACAAACTTGAAGCAGCCGCTAGGGAGGGCTACGTTGTCACCATAGTACCATGGCAGCCTGACATACTAGAAAACTCTTCACTACCCCCTCAAGGCCTTACCATACGCCATGCCTGCAGCATTGAGGATGCCGCGTTACTACTTGCTGGAGGTAACCCGGTCAACCTCACCACAAGACTTGCCCTCAACCCCTTGACACTGTTTGGCAACGAGGTGGCAAAGTTTAGGTACTATGCACTCCTCTTTAGCAACTATACTCTCAAGCTGGTGGACAGTATAGACAATGAACATGTAGCAAAGATTGTCGAGAGACTTGCACGCGAGAGCATCACTATAGCCGATAAGTCGCCCTATAGTGCTGCAAGCATGGCATTCCTATCCCTCTACCTTGCATCAACCGCTGTAGCTGAGCAACACGGCTACGCGGCTGTCGAGCGCCTACTCGGGGTAAGCATAGAGGATATCCTCGCCGAGGCAAGAACTAGTGTGGAGCATGCTGCCAGCCTCTTCAACTACACAGGGTCCTGCGGGCTATGGGGGTTCGAGGCTCTAGCAGCTGCCAAGCTCCGCCTATACCTTGCCGAGCACGCGGCGAAATCGGACGATGAAGATGTTAAGGTGCTAGCCCTCCTCCGCGCTTACTCTGCAGAATCCTGGGCTAAGCTGGCAAGGGTTGACTACGGCCCACGCGTATCGTGTGCAGAGCTTAGGGAGGCTGTGAGAATACTCGTAAACTATGCGAACTATACGTACGAGTATCTCGCCAGTATTATTGACCGCTACATAAACGTTACCAGGATGGTTGACGGCAGGACCATCGAGGAGTGGCTTGCCGATGCAAGGCATGCTCTTGAAAACGGGGACTATGCTCTTGCAGCCGGGATAGCACTGTACGTAGTCGACGAGGTCGAACAAATACTCATAACGTCCTCGCCACTGCCACAGAGCTGCGTGCTAGGACGCGCTGAGCGCATAGAGATACTCCAGTATGGGAGAGGACTTCTAGGCCTAGTCTCAGGGCTGACACTAGCCTATGCGCTGGGCGAGGCTAATCTAACCGCAAACATAACCGGCAACCACAACATTCCCGAGGGATTAGCTATAACCTCGATTGTATGGTCGCTTCTCCCCCTCACGCTCACGAGCATAGAGCCTAGCGGAGCGCCAGCTCCAACACTAGCGCCAGCCAGCTGTCCTCTACGATCCATACAACAATACATAATGGCGTTGGTCATAGTGTCGGCTGTACTCGCAATACTAGCCTACGCGTCAGCTCTTACTGCTAGGAGGGCTAGGCTTGAGGTAGTCCAGTAACGTGCGCGGCTTTTTAGAGGTAGGCTCCTCTCTCAAAGCCTCCCGCACAGCAGCCGCAATGGGCCCCCGGAAGTCGTCCTCTAGCTTCTGCCGGAGGGGCGGCTTGTAGAGCGCGGCAGCGGGGTGATAGGTAACAGTTATCATCAGCTTGACACCTCCAATCTCGCCGTGGTACGTCTTGCCGTGCTGTTCGCTCATACTCCTCCACTGTAGCCCAGCCAGCTCCAACAAGGTACGGGCTGAGTGACGGCCAACGGCTATGATTAGCTTTGGCTTTACCAGCCTTATCTGGTGTAGAAGGTAGGGTAAGCAAGCCTTCACCTCATCTTCCTGAGGGTCGCGATTGCCGGGCGGCCTACACTTGACGATATTCGTTATATAGACCTGCTCCCGTTTGAGCCCCGCGAGCTCCAGGAGCTTGTTTAGGAGCTGGCCGGCTGCGCCAACGAACGGCCTACCCTGGAGATCCTCATTCCTGCCCGGCGCCTCACCGATAACCATCACCTTTGCGTTGAGGGGGCCCTCGCCAGGTACCGGGTTGCGCCGGTACTGGTGGAGCCGGCACTTGGTACAGTTCATTATCTCCTCAACAAGCCTCCTATACTCCTCCTCAACGCTCATAGACGTGGATTCTTCTGGCACGGCTTGGCTACCCGGTTTCACAGCATAGTCTGGCCGGTACAGCTAAGGGGTTAGCCCCTCCTAACAGATTGTAGTGGTGTAGTAGCCGTGGAGAGGCCCTCGGCGAAAGCGCCAACCGTTGAGGGTAAAATGTACCATATCATGCTCGGCCCAGGCGAAATTCCGCCCTACGTCCTCCTGCCAGGCGATCCAGGTAGGATAGACGATATAGTCGCGACGTGGGATGAATGGCGGGAGCTAGCATTTCACCGCGAGTATCGTAGTGTCAAGGGCAGGTATAAGGGTGTGGAAATAGGCGCTGTCAGCACTGGCATAGGCGGACCGTCAACTGCAATTGCCGTCGAGGAGCTGGCTAGGATAGGGGTACATACGTTCATCCGCGTGGGCACCACTGGCGCTATACAACCGGATATAGAACTTGGAACAGTCATCATAGGCTATGCAGCTGTAAGATATGATGGTGCTAGTGGTGAGTATGCTCCGCCAGAGTACCCCGCAGCTGCGACACCCGAGGTGGTTCTAGCTCTTGTTGAGGCTGCTGAGAGGCTCGGGGTACCATACCGTGTCGGCGTGGTGGCCTCAACAGCAACATTCCACTTGGGGCAGAGCCGCCCAGGGTTCCGTGGGTACGAGTGGAGCCGTAGCAGGGAGAGGCTAGCAGACCTACAGCGCATGGGTGTCCTCAGCTTCGAGATGGAGGCGGCGACGATATTCACTCTCGCGAGTCTCTATGGGCTGCGGGCAGGCTGTGTCTGCGCCGCAATAGCCAACCGCGTGACCGACGAGTTTAAACCGGGGGTCGGGGTTAGGGAGGCGATACTAGTGGCTAATGAGGCTGTGAGGATACTAGCCGAGGCCGACAGGGAAAAGGGCAGGAAGCCAGCTAGTATAACAACGCTCTACAACGCCGTCAGAAAGCTGTACGGCTAGTTGCAGGACAAGGATCGGTGCGGGGGCTTGCCTAGGGTCAAGGTGACAGTTGTTCCGGGCGGCAAGACTAGGATACTAGAGTTTGGCGCCATGCCACGCGTAAGGGACATACTGGAGAAGCTCGGCATACCGCTAGAAGCGGCTGTAGTTGTGAGGACGCGTGACGTGAAGCCGCTCCTCCCTGACGAGCATGTGGGTGATGGCGAAGATGTCACAGTCTATGTTGCAGCAAGTACGGGGTAACGAAGCTAGGCTATACCGCTGCAGCCTCTGCGGAGAGCCTGCTGCCGCTGAGCTGAGATATGCTAGGCTGAGGCTCTGCAAGAAACACTTCATCGAGTTTATAAATAGGAAGGTTGAGCGCACCCTACGCCGTGTCGGCGCGCTACGCAAGGGTGTAAAGATACTTGTAGCGATTTCGGGTGGCAAGGATAGTGCTGTAACGCTTGCAGCACTTTCCGACCTGGCAAAGAAGTATGGCATCGAGGTCTACGCTATACACCTACGCCTAGGCTTCGGCGAGTTCTCAGCCAAGGTTGAGGAGAGAGTTAGGAGTCTATGCAACATGCTCGGTATACCCTGCATAGTGGTTGATGTTGCCGAAGCAGTGGGCGATCCGGTACACATACTTGCACGCAAGGCGAGGAGGCCAGCATGCAGCGTCTGTGGCCTCGTGAAGAGGTATTTCCTAAATGCGTCTGCAATAGAGCTAGGCGCCGACTATGTAGCGCTTGGCCACAATGCAGACGACATAATAGCCTATAGCATCAAGGCCTTTCTAAACCAGGATCTGGAGGCACTAGCAAAGTTTGGCCCTGTAACAACAAGCATTGACGACCTAGCTGTTGCTAGGCTTAGGCCACTCTACGAGGTCTACGAGAAGGAGGATGTACTCTATGCTATTCTCCGAGGCCTACCTGTAGTCTTTGATAAGTGTCCGTTCAGACCAGAGGCCCCCATGGAGGATACGATAAAGGAGATGATCAACAAACTGGAGGACAAACATCCCGGTATAAAGATCTCCTTCCTAAGGAGGCTCGAGAAGAGGATAAAGCTCTACGGAGAGTTGGCAGGCAGCGCAAAGCCTGGACGCTGCAAGTACTGTGGCCTCATAAGCCAGGGCGATGAGTGTAGCTTCTGTAGACTCACACGCCGCATCTACGGCGAGCCCAGGGGACCGAAGGTCAGGGAATACTTGAAGCAGGTTATCCAGAGGAGCTTTGCAACCAGGTAGAGCGGATATGTGGGGGATAGGGTGGAGCAGAAAGAACCCCGAAGGATAGCCTCAACGTCGCCGGAGCCAGCAAATAAACCGAAGATAGCGCTTAGAGAGGTGGACTCTAATCTTCCCCCGACACGTGTAGACCTTGTATCCGCGATGCTGGGCTCTAGCAACCTTCTCTACTGCTACAAGCCAACCATAGTACTCGCTCTAAGACCTGAAAATACAAGGTTTAGCTACCTTGAGCTTCTACGCCGGGTAGCCCGTGAAGCATGCAGGGTTACACTGAGACTACAGCTCCATGGCCTTCACGGCGGTAGAAGGCTTACGGAGTATCAGCTTGCAACTCTTCGATTCTCCGGCTTCATAGCCGCGATAGACCTTGACGAGGTTTCCGAGTCGGAGAGAGGGGATGGTGTAGCATCTCTAGCAAGGCTTGAGGCCAGCCTCGAGGATAGGCTGCGAGAAGCACCGCTATCCCTTCCAGGCTTCATAATCCTATACGGTTCTCGGAACCTCATACGCCGTATCCAGGTTATGTGGAGCCCAAGGGTTGGGGGGCGTGGTCAAGTCTTTGTCCGGCTCCAGCCCCCCGTGGAGGCTGAGATAATCGAGAACGAGGACGTATTTAAGGCTATAGCACTGCTGTACAACCTGCCCGAAAACATCGTTAATGGGGCAGCCAATATTGATGACGCTGTTACTCTAGCCGAGGAGACCTATACAAGGCTCCTAGAGGCTTTTGCCTCAGACCCCTCCCTAGGCGCTGTAGCGAGACAAGCTATAGACGATGAGGAGACCAGGCCCGACGAGGCATTTGTACACTTCGCCTCCAAGATGATAGCCCTTGCCAACCTGCTGGAGGCAGGGTATAGCGAGGCCGAAATAGAGGTCGAGGTCGCCGTCGGGGGTGTACCCGTAGATATAATAGTTGGCGGCAGGTGGTCGAGGAGCCTCATAGTGGAAGTTGAAACACTCTATGGCTCGTTAAACCCGGCCGCCCGGTTATCCACGGTGGTTAGACAGAGGATAGGCATGGGCTACAACATGTGGATTGTTGTACCGCCTCTCCAAGCAGCCCTCTATGCCCCCTACATAGAGCCCGTGGTTAAACGCTATAGCGAGAGCGGCTCGATAGAATTCTACACGTTTAGCGGTTTCGATGCATCCCTAACTCCCCTCGGCGAGTTCCTAGAGAAGGTATGGGCTCTTGCAGAAAGGCTGTGGAAGCATAGGCTTGGCGGCTCTTAGCGCCGCCATATGAGGGCAGGCGGCCTCGCACCAATCCTCTCATACAGCCAGGACACTAGTGCGAGAGCCACAACAACCATTATGTAGGGCGTATTCTCGGCCACTACAGCGGGCACACCCAGCCCCTCAAGGACCATTATCAAAGTGTTAGCCAGGCCTATGAGGTAGGCTGCAGCAGCCACTCCCACCGGATGCCAGTAGCCGAGGATGACACTGCCCAGTGCGAGCCAACCCCAGCCAAGCGCCACTCCAGCACTCCACGTGCCCGGCCGGCTCAGAAAGATGAAGGCGCCAGCAATACCCGCCAGAGCCCCAGCTGTGAGCGCCACCGCAAGCCGGTAAACTGCCACGTTCACCCCTAGGAACCTTGCAGCCTCCACATCCTCGCCAAGGCTCCTCACAGCATATCCTACCCATGTACGGTATAGGAGGGCGTAGAGTACCACTGCTGGAAGCACGAGTAGCGCGAGCGAGGCATAGTTCTTTACCCCGAGACTGAGGGATGGCAGGGGGGTTCCGGCAGCATTACTGCCAACAAGGTCACCAAGGCCTATCCCGAGGAATACTATTGCTAGGCCAGTGACGGCCTGGTTGGCCCTAAACACTATTGCTGCAACATAGTAGACGAGGATCAACGCTATACCTGCAAGGGCTCCCACAGCAAATCCTGCTGACAAGCTACCAGTAGCCGCTGCAGCAGCTGCAGCCGCAGCCGAGGAGAAATAAACTAGCCCCTCTAGCCCAAGGTTCAGCATGCCAGCTCTCTCCATCAACAGCTCGCCATAAGCAGCTACAGCAACTATTGCAGCAGGAGCTAGGCCTTGGACTAGGAGTTCTATGCTAGTCATTCCTCCTCACCACGAGCTTGTACCTGGAGAGTGTTGTGGCTATGAGCACGGAGAGTACGAGTATGGCTTCGAAGGCGTAGACTAGGCTTGCAGGTATACCCTGGAGCTGGAGCATAGAAACCATGTTATAGAGCACGGCCAGCAACATGCCAGCAGCGAGAGCGCCGAGGGGACGTAGACCAGCTAGCCACGCTGCGAGCACGCCCATGTAGCCGTAACCCAGGCCTCCCTTGCCTATAGTGGTTAACGGTGTATGAATAGACACTATGTACAGCGCGCCGCCGAGCCCTGCCGCAGCACCAGACAGTGCCGCAGCAGCGAGAATTGTTCTCCGGGGGTCCACCCCATAGGTTTCAGCTGCCTTTCTCGCAGCCCCGACAGCATCTATTGCCACGCCAAGCCTTGTAAACCGATGGACAAGGTCAAGCACTACTATGGCGGCAGCCGCTACAGCTGCCGCCGTAGCCCCGCTGACCCAGAACTTCTCGGGCAACACTACAGTCATGGTGAATCTCCCAGCTTTCCAGGGTCCGGATACGAGATAATTTACAATAGCAACAACAACATAGTTTAACATGAGGCTTATAAGGGTCTCATTGGTGCCCAAGTACGCCCGCATAGCGCCAACAAGGAGGCCACATGCTCCGCCTACTATAGCGGCTAGTACTAGTGCCGCTACAAGACCTGCAAGACCTGGCGCATCCCATAACACATAGGCTAAGAGGCCGTGGGTTACTGTCAAGCCCAGTATAACCTGACCCTCTGAGCCGATGGTTATGAAGCCAGCTCTATAGGCTAGGGCTAGTCCAGCAGCCGAGAGGCCTATGGGCACGAAGTATGGCAGCGAGTCGAAGTAGGAGTTGGGATTCGTAAAGGCCTTGTAGAAGGCGGCAGCTACACCACCTACGCCACGAGGTGTAAGAGCGCCAACAGCTATGGAGACAAGCATGCCGGCAGCTAGGCCGGCAAGGCCGTAGAGGAGAGGATTTCCACGCTCCCATGGCGCCTTCTCTACAAGCTCAAGTCTCAACAGATCCACCTCCCTGAGCCATGGCTGATACTATGTGCTTGTAGTTGAATGGCTTAGAGCACTCGCAGACAATTCTGCCGGCGCTCATAACGGCTATCCTGTCTGCCAGCTCAAAAAGCTCTTCAAGATCCTCGGATACGAGGAGAACAGCTGCACCTTCGTCGGCCGCTCTTGCTATGAGTCTGCGAACCCTCCTTGTAGCGTCAAAGTCGAGGCCTGCCGTGGGATTCATTGCCACTATGAGCCTGGGCTTTTTAGCCAGCTCACGTCCAAGGATGAAGCGTTGCATGTTACCTCCGCTAAGCGCCTCAACGGATGCGTCTAGACCAGGAGTCTTTACCTCCATATCCTCCACTATCTTCTCCGTAAGCCTCCTAGCCCTACTCCACAACACCACTAGTCCACGGAACAAGCTTGTTCCACAACTGTAAAAGCCGAGAACGGTGTTGAATACAAGGCTCTTACCTGGTACGAGTGCCCAGCCAAGCCTCTCCTCCGGTATAACAGCTGTGCCCAACCTAGCTCTCGCACCAGCTCCACGCCTTGTAACATCAACACCATCAATGATTATTGAGCCTCGTACTGGGATGCGTAAGCCTATAATAGCCTCGAATAGCTCTCGTTGCCCGTTACCAGCCACCCCAGCTATACCGTAGATCTCGCCACTCCTAACGCTAAACGCAGCTGCCTTCACCACGTAGCCGCGGCCGGGCTCACTAATCCACACATCCCGTACCACCAGCACCTCCCTGCTTCCCGGCTTAGCGGAGCGCTTAACCTCCATGCGTGGAGCTTCACCAAACATTAGCTGGAGGAGCTTTGCAGGCGTAGCCTCGCTACGGGGCATCACTGTTACAAGCTTGCCACGCCTCATCACGGCTATGCGGTCTGCAGCCTCTAACGCCTCCGGGATACGGTGAGTGATGAGGACTACACTGCGCCCTTCACCCGCCAGCCTCCTGGCAAGGCCTAGAAGCTGCCTAGCCTCAAGCGGAGAAAGGTGCGTAGTGGGCTCGTCTAGGAGTAGCACTTGCGCATCCAAGAGCAACGCTTTGAGTATTTCCGCCCGCTGCCTCTCGCCCATAGTAAGTTCTCGCACCGGCTTATCAGGATCAACGTGTAGACCATACTTTTCAGCTAGCTGCTGCAGTCTAGACACGACCTCGCTCCGCGAGAGCTTTCTGCCAGCAAGCCGGACAGCGAGCATAACATTTTCCGCAACAGTAAATGCCTCGATGAGGCGTGGATGCTGTGGCACGAGGACAATACCGGCGCGAACTGCATCACGGGGACTCCCAAACTGGACCTCCGAACCCCGATAGATGATTCTCCCATGGTCAGGCCTCTGTAGCCCAGCAATTATGCTCACAAGGGTAGACTTGCCGGCACCGTTCTCGCCAAGTAGCGCGAGAACCTCCCCGGGGTATAGATCCAGGTCTACATGGTCGTTAGCGACCACACCTCCTGGATAAACCTTCACAATGCCATGCAGCGAGAGAACTGGGGCAGCCTTGCCCACTCCTTGCAGCCCGGGACGTGACGTATTGCCACGAGCTTACTAAGTTTATTCATAATACATTGTGCAGAAGGCCTACAGTAGATACTATGATCGAAACACCCGCTTGTGGGGCCGGGCTAGCTCTGAGCCGTGCAGGAGACCTGGTAGAGTTTCGTGGAAGTAAAATGCTAGCTACTGGAACTCCGCGGCTTTATGCCTAGCTCTTCGAGGAACTTACGTAGGGCCTCTACATTCCAGTCCCACTTAGTCTTCCTCCTCGTGTCAACGTAGAGGCCGAGCCTTCTCGCCTGTTCAACTGTCAGCCCCACAGCCTCAAGCTCCGGTATGCTGAATCCTCTACCCTCCCGCAGACCCGGCTCCGCACCACCATACTTGAGTAGACGTGGCTTCTTCACTATAGCCCTTGGAGGCTCTACGCTCCTCTCCTGCGCCAATACCATACACCCCTCCACTGCAGCCCCCCACGCCTAGGTCTTTAAACCTGGCGAGCACACAGAAAGAAGCCGCCACAACTTGATGATATGAAGCCCCAGCATGCAGCAGCCAATGCAAACAAAGCAGGTTTATGGATTCAACTACATGATGTGTCAAGCCTTGACAGAACTTGTACTACAAAATACCTCATGATTCCCGTGCCAACCCATCTCCACAAAGGCTTGGAAAAGGCCAAGAGACGAACGTTACAATATTAAGGCCTTACTTGCCACAAGGCTTAGTTGCGGCCTTGACCCAAGCGTTACAGCCCTAGACTGCATCAGGGCTGACGGTGTCTACCTTAAGCAGACAAGAAAGGAACTAGAAAGAATGATGTAGAACAAGGCGGCAGAGAGGGCTTGGGGATCGGTAGCTTCGGCCGTAAAGGCATACTCCTCATGAAGAGAGGCTTGGAGGCTTGAAAGCCGCAGGGAACCAGGGCTCTGCAATGATGTCCTCGCGGGGGAGCAAGGCTCCTGGGATGAGAAATGTCTCCGCCAGGCGAGCAGCCAACATACATGCTTCTATGGGGGTTCTGCGCCTGGTGAGACGTAGAAGACGTTCTTAAGAAGGCTGAAAGGCTCATACAAGAAACACGCAACAGGATAACCAAGACGGTTGAGGACACATAGTGACTTGTAAAATTGATGCATTACCCTAGGTGCGTGGCTTTCCTCCTGCAAGCTTGCTCATATAGGATACCAATACCCTTTAGACGGCCCTGCTGCCACCCTTCAAGTACCACCCATGGTGTTTGCAGCATGGAGCACCCATGATCTAATGGTGTTGCTAGGCCTCCGCTGTTAGGGGTGAGGCGGGGTCCTCCTTTATTGCGCGAAGGGCGAGGCTTGTAACGGTTCGCTTGACGGCTGGCAGCTTGTTCACGGCCTTGATGAACTTGTCTAGCTCACTTACGCTCCTAAACTTCGCTACGACTGCGAGATCGTAGTCGCCGGTGATATCATACACTGCGATAACGTTGGGAGACTTGGCGAGGTATTCTCCAACCTCTACTATGCGTCCCCCTTCAACTTGCATTAGTATGAGAACAGTGACAGTATAGCCCAACACATCGTAGTCCGGTAGGACAGTAAACCTCCTTATAACCCCTGCTTTAACAAGCTTACTTAGCCGCGTGTGAACAGTTGATGCAGCAAGTTTTAATTCCCTTGCGAGCTCGCGTATACTCTGCCGCGCATTCATAGCCAGGAGCTTTACAAGCTTATAGTCAACATCATCTATGCTAGCATGGCTCCGCGCAGACAATCTGTTCAGCCCCAGGCTGCAGCTGTAAGGGGTGGTGCCCTAGAAAGGTGAATCCCTACCACCTATTAATACTTCAATTCTGCCAGTTGCGGGGCGTGGGTAAAGCATACGCCTAGTGGAGAGTAAGAGAGATAATCCCAACGGACTATGTGTATGCAACTACGCGGCGGGAGGGTTAGTCGAGAGTTGAGTGGCTTGCGCCGCCTAGTCCTCGACGTGCTTAAACCCCTAAAGGACCCGTCAATAGTTGATGTTGCTCTCGAGCTTGCAAAGGTTCCCGGCGTACAGGGCGTAAACATAACTGTCAACGAGGTTGATGTCGAGACGCTAAGCTTAACAGTCGTTATCGAAGGCGACAATATCGAGTTCGACGGCATTAGGAGGGTTCTCGAGGAGGTTGGAGCAGCAATACACAGTATCGACCAGGTGGTGGCTGGCGAGAAGTTTGTCGAAATTCCACGCAGACCACAAGAATAAGGCTGTCCTAGATGACTAGGGTAGGCTCGGGTTTTAGGAGGTGTGCGGGACCGTGGCCTCCAATCAACCCATGGACAGAGAGAAGGAGTACATAACTATAGAGGAGTTTGCCCGCATCGACCTACGTGTTGGCCGGGTTGTAGAGGCTGAGCGTATTCCTGGCACGAGGCTACTCCGCCTCATAGTGGATATTGGTACCGAGAAGAGGCAGATAATAGCTGGGCTCGGCGAGTTCTACAACCCCGAGGACTTTATAGGCAAGACAATGGTTATAGTTGCCAACCTCAAGCCTAAGAGGATACGTGGTTACTTGAGTGAGGGCATGCTACTAGCTGCTGGCTGCGAGAAGGGACAGAAGCCGGTGCCCCTAACAGCTGAGGGAGCTGAGCCCGGCTGGAAGGTCTGCTAGTATAATCTCCTTGGAGGGTCTGGCCGCAAAGATGGTTATATGCCTCGTGGGCTATGGCAGAATTGGGAGAATCACTGCACGCATACTCGCCGAAAAAGGGTTTCCACCTATAGTCTATGACTCCTCGCGGTACCGCGTAGAGCTGGCCCGTCGCGATGGCTTTGAGTCACATCTAGCCGACTCTACGAATCCACACGTCGCCAGCCATATAGCGTCTAGCTGTGAGGCTATACTCACAGCGCTACCCGGCAGGATCGCAGAGCGGGTCATAACACTACTCGTAGAGTATAAGGCGCCACTGATAGTAGATGTCTCGTTTGTTCGAGATCCCCTAGCATTCCATAGCCGTGCTCTCGAGAATCGCATCAAACTCTTCGTCGATGCCGGCTTTGCGCCGGGCCTCTCGAACATGCTGGTAGCACACGGCGCACGAGGCCTTGACAGTGCCGTGGAGGCTATAGTCTACGTTGGTGGCATATCGGCGGAGGCTGAGAGGGAGCCCTTAGGCCTTGTAGCATCATGGTCTACTATGGACCTGCTTGAGGAGTACAGTAGGCCTGCACGGGCTAAACTAAGGGGAAGACTCGTAGAGCTAGACCCCATAGACGACGCTGTGGAGGTAGAGCTACCCGGCCTAGGGCGCTTTGACGCCATGCCCACTGATGGACTTAGAACATTACTGACATCTTACCCTAGCATTGAAACGCTTGTAGAGTACACGCTACGTTACCCGGGCCACGTAAATGTCTTGAAGACACTCAAGAGGCTAGGCCTGCTCGACAACAAACCACATGTGATAGCTGGCTGTTCCGTGGCACCTCGCGAGCTGCTCGCAAGGCTTCTTGAGGAGATACTTCCTAAACAAGATGATCGAATAGTTTTACATGTAACTGTAAAAGGCATAGCGAATAACAAGCGTGTCGAGAGAGTCTACACAATCGACGTTAAACAGCGAGATCTCGATATAGATTATCCGGTGCTCGCCTATGCAACAAGCATAGTACATGCGTGGACGGCCATGCAAGCGCTACGCGGCTGGGGGCATCCTGGCGTTAACACGCCAGAGGAGCTCGCTCCCGCACTGAGGGATCTAGCCCGCGAACTCTCTTCGCGAGGTATACAACTTAGAAGGAGGGAGTGCATCGAATCCTAGCTGGAGGCACCGCACCCCCAAGGGGCGATGAAGACTGGTATTACCGGCGACCACGCGGGGATGAACGGGCCCCAACCGCTGCAGAGCCCCGCCACTACACGCAAAGGGATGATGACGAGCTGGCGAACAGAACCCTCCGGACGGGATGTTGATGGGTGTGGGGTTCTGACCACCAAAGAGGATACAGCATATGCGATCACATGACATAATACTCTCTGCAATCTCTTCGGTAAGCATATTTAGGTACTTTCACAGCTCTCCTTGAAGGCCTATCTGAAGAGGCTGTTGAGTTTGGAGACCGCTGTACGGGCTGAAAACCTTCACAAGGTCTACCCAGGTGGAGTTCACGCGCTAAGAGGCCTCTCCTTCACGGTATTCGATGGCGAAATATACGGGCTAGTTGGGCCTAACGGCTCGGGGAAGACAACTACACTACGCATACTTGCCACGCTTTTACGTCCAACCTCGGGGAAAGTGCTAATCTACAACATAGACGTACTCTCGGAGCCAGCGAAGGTGAGAAGCCTCATAGCATACCTCCCAGAGGATGCAGGAGTTTACCGAAGGCTAAAAGGTATCGAGATTATAGAACTCTTTGCGAAGACCCGGTTCAAGAGTAGCCGCGACCGTGAAGCCTTCATAGACGAGGCTGCTCGGCTCTCTGGGCTTAGCTGGGAGGAACTTGAGAGGCCTGCTGGAGGCTATAGTAAGGGCATGAAGCGTCGTCTCTTGCTCGCAATAACTCTTGCATTAAGGCCTCGACTACTGATACTTGACGAGCCTACATCTGGTCTCGACGTGATGCAGAGTATGCGCATGAGGAGGATGATACTACGCTACAACCGAGAACACAACATCACAGTATTACTGAGCAGCCATAACATGCTTGAGGTTGAGTTTCTCTGCAACCGCGTGGGCATAATTTACGGCGGCAGGCTACTCGCCGAGGGCTCTCCAAGGGAGCTGAAGGAGAAGTTCTCGGCAGAGAACCTCGAGCAAGTATTCGAGAAGATTACGGGAGGTGTTAACGCATGATCGGCGTGCTTGCTGTTAAGGAGATAAAAAGTATTCTGAGGGATAGAGCGTTTATAGCCAGCCTAATAATAGCCCCTATGCTAATAATTATGCTCGGCCAGTTCACGACACAAGCAATAGAAGAGGCCGCCAAGACGAGAACTGAAGCACTCACAAAGACCCACATAGCCGTTGTTGGACTAGACAAGGGTGACCTCTGGCGCGAGATTATCAGCGAGCTAACCAGGACTACGAATATACACATGGATATCGTTGAGGGTGACCCAATCAGGCTGATGGAGAGCTATGACATTGTCATAGTGTTCCCGGAAGAGTTCAGCAGGAACATATCCTCCGGATACCCAGCCACCGTGCATGTATATGGCTCGGTAGCCCCCACATCAATCGCAGAACTCGCCTCACATCCTGCCTTGGTACTGGCATCACTGATATCTGAAACTGCTAGCAGAATTATCGCCAACAGGCTAGGTGTAACACCTACCTTTATAGGCTCGCCGGTGAAAACGGGTATATACATAGAACTGCCGAGAATAGGGCTTGTTGACGAACAAGAGCTGCAAGCACTCTATAACACAATAACGATGATGATATATGTCCCCCTCTTCGCTTTGATAATGGTTGCCCAGGTTTCGGCAACAAGCATGGCCTATGAAAGGGCCGAGAAGACTCTCGAGCTACTACTTTCCCAGCCAATTAGTAGGAGTTCTATCGTATGGGCAAAAATTGTCGGCTCATTTGCCATAGGGTTGCTAGAGGCTGCTGTGTTCTCAGCTGCAATGCTCTACTACTCTGAGGCTGTTGCACCAGGTGCTGGGTTTAAGGCTGTATTTGCTGACCCCAGCCTCCTAGTCCTATTCGCTGCTGGTCTCCTGGTAGCATCGCTGCTAATAGCCACAGTTGCAATGCTTATTGGCAGCCTTGCAGAGGATGTGAGAGCTGCACAGTCAACTATAGGCGTTATTGTAGCACCTCTCTTCGTGATGGCGATATCTATCATGTTTATAGGCTTGCCACCCGGCGCCAAGGCATATGCTGTGGCAGCCATACCGGCCTCAGCGCCCATGGTGGCGCTATACTCTGGCCTCAAAGCATCGTATAGTATTGCTCTGGCATCTCTGGCATTCAACACTGTCTATACTGTCGCAGCAGTATATGCTATGTCGCGATTGGTATCGAGTGAGCGCATACTAATAGGGTTCGGGCTAAAGTTGAGACGCCTGGGGCGGTGAGGAAGGATTATCGGGCCGAGTGGTGTGGAAGGTACCCTCAGGCTGAGCCCCTACAATAGTGAGGTGCTGGGGTTTGAGTAAAGAGTATCGGGGCAGGAGGATTGTGCTCTGGCCAGCAAATATTGACTCTACGCTTTCTAGGTCTGAGGGCAGGAAGATACCATTGAGAGATGCTGTTAGGAAGCCAAGGGTTGAGGAAATAGTTGAGGCTGCCAATAGGCTGGGCCTAAACCCAACAGTTGAGGAGGCAGCTTATCCCCGTAGCTGGTGGGAGCAGCGTAAAAGAGTGGTTGTGGATAAGGTTGGCTCCAAGCTTAACACTTTACGTATGATAGCTCAAGAGGTAAAGAAGCTTAGGGAGGAGAGGAGGAGGCTAGGTAAGTAGAGGCGTATTCTATAGCGTTAACTGTTTCAGGTTTCTCGCCAGTAAACTCGCCATCAAGGTAGACAAGCGTGCCTCCCACGATTACTGCCTTCAGTGCAGCACATACCTCGATAATGTTCTCTATTGGGTTTTCACCCTTGCTGTAGATTCTTGCTGGCCGGTGCCAACGCTCGAGCTTGATGACCACTATGTTCGCCCTCATGCCCGGCTGCAGGGAGCCGTAGACGGAGTCTATGCCGAGTATCCTTGCAGGATTTAGAGATGTCAAACGCGCGTAATCCTGGAGACTTAGAGTGCCAGAGGCTACAAGACAAGCCGCAAGTAGAGGCCATGAGTCGAGCCATGCAAAGCCCGGGCTACAGGATAGGGGGTCTATCCTCTCCCGCAGCAAGTGGGGTGCATGATCGCTCGCCAACGCGTCCACCATGCCTTCTGCTAGGAGTTTGAGCATGGATAGGCGCTCAGCCTTGCTGCGCAGGGGTGGGTTAACCCTCCATCCACAATCGCTGCCTCGGAGGCTGTAGAAGAGGTGGTGCGGCGTAGCATCAACTGTTGCACCCACCTTCTTGGCTGCTAGCACAGTGCTGGGGCAGCTAGCATGGGTTACATGGAGCCTCGCCGGACCAAGATCTAGTACCTCCATGAGCCCAGCGAGTTCGGCCCAGCAGCCCCTCATAGCAGCCCTCGTATCCTCGGCTTCTACTATGCTCTTCAACGCCACGGGGTGCTCTGCGTGAAGGATTAGTAGCTTGTGTAGCCTAGCTATCCTTCGTAGTGTGCCTCTCCTCTCCTCCAGGTCTTCGGGATAAACCTTGAACCCTGCAATAGGCAGCTCTGCGAGCCCCCGCGCCTCTTCGGGCTCGTCAGGTACCCCGGCGTAGACAGCATAGTCTACGAGGCTCATCCTCCTTAGCGCGGCAAGCTTAGCATCAATAGCACTCTTCGACCTTAGTGGCGGCATGGTATTCGGCATGTCTGCCACGAGCGTTATGCCCGAGGCTGCGGCTGCACGTGTACTAGTAGCCTCGTCCTCCTTGTAGGATAGCTTGAGCCCCCTTAGGTGAACGTGGAGGTCTATCATGCCGGGCAGTACTATGCCGCCCATATCTCGGTAGTCGAGCCTCTCCGGCGCCCTGGGCTCACTTGTTACCGAAGCTATCCTGTCTCCCTCAATGTTGATGCAACCACTCCCGTAGACGCCATAGCCATCTACGAGGTGGCCGCAGATGGCTAGTTCTGGCACTCCCTCACCACCCAGCAGCCAAGCCTAACAGCCGGAACTACGGGACCGTCACGGCAGAGCAGCATGCCTGTGCAGGGTATGGTGCAGCTCCCACAGAAGCCGAGGCCACATCTAACCATTGTCTCTATGCTGAGGGCAAGCCGTTCCAGCTGCCCAGCCTCAGCGGCCTCGCTGTAAGCCCTGCACAGTAGGGGTTTTGGGCCAGCAACAACCGTGTATACATCGCCTACACGGAGCCCGCTGGCGTGAAGTGCGTCAAGCACTGTTCCCCGGAGTCCTCGGCTACCATCATCCGTCGCGTAGATGACCCTGGCACCGCCTAGGAACTCCTCGACGGGTGCTAGCTCGCCGGCACTACGGGCACCATAGAAAACTGTAACCCTTACACCTGACTGCGCTGCCTCCCTCGCAGCCATAGCCACAGCTGCCACGCCAACGCCACCGGCTAGGAACACCATCTCGTCCCCGCGGTAGGTGAACCGCCTACCCAGAACAGCTATGACGCCAGCATGGCGCGGAGGCGACGAGACGAGCCTGGCAGTAGTCGGGCCCCGCTCAACTACTAGCAGAACCAATCTACTAGCATCACTGTAGAGGGGTGTCAACGGTATGGCCTCTGAGCCTGGAACCCAGAACAGTATAAACTGTCCCGGCGAGAGAGACGGGGCACTGTCTAGGTAGCGATACTCTAGCATAACCTGACGCGGACCTCGCCATAGTATGCGCACAAGCTCAACGCTATGGTAGCTGTAGCGTTGCACACCTAGCCTCCCTCAGCTAATTGCTCGGCCACATCCTCCTCCGATACGAGGGTACCACAATAGACGCACTGGAGCACCAGTGGCTGCCTCGACACTACACGGAATCTCGGCTTCACCGGCTCCCTCCCAACCCTCGTTATGCAGGACGGATTGGGGCACATCAGTATACCCTCAACAATGTCTGGCACTGTGACACGACGCTTCGCCACGACACGGTAGTCATGGATAATGTTTATTGTAGCCCTCGGAGCTACCAATGCTATCTTATCCACCTCCTCGGGGCTAAGGTGGCGACCCTCAATCTTCACGATATCTTTCCGGCCAAGCTTCCGACTCTCAACATTCATCACAACAGCTATCCTAGCTCCCTCGCGCCCAGTTATGCCCAGTATCTTTAACACAGTCAAAGCCCTACCTGCAGGTATATGGTCTATCACGGTTCCCTCACGTATCCTCCTAACCAGGAGGCCTGACCCGCTCTCCAACCGGCTACACCTCCCGGCCAGCTATGAGAGCTAGGAGCGCCATACGGACTGGCACACCGTTACGGGCTTGTTCAAAGTAGGCAGCGTATGGGGTCCCGTCTACCTCCGGCGCTATCTCATCAACTCTTGGCAACGGGTGAAGGATACGCAGCTCCCTCCTAGCATGCTGTTCTAGCAGCTCCAGTGTAACGCGGTAGCTCCCCCGGACCTTCTCGTACTCGCGTTGATCCGGAAACCTCTCCCGCTGGATACGCGTCACGTAGAGGACGTCTAGCTCGCCTAGAACTTCCTCGAGGCTCTCAACCTCCCTATACCTCATCCCTCTCTCGTCAAGTACCATGCGTACCTCGGGCCTCACTCTCAACAGAGGCGGCGAAATAAGGTAAATCATTCTAGGCCGATAGATTGTCAGGGCCAATATGAAGCTCGAGGCGGCCCTCCCGTAGCGGAGATCGCCGAGAACCCCATAGGTGAGCCCGTCTATTGTACCGAAAAGCTTCCTGACCGTGTAGAGGTCGAGCATTGCCTGCGTTGGGTGATGTTGTTTACCATCGCCAGCATTTATCACCGGGTGTTCTGCTATTTCGGCAGCATAGAGTGCTGCTCCCTCGTAGCGGTGCCTTAACACTATCATATCCGCATAGGAGTCGAGCATACGTATAGTATCGGCTAGTGTTTCTCCCTTGGCTATACTGATAGCCTCTTCGCTCGTAAACCCTATAGTGTCTGCCCCTAGCCTCTTCGCGGCTGTTTCAAAGCTCAGCCTGGTCCTCGTGGAGGGCTCAAAGAAGGCTAAGGCGACAATATAACCTTCTAGGAGTGGTATGCGCCCCCTCTCCCTGAGCAGGGAGGAGAACTTGTCAGCGACCTCGAAGAGCTGCTCAAGGCTATCCCGGTCAAAATCTAGGATGCTAATTACATCCCGGCCCTTCCAGCCCGAGCCAGAGCCCAAAAGCCCTCTACAAGCTTTCACCGTATAGAAGGTTTAT
This sequence comes from Hyperthermus butylicus DSM 5456, assembly GCF_000015145.1. Lineage (NCBI taxonomy): Archaea > Thermoproteati > Thermoproteota > Thermoprotei > Desulfurococcales > Pyrodictiaceae > Hyperthermus > Hyperthermus butylicus. Next base: position 99,501 of record NC_008818.1, read on the forward strand.
AAGCCTCGTGGCCTCAGCTGGGTCAAGATATCCTTTGACAACCATTGCATGGATTATCTCACGTAGAGTTGCGAGACTGTAGAGCTTAACACCGTAATCTGCGAGTCTCTCAACAGCACCCTGCTCACGGTCTACAATAACCATGGCTGCTACTGGCTCAGCACCAGCCTCCCTGAGAGACTCCACGGCCGATGCGAGGCTAGATCCCGTGGTAGCAACATCGTCTACGACTAGTACACGACGCCCTTCAACAATCCCCTCCACAACCCTCTGTAGGCCATGCTCCTTCCTCTTGGGTCGGACATATGCTAAAGGTTTCTCGGAGAGGAGCGCGAGCCCCGTAGCCCAGATAATGCCTGCCGTTGCCACACCAACAACAACATCAACCTCCCTGACATCGTTAAGCTTTTCGGCAAGCATGCCTAGTACACGGCGGAACAGTTGTGGCTTCGAAGGCACAATTCTCATATCGATGTAGATAGGGCTTGTGGAGCCGCTGGAGAGTCTAAACTCTCCAAACCTTATCGCACCAGCCTCGACAAGCACATCAGCTAGATCTAGTGCATAGCTGTTCACGGCTTCCAGCACCTCTCAAGTCTCTTTTTCTGCTCCGCCAGAACCTTCTTAGCAACTTCGAGAGGATCCGGCGAGGACGTAATTAGTCTCCCAACTATCTCGTAATCAGCTCCTGCGCAAAGGGCGTCGCCAGGCTTCGCTCCTTGCGCGCCAACTCCTGGCGAGAACACCTTTACTTCCGGCAGCCTACTCCGCACAAGCGCTACGAGCTCCGGCATTGTTGCTGGCGCAACTACGCCCCACGCCCTGATCCTCCTCGCCACCTCAATATTGTCTTCTACGAGCTTATTGTAAAGGCTGGAGGCGCCTGGATGACTCATAGCTACTACGAGCACCAGTTTAGTTCCATGTTCCTCCAGCGTGTTGGCCAGCTGGTCAAGTGCACCCTCCACCCCAACCACCGCATGCGCTATGAAGGCATCTACGGCTCCGAGAAGAGGCTCCACGCTAGCAACCATGGTGCTACCTATGTCTGCAAGCTTTAGATCAGCAATCCATAGTGCGTCTCTACAGAGTTTACGCAGCCTATGCGCGTAAGCTGCACCATACCTAAGCAGCAGTGGAATGCCAAGCTTGAAGCCTGCAACCACCCTGCATAGCTTCGAAACTAGTTCCTCGGCTGGATCACGGTCTATTGCAGCTACGAGCGTCAAGAGTCGACTCCCATGGAGGAAACATTACACAAAGGTTACATTTATTAATGTAGTTTGTGCGAGAGCGCTAATAGCCGGACACTATATGCGTAACCGCCTCTCCTGGGTGTCCGAAAATGGTTCTAGCCTCTAAACCCTCTAGCCGCGAAGAACTCCTCCAAGCCATAGAGAGGCTTTCGCGTATCGTAGGGGGTACTCCAACTAAATGCTTTACCCTGGGCTCATATAGGTTCTGTGTAAAGCTGGAATACGTAAACCCGGCAGGGAGCCACAAGGACCGCATAGCCCTTTACATGATTAAAGGTGCTATAGAGTCTGGCGCTGTGGACCCCGGGGGCTGTGTTGCCGAGGTTAGCAGCGGCAATACGGCAACATCGGTTGCGTGGATTGCACACCTCCTAGGCCTCCGCTCGGTGCTATTTGTCGAAAAGACGGCATCGGCGGTTAAGAAGAAGCTTATCAGAATGTTTGGCGGTGAAATAGTTGAGGTGACCACTGAGGGGAGTGGCCGCGAGAGGGCTAGAGAGGAGATAGCCCAGATGGGCTGCTTCTTCCTCGACCAGATGGCCAACGAGATGAACCATTTAGCTCACTACGAGACAACGGCGAGCGAGCTGCTCTCCCAGGTTAAGCATGTGGACGCATTCGTCATGGGCGTTGGCACAGCCGGCACAGTGACCGGCGTTGGCAGGAGACTTAAGGAGACCCTAGGCAATACACTAAACGTGGCCGTGACTCCGAAAGGCTCAGCACTCGCTGGAGGCCGAGGCGAAGACCATATAGAGGGCCTAGTGAGCGACTTCGTACCCGATATCTACTCCAGGTATAGCAGATACGTTGACCGCGTAGTAGAGGTTTCATCCTCCGAGGCTATAATCGGTATAGCCGCGCTACTACGCGCGACAGGTCTACTGGCAGGCCCGTCAACCGGTGCAGCATTTGTAGCAGCAACAAGGCTCGTAGAGTGTGGAGCACTAGACAGGGGCTCAACGATAGTCATAGTGGCTGCAGACCACCTATCAAGATACCCTGACATAATCGCGAAGATAAAACCGCACTCGCCGCAAGTAGACGAACTCCTTAAAGCTTGGCAGTAGCTGTAGCCACCCCACCGGGCAGCACATGACAAAATACATCTTTGTCACGGGCGGAGTCCTCAGCAGCGTTGGCAAAGGTATAACTACAGCCTCTATAGGCCTCCTCCTCAAGGCGCGCGGCTACAACGTTACAGCGATAAAGATAGATCCATACATCAACGTTGACGCAGGCACTATGAACCCCTACATGCACGGCGAGGTCTTCGTAACCGAGGACGGTGGCGAGACAGACCTAGACCTAGGCCACTATGAGAGGTTCCTCGACACCTTCCTCTCCAAGAAGAACAACATCACGACAGGACAGATCTACCTATCAGTGATAGAGAGGGAGCGACGTGGCGACTACCTGGGACAAACAGTACAAGTAATCCCCCACATAACAAACGAGATTAAGGACAGGATAAGGGATGTTGCAAGAGAAACCTCAGCCGACATAGTGCTGGTCGAGATTGGTGGCACTGTAGGTGATATTGAGGGGCTACCATTCCTAGAGGCCGTGAGGCAGATGAGGATGGAGGAAGGCTACAATAATACACTATTCATACACGTGGCACTGGTCCCCGTTCTCTCGACGACGGGTGAGCAGAAGACCAAGCCTGTACAGCATAGTGTACAAGAGCTACGCCGCATAGGCATACAGCCAGACGCCATAATAGCCCGTAGTACACGCCCACTAGAGGAGGAGGCCCGAAACAAGATAGCTCTCTACGCAAACCTACCCCCAAGCGCAGTGTTCAGTAACCCAGACGTCGAGGTGATCTATGAGGTTCCACTAATCCTCGAGGAGCAGGGCCTCGGAAACTTTATCGTTGAGAGGCTCGGCCTTGAGAAGCGTAAGCCAGACCTAGACGCTTGGAGGGAGTTTGTTCGCCGCGTTAAGGAGGCCTCAAAACCGGTAAGGATAGCAATGGTTGGCAAGTACACCAAGCTCAAGGACAGCTACCTAAGCATCATAGAGGCGCTACGTCACGCCGGAGCAGCCCTCGGCGTTAAGCCGGTACTAAACTGGTACGAGTCAACACTCATTGAGAGGGGTAAACTGAACCCCCGCCGGCCAGTAGAGGAGAACGACGCAGTCATAGTGCTGCCGGGCTTTGGCGCAAGAGGAGCTGAGGGCAAGATAGCGGTCATACGCGAGGTCATAGAAGCTGGGAAACCATTCCTAGGCATATGCTTTGGCATGCAGCTAGCAGTCATCGCTATAGCTCGGCACCTGGCAGGCCTCGAGGACGCTAATAGCACAGAGATAGATCCAGCAACACCTTACCCCGTTGTAGACCTGCTTGAGAGTCAGCGTTACCTCACCAAGCTAGGAGGAACAATGAGGTTAGGCTCCTACCCGATAAAGCTGATAAGAGGCACGCTAGTCTACAACCTCTACGAGGGTAAGGAGATAGTATATGAGAGACATCGCCACCGCTACGAGGTAAACCCCAAGTACCTAGACAAGCTAGTAGCGTCGGGCATGGAGGTTTCAGGCTACAGCCTGGAAGGTGGAAGGGTCGAGTTCATAGAGCTGAGAAGCCACCGATTCTTCGTTGGGAGTCAGCCGCACCCAGAGTTCCGGAGCAGACCAATGAAGCCAGCACCGCTATTCTTAGGCCTACTAAGGGCAGCAACTAGCCAGAACTAGGCAAACCCTAGCACCTTTTAAACCACGTAGAATCCTCTATACACAACAATACAGGCCCGCGAATCCCGTCGCGGAAACTACTCGCGAGTGGTGACTCAGTCTTGGAGCGGGATGGCGCTAAACGCTACTGGCTACTAGCCCGGCCAGGCATACTCCGCATACTAGCAATACTCTACGAGCACGGTCCAATGCCCTTACACCGAATACCAAGGTATGGTATGGGCGTAGGCACAACCTACCGAAGCGCAAGCGATGCAGCAATGCTCGGCTTAATAACACTCTACTACTGCGGCAATAGCAAATGCGCAAAACTTACAGAGAAGGGGAGACGGGTAGCCGAGAAGTTAGCAGAACTCCTTAAGACCCTGGAAGAGTTGGATCTAGTTAAGCCCGAGCAAGCTACAGCACAACATAGCAGTGATACAAGTGAACCATAATACTGGTCCTCCCGTGTATAGATAGTACATCCTGGCGGCCGTTGAGGAGCTGTCGCCCTCTCCGAGTGGTGAGGATGTCAGCCTGGCCCCGAGGCCTCCTCACCCTATCATGAGCACCTTGCATAAACCACTATGTTCTCAACCCTAGCACCTGGCAGCTTCGACTCTAGCACCCTCGCAAGCCCCTCGGCCGCCCCAACATCATCTAGGTCGAATACCTTGCCGGTATCAATACAAACGACATTTACGTGCGTGTGCACGTTATCGTAGCGTGTCCCGCCATGGATACTAAAGCTCTTTATAAACCCGAGCTTCTCGAGTAACTGGAGGTTGTTGTACACAGTGCTCGGGCTAATGTTTGGTATCTCCCTCCTAGCCCTCTCAAGTATCTCCATAAAGCTTGGGTGATCCTTAACCGTCTCAAATACTATACGCGCAACAGCTAGCCTCTGCGCCGTAACCCTATACCCATGCCTCTTTAGCTCGTAACCACGTTTGTCAGTCTTTCGCCGACCTCTGGACTCGAATTACTTATTATTGCTCAACGCTCTCGTCATGCTCCATCACTGTCTACCTCACACAGTCCCGCAGGATATGTGAAATATGTTCCTACTTATAATTCTTTCTAGTTCGTTAATAGTACATTGTTCACCATAGGCCTCGGCTAAAGGAATTGTCCACATCGCCCCGCAGGGCTCCGGGCTGGGGAGTACTCCTCATAGGCCTTGGCGGGGAAAAGTTATGTTGAAACTGCTACTATCGTAATCCAGCTATAAACTTGAGGATATCTGTCCTAGTTATTATTCCTATTGGCTTGCCCTCAGAGTCCGTGACAACGAGCCTACCAATGTCACGCAGGTTCATGAGTTCTATTGCATCGCCTATGTCCTCGTCGCTTCTTATGGTTATAACTGGGAATGACATATATTCCTTCACAGTTGCATCGATACGGCCTTCGGCAACAGCTTTTGCAATGTCAGTTTGAGTTATGATGCCAATGAGGCGTCCACGGCTATCTATTACTGGTAGTCCTTTAACCCTCCTCTCTATCATGAGCTTTGCAGCATCCTTTATCGTTGCATCCGGTTCTATGGTTATAATATTGCCTATTGATGCAATTTCGCCGACAGGAATTCTTGGCACGCTTATAAGCCTTGTAATCTTAATGCCTATTTGCTTTGTTGCTAGATCTATGTGCGTCACCTCACCCTCTATGCGCACATTAGCTATCTTTGTTGGACCAATTTCAACCTTATCGCCAACGTTGATCTCGCCGCGAATCCTACCCTGCACCCTTAGTATGGCCCTACAGCCTTCCGGGTTTAGCATATCTAGAATCTCTATGGTGGTAACAGGTATGTCTAGCTCTTTACCTGCCTTCTTCAGTTTGACCGGCAGCTGGACAGGTATACCCCTGATAATCTCGTAGGCCTTTAGGGTCGGCATATAGCCGCCAGTGGGCCCAGTCTTAGATTCAACTAGACCTAGGCTCTTAAGGCTGAGGATGATGTTGCGTACTGTGCCCTCATCCTTGTTTACTAGCTCCGCTATCTCCTTACTCTTAATGAGTCTTCTACGCTCATCGTAGAGCCTTATGAGTGCCTCGAGCACCTCACGCTGCGACATTGTTAGCTTGTAAGGCCCCACGTTTCCCAAGCCCCTTCCCTTCCTTTCCGAGAGAATATAACCGGACTCAACTCCTCTGCGTTCACAGTCTAAGAATGTTCCAAATATTAGTTTTGTCGTGGATATGTTATGATATGTTATCATGTCGAAGCCTTTCCAGTAGTCCCTCCCTCCTCGTAGGGTACAACTAGGAGGGTTACACCATCCTTGCCTACAACCCTCACCTTTTCATCCCTCCGTATAATTCGACGACCAACGTTCCGCGCTTGCCAGTACTCGCCCTCAACCATGACGAAGCCTGTGCCGCCTGGCGGCATCTCATCTATTGCACGACCCTGTTTGCCAACGGGTAGTGGCATATAGACGGGCTTCCTTCTCCAAGCCCTTGCAGCCTTATAGACGACTATACCCATGAGCCCTGATAGGGGGACTATCACTGCTATTAGTATGCGCTGCGCCACCCTGAGGCTCTCCCCCGCAATATACGTTGGCTTGCCCGTGAACCCTATCAACACACCTAACAATGTCAGCGCTATACCTGTAAAGCCTATTATGCCGAAGCCTGGGGTGACGAAGAGTTCTACACCTATCAGTATTAGACCGAAGAGTATGAGTGCAGCTGCTGCAAGGCTAGCAGCGAGGCCGAACCCTATGAAGCTTAGGAGTAGAAGTGCTATCGCCACCACGGCTAACTGGAGGGTTCCAGAGGCTAGTGCAACTATGAGTAGGAGTATGCCTATGCTGGAGAATATCGAGCTTACGAGGGGGTCTGAGAGGTAGTGGAGTATCCGTTGGCCGAGCGGCATACTGTAGTACTCTACTACGGGGTCATGGAGCACTATCTCGGTCTGCCCGGAAACCATGTTTACCTTTGACCCATTAATCTTCGCTAGGAGATCGTGAATGTTTACAGCTACTGCTTCGACTACGTGAATTTTTACGGCTTCCTCAGCTGTTAAGACGAGGTTCTCATAGACAAAGCGCTTCGCAACCGTTATATTACGATTATATAGCCTCATACACGCCTCTATCTTCTTGTACACTGGGTTCAGCATCTTGGACTCGTTTATTGGTTGGTAGGTACCCGTAGGGGTTAATGCTACGGGCTGGACAGCACCTATAATTGTTCCGGGCTGCATAGCTGCATAATGGCTACACATTAGTATCATTGTGCCCGCGCTAACAGCCCAGCGCTCAACAACAAAACCTGCGACAGGTACGGGAGACTTTGATATAGCTTCAGTAATGCAGAGTGCTGCGTCAAGGCTCCCACCGGGAGTGTTTAGTAGTATTACGAGGAGCTTAGCGTGAGACTCGTGAGCGTAGGTTATCGCGTCATTCACATAGTTACACATAGCGCTATCGATAACGCCATAAACCTCAGCTACAACCACTAGGTCGCCGGCTGGCCTCGCCATGGAGGAAGCTGCCAGCAGTGCTAGACCCAGGACTATGACGAGTACACCAGCTGCAATCATCGAGGTGCGCTGCCTGTAGACACCACGCCCCAAATTCATGTCACAATACCCTCTATAGTCTCCTGGGTCTGTCCTACTGTGCTACAGTACTTACCCCTCTTATTCTAGTAGGCGTTTAAGCAAGGCAAAGAAGATGAGTGCTAGGATTGCTATGAGTACTGCCTTAAGGATTAGCACTACTAGGCGTAGAAGCAGCTCTACAACAATATATGCAGCAGGCAGAGCAATAGCTCCCAGGAGCGCGTAGACTGGTATCCTCTCGAGGCTCCGTGCCCGGGAGGCGTAAGCGTAGAGGATGCCGAGAATAGCGCCCAGGAGGGCTAGTACTACGAGAAAACCACTGCCGGGCAAGAAACCTACCCGGGAGAATACATGTGCTAGGAGCCCTCTTAGACCGTTATCCTTCTAGGTTGCCTTGACAGCTCCAGCCCGGTTGGGTGCTCCGGTATCCCCCACAGCTCACGCTTAAGCAGCTCCCTCACAGCAATCCTTATGGCCTCGCTCCTGCTGCTATATCTGCCCATCTTGACGAGTTCATCCAGGCCTTCCAGGTAGGTTTCGGGCATCTTGACCGTTACGAGCCTCATTGCTGTGTCTCACCGGTGTGTTATCTTGTAGGGTGTCGGCGAGGGTTTAAGCTAGGGGGAGGTGTGTTACCTCTTCTACTGCGGCCAATGCTTCGGGTGGAGATGTGCCTGAGGAGTGGATCCACCCCAGGAGTTGGATGGGCTCTGGGCAGGCCGGCTACAGTTCGTCAGGGAAGAATGGTGGCTTCTCAGCAAGGTCTATGATTGGTATTGCGACCCATCCCGGTCTAGTGCTCTTCGATAGCTCCACATGTTCTCCTTGATCGTCGACCTTCACCAACAAATAGTTGCCATCGCCCAGTCTTCCCTCATCATCGACGTAGTAGTATAGCATGGGTAGGCCATAGAGCTTGTAGTAGTCCCTTAGAACTGCTATGATACCATACACCTTACCTCCGTTACGGCTAGGGAGGCGTACAAGGTAGGCTGGCTGGCCAAGGGTTATAATGCTGGCAGCTATTCTTGCAAGGTCATGTATTCCCGATACCTTCACGGGTATCAGTTTCTCCTCGCTACTAGCCAAGGACTGGTTCACCCCAGGCTAGGCCGGGACGGCCGCGGCAATAATAAGTGCTAGTCCCCGCGGGGACACTGCGAGAGACGTAGGGGAGTAGGTGGGATGTACTACGTTGTTGTGGTGGGACCGGCTGGTAGCGGTAAGTCCCACCTTGTCGATGCATTCGGAGACTGGCTAGAGTTTAATCAGCTCTCGGTCGCCCGGGTAAACCTCGACCCTGCTGCTGAGTGGCTTCCCTACGAACCGGACGTTGACGTCCGCCACTATGTTGAGGCTAGGAGCGTGATGGAGAAGTATAAGCTCGGTCCCAACGGCGCCCTTATAGCGTCGATAGACATGCTTGTAAACCATGTTGAGATTATACGCTCGGAGATAGAGTCTACGAGGGTAAACTACGTTCTCATAGATACGCCTGGTCAGATGGAATTATTCGCCTTCCGGGACACCGGCCCCTATCTCTTGAGGGAGATCATCGGGGAGCATAGGGCTGTAACAGTATTCATTGTAGACGCTGTATTTGCATCAAACCCCAGGAGCCTTGCGTCAAGCCTCCTACTAGCACTCTCCACGAGGCTTCGGCTCGGCCTGCCACAGGTAAACGCTATATCCAAGGCTGACCTCCTAAAACCTGAGCAGATGGAGAGCATAGAGGAACAGTTAAACAGCCCCGACACTCTCTACGGCGTCCTCGTGAGTGGGGGGTGTTGACCCGTTAATGGCTGAGGCTGCAATAAAGGCGCTTGAAGCCCTCGGCCCAGAGCCTGGCATGGAGGCTGCTATAAGGTTCGTATCATCGGTATCGGGTTACGGACTCGACGACCTTTACGCGACAATACAGCAAGTACTGGCAGGCGGAGAGGACTTCTACACTGAGGAGCCAAGCCCACGTCTCTAATTCTACTCTCTCCTACGCCGATAATGTGGTGTAGCACGGTTAGCATCGATTATGTGCATAACCTTGTAGCCCATGCTAGTGAGCGTGTCTGCAATGAATCTCCGGTGGCAACGAAACCACAGCCTCTCCCTGCACATGACAGCTACGGGTCCCCTAGCAGACTCCACTACCTTGACAAGCATCTCTATACCACGTCTATACCCCTCACTCTTCATATATTCCTCGTAGCCTCTAGGCCGAAACCCGCCCAGGACCTCGCCTAGCCAGATATAGCCTATACCATGCACGGGCAATAGCTCCATGAGCACCTCTCGTCGAAACCATGGTACGCGACGGCTCGTTGGAAACCTCCTCACATCAACTACTACCTTTACCCGGTACAGTTTTAGCAATGATATCAACTCGCCAAGGGTTCTATTACTATGACCGACAGTATACACTAGTCTCCGAGGCATAATAGGGCACGCTCAACAGCATCCATCGCGCTCCGTCCAAATACATAGATTACTGGTTCAAGATTTATACCGCCACGGTCAGCTATAACGTCCACAGGATCTCTCTGCTTCTCCAGCACCGAAGCTATATCCTCGAGGAGCTTCTCTGGCGACTCGTGGGGCCCTGCCTCTATTACCCGCAGACCAGTCCTCCTCAACTTCTCGATACACTGCTCGCTGAAAGCTATCACCACGGCTGCCCTGCAGTCGGACCACTTAGAGTAGGCTAGGAGGAGTATCGAAGCTGTATGTTTGCTACCGCCATACGCGGGAAATCCAACTATGGCAACTTTATCTCCGACCCTCACTATTGCACCTGTTAGACCGACAACCTCAGCTATAGTCTTAGCTTGGGGTTTCGCAGCTACAATGTTTGAGCCAACGTATGGTACGAGTTTCTCCACACCAGGCCTCGACGCGAACAATTTCGCAGCCTCTTCAACCTCCTCGATGTAAGGGTCCCGGCCAGGTTTGAACAAGTTCATGCATATGTTGCAGGTTACAGGGAGCCGAGGATCCAGCCTCCTATGGAAGCTGCAGAGTGCACCTCTCGCCAGCAAAGTGTTGATGTAGCTAGTAAACAGTTCCATGTAGCCAGTATAGTTTTGCAGTATAAGCCTCGCAGCAAGGATAGATACTATAGAGCGTACCTCATCGATATCAACGCCTATCTCGCCAAGCTCCTGTAGAATATCGTCGAATCTTCGGCGCAGATACCTACTAACTAGGGGCTGTGAGACACCAAGAAGCCTGGCTATCCTCTCCTGGCCTAGCCCTTGCCTCCGCAGAGCATGTGCTACAAGAGCCCTAATGCCCGGTATGAGGTAGCGGGCAACAAGCTCGTGAGGCACCACCCTCCACAAACCCCTCCGCTAGGCTCTCATAACGCTCAGGCTAGCCAGCTAGATAGACCTCGGACTAGTCTTAGAGGTAGAGAGCCGCTTCTAAACCTACACCTCTACACAGCTATAGCCCGCTAAAAATCGGGAAGATAGAATGCAACAATATACAGCCACTCTTGACGGGGAGGAGGACGTGCAATTGAGCTGTACCGTGTAAAGGGTAGGTCTTTAGCCTAGGTGTACAATGCATGCTACCCCTGGGGGCTTGGCTTGCGGGTACTCGACGAGACTGATGCCAGGACTCTCCACAGCTATATTATAGACCTCTACAAGAGCTTCATACCAGTAAAGGCCATTCCACCGGATATGGGTGGCGAGGGCGAGCTAGAGCGCGCCAAGGTACTCGAGGATGAGCTTAGAAGACTTGGGCTGAGGGTTTGGCGCGTAGATGCGAGGGATGAGAGGGCTAGAGGTGGCATAAGGCCCAACATACTCGCCCAGCTCGAGGGCGCCGACACCTCTAGGACTCTCTGGATAGTAGCCCACATGGACACTGTGCCTGAGGGTGACCGTAGTCTCTGGAGGTATGAGCCTTACAGCGTAACCGTCGAAGATGACTATGTATATGGCCGCGGCGTGGAGGACAACGGCCAGGCAATAGTGGTAGCTTTTGCAGTGGCCAAGTACCTGGTTGAGAGGGGGGTTAAGCCCAGGGTAAACCTTGGCATCGCCCTTGTCAGCGATGAGGAGACAGGTAGTAGGTACGGTCTACAGTATCTTCTCAGTCAGAATGTATTCGGCACTCCGGAGTCCAACTGGTTCCTCGTTCCTGACGCTGGCAGCCCCGATGGCAGCAAGGTTATAGTTGCAGAAAAACACATACTATGGTTCAAGATCCGTGTCGTAGGTATGCAGGCCCATGCAAGCACACCACACGAGGGGATTAACGCCCATCGGTTGGGTATGATGTTTAACCTGGAGCTTGACCGGATCCTTCACACAAGATTTACCAGGTACGACCCAATCTTCGAGCCTCCCGTCTCAACATTTGAGCCTACAAGGAAGGAGGAGAATGTAAGTAATATTAACACGATACCTGGTGTAGACACGGTATACTGGGATGCCAGGATACTGCCAAGCTATAGCATAGACGAGGTTGTAGAGACTGTTAAGTCTACAGCCTACAGCTTTGCCTCAAGCCACGGCATAAAGGTGGAGGTAGAAATTGTTGCGAGGGATGACGCTGGCGAACCAACAAGCCCAGACCATCCCTTCACCAGAGCCTTCCTTAGAGCCATAAGAGAGGCTAGGAATGTTGAACCGAAACTACTAGGTATTGGCGGCGGCACGATCGCGAGGTACTTGAGGAAGAAGGGGTACCCCGCTCTCGTCTGGATGACATGTGAGGAGACAGCCCACAAGCCCAACGAGAGGGCTAGGCTTAGCAGCATACTAGCTGACGTGGACACTGTACTCTATTACCTGCTACACGTTGCCTAGGAGGGTGTGGAGCGCCATGCATCTAAGGCTTCGAGCTGCAAGGTACTTCACTATACCCTACAGCGTCTTTGATATACTGCTACAGATGAGGGGCGCGATAGACCCCGACTCGGGGCAGATAGTATGCCACTTCTATAGTCTCGGCGTTGCAGCCCTTGAAACTTCAGCTGGAGCCGTACCGGTGATCGTTGTTGATGGCTGCCTCATGGCGAGCTTCGGCAAGGAGAATGTAGAGGCAATACTCTCCTCCGGCTCTGCTGTTGAGGTTGAAAACTTCACGCTACGTGGAGGTAAGATACTGATTGGCGATGTGGAGATCGATAGTACATGGGGGCTTGCAGCAATAGCCTATGCTGGAGAGACAGGAGCACCGATTAAGCTCTACAAGCTCCGGCTAGAAATCGATGGTGAGGAGGCACCAATAGCGGGTATATATGTGGAGGCGAGTGATGCAGGTCCCTTACTCCTCCTCATACCCTCGACCTGCGAGTACATAGAGGTTGAGGAGCCGCAGCCCCCCACCCACATGTAGGCCTAGCAGCTCTTGCAACCACACAATGTTTTCAACGCCTCAGCCTCCATAGGATGTAGACGTGGCGCCGTTACTACAAGCGTGTGAGGCGGCGGCGGATAACTAGCAGAGGCAACCTCCTCGGGGCGCCCCGCTATACACACTCCATCCTCCAACCCTGCCCTAGCCACACCAACAATTACCGCGTCTCTCAGCTCGGGCTCCCAGCCTTCCTCATGGGCTAGTTCCTCCTCTAGGCTCAGAAGCAGCTCGACAGCCTCTGGAACAGTCATTGCACGACCTTCGTCTAGGCGGAGGTCAAGGAGGACCATTGTGTGCAAACCTGCTCTACGGTTATTCCTTACAACATCGATCGTGCTATATGGCTTAAAGCCCTCCTCGGGGTAGACGAGAGTCACCGGCCTCCCAAATCTGTAGACCTGCAACCCCGTAGCATCAACCACAGCCTGGAGCCCGGATACCCCTGGCACAACCTCGGCGTCAACTCCTGCCCGACGAGCTTCGAGCAACAGCGCTATATGGGTCGTAGCGTGTAAGGGATCACCAGGTACAAGCACGACAACATTCATTCTCTGGGCCTCCTCGACAATCCTCCTCGACCCTTGCTCAAGCAGTTCCCTCGAGGCCTTAACAATGCGGGCCCGCGGGTTAAGCCTAGTTACCAGCTCCTCATCGATGCCCGGCGCTATACTGGTGTATGTATCAATGTAAACCACATCAGCGGAGCCTATGAGCTGTATCGCTCTAAGCGTAAGATACCTAGCGGAAATACCGGCACCAACCAGGTAAAGCGGCAAAACCCTCCCTCCGCCTTGAGAGTCGTGCCGCTGGAGATTATAGTCCTACACAGCCAGCCCCTACGCCCGGTGACTAGTGTGCCCTCCAGGCCACGCGTTGTGGAGCTAGCTTCTAGGCAGCCAATCCTCCAGATAGCACTTGACCTAACCTCGCTCGAGGATGCCTTGCTCCTCGCCTCTAGGCTCCGCCGTGGCCTCGGCGATTCGGGCTGGCTAGCTGAGGCCGGTACTCCACTCATAAAGTCTGAAGGACTGCGCTCAGTGAGCCTCCTGGCCCGGGTGGTTGACCCAGTGCCCGTTGTAGCTGACATGAAGACAGCTGATACCGGCGCGCTCGAGGCGGAGCTGGCATGCAAGGCAGGGGCTAGTGTCGTTACAGTACTGGGACTAGCGCCAGATGAGACTATAGAGGCTGCCGTAAGGACTGCTCATAACTGCGGTATGGCTGTAGCTGTCGACATGCTCGGGGTACGCAACGTCCTGGAGAGGGTTGAGGAGCTCGAGCCTCTAGGAGTCGACATCATCGAACTCCATGTTGGCATTGATGTACAGAGGGCTCTCGGCCTTACGGCGGCTGAGCTGCGCGGGCTAGTCTCAAAGATTGCCTCTAAGTTTAATGGCGTGGTAGCAGTAGCTGGCGGCCTCAACGAGTCCACAGCGCCAGCAATGATTGAGGCAGGGGCATCGATAGCCATTGTCGGCGGCGCAATAACGAGGAGTAGGGATCCAGTAGGTATGGCTAAAAAAATCCTCAAGGCGATACAGAGCGTTAGCCGGTAGAGGGCTCACGGTAAACTATCACCGGCACACGCTCCCCGGCATTATACCTGCGACCCTCAACCAACGCTATACCGTCAGCCTCAACATTGCTAACTGTCACCGAGCTTAGCTGCCTCTCACCCGGCAGGGGCTTAGCGTAGAGTACACCGTCACGTAATATCAGCTTAACCTTTACCGGCTGCGGCCTCTTGTACTCACCACCCTCTTCAAGCACCGCATAGGCGAAAGCTGGCGGCTCAGCTGCACGAACAACGTTGCCAAGATACTTCAGCACCGGGTAGAGCACCCTCACAAAACCATGCAGCGCCGATATAGGGTGCCCCGATAGTACGATCAGTAACGGTCCCTTGTCGAGCTTTAGCGCTGAGGTTGGCCTACCACCTTTAACGTATAGGCCCCGGAACAGCACCCGGCCCCCAAGCCTTTCCGCCAGCTGGTAGAACGTGTCCACAGTGCTGGGGCCTGAGCCACCCGTCATAACTATGACGTCTGCATTGCGGAACTGCCTAGTTACATACCAGGCTATGGTGTCAACGTCATCAGGTAATAGTACACGGCCGAGAACTTCCACCCAGGGCGTGTAGCGGCGGATAGCCCACTCTATGAGCCTCCCAGTAGACTCTACAACCTCGCCCCTAAGGACTCTCTCCTCAGCCTCCATGGGATTGCGGAGTTCGAATATCTCGTTGCCAGTAAGTATCATTGCTAGCCTAACCCTACGATAGACATAGATCCTGGTAACAGCAACATCTAGGAGACCAACAGCATCAAGCATAGTGACAACATAGCCCTTTGGTAATAGGACTTGCCCACGGCGCGCATAGGCCCCAACTGGGTCAAGGTTCTTGCCTGGCGGGTAATGCTTCTCGACGATGATATAGCCGTTCTCCCTCCTAGCCTTCTCCTCAGGCACAACAGTGTCAGCACCATCGGGTAGGTAAGCACCCGTGGAGACGTAAACAGCTGTACCCGGCTCAACACGGTACTCAACGTCGACCCGGCCTATCGTAGCCTCGCCAAGGAGGCGAAGCCTGCCAGGAGTATCTCCGGAACGCACAGCATAGCCGTCATAGGCGGAACGTGGCCTCGGGGGAAAATCATAGGCTGCAACAACATCCCTTGACAAGACCCTGCCGACAGCAGTCCACGTGTCGACGAGTTCCTCCTCCGCTACTGGCTTCACAGCCTCCATTATCGCCTTAACGGCTTCTTCGACTGGTGTGAGCTTCTCCAGGTAACGTGGAACCTTCTGCAAGACCCAGCCACGCCCCCCGTGCAGGGTGCTCCGCCTCTCCTCCCGCCTGGAGAGGGGTTAGTGATACTAGCCCCTACAGAGCTAGTGACGGAACCAACAGAATAGCTTCGGCTGGGGGTCTCCGGGTGAGTAGGGCCAGGCTCTTCCCCGATGCAGCACCAAGAGTATCCCTATACGCTGACGCCCAGCTACATGCTAGCCTGCCAGTCGTGCCAGTCGTAAGTGCTGGCGGAGAGATGACTGGAGGGAGACGTTAACGCCTCCTAACTTGTTTTGAGCGGAGCACTGCTAGAGGGTATACGTCTACCGGCAGATGTTCCTGCTCCACATAGTTATCGCCAAGCCTAACCCAGCCCAGTGTAACGCCATGCACAGCATTAGGCTCAATGTCTCGCCCCACCTTTACAACAAGCCTCGGCTCTACAGGGTTGAACGACTCTACAAAGGCCAGTACATCACCATCCCTTGTATGGAGGCCGGCAAGCAGCCCCCGAGCCCAGCCTGGCCTTAGCCAGAACCCTTGTTGCGGCTTTCTCCGAGACTCGACGATAAGTTTACCCGCACAGTCATAGATTACATTATCGCCTTCAACACTGTAATTGCAGAGGTTCACTATGTCCACATCACGGAGGACAAGGGTTCTCGCTTCCGCAAAGAGCCTCGTATAGAGCCTCTGTCTGAAAACCCTCCGGTCGTGCCTGCTCCTCTCCCTACGAAGTCGTGGCTGTGGAGCCTCAACAACTTCGAGGCCTCTTGCTCTCAACGCCTTAGCCAGACCCTGGTCAAGCGATATCACTACGTCAACATTGAGTGTCTCGGCCAGCGCTGCCTTGTACACAACTCCCCTCCCCTGGACATAGCCATCCGTGTCCACCACTATCCTTTGTCCACCACAGCGCATGGCAGCGCGTGCTGTAGCCGCAACTACCAGCTCTGCAGCCCTCTCAGCCGATACGTGGCCCACAAAGAATCCTCCAACAGCGCCAGCGTCCTCTAACACTAGCTTAGCCCCATCGAAGGGCGCATAGGAGACCATCGCCGGGGTGCCCAACTCGTTCTGGCCAACATCAGCCTCGACAACGCATGCCCCAAGGATGTTTCTCAGCCATGCTGTAAGGGTGGATTTGCCTGACTCAACCGGCCCAACCACAAGCACACGATGCACACCACTACGAGCCAGCTCCTCACCCAGCTTGAGCCAGCTGAGCGCGACATCATAACCCTCACTGACACGATTCATCGAAGCTCCAGCGCCCAACGAGACGCATACCCTCGAGGCCGTTGTTGCATAGAAGGTGAACCCCCTCACACCCCTAACCAATGCTTCCCCGCCAGCAGCTATCGTATAGCCGCTGGCTAGCAGCTCCCCCGAGGAAACCTCGACGCGGGCAGGTCCCGAGACCCAAAGCCCCTCGCCAGGAGCTAGCTCTACGCACCCCATCCCAGGCCACAGCCCCGACAGGAAGAGGCAGCCGGTAAGGCCACCCCTAAATACTGCAGCCACAACCCGTAACTGGGGGCCTCGGGGGCTTGATGGACCGTGTCGCTCCACATAGCTAGGAGGGAGGAGCACCAGGTTGGAAAGTATCGCGTTACACTGCTCTACACAGAGGACGGAAGCATTGTAGGCGCCATTGTCGAGGGGCCTAGGCTCTCGAGACCTGTCTACATAGCCGCCCAGGAGAAATCATCGCCCCGCATTCCCAAACAAGTAAAGAAGTTCCTTGCAAAATATGGGTTCAAGCTACAATAAAACCCTAGCCTCCCGCTGCCGGCGGGAAGAAGGCCACCCTATCACCGCTACGGAGCTTGGTCTTTACACCCTCCAGCCACTCTATTGATCGACCATTAACCAGTACAAGCACGTCATCTTGCAGTTCCCCATCCTTTACCAGGCGCCCTCTAAGCCCCGGAAACTTCTCCTCAAGAATTCTCGCCACATCAAGCACCGTTACACCCTTCGGAACCTCTAGCTCCAGCTCTGTTGACCCCACAGCCTCATGAAACCCCGCGTATAGTCTCACCGTGATCTTCAACTACGACCCCACCCCAGATCTGAATATCCTTAACAAGCCCCCTTATCGGGTTACAGCCAGCACATACAGTAAGCCAAGTTAGCCCCCGAACTGAGGCTGGGCAAAAGCTTTGAGGAGTCGCGAAGTGCTGCTGAGAGGTGTCGCTGTGACTATGCCTGGCCCTGGCCTCGTAATTGTGCTGTATGGACAGATAGTGACGATAATGAACCCGTTCACAGCGCTAAACAATTATCTCACACTGACCGAAGGCATGGAGAGAGCTGAGGCTCGACTTGTGTTGAAGCAGGCAATGATAGTGTGTCATCCTTCTAGGCCTAGTCTTAATACCTACTGGGAGAGCTATACCCGACTTCTACCATCTAAGCATCTCAAGCCTCAGGTTTGGCTGTGGAATACTCCTCATGTACATTGCCGTGGGCATGCTCCCTGGACAGCCAAAGGGCAGGAGGGTAGAAAACAAAGAGATAGCAGTGGTATCCCCTTGCTACCCCAATGATAGTAGGTCCCGGCACAATGACCCTTCTCATACACCTTGGCGCAACAGAGAGCACTCCAGCCACTATAGCCGCTTTCCTCCTAGCAGTAACCACCATGGCTGCAGCACTCTGCTCTGCCACGCTGATACAGAGGCTGCTCGGTAGAAACGGTATAAAGGCCATGGCGAGGTTTATGTCGCTGATAATAGCGGGTATAGCGGCCCAGATGATGTATTCCGCTGTCCGCGTCTGGACATTGCAACTGCTACACCAACCAACAACCACCGGGTAACACCACTACGCCATAGAGTAGCTCGCAACACTGATGTCGGATTCATTTTAACCCGGTATACCGTCTAGCCAGGTAATACCGGGGAGAGGTGATGAGCCTAGCAGCTCTGGAGGTGAGGGAGAAGCAGAGTGTTGCAGAGCGAGAAGAAAATGAAGAACAAGAAACACTAACAGCTGCCGGCACAGCAGCGGTGCTCGTCTGGACTGCCGAGGAAGGCCGCCGCTACATAAGGAGGCCGCAGCCCCCCTACGCGCTACAAGTGCCTAAGCTTCGCACATGTGGAGACAAGACTCGACAGATATTAGCCAAGGCAGAAGAGCTAGCTGTCACAGACACAGGGTACAGGATACTGAGGCTATGGGTACCCGACGATGCGTTCACGGGCACCACCTATTACATAGTCCCCATAAAGACCAGGCTGAGGGGCCGCAAGAGAACATGTATACGAATATTCGCCGATCTCGACGACGCCGTACACTACGCTCTCAACCCACCTCGCGGCACCGAGCCAGCATAACATTGAACTCTACACGAACTAGGAGCTATCGCACACTCAATGTAGGCCTTGTAGTACCACTCCCGGCAAGCCTCGTAGCCGAAAAGCTATTACGCTGACCCGAAGTCCCATGCTAAGCCGAGACCCCATAGTCGTGCTGGGCGCTGCGAAGAGAAAATGACTGACCTCGCACCAACCATACACTAGTCAAGGTTTTGGGTTTGTCCATGCATAGATAGACAGACTACACGTCTACACGGAAGCCCCGAAAGAGCTAGTACTACGCTACCTTCGCGAACTGAGGTACTGGAGCACGAGAGAAACAGTATATCGCGTATCTCTCCTCCTCGACGTCCTTGTTGACAAGCTAGACATGGAGATACTACGCTGACAGCTCGCAAAGAGGGGGCTAGAAAATCTCCCAGACAAAACCCTAGACATGCTCAGAAGTTATACGAGCACCAGAGCAGAGACCTGAAGAGAAGCCCACACAACCGCTAACAGAACGCGAGAAACGTGGAGGAGATGGGTAGTGGTGGGCCCGCGGGGATTTGAACCCCGGACCTCCGCCGTGTGAGGGCGGCGTCCTAACCAGGCTAGACGACGGGCCCAGCCACACCCATGGTATTCGGCTAGTACCCTATAGCCTCCAGGTAAAATCTTTACGGTCAATGCTCAAGATTTTGTTGGTGTACAGCCCTAGTCCACTTAGCACCGTTCCCAGCATTAGGGGGTTAGTATTGTGAAGGCTATTCTCCAAGGAGTAGTCTTAATTACATCTAGATGGTGTTGTGTGGTAGGTTGAATAGGGTTGAATAGTTAGGGTAGACTGTGTTGCTTTCCTGGGCTGTGATGTTGCCCTTTCGTTGCCTGGAGGCCCCCTTGGGTGGGGCTGATGGGGTAAGCCCCGACGGCTGAGCCCTCTCTTCTGTCTTTCTCGTGTCTCTGTTTGCGTCCTATGGGCCTGCTGTTGGTGTGTTTATGGTGTAGGTTTTCCGGTTGTACCTCTTGGCTATCGCGGCTACCTCCTCCAGGAGTGTTCTTGGTGGGTTGCAGTGCTCTGCGCACCAGTCTGGGCTTCTCGGGGTTACGGCTGGGGGGCCCTGTAGGGGGTTGACTACAATGTACCAGTTCGTGCCCTTTAGGGCTTCAGTGGGCTGTCTGAGGCTCTCCTCGAGCAGTCTTGTGTAGCCTGGTATGTCTCTTGGCACGGGTATGCGTAGCTCGACCTCGACCCCGTGGCGGGCTAGTAGGCGGAGGCAGTCGAGGTAGCGGCCCCAGAGCCGTGCTGCCTGGCTCTTGGAGAGGCCGGTGAGGAGGTGGAACGGTGTCTTCAGGTCTGTGGCTACGTGGTCTACCAGCTTCTCCTCCAGCAGCTGCTCCATGTTCTCGGGGAGGGTGCAGTTCGTATTGATGCTATTGCCTAAGCCTAGCTTGTGGCTTGCCTCTAGCAGGCCGCGGAGCCTCCCGGGCTGTAACAGGGGCTCGCCCCCGGTCACGTGGAGCACGTCTACGAGCCTGGCGGCCCCCGAGAGGGCCTCAACCAGCTCGTCCAGCTTGGCCCAGCGGCAGGTGCCGGGCAGCATCTCGGCTAGCTTCCAGTTGTGGCAGAAGGGGCAGCGCAGGTTGCACCCGCAGAGCCACAGGGTGAACGAGACGCGGCCCCTTACGTCCACTAGGCTCGGCGCCTTCCAGCCCCCGACCAGCAGTGTGTCCCGCATGTGTTTCTGCCCCGGGTGAGCCGTGTGTACTCCTCGTGGACGCGGCGCGCCTTTGCTTCTAGCGGTGCCTCGGCATCCAGGACGAGTACGTGGCGTGCTATTCGTGCTCCGTACGCCTCTACGAGCCGTGACACTTCCTGGTCTATGAACTGTATGTACTCGGGGTCCGCCTCCTCTCTGGCCGTCGCCCGGCCCCGTGCTAGTACGCGGCGCGCAATCTCCAGGGGGTCGCGGGCCCTTATGTAGACTAGCAGGTCTACCGGCGGGAGTATGAGGAGCAGCTTCTCCATGGCCTCGGCGGCCCCGCCACCCGATCCGCGGAGCCACCACCGAGTATAGACTGGTACTAGTAGCGGGTGGCTATCCATGACCACGGTCTTGCCGTCGCTGCGGGCCTCCCGGTATGCTGCTACGAGGCGCTCGATGAAACGGGCGTAGAAGAGGAGCTGCCTAGCGGCCGGGGGCAGCCCGGCAGCCTCACCGATAGCCTCCACTTCGCGGTAGATGTAGCAGCCGGGGTAGAGCCTGGCTAGGAGCCTTGCTGTGGAGGTCTTGCCGGAGCCGTGTACACCGACAAAAGCCACGAGCGGCAAGGCATTCTATGCCTCTCCGTGGCTGGCTGTTTGCAACGTCTAGAGCCTGTTGTAGTGGTGGCGTAGCCAGAACTCCCTCCTCCTTGCGGGGTTCCAGTTCCGTAGCGGGCGGTAGTAGCCAACAATCCTACTCCATATCTCTGTCTCGCCTCCACACCTGGGGCATGTGGTGCGGATGCCTACGCTGCTCCAGCCGCAGCGTGGGCAGACGCTTAGTGCCGGAGTGTAGCTCCAGTAGACGAGGCTCGTGTTCGCGGCCAGCTTCCTCGTGAGGCTTGCGAGGGCCTCTGGGTCGGGCTCCTCGCCGAGGAAGATGTGCATTATCACGCCGCCGGTGAAGACTGGCTGCACCCGCTCCTCGACCTCGACCCGCTCCCATAGCTCCATCGGCGCGTAGTAGGGGGCTATGCTGGTGCTGTAGATGGGCTCCTCGGGGTCTGGCAGGTACTCGCGTAGCTCCGGGAAGAGCTGGACGTCCCTCTCTGCGAGCCGTGCCGCGGCGCTCTCGCCTGGCACCTCCTCCACGTTGAACGGTATGCCGGTCTTCTTGCTCCACTCCCTAGTCCTCGACACGATGTGCTCCACGGTCTTCTTCATCCACTCGGCCATCCTGAACCACTGGCTCCTGCTGCCCTCAGTCCAGGCCTTCGGGTCGCCAGCCATTATCGCAGCAGCCTCCGACAGCCCTATCACGCCGACGGGCAGGAAGTACGTCGACCCCATCAACCGGAGGGCTTCCGGCACATATTCGAGAACCATACTGTAGAACTCAGGGTAGGCCTTGGCGAGCCTCTCGTAGCGCCTGGCGAACCACTCAAGGCCACTCCTTACAAGCGCCAGGGTCTCATCGAGCTTCTCGACAAACGCCTCGTCGTCGCGGCGTGCCTCAAGAGCTATCCTGGGCAGGTTAACCGTGATGACGACCTTGCTGCCAGTAATGTCGGGCATTGCCCAGAGGCCGCCCATATGCTGCTTCTCGAGGCTCCGTATGTACTCCTCCCTGGCCTGCTCCAGCTCCCTCCGGATGTCGCGTATACGCATACTCTTGCCGCCGACGCGCAGGGCGTGCCGAAGCTCATTCATGTCAATGTTTATCCTGCAGCACATCGCAAAGCTGGCGTTCGGGTCTACGACCCGGGTGTTTAGCCAGTACCCGGTCCCCCGCCTGGCTGCAGCGCCGAAGACGGCATCGAAGATCTCCGGGTCGTCGTAGAGCAGCTTGCTGGTAGTCATAATGGTTGGGATGGGGAATGTGAAGGGTCGGCCGGCAACATCGCCCTCCATGTGTACCTCGTAGAGGGCCCGCACAAACAACCGTGCCTCGTCGAGGTACTCGCCCAGCTTGCCGACGGGCTCGCCGGCATAGATGGCGTCGTCCCTCTCAAGCTTCGTCTCCGCGGCATCCAGGACCACTGTAAAGTTAGTGAATGGTGTCTGCATGCCAACCCTGCTCGGGAAGTTGAGGTTGAAGATGAGCCTCTGCACGCCCTGCCGTATCTCCCGGTAGCCGAGCCTGTCGCGTCTTATGAAGGGGCCCGCGTAGAGCTCCACAGCGCCGAAAGCCTGGGCTCCACTGAAGTAGTGCTGCATAGCTATCAGGTAGTTCGTCACATGGTCCACAAAGGTGTCAAAGTGCCGGGCCGGCCGGGCCGTTATCGTAGGGGTCTTCAGCCCCCTGCGCAGCAGCCGCTCCACGCTATGACCGCTGCAGTACGGTATGAAGAGCGCGTATGGCAGCTTGTGCACGTAAACCCTACCGTCAAGATGAGCTCTGGCCAGGGGCTCCGGAAGCACACTCCGTACAACCGGCCGGAGAGCCTTCTCAGCAACATAGGTTAGGAGCCCGCTAGGGCCAGGATACCGGTTAGCATTCTCAAACACGTCAAACACTGAAGCCTCCAGGTACTCCGCGACACTAACCAGGCCCTCTCGCTCTCCTATACTTTTCAAGGGTCTCCACAGCGAACCCCGCTGGTATAAGGCCCTACCCGCATAGTTAGAGTAGAACAGTCGTGAGAGGGCTGGAACACCGCATGCAGGAGTAACACCCGCGTATGCAATTGCGATATACGGTGATGGGTAACAGAGAAAGCCTGGACCACAGGGCCACCACCAACAACCAATGCTGCAATGGATTACCCGGACCCAAGCCGCCTGCACAAGAGAATCAGGGGGAGCCAGCAAAAGAAGCTAACAATGATGCATTACTCCAATAGCCAGGATAACCAGCTTGTCCCCCTTGGAGACTGGGAGTCGACCACTGAGTATAGCGCAGGGAGAAGGGGAGGGTGGTGCGGCGGCCGGGATTTGAACCCGGGATCGCCGGCTTGGCAGGCCGGCGTCCTAGTCCAGGCTAGACGACCGCCGCAGCCATCCATGTTACAGCTTTCCTCCCTAATAGGGGCGGGGTTTTAACGTTTATGGCCAGTATTGTTCCTTGGCAGGTGTGTAGAGTTTATGGGGGCACACCCGCCTACCTACAGTGTACACGTAGGGAGCTGGGAGCACTATGGCAGCGAGCCGCGGCAAGCTGCGGGGCGTCAGCGAGATAGTCTCAGCAGCACTACTAGTTATCATAGTTGTTAGCGTGGGCGCGTTCGTAGTCGCCCGTATCCTTGAGACCATCGGCTACGGGATCCATGCTGGCGAGAGACAAGTCCTAAAGACAATGATATCAACCAGGCAAGCGGTAGCCCCTGCTCTAGCCTATATAGATGCCAACAATACACTACACGTTGTAATAGTGACGGGCGACTACCCGGTAGAGCTAACCGCGCTCTACATAAATGGCAGCATTGCAACAAACTGCAATGTAACCAGTGGCAACACGACAGGTCCACTAGAGGGCTTCGTAGTGCCATACTACTCGCTGGCCCATATACAATGCAGCCTTCCAGCAGATACGAAGCTGGCAGAAGTCACACTCTACCATGGAGGTGGTGGTATTGCGGTGTTCGCCAGGAAGCTCACAGCAGCCTAGCGGGACGAGAGCTGTAGCAACAATCGTCGGAGCCGCAATGCTAGCCCTAGCCCTACTTGCCCTAATAGCATTCTACCTCTATACGCTCCGCCAGCAAACCGAGATAACGCAAATAGCTACCGAGGCAGCAGAAGCCAAGCTAACAGCCCCGCTTCTTGCATCAGCCATACACGGCTACTACATGTATGACAGTAGCGGCAACCTATACATCTACATACACTCATCGGCGCCACGCACAGTACTAGCAACAAGCCTAGTAATACTCTGGAACGACACGACAACACTACTCGTAGACCGCAACAACGAAAGCCTCTCAGCACTAGGCATAGTTGCCACAGTCACACACGCCGACGGCACAAAAGAGCAAATAGACAGATTCCCAATACCCCTGGCTCCAGGAGACAGCTTCACACTAATCCTAATCGGCCGCGCAGCAAACAAGAAACCATCATCAATAGCTCTCAGCATATCAGCAAGCCCCATCGTAGCCATAATACCAATCCGCCCCTACACGCCGGTAGCAGGAAACATTACAACAGCCCAGCCGCCACAGCCTGCAGCAAAGCTCTACGCCGAACTACAAAGAACAGCCTACAGCGGCACAGTAACATGGAGCGGAACAGCTTACGGCACAGCACTAGCAAACACCATAGCCCAACCACAACAAGTACAGCTCCTCCAAGGCTACAATCTAACACCCCTAGATCCAGCACTCATACAGGAACATGACAACAAGACACTGATAATAGAGCAGTATAAGCCAACACTAACTATAATCAATATTACGCAGGAGACAAGTAACACAATATACTTTCAGGATTTTGATTCGTGCAATGTGATAAGCACACAAACATGGGCTAAAATAGGTGGTGTATGGTCTGACACGCGAGGATTGCACGGGTGCGGTATAGGTCAGTCTAAGCCTTCAACTAGTGGTGAAAGCTTCGGAGGAAGCGGAGAATATGTAGCTTATCCGAATCTTGCTACTGGATTCCTACCGAGAAGCGGGTCGTACTATATTGCCGCCCATGTCAACCTTGCAAGCTCGTTAAATTATCATGAAATAGTCTTGTTCGACGATCCTAAGAGCCAAAGTCGGCTCGTAGCGGTAGGTGTTTACTTGAGTGATACTAGTGGAATTAACAATGCGTTTCTTGTAGTTGATACATGGACGCCTAGCACTGGGTGGGACAATGTTAACTATTCCAGGTTTAGCATTACAGGTAATGCATGGCTGACTGTTCTAGCTTTCGTTAATGTATCTGCTAATCTGCTCATGGCATACGTGTATGATGAAAAAGGTCAAACGCTTTACGCTAGTGTGCCTGCTAACTTGTCCGCTGGTAATCCGCAATTCGATCTTTCTGCTCTCTCATACGCAGGTGTAGGTACGTATGATGCTAAAGCAGTGTTTGATGACTTTATAGTATCTCGTGCAAATCCCTTGCAAATTAATTTGAGAGTCGTCGATTTAAATGGAGTCCCTCTCTCTGGGGTTAACGTGACTATTTTCGACTCTTCCGGCGTGAAAGTCGCTAGCGGTGTTACTGGGGATGATGGTTTCGTGCAGCCACCGCTTAATATTGGCTGGAAACCTATCCTTCGCAATGCCGTTGTAGCTGTCTACTACGATGGAGTGTCTGCTAACATAAGTGTCCCATTGCTTCTTGGCGGCGAGAACTACACCTTGTACATTTCTAGGGTCTACACTATCAGAGTTAACGTTTCCACGATCGTCAACACAAGCCTCGACCTGGGCCCTATCCGCATCGAGTATGCCTTCTCGGCTACCGCTCCAGGCAACTACACTATATTTGCTAACTGGAACGGCTCCTGGGTGCTTGTTGCCAGCGGTATCTACACTGGACCAGCCCTAGTTGTAAATAGCACGCCATGGTACACGTATTCAGGGCAGATAGCTAATAAGACTAATGGTACTGTCCTAATCGGGTTAGTGTTCACCTCATCGTCACCAGTCAACGTCTCCGTGGACGAGCTTAACGCCAGGTACCAGTTCTGGAACTACTCCTCCTTCAGTGCATTCATTGTTGGTGTCGGAGGGTCAAGCATCATAGATGTCTATGATGTTGCGAGTGGTGTGCTGCAATACCGGTACAATATGAGTGCTGGCAGTATCTTCAACGGCTCTACTGTGATAGCGTATGACCCCGCTACTCGTAGACTCTTACTATTCAACTCCAGTGGTCTCTACTCCTCCCTCCTCAGCCCCCCTGGGAACTTCATCCTGGTCAACAATACTTGTAGGGCTCAGATCAATGCCGCCATGGCAGTGGTTAATACATCCTCGGCTAGCTATGCTGTGCTCCTCGTGGGTGGCGGGGGTGACGCCTACTGTGTAGTCGATCTCTCCACCGGCAACGTTATCGATTCGGGGAACCTAAGTAGAAATATTGGCTTCACGGTTTCAACTGACCCCACACTGGTCTACACCGCTTCGGCTGTTTCGAGTGATGGCTCTACAGCCTACTTCCTAGTCTACGATACCAGTGATGGTGTGCCAGTTATAATAGAGTATAACGCTTCAACTGGTGATTGGAATGTTACAGGTGTAGCTCCAGCATCGAGAGCGGTTGGAATGGCTTACGGCAATGGGTACCTGTGGGTTCTCTATGAGCGCGGAAGCCTATACAAGATAGACCCGACGACTGGCAGATCGGAGTACGTTGACATATACCTCCCGTTCTATCCATGGGGCCCCGGCGACCGCCTAGAGTATATTGATTCGGGCAGATTACTCCTCTTTGTACGAGCGGATGGTACTAGGGAGGTTTGGAGCATACCTACGGGATAGGCTGGCTCTAGGCTGGTGTGGCCCAGCTATCTGGTAGATTTACCCTAGGAGGCCAGCGTGGCTCTGGATACGTACCGGTTCGAGATGCAGTGTTTCTGTTAGTTTCTGGGACAAAACATTTGTTTCAAACCAAATGAAACGATGATGATTGTCTTTGTCCCAGCCTTTCCCTTTTGAGAACGGGGCCCCATCCAGGGCTCCCGGGTAGCTCGGGTGTGAGAGCCATGGCATGGGGCCGTGTAGGCGTAACTGGTCTGGTTGCCCTAAGCTTCATCGTACTCCTAGTAGTTAGTAGTGTATCGCCGCTGCTGGCTAGCGTTGCAGCAGCTGAGGAGACAAATACAACACAAACTACTGATAACACTACCATAGCTAATGCTAACCTTACTGTGATTAATACTAGTGTGGCTGGTAACGCTACCGTGGAGGCTGAGGCTGGAGCTGAAACGACGGCAAGTAGTGAGTCTATTGCTGTGAACGTGAGGGTAGGTGTGTCCGTTTCGGCGCCGGGTACAGAGTTCGGCATGATGCTTACACGTCTAGATAATGTGACGCTGGGCAAGGCGCGTGCACTAGTAATGGTCTACAGTGGCATGATGCGCAGCGCCCTGGCGCGCCTGGGCCTGCTAAATGCAACTCCGGAGCAGATAGCAGAGGCCCTGGACGTTCCTCCTGAATACGCGGCGGCGATATACAATACTGCGAGGGTGGTTAGCCAGCAGCTAGACAGCATGACTGATGAGCAGGTAATGCAGCTCTTACACGAAGTGATGGCGGCCCATAAGATCCTTGTAGATCGTGTGAAGGAGATGGCTGAGAGGGCTGCTGAGAGAATTAAGGAGAAGATACAGCAGCGCGTAATGGAGCACATTGCTAGGACTGTGGAGAAGATTGCACGTCAGCTCAACGATACTGAACTGGCTCGGCTGGCACAACAGCTCAGGAACATGAGCAGACTTGGCAACTACACGGCGGCAAACATAACGAGGCTGATGAAGGATGTTGTGGCTAGGATTGAGGCTCACAATACGTTTATGCTGGCAATGAGAATGGATGATGCGGTGATGAAGCAGCTGGTACGCCTAGCAAACACGGCTAATGTAACGGATCCAGTGCGGTACATGGTGAAGCTCCAGAAGAGCCTAGCTAAGGCGATCAAGCTCCTGGAGCATGTGCGTGTAAGGCTGCAGGAGACGGGTGCAGGCCCTGAAGCGAGAGAGGTGGTGCAGACCGCGTTGGGGAACATGGCTGGTGTCAACGAGACGGTACAGCAGGTAATGGCCATGGCTAAGATATATGCTCGGGTCGGTGTGAACAAGACGAGCGTAGCGCTGGAGGCTGTCAAGGCAGCGTTTACGGCTAGGATAGACAGGCTGGCGTCTAGGGCAAACATGCTGGCAGAAGAGATAGCTATGCTAATGAACCTGGTGGATAACCCCAAGGCGCTGGACCTGCTGCATGACGCGCGGGAAGAGCTAGCAGAAGCCAATAGTACTCTTGCAAAGGCTCGCGTGGCACTGGAGCAGGGCAACCTGGTTGGGGCTGTAAAGCTGCTAACTGATGTTGAGAGGAGCCTGGCAAAAGCCGAGATGTACATTGGTAGGGTGCACGGTCACCTCGTAAAGGCAGTGATTGAGCAGAGCCAGCACGGAAGGGAGGTGCTGGGCGAGGAGCAGCACCGGAGAATAATTAGTAACGAGACGCTGGCAAAGCTAAAAATAAGGATAGAGGCCAAGATTAGGGAGGCTAAGCGCCTAATAAACCAGAGCATACAGGTCATATACCAGGTAAACGATAACGAGGCTCGGAAGGAGACCCTAGACAAGCTTCACGATGCACAGGAGGAGCTACATGAGGCTCTTGCAAGCCTTGAACAAGCCGAAGAAAAGCTAGCAAAGGGCGACATTGCCGAAGCCCTTGAGCTGTACCGCGAGGCACTCGAGAAAGCCGTGAAAGCAATCCACAAGGTGAAACTATCAACTCAAATAGCTAAGATGTACATGAACCTTGTAAAGACGATGGCAAAGATGCACCACGAGGAGAAGCATGAGAAGAAGGCCGAAGAAGCTAAGGAGAAGGCTGAGGAGAAGAGAAGAGAAGCACCGTGAGGAGCACATGAAGCAGCTAGCAGCTGGCAATGAAATCCTACTAGCAGAGATAAAACGAGGCTGTCACCCTAGTAGACAATGCCACAAGCCTATTACAACAAGCAAAAAGAAGCTCTAGAAAACGCAGACATGGCAACAGCACACGACCTCGTAGCACAGGCGCGCGAGCTGCTAGACCAGGCTAAACAGATACTCGACAACGTGGAGGAGCAGCTACAGCTACCAGGCGCTAGTCACCCAAGAGGAGAACACGGCACAAGACCATGATAATAAGGGGTAAACCAGTATATACTACGTCAACGCTACGTGATAACCGTTGTTTTCTGTGCTCCTTCCTCCACGTCTTCTATCGCAAACCCGCCTCAATGATACTTCCTCACCAACTTGCGAGAAGCTGAAAGGAAGATGAAAAGCAGAGCATGGAGTACTTGCAACTGGAACGACTCTAATGACTTTCTAGTAGGATATGCAGCATTCTAGAAGAACTCCTCTAGTAGCTGAACGGGTATACCAGCTCTACTAGGGCCTCATGGATTTTCTGCTGTCAGCGTCGACGCCTAGCTTCTCTCTAGGTGCTTGTGGAGTGGTAGTTCACGCTGTTACCATATGTGAATGTTGGAACATTGGCGGTATTCCATTTATCATGCAGTGATCGTGGTATATGTGTAGTAGGCTAAGCGCTCTTATCTTGTTAAGTCTAACCTGACTGGACTTGGGTGGAAATATGCCGAACATTTTTCTCGGTTTTGCCGGCGGGGTTTTATTGGCGGTAATTGTGCTAGCTCAGCTTCTTGGCATAAGCCTGGGCAGGCACAGGGTTAGAGGGGCTGCTCGGGGTGAGGTACTGTTTCTGCTGCTACTCTTTCTGCTAGGGGTGCTTGTGGCTGTAATGAAGCGGTAGGGCTGCTTGAGGCAAGTGCACCCGAAGTCTTTAGGGCTGCTATATCCGTTGCTATCTTCGCTGTAGCAGTGGCAACTACATATTTGAGATACGTTAAGGCAAGACCTGTGTGAAAGATTAATGTATGTCCTATGACTGTCTTCATTTAAAGTCTGTAGATTCGCCACGATAGCATTGGTAATTGTAATCACGTCGATACTTGCCGTCTACAAGCACCATGCACTAAAACTATGTAAAATGCTGCATCGCATATTTCCTGACTGCCGTTGAGGTGTAGCTGGAGCGTAACGCGACCAATCTTCAAAGCGCCTAGCAGCGCTTGCTTTCCATCAACAGCAAACATAGGATGTGAAGCCTTGCTTCACTGTTTAGCCTACTAAGGTCTAGCTAAGGCTATCAGGAAACGTATAACCTTCAAGAGTTTCGGTACTAACGTACAATTCTATCGTTTCATTTCATTCAACTGTACAATGGAACGATGAATACTGCTAGAGGGAATTCGAGAGGAGAGATGTTAGAGGAGTTGGTGCCGCGGCCGGGATTTGAACCCGGGTCACGGGCTTGAAAGGCCCGCATACTTGGCCGGGCTATACTACCGCGGCACGCCGCGCAGCTCTCCTCAGCCATGGTGTTAGTGTTAGCTAGCCGGGTGGGGTGGTAAATTCTTTACCCGGAGCTGGAGGCTGGGCCATGTTGACTCTTGATGTATTCTTCGAGGCGTTGCAGGAGTGCTCTTCCGGCTTTCACGGTGTTGTATACTAGTATCGCTGCTGAGGTGGCTGCTGCTAGTGCTGAGGTGTAGGTGTAGGGTGGCTGTGTAGTGAAGGCTGTTGTTGTATGGGCTAGGAGTAATAGGGTGTAGCCTGCCGAGGCTATCGTGTAGACCGTATATTCCAGCCTATGCCTCGTGAAGACTATTGCGATGGTGTTGACGCCTATTGAGAGTATGCCTAGCCATGCTGCTATTGTTAGTAGTATGGCGTAGAGTCCTGCTGCTCCGGGCTCGCCGTGGGCTGGGGCTACGTGGAGGAGTATCGTTAGCAGGGTTATGCCTGTTGCTTCGAGGAGTGCTACGGGGAGCCAGTCTCCCTTCCTCATCCTCTAGTCCCTCCCGTGGAGGTTTCTGGTTAGCGGTTTCTCTAACCATGTTCTTTCTTTAATCCTCCCACTTCCCTATTGCTATTGGGTGTTTGAGAGTGAAGGCCTGGGAGGTTGCTAGAAAACCGCGTGTTATAGTTCAGCCGGATACACCGCTAACAGTTGCACGTAGTTTGATGAGGGATAACGAGGAGCCTATAGCGGTTATTGTTGAGAGCGAGAAGACGATGAAGTTTGCAGGTTATGTCACGTGGAGGGAGGCTATACAGGTTACAAGTCACTACTCTCACCTCCGCGTCAAGGACGCAGCACTCGACTATCCCGTCGCCTACAAGGACGATGACATAGAGGATATCGTGAAGAAGATGGAGGAGGAGAAGGTATACGCAGTACCGGTCCTCGACTCGCCCGACAACCCTGTAGTAGTTGGTGTTGCAACTATAGCAGATATCGTCAAGGCATTAATGGCAGCTGGGCTAGAGCCGGTAGCGGAGACAGTGGCGGAGGTTATGACGACGGAGAACCTCGAGGAATACATTACGACGCAGGATGAGAGGGTTAACAGGGTCTGGAGCGACCTGGTCTACCACGGCAAGCTCGGCAAGGTGGTTGTGCGTAGCAAGGAGGAGCCGATACCTGTGGGCATTACCTCGCTCCGCGAGTTCATATCGACGGGCCGCTGGTACTTCCACCGCGAGAGCGAGCGTGGCCTCAAGACTGTGGCCAAGGTCAGGACGATAATGCTCCGTGGTGCACCGGTAGCAACGCCAGAAACGCCAATCGAGTACGCTGCCAAGGTCATGGTGGAGAATGATATACCGATACTCCCCGTCATAGACGAGGAGACGGGCAAGCTTGTAGGCGTACTCACGATATACGATGTGGCAAGAGCCTACATTGAGGGCGCCAAGCCTGGCAGAGTAAAGCCGGCCAAGAAGGCTGCGTTGCCGATAGAGGTTAAGCCCGAGGAGCGCGTAACCTATGTCACTGCTGAGACTGTATTGCAGCAGGTGCTTGTTGCTAAGCCGCAGGTTGAAACCCTGATAGGCTTGAGCGCAGCTGACATAGCCCGCGAGGAGCTGCCAGCAATAACGATAAACGACACCGTGGAGCATGCACGCCGCATGATGATAAGGTACCGGACCAACTACCTCCTGGTAGTGGATGAGAGAGGCCAGATAGTAGGCGTTGTAACTAAGTGGGGCATGCTCCGTGCCATAGCCCTCAAGGGCCCGATCTGGAAGAGGAGGGTGCACGACCGCTACTTCATAGACTACGTGATGGACACTGAGATACCGAGAGTAAAAGCTGACGATAGCATAGAGCAGGTAGCGCTGAAGATGGTTGAGGCTAAGGCCGAGCTTGTAATAGTAGAGGACGAGCAGGGCCGCCCCGTCGGTTTCATCACGAAGGACGACCTTGTGGACGCCTATGCGAGGCTACAGGCTGGCCGCGCCAAGGTAGAAAACATAATGACTCCAAGCAGGATAGGCATTGTGCATCCACACCACAGTCTATACCACGCAGTGAAGAAGATGCAGACATTCTACCTTGACGCCCTAACAGTGTATGATGGCTCCAGGATCGTGGGCGTGATCTCGGCTAACAGGCTGCCATTCGTAGCCTACGAGGACGCTGTGACTGGCATTAAGAGCCGCCGCCTGGTATGGGTACGCAAGCTAGTCAAGGGCGCAGCCAAGAGGGGCCGCTACGTAAAGGTAACACCGCTACTAGTCATAGATGCTACCGTGCCACTACACGACGTATACGTTAAGACCAGCGACGACGTAGTCAGGGCTATAGAGCTGATGAAGGAGCACAATGTTGATGGTATACCAGTAGTAGACGAGGAGGGCAAGGTTGTAGGTATAGTAACAAAGACGGACATCGTGAGAGAGCTAGCGAGGACAGCGAAGCTCCGCCTAGAGCGCGGCGTAACAGTGAAGATAGAGAAGAAGCCGGAAGCCAAGTAGAGATGAGGTTGTACATTATCTTCCTTTTTAGCCGATAATACTGATAAGATCCGCATTGTGGCAAGTTGAGCCTTACGGTCGTGGCCCGTAGAAGCTCTCCACTCCTTCCTAAGGGCTTACAAGCTCGTATGCATAGCATAATCGTTGCTACCTCGTAAGAATTATTAATAGTTGCTCATCGTCTTGGTGTCTGCACGGGTCGGAGAGGAGCGCGGCTTGGAGGCTTGCCTTGCTAGCAGCCTCCTCTTCTACCTTGGACTGTCAATCCTTATTGACGGTATTCTTGTCGTAGTGGTGTCTATGAGGAGACTATGCAGAGCTAGCTTTAGGATAGCGGATGGCAAGCTCCTAGTCCACCTGGGGCGCTGTGGCAGGCTCGAGATCCCCCTAGGCTCCATATCGTCTGTGGAGATTGTAGAAAAGCTGGGCCCCGGGATCAGGCTTGGGGCACAGCTATACCCAAGCTATTCTACTCTGGGCTCTTCTGCTTCCGCGATATTGGCAAGGCGCTAGTGTATGCTGACAGGCCCGAAAACCTTCTCCTGATAGAGACCCGGGACGGGCAGAGAATACTGTTAGGGTATGATGCTGTGAAGCTGAAGGACCTGCTGGAACGGATGGCAGGCAATGGCCCCTCGGGAGAGACGAGAATGATACTATATACTATACAACGGCCGGACCTTCGTATAGCGCTAGCACTATACGTTGCAGCCCTAGCCGTTGCCGTGGCTGCTGCAGTCCTGCTTCCCGCCAAGATTGTGTTCTTAGGAGAAGCCATGACTAAGGGAGAAGCGCTCGTGATAGCACTGGTTATCGCTGCAACAGGAATTACAGATATAGCAATATTCTACGCTCTTCTACGCTCTCAGCCATGACGACCCAACACTCCCTCTAGTAGCACTCCCAATCGGCTTAAGTAGGCTTCTCATGGTACTCTCCGTACTAGTCGCTGGCCTCACCTGTCCCGCGGCATAGCTGACCCAGCTCTAGCACATGGCGCTGTCTGTACACAACGATGCCGCAATACATGAAGTCATGGCACTTCTTCTAACCTGAAACCAGGGCATGCTATATGCAATAGCTTCTTGGAGGGCGTAAATAGATCCAAATTATGTCGAAGTATGCAGCTCTTGGCCTTCCGGTACTTCGCATTCTACACTGGTTTACGGTAGAAGAGGTGGTTAGGCCTCTCTAGCTGGCATAGGTGCTGTGTGGAGGAAGCCAATACTATCTTACAGTTTTACTCCTCACCCTACTGGTGTGGATGGATGTGCCTGGTAAGGTAAAGACGAACATCATGGTTGACCGGGAGTTGTGGGAGGCGTTTAAGAGGAAGATTGTATCCGAGAGGGGGCCTCGGTTTCTTAGCAGTGCGGTAGAAGAGGCGTTGGAGGAGGAGCTAGCAGAACTCTTTCTCCTCAAAGCCCTGGACAGCCTCGACGTTCCGGGTGATGTTGAGGCTCCTCCAAGTGTGGTGCGTGTAAGGCTACGAGTTGCTACAAGGGCGGAGGATGTGGTGAGGGAGCTGAGGGAGGGAAGGTATTGAGGGTATACCTTGACTCGAGCGCCATAGTGAAGCGGTATATTGAGGAGGATGGAAGCGAAACTGTAGCAGAGTTCTACGAGAAGGCATTGGATGGCGAGATAACACTTGCATTCTCAATATGGAATGTAGGCGAGGTTCTAGGCGTCCTGGACAAGTATCTGGCTCGTGGCTGGATATCACGTAGCGAGTACAACACGGCTCTGGCCAGCTTCAGGAGGGAAACCAAGAGGCTTATACGCCTGGGAATACTCAAAGTGGTGCTTGTGAAGAATCGTCTCCTAGCCTCCTCTTGAGGCTAGTCCTCCGGCACCACATTTACGTAGCGGATGCGCTGCAGATAGTCTCTGCACGGTATGCCCAGGCAGATCTGCTTGCTACTGGGGATAAGAGGCTAGGCCAGGTTGCCGCAGCGGAGGGTGTTAAAGCGCTTGTACTAGCAGCCGAGAACTAGCTGGGGATAGGTACGGCCGGTACCGTAAACATGTAGGTAGTGGTACTTGTGGCTGGCATGTAGGCTGTAGAGGGATACATATCTATCCGTAGGTCCTTGTGTAGCATTCTATGCTCGGGGATGAGCGAAACCACCGACACTGAGATAGGCCTGGCCACAGCTCTATAGCTAACGCCTGGCTTCAGCTGGGCTGCAGTGCTGAAGCCCAGCGATTGCGACCCTCTTGCTCCGTCTTGAGACGCTCGTTGGGTTCGAGTTCAAGTGTAATAGTTGCTCTTCCCTATTGATCTCACTGCCTTAGGCATGGGGGTGGTTGATGCTGGCTCCGAGGCTGGCTGTACTGCTGGCAGCAGGTCTAGGTACGAGGCTTGGTGGTAAGCCCAAGCCGCTACTACGGGTTGCTGGTAGGCCGCTGGCATGGTATCCGCTTAGCGTACTACACCTAGCGGGGGCAAGGGAGGCCTGTATAGTTACGAGGAGCGAGATCGCTGACGAGCTGAGGGGGCTTGCATCCTCAATATATGGTGGTGGCAGCGTCACCGTCGTCGTTAACCCTGAGCCCGAGAGGGAGAACGGATATAGCCTCCTACTAGCAGCAACGGAGTGCCCGTTATTGGTCAGCGAGCCAGCCTACGTAAGTATGACTGACCACATATACTCGCCGCTGATACCGGTAAGGGCTGGCTACAGCGTACAGACCGGCTACTATATGATAGCTGGCGACTCTGAGCCCTGCTGCATAGACATCGACGAGGCGACGTTTGTGAAGGCAGTACTTCCACGGGGCTACGATGTTGGTAAGGGGATAGCCTGGTGGACCCATGTTGACACGGGCGTTCACGTCTATGCGCTCGACTCTTCTGAGCTACAAGCAGTTGCAGCGGGCGAGTACACTGTGAAGCTTAACACTATAACTTCGAGGCTTGCACAGCGGGGCAGGCTACTCGTAGCAGACGTCTCGTGCCTCCCCTGGACTGAGATAGATACGCCGAGGGACCTGGAGGAGGCTGAGAGGGGTCAGCGTAGGTGGGTGATAAGGCATGTCGAAGAGTGGCTCCGCAGTTAGCTTTGCCAAGCCAACGGACGGCATCATATCGAGAACCATTAACCGGAAGATATCAGCGAGGATAACAATGTGGCTCGCATCGTGGAGGAGACCACCGAGCCCCGACACGGTGAGCGTCATAGCAGGGGTCATGGTTGCAGCTGGCGGCTTAGGCTTCGCTGCTGGCTACCCCTGGCTTGGCGGTATACTAGCCCAGCTCGGCAGCATACTCGACGGGGTCGACGGGGAGATAGCAAGGGTCCTAGGCCGCCAGAGCAAGGCAGGAGCACTCTTCGACACTGTACTAGATAGGCTAGCTGATATAGTACTACTCCTCGGCATGGTCCTAGCCGTAGCGGAAACACTAGACCCCATACTGGCTGTTACGGTTGCACTAGCAGCTATAACGGGAGACCTCATGGTGTCATACATTCACGCCTTTGGCGAGAAGGTAGCCGGCAGGCACCCTGTACTCATAGGGAGGATACCGGGCATAGCAAGCCGCGACGTGAGGCTCTTCACGGTCTTCATAGCAGGGCTGCTAGGCAGACCCCTAGAAGGCCTCATAACTGTCGCACTGCTCGGCCATACATATACTGTTGCTAAGACTGTTGAACTAATAAAGTACCTTGATCAAGGTGGGAGACCGCGCTGAATTATAACCTCAAACCATAAACAATAGTGGTGGAGGCGAAACAAGACCATGAGCGAGTTACGCAGAAAAGCCCTCGAGATTATCGAGCAAGCCCTGCGCGAGGGCCGCAGCAAGCTCCTCGAGCATGAAGCACTAGCGGTAGCAGAACTCTATGGCGTACCCGTAGCTGGCTACGGCCTCGCACGCAACGAAGACGAAGCTGTAGAGGCAGCCGAAAGGATAGGCTACCCAGTAGTCCTCAAGATTGTTAGCCCAGACATAGTCCACAAGAGTGACGTAGGGGGCGTCATAGTAGGCCTGGAAAAACCTGAAGACGTAAAGAAAGCCTACAACGAGATCATCGAGAACGTAAAGAGGCATGCTCCCAACGCGAGAATAGTAGGAGTACTAGTCCAGAAGATGGCACCCAAGGGTGCGGTAGAAGTTATAGTTGGAGGTCTACGCGACCCAGTCTTCGGCCCAACAATAATGTTCGGCCTAGGTGGCATATTCGTAGAGGTGTTCCGTGATGTAAGCTTCCGCGTGGCACCCTTCACAGAGCGCGATGCAGAGGAAATGATAAACGAGATCAAAGCCTCAAAGATACTAAAGGGCTACAGAAACCTGCCCCCCAGGGACATCAAGGCATTAATCAAGGTGATAATGGCGGCACAGAAGCTAATGGTGGAAAACCCTGAGATACGAGAACTAGACCTAAACCCAGTCCTAAGCTACCCAGACAGTGCAATAACAGTGGATGCAAGAATAATAGTTGGGAGAGAAGAGCACAGTGAGGAGCACCACTAACAACTCTCTCCGTTGACGGTGGTTGGTTTTAACACTCCCTTAGTTAGGCACCACCAACTCCTCCCATTTACAGGCTGGAACCACACAGTAGTAGCCATGGCGGCCCCTCTTTCCCATAGAGGTGCCATGTAGCTGTCCCGTGGTCGGCACTGCCTGGAGCTGGGGTGGACATGGGAGGCTCTCGTTAGCGGGAACCGTGGAAGTCTGTTGTCTGCAAAAGTTTACAGCAAAGAAGGCTCGTGTAAGAATGAGCGTTGTGGATAGTACTAGGACTCAGCTGGTATTCGGAACCAGTGTATGGATCGGGTTTACAAGCGAGGATGAACGTGGAGCTGAGAGGCTCCTCGGGCGGCTCCTCTAGCAGTACAGCCGGAGTGTCCATGGAGAGGAGCCAGCGTCTCCGTAAAAAACGGAATTGATTAGTCTTTTTGGGTCTATCTAGCTTTGAGCATTTCTTCCCTCTGGCGTCTAGCACGCTGTATTACAGCTTCTACCTCTTCGGGCAGCTTCTTTATGAGGCCTACGTCTACTAGTTTGAGTACCTTCTCTCTGCTCGTAGCGATTATCTGTTTGGCCTTCTCGTACTCCTCCTCGTATGTAGTCTTGAGCCTTGCTACTCCCTCCTCCACAGCCCTTACTGCGGTTGCGGCGGCTACGCGTGGATATACCTCCCACTCTTCCATCGATGGTATGATGTAGTCTTCTCGTAGCCCCTTCTCCTCGGCGAATCTTGCCAGCTCCTCGGCAGCAGCTATAGCCATGGTGTCGGTGATTGTCCTGGCGCGTACGTCCAGTACGCCACGGAATATTGAGGGGAATGCAAGGCTATTGTTTACCTGGTTGGGGAAGTCGCTGCGCCCAGTCGCTACGACCCTTGCACCAGCCTCCTTAGCCTCCCATGGCCATATCTCTGGCACAGGGTTAGCCTCGGCGAAGACTATGGGGTCCTTGTCCATTAGCTTTATCCACTCGGGCTTTATCACGCCTGGCCCTGGCTTGGAAGCCGCTACAACAGCTTCTGCACCTTCGAGGGCCTCCTTTATGCCGCCGCCTCGTAGCTGGTTCCAGCCGCCGTCGGTCTCGACTGCTATCTGGTACTTCCACGGGTTCTTCTCCTTCAGCTTCTCGATGTCCTCTCTCTGGCTGTGCAGTACACCCTTAGAGTCTACCACGACCATATTCTTGGGATCTACGCCATAGGCCTTCAACAGTCTGTAAAGTGCAGTGTTGGCGGCACCGGCACCTATGAGTGCTATCCTCATCTTGCGCAGGTCTCTGCCAGTGAGCTTAGCGGCGTTTATGAGGCCTGCAAGGGTTACGGTTGCGGTACCCTGCTGGTCGTCATGCCATATGGGTATGTTTAGCCGTTTCCGAGCCTCGTCAAGGAGGTAGAAGCACTTGGGGCTCTCGATATCCTCGAGGTTTATGCCGCCAAAGCTCGGCTCTATTAACACGAGTAGCTCGAGGAACTTCTCCCGATCCCTCGCCCTGTGAACTAGGGGCACGGCATCAACGCCGCCCAGGGCTTTGAAGAGAAGGGCCTTACCCTCCATTACCGGGAGGGCGCCTTCGGGCCCAATAGCGCCTAGGCCTAGAACCCTAGTACCGTCGCTTACAACGGCGACGGTGTTCCAACGCCAGGTATTGTGGAATGTTGCGTCTGGATCCTCGGCGTCCTCCTTGGCGGGGCCTGCTACGCCAGGGGTGTACCAGATAGCGAAGTCGTCTTGGCGAAATGCAGGAACCTTAGGTATAACCTCTATCTTGCCCTCGTAGAGCCGGTGTAGTTTCTTGGAGATACTATACCAGTCTATCCTCTCTTTTTCGGACATGATATTTTGGACACCTCTAGCTGGCCGTGTTTGGTAACGATTTGTAAATGTTAAAACATGTTGTGGTTTAGAATGATTGAAAATGTTCAGTGACAGGTTTGTTCGGGGGTTAAATATGAGAACAATGCCCCCTAAGACTAGATAGAATGGTGATATATCATGATTTTAATATTAATAACTATATTTGTTTGTGGAATGTATTCATCAATACACTTAATGTGTCCGCTCCTTGCAGACTCACTGAGTGGAGGCTACAGGGGCTTAACGGGAGGCGCGTAACACATGGTGGATATGTTCTACTATGACGTAGTGATAGTTGGCTCTGGATTAGCGGGTCTGCGCGCTGCACTAGAGATCAAGCGCACCTACGGCGACAAGATTAGCGTTGCGCTGATAAGCAAGGTTCAGCTCATGAGGAGCCACAGTGTCGCAGCCCAGGGTGGTACAGCGGCAGTACTCTACCCGGAGGAGGGAGACAGCTTTGCCCTACACGCCTGGGATACGATTAAGGGTAGTGACTTCCTTGCCGACCAGGATGCGGTCTGGCTGTTTGTAAAGCTAATGCCCGAGGAAATAAGACTGCTTGAGCGCTGGGGGCTCCCCTGGAGCAGAAGGCCCGACGGTAGAATAGCACAGAGGCCCTTCGGAGGGCACAGCTTTCCCCGAGCCACATATGCAGCTGACAAGACTGGCTTCTACGAGATGCAGACCCTCTATAGCAGGCTAGTTGGCTATGACAACTGGGATCGCTATGACGAGGTCTTTGTTACAAGCATTATAATCGAGGATGGAGTATTCAAGGGTGTTACAGCCATTGATATGAGGAGTGGCGAGTTTCTAGTCTTCCGGGCTAGGGCAGGCATAATTGCTACGGGTGGTGCTGGCAGAATATACAAGTTCACCACTTACGCCCACACGGTAACAGGCGACGGCCAAGCAATGGCGCTACGTGCTGGTATACCACTCAAAGACATGGAGTTCATCCAGTTCCATCCCACGGGCCTAGTCCCCTCGGGTATACTAATCACGGAGGGTGCACGCGGCGAGGGAGGCTATCTCATAAACAAGAACGGCGAAAGGTTCATGAAGCGTTATGCTCCTCAGAGGATGGAGCTAGCACCACGTGATGTCGTGTCGAGAGCAATTATGACTGAGATACGTGAGGGTAGAGGGTTCCGCGATCCGGTAAGCGGGCTCGAGTACGTGCTGCTTGACCTGCGCCATCTCGGCGAGGAGAAGATAAATGAAAGGCTCCCCGGTATACGCGAGATAGCAATCAAGCATGCAGGCATAGACCCTGTCACGGAGCCCATACCGGTGAGACCTGCAGCCCACTACTCGATGGGCGGCATTCACACCGACAAGTACTATCGCGTCTTAACCGTGGATGGTAAGTGGGTTAAGGGTCTCTGGGCTGCGGGTGAGGTTGCATCAGCAAGTATTCATGGCGCTAACAGATTGGGTGCCAACAGCACAGCAGAGTGTCTCACAAGCGGTCGTATAGCTGGCAGGCAAGCAGCTCAGTATGTGATCAAGACCAAGGAGATGGGTATGCCCGACCCGAAGCCCAGCGAGTCCAGCATAGCCAAGGAGGAGAAGAGGATATTCGATATGCTATTGAAGCATGAATCCGGCTCTGCAACAGTATACGAAATTAGGGCGAAGCTCCGCGAGACAATGGACAAGTATGTCTACGTATTCCGCGATGAAGAGGGGTTAAAGAAGGCACTGAAGATAATACTAGAGCTACGCGAGGCCATGAAAAAGGTGTATCCGAGCGATAAGAGCAGGATATACAACACAGACATGATAACAGTTCTCGAGACCCAAAACATGCTCGATGTAGCCTACTCAGTAGCCTATGGAGCTCTACTACGTACAGAGAGTCGCGGAGCCCACTACAGAATAGACTATCCGAAGAGAGACGATGAGAACTGGCTAAAACACACCCTAACATACCTAACAGCAGACGACAAAATAGAAGTAACCTACACACCGGTAACAATCACAACGTGGAAGCCGATAGAGCGCAAGTACTAGTACACCCCTATCTTGTTTCCCGTGCTTAGCGTGTCAATCTCAGATCATGGGGGATGTATGGCTTGGCCGGGGAGAAGAGGAAACGTGTACTCCTCGAGAACATGCCCGGGTTCCTAGCTGCAAGCCTAAACCCATGGCTCATCAAGGCGAAGAATAACCCGGAAAGGCTAGCATTCATTCTACACCGCGTAACCGGCTTCATAATCGTAGTATACCTGCTAGCCCACGTCATCGTTACAAGCTACTCAACAAACCCTACACAATGGGAGGATATAATGTCAACGTTTGCTAACAGCCTATTCAACAAGATTGGCGAGTGGATTGTGGCAGGTGCAGTCATCTACCATGGGCTTAATGGTATAAGACTACTACTTGTAGAATTCTTCGGTACAGGTATCGGGAAGCCAGAGCTGCCAAAGCCTCCATACATACCGCCAAGCCTCAAGGGAGGCCAGAGAACCGGGCTTTACATAGTGTTCGCCTTGAGCATCATAGGCTGGATGCTTGCGGGCATATTGATTTTCACGGGTCGACTATTCTAGGCCGAATAGACGTGAAGGAGGTGACCTAGGGTGGCACGTGCATCCACGCTACAGATATGGCAATACATTACAGCGATGATACTCGTATTAGTGCTAACATTCCACCTCGTAGAGCGGATTCCAGGCATAAGCCCGCTAGCAGCAGAAAGCTACGAAGGCAGTCTTGAGGTTGAGAAGGTGCAAAATGCCTACAGCGAGTACTGGTGGATATTGGCAATACTCCTTGTTGCAGCATTATTCCACGGCCTCAACGGGCTTCGTGGCATGTTGCTAGAGATGAGGCAGGGTAGGGCCTGGACGATATTCGTAAACGTATTGTTCTGGATTCTCTTCATAGGCTTCACCATATACGGGCTCAACACGATAATAACTCATCTCCAGGGCTAGCCCGTGAAGGCCATGCGGCAGGCTATAATGTGGGGGTGAACGATGTATGGCCGAGAGGCTCGGCTCGATACCCGAGCCACCGAAGGAGGTAATCTTTCGGATTAAACGCTACGATCCCGAGACAGGGAGAAGCTGGTGGCAAGAGTACAGGGTGCAGACATACCGAGGCATGACGGTGCTTGACGCCCTGATATGGATTAAGGAGCGTCTGGACCCGACGCTGTCGATGAGGTATAGCTGCCGCCAGGGCGTCTGTGGGAGCTGTGGAATGCTGATAAATGGTACCCCGAGGCTCGCTTGTCAGACACAAGTGGGGGCAATAGCCACCAATGAGAAGCCAGTGGTTACCGTGGAGCCGTTGCCAAACTTTCCGGTGGTACGTGACCTCGTAACAGACTTTACAAGGTTCTTCGAGAAGCATAGAGCCATAATGCCCTACATCATAAGGCGGAACCCCAGGGAGGTTGACGAAGCCAAATACGAGTTTCTGATGAGCCCCGAGGAGCACATG
The DNA here is from genome assembly GCF_000015145.1 of Hyperthermus butylicus DSM 5456. Lineage (NCBI taxonomy): Archaea > Thermoproteati > Thermoproteota > Thermoprotei > Desulfurococcales > Pyrodictiaceae > Hyperthermus > Hyperthermus butylicus. Next base: position 142,481 of record NC_008818.1, read on the forward strand.
GAAATATACCAGTACAGCCTATGTATAATGTGTGGCCTATGCTATGCAGCCTGCCCAGTAGCAGCCTCCGACCCCGAGTACCTTGGGCCGCAAGCGCTAACCCAGGCCTATAGGTTCATAGTAGATGTCCGCGATGAAGGTGCAGAGAAGAGGATAGCAGTAGTAGATACAGAGCACGGCTGCCACCGCTGCCACTTTGCGGCCTCATGCAGCGCGGTCTGCCCCAAGGACGTGGATCCAGCGGCGGCGATACAGAGGCTGAGGAGAATAGTCTTCCTAGACAAGCTAGGCCTCTGGAGGAAGAGGAAGACATCAAAGGTTGCGGGTCCATTGGAGAAGCCGCTAAGACAAGTAAAGGCTGAGTACCCCAAGCACAACCTGCTAGAAGGCGTAGACCCCGAGCAACAGGCGAGGGAGCCGGTAAACATAGACCTCCACGAGGAGTGGCTCAGAGAGTGAGTGGCACATCAAAAAAGGGTTGTGTTGGCAAGCCTAATCCTGCTTTTTCACACCCCTCTTTTAGTCTGGAAGACATCGCCGCTTATATCCTGCTAAGTATTTCCTCCATCCTCTTCCTAGCGTTCTCCATTACCTCGTCGTAGAGATTCTTGCCGGTTGCATCAATGACTACTGTTAGGGGGCCGAAGTCTTCGACTTCGAAGAGCCATACTGCCTCTGGGATGCCTAGCTCCTCCAGCCAGTAGACATCAACTACCCGCTTAATTGCCTGGGCCGCTAGTACAGCAGCACCACCTGTAAAGACAGCGTAGACGGCGCCGTACCTTCTGCACGCCTCAGCGGTCCTGGGCCCCATGCCTCCCTTGCCTATAACCATTCTAACCCCAGTCTTTGCTATGAATTCGTGCTCTACGGGCTCCATCCTGGTGCTTGTTGTTGGCCCGGCAGCTACTACCTCCCACTCGCCATTCCTCTTCCTAACAACGGGGCCTACATGGTATACTGCTAGACCCCTCGGCTCGAACGGTAGCTTCTCGTTGCGGTTGAGAAGCTCGAGAATCTTCCGGTGCGCAGCGTCCCTAGCGGTGAATATTAGGCCAGAGAGGTATACGATGTCCCCTACGCGTAGCTTGCGTACATCCTCCTCGGAGAGGGGAGTCCGGAGCCTATACACGTTGGTCATGGGGTTCACCCCTTTGCATGGATCTAGATGTGTTTTGATGTTATCTCCCACCTGCCATCGGGTGTTATGTAGCCTGTTGCCCTCCTTATGGCCCAGCAGTTGAACACGACGCCTACAGCATAGGTTGCTGGGTGTCGGTGCGCATAGTCTATGTGTACATCTAGCGCAGTGATCTTGCCGCCGAAGCCGTGTACGCCTATACCCAGACTGTTGATTGCATCGAGGAGCTTCTCCTCTAGCTCAGCTATTTCCGGCTCGGGATGCCTCTCGCCGAGAGGGCGTAGGAGGGCTGCCTTCCTGGCAATTGCCAGTGCTTGTTCGCCCAGCGCTGCGATGCCAACGCCGACGACTACGGGTGGGCATGGTTTAGGGCCGGCAGAGACAACGGCCTTTAGTACTGTCTCCCAGACGTTGCGGATCCCCCTTATCGGCAGTGCCATGTTAAGCGTTGAGGGCGCCTCGCTGCCACCGCCCTTAGCTACAAACGTGACTTCTAGCCGGTCACCCGGCACAATCTCTACGTCGAACCACGGTATGTGCCTGCCAGTATTATCGCCCGTGTTTCCACCGCGTATAGGGTTGACAGCATTGGGTCTCAATGGTATGAGCCTTGTCGCCTCTCTCACAGCTTCAGTAGCTACCTCGTATATCTTCGCCCGGAGGGGGAACTCCTCACCAAGCCTTATGTAGAACACCGGCGTACCGGTATCCTGGCATATAGGCTTACCAAGCTTTGCTGCTAGCTCGGAGTTCCTCAGAATGGCCTCCAGGTGCTGCTTCGCTATAGGGTTATCCTCAACCTCCAATGCTTTCTTAAGCGCGTTGTAGACGTCGAGCGGCAGCCGGGTCTCGGCAACCCTTATCAACTCGACGAGGAACTCGCGTAGCCGGGCCTCAAGCTCAGGCAACTGTCATCAACCCGTTTTGTTTCTCTGCAGCCGTACTTTCAATACTATTTACGGTGTGTAAAATATGCTAGTCAGTGCTGGTCAGAACCCAGTCAAGGACACCACCAGTATAAGCCCCGTTCAAGCAAGATCGCGGAGCTGGGAGGCGGTGACGAGAAACCCCGGAGACCCGGCTTACGACCCGCCCTCGAGGCGGGGATGGGTGGAGCCCCGCATCACCGAGCCATCCTCTGTGATGTCTCCTAGGCTAAGCCCCTTGGAGCCACTGCGACGCTAAGGGTATGACTATACTACTGTCCCTCGGAAGCTTTGAGGATGGGCCAGCCTAGCCAATTAACCTCAACGTGCAGCCAGCATCAACAGCAGCCCGCTAACAGTCGAGGTCTACGTGCTCTTGCAGCCTAGTCCATAGGCTATGTAGGCCAATCATTATAGCCCAGTTGGGCCTAGTACGTGTTGGGCCTATGAGGTAGTTTGGCTACCTCCTTAGCCCCCGCGTATTGGGGGCTGTGCTGACTTCCGGCCTTGCCGAGGCCCAAACAAGCAAAAATAGTGAAAGGAGCAAGGACAAAACAAGTTGGGACGAGAAGGCATCGGAAGAAAAAGCCTGGCCCCGCGTGTATCCCCTCCCGCTCACCTGCTGCTAGAGGAGGGAGGGGATACTCACCATAGGGGTTTGGGATAGGCTGATTAGCCTCTCCATCGTCCTCCAGGGTTTGTAGGAGCTGGATTGTGGCTAGGGGGTGTCGGCTAGGTTTGGCTCCGCGGCCTACTGGCGTGGTAGTTTACATGAGTGATTTCGGGTGGAGTGACCCTTATGCAGGCATTGTGCGCGGCGTTATCGACCTCGTCTCGGGTGGCCGTGTTAGGGTTATCGACTTGACGCATGATGTTCCCGCCTTTAGTATTGTTGCTGGCGCCTACATACTATACACTGGCTACAGGTTCTTTCGCCCCGGCACAGTCTTCCTGGTGGTCGTAGACCCGGGTGTTGGTACCGAGCGCCGAGCAATAGCCGTCGAGACTAGGAACTATTATTTCGTAGGCCCTGACAACGGCGTACTCTATCCAGCCATCGAGGAGGATGGTATTGTGAGAGTACACGAGATAAGTAACGAGGCAATATTCCTCAAACCAGTCTCAATGAGCTTCCATGGCCGCGACGTCTTCGGCCCAGCTGCAGCCCTCCTAGCCCTCGGCGTGCCTGTAAGTGCCCTCGGCGGCCCGGTTGAGCCCTCTACGCTACGTAGACTGAGCCTGAGAACACAATGCATAAATGAAGGCCGCGTTGAGGCCGAGGTAGTCTACATAGACCATTTCGGCAATGTAGCGCTAGGCCTCGAGAGGGATTGTGTGGAAAGGCTCTGCAGGCGGAGCGGCAGGGTGGTTGTGGAGACTGGTAGAGGAGTGTTTGAGGCTAAGTGTCTCCCAGTGTTTAGTCATGCAGAGCCGGGGGAGATGGTGTTCTACCTTAACAGTCTGGGGTTCCCAGAGCTGGCAGTAAACCTTGGAAATGCAGGGGAAAAGCTGGGTGTGAGGATAGGAGAGAGATTAGTTATCGCGCCTGGCTAGCAGGTATAGCCTCAAACCACTCCTCCCCAGGGGGCAGTCTCGCCTCTTGCCCGGGGTACAGATTCTAGCTAGTGGACAGTACTGGCATGGATTGCCGCCCCCACTTAGCTCGCGTAGATAGCCCTGGGCGAGCAGTACCGCTATGAGCATCTCAGCTGTGCCCTTATCGACTCCCAGCTCTTTCTCCAGCAGCTCTGGAGAGACAACCCTGTACCTTCTAACCACGCTGAGGGCTTTCTGGACTAGCTGCTTACCCATCAGACTCCTCCCCGCCAGCAAGCTATGTCAATGGTAGTAGTACGTAGTAGGTTGCGAGCGAGAATACTGTCGCGAGTGATACCATGTATGCTAGTGCTGCTAGTACGAGCTTGGCGCTCCTAACCTCCTGATACATCACGGCCAGTGTTGCTAGGCATGGCAGGTAGAGCATCACGAATACGAGCAGAGCCATTGCTTGTGGTGTTGTTAAGCCTAGGCTCTGGAGAGCTTCTACGGGGTCCTCTGTGCCCTGCATTAGTGCAACAGTCTCTACCAGAGCCTCCTTCGCTATAAAGCCGTTGATAACCGCGAACATTACTCTCCACGCAGTTTCGCGATCCATGCCCCACAAGGTCTCGGCTATTGGTGCGAAGTACTTGCCCAGCATGGCGCCATAGCTCTCAGCAGAATTCCCAACCACGCCGCCTGGCCCGTAGCTCAGCAAGGCCCATGTTACCACGCTCAGTGCGAGGATGATGCCACCAGCCTTCTTTAGGAAGTGTTTGCTATAGTCCCATGTTATCCACCATACAACCCTCCAGCTCGGCTTGTGTATCGGCGGTATCTCTATCACAAACTCTGGGGCATCCCTCCTCTTGAAGTATAGCCTCCGTACTAGTAGCGCTGTTAACAGGTACACCAGTATGCCGAGCAGATATGCAGCTAGTACTCCTGCAGCCTGCATCACGGGCGAATGTACGAAGGTTAGCATGAACGCTAGCAGCACCAGCAGGCGTGCCTGGCACGGTATGAACGGTATGGCTAGTACTGTTTCAATACGCTCCTCCTCCTCTATTGCAGCCCTGCTAGCCATTACGCCCGGCACGTTACAGCCAAAGCTGATCAGCATCGGGAATAGCGCCTTGCCGCTGAGCCCGAACCTGGCAAATAACCCGTGCATCGCCATAGCTATCCTCGGTGCTACGCCGGAATCCTCCATCATTGCTATGACAGCAGATACCAGCATGATTAGCGGGAGGAATGATAATACACTGCCTACACCCGGTATCACCCCATCGGCTAGCAGGCTCACAATCCACTCCGGGGTCCTCCCAGCTAGTGCTGCCTCGGTAGCGCCTGCTAGCCAGTTGAAGAAGCTGCCCAGCAACCCGCTAATACTATACTCCTCCACCATTGCGGCGAGGTCCACGTAACCTAGTTCCTCGAATATTATGTTCAGTGGGAACCCGGTGTTAACCGTGAAGATCGCAAGGAATGCTAGGAATAGCAGCGAGAGGCCAAGCACGGGGCCAAGTATAGGCCTCTGAAAGAGTTCTTCGAGTATCGCTGCTAGCTTCGACTCCGGCCTCTGAACCCGGACAATGGCACCCTTCACCAGCTTCTCAGCATACTCGAACCTTGCTGACACTGCAGCATCCTCCGGGTTCATGCCACTACTCTTGCGGAAGTGCTCTCTCAGCTCCCTAGCCTTCTCCACGATGTCGCCACGGCCGGCCTTCACCAGCAGTTCCTCGAGCCGTGGATCGCCCTCTATGAGGCGTACCGCTAACCACCTAGGATTGTAGTTCTTGAGCGGATTATCCCTAGCTATGTGAGCTTCCAGCTCAGCTATGTATGGTTCGAGAACACCATAGTCTATTCTTAGTGGCTCTTTACGCCCCTTCCTCCCCTCAGCAACATCAATCAAGGTTCTCATGAGTTCGTCTATTCCCAGCCTCTGTAGCGCCGAGACAGTAACCACGGGTACTCCCAGCTTCTTCTCGAGTTCGTCTACGTGGATGTGTATGCCCATGCTATGGGCTAGATCCATCTTGTTAAGGGCTATGACTACTCGTGCTGTTAACTCAAGTATCTGTAGTGCGAGGTAGAGGGTTCTCTCTGGTGCTGTTGCGTCGGCGATTACGAGTATGACGTCCGGTATGCCAGTGACAATAAACTCCCTAGCTACGACCTCCTCCTGGCTGGAAGCGGAGATGCCATAGGTGCCTGGTAAGTCTACAAAGCATATCGTCTTGTCACCATACCTACTCACAGCAGCTTCAAGCTCTACTGTTACACCGGGCCAGTTTGCAACATGGGCCGTCTTGCCCGTAAGCGTGTTGAACAATGTTGATTTGCCGACATTAGGGTTGCCAACCAATGCTACTACTAGTTTGCAATCCTTTCCTTTTTGAAGCGTCTTCGTCCCAGATTTATGGCCTATCTGTAGCACCATGATCTTCTTCACCCGTTTAGATTTAGATATATCTAAACCTTTATAAGGTGTCAAGATAGTTTTGTTTAGCAGGGGTAAATGGTGGATTTTCGTAGCAGGCGGGCGGTTGCGGAGAGAAGGAGGCTAACCGGCACCGAAGCAGCAACGACAGCTCTCGAGGACTACCTTGTAACTATATACAAGCTCGAGGAGACGCTGGGGGCTGCACGCACGACTCTTATAGCAAAGGAACTTGGGGTTAAGCCAGCTACGGTGTCGAAGATCCTGACTAAGCTTGAAGCTGAGGGCTACGTAGTGAGGGAGAAGTATCGCGGTGCACGCTTAACGGGGCTCGGTAGGAGGATTGCCGAGCGCATCATCTGGAAACACCGTGTGATAGAGAGGTTTCTTCACGACTACGTGGGCCTAGACCCGCTCAGGGCTCACAGATATGCGCACATGATGGAGCATCTCCCCGACGAGATTATTGATAGAATCTATGAGAGGCTTGGTAGGCCCGGCACGTGTCCGATGGGCAACCCGATCCCGGGTGCTAAGGTTCCCGAGGAGATACGGAGGGCGGTGCCGCTCTCAAGCCTCCAGAGCGGTGCATGTGGGAAGATTGTGAGGATAACAATGGCTGTCCATGAGTGGGGCCGTAGGCTCATAGAGCAGGGCATATTTATTGGTCGTCGTGTCTGCGTAATCTATGCTGGGCAAAGCCACTTGATAGTAGACGTTGAGGGTATCGGCGAGCGAGAGGTTCCCGTCATGCACGCCTGCCTCGTATATGTTCTACCAGAAAACAGTGCTAGCTAAACGGGGGTGCAAGACATCTTGACGGCTATGCCTACGGACACGTCACGTCCGAGAGCGGTCCCGCTAGTAGCATTACCGCCAGGCTCTAGGGCCCGCATATTAACCGTCACAAACGGAGGCCATGGTGTAAGGATGAGGCTCCTACAAATGGGGCTAACGCCCGGCGCTGTCGTCGAGATAGTGGAGAACTATGGTAGGGGCCCTATACTCGTAAGGGTTCGCGGCGCCGTCATAGCCCTTGGGCGTGGCTTGGCGGAAAAGGTTCTAGTAGAGCCCGTCTAGAAGCCGTTGTTAGCGGTGTATGCTCCTTTGAGTGGGGCTGTCGACGAGCTAGCTAGGCTTCTCGAAAAGCTTGGTGCAAAGGTCGAGGAGCGCAGTGGCCTCATAGTAATACGTGTTGACGGTAAGGGATTCACACTTGCTAGCCTCCCCCGCGAGGTTTTGGAAAAGCTAGCTGTGCTTGAAAGGTTTGCTGTTGAAGCAGGTGACGGCTACTACTTCTACTTCCGCGGCGAGGATGTGAGGAGGCTTCTCGAAAAGCAGGCTATGGCTTGAGATAATCCTCTACCTCTCCCGGCAGCTTGAGGTACTTCCACTCCAGATACTCTATGAGAGGCCCTGCAGTTATCTCTTCGCCCATAACCCTCTTCACAAGCTCCTTCGGCGGATAGGTTGCACCCCACTTGTGTATGTTCTCGCCGAGCCATCTGCGCAGCTCTGCTAGCCTCAGCTCTCGCAGCAGCTCCTGGCTGCGGCTCCACAGAGTTCTCCATATCATTGCTGCTATCACGTTGCCTAGCGTGTAGGTTGGGAAGTAGCCTATACTCCCGTGGCTCCAGTGTATATCCTGTAGCACGCCCTCAGCAGCATTGCGCGGCCTTACGCCCAGCAGCTCCTCCATCATGTCGTCCCACACCTGGGGCACCTCGTCAACGTTTAGGCTCTGCTCTATCAGCTTCTTCTCTATCGTGAACCTGAGGTAGATGTGGAGGTTATAGGTTACCTCGTCGGCGTCAACCCTTATGAGGCCCGGCTTCACAGTGTTAACATACCTATATAGCTCTAGGAGGGTGTAGTCCCTAGTGTAGCCTATCGTTTTGTCCATCCTCTCTTTGAGCCATGGTATGAACCAGGGGCCACGTCCAACTATGTTCTCCCAGAACCTGGACTGGCTCTCGTGCACACCCATGCTGACACCGTGGCCTATTGGTGTGCGTGCTATCCTCGGGTCTATCTGTAGCTCGTAGAGGGCGTGGCCATACTCGTGCACGAGGCTATACACAGCCCTCTTGATGTCATAGCCCTCGTAGCGCACTGTTATTCTAACATCGTTCATGCCTAGCTCTATGGTGAATGGGTGAGCTGACTCATCGAGCCTGCCACGATCCCATGGCCACTCAAAGCCGTTAAGTATTGATTTGAGGAGCTCCCTCGCCCTGGCCACATCGTACTTTGCCTCTTCGAGAGGGTGATTCTGCGGGTAGAAGCCGCCGCTCAGCACCTTCTCCAGGATCCTTTTGGTTGCGGGGACTAGCTCGGAGAAGATGGCTTCCATGTCGCGTGTCCTTAGTCCCTCTTCGTAGAGGTCTAGGAGCGCGTCGTAGGGGTGCTCCTCGTAGCCTAACCGTTCAGCCTTCTCCCTCTGTATCTCGACGATCTCCTTTAGATATGGCTCGAACATCTTGAAGTCAGCCTTCTTCTTGGCCTCCCTCCAGACCACCGTAGCTTCGCTTGATACCTTTGCCTCCCTCCTAGCTAGCTCCTCCGGTATGAGCTTCACAATGCGGAGCATCCTCTTCATAACCCTTACAACGCCGCGCTCGTAGTCGTTTAGCTGGTCTAGCCTCTCATTAGCCTTCTCCACAAGCTTCTCAAGCTCCGGATCCCTGCTGAGCCTATGGAGGAGGCCCTCAAGCTCCTCGAACGCTACTGAGCGGTCCTCTACGCCGCGCGGGGGCATGTATGTCTCCAGATCCCAGCTCATGAGGCTTAGGGCGTGCTTGAGTGCCCAGAGGACGCGGGTCTTCTCAATTATCTTCTTGACGATCTCGTCCTGGAAGAGATGGGTCTGCTCGGACAAAGGGGGTCTCCTCCGCTCGTTCCCGGGCTGGGCCTTGTGGGTTTTTGGTGTTTCCGCGACAGGTATTAGATGGGTTGCAGAAGCCTAGGTCATGCCTAGGTGTAGCAGTAAATGGTTAAGCCTCGTAGGTCACGTAGGCATAGTATCTTACTTGTAGCTGGTGTACTAGCTGTCGTAGTTGGTGTTGTAGCAATGTTCATGACGTATTTTCGGGGAGGAGGTGGCAGCGCCGAATTCTGCCTGGGTGATGGGCCAGCTGTAGCGGTAGTCTACGTGGATGGCCAGGAAAAACTTGCAGAAGAGCTCAAAAGGTATCTCGAACTCCAGCTAGCCGGGCATATCAGTGGTGCTAGATACTGTACCATAGAGGCGTCAAAGTTTGGAGACGAGTTTAGGGTGTATCCGGTCATACTTGTGAAAGCCCAGAACATTAGCAGCCAGCTCGCCTCAATACTCCTAAACACTACGGTGAAGGATGGCTGGAGGCCAGTGAGGCTAGACTATACAGCGGCTTTTGCAGCCCAAATAGCAGTACAGCTCGGCGTCAAAGGCCCAGTGTACCGTAATACTGCGACGCTACTCGTAGTCGACGGCTCTACGCCCTTCACAAAGGTCAATGTCTCGGCCCTTAAGCAGCTAATTATGGAGAACGAGCGGTACCATGTGTTGTTCTCGGCGATATTTACAGCCAATATAACGGACGTAAAGGTGGTTGAAGAGCCGCCGGATGGTGTAGAACCGGTAGTTAGACCAGCATTTTACGCGGTTTCCCAGGCTGACCTCTCGGAAGGTGCTCCGGCGCTGCGCGAGGTGGCACCAAGCATCTACGAGACTGACGTCAATATCGCAGCGATGATTGCCGGTAGCCCCGTCCTTGATGCCTTCGAGTCCCGCGAGCTGCCCAAGGGGCTTGAGGCTCATCCCTCGCTGGGCAGTGGCCCGGTGCACATAGCAATATTCGAGGACTTTGCATGTCCTTACTGTGCGCTATTCTATAAGACGGTGTTTCCAGGCATAGAGAAGTACATAGAAAACAACACCGTGACATTCCACGTGCTAGACCTGATAATACACAACAACGAGAATGTGGTTAGGATACACAAGCTCCTCCTCTGCTACTACAATGCTACAGGGAACTCAGAGGTCTACCTCGAGGAGGCTAGGAGGATATACTCGGAGCTAATGATATATGCTAGCGAGCCCGTAACCGGAAACAAGACCTTCTACGATAGGCTGGGAGAGATAGCGGCAGAGCTGGCTTCAAGCCTTAACGCGTCTGCAGACTGTAGCGCGGCAAGCCTAGTCGATGAATCTACTAGGGAGGCGCTTCGTCTAGGCTTGACGGGCACACCCAGCTTCGCTGTATGGAGCGAGAATAGTAGCACGGTAATCTACTTCGTTGGCTATAGGCCCCTAGACTACTTCCGCGAGCTAATAACATGGTTTTTAGAGCATAGCCGGTAGACGCCATAGTTTCAGTAGCCCCTCCTCCAACCTATATCTAGGGGCATAGAGCTGCTTCTAGCTCTAGGAGTGTGTAGCTGCTAGCACACCCAGCATCATACAGGGATAGGGAGGGCCAGGGGGATTGGTTACCAGGAGACTCGATGACTATCTGCGCCAGCTGGGAACAGCTGTACGTGAGAGACACGTGGACGTAGAGGCGCTAATTCGGAGACTCGTAGAGGAAGCCGTGGCTGCCAGTAGCTGCAATGGCGCTAGGCTAGACGAGGTCTTGGAGAGGCTCGAAGCTATAGAACGCAGGCTTGACAAGCTGGAGAGGACACTAGAGGAGCTAAGGTCGACGGGGCTGCTGACGCGGAGGAATATAGAGGAGCTAGCCCAAGCACTAGCCTCTGCGGTATCAGCTGTACTCAAGCAGGCTCGGCAGCAGCGCGGTGGAAACGAGCCTCGCTGGGTCAAGCTCATCCTTGAACGGATCGAGGATAGAGGCTACGTATTTCTACATGAGCTTCCGGCAGAAGTTCGCAGCGGCTTTGACCCCGGGGTTCTGAGATCTAAAGGCCTTATAGTAGAGAGTGTTGGCGGGGATGTGCTCATCGCTAGTAGCAAAACGCTTCAGGAGTTCTCGGAGGAGCTTTCAAAGCTTAAGACTAGCGATGAGTATGAGGCTGAAATGAAGCTTGGAAAGTATAGAGTGCTATTCCGCATACTGAGAGACGAGGGTATGGTCTATTACGCAGCTGGCCGTGGCTGGGTGCTCAGGGGTTTAAACCGCTAAAGCCAGCCCATAACCCGGCCTGCATGGTAGTACAGTATCCCTATAATCGACTTGGCATCCCTTATGACGCCACCACGTATCATTTCAAGAGCTTCCTCGAGTTTCACCCACTCAACCTCTATGAGCTCGTCCTCCTCGAGTTTCTGCCCCCTCCACCGGAGATCCCCTGCAGCAAATACTACGAGCTTCTCTGTTGAGACACCTGGACTCGTATAGAACTCTACAAGCCTCTTTAGCCAGCCGGGCTCGTAGCCAGTCTCCTCTACAAGCTCTCTCCTAGCCGTCTCCTCGGGCTCCTCCCCAGGTTCAAGGGTGCCAGCGGGTATCTCGTAGAGCCACTCGCCAACAACAGGCCGGTACTGCTTCTCGAGCAGTATCCTTCCATTCTCCTCAGCTACTACAGCTACCGCGCCAGGGTGGAGCAGTGCGTCGAAGGCCTTAACACTGCCTTTCACGACGTCGTATATCCGGGCGAGAACGAGTCTACGCCCCCGGCAAAGCTCTTCAACACGTCTTTCAGCTGCCACAGTGAAGCACCACGCTTGTACACAAGCTGTAAGGGCGGTAATTAACTAGGGTGGGGATACCCTGCTTCCGGATTGGGGAGTGTGGAAGGGTGTGGTGTCTGTGGTGAGGATACTGGTTCCATTCCACTTGGCCCGGCTTGGAGACCGTATTGTTGGACTTGACGCGTATTTTTGGGGTCAGCTGAGTGAGCGGTACCGTGTAGTACTACTCGTCCATCCAGCGGAAAACCTGCTAGACGAGAGAGATGCTACAGGCTGTAAGCTCCCTGTAAACGTTACCTTTGAGGAACAGTTGCGAGACATAGAGGAGGTGTCTGAGATAAGGACTCCCAGGCCCAAGCTGCCACGGATAGGGCCGGGCAAGAGGCTCCTAACACTACTCATGCCAGCCATGATAATCTACCAAGAGCTAAAGGCGGCTATGAAGCTCGTGGAGGTTCCAGAGGAGGCCCAGGCGAGGAACCTGGCCAAGATGCTTCGGAACCTGGAGCCGCTAAATGTTCTCGGCTATGCCGTCTTCGAGAGGCAGGGAGACCTTATACTGCCGGCAAGGGAGGGCACGATGAAGAGAATTTATAGCGAGCTTGCAAGCCGCGACGAGGGCTACCGTCAGGCTTGTCTAGACGCGATACGCCGCTGCAAAGCCTAGTGTTTGAGGGGTGGGGTCGGCCAGCAGCCCCACTCCTCACACAGGCGGCCCGCAGCCCCCGGGCTAGCTGCGGGCCTCAGCTTTGCTACATCTCCTCACGCCCCAGCCGTGCCTAGCCTAGTTTCGGGGTCTAATACCTACAGTGTTGCATCAGTGCTTTTAGCCTGGCCCCCAGGTCCAACCCATATTGGTGGCCTATTGTGGCGTATAGGTCTGTTGCACTGATTATCCTCCTTGTGGTGGCGGCGCTGGTAGCCGGTATAGCGATAGGCTACACGGTTGGCGGCAAGAATGGGATGGCGCCGGCCCAAGAGCAGCCAGTGACACAGCCAGCTGGGCAAGAGCCACAAGCTGGTATGCAGGGGGAGCCCCAGGTTGTTGAGGAGGCTTTGAGGAGTAGGGTTGTGGTCCTCGTAGATGCTCTCGGGAGGGAGGTGACACTAGCCAGGCCGCCGGAGAGGATTGCGAGCCTAGCACCCTCGATAACAGAGGTCGTCTGCGCCCTCGGCGCGTGTGATAGGCTAGTTGCAGTGGACAATATTTCAATGTCTATAGTCGAGAGGGAACTTGGAGCTGAGGCTGTGAAGCTGGTTAGTGTCGGCAGCTTCTGGCAGCCATCAAGCGAGCTAGTATTATCAGCTAATCCAGACATGGTGCTCGCATGTAGCGGCGTACCGGCCCAGGAGGCTATGGTAGGTCAGCTTGAGGATGCCGACATCAAGGTATTCTTCCTGCGCTGCGACAGGTCGAGGAATATCGGGGACATTTACTGGGACATATCGACTCTTGGCGTCATGCTAAACGAAACGGCAAAGGCCAGCGAGATTATCGAGGAGATACAGGCTAGGCTACAGAGTGTAGCAACAGCCGTAGCCAACGAGACAAGCCCCACGGTAGCCCTTGTCGTCTACATGGATTCCAACGGTGTCTACGTGGCTGGAGGCGGTAACTTCCAGGACAACCTTATACAGCTTGCAGGCGGCGTAAACGTATTCGGAGACTACTATGGCTGGCCGATGATTAGCTACGAGGATATTGTGGTCCGCGATCCCGACTACATAGTGGTAACAAGTATGGGCACTGCAAACGATACCATAAGCCTCATAAAGTCCACGCTGCTAAGCAAGACCAAGGCGTATAGTGAGGGTCACGTCTGCATAGTGACGGGTGAGGCTGTTGACGTCCTTAGCAGGCCCTCGGTAAGGATTGCCGATGCAGTGGAGCTGCTAGCATCGATACTACATCCAGACGCTGTGGAACCCCCGAGCAAGCTGGCAGGCTACATAACTTGCATAGGCGCTGGGGGCTGAGGTGGCCACGTCCTTGGCGAGTTTTTTACCACTCACGATAACCTTGCTGCTCTTCCCACTCCTTATCCTCGCGAGCCTTGCGGTGGGGCCCGCGGGGCTGGTAAACCCTCTGGATCCGGGAAGCCAGCTCATAGCAAGGCTCCGGCTCATGCGCACCCTTCTAGCAGTAGGTGTCGGCACTGCCCTGGGTCTCTCCGGGACACTAGTCCAGTACAGCGTGGCCAACCCCCTGGCGAGCCCGAGCATACTTGGAGTCTCAGCTGGCGCCCTTGCTGCAGCCTCGGCGGCCTACATCGTGTATCGTGGGTCTCCCCCGCCAGCTGCACCGTTGGCAGCGGCTGTAATGGGTGGGCTAGCTGCGTATGCGTTGACGCTAGCTATAGCTTCGAGGGCGGGGCTCACGAGAGTCTCCATGGTGCTCGCCGGTATAGCGGTCTCGAGCAGCCTCGCTGGCATAGCCAGTATGCTCGTAATATACATCAATGCACGGTACCATGTGGCATCAGCGCTGTTGCTAATGGGAAGTTTTGCCTATGCGGTCGAGGAGAAAGTGTTAGTAGCAGCTGTAGCTGCGCTAGTAGCAGCGGCTACAGCGCTAATCCTGGCAAACCCTCTCGACGCTCTCTCATACGGCGACGAGACAGCACTAAGCCTAGGCTACAGCCCAGCCAAGATAAGGCTCGCAGCTACAGCAGCCGCGGTAGCAGCTACAGCAGCCACGGTCTACGCCGCCGGGCTCATAGGCTTCGCCGACCTCGTAGCAGCCAACATAGCCAGGAGCATTGCTGGAAGCCATCCCTCAAGATCGGCGCCAGCCTCGGCGCTGATAGGTGCAGAGATAGCACTAGCAGCAGACATAGCAGGAAGGCTAGCAGCAACAACCATAAGGCTCGGCGAGATCCCAGCAGGCCTCCTCACAAGCACTGTTGGCGGATTATTCCTTGCCTTCCTCGTAGCGAGAAAGGCGGGACAGGGATGGTGAGACATGCAGCACGTCCTAGAGGCTGAGAACGTCACAGTAGAGTTCAACGGTAGAATAGTACTCCGGGACATAAACCTGAAGCTCGAGTCAGGTAAGCTCACGGTAATCCTTGGCCCAAACGGTGCTGGCAAGACAACACTCCTCAAGGACACTAGCCGGGATAATTAAGCCAACCCGGGGAGTGGTAAAACTCGATGGCAAGCCGGTACATGCGATGAACCCTCGTACCCGGGCAAGACTAATCGCCTACACTCCGGTCGCCCTCGAGGCGCCAGGCCTAGGCCAAACAGTGGCAGAATACGTGGCTGCGAGCCTCTACCCCTACGGTCACAGCCTCAAAATAGGCCTAACCAGCTACGACCTCCAGGAAGCAATAACCCATCTAGGAAAGCTAGAAGCTGAACACCTAGCACAACGGAGACTAGCAACCCTAAGCAGTGGCGAGCAAAAACGCAGCATTATAGCCCACGGCCTCGCCAGGAGGCCCATAGTGCTACTCGCCGACGAGCCAACAAGCCTACTAGACATGAGGGCCCGGCTACTAGCCTACAGAGTGCTCCGCCTAGAAGCAGAGAAGGGCCGGATAGTCGTGGCATCAACCCACGACATGCTTCTTGCGGCACTCTATGCAGACCACGTAGTAGTCATAGATAAGGGCGTGGTCGTAGCGCAGGGCACAGCGGGAAAAGTACTATCCAGCGAGCTTCTCGAGGCAGTCTTCTCGGTTAAGATAGCAGTAGCAGAAGTGGATGGAAGAACAGTCCCCATACCACTTGAGCCACTTTAAGCAGTAAGAAACAGGTATTGTAGAAAAGCAAAGGTTTTTAGAAACCTTCTTACCCGTGATTTTCCGAAAGACATGGTAATATATACAAGCAGTCGAAACGACTTTGTGGGTGTCTACAATGTGAAAGATTTTTAAGTATGTTTAATTGTACAAGAATCTTGGCAGTGGAAGTCACTGCTGTATAGAGTGCTTGGGTCTAAAGTAAGAGGGTGTAGCATAGTCATGTCAATGCTGCCACAAATCCTATCCTCACTTATAAACGTGCCGGGTGTAGTAGGCGTATTCATTATAAGCAAGGATGGCTTTGTAATAGACAAAGCTACATCGAGTGTCCTCAACATCGACGATGATGTGTTGGCAGCAATGATAACAACAGCCTATGGTTCGGTAATACAGCCCGGTGCAGAACTACACATTGGCGAGCCAGAAATAGTGACCATGGAGTACAGTAACCACTACGTGCTAATAGTTGATGCTGGCGAATACATCCTAGCACTCCTAGCAGACCGTGGCCGCGCAATACTCGGCAGGCTACGCTACGAGCTACGCCGTCAAGCAGAGTCAATCCGAATGGCTGCACGTACATAATTATGCTACCTCTTTTCCACAGACCACAAATTCCCCGAAATCAGGGCTACTGGCGGGCATGTCTACAAGACTTCTAGCACACATACAAGCATATTCCTGTGGACATGACTCATAACCGCGATTATAGCTGGCTACCAGGTAGCGTCAACCAGGATACTGGTAAAGGCTGTTGGCAACGTATTGGTCAGCATACCTGAGGAGCTAGGCATAGAGTTTGGTACGTTGACATACATAGATGAGAATTCTGTTAAGACGTATCGTATTTTCAGAGGCTACTAGGGGTAGCGTAGAGGCGTCGAGGGATGATACACTTGGGATCCTTGAGGTGCGCTATGGCTGTCACAGTGCTTGCACCGCGCTGACAAACTGCAAGGCAATGATACTATAGGCCCCTTTTATTGAGGAGGGTTTCGGATGAAAGGTTTGAACTCGCAGCAAAGGAGTGCTCGTTCAACGTGAGTGAAACACAGCTAGCCTCCTTCATCGATATCGTCGTGGGTGTTCTTAGGGCTCTAGGTGCCATGGCTGTAGCTATGGGGAGAGGAAGTAGAGAAGCAGCGTGGGAAGGGAATCCATGCCGTCTGGGCTGTCGGAGGAGGCAAGAACTGCAAGACAGTTGTTGGAGATGTATTGTGAAACCCGTACCTTTACCTTCTTTTACCGTGTCTGAGGTTGAGTGTTGCAGGGTAGCTCTGAGGAGGGCTTTGGGCGGCTCTTGCCCCGTCTATGCCTACCACTCGGCTATCAGTTTGACCTTGATCTCTCAATGTATCCTAGCTTTGTCTCTTCGCTCTATGTGCGTATTGCTGCTCAACGATGGCGCCGTGTAATTGGTGCAAGTCACATAGTCTTCATCGAGTCTGGCAGAGTGTGCTGCGAGGGTGATGGATGTAGTATTGAGCTCGTCGAGAAGCTCTCTGGGCTGTGGTGTATGGAGCGCTGCCTACGGGGTATAGCTGCTTCAAAGTACTCGGAACCTCTTCGGCAGCTCCTCATGGCTTACCGCGGGCTCTCGGTGTCGGCGGCGGGTCCAGGCGACGAGCTTCTTGTGGCTTCGGCTGTTGTGCTCTCGCGTAGGACAAGTTATGCGCGGAATGTTAGGAGGTGGATGTACATCATCTTCAAGCATACTAAATCCCTCTACGAGGCTGCGGAGAGGGCGGCGAGGCTGCCGAGCCCCCAGCCACGACTCCTCGCAGCAATACTCCACGAGCTAGCGGAAACACTCCAGGAGGGCTGTACTAGCCCGTGGAGGCTAAGGCAGAGGCTACTAGGGATACCGGGGGTAGGCCCGAAGACGGCGGATGCTATCCTCCTCTTCACTGGTTGTAGCAGCCGCGTCGCGCCGGGAGACGTGCACCTAGCGAGGTTTACGGAGATGGTGTTGGGCTGGAGGCTCCATCCTCCGCTGAAGAACCGGTGCCTACGCACAGCCAGCTGCATGGAGTGCACCTACGCGGCTAGCTGTCTCACGGGCAGGATTGTTCGGGAGTTTGGTGATGGTGCTGGGCTTGTGCAGACCCTGGCATACGTGCATGACAGCCTAGGAGGCCGAGGAGGGTGGAGGGCTAGGCTTGAGGAGGTGTTGGCCAAGCACTATACGAGTTCTGGTGGCACCTCATCAGGGCGGTAGGCCTTTCGGGGTCGAAGCCCAGTTCTCCTCATTAGCTCGACGACGTGGGGGTATAGTATCACGTACTCTGGATCGATGTTCTCAGCCAGCCTGGGATGTATCGCGTAGAGCAAGCGCTTAATCCTCGTAACGCCCCTCTCGTCGGTAAAGCTCAGCATGACGGCGGGGTACACCTCCTCGCCGGGTTCAAGCCCATAGTCTACTAGGAGCTTCAGCGCCCGGAGCTGTAGCCTCCATGCCTCCGGCCTAGCTCCCGTGAGCATGTAGAATTCCTCCTCACTAGTACCCTTAATCGAAACTCTAACCTCCACGCCTGCACCGTGAAAGCTTGCCAGCCTCCGGGCAAGCTCCTCATAGGCCCCGATTAGTATCCCATTGGTCTCCAGGACGAAGTGCAGTCCCTCCCCCGTAACAGCCTCCATGACCTCCAACAAGTGCTCCCAGCCTACTGTGGGCTCGCCACCCGACAGCCGGACCTGGCGAACTCGCGTCCTCCTCGCAAGCCTCATCAGCCTCTCTGCAGCCTCATCCGGCGATAACAACACGCCGCGGCCATAGCCTGTCCAGGTGAAGCGCCAGGCCCAGCAAAACCTGCAGCGCAGGTTACAGCCAACAACATCCCCCGTCACAATGCCGCCGTACCAGCGATCCCGGCGAAACCGGTAGTAGCGTCGGAGCCTCATCCCACCACTCCACGGGGCAACCCTCTCGGCAACAAGCTCGGCGAGCCTAACCGGGTCATACCCTCTAGACAGCATATCCACGGCTTCCCCGCCGCAATACCAGGCTGATGCGAGCCGCCAAACTGTGCTGAGTACCCTGCTCTACTGTATACATCTACCACCCCTACCGAGGACCTGGGAAGGCAAGCTATGTATGGGTGAGAGCCCCTATGCGTCATAGACCCGGCTCGGGGGGGCGACCTGGCGTCATGTTCCTCGTGAAGGCTTGTACAATGTTCAGCGCGGCTCACCGCATTGAGGGGCACCCGCGTTGCGGGAAGATACACGGCCACAACTACCGTGTCTGCATAGTGGTGAGGGAGGAGAGGCCCCTCCAGGTGGACCTTGACGCTCTAGAGGAGTGGCTGGAGAGGAATGTGTTCCAGCGCTTCGACCATCAGTACCTCAACAAAGTGCTCGCAGCCCCAGATAAAGATGAGAAGCTTGTTGTCACTAGCGAGGAACTCGCAGTACTCATAGCCGATATGTTGGAGCAGGCTTTCCCTGGGAGGGTAGAGTATGTCGAGGTCTGCGAGACGGAAAACCTCTGCATTGAATACCGTCCTCCGCGTCGTGGAGGTTTTCGCTAGTATTCAGGGAGAGGGCCCCTTCACTGGCACGTACAGCGTCTTCGTACGGCTCGCAGGGTGCAACCTCCGCTGCCCCTTCTGCGACACGAGGTACGCCTGGAGCCTCGAAGCCGGAAAGCCACTAGGGGTGGAGGAGCTGGTAGAGGAGATAGCTAGGTACGAGCCGAGCCTAGTAGTGATAACTGGTGGGGAGCCCCTGCTCCAGAGACACCCACTCAACAGCCTCGTAGAGGGGCTGGAGAGCCTGGGGCTCCGCGTCCAGCTGGAGACCAATGGTATTCTCCCGGCGCCAGCTAGGGATGAGCAGCTCTGGAGAGTGTACCATGTTGTTTCGCCAAAGGATGTACCGGTACGCGTGCCTGGAGCAAAGCTCCATCCCAGCTGGGTGGACTACGCGAGAGCGACCGGGAGGGCGTGGTTCAAGTTCCTAGTGGCTAACGAACAGCATGTGCGAGAGGTAGCAGAGTACGTGGCGAAGCTAGGTATTCCTAGGAGCCGCGTCTACATAATGCCGCTAACGCCCGAGAAGCTGGACATGAAGGAGCTGCTAGAGCTGCACAGTAGGATAGCAAGCTTGGCGGTAAAGTGGAGGCTAAACTTTAGCCCGAGGCTACACCTCCTCGTACAGCTACCCTAGCCTCTCCTACTAGGTTGCCTACACAACGTATATACCGAGCGAGGGTACAGCCTAACCGTCTTTACCGGACGTTATAGAGGCTCCTAGCTCCGGGGTGTAGGGCTTGGCCGAGCAGACTGGGCAGACGGTAGGACGGTCCGTTGAGGGTGAGGTTGAGAGGCACGATGTTATAATAGTCGGTGCCGGCATGGCGGGGCTGACGGCGGCGCTCTACCTTGCAAGGCAGGGTGTTGACGTGCTGGTTGTGAGCCGCGATCTCGGTGGCCAGCTTATGCAGGCAACTATTATCGAGAACTACCCGGGGATAGAGGCTGTTAAGGGACCAGAGCTGGCAATGAGGGTTGAAAAGCAAGCTAGGACCTTTGGTGCAAAGTTTAGGTATGGTGAGCAGATAGTCAGGATTGACAAGCTCGAGGACGGCACGTTCCTCCTTGAGAGCAACCGGGGTAGGAGGTACCAGGCGGAAGTGGTCATACTAGCTTTTGGCAAGACCCCGAAGAGGATGAACATACCCGGCGAGGATGAGTACGATGGTCGTGGCGTAAGCTACTGCACCATCTGCGACGGTCCACTATTCCGCGGCAGGAACACAGCTGTCGTGGGCATAGGGGATCAGGGTCTTGAGGCGGTTGCGCTCTTAGCAGGGCTCTGCCCCAAGGTCTACTACGTGACTCCAACCAAGCTCTTTGGAGAGCCAGACCTAATCGCTAGGATAAAGTCTGCACCCAACGTGGAGATCCTTGAGGAGCATGAGCCGGTAAAAGTGCTAGGTGATGGGAAGAGGGTTACCGGCTTAGTGGTACGCAACAAGAAGACTGGCGAGGAGAAAACCCTGGATGTCGAGGGGATATTTGTCGAGCTCGGCTACGAGGCTAGGACAGAGTTTGTAAAGCACCTAGTAGACCTCAATGAGAACGGCGAGATAATAACTGGCAAGCTCGGCGAGACGAGGACGCCAGGGCTATTTGCGGCGGGCGACGTTACCGATGTACCGTTCAAGCAGGCCATTATCTCCGCTGGCGACGCTGCCAAGGCGGCACTAGCAGCGTTCAACTACCTGCAGAAAAGGCGTGGCCGTAACGTCACGATAAGGGTGACTGGAAGAAGACTGGTAGGGTTAAGCCAAAAACGCAGATGAGACTTGGGCTGAAGAAGAGGGAGGGCTAGAGACCCTCCTCCTTCCTGATCTTCTCGGCGTACTCCTCGGGGCTAAGCAGCTTCTCCAGCTCGGAGCGATCCTCAATCTTTATCTTGAACATCCAGCCCTCCCCATAGGGGTCCCTGTTCAGCAGCTCCGGCTCATCGTAGAGCCTCTCGTTAACCTCCACCACCTCCCCGCTGACCGGCGCATAGACGTCTGCGGCGGCCTTAACCGACTCTATGCTCGCCACGGCCTCCCCCGCCTGCACCCTCCTACCCTTCTCGGGCAGGTCTACGCCAACGATGTCCCGTAGCTTCTTCTGCGCGTAATCCGTTATCCCAACGGTGACGACACCGTCCTCCTCCTTGATCCACTCGTCGGACTTTGTGTACCTCCTATCGGTTAGGACGAGGTAGTCTCCGACACGTATCTCTCCAGCCAATGCTTATGCACCCAGGGAGCAGCAAGCACCAGGTCTACAGAATGCTAAGGCTAAGGGCTCTTAAGGCTAACAGAACTGTGGATGGTGCATTACGGTTTAGTGTTCCCTCCTACCCGGGTATCGGGTTGCTTAAACTTTTAACTAGCCCTATCTCTTGAGGGTTTCCCCGGGTGGAGGGCGGGGACTTTTGGACTATGCAGCATTCACGGCACTGTTGCTAACGGGTATTGTGCTGCCTGTCGTCATGTACTTCGTCTATAGGGTGTTCGAGATAGTCACCCGTGGACCCGACAGATACTTTGCAAGGTTCCGCTACGAGTCTGGCAACCCGCCCAAGGGGCTGGCATGGGCAAGGGTGCTCTATCACTACTTTGGCTACGTCGTGCTCCTTGTAGCGCTTGAGCCTATATTCATAATCCTCTACGTCTTTGCTGTCTACAGTGGCGCCTCTACCTGGGAGCTGCTTGCCCTAAGCCTTGCGATTATAGCTTCTATCATTCCTCCACTCCGGTACGCTGTCCGCTATGCTGAGAAGAGGGAGTACTGGGAGCTGGAGGTGTAGCCTCCGTGGAGATGGCGTGTCCGCGTAAGGGTTTCATGCTCGTTGGCCGCTTGGAGGAGGCTGCCGCGAAGGCTATGAAGTGGTTGCTCGAGAGGAAGCCTATCAAGTCCCTGCTGGACTGGGGTATAAGCTTCAGCCTCTGGCCCGTACACCTCACCACTAGCTGCTGCGGCGCAGAGTTCGCAGCAGTCTACGACCCGAAGTATGACAGCGAGAGGCTTGGAAGTCTACCATTCACACATCCCAGGAACACCAACGTACTGCTCGTGGAGGGCACCCTGACAAGAAAAATGGCCAGAGCCGCAAGGCTGGTCTGGGAGCAAATGCCATGGCCAAAGTTCGTCATAGCCATGGGGGCATGCGCTATAACAGGCGGCATATTCTACAATAGCTACAATATTGTGAGGGTCAACCAAATCCTCCCCGTAGACTACTATGTGCCTGGCTGTCCTCCAACGCCAGAAGCTGTTGCTAACGCGCTGATAAAGCTGCAGGAGAAAGTGAGGAAGGGCGAGTGGAAGCCAAGAGACATTGAGGATAAGAAGTTCCTAGAGGAGCTCATGGCTCCACACTACGAGAAGGCAAGGAGGCACCTTGAACTGCTAGCCAGGACCCAGCGCACGGAAAGAGCATAAACCGGTAGGCATCACAATCAATCGCCGGGGCTCCAGAGAACGTCAGGGAAGCCTCCACAGCGTTTGTTAAAGGGACACCTGCATCTTACATGGTTCCCCAGGCCTGCAGCTCATACAGCTCATATTCTCTTACCCATCGAGCCAATTCTCCTAATGGATCGGAGTGAGGCATAACCAACTTTCGAGAAGAAGCTCCGAGTAAACCCATCCAGCCACTTACCCATCCGGCCTATACTTGTGGGCAGCACTTCCAGTCTTGTCTATGCTACCGCTCTACACTTCCATCCTCAATATATGGGATGTCTAGGTAGACGAAGTATCCCCTCAAAGCCCGCTTCCCGCCCTCCTCGAGCTTCACCAGAATGGCCTTTTGGAATCTCGGATGACAGTGTTGGTTAAAACCTGTTCTGGCAAAGCTGTAAGCCCTAGCAGGGGTGCACCCATAGATGTTATCCTGGTTTCGCATGCAGTTTCTAGGCTATGTAATGGCCTCCTCTTCACTGCAGACTGGACCTAGGCCTTCTCTTCTCCCTCATCCTTTGGCTTAAGTTCCGGCTTGAGTATCCATACAGGCTTGCTCGGCTTTGTTGACATGTGGCTCTCCTCTACCACCTTAAAGTCCTTCCTGAGCGGGTAGACGCCCTCCGGCCAGTCCTCCGGCAGTAGCAGGTGGCGGGAATCTGGGTTGCCACGGAACACTATACCCAGCATCTCGTGCTCCTCCCGTTCATGGAGGAGCGCTGCCGGGTAGACATCGTGTATACTATCTATCACTGGCTCGTCGCGGGGTACAACCGTCTCGACAGCGACCACGTCGCCGGGGTTGCTGCTACGGGCGAAGTGGTAGACGATCCTTATCCTCTTAGCGTCGGGCTCGTCAACACCTGAGATTGATAACAAGTAGTCGTAACCAGTGTTCTTGAGTTCGGCCACGACCTCCCTTATCCTGTCGGGCTCCACTACCAGGGCATGGTAGTTGGTTCGCTTCTCAATCCTCGCACCATGCTTCTGGGCTAGCTGCTCAAGCGGGACGGACACAGCGCACCAGCCCGGTTGCAAACTTAAATTTAGCCGGCTAAAGTGTTTTGAGAACCGGCGGTAAACCATTCGGGGTTGGTTCGCCCGGTTAAGGGCCGGGCTAAACTATAACAGTGGTTAATGTTGGATCAAAGGGGGCGGGCCATGGCGCAGCTAGAGCTTCCAGGCATGCTCGCCAGGGAGGCTGGCACCCGTGAAGGGTACAGGCTCGTGGAACTCTACATAGGCCCCCAGCACCCGGCTTCTGGTCATATGAGGCTTATAGTCTACCTTGACGGCGACCGGATCGTGCGTGTTGATCCCGACATAGGCTACGTGCACCGCACAATGGAGAAGCTCTCCGAGATCCGGGAATGGGTTCGTATTGTAGGCCTTGTAGAGAGGATGACAATTATAGATTCATGTAATGTGACTCTCCCCTTCGTCGAGGCTGTAGAGAAGCTCCTTGGAATAGAGCCTCCGCCGCGTGCAAGGTACCTCCGCACGATTCTCTGTGAGGTAAACCGTATCGCGAGCCACCTCTATGGCCTCGGCCTCGGCGGCATATTCTTAAACCACTCAACAATGTTCATGTGGGCATTTGGCGATCGTGAGGTCTTCATCCATCTCGCAACACTGCTCACTGGTGCAAGGCTAACCCATACCTATGCGATACCTGGAGGTGTGCGGCGCGACCTCCCCCAGGTCTTTCGGGATGAGTTTGAGAAGGCCAAGAGGTATATGCTTCGAAGGCTAAAGGAGTACGAGGATATATTCGTCAAGAACCCAGTTGTGAGGGGAAGGCTGGAGAACGTTGGTGTCCTACCAAAGCACAAGGCGATAGAGCTAGGCGTTACGGGACCAAACCTCCGTGCCAGCGGCGTGGTATATGATGCAAGGCTTACAGGCTACGCAGCCTACAGTGAGCTGGACTTTACACCCGTCGTAGGCGAGGCTGGCGACGCGCTTGAGAGGATACTAGTCCGCGTAGAGGAGATAAAGGTAAGCCTAGACCTCATAGAGCAGGCGCTTAAGAGGCTCCCGGAGGGCCCGTTCTTCCACGAGCGCTTCGCCAAGATGGTTCCACCGAACATGAAGCACTGGTTTGAAAAGGGCCGCGTCAAGCTCCCTGGCGGCTATGTGAGGCTACGCCCAGCGCGCGGCGAGATACTGACAAGGGCCGAGATGGGTCACGGCGAGATAACATACTACATTGTGAGCAAGGGTGAGTTTAAGCCCTACAGAGTCCGCATTATAACACCGAGCTTCCGTAATGTCATACTCTTCATGACCCTCCCCGTCGGCCATACATTGATGGATCTACCCGCAATATATGGTAGCATCGACTACTTCCCACCCGAGTCGGACAGGTAGCAGGGAATAGAGGTGAGGTAGGCCGTGCTCGTGGACACCCTCGCGTCAGCATTGCATCTCCCCACGTGGCTGGTAAGGGGGGTACTCGCTCCACTCGTTTACCCAGGCCTCGCAGCGATAGGTGTAGTAGCGCTCTTCATACTCTGGGCAGAGCGTAAGATAGCTGCCCGTGTCCAGATGCGCGTTGGCCCCTACTATGTGTCGCCACAGGCTGGCACGGCGCACTCCAGCTGCTGGCAGACGGCGTGCGCTTCATGTTCCAGGAGATAATAGTGCCCTTTGAGACTGAGAGGCTAGCATTTGCAGCGGCACCCATACTAGCCTTCACGATAGCAGTGCTGCCTCTAACAGTCATACCTGGCGGTCCAGGAGTCTACGGGTTCACAAGCCCATACAGCATGTTGATAGCGTATGCACTACTCTCCCTGACAAGCATAGTCATACTCGTCATGGGGTGGGCTGCCTCCAACAAGTTCACACTCATAGGTGCGGGCCGCGAAATACTCACAGCTATAGCTGGCGAGGTTGTACTTCTAGCCTCGATCCTACCCACTGCGCTAATGTATGGCACGCTAGACATCAACGAGGCCGTAAGGGCGCAGATGGAGACTGGCATCATAGGCCTAGTAGCTAACCCTGTGGCTGCGCTCCTCTACTTCCTCGCAGCAATGCTGATAACCGATAGGATACCCTTCGACCTTGTGCTAGGCGAGCAGGAGATCGTGAATGGGCCCTACACCGAGTACAGTGGGTTCCTCTACGTGCTATCCATGGCGCTCGACTATGCCAAGCTTTACGCGCTAATGATGCTATTCACCGACCTCTTCCTAGGCGGCTGGGCTCCATTCACTGGCGAGATCACTGGCAGCTTGGCGGTGTTCCTCAAGACGGTGGTGGTAATGCTCATAGCAGTATTCCTACGCTCGGTCTACGGTAGGATGAGGCTAGACAAGATGGTCTCAATGTTCTGGGGCCGCTTCATGCCCCTAGCCTTTGCCGCCCTCATACTTGCAGTATTCGTGCGCTCGCTCTATCTCGGCTAAGTATGGGAAGTAGCGGAGGTGTAGGCTTGGATGAGCCAGAGCGGGCAACCCGGAGCCGGGCAGACGGCAAGCAGTGGTGTTAGGGTCCGCAGGGTTAGTAGGCCAAAGGCCGGCATAGTGTCGGGCCACGTCTCGGCGATCTCTGCGGCCCTGCGTAGAGCGTCGAAGAAACCCATGACGCTAATGTACCCCACGGTGGAGGAGGAGAAGCCACAGCTCTTCAGGGGCTTCATACTCTACGACTACGACAAGTGCATAGGCTGCAGCTTGTGCGCCCAGATATGCCCAGCCAGGGCTATCAAGATGTATCGTGTCCCGGGCGACAAGAGGCTAAGACCCGGCTACGACGTTGGGCGCTGCATATACTGTGGCCTCTGCACAGACATATGCCCAACAGATGCCCTCATCCTTAGCGACCGGTTCGACCACGTATTCGAGAAGCTTGAGGACATGATTTTCGATCCGATAGATTGGGCTCAGATCTCCAAGAAGATTAGGGAGGAGAAGCCCACGAGGAAGAGGGTTAGAACACTCGTAGATGAGGAGGTGGGTCTCCGGTATGAGCCTATCGGCTAGCCTTGAGAGTGTTCTCTACTACTCTGTACTGCTCGGCTCGCTAGCTACAGTGGCAGTGGGCTCCATAGCAGCAGTAAGGGCTAGGAAGACCATCTACAGCATACTTGGCCTCGTGACTCTTGCTTTAGGCGTCTCAGCAGTATTTGCGCTCCACGGCTACACCTACCTGGCAGTATTCATCCTAGCCATCTACGTCGGTGCCGGCGTGACACTCATAGCACTCGTAGTAATGGTGACAGGGTACTACCGCATACCTGTACAGCACAGCCCTGCAAAACTCCTGCTAGCATTCATAGCTGCTGCAGCTCTCCAGGCCCCAGTGCTAGTCTACGGTGCAGCTCACAACGGGCCGGAGGCAGTAATGGTTGACCTTCGCAGTGTTGCAGCGGACATGTTCAAGTGTAAGATATGCATAGTGGTGATAATCATTACCATCGCCTCGGTGCTGGTAGAGGCGATTGCTATAGCGAGGGGCGAGGCCCGCAAGTCCTCGCAGGTGGAAGGTAAACCCACCCATAGCGTCTAGTTTTAAGAGGCTGGCATAGCTGTGTGAGGGGGTGGTGGAGCCGTGGCATGCGGGTTGTCGTTGGCTGACGTGGCGGTCTTTCTTGCGGCACTGGTAGCGTCTGCTATGGGTATATACGGGGCTATAACAGCGAGGAACGTTATAAGGCTACTTGTATCCATAGAGATCATATTCAACTCTGTGTTGCTCGAGGTCGCCTATATAGGGTTCCTCTCGGGTCTCAGTGTCGGGTTTTACTCTCTACTCGTCACGGTTATTGCCCTAACCATAGCCGAGATAGCCATAGTTATCGCGCTCACCGTGCTCGCGTTTAGGAAAAAGCAGAGCCTGGATATGGAGTCCATGACCGAGGCGAGGGGGTGAGCCGTGGTGGCCAGCGGAGTGGAGACAGTTACCCTTAGCGCTCCTCTGCTCTGGCTGGCAGTGGCAGCCCCAATAGCAGCTGGCATTGTAAGCGGCTTCGCTGGCCGCAGCATCAGCGCTAAGGGCCACACAGCGCTAGCTACAGTGTCGTGGCTTGTATCGCTGCTACTCCTATTCCCAGCCCTAGGCCACGCACTCGCAGGCAGGGTTGTAGTCGACCCATTTTACGGGGAGGTGCCAGGCCTAGGTGTATTCGCCCTGTTCATGGATGCGGTGTCAGCCATACTGGCGCTGAGCGTTGTGCTGGTAAGCCTCATCATAGCAGTGTATAGTAGGCCATACATGGAGCACCGCTTTGAGGAACTCGGCGGCGGGAGCTGGGGCACCTACTTCCTACTATACCAGCTATTCACAGCCGGCATGCTGGGCGCAGTACTAGCCAGTAACACTATCCTCTTCTACCTCTTCCTAGAGCTCACCTTAATACCAAGTGGCCTCCTCATAGCGCTATACGGGTATGGGGATCGGCTGAGGGTAGCCCTCCTATACCTAGTCTGGACCCACGTCGGCACACTGCTGTACCTGCTCGGCGTATTCATCTCCGGGGCCTACGACATCTACGTGCCTGATACCGGCTACACAGTGGCAGCATTCACTGGACTACTGCCGCTAGCACTGATAATTGTTGGGCTCGGCGTAAAGATGGCTATGGCTGGCATACACTTCTGGCTCCCCTACGCCCACGCAGAAGCACCAACACCAGTCTCAGCACTACTATCCCCACTCTTCATCGGCGTTGGTGGCTATGCGTTATTCCGCGTTGGCGTAGGCATGTTCCAGGCTGACTGGGCCACGCTACGCCCCATACTGTTCGCCTGGGCGGTAGCGACAATGCTCTACGGTGGCTTCCTTGTGCTGGTACAGCAGGATGTCAAGAGGCTCTTCGCCTACAGCAGTATATCCCAGATGGGCTACATTATGCTCGGACTCTCCGTAGCAAACCCCGAGGCTGAGGCAGGAGCAATACTCCACTACATGTCCCACGCGCTGGGCAAGGCAATCCTCTTCGGCGTCGCCGGTGTCTTCATCGTGGCGCTCGGCACGAGGAATATCAGGGAGATGGGTGGCCTCCTAGGCGTGATGCCCTACACCGGCAGCATAGCCCTGACAGGCTTCATGCTCATCTCGGGGCTACCGCCAACCCTCGGTATGTGGAGCGAGGTGCTCCTAGTATTCGGCTACGCCAAGTGGGCAATGGGTCTCGGGCTAGGACTCTTCCTGCTAACAGCTGCTCTCGTGGCAGCAGCCATGTCGCTCACCGTTGTCTACAGTTTCCAGACCTTCCGCCTCGTATTCCTCGGCCGCCGTGGCCCGGCAGCCGAGCGGGGCGGGGAGAGCCACGCATCCAGCCTCATAGCCCCCTTGTTGGCCCTCGCGGTTCTCGGTGTCACCCTGTTTGTTGCTGCGGGTGTACTCGTGGATCCACTCGTAGACTTCCTAAGGGTGGTGTATGGCTAGGGGGTGATGCCTAATGGTTGAGCCTGGCGTTGCAGCTCTCGTGGCGGTGTTCGCGGAGTATGCCGCGGCACTTGTAGCCCTACTGCTGGGTGCTGCTGGAGCCCGGTGGCGTGGCATAGCGTGGACCGGTGTTGCCGGCGCAGCAGTATCAATGGTTGCTTCGTGGCTGGCGTTCCTCGGCGGCGAGGGTAGGCTGGAGTACGAGTGGGTTAGGAGCCTGGGCGTAGCCTTTAGCCTCGACGTGGACCTACTAGCAGCCATCATGGGTGTTGTTGTCGCCACGCTGAGCTTCCTAATAGCAGTCTACAGCGTCGAGTATATCGGTGAGTGGGGTGCGCCCAGGTACTGGTTCTTCTACAGCTTCTTCGTTGCCAGCATGCTATTGCTAGTCTACGCTGGCGACATGATAACACTGTTCATAGGCTGGGAGGGCACTGGGCTTTCGAGCTGGGCGCTGATAGGCTTCTACTACGATGAGAGGGAGGAGGCGTGGGTTGGCGATCCTGGCCGTGTAGCGCTAGGCGTGCCGATGTGGTTTACTCCGACCCATAGCGGGCTGAGGGCGATAGTGTTTACGAGGCTCGGCGATATGGGTATGCTGATAGGCATGGGTATGGTGTACGCCATTATAGGTACTACCAGCATAGCAGCAATGGCAGTTGCTATGAACAGTGTAGCGCTCAACATGTATGTTAAGGGCGTACTGGCTGCATGGGTGATACTATTCTACCTTGGCGCGCTGGCTAAGAGCGCACAGTTCCCCTTCCACGAGTGGCTTGTAACGGCAATGACAGGCCCAACATCGGTATCAGCGCTAATACATGCTGCGACAATGGTGAAGGCTGGCGTCTACTTTGCGCTGCGTTTCACCCCGTTCATAGCGCCGGCGCTGTTCTGGGTTGGCGCCGGGATAGCTTCGATGAAGGCACTTGCGTGGCTAGCACTCCTAACAGCCTTCGCCACGGCGACAATGGCGATTGTAGCTAGGGAGCTGAAGCTCATACTAGCGTTCTCGACGGCTAGCCAGCTATCCTACATGCTCGGCGCTGTCTTCGCAGCAGCGGCTGCAGGAGACCCGGCACTGGGCAGCCTCGGCGGCCTAGCTCATCTAGTGTCACATGCAGTGTTCAAGGCAGCACTATTCCTCGGTGCTGGCGCGATAATACATGCTGTCCACAGCAGATACATAACCGACATGGGCGGCCTACGCCGCCACATGCCCTACACGTTCGCCGCAATGCTACTGGCTGGCGCTAGCCTGGCGGCACTGCCACCGTTCTCGGGCTGGTGGAGCAAGGACCTAGCAGTAAGGGCTATAGCTAGCCTTGGAGGCTTCGCCGAGGCAGTGGCGCTGCTGACAGCTGTTATCACGGCCGCGTACACGTTCAGAATGATATACTACGTGTTCTTTGGCGAGCCTCGGTTCCACGGCGAGCACGTCCACGAGGCTCCAGGGCTTATGCTCGGCCCCTACCTGGTGCTCGGCCTAGCAGCCCTCGGCCTAGGCGCAGTGTGGCCCTGGGTGGAGCATTACTTCGCGGAGGCCAGCGGCGCGGGCCACGTGGGCATGGAGCTGGCGACGGTGCTGTGGGGCACTCTGGCCGCCCTAGCTGGCACCTCAACAGTAGCACTCTACTTTGCCGGCATGCTGAAGCCAAACAGGCCCATTGTGAGCCCGGTTGAGAGAGCAATTCACGACTTCCTATACGACCGCTGGTACGTAAACGCTATCATCTACAAGCTGATAGTCTATCCAGGCGCTAGCCTTGCCAGGGCCCTATGGGGGCTGGAGAAGCTGCTCGACACCGGCCTACATGTTGTGTTGCCAAGTGCCGCGGAGGCTGTTAGCACCGGGCTTCGGAGGAGGTTACAGTCGGGCGACCTACGCCTATACCTTGCGCTATTCGCCGTTGGACTTGCTTTAGCCCTACTCCTTGCCCTTGCTTTTTCACCAGCCCAACTCCATGTTGGTAGCTAGCAGTGACGCGTGTTGGCCGGGTGAGAGGCCATGGCGGTGGTTGAGCTGCTCGTGGGCGACTACGGGTTTGCCCTAGGCGTAGGCCTCTACGCTGCAGCAGCGCTGGCAGCACCGCTGCTCGGTGTGAGAGCTTCAAAGTACATGTTCGGCTTGGCGGCACTCTGGGGGCTAATCTACGGCTTCCTAGTACTCGGCCAGACCCTTCCAGGCGGTGTAGTCTCAGCATTCTCGGGCTACATTGTGCTTGATAGCTTCTCGGCATTCCTCGAGACCGGCGCGGCGCTGGTACTGCTGCTCGCAGCGATAGGCTTGTCGGGGCTAGTGGATGGCTGGAGTAGCGGCGAAGCCTTCTACGCCGCGATGGGCCTCATGGCGCTTGGTATACATGTGCTTGCCGGGGCAGGCGTGCTGCAGCTCGTCTACGCGGCCTGGGTGCTAGCAGCAATAACCAGCTATGTACTCGTAGCCCTCCGCAGGGATCGTATAGCAGCGGAGGCAGCGCTAAAGTAT
This sequence comes from Hyperthermus butylicus DSM 5456, assembly GCF_000015145.1. Lineage (NCBI taxonomy): Archaea > Thermoproteati > Thermoproteota > Thermoprotei > Desulfurococcales > Pyrodictiaceae > Hyperthermus > Hyperthermus butylicus. The sequence continues at coordinate 173,766 of NC_008818.1, forward strand.
GCTGCTACGGGCGCCATAGCTACGGTAGTCCTGCTGCTCGGCATAACCCTGGCCTACCAGGCCTATGAGGGCTACGCCCTCGGTCCAGCTGTTGTTGCGGGCGGCGCTACTGCCGTGCTCGCCTTCGCCTTCATAGTCTCGGCAGCAGGGTTCAAGATAGGTATCGTCCCGTTCCAGGCGTGGATGCCAGACGTCTACGGCAACTCGGACCCCGCAGTAGTCTCAGTAATCGCCTCAATAGCTAAGATAGCCTCCGTGCTTATACTCGTCAGGCTCATAGCGCCTCTAGCATCTCTGCAGCCCGAAACCCTCTTTGACACAGTGGCTGTGCTAGCAGCTATAACCATGCTCTACGGCAACATAGGCGCCTTGGCAACGGTGAGGGATTCCCCACAGAAGACCCTGGCCTATAGCAGCATAGCCCAGGCAGGCTATCTCGCAGCTGCAGTCGCGGCCCTGGCGAGGCTGCCGGGCGCAGAGAACCAGGCTGCCATTGCAGGCCTAGCATTGCACACCCTGGCCTATGCGCTCTCCAAGCTAGCAGCATTCCAGGCCCTAGCAGCAGCTGGCTGCGGCAGTAACAGCTGTGGCTGGGCAGCGCTCAGGGGCCTGGTGCGTCGCAGCCCCGCCACAGCATTCGCACTAGTAGTAGCAATGGCAAGCCTCGCTGGTATACCGGTGACGCTTGGATTCTGGGGTAAGCTCTACATCTTCCTTGCAGTGGCGAGTATAAGCTGGCCACTAGCACTCTTCATGCTGGCGAACTTCGGCATAGCAATATTCTACTATGGCTATGTGATATACCAGGCGCTACTAGCGCCCGAGACCGGAAAAACAATGGAAACCGTGGCTGGAGCTGAGGTGCGTGGAAACACGGACATTGCAGCGACTGCAGCGGCGCTGCTGCTGGTACTGCTGGGCCTGGTGGCCTGGCAGTTCTACAGTCTCACAGTCTACCCGTACCCCTAAACGGCTCCTCTACCTTTCTGCCTCCTCTTTTTCGCGTAGCTGGCCATGAACCCTACTATTGCTGGGTAGTCCTCCTCCCCGTAGCCCTCCCCGGCCATGAGCGCATAGTATGCTGCAACGGCTGCCGCCAGGTGTCCGGGGAGCCCGGCATCCTGTAGAGCCTCAGCAGCATACCTCGCATCCTTCCCGGCGAGGCGGGCTGCAAAGCTGGCTGGGTGGCCTAGCCTGAACCGCTCGCCGTATCGCTCAGCTATGCTTCCAAGCCAGGTCTTCGAGATGATCCTCCCGAGGAACTCGTCGAAGCTAATCCCATAGGCCTCTACGAGGGCTGCAGCCTCCGCGAAGCCTGCTACCACCGAGAGGAACAGCGTGTTGAAGGCCAGCTTTGCAGCCGTGGCGGCGGGGGGCTCTCCAACCCATACAGTCTCGCCTAGAGCTTTGAGGCGCTGGCAGACGCTCTCCCCCCTCTTGGAGCCGCAGAGTACTACGAGCCGGCCAGCCCTCGCGGCGGAGGGGCCTCCGAGAACTGGGGCCTCCACGTAGGTGCCACCGGCGCGCTCTACAAGCTCTAGCGCCAGCATAGTGTGGCGGGGGGTTACGGTGGTGTGGTTATAGACGAGCCTCCCCCCTAGATTAATAGATGTGATTCCCGTGGGCCCCGCTATGACGCTCATTGAGGCCTCATCGTCAGACACCACGATGTGTACGGCGTTACACTTCTCTGCAGCCCCAGCCGGAGACCCAGCAACTTCCGCGTCAAGCCTAGCTGCGAGCTCTTCAGCCCGGCTCCTCGTACGGTTCCATACAACCAGTCTGAAGCCCCTATCGTGTAGCCTCTCGGCAATAGCCGAGCCCATCCTGCCAAGACCTAAAACCGCTGCACACTGCTCCAAGGCGTCCCGGCCTCCCCACCTTCTAGGCCCCTGGGTGCCCCATACTCTTATTCCCCTTAGCTAGATATTCAAGCTATACCACATATTTCCACAAGCCGTAAACTGGTGTTTAAGACGTATGTTATCGCGCGTTAAGTTACTTTCGTTTATTTCACGCGCAACGATTAAATATAGTAGGCGTTCTTAGAGCATATATACGGTGAGGTGTGCAGTGGCACGCCTCCCCAGCTGGCTTGACTGGAAACTCACAGCAATCATAGTGCTGGTTGTTGTAGGTGTTGCAGCGGTACACCTAGCTGTATCTCAGCCCAGCGGCACCGGGATACACTACGAGCCTAAGCCGGTAGAGGTGGTAGACCACACAGAGATCTTTAAGGAGCACAATATAACCAAGTATGAAGGCTCTAAGACTTGTATGGAGTGCCACTATGACGAGGTCATAGAGGTGTTCCACTCCGCCCACTATCAGATGGCTGTGATACAGAACGACATAGCGGGTTACGCCGAGGTACTCTACGGCGGCAAGTACGCCTACAATGACTTCTGTGGCGCCATATTCTGGCGTGGCGAGGTACCAATCAACTATATCGGCAAGGCGGTGCTAAAGGCACCACCGCCGGGCTATGAGAAGCTAGAGGGCAAATTCATAGCTAGCGGTTGCAGCATGTGCCACGGTGTCAGCCTTGGACTCCCACCAGAGCCAGAGATGACCAGGGAGCAGCTGGAGAACATAGACTGTCTAGTCTGCCACTCAACGATCTACCGTGGAGGCCCTATAGGTGTTAAGCAGGGCTTCCGCATCCTATACAAGGATGAGCTGGGCCGCTGGCGCTACATGCCAAACCCCAATATAAGCATTGACACGCTAGCAAAGTCGATCGTGGAGACGCCGACGAAGGAGGCCTGCCTTGCCTGCCACGCGTTTTCCGGTGGAGGCCCAGGCTTCAAGCGGCCCAACCTAGACCCAAGCCTCATGGGCAACGTTGACGAGAGCATCGACGTGCACCTTGCTAGGGGTATGAACTGCGTGGACTGCCACCATGCTGAGGACCACAAGTTCCCGACGAAGAGTGCTGACACCTGGTTCCGCGAGGATGGCGAGGTGCCCGAGTGTACTGACTGCCACGGCGAGAAACCACACATGGGCCTCGAGGGCTGGATTATCAACAGGTTCCATCATAGGGTGGCGTGCCAGACCTGCCACATACCATACATAGCCCGTAACGAGACCTACCCGACCGACGTTGCTAGGGACTGGAGAGAGGCGGAGTTCAAGCCTGAGGCAGCCAGGTACGAGCCAAAGATAACCCTTGAGAGCTACGTTGTCCCCGTGTACCGCTGGTACAATGGCACTAGGAAGGTCTACGTCTATCCGAACCCTGTGGAGCCCGACGAGGAGGGCCGTATAATCTACGTGGAGCCGCTAGGCTCTAGAGATGACCCCAACTCGAAGATATACCCGTTCAAGCTCCACATAGCAGTAGTGCCCTATGATAGCATACACAAGGTCCCAGTACCAATAAAGGTCGGCATAGTATTCGCTACCGGCAACGTTGAGGCGGCAATAAAGGCTGGTGCGGCAGCTGCAGGCCTCAACTGGACCGGCGACTACGTAACACTTGTACGCTACATGCAGGTAAACCATGGCGTGGCACCTAAGGAGGAGGCGCTGGGCTGCTTCAGCTGTCACGGCCCAACGATAAGGAGGATGCCGTGGCCAGAGCTAGGCTATGGACGCCTACCAGAGATAGCGTTCATAAGCATCTCAGCACTACTGGTGGCGATCATCGTTGGCATAGCCTACCTCGTATACCGCAGGCTGAGAAGGTAATGGCAGTAATGGTGGATGCGGCATAGTGTTTTTATGCTAGAGCTTCGCTTCACACGTAGTTGCAACGTATTTTTCTTCTAGCGTCTCCTCAATCCTTAGCCTTTCTTTACCTCCTCTATGAAGAGTTCTAGCAGCCCAACAGGGTCGCGTGCTCCTGCAGCTCCTAGCCGTACCCATACCACTAGGCCGTCGCGGCACCAGAACGCGTGTAGGCTTCCGTCGTGCTTATTCATCGTCAGATAGACTAGTGTGTCTCCAAAGCTATGGGGTATTGGGGCGGTGTAGGGTAGCTCTGTCTCGTACTCCCTCATTTTCTCGGCCATAGACGCCGCTATGGGGCATGCGTTGCTGTCGACGTAGGAGGCCCAGAGTATCGTGCCGTCAGTATATATTGCAACCAGGGCATCATCAACATCTATCTTCTCCGGGCTCCAGTGAAGCCCCCGAATCATCTCTACAGCCTCGCTACCCGTTGCAAGCCTTGCGACATGATAGCCCCCGGGCAGTGTCTCCGGGTAGTCTATCCCTCCCCCTTCGTCATGGTGCGTATAGGCTGCGAGAACAGTTATGGCTAGGACTATGGCTAGGAGGGGAAAGAGTAGTCTTAGGCTGAGCATTCTCAAGCTCTTGTCTCACCGCCCACCGGGGCTAGCTTGCAGTTCCTCGTTTTGACCCGTTTTATCTCGTCTAGGAACTGCTTAGCGTCACGCTCGCTGTAGGCTACAAGGATTATCCGTGGGGGCAGCTTCCCGCCGGAGCCCAGGAACTCGTCCAGGGCCTCCATTATGGCTTCTAGGCTCTCCCTCGCGGTGAGACCCCCAACCCCAGCACCCATAGCTGGGAGGGCTAGGCAGCCCACGTTGAGCTTCTCCGCCTCCCTAAGCGCCGCCAGCACAGCCTTCACAACCTTGCCCTGCGTGGTTCTCATCGCGGGCCTCTCCATAGTGGGAGCATGGATGATATACTTGATCCTGGGCTCTAGCCTACCAGCACCCGTGTGTATAGCCTCGCCCACCGGCACGGGGGCCTTGCGCCTAGCCTCCTCCTCGACCTCGGGCCCGGCAGCGCGGCGCAGCGCGCCCGCGACACCACCGCCCATTATCATGAGGCTGTTAGCCGGGTTCACCACGGCCTCGCACTCGGCCTCAGTGATATCACCACGGGCTATCTCGACCACGACACCGTTACACCTGTACTCGGCTAGCTTTTCGAGCGGCAAGCCTCCCGCACCGTATCCCTAGTCTAGCCATGTGTTCGGCTCTTAACAGTCTCTAGCAGCTGGCTAGCCCACCAGAGTATCCGCTCACAGTGGCCCGGAGAGCCCGCCCCCTCCCTCCAAGCAACCAGCGCGGCGATACCTGCATAGAACGCGTCCATGAACACCTTGTTTTCCCGCCCAGCCTCCTCTGAGAGCCTCACATAATCCCGCAGGCCCCTAGGCAGCTTAGAGCCTAGGAGCACAGCGTGCGCATCAAGGGCTAGCAGGATGCTGCTCCAAACCCTGCGGCAAGCCTCACCATACTTCCCAGCCTCCACAAGCCTCCCAGCGTGGTCCAGCAAGGTCTCAGCAGCACGCACGAGTATGCGCGGCCTCTCCTCCTCCGGCGCAAGCCGGAGAAGAAGCTGAACCGTCAACGCTTCCGGTGTACTCCCCCTCTGCTCAGCCTCCCTCTCAAGAAGCTCCACAAGCTCGCTCGGGAGAAAACCAGTAGACAAACCAGCACACCACCAGAAAGTGTAAGGAGGAGTTGCACGCAGATATAACCCTTAGTGTCTCCAGGCTAGGCCTCTACCGGAACAAGCGTGGCAACGGTACTATAGTAACGTGCGGTACTAGGGGCGCAGGGAAAAGGTAAGGTAAGGTATGCGGTAGCCGCGCTGTTCTTAAAATATGGCTGTGCTACGCGGCTAGTTACGCGGCGTCTTGGGGTATAAGGCTGGCTTTGCCGCCGGCTTTGGAGCAGCATTCATTGTTTTCGGCATAGTCCTATTCTATGTTGCAGCAGTCGTGGAGGCGGAAGTAGAGCAGTGGCGTGACGATAGACGAGCATTCTACAATATAACACATAGCGTTGCATACGAGGCGGGCCCAATGGCTCTTGACTCGCTGGAAAACATGCTCGTAGAACTCCATAGAAGTGAGGTGGTCTCAAAAGTGTTCTCAGCTCTCGACATAGACTTGTCACTACATGGTTAAACAGATAGACAGCATCCGCTCTACAATGCTTGAGATGCGCCATAAATCAGAGGAGATACTATACTATACGTCGAGCCTGCCCGAGGACCTCAAGAGAATAGCTATGATCGTACTCGCTGCTGGCCTTGTGGTAGGAGCCTCGGGGGCGATAGCAGAAACCGTAATCAGAGCTAGAAAGCACTCCTAGCCCGCTTTCACTTCATAGGCTACCCAGTTTTCTCGCAGTGCTACCCGGCTGTGTTCTATATAGTGTTAGCCATGCGCCGGTAACTGTGAGGAGGAGCCCCGGTAGACTAGCTGGTGGCGGAGGCTCATCCAGTAGCAGCCATGCGAGGAGGCTTGCCCCGTAGGGTTCGAGGAGGGCGATGCTGGTAACCACTGCGGTGGGATAGAAGGCTAGCGCGTAGTTGAGCATTGTGTGGCCGAGAAGCATGGGGACAAGGCCTAGGGCTATAAGGTATGGTATACTCCCGCGGGGCGGGCTCCAAGCCTTAACCCCTGCTGCAGCAGCATATACAGCGACGGCCAGGAAGGCAGCAGTATAGACAACAGCTGTGTACTCGAGTGTAGAGACGCCACGTACACGCAGCCTCCTACCAAGCAGGAAGTAGGCAGTAGCAGCTACGGCAGCGGAGAATGCCATCAAGGCCCCCAGCATGGTAGCTCCAGCCCAGGGGGTAGATAGGATAGCCACGCCCGAGAAACCCAGAACAACACCTAGAACCATGCGTGGAGTAGCACTACGCTCAACCAGAGCCTCATAGGCAGCAGCGATCACCGGGTACGATACAACAATACCTGTCGAAGAAGCAACACTGGCATGGCGCAAACTCTCAAGCCACAGGGCTAGGTGGGCAGCGAGCAGAACCCCCGCTGGGAGACTACGAACGGCAACAGAGCTGCGAGGCAAACGCCCAACAATAGCAGACGCGGCAAGTGTGACAAGGCTTCCAACGAGGAGCCTCCACCAAGCAGCGGTAACACCGTCAACTCCAGCAAGTCGTGCCAAGGGGGCAGCAGTAGAGATACCAAACAATGCCACCAGCAGAGCAGCCCACGGCGCCAGCAAAACCCAGCCCAAACCCGCCTAGAAGGAATCACACAGCATTATTAGGGTATTAGCCATATACCGCATCTCCTGGATGGCTATGGAGGCTCTAAGAGGTGTTGGCGGAGCATATGGTATCAACAGTGTTGCTGAGGCATCCAAGGCTATTATAGAGAGGCGAGGCTGAATAGAGGGAAGGAAACTGGCAATCGACGAGATAGTACTCCTACTCCCTGACCTGGCTCGCAGCAAGATATGGAGCCTAGGAGAGGAGTTGTGGAGGGTCAATCCGGGGAATAGGGGATGTGAGAAGACGGGCTGCCCCAGGGATAGAGGGACGGCCTAGGGAGCGGAGCCGGCCATGAACACTACCAGTCTCCTAAGCCGTGGCGCTAGCCGTCTAAGGCTTGCAGTGCTCATCCAGTTAGCGGGGTATACGGGGCTAGTACTCGCCATCAACCTCTACAATATGCATGTTGAGGACCTGGCGAAGAAGGGCATAATTCTGATCACGGGCCAAGGCGTAGGATGGGTCTTCGCCTTCGAAACCATATCGTTCATCATCGGGCTAGCCTCATACTTTGCTAGTCCTTGACGGGTTCCGCGACCTTGAAGCATACAGGCCGGGAGTCTTCAGGGTGGGGATAGCAGCTGCATACACGCTACTCGCCTCGCTAGCAGTGACAGTCACGGGCCTAGCAGTCCTCTGGCTCTCCGAGGCCACGGGAGTGGCGGGATTTGAACATATTGGATGTTGGATAACAGCCTTCACACACATAGGCCAGCCAGCGGGAACAGCCCTAATGTATGCTGGGCTATGGAGACTTGGCAGTATAGTCCAGGTAGACGCTCTGAAGGCGGCAGCAGTGGCATGGATAACCGGTGTGACACTCACACTGCTAGACGTGGTTACCGTTGGAGCATTCCTGCTGGCAGCGGCCTACCTGCTCGCCGTGCTAGGCCTAACAATAGCGTCAAAGAGCGCCAGCATAGGCTAGTACACGGGCCCATCCAAGACCATCAGGTGAGGGGAATGAAATGCTCCAGGAGGATGAGGCTGTCGATGATGTGGTCTGGGAGAGTATCCAGGGGCGGGCCCTGGAACAGTACCGGGGCAACTACGTGGTTATCGCTGGCGGTGAGGTGCAAGGGGTCTATGACACCCTTGAGGAGGTAGTGCAGCGTACATGTGAGCCGTGGACGATAGGACGCAGCTGCATCTTGTTGGTAGGGCTCGGCATGGACAACACCAGCTGTGGTGAGGGAGAGTAGCTCGGGGAAGCATGGAGAGGACAGCGTATAGTAGTGCTGGGCCTGCGTTAGTAGCGTCCGCGAGTCCTATCCCGTGCTACGGCTTCGGCTCTACAGTGTGGCCCTCAGGGAGTACGGGGTTGTAGTGTTCCAGGTTGGCGCTGGCTATGAGGGCCAGTTAATGCTGCCCCGTGGCAACCACTGGTTCCTCATGGTGGGGGAGCTGCCTCGGAGCCCGTGGCGCGCATATGGCAGCCCAGCCAGCATGGCAGCTGTGAAGGTTGCACACGCAGTAGTCGAGGTTGCTGGTAGGCGGCTGGAGACGTATGTAGAATCGCCGCTCCATTGTGGGGGCATGCGCCTGGCTGGCAGGGAGCTGCTCAACATGCTCAAATTGCTCCTCGACGGGCCGGCCGGGAGGACATGCATACAGCTCGGCTAGATGCTGGCCAGCGCATCCACGGGTGGACTGGTGCATCAACTCGTGTACGCCCACGTATACTCTAGCCAGGCGCTAAAAGGTTAGAGGAGGATAGTACACGGCTGTCCCGCTAGGGGAGCTAGCCCGGAGAGACCGGCCACGCATGGCTACGCGGCGAGAGGTATCATCCACGGCCACGGCTAACAGGTACGCATAGCTGCTTATCTCGGCTTGCAGCCGTGGAACCTGTTCGCGGAGCCTGATACGCAGCTCCTGGTGCAGCCTAGCTAGCCCCCCAGGGCCAGCGGGCGATAGCCGCGCCACGCGGGGTAACACTCATTGTGATGGTTTACCTGTCAGCTTCGAGGCAATGGTAGTAACACAGCGGTTAATATGGTGAGTGGGGTGCAAGCTGTAGGATTTATGAAATAGTTTGTGTACAAGCTAAAATTTTGGGTTAGGCTTTTTCTAGGGCCTCCTTGACCAGGCGTGGTATCTCGCTGAGGGAGCGGGCGACCCTGGCTCCCGCCTTCTCCAGCGCCCGGACCTTGTCCTCGTAGCGGCCGGTACCCATCATGATTATTGCTCCGGCGTGGCCCATCCTCTTGCCCGGTGGGGCGGTGCGCCCAGCTATGAAGGCTACTACGGGTTTTGTGAAGCGGCCTTCCTCTATCATTCTCGCCGCTCTCTCCTCCATATCGCCGCCTATCTCGCCGATCAGCACCAGTACCTTGGTCTCGGGGTCCCGCTCGAATAGCTCCATCGCCTCTGTGAAGGACAAGCCGACGATGGGGTCGCCGCCTATGCCGACTACTGTGCTCTGGCCTATGCCGCTCCTAGTCAGCGCGTAGGCTATCTCGTAGGTGAGCGTGCCGCTTCGGGACACGATGCCTACGGGGCCTGGCGTAAAGACCCTGCCCGGCATTATACCTATCTTGGTCTTGCCGGGGGAGATTATGCCTGGGCAGTTGGGGCCTATGATAACCGTGCCCCTCTGCCTGGCGTAGTTTACAAACCTCATGGTCTCGTGGACGGGTATATGCTCGGTAATCACCACCACGAGCTTCAACCCGGCGTCGATGGCCTCGTATACTGCGTCGGGTGCGAAGCGTGCCGGTACAAACACTATGCTGGCATTAGCGTCCGGGTGCTCCTCCAGCGCTTCCTCGACGGTATCGTATACGGGTACCCCGTGAACCTCCATGCCGCCCTTACCGGGGGTTACACCCGCGACTATCTTAGTGCCATACTCTAGCATCAGCTTTGTGTGGAAGCTGCCCTCGCGCCCAGTTATACCCTGCACGATAACCCTAGTGTTCTCATCCGCGAGTATCGCCACGACAACCCACCCCCCAGGTTGTGGTTCACGTACACCTAGAGGGATATGATGCGCTTGACAGCCTCGAATGGGTCGTCAAAAGCTTCTATACCGTGTTCCCTGAGTATTCGGCGGCCCTCCTCCTCGTTGGTGCCCGTTAGCCTTATCACAATGGGCTTCCTCAGTCCTCCAGCCTCCTTGATAGCTTCGACAACGCCCCTAGCAACCTCGTCGCAGCGGGTTATTCCGCCGAAGATGTTTATGAATATCTTTCTTGCCTTGGGGTACTCGAAGAGGAACAACACAGCCCTCTTCACGGCCTCGGCGCTTGCGCCACCGCCTATGTCGAGGAAGTTTGCCGGTCTGCCACCATGCTCGTATACGAGGTCCATGGTTGCCATTGTTAGGCCTGCACCGTTCCCTATGATTCCTATGTCGCCGTCAAGCTCTACAAAGGCTAGGCCCTGCCTCCTAGCCTTTATCTCCCACTCGCTATACTCGCCGGTCTCTTCGATGTCCTTGGCTAGCTCCTGGTGCCTGTAGAGCGCATTATCGTCGACAATTATCCTTGCGTCGAGAGGGATCACCTTGTCGCCGACGAGGCCCAGCGGGTTAGACTCCACGAGTTCCGCGTCATAATCCACGAATACCTGGTACATTGCCTGCAGGAAGGCTGCAAAGCTCGTCAGTGCCCTGCCACTGAGGCCTATAGCCTTGCCCAGCTTTCTAGCGTGGTAGCCCCGCAGGCCTAGCACGGGGTCAACGTGCATTCTTATGATGCTCTCCGGTTTCTCCCGCGCAATCTCCTCAATATCCATGCCGCCGTACCTGGATACCAGGACTACAGGCCTCCTCTTGCTACGATCAAGCGTGATAGCAGTGTAGAGCTCCGCCTCATGCTCAACAGCCTTCTCAACCAGTATGTAGCGTGGCTTAAGCCCCTTGATAGGGGTCTCAAACAGCTCCCCAACCAGCCTAACAGCCTCATCGATGGAATTGGCCCTCCTTATGCCGCCAGCCTTGCCGCGGCCAGCTACGAGAACCTGGCTCTTAACCATGAGAGGCGGCTCCAGCCCCGCCTCGAGGATCTTCTCCCGGGCATCCTCGCCCCGGGCAATAACGACGCCTGGCGGTACATCGGCACCATACTTCCTCAAAATCTCCTTTGCCTCGAACTCGAATAGCTTCAAGGCCCAGCCAACACCCCACACTACCCAAGAGAAGGCTATGGTCGCTTTTGGATCCTCAGCACCGTTATGTCCTAGTCCAGGTTCGCTGGTATTTATGGAGATTTATGGTTTAGGAGTAGCGTGGAGCAGGCAGTATCGCCGGGCGGGATAGGAGCTAGCTATCTAGAGCCCACAGCAAGTCCGGGCGCTCAAACAGGTAACACCGACGGGGGGACAGGGCGCAACGAGTAGAACCCGCTCCACACCAGCCAAGCCGGCATATCGGCGTGATGGCGGGCGATGGCTCGGCATGCAAACGGCCCGGCTGGTAGGTCGGTGGCGTAATCCCAGGCCGTGCCCACGAGGCGGAGGGTTACGTGGCGGCTCGGTGAAGTTAACTGCCGGTTAACTTTCCGCCCAGTAGAGTTAACCCCCTCCACGGACAAGCCGACCCGCAGCCCAGCCAACCCCATCGCGATGGCAGCCGCAGCCCTGCAGGCAGCATATACAGTGCCCTCGCACCTATGCATGCAGACAGGCTTTACCGGCACGGGTACGCGAATAGCTAGGCTGCGCCGCCCAGAGCCCCAGCCCCACAGATCCTGCCCCTCTGCCCTTGTGGGGGCGGCCGGGAGTTCAAGATGATTCGTTGTGGTTAGAAGCTAGTAGCTAACAGGGACCCGGTAGACATCACACCATGCAATGTAGCGTTGACGGGTTCTAGCTGCCTTGCTCTATCCTTAACGGTATAAACCATATGCGGTCTATTCCCTGTATCTTCCGTAGAGCCTTCACTAGGGCTTGTATCTCGTTCCATGTAGACTCGACTACAGCTATGTTAAGGCACCAGCTCCCCTCAAGTAGCTGGTGATAGAATGATTTAATGATTGTTTGAAAGGAGTGTATAGTGTTTATCACTTTCTGGTCTACCGATGGTTTAATCTCGTGGTTTGTTAGTATCACTACTATGGCGTAGATTTTCCCGGTAAATGTTTCCTGGGGGAATCTCTGGGATAGGTACTCCCTCAGCGCCTCCCTTATAAGCTCGGACCTACTGGTATAACCGTACTTCTCAATGTACTCATCTACCTTATCCAGTAGGTTATTCGGCAACGAGATACTTATTACAGCCATTATCCAGCCTCGCCTCTGCGCCTAGGTCATATAGTAGCATTGATGTTGCGGGTTAATAACCCTTATATAATAGCTCTAGCTCGCCTTAATAAGAGGACTTATTATATAAGCCTGGCTGTCGTTATGTTTGGTGAAGACGGTGGCAAAGCATGGTGTTGACGAGCAGCATGTGCATGATGCTGACGAGGTACCATTGTTCTGGATAGTTGTTGGTGTTGTAAGTATAGCTATGTTAGTTGCATCCGCTGCTGGCTTACACTACCATATCATGGACTATGCGCTGCTATTGCTGTCCTTGGCTATACTGTCTAGGATGGCTAAGGTGTTGATAAGTAAACGTCGAATTACAGTAGATGTTCCAGTTGACGGTGTAATAGTTGATGGTGGATCAGTATTCGATACCTCCTATGTAACTGGTGAACCAGAACCAGTACCCCTAGGTAAGGGCGACTACGTTGTAAGCGGCTACATCAATAAGGCTAGGCTCGTAAGGATAAGGGCTCTAAAGAGGCCTAGTGAATCGCTTCTCCAGCTGCTCATAGTTGAAGCAGAGAAAGCGTTGGAGAGAAAAGCATCACTACAAAGATTTATTGAGAGGTTCTCACAGCCATATACGCTTCTAGTGCTCGGGATATTTGGTTTAGCTCTCCTAGCACTATCTCCCTACAGAGCACTAGCTATACTGCTCGCAGGGTGTCCCAGTGCGTTCATAATCTCGTCTAGTACAGCAACAGCTCTCTCAATAGCACTTCTCGCCAGGAAATCAACAGTGGTTAGGGGTGGTAGAGCCTTAGAAGAGCTAAGTAGGGTTAAAGTAATGGTATTTGATAAGACTGGCACAATAACGCTAGGCGAAATGAGGATTACCAGGGTAGAGTCATTCAACGGTTTTAGTAGAGATGAGGTGCTGCTCTATGCTGGGGGTGCAGCGAAGGCAAGTGACCACCCGGTAGCAAGGGTTCTAGCAAAGCACAGGCTTACACCATTGAGTGCTGAAGAGTATCCTGGGAAGGGCGTAAAAGCAGTAGTGGATGGCGCACACGTATACTTGGGCTCGAGGAAGTTCTTAGAGGAACAAGGTGTTGATGTAAGCGCCTTGGATCAAAGTGTTTGCGGTGATGGGGAGAGGGAGGTATATGTAGCAGTAGACGGTGCTCTTGCTGGAATAGTGTGCATGGAGGAGGAGGTTTCCGAGAAAGTCAGGAGGGTATTAGACGCAATTAGGAGGGATGGGTTGAAGGTAGTTATAGCTAGTGGTGATAGAGTTGATAGAGTCAAGAGGATAGCCGAGTACCTAGGAGTAAACGAGTACTTCGGCGAGCTGAGCCCAGGTGATAAGAGGAGGCTAGTTATAGATCTACGAGACAGGTATGGTAAGGTAGCCTTCGTAGGTGATGGTATTAATGATGTTGAAGCGTTAGCGGAAGCAGATGTAGGAATAGCTGTTGGGAGCCTATGTATAGTCTCAAACATAGGCGACGTAGTACTGCCTAGGGGTACTGCCTAGGGGTATAGACACTATACCCCTACTCATAAAGCATGCTAGGAAATATATGAAGTCGATATACTTGTCAATAGCGTTGGCTGTAACGATCAAGCTTCTAGCTATAGCGCTAGGTATAATGGGTTCGATCCCGCTATGGGTTATAGTAGGAATAGGGGATGACGGTGCTACACTAGTAGCGCTAGGTGTTATAGCCGCTCTCCTCTCAAGGCAGTAACAGACTCCTCACACGTTCTTTACACTGGAGGCTTAGGGGACTTACACTACTAGAGTATCGTAGTACTGTGCTAGTGCTGCCTCCTGGCGAGCTCGTCCCGATACTTCTGGGCGATCTCCTCGAGCTTCGAGAGGCTGCCCTCGAGGGCGGCTTCATGGGCGTATAGGATTAGTGGCCTTAGAAGCTTCTTGGTGAGGCTGTAGGCGAAGCTGCGTGCTACGAGTAGTGCGGCACCGTCAACGCCTAAGCCGCGGAGCCTTGAGACAAGCTCCTCGACCTCCTCCTCCATAACGCGGTTTGCGTACCTCATGATCTCCGCTATGGCCTCGTCGGCGCCCCTCTTTAGCCAGAGCTTGCGGAGAAGCGCCACCTGCTCCTCCACAATAGCTTCCGCCTTTGGCACCTCGCGTATCCTCACGGCGAGAACCTCTTTGATAACCTTCTCGACGTCACGGAGCCCTGCGTAGTAGACGTTACTGGGTATGGGCTGCTCCACGGCTGGCGGGTTGGAGATGTCCACCACTACCAGGTGCCGGCCAACATCCTCAAGCATGCTCCTCTTGATAACGGGCTCGTTGACGGTTACAGCTACCAGGACCACGTCAGCAGCCGCTAGGAGCTTGGGAAGCATGTCGAGCCCGTAAGCCTCTCCCCTAACCTTGCCTGCTAGCTCCCTAGCCCTGTCCACGCTGCGGTTGACGATGCTGATCCTTGCGGTGGGCGCCTCCTCCCGGACAAGGCTGGCCATTATTGAGCCTGCCTCGCCGGCTCCCACTACGACGACGTGCTTGCCATCGAAGCCTCCGGCAGCCTCCCTAGCCAGCTTCACGGCCGCGCCAGGCGCGCCCACGTTGCCGTAGGATATCCTGGTGCGGCTACGCACCAGCTTGCCGGTGCGGACAGCCTGGCTGAAAAGGAGCCCTAGGTACTTGCCCGCAACCCCCCTCCTGCGGGCCTCCTCGTAGGCCCTAGCAACCTGGCCGAGGATCTCGTTTTCGCCTATAATAGCTGATTCCAGGCCGGCAGCGACGCGGAAAAGGTGCCGCACAACATCCATCCCGTGGAGTATACGGGCATACCGGGAGGCTTCGCCGAGGAAGCCTATCACGGTCTCCACGAAGCCCCGGCGAGGGAGAGCATAGACCTCAAACCGGTTGCACGTCGCTAGCACAACGGCCTCGTCGACGACGCCCCGAAGGATCTGGTAGGCCTCCCCAACCCTAGACTCGAAAGAGCCCACAACATCTAGCGGAGCATCACGATGTGTCAGTATGACTGCTGTGAGCTCCTCGAGGAGCCGCGGCATCCCCCTACAGCCCCTCATTCAGCTGGCGCAGGCCGCGTAGGCACCGTGTAATGGTGGTATTGTGCCCAGATTATAACGGTACTACATCTTTTAAATATGCTGTCCCGCAAAAATTCGTTGGCCAGGCCCAGCAAATCCCCGGCAATGCTAGCCGTCAAGCAGTCCTCTACGCTCCTTGTCATACTTATCTTACAGGCTTCAACCAGGGGCCTCCCACGGGCACCTAGATATGTAGGTGGCGGATCTCCCTGTTCCCGGGGCTGTACGGAGATGGCTACTGAGCCTCTGTTAGTGCTTGCAGCCTACCGGGGCAGCACACGGTACAACCTTATACGGGGGCTGCTCGCAAAGGCTGAGGCAGCCTGTAGCATGGATGGCTACGTTGAATGCCGCATCGGAGAGCAGGGCGAGTCGATTCCCCGCCCCGTGCTCGCAGCCCGCATATACCAGTGCAGCTGCTGGGATGACGGGGCAGAGATATGGGCGAGGGTTAGCGGTGAGCCCCCCGCACTGGAGGCGCTGAAGAGGGTTCTCCGGCAGGAGAAGGGGCTAGGCTTCCAGGTCCTCTCAGAGACGAAGTATAGTATTATGCTGCGGCTAGTGAGCGAGATGGAGCAGTCCTGCGGCCTCGTAGACTGGTGTCCCTTTACTAAGCCAATTAAGGCAGCGATGGTGCGCACGGTTATCTGTACGAGTAGAATGGTGCTGGTCGAGCTGATAGTTGCTAAGGCGTCAGTACTTCACAGCATAGAGGAGGCTGGCTTCGAGATAATATACCGGGCTCCCCTCAACAGCGTCGAGCACAGCCTCACGGCTAAGCAGGAGGCAGCACTAGTGCTAGCATACCTCTACGGCTACTACAGCTATCCACGCCGCATAAGCGTGAAAGGGCTAGCATCAAAGCTCGGTATTAGTAGTTCAGCGCTCGCAGAGCTTCTGAGAAGGGCAGAACTCAAAATAATAACACGCTACATTCTCGAGGAGCTCCCACACTACCTACTACGCCACTATGCAGCTGCAAGAATGGCTGAGGAGCGCCGTAGGGCTAGCCGACGGTGAGTTCTGGTAGGTGTACCGGTGGATGCACGGGTACACATCACTGTTTGCGTTTTACGGGCTTATTTAAGGTTTCCCTCATTCTAGCTCTAGGCAAAAGTTTTACGATACATATCACTTACTAGGAATATGTAGAACCTAAGGTTCCAGTAGAGGTGAAGCAGTATGCCCAGGCGCGGGATAAACTGGGCTGTGGAGGTTCTCAAGAGGATTAAGGGACTCGAGTTCCCAGTAACTAGGGA
Organism: Hyperthermus butylicus DSM 5456; assembly: GCF_000015145.1. Classification (NCBI taxonomy): domain Archaea; kingdom Thermoproteati; phylum Thermoproteota; class Thermoprotei; order Desulfurococcales; family Pyrodictiaceae; genus Hyperthermus; species Hyperthermus butylicus. The sequence goes on from NC_008818.1 coordinate 190,322, forward strand.
GCAGCTACGCGAGAAACTCAGGGACTTCTACTACCACGGCATACCAGCCACGAAGATCCTCGACGAGGTCGAGAAGGAGAGCTTTGCAAGCCCAGCCGAGCTCCTGCACGAGCTTGCTGAGGCTATCCGGAAGCTTGAGGAGCGGGGCGAGCTACCGATAACCGCCCGGAGAGGCATCAACTGGGCTGTAGAGGTTCTCAAGAGGATCAAGGGCCTGGAATTCCCGGTGACGAAGGACAAGCTCGCAGAGAGGCTCAGAGACCTAGCCTGGCACGGCATCAACATGGACAAGATACTAGCCGAGATAGACCGGGAGAGCTTCGCGAGCCCAGCAGAGCTGCTACACTCTCTATCAGAGGCTATCCGGAAACTCGAGGAGCGCGGCGAGATACAACCAGCTCAGGCCTAGCCCTCGCGGCTACCAGCTCTTTTTATGAGCTCTCTAACCAGGCTGCCGTCGCCCCTCTCCAGCGCGTTAATAGCTTCTAGAACCTTGACTGGTGAGCCAGCGAGAGGTATTAGGAGCGAACGCAGAATAACCCTCGCCCTCTCCCTCCCCCCAGTAGCCTCCACGAGCACCTTGTAGGCCTCCAATGGGTTCTCAATAAACAATGTGGCGAAATCGGTACGGTACAGGCTAAACGATCTAGAATCCAGGATAGCCAGTATACCCATAGCTACGCTCCTCAGCCGGGCGCGTATAATCCGTGCAGCCCGCTCCTCCATGGCCACCACAACCTAGCACCATAGGAGCTCACTGGGCTCCCTAGAGTCTGGGAGGAAGCCCATCTATGCTAACGGCTAAGCCGGGTAAAAGCTAGAGGGTTAACAGGTTAGAGTGCAGGTTATATTCCCTTGGGCCTGGGCAGGCGCAGTGGTAACAAGTAATATTGTACTGGGAGGCGCCCCTCCTCTCCCACCCCTAGCCTTTGCTGTTTTATTTACACTTGTTCAGACCCTCGTGCAGAACTGGAGGAGGTTATTGGTTCTAAATCTTACCGGTATCTTGACGTGTATTAGCGGGTGGTAGACCTCCATACTTGTCTCTAAGCCTAGCGGCTCATACTCATACTCTACTATGCTCCTCGGATTCGCCTCTATGTATATCGAGAGTTCGAACAGCGGTGTTACGGGTAGCTCTTTGAGCTGTACGCGACTGGGCACGCTGTAGAGGTAGAAGCCGGTTACTCCTTTTTTCTTGCTCCTAACCAGCAGGTTGTAGAGGCTCGCATAGTACCGTTCCTTCCTCGTCTCGACAACCTCTATTGCTTCGAGCCCATCTACTAAGAGTATGCTTGGCTTAAACTGGTCTATGGCGCTGCTAATAAGATCTATGAGTTCTACTAGCGTATATACTGTAGGGTTCACCGATACAACGTTTGGTAGCGGCTTTTCATCGGGGCTACCCACGACCCGGAGGCTACACTCAAGCATGTCAGCTATGGATTTCGAGCTGTTCTTAAAGCTGACTATTAGTATGTCCTCCCCCATAAGCATGAGGGATGAGGCTATAGTGCTTAGGACTAGGGTCGAGTGTATCACAGGGCTAACTCCTATAAGGACCTGGCTCCCCTTGGCTATGTGAAGATAGTCGCATATAGAGGCCGCTCTTGTAATCTCCTTAGCTCCTATGCCTAGCTCTACTAGGCCGTGTACCCGGAAGAGCGTGTCGCAGAGACTTATCGTCCTACTATAGTCTAGTGGGGGAATTTCTTCCGGCTCCTCGGGCAAGCTGATATCTATCACTATTCCGGGCTTTATCCGGAACGGGAACTCCGCCTGGTGTATCGGTGCCCACCTGGCCTTCCTTATCTCCAGCACACGCTGTATCTTCCCACGTGACAGCCGGTACTTCAGTATGAACACTGCGTCGACAATGAACTCCTCTATGCCGTAGCCAACGACCTTAGCGCCATAGGGATGCTCTGCTATAAGCACAGTCGTAACCTGATGAGGCTTAAACCCATTCACGAAGATGTTTTGGAGTAGCTCCCTCACCCTCGACGGCACCTTTACTATCTGTAGCATGGCTGTTATACTGTCAATCGCCACCCTCTTAGCCTTAGTCTCCATGACTAGCTTTACCAGGTCCTCAAGCTGTGTTATAAGCGCGTCCTCGTCAGCTATCGTTACAGCCTCCATGTAGTGGAATAGCCCCTTCCTCTCGCACTCCTCGAAATCCATGCCCAGCATGGTCATATGGTCGTAGAAGTCGCGGCGCGGCTCCACGAAGTTCAGGTAGATGCTCCTCTCGCCCCGCCGGCAGCCCTCGTAGACGAATCTTGCAGCGAAGGTGGACTTGCCAGTGCCGGGATTGCCTGCTAGGAGGACTACAGCGCCGCGGGGGAACCCGCCTAGGAGGATTTTGTCTAGCCCCTCGATGCCTGAGGGTACTGTTTCAGGCAGCACCTTCGGTGTGTAAAACCGCCGCACGTCTATGCTCAAGATACTACACTCTCCCCAGTATTATTAGTAATTGTGGTGGCTGGGTGCTATATGATGGTATTCTCTTGGTAGCCAGCAGTGTCTCCGGTGATGGTCCCGGGGCCAGGGCACCTAAAATATTATTATCGGTGCTGCCAAGTAAACTGCTAGACTTAGAGGTAGCAGCATAGCAATATACTTTGAGGCGAGCGCAATATAGCCGTAGACGACACGTGCTATCACTATCGACGATGCGACAACAATCATTATGAGCGAGTAGAAGTATAGTCCGGCAAGCACGCCCGTATCTATCCTAGTGGTCATGCCTGGTAGCGGTACAGCTGTAGCTTGGGCGACGAGCGCAACGGTTACGCCCGCGGTTAGCGCGTAGGCTACGGCGGCAAGCCCAGCTATCATCTTGTACTCGCTGAGCCGGGCCTCGGCAAGCCCTACGAGGCGCCGTGAAGCGTCAGCATAGGCTGCAACCTTGGAGAGTACTATGTGGATGTGGCCGCCGGTTTTTGCGGCTGTTACCACGCTCCTAGCCAGTATACGCACCTTGCTCGGAGCAGCGGTGAACGCCTCGTTGAACGCTCTCTCCAGGTCGCCGGTTGAGGCGTAGATCCTGGCCATGCGCTCCACATAGCTGTTAAACGGAGGTCTGAGCATCCGCGCAGTACGGAGCAGCGCGTCGGCTGTCGAGGGGCTGGCAGCAAGCATGCCTGGGAGAATGAGTAGGAACTCTATGAGCTGCTCCTCAAACATCCTCAGCTCGGTATAGCGTTGTCTTGCGTAGAAGTACACTGGCACCATGGCGGCTACTATGGCGCCGCTAATCATTATCATTGTGCCACGGTCAGCTATGACCGGGACAAAGTAGACAAACTTGACGGTATGGTATGGCTTAACCCAGTCGAGTCCGAAGAATGACGCAAGCACATTAGCCATGTGGGGGTAGCCGGCTAGCCACGCGCCAACAGAAACAATTGAGAGGATCACCGTGACAATCGCTGCCAGCCTAGCCAAGGTACCGGCCCTCCCCTAGATCCTTAGCCTGGACACTATCATGTCCGCCATGATAACGACTACGGCCACAGTCACGGGTATACCTATGAATGTCGTGAGGAAGAGTATAGCGTCGAAGCTGAGCCCCGCTACTTGCTGGAATACCAGTAGGAGACCAACCACACCTATGGATACGGGTAGCATCACTGCCGCAGCCATGTAGAACTCTAGTAGGGCGCCGAGGCTATTGGTGAGCCGGTCGATCTCTGTCTCCTGCGTGCTAAGATACTCGGATATGGCTGCATCCACAACCTCCCGTAGACCCGAGCCGGTGCGGGCAGCTGCGGAGAGGCCTGCGAGTAGGCTGTGGAGGCTAGGCGATGGAGTGAGCTTGGAGGCCTCCTCCAGGACACGGTCTACCGGTATTCCAGCCCTTATGCCCGACACTATATACTCTAGCTCTATCGAGAACTCCTTAAGCTCGCGGAGATCCTCCCGGTACATCCTTTCAAAGGTCTCAATGAGCCCTGCACCTGCTAGGAGCCTTGTTGCGAGCGCCTGGGCGAAGAGGAGGAAGCGGGCCTCCAGCTTCTGGCCCCTGTTACGCGCAGCAAGCATCGGCAATGCTATGTAGATAGCTAGCATAACTATGAATGCTATGAGCGCTCCTCCAGCCCCGAAGACTGCCGCTATGATGGCTGGGAACCCCTGGATGTAAAGCATTACTGCTGGCAATATACCGGCGAGGAAGACTACAGCAACAGTTGCAGCTAGGAATAGCACCACGTACCTCTCGAAGCTCGATGCTATGCCGCTTCCGACAACGTGGTACCTCAGCAGCGGATCCAGCTTCTCGCCTAGCGCTGCAAAAGCCTCCACAACACTCAAGGCCTAGACACCCAGGCCGGCGGCGAACGTGTAGGGCTTGGTCTCCGAGAGCGCCTCCACATACACCTTCTCGGGCTCCCTCATGTACCTACGCACAATCTCGTGCAGTTCCAGCACGTCGGCACCACGCTCAGCAGCCCATTTAAGCACCGTAGCCCTCATCTCTATATCTTTCCACACCTCACTAGGCTTAGCCAGCAATAGGTCAGCGATAGCGTTAACAAAGCTGCTCTCCTCAACCACGAGCCTCCACACATCATTATGGCTATCCCAGACGATAAGCCTACCTATCTCAACCTCGTCCCGGACGGGATCGTAGTCCCTCGCCTCATCTACCTTTATAACCTTACGGTAGACATGGCCCCTCCTCTCGATACGGAGCATATGCACGTAGAGCTTGGCAGCAGCAATAATGCTCTTAGGCACGTTCATAGGCGGGCTGGCGAGCCTCCGGATAAGCACGTCCGCCGATTCAGCATGCACGGTTGTTATGCCACCGTGGCCCGTGGCGAGAGCCTGGAAGAACGCGTAGGCCTCCCTGCTACGAATCTCACCCAATATTATCACGTCCGGCCTCATGCGTAGCGCGCTCTCGACCTGCGCCTGCAACGTAATATTCTGCACGCCAGGCTGGTCGGAGAGCCTCGTATGCATAGCGGTCCAGTTATCGTGGAAAGGTATGCTGATCTCGGGCGTATCCTCGATCGTGACTACCTTGTACTCCGGCGGCAACAGCATAGCCAGCGCGTTGAGCAGTGTCGTCTTGCCAGCACCAATGGGCCCGTAGATGATAACGCCCTGCTTGTACTGTATCGCAGCCCACAGCATAGCAGCCACGCCGGGGTCTAGTGTGCCGCGGCGGATAAGCTCGGTTATCGTGAACGGCTCGGCGCGGAACTTACGCACCGTAAAGCTGTGGCCACGCCTAGAGACAACATCAAGCACTATGTGGACACGGTAACCCTCAGGCTTCAATACACCCTCAACAACGGGCCGGGCAAGGCTGGGCTCCTGACCACTGCGGAGCGCAAGCTTCATAACAACATGCTCTAGCTCCTCAGTGCTCTCAAACGTGATACCAGTCGTGAGCCACTCGAACTCTGTGTGGTAGACGAATACGGGGGATAGGAGCCCGTTACACGAGATATCCTCGATGTAGGGATCCCTTATCAGCGGGTCGATACGACCATAGCCAACCAGGTCCCGCGCAATATAGTAGGCAACACCAAGCGCCTCCTGCTCCGGGTCACGCCTAAGCTTCCTCAGCTCCTTACGATGCCACATCACCAGCCGACGGGCAAGCCGGTAAGCCTCCCTCAAACCCTCACCAAGATCAGTCAGCTCCGAGAAAAGCTTCAAAAGCCGAAGATCACCAATAATCTTGCTACGCAGCCGGTCGAGAATCCTTCGACCAATATCGCTTAGCTTAGGCTCAAAGACGTTATAGAACCTCCTACCATCCTCATCCTCGACAATAGAGACGGCAACACGAGGCTCTTCGAGTAAACTATACTCCCTAAGAATACGTAGCTTTTCACCTGTACCCCCCACGCTATCAATATTCTCTAAGGCAGCATCGATTCTATCGTTGTTGACGCCTGCTCTACCTTCATGCCGGGCAGCCATGCATCAACAACCCTACACGGCCAGATTGATATTACAACTTTTAACTATGTATACTCACCACCGAGTACGAAGTACTCACCGTTTACAGTTATTTGATAATATATGTTACACTAATATGGACTAAGGAGTAGGTCAGAGACAGATATTTTAGCGTTTCTTAAAAAAGTATGCCTTGTCTTTCGAGTTTATGACCATCTTCTTAACTCTTATCACCTAACAACGACTAGGTATGTAGCCTCAATACCATTGGACGTTACGGCCTTTACGATTACACTAGTGTACTGCGAGACATCTACTGGTACGTCATACGTGTATAGGTAGAGGTTACCGGGGTTTATTGTTGCACCAATGTTATTCGCGCTGTTGATGACTTGACCTGTTGTTGCATCGATAACGTATATCGCATCGATGGTTGCTGGTACGTCGCCAACATTCCTAATGTAGACTGCTGTTATTTGTTTATTTGTAACATCTACTGCCTCTATTCTTATTGCTTCCTGCAGCTTGGTTTGGCTTGTTGGTGTGCTGGATACCATGCCGCTTACCCATAGGTATAGCACTACGGCGGTGGCTACGGCTATGATTATTAGCAGTGCTGTTGCCACGACTGGGGAGACTGCGCGCATGCGCATGTAGACCCCCTCTGGCACCTTGGCTTTATTCTACAGTGTGCTCGAATAGTGTATGAATGTTTGGGCTGTTTTTAAACGTTAGCTCGGCTGGTGCGTAGTGGCTAAGTGGTGACTAGGTAGCATCTGGGTTTCGGTCGTGCTAGAGGCCTGGGTTGGAGGGTTTGGGACCGGGTTGCTCTGGTTCGTGTTTACGACGGGACTGTGTAACCTGCGGTGCCGCTACTGTGGTGGCGGGTTTCCGCCGGATATCGTGCCGCCGTGGCCGCGGTACCGTGTTGAGGAGCTTGTAGAGCTTATCGAGCGTGTTGATTCTAGGCCGGTCGTGTTCTTTTATGGTGGTGAGCCGCTGCTGAATCCGGGCTTTATCAGAGAGGTTATGGATGCTCTGCCCCATGCTGTGTTCGGGATACAGACCAATGCTATTCTTCACAATAGGCTTGGCGATGAGTACTGGGCCCGGTTTACCACTGTCCTCCTCAGTGTTGATGGTGTGGAGGGTGTTACGGATCGGTGGCGCGGCCCTGGTGTCTATTCGAGGGTTGTCTCTGCGCTTCGCCGGCTCCAGAGGCTGCGGGAGAGGCTGGGTGGTCCCGCAACAATTGTCGCGAGGATGGCTGTGCACCGTGAGATAAGCATTTACCGTGACGTTATGCATCTCCTCCGGGGCCTTGGCTTCGACAAGGTTCACTGGCAGCTCGACGCGGTGTGGAGTCCCCCGTGGCGGCTCGGTGCGTGGGCCCGGGAGAGCTACCTGCCGGGGCTCCGTAGGCTCGCCCGCTGGGTTGCGGCGCGTCCCCGGGCCCGGCTCCACAGAATAGTACCCTTTCACGGTATCGTATCAGCACTGTACAATGGGGGCTTCCGCTGGTACCCCTGTGGTGCTGGACGTACAGCTGTGGCTGTGCTAACTGACGGGAGGATTGTTGCCTGCCCTATAGCGGTGAGGGAGGAATGGGCTGTGCTGGGTACTCTGGATACGTGGAGGGGCAGGGTGTTGCCTGAGAGCTTTGTGCCGGAGAGGTGCCGGTTGTGCAGCTACTATCCTCTCTGCGGGGGGCGCTGCCTCTACGCCCAGGTTGAGTCAAGCTATTGGCCGGGGAGGCTGCTAGAGGAGCTTGACTGGGTTACGAGGAGGACAATAGACATAGTTTTGGAGGAGGTTGTCCCGGCGGTTGAGAAAGCCGTGGAGAGGGGCGAGATCGACCTGGCTTACCTCTCCTACACCCCGGAGCTAGAGTCCACCGAGGTTATACCCTAGGGGGCTTCGGGCTTCTGCCCCTTCAACCTAAGCCTGTACCCCCTCTCCGCCAGCTCGTTGAGCAATGCCTCGGCCTCAGCTGGCCCCGGAACCTCCAGTGTTACCCGGAGCCGTGTATGCCATGCTGGCGCTCCCAGGTCGCTGCGGTCATGAACCACCTCGAGTATGTTGCCCCGGTGCCTCGCTATCACAGCTGCTACGTCTGCCAGGGTGCCAGGGATGTCCGGCACGTAGCCCTCCAGCGTGACTATCCTCCCGCTAGCTGCCAGGCCGCGGATGAGCACGCGGTAGAGCGCTGTGAGGTCTATATTGCCGCCCGAGACTATGGCTACAACCTTCCTCCCCTCAACCGGCAGCTTACCAGTGAGCAGCGCTGCTAGCGCGGCGGCGCCTGCGCCCTCTGCCAGCACCTTACCCCTCTCCAGGAGCATGTATATCGCGTGTGCTATCTCCTCCTCACTAACAGTGACGATATCATCTACCAGCTCCCGGACGATGCGGAACGTTATATCCCCAGGCCTTTTCACGGCGAGCCCATCAGCTATTGTTGGCCTAATCTCGACCCGGACCGGTCTCCCAGCCTCCAGGGACTTGGTAAACTTCGGGGCATTCTCTGGCTCCACGCCATAGACCTTTATGCCGGGCTTAACCGTCTTAAGCACCGAGGCTATACCGGAGATAAGGCCGCCGCCACCGACGGGCACCACTACAGCGTCGAAGTCGCCTAGGTCCTGGATGAGTTCGTGGGCTATCGTGCCCTGCCCGGCTATTATCTTCACGTCGTCGAACGCGGGGATGAACGTGTATCCTCTCTCTCGAGCTATCTCCAACGCCTTAGCCTCTGCGTCGTCGAAAACCCTCCCGTAGAGCACCACCTCGGCCCCATACCCCTTTGTAGCCTCGACCTTAGCTATGCTGGCAGTCTCCGGCATAACTATGACAGCTGGTAGCCCAAAGACAGAGGCTGCATAGGCCACGCCCTGCGCGTGATTCCCAGCAGATGCTGCTACAACACCCCTGGCCTCGTTCTTGATGCTGTATATCTTATATAGAGCGCCACGTATCTTGAAGCTCCCCGTTTTCTGGAGGTTCTCATACTTCAGGTAGACTCTTGCGCGGGTGAGCCTGCTAAACGTGGCGCTGGGATCGAGAGGCGTATGGTGAGCATACTGCGACACTATCTCCCGAGCCTTCAGCGACTCCTCGTAGACGAGCCTCACAAGCTCACGCGTATCGCTCGGGACTGCTTCAGCCACGCTTCCCGTCACCCAGGTAGGCTATGGCCTCAACCTCTAGCTCCGCATTCTTCGGCAAATTGGAAACCTCAACCACGACCCTTGCCGGAGGGTTCTCCCTAAAGTACTCGCTATAGATCTTGTTGAACTCGGCGAACCTGCTTATGTCGCGGAGGTACACGGTCACCTTAACAATGTCGTCCAGCGAACCCCCCGCAGCCTCAACAATAGCCTTAATGTTCTCTAGGACGCGGCGCACTTTCTCCTCGAAACTCCCCTCAACCATCTCCCCGGTGGAGGGGTCAATCGGTATTTGACCGGAGATGAAGAGCCAGCCACCAGCAAGGATAGCCTGGCTATAAGGCCCAACAGGTGCGGGAGCCTTGTCAGTACGTACAACCTGCTTGGACGCCACACAGCCTCACCACGCGGTAGTGATGGTTTCAGCACTAAGAATCTTAACGTATGAGGTTCCCACAACCGGGACACCAAGAAAGGCGTGTCAGAAGCCAATGCAGCGTGTAGTAACGGCACACCTAGTAGTACCTCGGGGAGCAGCTTCTCCACATGCCCTCCGCGCCGCCTATGTACCCGGGGAGCTCTATATGCTCCTGTGGAAACTAATGCTGCGGGGGGATCTCGGAAGATATTGTGGGTATTAGACTATCTGTGGTTCAGGGCTGCTCTATGGTGTTGGTTGTGAAGAGTGGATGCAGATAACACTAGACTGGTAGTAGCTTCCTAGCCTCGTCTCCTGTTAGCCCGCTTTCTGGCTTCTCTAGTGCTCCCCGCAGCTCCTCCAAGACCTGGCTTAGGACGTCCTCGTAGTTTGCTAGGCCCTCCTCTATACGGTCCATGATCTCTTGGAGTTTTCTGGTGGTCTCCTCTGATACTAGGCTTCCAAACCTCTTCATTAGGAAGTCGTAGACTCCTATGCCTCTGCTCGTAGCTATCATTGTCCCCCTTCTAGGCGATGTTACGACATAGGCTCTCCTTTGCAGTGTATCGATTATCTTTGCATAGGTGCTCGGCCTTCCTATACCCCTCTCCTTCATCATCCTGACAACATCCGCTTGTGTTAGGAGCTGCACAGGGCTCCACACCCTCGTAGATATCCCTGCCATCCGGTAGTCTCCCTCGACTAGGCGCTGCTCGGTGCGGACGACCGGGTATATGTCGAGCCAGCCCGGCTCTAGTATCTCAACGGTCTTCTCGACCTCCCTGACGATCCTTACGGGCTTCTCGCCGGGTATGCTGAACTCCAGCTCTACCACAGCCTTCTGCTTTCTGACCCTGGCTGGCTTCATCTGGCTCGCCATGAACCTGCGGAAGATGAGGTCGTATAGCCGGTAGTGCCTGCTCGTGAGGGGCCTTGCTAGCTGTAGCGCACCCTCCTCCACGAGTCTCCGCAGGGTCTCAGCGTCAATGGGTCTTGTAGGCCTTATCGCCTCGTGTGCTCCACCGGTGCCCCAGCGCCTAGGCTGGAACACCTCGCTGAGCTTCTCCTCGCCATACCGGTACCTCAGGTAGTCCCTTGCAACGGCTATGCCTGCATCGCTGACCCTTGTGCTGTCGGTACGGTGGTATGTTATGAGACCCAGCTCGAAGAGGTCCTGCGCCAGCCTCATGGCCTCCGGTGCGGGTATGCCCAGCCTCGCAGCAGCCTCTGCGAGCATGGCGTCCGTGGTGAATGGTGGTAGTGGCTTGAGCTCCTCCTCCCACTCCTCAACCTTGGAGACCCTGGCCTTTACAGCCCCTCCCTCCCTCAGGGCCTGGTTAACAGCGAGTATGACTCTCCTCTTGCTCCTACGCAGCTTCTCAAGCTCCTCCAGCGCCTCCAGCACGTTGTGGCTCTTTAGCGCCTCCTCGAGCCTCCTATGGGTCTCCTCTAGCGCCCTCCTAATCTCCTCGCTAACCTCGTCGCCCCTAACATCCACCTCTAGCCTCGAGCCATTGTGTTCTAGCTGGAGCCTATAGAGTGGTATGCGGAGGTACTTACTGCCAATAGTGTGTTCTACTATCCAGCCCAGAACAGGTGTCTGCACGCGGCCAGCGCTGAGGTTGTAGTTTGGCCTGCGGCACTCCTCGGCGAGGCTTGCAAGCCTCTCCATCGCGTTGAGGGCTGTCTGCAGGTTCTTCATCCTCCTGCCCTGGACTAGGCGTCGTTTGAGCCTCCAGCTACAGTACCATGGCCAGAACTTTGTCCATAGTATCGGCGACAGTGTGAAGCCTATCCAGCGGTCCTCAACCCTCCGGACGATCTGTGCCTCAACCAGCCTCTGGTCGAAGTCCCGTAGGCTGTGGAGGGCCTCGACTATGGCCTTCCTGGTTATCTCGTGGAACTCTATCCTCACAATGCTCCTCGCAGCAGGCCTTATCAGGCTGGCTATGTCCCAGCCGATCTTCTCGCCCTCGGTGTCCGGGTCGGTGCCCACTAGCACCACGTCGACCTCGGTGGCTATGTCGCGCAGCGCCTCCACAATGTCCCAGCTGCTCTTCACCAGCGGGGAGCCACAGATTGGGCAGCGTAGCTCTCCACGCCCCTCAGCGGGGTTGTAGTCCTCGGGGCTTATCGTCCACTGGTGACCGCAGGCCAGGCAGCGGGCTAGCGGCGCGTAGACCGGCAGGAAGCGCCTCTCGCCCCCCTCAGCAGCTAGTACGCCGTGAATATTCCTGGCTGTATCCCAGTTGTAGCCCTCAACACTGCCGCTGAGCTGGTCTAGGAGCCAGTCCGGGCTAACCGTTTCCTTGGGCGTGGAGGGCTTTACCAGGTCATAGACGTGGCCGCCACTAGCAGCTACGAGGAGGACGTAGTCGCCGGTTGAAACCTCGTAGACGCGTAGGGGGCCTATCTGCCTCGCCGAGGGCCTACCGAAGAAGCTTGCTATTGTGCGTGCCTTGTTGGGGCTCTCAACTATCAGCAGCGCGGTCTTCACGAGCTCCATGAACTCAGGCTTAACCCTGCCCTCGATTATCGCTCGTACCCTCTCGCGGTCCTCGTCTATCTCCCTGAGGAGCCTCGGAAGATCCAGCTCCTCGAACCTCTTCCACTCAGCCTCCACCAGCCACCGCGTCCTCCTCATTAGCCCGTTTAGGAGCCTCTCGTCATCCACGACTACTACGCTGAGGCCCCTCGTTATTCCGCCAGCGAAGAGCCTGCTAGTCCTCCCCGAGGCCTGAATGTAGGTCGCCACGTCGGGGACCAGTATGTAGGCCCTCCCGTCCTCCCTAACCACTGCTATGTCGTCGGCAGCCTCCAGGGCCTCCCACACATCCTCCCGGCGCAGCACCCCGCGGAGCCACTCTAGAGCCTCCACGAAGGCCCTAGTGTACTCCGATGCTGGGGTCTCGGAGCGCAGCTCCTCGGCAATCTTCGCGAGAGCCGCCTGGCTCAGCCTCCTCACGATTGCGCGGAGCCTACCCAGCAGCGCCTGGGCCCGGTCCGCTACATCCCTAGGTGCGTGCTCGGCTAGTACAGCGAGGGCGCGGAGTATAGAGACGGGGTGCGGGTCCTCGAACCTTGCGCTGAACTTTAGCCGGGGCACCCCGGCGAAGACAGCGTAGCGTATCCTCTCTGGGAGGTCGAGCCCGCGGACAGCCACGCCGTAGTAGACGGCTACCCCCACGAGTACCTTTGTTTCACCGGCACGGAACCTGTCGAGGGCTGCCTGGTTCCTCGAGGTAAACGCCTCCGCCGCGATGCCGTGCTCGCGGAGGTACTCGGCGAGCCGCTCAGCGTACTCTGCGCCCTTGTCGAGGGGGACGTAGACTAGGCCTCCGTCGCCGAGCCTCTTAACGAGTTCCAGCACCTTAGCCTCTATGCCCTCGGGGCCGGGGTAGGTGTAGGCGTCGACAATGTTCCTAATGGCCTCCCCCGCGGAGCCAGCCTGGAAGCCCAGGAGTGCCTGGAAGAGCCGGACACGGCTACCTCTCGGCCGCCCCGTAGCACTACTAACCACTAGCACTGCAGCCCTCCGCCGGGCCTCGGCCAGCCTCTCCTCGACCCTCCTCAGCTCCTCGTAGAGCCTACCCAGCCTCTCCTCGAATATTCTCCTCCGGAGCCTCCTCACCTCCTCGGCTGACAGCCTCTTCCCCTTCCTACGGGCCTGCTGCCGTAGCCTCGCCAGCTCCTTCAGGAACTGCTCCTGCGCCCTACGGCTAGCCACTACGAGCTGCCGCTGGAGCTGGAGCAGCTTCCAGCCGAGCTCAACCTCTTCCGGGGTAAACCCCACGACACGTAGCACTGCATCTACGCTCTTCCCGCTCTTCAGAACAGCGTCCACGTCGTCTACGAATACGAAGCGGAACCCCTTACCCCACCTCTTTCGGAGCCCGGCGAGCCACTCAGCATTCCTTATCATGTACTGGCTCGTAGTTATCAGTATGTCAAAGTCGCCCTCCTCAACCCTCATCGTAAGCTCCTTCTTGACCTTCTGCGGAAGCCTACCGTGGAGCGCAATTATCCGGGCGGGCACCCCAGCGGCATCGGCTAGCTTGAGAGCCTTCTCCTCAACCATCCTGACCAGGGGCGTTGTAGGCACGACTATGTAGCTCTTCTCGCCCCGCCAGGCAAAATAGACGGCCATCAACACGCCAAACGTTGTCTTGCCCACGCCGGTCGGCGCTATGGCGGCGAAGCTCTTACCCTTAAGCACACGCTTAACCCATGTCCTCTGCGCGCTCCAGAGACGAGAGCCCGTAGCCTTCTCAAAAAGCGCCTCAGCCTCCCTTGCCTCCCTCTCGACACGGGCATAGTACTCCAGCTCGCTTCCACGCCTTAGCCTCCCAAGCTTCTCAAGAGCCTCGGCGACGTCTAGGACGGACTCCGCGGGGGTCCTCTCGGGCAGACACTTGGGGCATGGAAGCCCCAGTGAGAGCCTATCATCGCCCACGGGGCCGCCGCAGTTCGGGCAGGAGTATAGGTAGACACCCCTAGCGGCTGCCCCGCCCCCGTAATTCTTCAACTCTAAACATACCCCCGAGCATCCCCCGGCTCATGAGCCTAGATTTAAACTCTAGACCAGTGCAAGCTCCGAAAGCCTTGCTACCACACGTGCCCCAGTGTTTAACCCCCACCCCACCTACAGCCGAGGCTAACACCGACACCACAAGAGTAAGGCTACGAGGAGAGCATGGGGCTGGACGCTGAGAACAAGGCTGATAGCAAGCTCACCCGCGGCCACGTTGATGTCGGTTTATTATGCGGCAGCGGTGTCAGGAAGTGCCCAGGAGGAGTAAGCTAGAGACTCGACATCCTAGAGACCGTTGCTAAGGGCCCCATAAACCCTACTAGGCTTGCAACACTAGCCAATATGCCGTATGACAGACTCAAAGCCCTCCTTAGAGAACTCGAGGATAAAGGGCTAATTGAGCTCAATGAAAACAACCAGCATGGTAAAGTGACAGTAACAATAACTTCTCGCGGTATACAGCTGCTAAGAGAGCTTAGGAGACTTAGAGACGTACTGAGAGACTTTGGCCTCGAACTGTAAAGCCAAGGATAACGACATACATGATCTTGAGAAAGACCAGCTGTACTTTGACGCTCTTGCGGGAAAACCCGACACCTACCCTGGAATTGTACGTAGTATGCTCTCGTCTCTGCGCCGCATACTGTATGCATTGGGAGAACATAATATTAACCGATATTTGCGGCATAGAAGATTGTAGGAAGAGGAGTGTGATTAGGTAATGTGGTGCCCGTTTTGTGGTTGGTGATGGGGTTGGGGATGGTTTAGTGTAGGCCCGTTTATGGGCGTACTATGGATGATACTGTGGATTGCGATAATAGTCGCCGTGGTATATGTCATAGCGAAGTTTGTCACTAACATGGGTCGGAGCGAGCATCATAGTGAAGCCGAGGAGCTACGGAGAGAACTGAGAGAGCTAAGACGGGAAATTGAAAGGCTAAGGGAGGAAAAGAAACAGTAAAACGGCGAGGGCATCTCTGCTGCTCATAACCCATGCGTTCATTATTTAGTGTTGCTGTTGCTTTTCAGGGCGCCTGCTTTGTTGGTGTAGGTTAGACAAGTTCTCCAAGGCTAGCCGCCGCCACGGAGAAGTAGTAGCTCTAAGCTCTCGCAGATGGTTCTACAGTTGGTGGTGGCATGTATAACGAGTTTCACCACCCCATACCCTCTACTGCTTGCTAGTTCCGAGAGCTTGCCAAGCCTAAACGGCATCTCACCCATGTATACAGCGTGTAGCGACAACGTACAGTCGCCGCATCTGGCGCTGGCTCTAACCTCTCCTGTCTCGTCCCGGTGTGTCACCCTAGCTTCGCAGCCACGCTTAGACAACGCCTCAAGTATGTACTCGACGATGCGCTCCGGCTTTTCAAACCATACCTCACGCTCATCACATACACGCAGATCTACGGTCATGTCATTGCACCGCGGCGCCTCTGCTCTCTCGACGCGGCAAGCTGGTATGGTATTAAACTGCATGGTGCGCCAGATGTGTGGAGTTTGAGGCGGGCTCTTCTACTGCGGGCCTTGCCGGGGACGGCGCTGACTATGCGTCTTTTCGTCCCTGGTTTAGGCTTCATACGTGAGTGCACGGGATACGTTGGGGGGCTTGGGGCTCAGCTAGTTGTTATGCCTCCAGTTTACAGTCTTGGTGTTACTTGCCAGGTTTAGGGCTAGCCATTGGCGGCGTAGGGCTAGGCTGAACATGGTATCATCGGCCTCCCTTATCTGGGTGCCCTGGCTCGTGGCTATCAGCGGGCCGGGCTTTACTGTTGAGGCTGTGCTGGGGCTTGGTAGGGCAGTTCTGCCTGGCGGTGTGGCTGAGCCTGTGCTGGTTTATCGCGGGAGGGTATATGGGCTAGGCGAGTGGGGCTATAGTGACGTCAGGGAGGTTATGCTTGAGGTTGGCCCTGAGGAGCTTGAGGGCCTCGCACGCGTGGTCTCCTCGAGCGATAGGGGCTTGCCGCTGAGCGCTGTCCGGCTCCTGGCCCCAGTGGATAAGCCGGAGAAGATTATCTGTATCGGCGTAAACTACCGGGCTCATGCGAGGGAGAGTGGTGTCGAGCTGCCGGGAACCCCTAACCTATTCGTCAAGACCGGCAACAGCATTGTGGGCCCCGGCGACCCCGTGGTGGTGCACTCTGTTGGCTTGAAGCTTGACGGGGAGGTTGAGCTAGCAGCGGTTATAGGTATACCTGCCCGCAGTATACCTCCAAGCGAGGCCCCTGACGTGGTATGGGGCTTCATGGTGCTTAACGATGTGACTTCCAGGCTTGAGCAGAGGGAGCTGGGTATAAGCCAGTGGTGGAGGGCTAAGAGCCACGACACCTACGCCCCCACCGGCCCGATAATCGTGCCACGCCACATGGTTAGCATCGGCGACACTGAGCTAGAGCTCGTGGTTGATGGTATCGTGGCGAGACGTGGCAACACGGGCGACATGGTTCATAGCGTCTGGGACATAGTTTCAGTAGCTAGCACGTCAGCCCTACTCGTGCCGGGCGACATAATCTGCACTGGAACGCCTGCCGGAACGATGCCGGACGGAAAACCGGCGAAGACCCCGGAGCCGGGCTCCGTTATGAGGGCGTGCGCCCGGGGGATAGGCTGTATCGAGAACAGAGTGGTTCTCGACGAGGAGCTATGCCCTCATGGCGGCCTCTAGCCGGGCCTTAATCTTCGGCATGAGTCTCCGTGTCTTCCACTTTATGTAGGCTATGACGGCTTTAAGCCCGAGTTTTAGCGGTATGTACTCGACGCCCCGCAGGTAGAGCTTCGAGATCATCTCCTCGGCCCAGTAGAGGCTGTGCTCGAGAGTCTTCAGCATGACCTCCAGATGCTCGGGCTTTAGCAGCTTCCGCTGGAACCAGTCCCTATTCTTAAACACGCCCATGGGCACAAAGAACATTGGCACGATAAGGCTGCGGTACGGGCGGAGCCGGTCTAGGCCCTCAGCGGTCTTCATCACGTCGTCCGGGGTCTCCCCTGGGAGACCAAGTATGATGGTGCCAGCTGGTATTATCCAGTTGTCGTGCATTATAGCGAAGGCATCCTCAACTATCTCCGGCCACTTCTCCGCAGGGTAGGGAGCAGCCTTCGCGGGCATAACCTTCCTGGCTAGGTTCACGCTCAGAGTCTCAATCCCGACCTCCACGCCTAGGAACCGTTCCCGCCGGAGCACGTAGTCCCCCATGATCCTGGAGATGAGCTTGTAGTTCTCCTCCGCGTACTTGACCGCTGCTAGGCTTGCATGGCTCCACGCCAGGGTGCCGTCGGTGGCACGGTACCATAGCTCGTGCAGTTTTAGCAGCGGCTCCGGCCGCGGCTTGACGCCATCAGCACCATACAGCAGCACGTCCTCGCTGTGGTATATCACGTCTCGTACGCCGTGCCTCTTATTCACCTCTATCTCAGCCTTTATCTTCTCCAGCGGTATGAAGCGTAGCGGCCTCAGCGTTACGCTGCAGAACTTGCAGCCCCTCGGGCACCCTCTCATTATCTCGACGAGACCGTTAACACTAGCCCCCCTTATCACGGGTATCTCCTCGATGCTTGGCGACTCGCCAGGCCCAACGTAGATGTAGTCGGGGAGCGGTTCGCCTTTCAGCGCCTTATCGACAACATCTACTATCACCCTCTCAGCCTCTCCGTCTATCACCGTATCGACACCCCATTTCTTCCAGTACTCTAGCTCCCACAGCCACTGCCATGCAGCTGGCCCGCCAACAATAATGCGTACACCCTTCTCCCGCGCCTTCCTCACTGCGGGGCTCTCCATTAGGCGGCGGAAGCTCCTCCGGTTAACGGGCTCCTTGCCAGTTATCATCCACCACTCGCTGCTCGGCGGCCCCAAGGCGAAGAAGTCATGGTGCCCTATCAGCAGCACCTTCATCGTGTCAAGGTGCTTATGGAGGTGGTCCGGATCGATGATAGCAGCTTTGAACCCCGCCTCTTGCAGCTTAGCCTCGATCTTCCTGAGCCCATATGGCGCTTGCCATGGTCTCCCCTCACTATCAACTCTTATCTTAGGTGCTGCCACCCACATCCAAACACGCTCTGGCACCCCGATAGGCGGCCCCGTGGCCATAAACCCGATAAACTCCTTGCCATGGTGGTTGGACATCATGGTACGGTCGGTCGTAATTACAACCTCATAACCACCCACGACCCACCACCTTGGCCCGCGTCTCCTAGCCCTGCGTCACACCCACAGCCTCCATTGCCGCCTGCTTCAGCTCCTCATCCGCAGTCTCGTCAACAACCACAGCCGTATCTGGGCTCGCAACGATCTCCCTAAGCTTCACCGTGTCAGCGCCATGATACCAGACGCGAAGGCTATACGCGATATTGTTCAGTATTATCCCCCGGACAGTCTCCATGTAGTCCGGCCTGGGGCGAGTTGTGAACACGTGCAGCTCAAACCCACGGTAGCCCCTTGCAGCTTCCCTCGCCATAAGGGCGAGCACCTGCTGCACAATACCGCGGCCCCCGCCGAGCACAAGCACTATCCTCCTGACACCACGGCCGCTCTGGAAACTCATGAGACCCGCATTCACCCATACTATAGTATTGTTAACCGGCATTATAAGTGCTTAGACGCTGACCCCAAGCCTAGATACGACTGCCTAACCAGTGTACACAGAAAATCCATCGATACCCGAGCGGTAGAACCACTCAGCGCCAGGCCCCGCTATGCCACGTTATTAGTGAATGGAGAGATAGGCTTCCCTTACATATACTTGTCAGCGGTGGGCCCGTTCCACCGTTTAGCTCGTGGCTGCATCCATAGGGGCTCCATGCGGAATACTGTGATCCATACCTGGTGTCCTAGTGGAAGGCATAGCTAATGCACTACCATACTTCAACCTTCAACACGGCTGTATAGTACATAAACCATCCCAGCTGCGATACGGTATAGGCATGGTGTTAAGAACGGCAGTGCCATACCAGCAAGCAGAATCCCTCCATCGTATAGCTTGTGGGGCTAATCACTGACGGACCTCTTATCCTTCCCCTTTGCGTCTAGACGGTAACCCAGCTCAGCTGACTATGTGGTGTGTCAGTATTATTGGAATGATCAGACCGAACATATGGGCGGGTATACCATGCATGTTAGCCATTATCCGCAGTACGGTGCAGGCCCTAAGGCTTGTTCAGCATTTACGGGTCAGAGCTGGGGAAAAGCTACATCACTACTATACCCAGGGAGGTTTGAGGGAGGCTAGGTATCGGGGATTGCGATGTGTTGAAGCTAGTTATGTATGGTAATGATATTGTGTTGGGGAAGCCGAAGTTTCTGATTAGGATTTACTACACTATCGAGGGTCTGTATCGCCAGCGTTCATCCATATATTCTCCTCCTCACCGTTGCCCTCTCGGCTTATCCTCGCTGGGTGGTCTCAGTTGATGATCTGGTTCATCGGTACTGCGGGCGCCGGAGGGGTTCCGGGCCGAGCTAAGAACTGTATCCTGGTTGACACGGGGGATGCTAGGCTCCTCCTCGATGTTGGGCCGGGCTGCGTGGAGAGGCTCTACGAGCTGGGCTACAGCGCCTGTGACGTGGACTACATCTACATAAGTCACCTCCACATGGACCATTGGAGCGGCTTGTTCGATTACGCTGTCCGCTACAGTGTGGAGGGCTGCAGCCAGCCTCCAACGCTGCTAGCGGGGGAGAAGGTGAGGGATCAGTTGTCATCAGTCATAGAGACGCTGCCTGGCAGGCTACGCGGCGAGGTGGGAGCCCGCAGCATACCAGCCAGCGGGGGCCTAGAGCTTGACGGGATGCTGATCCGGGTCTACGAGGCCGTGCATACACTCCCAGCCTACACTGTTGAAGTAATTGTTGACGGGTCGACGCTTGTCTACAGTGGCGATACAGGGCCAACGGGGAAACTCCGAGAACTAGCATCGAGGACTGATCTCCTCGTGGTTGAGGCCTCTATGCCTCGAGGGATGGAGGTCAAGGCAAGGGAGACCGGGCACCACACTGTGGATGAGGCAGCAGCATACCGCGACCAGATGAGGAGCGAAGCACTACTAGTGCTAACACACCTCACCAGAGAAAGCCTCGAAGACATAAGGCGGCATGGGCTCCCACGCAGAGTCATAGCCGCCTCCGACGGGCTCGTCCTCAGCATCTAGTGCGAGCCTAGCGTAAACACCATACGGAAGCCGTTCCAGTCCACTGCAGCTAGAGCCGAGACAATCATTCGTTGTATGTGTCCTTGGATTTCTGTGTCACAAATACTAGCACATTGCTCTCCGGAAATGGTGTTCCAGTGGACTAGCTCAACAAGCTGTAGTGTTCCATACGTAGCAAGCTGTGGAGAGGCCTCTTACCCCAAAGACTACTATGGGCTACTGGGGGGTTTAGCTTTGGAGTGGCTGCGTGGGGGCAGTTGGGAGGAGGTAGCAAGGGAGCTGGGGGAGCTGCGTGCTGGAGAACCTAGTCCGTGCCGTGTTGCAGGTAGCACTGTTGCAGAACCTTTGCCTGTTGCACGTAGGGCTTACAGCCTCTATGCAGATGTGAATCTTAACGATCCTGCTTCGTGGCCTAGTGTGACAAAGCTCCTGGAGGGTATTTCTAGGGTCCTCGAGGAACTCAGGCTTGGTCATCGCTGGCTCGTTGCTGTAAGTGGTGGCAGCGAGGCAGTATTGACGGGTCTCTACATTGCGAGAGAGTATACGCGGGGCAGGGTGGTTGTAGCGTCTAGTGCTGCCCATGCATCCGTGCTAAAGGCTGCCCGTGTCCTGGGCATGGAGGTTAAGCTTGTGCAGGTGGACTCTAGGCTGAGGATAGACCTCTACGCCCTGGAGAAGACGTTGAGGGGAGTTCAGAATGTTGCTGCTATCGTTGCGACAGCAGGTGTCACTGATAACGGTGCTGTGGATCCAGTTAGGGATGTGGCCAAGCTTGCCTGGGAGCATGGTGCAGTAGTGTATGTGGACGCTGCTTTTGGCGGCCTACCACTCCTAGGGTTGGGGAGCACCGAGACAGTATTGCCCCGTGGCGGCCCCGCCCTAGCCGGGATAGACTTCCACAAGCACGTAGCACCTCCGCCATCCTCCATACTTGTATCAAACACAGCGGAGCTTAGGGACTACATAGTGTTCCCCGCGCCCTACATGCCCTTGGGGAGGCAGGAGACGCTACTCTGGACCCGGCCAGCATCGGGCCTAGCAGCAGCCTATGCAGCCCTTAGGGCACTAGGAGCCAGTGGCGTTGGAGAGCTAGCAAGATACCTCTACAGGCTAGCCTCGAAGCTGGCATCCATCCTCGAGCAGCGGGGTGTAGAGTTGTTGTCGCCTCTCGATACGCCTCTCGTGGCCTTTCGGCCCCCAAGTGTGGAGGGGGCGTTGAAGAGGCTGAGAAGGAGAGGCTGGATACTCTACCCCTCCAGGCTTCCCGGCATACTGCGCTACGTAGCAAAGTGGTGCCACGAGCCCGGAGACGTGGAGGAGATAGCGGAGGCGGTAGCCTAGACAAAGGCGTCCATGCTACGATATATCACGTACATGGAGTAGACGGCTAACACGAGTGCAGCAGCAGAGACGGCGAGTATAGCTCCGACCACTACATAGGCTGTCTGCATGCTAAACCCGGCAACCTCTATAATCCTCTCGATCTCTGATGGTGTAGTCAACGCGTACACGGCATAGCGCAACCCGATAATCGAAATGAACAGTATGAGGGGGAGTAGCGCGGCAGCTATGAGGGGGCCGAGCTTCCTCCGGGAGCGAAACGCGTGGATCGAAACGAGGAGTGCAAACACGTAGATGCCAAGCATGAGGAAGCCGGCGCGGAGGAATATGGGGGTAAGTATCATGGCTAGCACGGCTGCAAGGACATAGAGTCTGTAGGCCCGGCGCACATGGGTAAGCCTTGAGGAGAAGTCGTAGTATGAAGCGGCTACATAGTTGGAAAAAACATGCAGGCGCCAAACAGCCTCCTCAACCGCCCCACGATCAGACGGGTCAAGCCTTGAAAACGTTCTTAACACACTATCGGCACTCTTATTCAGCGCTACAGCTAGATCGTACTGGTCTATCCGCAGCTCCCCCAGCACCTTCTGCACAGCGCTGCGTGCTCTCTCAACCTCCCTCAGCGCCCTCTCCTTCGCACGACCATCGAGACGGGACGATGCCAGTCTCTCTATGCGGTCAAGCTTCTCTAGCAACCTCCGTAGCTCCTCAGCCGACTGCAACGCATCAGCACGCCCCGGTAGACTGGTAACAAGCACTTACCGTTGGCGCCTAACAGTCATCCACTTATATGCTACGAGGGTTATTAGTAGGAATACTACGCCCCAGCCAAATGCTACGAAGGCCTAGCGCGCTAGCCTTCACGTGGACTCACCCCCCTCCTAATTTCCTCACCATACCTCTTATAGAGGGCCTTATAGTTGAGAGCTAGGCCTATTAGGAACATTATCACCATCATCGCAACGCCTATCCAGCCGAAGATGTTCTCTGGCTTGGCGGCAGCGGATTCGGTACCTGTTGCCAGGAACCATGCCAGCATTATTATCAGGTAGATTGGTGTGATAATGCCGACAACGTACTTCCAGTACCACTTCGGCACGGTAATGTAGGCACCATTATGCAGCTCCCTGTAGCTCTCCTCAATGCCCCACAGCCACAGGGCAGCTACGACCTCGAATAGTGCTACCACTAGCAGCAGCAGGCTACCGGCGTAGAAGTCTACGAGATCGAGGTAGTCCGTCAGCTGGTCAGTCTTCATGGCGCCCTCAATGTTTACGAATACGCCGGTTATGAATACCATCATGAAGGCTATCCATGCACTATACCTTCTCGCGATGCCGTAATCCTCCTCGAACATCGAAGTTAGAACGTTAACTATCGCAATGGCGCTTGTTATACCGGCAAACCATAGCAGCGAGTACCAGAGGAAGCCTGCCAGGGCACCAAGGCCTCCTAGGTGGTTGAATAGTGGTGGCAGGGCAACCATTGACGCAAGGAATATTGAGAGCTTGCCTGCAGCGATGTCCTGTATGATGCTTGGGCCTCCAAACGCGTACAGTAATGGTATCACGATGCTGCCTCCGAGTACTACCTCGGCGAACTCGTTGAGGGAGGTGGTAGTTAGGGCTGATAGTGGTAGATCGTCCTCCCTGCGCAGATAGCTAGCGTAGTTTGGTATGATGCCACCGATACCGATGCTTAGCGTGAAGAAGATCTGGCCAGCACCCTCAATGAATGTTGCAGGGTCCTTTAGCTTCTCAAAGTTCGGGGTCCAGAGCCACTCAAAGCCCTTAAGCGTGGACCATTCCGGCTTTACAGGAGCGCCAAGGGTTAGCGAGACCGTTGCTAGGATTACAGCCTCAATAAACAGTATTGGCATCATTATCTTTGCTGCAATCTCAATGCCGCGTCTGACCCTCCTGGATACAATTAGTGTAATTACTAGTAGGGAGATGAACCACGCCGGCACATTTCTAGCTGGATCCGTTAGGAAGTCTATGAAGAACGTTTTGGCCTTGGTGGCGTCTGTCAGCTCGGCAAACTTGCCGCTAATTGCTGCCGTTGCATAGTAGCCCATCCAGCCTATGATATTGGTGTAGTAGCCCGTGATCATTACGCCAGTTAGGAATGCTATGGTGCCACCTATGATTGCAAACGCTGCTGCATTCTTCTTTGTGAGCCTATTCCTTGAGACTATGTAGAGCATTGGGGTTAGGTAGCCATGGCCATGTAGGCCGCCGTGCCGGCCGAGGGTCCACTCTACGAACATTAGTGGGATGCCTAGGAGTACAAGGGCTATGAAGTATGGTATGAGGTAGGCGCCGCCACCGTAGGCGGCAGCCTTGCCAGGGAATCTTAGGAAGTTGCCTAGGCCGATAGCATTACCTGCCATTGCTAGGATGAGGCCTATCCTTGTCGCCCAGTATTCCCTCGTTCGGACAGTCACTAGTCTATCACCGTTAATAGTGTGGGAGCCATAGCTGAAAAAAATCTTACCCGGCGAGTAGCAAATTGTGGAAACCTGTCTTGCAATATTAGCTGGCCCGTATAGAGGCACTTTGTGCAGGGTATTATCGTAAATTATAGAATGTCGGGTGTAACCACACGCACCAGCCTATAATTATTGTTCTTACCCGCACTATATTGCAGGGGATCATGCAGATGTTCTTTCCGTGACAGCCTTGAGAACGTATTCTGCAAGCTCGCTCCCAAGTGGTATCCATGCTCCGAGCCTCTTGGCCTCCCGGAGTACTGCTTCGAGAACCCGTATCCTTGCCCCGCGTCCTATGCATTGAGGGTGCATCGTCAATGAGAGGTAGCTGTGCCTCCTAGCTGCATATCTCATCTCGTCTAGCCACATCTCCAGTAGCTCCCGTGGCGTGAGGGACCGATGGTACTCCAGATATGGCCAGTCGTCAAGCCTCCAGTCGACGGGTAGCTCTACAAGCCCCTTGCCGAGGATGTATGGCTCCTCGTCGTCCATGAGGCTGCTATCGTAGAGGTAGCCCCGGCTCCTGAGCAGCTCTAGGGTCCAGGGGCTCCACCTCCAGTAGGGGGCTCGGAACCCACGTGGCTTGCGGCCGACTATACCGGCTAAAGCCTCCTCCATAGAGGCGAATACCTGCTCTTCAGCGCTACGCGATGATATTTCGTCGAGCCTCTCATGCATATAGCCGTGTCCTGCGACCTCGTGGCCACGTTCGACAAGGGCTCTCACAAGGTGGGGGTAGCGGCGGGCGACCCAGCCTGGTACAAAGAAGGTAGCCCTAACACCGTGGGCTTCGAGGACCTCCAGGACTCGCCAGAGCCCTCTCCTCTCCGCAAACCTTCCACGGCTACGTGCCACTGGATCAGCACCTTTCCAGGCCTCAGCACTGTCAACGTCGAGGTCAAAGCTGAGGAATAGGACAAACCCGTACCCGGCGGGGGGCCGGAACAAGCCCGGTCAACCGCTAGAATACACCTCCACGGCTGGGAGCTAAGGGTGTAATGCCATAGCGGTCACGGCTCGTTGCTGCAGTGTCTATGCTAGCTTCTAGTGTCGATGAGATACTCGAGTCCTACAAGGACGTATATTAGGGCCCATAGGGGGTCGAGGCTGAACTCCTTGGCAGCCTTGTAGATGAAGAGGCCTGCGAGTATTAGGGCTAAGCTGCGCCGGGCAACTATACATCCCAACCCCTAGCAACAAGGCGTAGAGCCATAGCTTCCCACCTCAGAGCAGCGGCGGAGAGCTGGCACCCCTAGAACATTATAGCTGGTATAGGGGCTAATTAACATATGGTAATGAGGAGTTGTGTAGGCTGTTCCGGTTATAGTCTTCCACCCATGTTTCAGGGCCAATAGACATAAAAACCAGAAGCAATTTCTTACTAGTAGCAAAATCGGAGAGAAGGTTCGGGGTGTACGAGTTATGCCTCTACAAGCTCCATCCATTGGAGAGAAGTTCCCAGAAATCGAGGTAATGACAACCCATGGCAAGATAAAGCTGCCAGACCATTTTAGGGGTAAGTGGTTCGTGTTATTTAGCCATCCAGCAGACTTCACGCCGGTCTGCACCACAGAGTTCGTAGCTTTTGCCAAGAGGTACGAGGACTTCAAGAAGCTCAACACAGAACTCATCGGCTTAAGCGTTGACAGCACCTTCAGCCACATTAAGTGGGCTGAGTGGATCAAGGAGAAGCTAGGCGTGGAAATACCATTCCCGATAATCGCCGATCCAACCGGCGAGGTTGCAAAGAAGCTAGGGCTCCTACATGCTCAGAGCAGCACGGCAACCGTACGCGCTGTATTCGTGGTAGACGATAAGGGTGTTGTGAGAGCTATCCTCTACTACCCGCAAGAGGTTGGCAGAAACATTGACGAGATATTGAGGCTGATAGAGAGCCTCCAGATAAGCGACAAGTACGGCCGCGCCATCCCGGCAAACTGGCCAAACAACGAGCTAATCGGCGACAACTTGATAGTACCGCCTGCAGCTACGGTACAGGAGGCCGAGGAGAGACTAAAGAAGTTCAAGTGCTTCGACTGGTGGTTCTGCTACGAGGACAAGGCAACAGCCGAGGAGAAGGAGCTAGCCAGGAAGTTCCTCAAGCGCGTTGCTAACTGCTAGTAAACACCTTCAATCCCATAATGAAGCTGGTTAAATCGCTATTTTTTAACCGCCACTACTTCCATACCGCACCCGCATGCTCTACGACTCCCACCCCACTAGGCTAAGCATGCACGCTCCGGGCTGGCTAGGTTTATACAGACCCTATCCCACTCCATCCACTTGGTGGCTTGTGTCTAGTAGTGGGGCTACAATCGTTAGGGTCGATGGTAAGGGTAGGGTCACGCTACCCCTCGAGGTTAGGAGGAGGCTTGGCCTACGAGAGTGGTCTAAGCTAAGGCTCTTCATCGACGAGGAGTCTAAGCGTATTATACTAGAGGTGGAGGCAGGGGTTGCAGAACGGTTTTACGGTGCCTTCCCCGCTAAGCAGTGGCCACGGGATGTTGATGAAGCTGTAGCGGAGGCTGTGGTTAAGGCATGGCTAGGAGATACGTAGATATTAACGTGTTCGTCTACTGGCTTGGCGGCCACCCAGAGTATGGAAGGCGTGCACTTGAGTAGATTAAGCGTATAGAGTCTGCGGCGCGTGGTGAGTACGTTACTGCCCGCATTACGGTCTACGAGACTATAGTGGTGCTCGCGGGGCTTACTGGCCGCAAACTCCGTGACAGAGAGTTTGTGGCGAGCATTATCGAGGCTTTTACCGGCCTTGAGGGACTGAGAATCATTGATACTACCCGCCAGGCCGCCAGGACCTAGTTAGCGCCGCAAGCCTCATGGAGAGGTATGGGCTGGATTTTGAGGACGCTGTACACCTAGCCGTTGCCATGCGTAATGGTGTCACTGAAATAGTTTCAAACGACTCAGACTTTGATTCTACTCCACTACGTCGCGTCTTCTAGGCTTCCTGCCTCTCGACAACCACTACCGTAACGTCGTTTACGTTTGTCCCTGTGTAGCCGCCGGTGTCCACGGTCCTGGCGAGCCTTGAGAAGAGGGTGTATGTATCATTGTTGTCAAGATATGCTTTGGGGTCTAGCTGCTTTTCCTCAAGCTCTCTGGGGAGCTGCTCGTCCACTATGGCTCCTGCAGCGGGGCTAGCCCCGTCAACGCCGTCGGTGCCTATGCATGCGGCCACGTATCTCTCGAGTATCCTAAGTTTTGAGGCTTCAAGTGCTAGGGAGAGGCATAGCTCCTGGTTTCGCCCACCAACACCTCGGCCGCGAACAGTCACCGTGGTTTCGCCGCCAGCAATAACAGCTACGAGCCTGGCTCTGCGGGGGTATGCAGGTAGCCCCCGGGCGGCGGCCTCGGCGAGTGATGCTAGGACTCTCCCAGCCTCCCTAGCCTCCCCCCGCAGCGTATCGGTTAGAACTACTGCTGCTACGCCGTGCGACTCCAGCAGGGCTGCCGCGGCGGTAAGCGCGTCAAGATTCCTAGCAACAATAATGTTTATCGCCTTAGAGGCTAGAGGATCGCCAGGCTTCAGGGTCTCCCTCGCGGCGCCAGCAGCCCCCGCCTCAAGGCGCCTCCTAGCCCTCACAGGGATACGATCCAGAAGCCCATACCTGGATAGTACCCGGAGGGCGTCCCGGAATGTTGATGGGTCCGGCACCGTAGGCCCCGAAGCCACAAGGGACGGGTCGTCGCCGGGCACATCACTCAGTATCAGTGATACGACCCTTTCAGCAGCTATGTAGCGGAGCAACTGGCCACCCTTAACCGCTGAGAGGTGCTTTCGCACAGTATTCAACTCATAGATATCGGCGCCAGCCGCCATCAACAACTTGGTAGCAACAGCTACATCCTCCAGCTCAACCCCCGCCGCGGGTACCTCAAACAAGGCGCTACCGCCGCCCGAAACGAGGAGGAATAGTAGGCTATCCCGCGGAAGCTCCCGGAGGAAGTCCAGCAGCCTACGGCTAGCCTCCAGCGTCCGAGAGCCGGGAATAGGGTGATCACCTTCCAAAACCTCGATGGGCCCGATACGCCCCCCACCACCGGGAGGCCCAATAACCATGCCAGCCTCGACGAAGTCGGCGCCGAGAACGTTGATGAGAGCCCTGGCCATAGACGGTGCAGCCTTACCAAAACCGGCCACGTAAACGGCTCCGGGGCAGAACCCGCCAGCACCCCTAACCTTCACACAGCCAGAATCGAACCGGGTAACCCATCTTGGAATAACACTGGAGGGGTGAACATGCTCCAAGGCAGCCTCAAGAGAGTCGAGGACAACACCGTGAAGCCAACTCCTCTCAAGCACGCCCCGGTTACGGATAAACCTTCCCAAAGACCGTTAACCCCGTAGAGGAGGGGATCCACGGCGGCAAAAAGGTAGTGGAGGTAAAAGCAGCGAATCGAAGATGGAGTATGCATAGCTCTCTCCTAGCATTCACCAGTTAGGCTCACAACCCCCTCCAGGGTAGACTGGAGCTGACACCTGTACTGCGAGGCATAGCTGCTATGAGGGCTCCACCCTCCTCCACGTAGGACTCTAAGGCCTCCCGTACTAGGCGGGATGCAGTCTCATCCAGCATTGCGAAAGGCTCGTCAACCAGCAGCAGTCTAGGCTTTCTAACGAGGGCACGGGCAAGCTCAACCCTCTTCCGCTCTCCACCACTAAGCCTGCCAGCCTTCTCAAACGCCCTACTCCCGATGCCGAGCTGCTCCAGGATACGCTGCGCCGCCCGCCGAGCCTCGCCAGCCTCGAGCCCCGCCAGTACACCAGCTAGAACCACGTTATCCAGCGCCGACAAGCTATCAATCAAAACAGGTTCCTGAAAAACAAACCCAATCCACCTACGCAGCCTCGCCCTCTCAGCCCTCGACAGCCTAGCAAGCTCGCGTCCGAAGACCGCTACGCTACCCCAGCTAGGCTCCTTAAACCCAGCAACGATCATGAGGAGGGTAGTCTTCCCGGAGCCATTAGGGCCGGTGATGAGTAGAGCCTCGCCAGCCCCAAGGCTAAAGCTCACGTCGCGGAAGACGCAGAGAGAGCCATATGCCTTACCGAGCCCATGAGCCTCAACAATAAAGCCATTACTCAACCGCGAACACCTCTCACAACCTCCCTAAGCCCATGCCTGCCGAGAACATGGGACACGGCTAGGTACGCGGTAGCAGCCTCGACCAAAGCTATGGCGGCTAGGTAGGCTAGGCTCGAGGCGTAGTCGAGTCTAGGAGCGCCAAACACGACGAACAATGTCTTCGGCATAGTCCTCTCGGCTAGAACCCCCGCTAGCGGGGCACCCAGGACGGCGCCGAGCAAGACACCGGGCAAGTAGCCGGTAGCAAACAATAGGAGGGCAAGTCTGCGTGCCAGCACGGGTTCTCCACCCAGCACCTCGACTAGGAGAAAGAGCTTCACACTACGGTTAACCGCGAGCCCCCACAACGCTGCGGGCACCAGGATGAAGGCGAGCGCAGCGTTAGCGACGATAACCCTGTAGCTAGCCTGAAGCGAGCCTAGACTCCTCTCCAAAACCTCCAGCTGAATCTTGATTATAGTACAGCCTATACAGCGTAATATTGTGCCTGGAAAGCACATCCTTAACAGCATCCATAACCTCCTCGGCGAGAGACACACTAGGCCTCTCAAGGTATATGATGGCATACCAAGCCCACAAGTGCTCGCGGGAAAACCCGTAGCCCCAGGGCTCCAGGTAGCGGCCAAGAACCCCCTCAAGCACGGGGAAGAGGAGGCTACACCTCGAGAAAACAATGTGCGTCTCTCCAAGTGGGCCAAACAGCTCCCGCGGAAGCACGCCCACAACTCGGAGATGCACCGGGATAACCCTGTGCCTAGTGCCAAGCATCAAAGGGTTACCTTCAGCGGCGACAGTAAGATTCACCGGCAAAACGCTACCCGTACAGTAGCCGTAGACCCTGCAAACCTCGTCAGAGACAACAACCTCACCAGCATCCCCGGGCCACCTACCCTCAACAAGCCTTACAGGGCCAAAGAGGGCCGGTAGCTCCTCAATACTAGCATCAGCACAAACCATCCTAACAATCACGACGCCACCCCTACTACCCGGCATATTCGCCAGCGAGAAGTCTACACGCTCTACGGGCACGACCAGTTCCACGGGGAACACGTACACTGGGACAACGCGCCTAACACCCGGCAGCTGCTAAATATCTCTCAGAGCCTTGGGCGAAAGCCAAGCCTCACTACGAAGAGCCACATCCTCAGTGGGCACCCCATAGCTTTTAGCGAGATTTACTGTGTACTCGTCAACCAACACGGGGTCCAGGCTTGAACCCCAGTACGAGTCAATGAGTTTTATCTCGTAGAATATATAGCCCGCGTTAAGTAGTGCAACATGTTTGAAGAGCGAGTTCACTCTCTCGAGAAGCGTAAGGTAAGCAAGGAAGACACCAGACAATACGACTGAGAGAGCGGCGAGCAGGAGAAGAGACAACTTTACAGCCCTAGCAAGGGAGGAGAAGACGGTAAAAAGACCTCTTCTCTCCATTGTGTAGTCCCCTGCTAAGATTACAGTTATTGCAACTGCTGTTTAGGGATACTTGTAGACTAGCGTAACCCTCACTTGTCCAACAACTTCTACCACGTTAATATCGTGGAGTCAGTTGCAATAGCTGATTTTGTACTTGATATCATAGCCAACTACTGGATCGGGCTCCTTATCTACTATCCCGAATTCCCAGACAGTACCGGGAGCAAGCCATACAGACTCTGCATACCGGTGGCTAACACCTGGGCATCGTCATATATTAAATTACACCATGTGGAAGATAGCACTAGACTATAGTATTTTGTAAACAACGTCATAGACCGTCGTGGGTGCTATCTTTACGGTTGATGCTAGGGCTACGGATGATACCAGGTTTGCTATTGCTAGAACGGCTATGATTGCCAGGATTAGTGTGTAAGCGTGCGTATTTACTCATAATTTACACCCCATAACTTCGAGATATGAGTGTGTAGTGTTTGCTGCATAGTATATATCTTCTGGTTTTTGTAGAATATTTTCTACTTGTGTTCTATTTGAGGGTGTTTTTGCTTAATGTTTTTGCGAGTCCTTGCTTCGGGTTTGTTTGGGAGGGGAGGGTGGCGGCGAGGGATGGGGCGGCTGCTGTGGCTTCTCGTAGCCGTCTTCCTATACAGTGCTGCGGCTGCTATTGCTAATGTTGCTGCGGGGCTATACGTGCTTGATCTCAGTGGCTCCCGCTTCTACCTTGTACTGTCTGTTCTACTCTTCAATGCCGGGTTTGCGTTCTCCAGCCTCGTTGTTGTACACGTGGCTTCTCGCAGGCTTTCCGGCCACTTTGTTCTCGCTGCTGGCCTTGTGGGTGTTGCTGCTGCAGTTGCTGGGATGGCTTTTGCCCGCTGTGTTGTCGTTGTTGCTGTGTTGAATCTTGTCTATGGGGTGTTTGCAGCCCTGATCCAGCCTGTCGCTGTTTCTGCGGCGTCCCGTGTTGGTGGCGACGTGGCTGTGCCTAGGGTGAATATGGCTTCTAGCCTTGGCATTGTTGCTGGCGATGGTGTTGCAGCTCTCTTCGCGGGCTCTATTGGCGTGCAGGGCCTCCTCATTGTAGCGGGATTCTTGGCAGCGGCTGCTGTGCTACCAGTGCTCTATGGGCCGCGCGTGCAGGCGGGAGTTAGGGGGTATCCCTCGCCTTCCGCTCCCCTTGTCACGGGGCGTGCCCGGTATACTCCACCTCACGTGGCTCGTAGTAGCTTGCCTATGCCCGCTTGCCGTGGTGGGGTTCCGTGGCAGGTTTATGCTGGTACGCTAGTGTTGTTTAGCGGTGTTGCACTATTCTTCTCCCCTATGCCAGCCTATCTCCGGGAGGCTGGGATTAGCGATTCAGGCATATACCTCCTCTCGATGGAGGCTCTTCTAGCTTCCACTGTTGCTTACGAGCTTCTCCGTAGGCTGGAGCTCGGCGTAGCTGTTGCCGCCCGGCTACTTGTCGCTGCGTCAGCTTCCAGGGTTGCAGTGTTCATGCTCCCGCTAGCCGGGTTTGGAGGCTTTGCACCCGTCGGGGCAGTGATGGCTCTCGTCTACCTCCTCGTGGGGGTCACCTGGGCTGCTATCTCCACGGGGCTCCCGCTTCTAGCTCTCCGGCTCGGAGGTGGCGAGGCCGGGGTTGGTAGGGTTAATGCGTTTATGAGCTTTGGCCTCGTCGTTGGCAGTCTCGTGGCTGCCCCGTTGGCGGAGGCCTATGGTGCTGTTGCAACGTGCGCAGCCGCCTCTGCTCTTGCGGGGCTCTCTACAGTCTTCTTCGCCGTGGCTTCGGGGAGGCTCGCAGGCTGTGGTAATACCTTTAAGGCTTCTGCATAGGTAATACTCTTCAGGGACTGGTAGGGGCAGAGGCCGTTGCAGTCGGCTAGGGTTGAGGCTAGGGAGGTCGTCTACCTCCTTCAGCCGCTGCCGTTCACGGGTAAGATACGTGACGCCATATACGGCGATATAGACTATGTGAAGGATGCAGAGGACCTAATCTTCGACTCTTGGCCTGTCCAGAGGCTCCGCTACATATACCAGCTTCAGCTGGCCCACCTCGTCTACCCCTCGGCAACCCATACAAGGTTTAGCCACAGCCTAGGCGTAATGCATCTAGCATACCGCTTCATGCACCGCATAGTCTCCCAGCTGCAGGAGAAGGCTCTCCGGGAGCCCGGCAGCCTCTACAACATATTCCTCGAGAAGCCCCGCGAACTCCTCCTAGCAGCGCGTATCGCCGGGCTACTCCACGACATCGGCCACGGGCCTTTTAGCCACGCCTTCGACTACTACGTGCTCTCTCGCCATGACGTAGTCGGGTTTAGGGTTGGGAACCACGAGATATTGAGCTATGTGCTGTACCGGTTCCAGCTCCGCGACACCGTGCGCAGGGCAGCGGAGGGTATGGGGCTTGACGGGGAGCTTGTAGTATCGCTAGTCGACGAGGCTATGAAGCCGCCGAGGGATAACAAGGAGTACACAGACCTCGCCAATAGCGGGGGGTTCGCTGCTGGGCTTAGTGGTGAAGACTTCTACCAGCCCCACCCCGACATGGAGCCCCATAAGCTCGTCCGGCTTGTGGTGAGGGACTTTCTCTACCCAGCCGACATAATGGACTATCTTATACGCGACAGTTACTTCACGCAGGCACCGATAGGCTCTATTGACGTGCAGAGGCTGATAGGCGAGACGTACGTCGTGGAGTATCATGAGCAGCTATGGCCGGCTATTTCAAGGAAGGCTGTGGATAACCTTGTAAGGCTTCTCAATGCTCGTAAGCTGATGTATAAGAACGTGTACCTACACCCCGTTAACAAGGCTTTCGACCACACCCTAGGCATGGTGTTTAACCGGTGTAACGCGTTGAGCACCATGATTGCTGAGGCGCTTGACGCGATGCTCCGGGAGGGCAGGCTCGAGAGGTATAGGGGCCTCACAGACTACACAATCTACGGCATGTTGAGCTACTGGCTTGCGACCGGCAGACTCCACGACGAGTGTAGTGATAGCCAAGCAGCTGAGGCTGTGAAGTCGCTGCTGGACTACCGGAAGCCCCTCTGGAAGTGGGTGCAGAGGCTCTCAATACCCGAGGATAAGGCTGGCCACCTAGCCCGCGGGAAGAAGGCTGTCTACGAACAGCAGTTGGCACGAGATTTCGCCGAACATGCTGGCATCGACCCAGAGGAGGTTCTAGTGGATATTGGGAGGGTTAGCGCATACTCCTCCTCCGCGACCACTATAACCCCGTACGTCTTCATAGCCGATACTGTCGGGGGTAGAGTGGCAGCGCCGGAGCCGAAGACGCTGGATCAGTTCCTCCATGAGCACCGGGTTGCCGGGGAGGTCATAGTGACGTTCTACGTTGAGCGAACCAGGTACCGCAAGCTGAGGGATGACAGTGGGGCCATGAGGAGGCTTGCAGAGGCTGCCAAGAGGGCACTCCACGACTATGTCCCAGAGGCGCCGATCCGGGAGATGGTTGAAACCTCCTAGCCCGCGCGTGCGAGGAAGATGCTCCAAGCCTCCCGTATGAGGCGGGCGCCGTTAATCTCTGCTCTCGGCCGTGCTGTCAGCTCCGCGGGTTCCAGTACTCCGCGCGTCCCCACCCTAACCCTTCCAGCCTCGATGAGTTCCCATAGGTCGGTTTCTAACTCCCGGCAGAAGGGCCCGGTGGCGTATAGCTCCCAGCGGCACCCCCGATAGCCCAGGTCTACACCGTAGACCTCCTGCAGCAGGTAGACTAAGCTATGCAGTGCTATGCGGTCAACCCTGTAGACCCTTAGGAGCTCGAGGAGCTTCTCTGTCCGGTTGCTGGCCAATGCTAGCCCCGGTAGAGAAATTAGCGGGATGGACACACTCCCGGGCCCCCTCGGCCTGAACAATACCAGTGTAATACCCTATCTAGGCTCCTCTTGCATGTGAGTCTACGTGATTTCCATATCCTGTATTTTACTTGGACTTCACTGGCTACTACCGGGCGACTATTGCGGGGATGAGAGTCAGCTAGGGCTGCTCTGGAAGCCCCCCAGCTAGGTACATCATTACTATGCATGCGCTGGCCAGCTGTTAGGTTAGACTCTTATCGGGTGTTTTGACCGCTATTACATGGCTTGGTGAGCTGCTAGGTTTTGATGTTGATATAAGAGATCCATCATCACTACTTGACATTGTAAAGCATGTTGTCCCCGATATTGTTGGCGGGCTAGAGATAATAGCCATACTAGCTCCCTACGACTCGACAGAGTATGAGCTTGCCAGGTTTTCCTCTGGGCTCACCGTGCTCCTACACAGTCTCGTCCTACTCTTGTCTGTGCTCTATGCTAGCATTCTACATGAGGCTTTCGTAACTGGAATCTATGGTGTAATATCAGCTGCTGAGGGATCCAGAACAAGGGTTTTTACGAGAATTCTTGGCAGTAGCCTAGCTCTCTTCACACCCTTTATCATCTTAGCTAGCCTTCCGGCGCTGGTTTCTCCCGTTATGAATGGCTGGCTGGGCTATCGTGGGTTTACGCCGATGGTCATAGTGTGGCTGTCTATGTTCGCCTCGCTACTTGTAGAGCTACTATTCTACATGGCGCTAGCATCGATTATGGCGTATTACGGGTACTTTATAGAGTACGTAGTGCTTGCAGTTATGATGTTGTTTGTATTCCCATTAGTATCCGTGACTGTTCTATCGTCAGTGCTTGGAAGTGAAGCTCTTGTTAGGATCTTCTTCACAGTCGTGGTGGCTATCCGACCCCTACATGCTGCACCAGGTATTGTGGTAGAAGTTGTGAAGAACACCTCCTGGGATAAGGTGGCATCCCCCTTGGTGCCGAGCACTGTTGAGTCAATACTTTCCGTGATAGGCTTTTGTTTCTCCGTTCTTGCTAGTACCGCAATGCTCCTGGCAACATACCACTTGTTAAAGAAACAAGGTGTACCCTAGACTATCCGGCATACGTTACGCGGCTAACCCAATTCTCCCCCTTCAGACTCTTAACCCTTCTCATTTATCGCGTGTACCAAGTGCTCAGATGATTTGAAGAGCGCACAGCATACGGACTTTGTAGGGTTTCGCTTATCCGTGCTTAGTCTTTCATATCCACTAAACGAACTGTAGCACATTATCATTCGGAGTATAGGGTTTGGGGTAGTCTTTTCCTTTTTCTACAGCTGACTGATGTCGAGTGGACGTCAGGAGGGTTGTCGAGGGTGTTCAAGCGATTAGGGATAGTATGATCTACGCTCCCTTAACGGGCGAGGCTGTAGAGCAGGCTATACGCATGTACATGATGGGGCACCGGGATATGGTCGATAACCTCCTCTACTCGATAGCTCCGGCGAACAACTTGGTACTACTGACTATAGATGACAGCCTCGTAGACTTCATCCGTAGGCACCGTCTTCCGGAGAGCACATCGTGACACCGGAGGAGCTCTAGACCTCTCTAGGACTCCTTTACGGCTTCCCTTAGGCCACTGGCTCCGCGCTTCGAGAGCCATGGTTATGCCCCATCTGGTTTCCGTCTAACAGTCTTCGCTAGCTCGGCAACTTTCTCCCAGCCTCCAAGGCTGTACTTTAGGAGGCGAATACCCAGAGGTATGGGCAGCGATGTCGTCTCGAAGACACCCTCCCTTAGAGCGTCGAGTGTCGGCTTGCAGTACAAGCGGCCATCGTGTAGTATGCATGTCCTGGTTGAGTACTCTATTATCGCGTCTAGGTCGTGGCTAGCCATTATGACTATCTTGCCCCGCCTTGCTGCCGTCCTGATGGCACGGGATAACACCATGATCCCTTGGCGGTCCAGGTTTGCTGTTGGCTCGTCGAGGAGTAGGATGTCGGGGTCGTAGACTAGTATTGAGGCTAGAGCTACTAGGCGGCGCTGGCCGATGCTGAGCTTGTAGGGGGGCTGGGGAAGCAGCTCCTCTATCCCCAGCTGCCTAGCAATACTGTGCACCCGCTCGCGTACAATACTCTCCTCCAATCCTAGGCTGCGCAGCGCATAGGCTATCTCGTCGTAGACTGTGGGGTTGAAGAGCTGGTCGTCAGGGTTCTGGAACAATATCCCGATCCTCTGCCGTGCCATGGGAAGCTGCTCGCTGAGCGGGCGCCCGTCAAGAAGAACTTCGCCCTTATCGGGGGTTAGAAGCCCAGCCAGCAGGAGGAGAAGCGTAGACTTGCCACTGCCCGTGGGGCCTGCCAGGGCTACAACTTCTCCTGCCTTGACGCGCAGGTTTACACCCTTCAATACCGGGTTTTTGCGGGTATAGCTGAACCATAAGTTTCTAGCCTCAATTACCGACAAACACGCCAAGCCCCGCTGCAATAATCACTGCCGCCTGGGGAGCGTACGCGAGCAAGCCGCGAAGCGCACCCTCCCCGGGCCTCGAGAAGTATACACTGTAGCGTGCAAGACTACGGGCCTCAACAGCCATGCTGAGTACTAGAGCACGATGCATGCTCCGAACCACTAGCTCGCCAATAGTGCTCGATAATAATCTCCACTCTTTGCGTAGCCTCTGTCTGCGGAGACTCCTCGCCTTACGGGCGCTTATCAACCTAATCGTTTCAGCAGCCAAAAGCGGCACATAGTATAGCACTAGGTGCATCGACTCTGCAAACTCTCCCGGCACGCCAAGCCTCCGCATACCAAGTGCCAGGCCTCTCCAGCCAATGAGCCTGGCAACAGAGACAACCACTATCGTCGACGCTACAACTCTTAGTATGAGCAGCTCGGCCTCCCCATGCCTCCCCATAACTATAAGCGGCGCTGAGATGACCATCGAGGAAGCTAGCACATACACTATCGGAGTTAGAGTTGCACGTTTCCTCTCTGCATCGTTGCTCAGGAGGTAGGCTAGAGGAACAAGAGAACCAGCAATACCAGCTACAGCGGGGGCCGGAGAGCTGGACGAAGATATGAGTGCCACGCTGACCACCAGTGTGAGGAAAACAAGCTCTGGGCGTGGAGGCCGAACAAGGCCTTCACTCATGGCTAAGGCTGTAGCAGCGT
This sequence comes from Hyperthermus butylicus DSM 5456, assembly GCF_000015145.1. Classification (NCBI taxonomy): domain Archaea; kingdom Thermoproteati; phylum Thermoproteota; class Thermoprotei; order Desulfurococcales; family Pyrodictiaceae; genus Hyperthermus; species Hyperthermus butylicus. Next base: position 227,869 of record NC_008818.1, read on the forward strand.
CACGCAACCCCTCAAGAACGCCCTTGAGTGCCTTGTCGAGCCCCGTGCTCAACGTTTTGCCAGCCTCGCAGCTGCCAAGCCTATGCCGAGTATCACACCTACGCCTATTGCGCCAGCTACTATGTAGCCTATAGTGTCGGGTAGACCCGGCACGGTGTAGTCGCTGAAGGGTGTCCACTCCGCGATAGTGTGCTCCTCCAGGCCGAGCTTCTCAGCAGCAACATCGAGGGGTTCATGGTATCCGACTTTCTCTGCCAACACGACTCCAAATATTGGACTAATCACAAGCAATGCTGCAGCCACGATGAGAGCGCCACGGTACCTGCTTAGGAGGCCCTTCATCATTCCACCCCCGCTGAGTCAAGCCGCTGTATAGGCAGCTATCTTCTCGGCTGTCTCCACAATAGGACTGTGACGCTGGTACAGATAGTCGACTACGAGGGCCGTTATCAGCCCCTCTATCACGCCGAGAGCAGCATGCCATGTAACCATTACGGGTACCGAAATTTCAACCCCGTAGGGGAATGATGGACTTAGACCTATCTCTACGCCGGCTGCAAGGCCCGCCAGCACTATTCCCAGCCATCCGCCGAGGAATGCACCTATGAACCTAGCCCTCCTGGTACCATCCAAGCTTCTCGCTATAGCCTTGTACACGTAGTAGCCGGCTAGGACAGCCACTATACCCATGTTCAGTATATTAGCGCCCAGTGTCGTTATGCCGCCGTCGTGGAATACTAGTGTCTGCACAGCGAGAACTAGCGCCATAACATAGAAGCCCAGCCAGGGCCCAAAAAGTATGCCAGCTAACGCACCACCAACAAAGTGTAGCGATGTGCCGCCGGGCAGTGGCCAGTTCAGCATCTGCGCCACGAATATACCAGCAGCAAGCACAGACATCGCAACTACCTGCTCGCGAGTGAAGAGCCCACGTATTCTCCTCCACGCATACACGGCATATGCTAGCGTGGCAGCATAGGTTCCGGCAATCCAGAAGGGGTCAAGAAAGCCGTCCGGAATATGCATGCCCCATGCCCCCTGTGCACCTTTCACCTACAAATGGTACACATCACAGGACCTATTTAAAATTGACCCTTTCCTAGCGTAAAACCGGAGAAACGCATAGAGTAACACAAAGCCATGGGTCACAGCATGTCCATGCATGGTCTCTACACAATCCAGCAGCCGTAAGAGAGTAGAGCAATTACCAGCTAGCTAGTCGACCCACACACGCGTCCTGAGCTAGCAGACCACATAGCCTTGCCGGGCCCACAGCCGTATAGGCGCAGAGTTAGGCTCCAAGTAATGCCTAGTTGTACCAGGGCAGTGGCGGGCTGGCAGATTCATGGCTTATCTGGGTGGTTCTCCTGTGCTAGCAGTAGTGTTTGATACCATGCGCTGCAGTTCTTGCAGCTCCTGCTGTATCTCCTCAAGAGTCTTTATAACCTCTGCGATGCGGTGCTCAAGCGTATTTATCCTCTCCTCTAGACTCTTAGCAGGGTGTTCCTCTATGGCCATGTGACCCAGAATGGCTTGGAGAGCGTCTAGGTATGTTATGTGGCGACGTGGCTGTAGCGAAGTAATCTCGCTAGTAGCGGCATTAACTATGTCCACTGCTACCAGGCCACGATAGTCTTTCGTTGTGACTGTTGCCTTCCAATAGAGTGTTCCATTCAGCATCGTGAGCATGGGCTCCTCTATGCTGAGTTCGCCCCAGTCATAGATGGGATGTGCCTGCTTTATGTAGCTCTCCACCTTGCTTATCCCGATGACGGGTTCAGGAAACTCGTAGAAGAGTAGCTGGAGCCCTTCCACATGGCTGGCTTCGACGTAGATGATGTATCTGGTGCTATAGGTCTCGCCGGGCGGCTCGGCTACAAACACCCAGTACAGCCTACTGTCAGCTCCCTGCTCAAGGTAGGGCTGGGGATTAGTGCCGATGTCACGTATCACGTAGGTGTTATGATGCAGATAGAACTCGATGAGTCCAACACGATACCGGTATGCCTCTACCCAGCTCCTAGCTATAGCCTCTGGAAGCAGCGGCATGCCCTGGAACCGGGGATCACTTGCAAGCCTATCCTTTTCCACCACCTCTATACCTCCATCCTCGTCTACTACCGCGTAGCCATAGAGTATCGGTATGCTGTAGAGGAGGCCCCGCTTCCACGTCACAAGGGGTACTAGGATGTATATCCTCTCCTCGTGGAGTATCTCGATATTGTCCTCGAGTAGCGGCTTATACCGGAGCCCCGCGGCCAGGACGATGCGGCGTTCAAGAGTATCGAAGAATAATAGCCGAAAGACTTTGCTGTGCAGCCCCCATTCGAGTGGCTTCTCTACAACCTCAACGTGTGGTGGATACTCGTCACCGTAGACGAACACTACGCCGAGTGGCTTCTTGGTGAGATGGTTCCAGAAGCCCTCCGGCTCTATTATCCAGTTGTAGACGCTATGGTTGCCCAGGTAGTAGACATAGCTGTCCTCCGAGTACACACGGTGTGTTGGTATTTGGATGCGGCCGCTCGCATAGGCATAAGCGGTCATCAACGGTATAAAGCACTTCAACCCGTTAACATCTATGGGCTCATCAAGAGACATAACCTCAACATGCCTGCTCGCTGCCACCGGCGCATAGAGAGAAGCTAAGCCAAGCGCAACAGCCAGCATGGCAGCAGCGGCGACAATATAGGCTACAAGCCTCCTTCTGCCGAGAAGCCGGTAGGCATAATTAAGCGCAGCCAGGCCAGCGGTAAACCAGTAGGCAGCCAAGACGGCAAGACTAGCAACACCATACAAGCCGAAAGGAAGGCAGCAGCTACAGCAAAACCCAGAGAAAAGAATACAACCCTGCCAGCAGCCTCACGGAGCGGCTCAACCCTCCAAAAGGTATACAGTAAAACCGCTAAACCAAGCCCAACTAGTAAAAGTCTAACAGCAAGAACTAGAATGGGCAGGGAGGCGAATGCAACAGCAAGCCCGTGAAGATACAGTACATAGCCTCCGGAAGCGATGGAGCCGAGCAACACCGTTACCACAGCACCAGCAAAAGCCCAACCACGCCCACTATCCACACCAGGAACCAGCGCCAACCACTACACCTACATACAACACCCATCAAAATCGGTCTAAACACATAAACTTACCCGTATCGGTGAAGTTTCCACATAAAGCATGGTGGCAAGCATGGTGGCCCCTCTAGTGTAACATCATAATACATGCAGGCAACGAGGATCCTAGTTGTATAGCCTTGCACGCTCATGGCAGGAAGGATGTAGAGCAAGTGATACCAGATTATAGAGAAGGTACAGCTCGTGAAGAGACTACTCGCAGAGAGAACAGGCATAGGCTAGGCAGGCTCCTGGAGCCCGGTACACACTAAGTGTTGGGCGGTGTTGGCTCCTAGCCTGTGCATCCCTGGGCTCATGGCCTCTCTTTGGCTAGTGCTTCTAGTGCCAAGTGTGCTATGTAGAGGGTCTTTGTCCTCCTGGCAAGGTATTCTGAGACCTGGCCCAGCACCTTCTTGTCGGCTTTGCCCCTGCGGGCTAGCTCGTAGAGTGGCTCCTCCAGCTTAGGCTGCTCCAGATCTTCGGCCCTCCAGAGCCTCTGCTATGTGTTCGAGCGGCGTGTCTGCTGGGAGCCCGGCTGCTGGCAGCAATTCCTTTGTCTCGTGGGCCTCCTCTAGTAGTCTCACCAGCCTCTTCATGCCCGCCTTCTTGGCCGCGTCTAGCTCTACAACCTTTACACCCACAGCTGAGGCGTACATGTTTATCCTCTTAACCTGGTCGTGGGCGAGCGCAAGCGTCGGATAGAGCGCGAGACAACGGTACTCCCCCGAGAGGCTGCGGCGCAGAAAGTGAAGCAGCCAAGCCTCTGTCTTTCCGGACCCGGTGCCAGATACCAGGACAACATTGTAGCCTCTATTGAGGGCCTCTAGCGCCTCAGCCTGGTGCCGATAAAGCCTTCATTTGCTGCTAGGCAGGCTCGAGAGCTGGGGCACAACATCCGAGAACCTAGCCTCCACGGTCTCTGGCTCCGACGGCGGCTCCACGAAGGAGATGTAGGAGTAGCCTAGCCTCTCTAGCAGCTTGGCAGAATCAACGCGAGCCATACCATGGCCTACCACTTTGAGGCGATCAACCGCCACCCTATTAACCCGCGCTGCACGACGCGTCAACGAAGACTGTACAGAGGCATGCTGGGCTTAAGGCTAGCCTCCCGTAAGCTGTCTATGATACCTAGGGGGCCTCCTCAAGCTAATCTTGACGGATAGCCAGGCTGTATGGATTCCTACAGCTTCCTATCCACAGCACCTCGAGCTATACGTCAGACCTCTCTGATCGTGTTGCTGTATTTTCCGCTTACATAGATCCAATTGTACCGTATGGGTTTGAAGCAGGAAGGGCGGCAGCACTATACTAGCCTCTGGCTGCCGTGTAGTGTACGCGGCGTCTGTTATGGTTGCATTGCGTCGCCGTAGGCTGGGTAGAAGCCAGCCTGTGGGGAGGCGGGGGCCTGGGCCTAGCGAGGATTTCCTCAGGGAGGCTAGTGAGGCTGTCCAGCCGATCCACGGGCAGGGCTTCTTCTACGTGGGGTATGGCTACATAGCATATTACATAGTATTTGACTACAATGATCCCCTAGGCTACTACGAGGCTGTACTCCGCAATCCCAAGCTCTACGAGGAGGAGACGCTGAAGCTCTACTATGGGATGCAGGAGCTTGTGGATCAAGAGGAGGTGAAGGTTAACGGGGAGCGTGTCCGCCCCAAAGTAGCTATGGTAGATATCGGGTTTCGAGGGCGCAGCTCAAGAGTCTACATAGTTTTCGCGCTACGGTTCCGCGCCCCGATAAGGCCGGGGGTTAACGTGTATGAGAACCGCTACGAGCCAGAGCCCATAGAGTACGACTATGAGGCCTACTGGGTGTTCCCGCCGGGCTCCAGGATCCTAGAAGTGGACATGGGCACGGGAAGCGAGGACTGGGAGATAGTCGATGACAATGTCCTAGCGATCTATGGGAAGCGGGGAGGCAGAACGGGCGGCTACGAGAAGATAGTCTTCCGCATGCCTGAGAAGCCTATAATGCAGGACGAAGAGTAACAGGCCACAGCTGGACGGGGATGTTGAGCCAGGGGCTAGCCCCTCTCCACGAATATCTCAGCGTCTCTAGCGGGTATCCTCACCCCCTCTAGCAGCGCCTCCCTTCCAAGAAGCATTGTGCCATCATCCCTCTCTACCACCACTTGGACTCTGCCATTCTCGACGACGGCCTGCACAACCGTCCTGTCGCCCCTGCAGAGTGTGTATATGCGTGCACCTGCTATCTCAGCAACCTCGAGCACTATGTCGGTGCAGCTCCGGTTAGTGGTCTGTGCTGTCAACCGTTCACCCCTAAGTATTATGGCCACTGCTGTCAGCGGGTTAAAGTAGTCCCTAAGGTCTAGCCTTGAAATCCTAGCCTCAAGCGCTGCAGGTTTGGCAGGCATCGCTGCAGGTGTTGCAGTAAGTCTCAGTGGTGATGCTGCAGGCTGTAGGGATGGCCCAGCAGCTGCTGGCGCGGCGGGAGGCCTTGCTGCAGGTGGATGAGCGCCTATAAGCTTGTAGAGGGCCATCACTCCATCTGACAGTATGCTCTTCGGCCATGTCTGCAAGTCAATGTTTACCAGCTGGGGTGTGAGCGTTATCAACTCGATCGTGCCACGCTTAGCGCCAAGGAGCTTGGCGAACTCCTGGAGACACTCGTCACCCTGAAGGAGCCTAGCGCCGATGGCTATACAGCCAGCGCGGCCGTCGCCCGAAACGTCTATCTGGAATATCCTACCGTCCGGCGTCTTATAGACGAGTCTCCCATTACCCATCCTCAGCAGCTGAGCTATAGCTGCGCGTAGAGGGAACCTGGAAGCATCACTTATCCTCACAACCGGGCCTATGGTCGTGTACATGGCCCGGTTGCACCACTCCAGAACAACTCTACTTCTTCGTGAACAACAGTATATAGCTTGCCGCTAGCGGTGCGGCACCAGCCACCGTAGCCTCTAACAGCGAAAGGCCAGCAATCAGCGATGACAAGTAGTAGGCGGCTGTTATGGCGCCTGCAAGGAGCACCCTTAGCGCGGAGACCGTGAACCCAACCCTCTCCTTAGCAGCCTCCGCCAGGGCTGGCCTTGCTGCTGGCGCTGTAGCCTCCTCGAGCCTGTCAACAGCAAGTCTTAGGCTTGTGCCGCAGTTGGGACACGTCCTGGAGACATTGTAGGCTCCACAGTAGGGGCAGACAGCTGTGCCAAAGGTTAGGCGGCGGCCACAGCTCGGACAAGTGTACGTATAGATCTCCAGCATGGCGCCACACTTGGGACACTTGAGTGGCCTACCTTCCAGAATCCTGCGTACTGGTTCAAAGAGCGCCGTTGTAGCTCGGGGGTCGCCGAGTATCGAGATCGTGAAGCCCTCGCCGAGATCGGCTACGAGTAGTGAGCGGCTAGCATAGCCAGCAATCGCCAGCTGTGTCCTGCCGCCGACAGCGCTGTGGCTAGCAGCCTCGAGGTAGGAGGTTGAGAGCGAGGCTAGCTCGTCGGCATAGATCTGCATTTCCGGGTTCGGAGCGTTAACACTATAGGCTAGGCCCTCGTGTGCACCAACCACAAGGTCTACACCATCAACGCCAGCTGCTAGCGTCATAATGCTGGTCAGTTTCTCCTCTGGCGACCCCCCCTTTGGTGGTGAAGTGCTCAACACGCACACCACCCAGCTAGTATAGGTCCTACCAGGGTGGAAGAAAAACATGGCTATAAAGCAGTAAGTGCAATGGTAGGGAAGGAGGCGGGGGCTAGATTATGGATGAGAGCGTGTAGCTAGGCATACTCCTCTTCTCGCCCACATCAACCACAAACACCTGGTAGAATGCAGCAACTATCTCCTCGCCGAGCTTTGACCAGAGCCCCCTTAGCTCGCGGTACTCGCCGTTATCCAGGAAGCCTAGGTCAGCCATGGACCTGGGGGGCCAGCCGCCGGGATAGCCGTGCTCCCTTTCAGCATCAACTACTTGTCTCCAGTGCTGTGCAGTAGCTGAGGGGAGCCCTTGGAACGGGCTAGCCCCAAGGTAGACATAGGCTACGAGCTGGAGTCCATACCATGTCGGGGTCCACATAACCCAGGAAAGTAGCTCTCTTGATGTCTTAGCTGGGAGAAGAGTGACGGGTAGCTCTTCAGGATCCGGTGTGCGTAGAGGTATGCCTAGCTCTGCGAGCGCGTCAACGGGCATGTAGTGCGCATCTCTAGCCGGTATAACCGTGAGCGGATACTCCGGGTCATCCATTATCGCCGCTGTCTCAATGTCGAAAAGGTAGACCCACCTTCTCCCATCAACCACCCCGTAGGCAGTATTTGCCGTGGTGATATCGACGTGGATTATGTCAGCGGCTTCGAGGCACGCTAGGGCTTTAAGTACGTCCTTAGCCATCGCGATGCGCTCGGCCTCACTATTCTCCGCGAGGTAGCTGCGGAGCGTGTCAAAACTGTTAATGATTTCTGCTAGCGTCCTAAAACCTTGCACGGGCCGGAAAACCAGTACAGCACGGTCACCAAGAGCACCAACGCCAACCGGTATGCCGCGGCCGATAAGGCTTCTGGGCGGTGTGAGGCCACAGCGGCGGCGTAGGCGGAGTATACGGCGGAGCATCTCAGCTATACGCTCTACAGGCCTGGCTAGAACAGTCTGCTTCTCCGTAAACACCTTAACGATGTACTCTCTCCCCCTTATCTTGGCCGTGTAAATGTCTGCCTCGCCGCCGCTATCTATGAGGCTCCACTCATCAGTACTTGTCTCCACGACACTGCCGTCGTGAAAAACCAGCGGGATAAAGGTCATCCCGTTGCCAGCACCCCCACTAGGTTGTGGAGCTGTATGGAGTCTAAAAAATCGCTGTCTCGCTTAGCCTCTCAACGAACCTTCTCACAGCCTCTTCCCACTCCCTGGTGATCTTATCGTTCCTTGGCGCGTCAATGAACATCTTCTCGTGGTATGGCGGATCAACTAGGTCTATGAGGCCGCGCTCTTCCAGCACCCTTCTCTGAGCCTCCCTTAGGAAGCTCGCAATAGTGCGTAGCGTCTCGCGGTCAGCATCAAGGCCTAGCGCTATCGTTGCGAGGCCTATGCGGTTCCTCTGGTTTAGAGCCCTAAGCTTCTCCTGCAGCTCCCCCGTAATCCGGTCTGCAACCTCTACAACGTCCTCCGGAGTCCTCTTAGTCTCCTTGCCGTCGGTAAACATGAACACCGTTACATACTTCTCTGAGGGTATACTAGTGTCTTCGATGTACCTCTCGATAATCATTGCAGCGTGTTCAAGGGCGTCGGCCATAGCGGTCATGCCGTAAGGGCGGTTCTCCTCCGTGCTCTCCTGGAATACACGGAGTGCTGGATTGTGCTCAGTTACCGGGAAGTATACGGCGCCACCTCTCTCTACGACTTTCACGTCATCGCTAAACCATACGAAGCCTACGCGGAACGCTGGCGCCATATTGCTACGGGCAAGCCTCGCTAAGAGCCTTTCCACAAGCTCTACGAGGTGCTCCCACTTGCTCCTATGATCATAGGTTTTTAGCTCGCTCATGCTAAGGGAGCGATCCAGCATGAATATAACCAGCACTGTGTAGCTTAGCGGCCTCCGCTTAAGCACCCTCAGCATAGTGCTTGGAATAGCCACAGCCTCCCACCTTCCCCTACCCAGCTACTATCCCATTGGGCCCTGGATTTACCCTCCCTCCCCCGTCTCGGCCTTCCCTGCCTTCTGCAGGATTGTTACCACTGAGAGGCCTCCAGCTATATTGGCGTAGACGATGTGGTTGCCTGCCACCAGTGCTAGCCTCTGCGGCGGCTGTATCCCAAGTGTGTCGAGAGCCCTTGAGAGTGCTGTGAGAGCCTCGGATAGCAACTGGGCAGCCCTTCTGGCAGTATCCTCGGCTATGCCATCAACGGCTATAAGCCTCTTCTCCTCAACATTAACTGTCATAGCCCTAATGTTCCTAGCGCGTAGTCCTGCTGGTCCAGTGTGTGCCAGGGAGAGCAGGCTGAGAAGATCTACGAAGACATCGCCAAGCCTGCCACCGGGTACCCTTGGCTGTAGTATTGCTGGGAACACGCTGACGAGAACAGTAATAATCCTGTTAACTATCCTCGTGAGCGCCTCGCCGCCATACTCCTCTAGCAGCCTACCCTCAGCCTCAGCCTCAACGTAGACCCTGCACGCTGAGCCGCGGGGGGTAACGGTTACAGCTACATAGCCCTTAGCGTCGCCACTGAGGTGGAACTGTAACCTCTCCGGCTCCTTCTCCGCCGAAACCTCTAGCCTTAACCTCTTATACCTGGGCGACGCAAATGAGAGGACTATGGCTCCGCGTTTTTCACCCTTCTCCAGGAGCCTGCCGGCACCCTCGAAGAACTCTGCATAATTCTTAGACGCTAGCGTCTGTAGCACCTGGTCACAAGAGGCGTGTACGTCTAGCACAGCTTCTCTCCGAACCAGTGGCAAGGCTGCCCTACGCCCACACTAAACCCTACAGGAGTCGCTACTACTAAAAGATGTGTATTGGCTCCAGCATCCCGAGCCGGCAGGGATGAAGCTCTAGCTGCAAAACCGTTAACCCCTCACACCCGGTGTAATTCTGTCCCCGGGTTTCCCAAACGGGGCCTAGTAACAGCTCATAGGTGGTGCGGGAAGGCTTGGCGTGGAGGGCCTGGGTTGCTACATACAACACCGTACACAGCGAGGACGACATAGCAGTATGGATGCATCCCAGCGGCGACTACGGTGTGGCCGTGGTTGCAGATGGGGTATCCGCGACGGGTAGTGGCGGGGCCTCCTTTCTTGCAGCCCAAAGCTTCACCATGGCTTGCCGCTACTATATGCGGAACCACCTGGACTTCGAGACTATACACCGCTGCCTCGGCTTCGTAGCGGAGGCAGCACGCTCCTCTAGCGTGGTGGACGCTGACATAGTGGCGTCGCTGAAGAGGGACTACTACACTAAGTGTAGCAGTGGCGGCAAGCCCTGTACCGAGCCCCTGACACTGGAGAAGGTGATAGAGCTTAAGCAACCAATGATAGCGCCGAGGAGGGTTGAGAGACGCGAAGCCCCTTCAACAACGCTGCTAGCAGCAGTCTTTGCAGGTAGCGTGATAGGCTTCCTGCTCCTGGGAGACGGCATAGCAATGGGGATGGGGACTCGGCGGGAGGAGCTATGGGTCTCGTGGGGGGCGCTGCCGCAGTACTTTCAGGGGGCCCGTGTTGCTAGGCTGGTGGAGCTAGGCAGCGGTATATTCGGTAGGCCAGTGGTGCTCCTAACAGAGAGCGAGCCAGGGGGTCTCTACGTAGTTGCAACCGATGGCGTTGACCCGGCAGCACTTGCTGAGAGTCTAGCCGAGCTAGTTGCCAGGGTGGGGAATATCACAGAGCTGGAAAACCCTGCTGCAACCCTACTGGAGTCGGTCAAAACCAGGATGGGCGGTATGGAGGACGATGCATCCCTCGCAGTAATATACCATACAGGCTAGAGGTTTGCGGAGGATAGGTTGTAGACCGTTACTATCATATCTCCCTTCTCGAAGACGTGATCGAGAATATTCTTAGCCTGCTCTGGGTTAAGCTCGGCGCCAAGTTGTGCTGCTGCAACAACCCTACCATCCCTTATGAGGAGGAAGTAATCCGTAGCGTTGAGCTGTACACGGAGCAGTATAGGCCCCTTACTGGTTAGGGCTGCCCTGAAGTCTGGTAGGTTGACTGGACCACGGTATATTATAGGCGCCCGGAGCACTATGCTGAGCACGTAGGATATATCGGCTAGCCTTCTCGCCAGCTCGCCGTCCCATGCAGAGGGCTCTAGTACTGGCGCCTCAACCCTAGCTGGCACAGCTTGAGGCTTAGCGGCGGCAGCCTCGGCAGGAGATAGTATGCGTAGCTTACCCTCTCCCAGGTGCTCGACCGCGTAGCCGCGGCGTCTAGCCCACTTCTCCACCAGCGGCACAGCATCAGCGTCAAGGCTCACTATTATCTTGCCAGTCTTCCTCACCAGGTTCTCAATGGTGCTATAGGGTATAAAGCCGCCCATGCCGGTGAGCTCGAGTACAGTCTCCTCCACCAAGACCTTGCACCTTCCGGGGAGCCTACCACTTAGCTATGGTTGAGAGTATACGCTCAACCATATTCCTACCGCGCACGATCGGGCCATGCTTTGGCGCAATAGCCTCTATGTCGAGTGTTGTTATTCTCTCTAGCCACTCCTTCAACGCTGTCTTGTCTGCTGTGTGGAGCACATAGCTTCTAACCATTTCCTCGTAGGTGTCAATGTCGTCTACGTACATGTTCCAGAGCCCTGGTGGTGACACGGCACCGAGCGTTACGCCGGTGAAGAGCGTGCGGCTACGCTCGTCGTATATTGTCAGGGTGGGGGCTCCACGGGCTCGGGAGGGTATTACGAGGAGCTTGCTGTCGCCAAGCTGGAGCGACACCTCCCGTGTGGGTAGGGGCTGGAGCTGACCCGGCGCAGTAATGTACGCGGCGAGGACGGCAACCCAGTAGGCGGGAGCAGCTATTGAGGCCTTCTTCGCCCTCGCCACGAGCGCGTCGAGGGCTTCCATCGCGTCGGCTTCAGCGGAGGATAGCAGTATGTAGCGCACTTCATCCAGGTCGGCCACAACGTTCCTAATAGCCCTTAGTAGTCTCTCGCCACCACTCGGATCTATTATCGCTGCCTCATAGCCGGAGACTACCACGTATGTGTTTGCCGCAAGACCACCATACTCCAGCCTTGCAGCACCACCAATCCAGTAGACCTGGTGGCCATTATCATCGAAGAGCTTCTCGGGCTCGTAGAGGTATGCCTCACTGCTACCTGTGAGGCTCCAAGCCTTAATCCTCACACGGTAGCTTGGGGGCCTAACAGCTATCGAAAGCACCCTATCGCCAGTAAATTTGTCCCCCTCAACCTCCGCGTAGAGCCCGGTTATCCTGTTCCCGCGCAACACCATTCGTAGCAAGTACCTGCCGCTGTAGTCGCTCACCTCTGCTAGGTAGTCATCGTATCCCAGTAGCGCCATAAGCCTCTGCGCAGCCTCGAACGCAACATTCCTTATCGGGGTAAAGCTGTCGTAGTAGACTAGCGTGGTACTCGCGGGCAGCGGTACCTCAAGGGCTGCTAGCTTGTTATCAGCATCCACGAGATCTATCTTAGGGCTAGTACCCTCAATCTTCCTAGCAATACCCTCAGCTACATACTTCACGATATCGCTAGCTATCTTTGCTGCACCACCAGCACCACCACCACTGACAACTATATGCGAACCCTCACCAGTATCAATAATGTCAACGGCGAGTATTAGTGAGTCGGTGCGGCCCTTAGCTACGAGTATCACCGTCTCATCCGTCTCGTATATCTTGAAGTCTAGCCTCGCCCTCCTGCTACCGATTAGCCTCGGCACCCTGATAACCACATAGTTCTCGCCAACCTCCTCAACGTTCTTTGCATTCTTTATGAAGTCCGTTATACGGCCAATGAGCTTCCTTACACTCTCGGGGTCCAGGGGCACAATGAGCTTAATGGCGCCCTCCTCCCGGCTCATCAAAGGCCTTATGACACTCATTCCTACCCGCTACCCCGTGCAACTTGTCCCACTTGTTCCCCCTATGAGTGTGTGTATTTCAGTATCGCCCCGGAGATGGGGATCCACTTGAAAATGGAGAGGAGGCAGCTCCACCTGCCCTACCTTATGTAGCCTCCAATTGCTGTTGCTTCGTGGAAATAGTTAATAATACCTCTTAGAACACTGTAATCTAAAGCATTAATACCTGTTTATAGCGTGAGTTTGTCATGGTGAATGCTGTGCAGGCTCCGGAGCATAGCTGGTTACCCCACAACGTTACCTCGCTGAGGGAGGGTGCGCTAGCAGCACTCATAATCCGGAAGACGGCAGAGAAGCTTACATCGATAACTAGCGTGGATGTTGCCATTGCTGGTGCTGGCCCTGCAGGGCTTACTGCTGCCTGGCTACTAGCCGAAAAGGGGTTGAGAGTTGTCGTAGTAGAGCACAGCCTTGGCGTAGGCGGCGGCATGAGAGGCGGCTCCATGCTGATGCCGGTAGGCCTTGTCGAGGATGGACTCCCCGCCGAGCTGCTTCGCCGCGCCGGTGCACGTCTCGATAGGGTGGCGGATGGACTCTATGCTGTAGACCCAACGGAGGCTGTGGTAAAGCTGGCGGCAAAGGCTATCGATGCTGGCGCAGTCATCCTACCCGGCCTCCACGTCGAGGACCTCATACTCTGGCGGAGCGGCAGTGGCTACCGTGTCGCTGGGCTCGTGATAAACCTCTCCCCTGTCGTCGAGGCTGGCTGGCACGTAGACCCCATCTACATCGAGGCTCGCGCAACGATAGACGCTACCGGCCACGACGCTGAGCTTGTCAAGCTCCTCTCCAAGGCGCTAGGCGACTCCAGCATTAGGGTTAGGGGTACACGTGGAATGGATGTCTGGGAGGGAGAAAAGCTGGTTGTAGAGTATACGGGAGAGGTGTACCCAGGCCTCTACGCCGCCGGAATGGCCGTATCGGAGACCTATCAGCTGCCAAGAATGGGCCCCGTATTCGGCGGCATGCTAGCCTCTGGTGCCAGGGTGGCGGAGCTGGTAGCGTCTAGGCTCTCCGAGCAGTAGATCTCACAACAGCCAACTCTTTCTCTACCTCCTCCCTCCTCTTAGCTTCAGCCCTCACAGCTTCCAAGTGCTCCCTATCACCCTCTGGGCCCCGTAGCCTTCTAGCGAGCCCTGCAAGAGTCCCCTCCGGTCCATAGCAGACCAGAGTGTCGCCCTCAAGGATCACAGTATCGCCACGTGGAGCACCGATGTAGACTTCTCTCCCGTTCACACGCCGGTAAATACCGAGTACAAGCACTCCCTCGTCGGCAAGCTTTAGCTCGCGGAGGCTGCGGCCAGCAAGCCAGCTACCAGGCTGCACCTTTAGCATTGCAATTGAGTAGCCCTTGCTGAGCCCTAGTAGCTGCTCGTAGTCGTAGAGGCGTAGGTTAGTAAACCTCTCAAGCATCCTCGCTATAACCCTGCTCATCCACCGGTCGATAACCCTGGACCTGCTGAAAAGGTAGAGCCCAGCAATGCCAATTGCAAGCCAACCAGCCCTCTCAGCGGCCTCTCCAGCGCTCTGCCCGACGAACGTCAGCACCAGCGAAGCCATGGCTGTGGTTATGCCTGCACTACCGAGCGTCATCAGCACGCGGATTATACGCCGGCGAACCGGGTGCGAAACCACATACTCGGACTCGGAAGTTGTGAACCCGACACCGGTAAACGCAGACTGGGCCTGGAAGACAGCCACGTCCCTGGAAAGACCAGTCATCATCAACGCCACTGTGCCGATACGGACTATGATTATCGAGAAGAGTATCGTGAGTAAGACCATTACTAGAGGCATCAAACCCCACGTACCACCCCAAAAGGGCAGCTGCACAGCTCAACAGTTTTCCACGACTACAGGCAGCTAATAACGGTTAGTCCAACCATGACTCTAGCCAAGTTGGCCGACGCGCCATCCCCATGCTGGGGTACGTGTAGTGTAGAGCCGGAAGGCTGTACCCGTCCCCGCGGAGGGGTGTAAGGAAAAACCAGTGGATGCAATAACGGACATGATCTAGCGTGGAATACCTCCCTTAGCTGCCCCTCTTTACGAGGACTACGGCCACTATAGCTACGAGTATGGCGGCTATAGCTGCTGCTACGTGGTACACCGTCTTGTTGGCTTCACCAATCTCCTCAGCCGGCTTTGTAGGCTGCTCCTGCTCGGGAGCTGGGCTCGGCGCCGTCTCCTCGGGCTGCTGTGGCGGTGGCGTCTCCTCCCCTGAGACCTTCACGGTGACTAGCGGGAGCTGCTCTAATGCTACATTCTCCTCAGAGACTTCTACACCCTCAGCGGGTTCCAGCTCAACCATCTGCGGTATAAACTGTTCAAGCCCAGGCATCATCCCGGCGAGGAATAGTATTAATTTCCGATAGTTAGCAAACATTGTCGATAGGATTGTTAGAGCCTTCTCAGCGTCCCTAGCTGGGTCTCCGCTGGGCTTTGCTACTGCTACCCTATGCCCAGTGTAGTCGACGCTTATGAGGATCCTATCGCTGTCAATGCTGATCTTTACTTCGGCGCTTGCATCGCTTGGCGGCTTCTCAACGAGCATCGCTTCGGGGCCAGGGGCGCTTAGGGCTGTTCGCATCATGGTTAATACTTGTAGCTCTGGCGGCATACCCATGCCAGCTGGCGGCTGCATTGTTGAGAGCTGCGACAAGGCCCTATACATCAATATTTGCATCTCCTTGGAAAACATGATGTACTTCTCTACTTCGCCGACAAGTCTCTGCTCATAATCCAGGTTTAGGTTTAGCGTATTCTCCTCGGTTCGCAGCTCCAGCTTGAAGGTGAAGGTGCCGGAAACGTCTATATCCTCTCCCGCTAGCTGCTTTAGCCTCTCAGCCTCCTCGCTACTCAGACCCTTGGATAGTTCCTCCAGGGTCTTCTCAACATCTATAACTGCCTGGATCTCTATCCTCGCAGTGTCACCCTCTATGCTATGTACCAGCCTGGCTATCTTGATGTACGTTACTCCCTGGCTCTGTAACGCCGCGTTAATCTCCTCCGGCGACGGTATGTCGGTCCCTGCAAAGTCCTCTGCCGGTGTTAGGTAGACCACAGCATCCACTGTTGCGGTCTTCTTGTCCTCGGATACTCTTACGTCAAGCTTCTCTATCCTTATATCGCCCTCACCGGAGGTGCTAACACCCTTCATGTAGCCTGTGAGGCTGAGATGGGTGCTACTGGTTTCCCCAGAGAACTCTACCGCTATCAGTGCTGGCTCGGCCCCAGCCTCCCTGCTGGTCAGGGTTCCGGATAACGTCAGCTTGGACTCGTAGTTGTCCCACGTAATGCTGCTAGCATAGTGTCCCACTAGCTCTCCGGTGAGCCCAGTATCCTCGGGCATCATGATACTAGCTTTCAGCCTATAGACCGGCTGTACAGCACCATCACTGTACACTATTATCTTGAGGCTCGACTCTTCAACGTTAAACGTCATGGTCTCATGTGGCTGCATCGCCGCAGCTGTTGCCGAGGCCGCGAGTAGCAGTAGGGGTACAAGCACGTAGAATAGCCTGGACACGGTGCATAGACGCATATCAGGATACACCTTTGCGTATCTACTCCGGGTGTTGCACAGTTATCCCACGATTATAACTCTACCCATGTCGCTCCACTGTATTAGCTCCTGCAGCAATCCCCTCCCGTCATGCTGAGGCCTTGGCATGGCTTCACGCCGGTATATTAGCTGGTAGGGGTGTAGAGTCGTGTGATCCGACGGGCTAGGGGTCCACCCAGCGTGGCCTACCGATGTGCCCCTAGAGGTGCTCGTTGCTGGTCGGAGGCTGGAGGCTTTGGTTAGGGTTAGGAACGTGATATGGGTGTTTACTGCTGCCTGCAACCTGGATTGCATCCACTGCTATGTTGCACGGTGGAGGGGTCTCCGCGAGCTAAGCCTTGAGGAGAAGCTCCGCCTCGTGAGGGAGATTGCTGAGCTTGGTGTCGAGCATGTGGGGCTTACGGGTGGGGAACCACTGATACACCCACACTTCCCCCGGCTTGCCAGAGAGATCGTAGACCACGGTATGACATACCACGTGGTAACAAACGCTACGATGGTTCGCAGGGAGGCCGCCGAAATGCTTGCTAGGCATGAGGCACATGCAATAGTGAGCGTTGACGGCCCGCCAGAGATCCACGACAGGATGAGGGGTCCCGGAGCGTTCCGAATGCTCGAGAAGGGCGTAGCCACCCTGCGGGAGGCTGGCGTCGAGTACAGCAGCGTTATGGCCGTAAGCAGGCTAAACTATCGCCATGCTGCTGAGGCCGTGGAGGCAGCCTACCGGCTCGGAGCTGTAGAGGCCGCATTGATACCCGTAATGCCCGTGGGGAGGGCGAGGGAGGCAAGAGTCTATGTAGGAATTGAAGAATATCGTGTAGCCGTGAAAGCAGCAGCCGCAAGGGCCGAGGAGCTCGGGCTACCCCTCTCGCTCTGGTGCACCCCATTCGCTCCACTCCTCACCAGGAGGAGGGTCTACTACTGGAGCTGCAGGCTAAGCCCAACAATAGACATCGATCCCGCCGGGAGGCTGCTGCTCTGCGACGTCCTAGACATAGTGGTCGCCGACGCCTCCAGGCAGGGGCTGAGAAAAGCTGTCGAGGAGTACGAGCGACACCCACTAGTCAAGCTCGTGGAGAACCCACCGAGGCTGCCAGAGCCCTGCCAGAGATGCATGCTAAGGGGGAGCTGCCGGGGTGGATGCTACGCCCGAGCCCTACTCCTACGAGGCGACCTAAACGCCGGAGACCCCCTATGCCCCCTCATTGTTGCATGGACACCGAAAGCCTAGGGTCACCGCTTGTGAACCCATGCACCCATCCCGCTTGGCCCTAATGAGTTCTGAGCAAAGACATGCCTCCATAGCCATGGGGTAGCCGCGTGGAGAACCATGGAAGGGTGTGTTCCGGCGCGCAGCCGGGGCTCATCCAGGCTGGCCGCCGGGACTCGGCGGTGTCGACCCGGCGAGGAGGCCGTGTATGGTTGGGCGTGGCTCTGGGCTATAAGACTGCGCGCCCTATAGCTTGCCGAGCCTAGCCTCTACCTTGCCGTCTGAGACCTCTATGACTGCATAGTAGCCCTGGACTAGCGGGCCGGGGTTTACTGCTAGGGTCGCTCCTAGCCTGGCCTGGCCCCGGGCTTCGTGTATGTGGCCGAATAGGTGTAGAAGCGGTTGTAGCCCCTCCACGAGCCTGCGTATAACTAGGAGGCCGCCGTGCCCGCCCCAGGCTGACTCGTCCAGCACACCGTATGGCGGGTGGTGCGACACCAACACGTCCAAGAGCTTCTCGTCCACCTCCACGCGGAGCTTCTCGGCGTCCCCGTAGGGCTCAATGCCGCCTATACCAGCAAATACAAGGCCCCCTATGCTCCGCGTCCTGCCGTCGAGCAGGTAGCCCCTGGACGCTAGCTCCTCCCTAACCCATCCAGAGTCCATGTTACCGGTGACAACTACAACATCACCGCCAGCCTCCCCTAGGATATCCACCAGCGACGGGCACTCGAGATCGCCACTGACAACTACAACGTCGTAGGCTAGCTCACGCAGAGCCCTACGGAGCATAGCCTCCGAGCAATGCACGTCGGAGACGTGGAGTATCTTCAGCCTCGCCACCCCAATTCCCACGTTAGTGTGACTCCCAGCCCGGGCCCTATAGGCTGTTAAACCTGGCAGCTGGTTCTGCACCAACGACTGGCATTCCTTCCCGTTTAGGCTCTGGAGTCTACTTCGGCAGATGTTAGTTTCCGCTGGGAGCGCCCTCGGAGCGGCTACTGCACTAGGTGGATAAGGGGGAGGATGGAATTTAGGTATCAGCTGGGCGGTCCCGGTATGAGGCTTAGGCCGTGGCTTAGGCTGGCCCTCCACGCCTTTCTGGTGGGGCTTGTAGCTGGCGCTCTTGCCAGGCTTCTCTTCTGGTCTCGCATCGAGGCCTCCGCCTCCAGCGGGGGCTACGGGCTATCCCACTACCTTGCAGGGTTTGTTGTGCCCCTACTGAAGCTCCTCTCTCCAGTATATGGGGTGGCGTTCCCCAGCTTCTTTACGGGCTATGAGCTCGGCGAGTGGCTGCTCGGCGACAACCCATTCAGCGAGTTGCAGAGCTTCGCCATAGGCCTTGCCGGGGGCCTCATATTGATCTGGCTTGTTCAGCTCCTGGCGAGGTGGCGTAGGAGGGCTACCAGCTAAATGAGGCCCACACCCCGCCCAGGAGCTTCTGGGGCTTGAGCTGGATTGCCCGTGGTACTCGAGGTTCGCGGCCTGATTAAGCGGTATGGCCGCTTTGTCGCGGTTTCTGGTGTGGGCTTCTCGGTTGCCCGTGGCGTTCACGGGCTTGTGGGGCCTAACGGTGCCGGGAAGACCACAACTATGAAGTGTATTGTCGGCCTGGCAGTTCCCGATGCCGGGGACATAGTCTTCCTTGGCGAGAGCCTCCTAGCCCGGGGAGCTCACCGGCTGCGTAAGCTGATGGGCTACGTGGCCGAGATGCCGGTGCTTCCGGAGAACTATACTGCTGAGGAGTTGCTCGTGGAGCTAGCCATGTTGGAGGGCTTGTCTAGGAGTGACGCGTTGAGGGAGGCCCGTAGGGCGCTGGAGGAGGTTGGCCTCTGGGAGGCTAGGAGGCTCCGAGTCAAGGCGATGAGTAAGGGTATGAGGAAGAGGCTCTACGTTGCCCAGGCCATCCTGCAGCCGAGAGAGCTCTACGTGCTAGACGAGCCGTTCACCGGCCTCGACCCGGAGGGTGTCGCAGAGCTCCGCCAGCTAGCAACAAGGCTCGGCAGGGATGCAGGCGTGCTCCTTAGCAGCCACCTGCTGAGAGAGATGGAGGATCTAGCCACGGAGGTCACGGTGATCTACCGGGGCAGCGTAGTCTACACAGGCTCCCTCGACCAGCTACGCTCCAGGATAGGTGGCGGGGTGGTACTCGAAGTGGAGGTTGATGATGTCGCCCGGGCTGCCAAGCTGCTAGCCTCGAAGGGGTATAAGACAAGCACCTACGCGGGCCGTGTCAAGCTGAGGCTAGGTTCCCGCGAGGAGGCAGCAGAAGCCATAGCAGCACTTGTTGAGGGTGGTGTAAAGGTGTACTCGGCTGTGAGGAGGACACTGAGCCTAGAGGAGGCCTACATAGCGCTCATCGTGGGCAAATCGTCTCAAGTGCTGTCCTCGCCGCGCGCGGCGTAACAAGCTCCAGGAGCCTAGCCATACCCCTCTCCAGCTCCTCGGCCTCGACAATGGCTGCACCGCCAGCAGGTATTACGACATCCCCACCACCGATAAGGGCTGAGACTACACGCCACATACTCGGCGCATGGCCCACCAGCACCGAGTCAGGCTCAGGCCCCAGTTCTTGCAGGGCTTCGACGCTAAACCTGCCGGGCTCCAGCTGCTCGGCAACAGTAACCTTGGCACCGTAGAGCCTTGCAACTATCTCCGCGGTCTCACGAGCTCTGCGGAGAGGACTCGAGTAGACTACGCGGGGGCGCACGGGGAGAAGCATCGCGACAAGCTCCACATCCTCTCGACCTCTCTCGGTGAGCCAACGCTCCTCATCGCTACCAGCAACATCCACTCCCACAGCCTCTCCATGCCTCATAAATATATACACAGCCAAGACTCTAGCCACCCCAGAGTACGCAACGCTATGTAGAGGGGTTTTACAGGCTAGGCTCTGGGGCTAAGTACGTCCACAACACTCCCTGGGTATGTGGCGCACAGGAGCGTGGAGGGGCTCCCCCTGTGGCTGGGCTTGCTGTGAGGGTTGCGGGGCTGACACTGAGGCACCCTGTTATGAATGCTAGCGGCATCCTGGGCTCTCACCCAGAGGGCGTTAAGCTCCTAGTGGATGCTGGTGTATCGGCTGTCGTGACGAAGTCGTTTACCGTGGAACCACGGGAGGGCTACCCTACTCCAATAGCTGTCCCGCTACCCTATGGGCTCCTCAATGCTGTTGGCCTTTCAAACCCCGGCATAGACGGTATATCGGTTGTTGTGGAGGAGGCTAGGCGGGCTGGGCTCCCCGTGGTGGTGAGCATTGCCGGGTCGTCAGAGGACGAGTTCTCCCGTCTAGCATCTGCAGCCGAAGAGGCTGGCGCCGATGCCATCGAGGTCAACCTCAGCTGCCCCCATGCCAAGGGCATGGGGAGAGAGATAGGCATTGAGCCGAGGCTGGTCTACTCCGTCGTCTCTGCAACTGCCTCAGTGACGCGTATACCGGTCATAGCTAAGCTGGGCTACGTTGACCGACTCGTGGAGGCAGTGGGGAAGGCGCTTGAGGCTGGGGCGAGAGCTGTCACACTGATAAACACATTGCCTGCAATGATGATAGACGTGTATGCTATGAAGCCGGTCCTGGGCAACCTTGTCGGAGGCCTCTCAGGCCCAGCAATACATCCAGTTGCTGTTAGAGCAATCTACGAGGTCTACAGAGAGTACCGGATAGACATCATAGGCGCTGGAGGCGTAGAGGACTGGAGGACAGCAGCCGAGCTGGTGCTTGCTGGAGCCCGCGCTGTACAGGTGGGCACAGCACTAGTAACCCGCGGGCTGAGAGTCATCGGAGAGATAGTCCAAGGACTAGAGAGGTACATGGAGGAGGTGGGCGTAGAGTCTATAGAGGAGCTAGTGGGGGCCGCCCACCGGGACTAGAGTCTTGGCCCGAGAATTCGAGGAAAAGATAGTTCTGGGCAGCTGCGAGGAGCTAGCAGCTGTTGAAGAGAGGCTCCGCGAGCTAGGGGCAACGCTCGAGGCGGAGGTTTACGAGGAGGACACCTACTACCAGCACCCCTGCCGAGACTTTGCGGAGACCGATGAGGCTCTGAGGCTTCGGGTAGCCCGGGGAAGGGTAGAGCTAACCTATAAGGGGCCCAAGAGGGTTGTGGAGGGGGCAAAGGAGAGGGAAGAGTACACCGTAACTGTGGACAGTGGGGCGGCTATGGCCCGAATACTCGAAAAGCTAGGCTTCAAGCCGGTAGCCACGGTGCGGAAGAGGAGGCGATACTATAGCCTCCCAGGCCTCGCAGTGGTATCGCTCGACGAGGTTGAGGGGCTCGGCTGCTTCGTTGAGATAGAGTACCGTGGCAGCGACCCCTCGAAGGCGGTGGATACGGTTAAAGCCATAGAGTCTAGGTTAGGCCTGGAATCCAAGCCTAAGACGGTGAAGTCGTATCTGGAGCTCCTCCTGGAAAAATATGCAGGTGGAGCTAGTAGACCTGGCGGGTTCCGAGCTCACTGAGAGCAGCCCTTACTGCCTTACGAGCATCATCGTATTTCAAGTAAGCTATGAGGCCCACAGCAAGGCTAAGTGCTACGTGGATTATGAGCAGCAGTATCGCGGCTACCACAAGCCATGTCTTGGCCTCGGCATAGTAAAAGATTCTCGTCTCGCCGCTCTCCTCGCCCCGTAGCGTGAGCACAATGCGTATAATGTCGTCTACGACAATGCGCCCCCCTTCCTCGACAACGTTGAGCCCCCGGAACCTCAGCAGGTCGCCAAGACGCCTCCGAGCCTTCTCGACAGGCATGTCCACGGTGTACTCGTGGCTATCGAATCGAAACATAGATGCCACCCTCGCAACCAGGTAGGCCAGCAGAACTATAAGAGCTAGGATAAGCGCAAATACTATACCACCTAGCGCCAAGGGGGCTAAAAGGCTGTCCAAGCCCTCTACACCCTCAACCCGGATCTCCAAGCCTCCAAGCCCATAGCTTGTCATGGCGCTACACCGACCTTATCAGCATCTGGTGCAAGAGCTTCCTCGGCAGCCCTCTCGGAGTAGCGGCTCTGCGGAGCATAACAAAACTAAGCCTCGCATCCACTCTCCACACGGGGGCGTGGAGAGGAGTGTTAGGAGGAGTCTTCCAGGGCCCGGAGATACTAATCATACTACTCCTCGTGGTCCTACTCATATGGGGGCCGACGAAGCTGCCACAGCTAGCCCGCGGCCTGGGACAAGCACTCTACGAGTTCAAGAAGGCCTCCCAGGGCTCAGCAGAGAGGGAGGACAAGCAGGCACGGAAGACCGGGGAGACTCTAAGCAGCGTAGACGATGAGACCTTGAGGAGGATAGCTGAGAAACTCGGCATCAGTACCGAGAACAAGAGTAGGAGCCAGCTAGTAGAGGAGATAGTCAAGGAGGCAAAGAGGAGAGGCCTACTCGACGAGCTAGACGTGCGAAAGACCTAGCACTACACAGCCTCGGCTCAAAGCCCCATAAGCCGGACCCCGTTTTACGATTGTCTTCAAGCCTCCCAATAGAGCCGCTTACCGTGACTGCGTGGTGTGCTGGAAGACACACTGTCCTGGGAAGGATTTCTAGCTAGCCCAGTATCTTGCTAGTGCATGGAGCCAGGTGGCTAGCCAGCTCCTCTAACTCGCGGGGAGCGCGCGGCCTCCTCGAGAGCCGGGGCACCTTACATACGGGTAGGCCTAGCTCTTCTAGCTCCCTGAGGGCCTCCATTTGCTCCTGGTGCTCTTCAAGCCATGGCCTGCATATGGGGCAGACTGTTGGGTTTACGATCATGTTTGCTATCAGTGCCCGCGGCTCTATGCCGTGGCTCCGGAACTCGCCGAGTAGGCTCCTCGTGATCGCTGCTGAGAGCCGGTCCGGGCTAGTGACAAGCACTAGGCGGTGAATGGGGCCCTGGAGCATGTCGAGTATCCCCCTGGCGAGGAGTCTCCACTCCTCGATGAGGCGTAGCGGATCCCGGCGCGGCTCGCGGCGCTTCAACTTCTCGAGCGCACTGCGTATCCTTAGGTACATCCTAGCAGCGTCGCCCAGGTGGCTGTAGAGCTCGTACTCCACCCTTAGCAGGCGCAAGCTGCTCCCAGCTGCAGCCGTGTCCCAGACGATTATGTCAGCATCGCTTCTCTCGGCTGCAATGCTGTAGACGAGGTAGAGCATGTACTGGTCAGCTATTCCCGGCGCACCAGCAACATAGTCCACGACTTCGCGGCCCACCGGCAGGAAGCTGCTCAGAACCTCGTAGACCTCGTCGCCGAAGCGCTCAATCCAGAACCTCTTCACATCCTCCTCCGAAACCTCGAATACTGTAACCCCGCTGCACTCCTCCCACTTCACGCCAGACCTGCCGCAAAGCAGGAGCCCAAGGGCAGGCGCCGCATCCGTGGACACGGCTAGCACGCGGTACCCCTTCCCTGCGAGGTGCAGGGCTAGCGCAGCAGCAACCGTAGACTTACCCGTACCACCCTTACTCCACAAACTGACGACTAAGGGCAGTCAACCACACCAGCCGGATATACACGAAGAACACTACAAAATCATTGCTGCAGGAGACGAGTCAGCGTCTTGCTAGAAGCCTCATGCCCTAATGGGATAATACTCGATCTTGGATCTACTGGCATTGCTGTTGTTACGACTGTCTTTCATTCAGTGCATCACAAGAGCTAAATATACACGTAGTACATTGAATGTATTACGACGGGTAGGCGATGAGTGTTACCGTATCGTTCCGTATACCGAGGGAGCTAAAGGAGAGGATGGACCGGCTCCGTGGCAAGGTGAACTGGAGCGAGGAGGTTAGAAGGTTTCTTGAGGAGCGTGTACGCGAGTATGAACAGCTAGAAGCTATCCGTGAGCTTGAGGAGACTGTGAAAATCCCTTCCACAGGTTCCTCGGGGCACAGCTTTAGGGTATGTGAGGGAGGATCGTGATAGTCATTGATGCCTCTGGTCTGGCTAAGTATGTGCTCCACGAGGAGGACTGGGAACAGGTAGGCGAGTATATCAAGAGCAAGAGGCCTCTTGCGTCGGTTGACCATGTGTTGAAGGAGGTTGGAAACGCAATATGGAAGCACTGTCATCAGGTGAGTCATAGATGCTGCCAAGGCTATGAGGCTTTACGGGAAGCTCCTAAAGCTTGTTGAGACGGGAGTCATAGTCTTGGAGCCCGAGACGGACTATCTGCTTGAGGCAATAGCAGATAGCTTTGGAGTACGGGGTAACCCTCTACGACGCATTATATATCGCTCAGGCCCGAAGGAAAGGGGAACTCCTTACAAGTGATAGAAAGCAGGCAGAGATAGCTTCCCGGAACGGCATTAAGGTCTACCTGGTAGAGTAGCAGTGCCGAGCTGGATAGGCTTACGCTACGCCGCTAGGGGTTTGTAGCCCTATCTTCGGGAAAGATGTATTATCCACAACATCCACGTCTAGGGCTAGCGTTATGGATGTACTTGGACTGTATAGCTGTGAGGGTGTAGGAGATTATGGCTGGGTGCAGTATTGCCAACTATGCTTCGGGCTGCGAGGTTTTCGAGAGGCTCCAGCGTAGTCTCCGTGTGGACTGGCGCGACTACGTGGCTCTGGTCGCGTTCGAGTATGATGCGCGGGAGCACCCGTTCGCTGTGCTTGCAGGGATCATACTGAGCCAGAATACTAGCGACAGGAACTCTATCCGGGCCTACCTGCAGCTCCGCGAGATGGTTGGCGTATCCCCGGAGGCCGTGCTTTCGGCGCCGGAGGACAGGCTTATCGAGGCTATTAGGCCGGCTGGGCTGGCAAGGCAGAAGGCTAGGGCGCTCCGGGAGGCTGCCCGCCGCATCCTCGAGGCTGGCGGCGAGAAGGTACTCCTGGAGATGCCCTGGAGGGAGCTGAGAGAGTTCCTCCTATCGATACCCGGTGTCGGCAAGAAGACTGCTGACGTGTTTCTCCAGCTTGTCCGGAAAGCGCCAGTCTTCGCGGTGGATACTCATGCCGCACGTATCGCGAAGAGATGGGGACTCGTCGGCGAGAAGGCGGGCTACGACGAGACCTCACGGGCCCTCCTAGAGTTCTTCGGGCCAGAGCGCAGCGAGAATGCACACCGGCTCCTCATAGCGCTGGGTAGAACCTACTGCCGAGCACGCAACCCCCGCTGCGACGTGTGCCCTCTACGCGACATATGCCCCTACCCCCGCGGCTGCAGCACGGGGAGGAATGATGGAGGAGAGGGCTAGGCTCTACCCGAACGAGTGCGTAAAGCGCGTCGTAGCCTTCATACCGGAGGGCCACATGCACGCCAGGCTAATAATCGAACTCTGCGACCAGAAGATAATACTCCACGAGGCAGCCGTAGCCGGGATCGTCAGAGCGTATGCGATGGTAGCTCTGCACCCAACGAGGAGGGCGGTAGAGCTGAAGGCCCAGAGGCTCTCCAAGAGGGAGCGTAAGCTGGGCTACGCGGAGTGGCAGCTGGTCGAAACCAATAGGCCCGAGAAGGAGGTGCTCGCCGAGGCAATGGAGGTTTGGGGGTCGGCAGAGCTGGTGGAGAGTCATAGCTAATTACTGCGAGGGGCATCGAGGCTACTTTTCCGCCGTTGCTGCGGCTCCTAGCTCGCTGCGGCTTCTGTGGAGGGTCCAGGCTTTCGCTATGGCGGCTGGGTTGTAGTATAGCGTTAGGAGTGTTATGCCCGCCAGGCCCAGCACAGCTGCGAAGATGAATGCTGCCTGTGCCCCAGTTACCCCTGCCACTATCTCTACCGTGTAGTATCTCCGGTAGATGTAGGCGCCTATGAGGGGCCCAGCCACCATTCCAAGGTTGAAGAATGCTTGCTGGAGCCCGAATACTCTTCCACGGAGCCTTGATGGTATTAGGCCTGCCTGTATAGAGCGGAGGAGCGGCATAGTTATGTTCATCAATATGCTGAGTGCCGCAGCCACAGCTATGAATAATGGGTAGCTCCTTATGAACCCTATGGTTGCTAGTAGTAGCCGTGCCAGGGCATAGCTCGCTATTAGGAGTCTCTTCCTATCCGTGTCGGATAGTTTATCCGCTATGTGGGCGACTGGATAGGATACCAGTAAGCCAGCTAACCCCGCAATACTCATTGCGGCTGCAACCTTTGTTGGCTCCTTGGCTATGAAGTCTATGATGTAGACTATCATTATGCTTGTCATTATGCCCATTGCTATGCCGTTTAGCAGGCCGTTAGCGTAGAAGGCTGTTAGCGCCCTCTTGACAGGGCTTGGTAGCTCGCGTAGACCGCCTCGAAACATCTCCATAGCCTTCTCACTTGCCGTCCTCGCAGTAGAGGCAACGGCCTCCTTCAGCGTTGCCGCCACGGCTACCGCTGGTAGCGTAGCAATTGTTATCAGTATGAAGGGGGCACGGAAGATGTCTACGACGGGGTGACCCTCGAGAAGCCTCTTACTGGCCTCGTAGGCTGCTGAGCCTATGAGGGGACCCACCACCTGGCCCACGTTCGCGGATATGATGTATAGGCTTAGCGTCCTAGTGCGCAGCCCCGGAGCCACAGTATCCATTAGCAGTGCCTCGGCTACAGGCCAAACAAGTGCCGATGCTACACCCTGCACTGCGCGGAGGACTATGAGCTGCCACTCTGCTGTGGTTAGAGCATAGAGTATACCGAGCACCGTGTAGAGGGACATGCCCGTGACTATCAACGGCTTTCTGCCGACGCGGTCGCTAAGCCAGCCCGAAGCAGCTGCGAAGAGGGCTCTGGTGGCCATGAATGCTGAGGCCATAGCGCCTATCTCTAGTGCAGCCCTTTCAGCCCGCACCGTGCCAAGCTTCTCTGGCAGCTCTACAAGCAAGCCTTTCAGAGCTAGAATATAGTATGGGACGATGAGGTTTACAGCTCCAAACCCCACGGTTACGAGGAACGATATGAGTATGATGCCGGCAACGTTGCGGGAGAGCAGCCTCTCGCCATGCATACTAGCAAGCACCCACTGCAGCGCTGACATATCGGTTTCTGAGCAATGCCCGGCTCGGGGCTACGCTGCAGTACCCCCTATACATTGGTTTTGGCTATGCGTGGTACTGTTTGGGGGTGGGAAAACCATTGGAGAACCAGTAGCCCACTATTTATAACTGGTGAATCCACTGGAACTCCATGGTGTAGAGCTTGGCTTCAGCCACCCCCACCCCCAACGACCTCTACGTAATAGCACTGGGCGGCAACGCGTTCATGAAGAAGGGCGAGGGCGTTGAGGCCCAGTGGCACAATGTGGAGAAAGCGGCTCGACAGCTGGTTGACCTCATCGAGCAGGGCTACAGGATAGTGGTAACCCACGGTAATGGGCCCCAGGTGGGCCTCATAGTTAACTGGGTACACCACTACTACGGTCGGCCCGTGGAAAGGTTGACACTCGACATCGCTGGAGCCATGACGCAGGGCTGGCTGGGCTACATGCTCCAGCAAGCCATAGGTAACGAGCTGGAGCGCCGCGGCATGCCCCGTCGCGTAGTCACGCTCGTCTCCCAGGTCCTCGTAGACCGCAACGACCCTGCATTCCAGAACCCGACAAAGTACGTGGGCCCATACTACTCGAGGGAGGAAGCTGAGAGGATAGCCAAGGAGACCGGCTGGGTCTTCAAGCCGGACCCCAGGGGTGGCTATCGCCGCGTAGTGCCGAGCCCCAAGCCGCTCCGTGTCGTGGAGATAGAGGCTGTGAAGAGGCTTATCGAGCAAGGCTTCATAGTGATAACAGTTGGTGGCGGTGGCATACCAGTGGTAAGCAGTGACGGTCGCCTACGTGGCGTGGAGGCTGTGATAGACAAGGATCTGGCCTCGAGCCTCCTCGCCCAGAGCCTCAGAGCTAGAGCCCTCATAATACTCACTGATGTCGACTACGTCTACCTAAACTATGGTAAGCCGAACCAGCAGCCGCTAAAGTTGCTAAAGGCGTCGGAGGCCCGTAGGCTGCTAGAGGAGGGACACTTCCCTCCAGGCAGTATGGGTCCAAAGGTGCAAGCTGCAATAGAGTTCGTAGAGGCTATGGGTGAGGGATACTTCGCCGCCATAGGGAGCCTTGACAACGCGTTAGCAGTGGCGCGTGGCGAAAAAGGTACAAGGATTGTCCCCGGCTAGGCGTTCCTCTGGTATAGAGGGCATAGCGCGCAGAACCAGGGCGCAGCGCTCACCTTAACCCGGTAAATCCCCTCGTCTTCGACGACTATGTCCATGCCGAGCCTCTCGGCTGCCTCCCTACTGAGCCTCCATAGTATGCAGATGCCGCGGGACTGGTATATGCATGTTTGGAGTTTCCAGCTTCCAACCATTTCTGCTGCACGCTTGAACTCTTCCAGCCCGGCGACGCGTCCCTCGAAGAGCCTCAGCACGCCGGAGAACTCCTCGACTTCCTTTTCAACCTTCTCCAGGCCCTCCCAGACCTCCCTCAGCCTCCTCTCGGTCTTGGCAACCCTCTCCTCTAGCAGCTCCTCCCTAGCTATGGCGCCTGGCTCGGGCTCTATGAGGGCTATACGGGGCCTGGTCTCTCCCTCCACGGACAAGGCTAGGTGTACACCCCGCGCTAGAACCCTGCTACCCACAGAGATGCTGGTCTTGGAGACTGTAAGACGGGCAGCGCCCCAGTAATACCTTGGCTAGAGTTTAACCTCCGCGAGGAGGTCCTCTAGCAGCTCCAGCTCGGGGAACTCGAGGACGCCAAGCTCCTCGGCTAGAACGTAGGGTTTCACTTTACGTAGGTCGACCTCCTCCCGGAGTATCGGGGAGAGATACGTGTCGGGAGAGAGGGTGACGCTAGTACCAGTCTGATACTGGCCCACGGCGGGCAACACGACAAGGGCCGCCTGGAGCCTTGGGTAGGGCGCCACGAGGAACGCGGGGAGCTTGGCAATGAAGCCTAGCCGGTCTCGCAGCCTCAGACTCGGGTGCTCATGCCCCATAATGACTACCTCGACCCTGCCGGGATAGTCGCCCTCGGGTTTCCGGTGGCCATGCACTACTAGGATCCCGTCCTGGTATAGCTCCTTGACCACCTCTACGCCATACCTTTCAGCAACTATCGGCAAGTAGTTATCATGGTTGCCCCTTACAACTGTAACCCGGACCCTCCGCTCCTCCCGGAGGAACTGGAAGAGACGGGACAGCTCCTCCCTCTCGCTCGGCAGCAACCTGGAGAAGCTATGCTTGACGTCGCCGGCGAATATCACCCATTCAGCCCCGGTTTCGTTGAGCCCCCTCCGAACAACATCGAGGCTACGGAGCAGCTGGACACGCGGGATAAAGTAGCCCTGCCGGGCAGCCTCCTCCTCAAACCCTAGATGCAAATCCGCTACTACCAGCGCATTCAGCCTCCTAACATACACTGCCGGTAGGTCACCAACAACCTCGACACCCGGCGCTATCTCCAGCAAGGCCATAGTCACCATCACTCTATTGTTGTGGGCCGCGGGGGAATCCGCCCGCGCATCCACAAGGGGGCCGATACGGCCCCAATGACCGAGGGGCTTACGGGGGAGCGGGGGCAGAGCCCGCGGCCCACCCGTGAGTCTTCCTTAGAATACACAGCGGGGTTTTCTCCGAAACGTTTTCAGCTACAAGCCCTAAGTGCATTATTTCTCGGAGGCGTATGGCGCCGTGAGACCGGCAGCCTACGCTGCTGCCGCCCTGGTACTATTCGCCTTTACTCTTCTTGCGGGCACTAGCACCGGCCTAATAGCCGCAGAGAAGGAGAAGCATAGCAATACACGATGCTGTGAAGGACTATGTTGTTTCCCGCTTGGCTACCAGCCTAGTAGCTGGGGTAGTGTTGAGCCATTCCATAGACAGGGCCTCTGTGAAAGGGAACATATAAATCGAACCAGTAACAGAGACGACAATACTCAATTTTGTTGCAATGACAGTAGCTAATCTCCATACTGAACCCCTGCTAATACCTAGCTATGACTTAGCAAGCATAAACTCATTCACAGCATATACCGACACACTGTTACCCTTCTTCTCCCCGGCTCCAGAAGCCCTAGCCGGAGAAGGGACAGCTTCAAATAAAACATGCTACGTCATGAATGCACATGTGAACAATATGACATATCATCGGGAGATTATAGTCAGATGCCTATCCTACATGATAGTTGTTAGGGAGAACACCACCATTCCCTCATACCCCCGGCTTCCTCTATAACACATACAGGATCAAGTATGGCGATAGGCTTGAGTACGAGTTCATCAGTACTACACACTCCAAAGAATTCATGGATCCCAAGACGATATATGAGGAGTATGTGAAGTCCATTTTCGATACCAAATCATGAGTGCCTATCCTGGTAAAGATGGAGTACAAGTTTGTAACAGAGAAGAACACAACCACCCTCTTAATTCTCGATGCCAGGTTCTCAAGCAGGAAAGCCCAGCTATACTTCAAGACGTTTGACGTAGGCGAGTACCGGGGCGTAATGCCCGCCGAGTCTGTCCAGCAACTTTACAAGGCTATCCGCCAGCTTAGCAAAATAACTAGTGTAATGGTATCGCCAACAGGTACTGTGGAGGTTAACGGCACCACATTTCAGGCCTACAATGCGAGAATAATCATTAATGGCACCGTGAGCTACCGTTATAGCCAGCTAGAGCTGCACTGTATAATTAAGGGCGTCTACGCCAAGATAGGCTCGCTACTCTACCCCCTAGATGTTAGGGTGAAGGAGTACCGTGCAGTGCTGACAAGTGGAGACACGTGTATTAGTATGGTGCTGGATACGCCGCTATACACCACTAGCAAGATATCGCCCGCCAGGTAACGGCTGCGTGATGACGGGAGGAAGCATACCCGGTGTTAGGGAGGGTGTGATAGGGTAGGAGAGCCTTGGCTAAGCTGGCACCCTGGATACCGACGCCGGTAAGCGTTGTCTATGCTGCATTGGAGGCTGCATGGGCCGGGCCATGCGATGTCGTCTACGACCTTGGCTCCGGCGACGGCAGAGTAGTCGTTATCGCTGCCAGGGACTTCTGTGTAGAGAAGGCTGTGGGTGTGGAGATCGACCCGGCGCTGGTCGAGGTGTCAAAAGCCAAGGCTAGAATGGAGGGTGTTGCTGACCGTGTCGAGATTATCGAGGATAGCTTCTTCAATGTTAGCCTCCGCGGTGCCACACTGGTTTTCCTATACCTCTACAAGAGCATAAACGAGCAGCTAAGGCCGAAGCTCGAAGAGGAGCTGGAACCAGGTGCGAGGGTTGTAACGATAGACTTCCCTGTGCCTGGCTGGCTCCCCGTGAGAGTGCGAAGGCTCCGCGACGAATCAGACATACTCCGAACAATCCATGTCTACGTGATAGGAATTAGTGATACACATTGGGCACGTCGAGGCATAGAATTGGGGGCAGCAACTTCACAGCTCACAGCGCTTACATGTAGGAAGATTTGTACAGCAAGATCGAAACAATAACAGCGTAGTGCCGACTTGCAGGTCTGGCTGTGCCCCCGGTACCAGCCCCGTGTGCCGCACTATACCACTTTAGCTATGAATATCCCGTCCTTATCGCGGATTATGCGTGCCAATACGATGTCGCCAGGCTCCAGGCCCTTGGCTGCCACTATTGTTACGAGGCGCTGCCGGTCCATCGTCACTGCGAGCTTCTCGCCCCTCAGCCAGCCAGGCCCTGCAACTACCAGCTTTACACGCTGACCCGCCCGTATTGGATGCCGTACACGTGGCGCATACCTCATGCCCCACTCATCCATGCTCCATGTTAGCCTTACTCCTAGCTCCTCCTCCAGCCTCTTCATCTTCTCCCAGAACTTGTTCCAGGGTATCTCCCTCACGCCTGGCGGGTGCCTGCCGTAGCGGTGCCTGATATACTTCTGGATTGTTACCGGCGGCCACTTCTTCCCGGCACCGATCCTGTATGCCCACTTGACGATCTCCACTATATCGTCATCGTTTATCCCGGGGAGCCAGACTGGGGTTACGTGTAGGTCTATACTGGTCTCCCTAGCTATGTACTCTGCTAGCTCAATAACCCTCCGGACGTCGTACCAGGGGGTGCCGGCAAGCTTCCTAGCTTTCTCGGGGTTGAGGCTCTCTATGCTTAGGTTTACCCGGTCCAGCCCTGCTTCCTCGAGTTTGCCGATAAGCTCCTTTGTGAGGGTCTCCCCGTGCGTTTCAGCAGCTACACTTCTGACGACACCAGTCTCTTTCAGTAACTTCACGAGTCTTGGCAGCCAGGGGTAGGCGAATGGGTCACCAACACCGTCTATTAGTGCCTCGACGTGTACGCCCTTCTCAACTGCTACCTTGTGGACCCACCCTGCCAGCCACTCGGGCTCCACTATGTACTCTGCCTGGCGCCACCTGCTCCGAGGCCCTGCATCTACACTGCAGAAAATACAGCTCAGCGGACAGATCGTGGTAGGGCGCACTTGAAGCACGTTAGTGCCACGGTCTATTACACCGAACTGTATTACGCCGATGAGGGGTAGGGGCTCGGTGACGAGGTATACTGGGCGGCCCCACACACGGCCCCAAAGCCGCAGACCTAGCGCCTCAACAACCTCCCTCACAGCCCCAGGCACACCCCACAATGATAATAGGACCTCCTTGCAGGCCTACGGGAGGACGTGCCGGTTCCACCCTTAAATTGATGCAGCGAGGGCAGGCAGTGCATAGCTAGCAGGCAGACGGAGAAGGGCAAGGCCTATTTTCTACTCCTCACGCTCGCTGCCCATGGTGGTGTCCTCGGCTTGGCTCAGCTGCAGAAGCTCAGCAACCGGGTCTACCTTCTACCGGGAAGTCCTAACACCCTCATAGTGCTCGACAACGACAAGGCTTACGTTGTTGATCCAGGTATAGGGGATGGAAGGACTGCGGCCATCGCGGAGGCTCTGGGGAGACTTAGAGCCGAGCTAGCGGGCATAGTGCTTACGCACGGACACACAGACCATCTTGCAGCTGGCCTGGAGCTTGTAAGGCCTGGTGTGGAGGTGTATGCTCACCGGTATTGTGTACCGCTAGTGGAGAGCATGGAGGCTAGGTTCTTGCTAGTCTACAGTGGCCTCGTAACGGCTGAACTTGCCTCCATGCCGCTGGTGACCCTTGGCGTTACCTCGCCGTTTGACTGGGGCCACCAGCTGCCAGCAGGGATGAAGACTCTCGACCTTCACGGCCACACTCCAGGTCACACAGGGATACTGCTAGAGGAGGACCACATCGCGGCTGCTGGCGACGCTGTTCTCGGCGAGAAAGTGTTGTCTAGGTTCGGCATACCCTTCGCCAGCAACCTCCGCGAGTGGTATGAGAGGCTGCCAACCCTCCGTGAGCTAGCCGAGGCGGGTTACACCATAGTACCAGGCCACGGTCCGGTAGCTGGCGGCAGCAGAGCACGTTCCATGGTCGAGGCCAACATGGCCGCGGTCGAGAGAGTCTACAACTACGTGCTAGACAAGATAAGGGAAATGGGTGGAGCAACCGTGGAGAAGCTCACAGTTATGGCTACCAGGGATCTCTCAGCCGTGGAGCCCACGCCGAGACAGTTGATGCTCAACAGAACAGCAATACACTCCATACTAGCCTGGCTCCACGAAGAAGGCAAGGTGGAACCCATAGCTAGCGATGAGGGCGTTGTGTGGAAGCCGAAGCAGCTCTGAGCTGCGCAACGCAGCCGAGATACGTTACGGGATCCCCCAAGCCGGGACTGTCCGTCACACACCACATCTCCAAGATCTATTTCGCCTAGCTTGGAGCCTTACGCTGGCCAGCTATGCCCTCCTCTGTACTTGTGCAGCTTCTGGCCTAGCTGACACTATCCATACATTAGCATCATGCACCTCTGCACTGCTGCCTAGGTGTTTTCGCTATTTCCATCGCTAGCCGGCTGCTCCTAGCCCTGGAGTATGCGGGGGCCGCTGCTGTCTACAAGTATCACTGTACCTACGTGGGCTTCTATGAGCATGTCGGGGTACATTTCCCCTATCACCCTCTTTATAATGTCCCCGCTGCAGTGTATTGGGGCTGCCTTCTCTACGCCGAGCTCGCGGAGCCTAGAGACGATCCTCATGTTGTCCCCGATGGGTGCCCCAAGCGTGTGGAAGCCGCCGATGACGAATCTTACTGGTTCTCCGAGGACATCTATTGCCTCTTCTACTAGGCGGTCTACGCCTGTATGGCTACAGCCAACGAGGAGCACCACGCCATAACCTGATACGTTGATTGCTAGTGCTGACTCCCATGGTGGGCCGTAGAGGGGCTCTAGGAGGATTATGCCTGGCGCTATCACGGTGGTGTTGAGCACTATGTTATCTGCAGGGGTGCCCGGTGGCCCATAGCTCTCCACGCCAGGGTTGTCGAGTAGGATTGCCCAATAGCCGCCGGTGTGGTCTCTGTGAAAGTGACTAAACACCACAATGTCTATGTTGGAAAGGTTTACCCCGGCCTTCTCCGCATTGGCGCGTAGCACTGTTGGCGAGGGCCCTGTGTCGAAGAGAATCAGCTTCTTCGGGGTCTCTACTAGTATTGCAATGCCCCAGGCGCCCCTAAACCCGTCCCAGTCGTTATTGTCTACGAGCACGGTGAGCTTAACCCACTCCACGCTACCAGCCTCCATCCGGGTCCCCCCATCTTCCAGCACACCTGTCCGGGTTTGTGTCTGGGACTCCACCGTAGTAGTTTATGGTGGGTGCACGGCTAGCGCTGGGGCTATAAACACAATATGGCTTGTGGCAGGCCAGCCAAGGGAGTCATACATTCTACCAGTTCTCGTAGACTGTGTTGACGCCGAGAGAGCCGACGGCGCCATGGGGCTTCTAGCGACAAACCTTCCCTAGGTATACCGCCTGCTAGGCCTCAGTGCCTACGATCTGCTGGTGCTCTACATGGATCTCCTCGGTGGCGACATTGACACCGCTCTGGAGGTGTTGAGGGATCTGGGGCTCGAGCCGGTGCTTCTCCAGAGGCGCAAGCCATGGCAACTCTCTGCCGGCCAGCTCAAGGCCTATACTACAGCTGCCGCGCTAGCCTCGAAAACCTCTAACGTGCTCCTCGACGAGCCATTCGAGCAGCTTGACCCGGCTAGGAAGCTCAGGATGCTCCGCCGGCTCCGCAGCTACCAGGGCACCCTAGTGCTAAGCACTCATGAGACATGGGTGCTGAACCAGCTACGCGACTGGAGCGTCTACATAATGTTCTCGGGAAGGCTCTACGGCCCCGTAGAGGCCTCAAGACTAGCTAAGGCCAGGATTGTGGCGGGGAGGAGGGCTGACGCTCTCCTCGTAGTGGAGACGGGGGAGGGCTCAGTGAGCTTCGTAGAGTCTGGCGAGGGCCGCCCGGTCTCTGAGATACTCACCCTAGACCGTGTATATGAGCTGTTTGCGGGGAGTGCAGCTAGTTGACACTATACTTGGTTTACAAGGTTAGGAGCGTACTCCTAAACCCCGCTGTGATAGTATGGGCTATACTCTTCGTGCTATTCTGGGTCGTGATGGCCGTTTATATCTTTGGGGCTGGCTGCTGGAGAAGAGGGGTGAGCCATGGTACCGCTACGCCGTCGAGAGCTACGTGTCCACGATGTATGCTAGCCTTGGCTTCATATCGATGGGCTCTACTGCTACAAGCCTGGCCTCTGCCATACCATACGCCTCAGCCGTAATAAGGTACGTGACAAGGTTTACCAGGCTCAACTCTAAGCTGTTCGTGGTGGAGGATCTCGCCTCAAGCATTACAGCCCTCGTAGCCACTGCCTCCACGATAATAGTCTCGACTGTGCTCCTCGCCTGGCAGCGCTACGGCATCCTCGTAGTGCCCGAGAACCCGTTCGGGCTCCTAGCAGTACTCGTGGTGCTCGGCATCTTCTACTACTTGCTGGCAGTAATGCTGGGATTTGCAGCGCTGGCAGCTGGCTACTCTAGGTTTAAGCATGCACTAGTCATGCTGCCCCCGCTGCTATCGTTTATCCCCTACGCCGCGCTCTTCGTGGACGTGGGCAATAGCATTGGCTACATCTACCCGGCCTCTGGGCTTGTGGCACTGGCCATAGGTTATGCAAGCGGGGAGACGCCACCAGCAAGCGGTATCCTAGAGTGGACCGCTACCTGGCCACACACTGGCTTCAAGCCCGTAGACCCGCTACTCGTAGCAGTCTCGACAGCGACCTGGCTAGCACTGATGACCGCTGCCTCCGTGGTGCTGGTACGCCGGTCTAAGAGCGTCTCTGTGGAGGAGGTTGGGCCCCTCTAGGCTCACCATATGCATCGCCAGTAAGCTCTGATAATATGAGCCTGGTGTTCTCTCTTATTTGTCTAAGCCCGACAGGCTCTGGAGGCGCTCCCGGTTCTACTGGCGAGCCTAGGGCTAGGAGTGCAGCTACAACCACAGCTGCAGCTGCTGCTAGTGGTGCAAAGCCTCCCAGGTCGGATAGCTTGGAGGCTAGTGCTGCTGGTAGTACTGCGAGTAGCCTCGAGACGACAAAAGTGAGCGCTGATACGTCGAGCCTTGCGTACTCGTAGTGGGCCACATCGTAAACGATTGTACAACCACGCCTAGCAACCATTCCCACGAGGCTCATGGCCAGACTGTGCGTTGACGGGAGCCCGTCGTAGCCGTTGAATAGGAAGTTTGCGAAAATGCTGGAGTCCCCGACAACGAGCAACCTCGATCCGTTATTCTCGTAGACTACTGCGATTGGCACCCACCCATCCGCGGTGAGTGCCCAGCAAACCGGGACACTGCCAGGTCCAGGCTCAACTCTCGCAACCTTCGACGAGACTATCAGCGTGCCATTACAGTTTACGAGAACCATGTAGGGATGCGGGGTTGTACTCGGCTTCGCGGCCACCAGGCCTGCTATGCGGCCAGCTCCGAGGACCTCGAGTAATGGGTTAGCATTACCTGTCTCGTCTGCAATGAGCATCGAGACCCTCCCCTCCCGGTACAGCTCTGCAAGCCACGCCGCCTCCCCGTGCTTGATGGGCTTGTCGGGCCCGATGAGAAGGTATGTTGTACACCAGCCTGGCTGGATGGTCTCGGGGCCCCCGAGCTGGACCGGATAGCGGGCAGCTAGCTCGTTGTAGAAGCTGCTTGAGCCTGTGAGGAAGCTGTTCTCCGGGCTCGTGGAGAGTATCGAGGTTACACGGGCCTCGAGGCCTACACTGGCGAGTCCGAGGACACCGGTAATGGCTAGGAGGGCGAGGAATAGGAGCCTATAGCTCTCTAGCCAGCCTCCAAGCCTCATCAACTACACCACGCGGCGGGCCGCGCCTCGAGTACATGTGGTCCCGGTATAACCTTGCCACCCGGGCAGCAGACCCCAACCCGTGCCTCCTAGCAGCCTCGCCCACCTCACCCGCAGTAGCGCCATGCGGCAGGTAGAGCCCGTGCCTACGGAGAGCCTCGAGCACCCGCAAGTAGGCCCGCCTCAGCTCGAGCCTCAGCCCCTCATACCTGTAGCCCGGCGGGACCATGTATGTGCTACGTGGTTGCGGCATGCCAGCCTCCGGAAGCTGTGTTGTGCGCGCAGAGAGCCTGGATACTACGAGGAGAAGCGCCACCACAGCGAGGCCAACCACGAGGGCTATGAGCCCAGCTAGCCACGGATCCATACCACTCCCGCCGCCGGCATACTGTACAGCTACACCTGTTGTCTCGGGCTGCACTGCCGACGCGTTGCCCGGCACGAAGCTCGTGGGTGCTGCTGGCTGTTGCTGTAGGAGGTCTGGAATGTAGTGGTGAGGGGTCTCAATCCCGGGCATGATTGTTCGCCGCAGGGCCCCACCGCTAACCCTCTATCCGCCCCCCTTAAGGGGGCTAGGCCTGGTGTAGCCCGGGTTGGCGGGATACAAGCCGCGTATAAGATCCGTAACGCTTCACGCCATCGTTGATGACTGGGAAAGCTGGGAGGACATAGCCAAGACGTTAACACGGGCTACGAGGACTGCTAGGAGGCTCCGCGCAATTTTCGAGGAGACTACAGGCCTCGAGGTCTGGACTGTCCGGGTTGCACTACCACCTATGGGGAGGCGAAGGAGCTACGTAGACTCTCTCGTCGAGGCCCTGAAGAGGGCAGAGCTGGACAAGGATATCCTCTACGCTGTCTACCACCGCGATGCCTACAGCGCAGACGTCGATGAGGTCAAAAAGGTTCTATCCGTTGCGGGTAACGTCTATGCCAGCGTGTCAGCGCCCGAGCCCATGCCAGAGGCTGTTAAGCTGCTACACGGCCTTGCACTACTAGGCCCAGACATGTCGGCGAGGGTCGCGGTCACAGTGCCAGACCACGTTGAGACACCATACTTCCCCGCTGCAGCGACGCTCTCCTCCACTCCTGGCATATCAGTAGCCCTCCTCTACCCCGGCCTCCTGAGGGGCCGCGACTGGGCAGAGGCGCTAGTAGATCTCCTAGAGGCGGTGTCCCGGGTTGAGGATGCAGCCGCCCGTGCTGCCGAGGAGTTCGACCTCGACTTCTACGGTGTAGATCTCTCGCTCTCTCCATGGATGGAGGATAGTGTGGCGGCTGTGGTTGAGGAGACTCTCGACGACCGAATCGGGGCACCGGGTACGATGTCCGTTATAGCAGCGCTGGAGAGCTTTATAGAGGAGGCTTGCGAGGAGACCATGTGTACGGGGTTTAACCAGGTAATGCTCCCCGTGGCGGAGGATAATATTCTCAAGCAGCGGGTGGGAGAAGGAGCGATAACCCTCCGAGACTTGCTAACATACACTTATGCTTGCATAGCAGGCCTGGACCTGCCCGTAGTGCCGCGCCAGGACTGGAGCGAAACCCTTGCAGCCAGGATAATCAACGAGCTAGCGGCAGCAAGCTACCGGAAGGGCGCGCCTCTCGGCGCACGCGTAATAGTAGCCGACGCTGAGCCAGGTAGCAACGTGGAGTTGCCCAGGTTCGGCAAGACACCAGTGATAAGAATACAGTAGCCGCCACGTAGAAGGTAAAAGCCGTAGCTTAGAAGCCTTTGCTCCCAGGGGCTGGGGATGACTGACAGGCTATACGCCGACCCCTCCCTGGGGGTGGCGAGGTGCCGCGGCTAGGGAGGACCCAGCCCCTTCGGAGGCTGCCTACTAGTTTTTGAAGAACGGTTTCCTCCTCTCGCCCTGCCGGCTGTGAGCCTTGGCTGACGCTGGTGAGCGGCTGGGGAGGCTGCGGGAGAGGGTTCTCAGCGAGGAGAATATTGTCCGGCTCCTCGTGTGGCTTGCCGTGCCGTTGATGGCTTCTAGTAGTGTTAGGATACTCTACGAAGCTGTGGACGCTTTCTGGCTGTCGAGGCTCGGCGAGGCCGCCCTCGGCACACCAATAGTCTCGTGGCCCTATCCTGACATAGTGTTTGCTGTAGCGTTTGGCCTCTCGGGCAGCGTATCAGCCATAGCAGGCCAGTACATCGGGGCCGGCCTCTACGACCGAGCTTCGCGCAGCGCCGGCACCGTCCTAGGCCTCATAATGATTGTCGCCGTGCCCGGCTCCATAGCTATAGCTGCTACTGCGCCGCTCTACCTCGATGCTATAGGGGTGCCCGAGACCGTTAAGCCCCTCGCCGAAGTGTACCTGGCCATCATAGCGCTCGGCACACCGTTCTCGGCGCTATTCCTCTTCTTCAACATGCTGCTGGGAGCAGCCGGCGACACGAGGACACCGGTTAAGGTGTCTATAGCAGCTACAGCGATAAACGCTGTTCTAGACCCCATACTGATATTCGTGGCTGACCTCGGCGTCCTCGGAGCT
This sequence comes from Hyperthermus butylicus DSM 5456, assembly GCF_000015145.1. Classification (NCBI taxonomy): domain Archaea; kingdom Thermoproteati; phylum Thermoproteota; class Thermoprotei; order Desulfurococcales; family Pyrodictiaceae; genus Hyperthermus; species Hyperthermus butylicus. The sequence continues at coordinate 267,959 of NC_008818.1, forward strand.
GCTCTTGCCACCTTTATAGCCTCCCTGTTCTCCGCCAGCTATGCCGCCTATAGCCTAGCCACGGGGAGGCACGGGTTCAGGCTGGGTATTCGGGACCTCATACCCGACCGCAGCCTGTTACCGCTTGTCGCCAAGGTCTCGGCGCCGCTGGTGGTGCAGCGTCTAGGCATGACATTGGGCTTTATGGTTATGGCTGGCATCGTGGCTGGCTTGGGCGAGGTAGTGCTGGCAGCATACCAGGTTGGCCACGTGGCGCTCAGCATTGACTCGATAATATCGATGCCTCTAGCCCGCTCGGTAGGCATAGTCGTAGCCCAATCCCTCGGCGCAGGCCAGACCTGGAGGGCGCGCAAAGCCGTGAAAACCGGGCTACTACTCCTAGCAGGCTTCGTCGGAGCATACATAGCAGCCATAGTCTACTTCGCCGAAGAGTTTGCTAGGATATTCACTAGCAACCCGGAAACAGTAAAGGTTATAGTGGACATGCTCCACGTCTTCGGGCCAAGCATACTATCCTTCAACTTACTCACATTAGCAAATGTCGTAGCGAGGAGCAGCGGCCACACGTTCTTCATATCAGCCCTAGGCATAGCTAGGCTGTGGTTCCTCCGGATACCCCTCTCATGGCTTCTAGCCTACCAGCTAGGCCTAGGCGAGAAGGGACTATGGGCAGGCATGGCTATAAGCAACCACGTAGCCGGTGGAACAGCCCTAGCATGGCTAGCCTACGGCAACTGGGCCAAACCAGTAATAACGCAGGAGCAAAGAGAGCATAAACCCGGACACATGAAGACACAGTCACAACAGCAGGGCTAGACAAGTACGAGCCTTGAGAACCCGAAACCAGCAGAGGAGCAAGTCCCAAGCTATCCCGAGATCAGGAAGGGGACGGGAAGCTACTCTCCCTGCGGGCCTGCCTGGGGGTGGATGATGTTAGAACCCCTAACTCCCCGGGCAGACCCGCCAGGGGGCTGATGAGGCCCGGCTTTGCTGACACCAACATCCCTACCGCTGCCGCATAGCTCCACGTATAGCTCCTCGACTCCTGGCGGCCGAAACACCGTGTAGACAGCATAGCACCTCGCAAACCCGCTAGAGAGTATGCGTGCCAGCCTGCGGGGGGCATCAGCGGCCGCCGCAGACCCGGCAACAACTATACTGTCAGCTGTGTGGCAGGACCTCCGCGCCACCAGTCTCCCAGGCCTAGATCCGGGGGACAGCCCGTAAACCGCGAAGCTAGCCACACTCCCTCCAGGCTCGGCGGCGAAGATGATTAGTACTGCTAGGCCTCGCCTAGTAGCGCAGCTCCTCAGCTCTTCGCCACCACTACACGAGATACAAGCTATGCAATCCCCTCTCGGTGTAAGTACGCTTCGCTCCTCAAGCTCGAGAGTAGACTCGTGAGCAAGTTGAACGTTGGGGTGGCCGCGACACCGCACTACAGCGATACAAGTGCCAAGCTCCACACAGCTCCCCCGATGTGCCACCCTAGATTTCGGTACTTGTTAAGACAGAGGATAGAGGACGAACACATACGCTGCCCGCTCCTTCCCACGTATAAGCGTGCTTATGCTGAAAGTGGGGTAGTACTCATCATACTTGTATGGACAGTAGCGCTGCTGCTTGCTGTTTCGGCTGTTTAGAGTAGCCTGCTATTGCTATGATTATGGCGTCCTCGGCGTCTAGGAGTGCTTGTTCTAAAGCAGCGGCGAGGACGTCTACTGTCAGCACGGCCGCTATGTAGGTTTTTGCTACTAGCTTCCGGTTGTGTTTCCTGGCTGCTGCAATGTAAGCGTCCGCTGGTGGCAGGTTTTCCGGTAGCTGCTGTGGCGCCTTTGCCTTGAGTATCGTCTCTAGCTGTTCTGCATCTTTTGTCTCTATAGCTTGGCGTAGACTGTCTGCTGGGAGCCTGTACGTCCTAAGGTTTTCGAAGTAGAGCTGACTGGTTTCACTAGGGGCCTCCAGGACTGCTAGGGTTGATGCTATTCTTACTGCTGTTATGTCTAGCCGCGCGCCTATGATCTCGCGTGCGTACTCTGTTTCTGCCACTTGTAGCGCCTCTGCCAAGGCTGCTATGAGTTCTAGGTCTAGGGCCGTGCTTAGGTATTCAGGGTTCTTCTCGACGATTGCCGCTGCTTTTTCGAGACCTACTGCCCTTAGCGCCTGGCTTGGCTTTGCCTCCTCCTCGGCCAGCCTCCTGAGGAGCCCCACCTGGGGGGATGCCGGCTGTACTAGCTCCTCGTCTCGTGGGGGTGTTTTGCCCCGTAGCATTCTCCCTATTATAATCTCGGCATCGTGGACTAGGAGTACTAGCTTGTAGGCCCTGTGTATCGCCTCAGCCTTCCCCGAGGCTATGGCTTCGAACCTGCCGAGCAGCTCGGCCATGTACCTATAGGCTGCCACCTCAACTGGGCGAGGATTGGCAGGCTTCTCAGGGAGGTACTTGGAGAGCTTTGTTGCCTGGAAGAGTTCTAACACTGCCTCATCGCCAGTATATTGCGCCATAAGTGCCTTGAGGTCGTCTTCAAGGCTTAGTAGCCTGGCCGTGAAGGCTTTGACATTGAGGTAGTCGACACCTACGTCGGGGATCCGGTTCAACCCTTAACCACCCTCGCAAGCATGTCAAGGGCTGTTCTCAGTGCCTCCTCACGCCTAGCCTCTATCCGCTCTTGGAGCCTTGCAGCCTCCTCCCGCTCCCTCCGGGTGAACTCCTCCTCCAGCCTTGCCAGCTCCCTCTTCACGGCCTCCTCTATCCTCTGCTTTGCCTGCTCTAGCAACTGCTCGGCTACTGCACGGAGCTGGGCTGCAAGCCGGTCAGCCTGCTCTACGAGCCTTGCAGCCTCCTCCTCTGCCTGCTTCTCTAGGGCCTCAAGCTTGGACTCCATCTCCTCTACAGCGTGTAGTATCTTGCTTAGCTCCCTAGCCTCGCTCAAGACGCGGGCTCCCCCGCACCAGCCGGTCTAGGGTCTTAGGGGTATTTAAGGGGGTGTTCTAGCTGCAGCCCCTGCCCCATGACATGTCCTCGGCCGTCACGCTGTAGGCGTCCGGCACCTTGGGGGTCTCCGCTGGCCCCCGCGCATGCTGCTACGATTACCCGGTGGTTGCGGTAACGGCTCGGCATTGTATGGTAGAGCTTTGTCCCACCTTCCCCAAAGCCTCGACGACCTCCTGGCTGCCAGCCTCGACCATTTCGTCTCCACAGCGAGCATGGTCCCAGCCTCCTCGTCTACTATGACATGATCGCTTCTACCTGCAGTGGTAAGCTGCCAACGGTGTCAAGAACAGTACTGCGCCTAGAGGTGGCGAGCTTAAGGGTCAACATGCGGCATCACAGTTATGCTGCAAACTCAAACCTATAATTGCCCCTTGCCCGAGAAGCGGTTATGGCTGATGACGGGAGGAGGGTTGACGAGGACTCGGGGTCTAGCCTATGCTGTTACGGCTGCTATACTTTGGGGGAGTATTGGCGTAGCCTACCGGCTAGCCTTGAGCCATGGTGCTAGCCGTGAATGGCTTATTCTCGGTCGCCCCCTCATCGGCGGCCTAGGCTCTCTCGCTGCCACAGTGCTCGGCTATGGCAGGCCTGGCAGGTGGAGCCTCCTTGTGGGTGCTGGTACGCTAGCACCGCTGGTGGTTGTCTATCTCTTCGCCGTCGAGCTTCTCGGCGCTGCACTTGCCAGCATACTGCTCTACACGGCGCCGATATGGGTGGCCCTCCTCGGCCTGCTCCTCCTCGGTGAAAAGCCGGGGACCCGTGGTGCTCTAGCTGTAGCCCTAGGCTTCACTGGCTCCTTCCTCATAGCGTTTGAGGGCTGGGCCCGTGCAAGCCTCGTAGCCGTACTTGTTGGGCTTGCAGCTGGCCTACTCTACGCAGCCTACATGCTCGCCGCCCGCTATGCGTTACGCCACGGTGCTGGGGAGCTAGAGGTTGGACTCCACAGCCAGCCCTTCACAGCCATGGCAGTAGCAGCTGTAACAAAGCCAGGGGAGCTGCCTGCGACTGTGGACTTGCCATGGATGCTCTATCTCGGAGTCGCCACGATGCTTGTACCCTACGTGCTCCACGCCCGCGCGCTGAGACTTCTGGAGGCTTATCGGGTCTCGGTTGTGTCGCTCATAGAGCCCCTAGCAGCGACGGTGCTGGCTGCGCTGCTGCTCGGCGAGAAGCTCACAGCGCTACAGCTCGTGGGAGCAACACTAATTCTTGCGGCTTCCCTGTTGGCACTAGAGAAGGGACGCTAGCGCCGTGACAGGCTGTAGCAGCGAGGAGCTAGAGAGACTAGCGAGACAACTCGCCGAGGCTGCTGGCGGAGAGGCTATACCCAGAATAACCCCAGCTGTTGAGAAGTTGCTGGATCACGTTAAGGACTGTATCGTGACCAGGTTCTCTGGGGAGCTGGTGGAAGCGGAGGAGTGGCTCAGCCATGTGAGAGCCGCTGTTTCAAGGTTGGCTAGGCTCTTAGGCCTCGCTGGCTTCACCTACCCCCGGGAGTTCGGTAGCTTCGTCCAGGACCCCGAAGCGCATCTCCGCAAGAAGCTATTCAACTACGTCTATGACCTTGCTAGGGGGAGAGTTGACCTTCGGGAGTTTGAGAGGAAGGCCACGGCTGCGGTGAGGACTTCACTACGCACCAATATGAGGACAGCATACCAGTTATGGGGTCTGGCTACAGTGATGGCTTTGCTCGCGGAGAGGGGCTACGAGCTAGTGTACCCGGAGCACCGGTTCCTAAGCTTCGACAGGAGCGGCAAGCAGAGACTCGGCATCATACCCCCCAACGCTGTCCTAGCAAGGCTTAGCAAGGGCTTCATCAGCATATTCCACGAGGCTCCCCGGCCGCTAGGCTGGGAGGACACAAGCGACCTGCAGAGGATATGGAGTCTCTACACCGCGCTACGCCCTGATGCAATGGCCTACAGCGGCATGGTCATGAACATGGTTGACCTCTCCACCAGCCCGCCAATAAAGAGGCCAGACGTGATCATTGAGTTTAAGGAGCTAAGCGACTGGTACGTGAGGATAAGGGATCTCAAGGGTTACTTCCGCAAGCCCCTGACAGCGGAGGAGTGGAGGAACAAGTGGCTAGCAGGCCTCTTCGAAGGCCTAGCAGACATTATGGGCGTACAGCGTAGTGTAGTCGAGCAGCGCGTAGAGGAGGGGGCCTCCCTGAGGCTCCGCGAGTATCAGCTCGTAAAGCTCTACGCCAAAACATACAACCCCCGCTACATGATTCTCATCAGTAGGGCTGCAGTACCAGGTGATGTCCGGGAGAGCCTAGAGGAGGACGGCATAACAGTACTCGATGCTGTAGGCTTCCACCCGGAGAAGCTGGAGCCCCTGGCAGACCTCCTAGACAAGATCTCCGGGTACCGTGGCGGCGAGAAAATAGTAATCACGCTGCCTCCCGAAGCCGCAAAGCTTCTCGAAGAAGCCAAGGCGAAGTTAGGTGTAGAGGACACGGTAGAAGCCATAGTGGCTGCGCTCCGGAGGCTCCTCGAGGACTAGCCGCAGAGTAGCCCCCAAGCAAACTCGTACACAGCCATTGTCACGTAGACCTCAACAAGCGCAGCTAGTAGCAGGAGCACAGCACCAGCAACAGCCATTAACACGGCCCACCGTGTTCCATTCCTTGCAAACTCCGCGGCCAGCGGAGCAGCAGCAAGCGCGACCATAGCCGGTATTTCCAGGACACCATGGGGAAGAATAAGCGAAGCCGTTACAAGGACTGCCGAGACACTGCCTGGCCTACAGCCAGGGGCAACAGCAGCTTGAATTAACGGGCAGGCAAGCGTGCCGCCAAGCACAAACCCGTTAACAGCAGGCACAAGCAGCGGCACCAAGGCGAGCACAACGAGCAGCGGCCGAGCACGCCGCCTAAGGATAAGCTTTGCAACAGCATATGGTGCAACAAGCTTCAGCGAGAGCATAAGGTTATGGAGGTATATCACCGACACACTCTCGGCTTTCGGCAGCTCCTTAGCAACCTCCATAAAGTAGTCGAAGAAGTCAGAGGGCCGGACAGAAGCATAGTAGCTGCCAGCAGCAGCGGCGGCTAGAAACACTAGGAGAGCGGCAAGATAGACTAGGGCCGGGCTATACCTGCCGCTGGAACCCCGGCTAGTCATGAAACCCCCACAGCAGGGGCCTATGGCCAACCTACACATAAGGCTTCCCGGAATAGTTGGTGGGCATACCCTGAGCTGTACGGAGCAAGCTAGCTACATACCCTCATAGGACACCGATCTTCAGCCGCTCAATAGTCTGTGAACCCTAGTTTACGACAAGCTGCTAGCCAATGCAGCGCTGGGGACGGCTTCCCCAGCCGTGTCTGTTCCGGACTCAAGCTTCAGCCTGCTCCAGGCAATTATTACAGTGTTATGTATTGCTCTATAAACCCGTTCTAGATGCAGGGTTCCTCACGGTGTGGTGCTTCTTGGCGAAGACGGTTATGCTTGAGGCTCGTAGTGGGTCGGTGCCGGAGGAAGTTCTGGAGGTTGCTAGGACTGAGGGTGTGGATCCGAACAAGCTCCGGGTTAGGCTTGCTGAAGGCAGGGTGATTATTGCGAGGAATATCAAGCGGCAGGGCAGGATTAGGCTTGTTGGTGTTGGTGAGGGGCTTACAACGAAGGTTAACGTTAACATTGGTGTTAGCACCCATGTGAACGATATTGAAATGGAGAAGGAGAAGGCTAGGATAGCGGTTCAATATGGTGCCGACACGATTATGGATTTGAGTGTTGGTGAGAACCTCGACGAGGTTAGAAGAATCCTTATGGAGGCTTCGGAGCCTCTACCATTTGGCACTGTGCCAACGTACCAGGCTTATATTGAGGGCGTGAGAAAGCATGGGGGGATGCCCGACGAGGACTTCTTCCTCCAGGTTCTCGAGCGCCATCTACGGGACGGCGTGGACTTTATGACAATCCATGCCGGCATTACTAGGGAGCTGGCGGAGAGGGCGCTTAAGAGTAACCGTATACAGCCCATAGTTAGCCGTGGCGGTGCCCTGCTGGCGGCATGGATGATGGAAACCGGCAGCGAGAACCCCTACTACCGGAACTGGGACTACATACTAGAGCTGTTTGCAGAGTACGATGCCGTGATAAGTCTTGGTGATGCGCTGCGCCCTGGCGCTATAGCTGATGCGCTAGACGAGCTTCAGATCCTGGAGCTGATCAATAATGCACGGCTCGTGGAGAGGGCTCGGGAAAAGGGTGTACAGGTTATGGTTGAGGGACCTGGCCACGTGCCGATAAACAAAATCGTCGCTGATATAAGGCTTATGAAGAGCCTCACCAGGGGTGCCCCCTACTACGTGCTTGGCCCGCTTGTGACCGATATAGGGCTCGGCTACGACCACATAGCGGCAGCTATAGGCGCTGCAATAGCTGCTGCCGAGGGTGCCGACCTCATCTGCTACCTGACACCCGCCGAGCACCTAAGCCTCCCAAACCCGGAGCAGGTTAAGGAGGGCCTCATAGCAGCGAGAATAGCTGCGCACGCTGGTGACATAGTCAAGCTTGGCAGGAGGGTTATGGAGCCCGACATTAAGATGAGCATTCACCGTGCAAGGCTCGAGTGGAATAAGATGTTCAAGCTCTCGCTGGACCCGGAGAGGGCTAGGAGGATCTATAGCCAGTACGGCGTGCAGCTCCCATCGTGCACTATGTGTGGCAGCTACTGTGCTTTTCTCATCCTCAACAAGTACATGGAGAAGACCCGGAGGTGATGCTGGATGACTGGAGAGCATGAGGAGAGGGCGGGTTATCCCTGGGTTTGGAGCACCTGGGTTAAGGCACCGATACTGAGGAATAGGGATCTCCTCATAGCCTCGGCTTGCCTGCCATTCGTGAACCCAGAGCTGTTCCGAAAGCTGGCGGAGGGCAAGACAGCGCTCCTAGCGTGCCCGGAGAGGGAGTCACCGGCACACTATGGGAAGATTGCGAGCATTATAAGGAGCAGCAAGCCCAGATCCATAACCATAGTGACGATTGATGGTAGTCCACACTGCTTCGCGCTACACGCAAGCGCTAACGAGGCAGAATACATTCTCGGCGAGAGGGTGGAGAAGAAACACTACGTGGTCGTCAACGGGGAAGAGCTTGTCGAGATAAGCCCCAACGCTGTGAGGGTGGCTAGGTACCTGCATATCGTTGATAAGATTATCCGAGAGCACCCAGAGATCATGAAGGAGCTGGATAGGGTTAGCCTTGAGTATAGACAGGCTAAGAAGCTAATCGGGAAGGATGAGGAGTTAGAGGAGGCCGCCGCTAATGGTTAGCACGTCCCCGGACACGTAGGGGTTCTCCACTGCGTCGAGAACTATTTTCGCCACCTCCTCGGGCTTTGCCAGTCTCCGCAGAGGGATTTGCTCCTCAACCCAGTCCATGTCGCCCCAGGCCCGCGTCATGTCTGTATCCACGCCGCCCGGCGCTACCGCGAAAACTCTTATGTTGTAGTCTGCAAGCTCCTTGGCGACAGCGATAGTCCACGCGATTAACGCTGCTTTTGCCGCCGAGTAGTGGGATGCCTCGGGCTCCGGCCGGAGCCCCAGCACCGATGCAATATTGACTATTACTCCACCGCCATTCCTCTTCATGTAGGGTATTGCTGCGTGGGCAACATTAAGCGCTCCATAGAAGTGTACCTCTATCATGCGCTGCCAGTCCCTAGGCTTCATGTCCTCAAACAGCTTCGGCTCAAGGATACCGGCATTATTCACCACTACGTCTAGGCGGCCCCACTTCTCGATAGCTGCTTCTACAAGCTTCCGAGCCTCCTCGTACACTGATACGTCAGCTCTCACCACGAGGGGCACCGCGCCAGCCTCCTTCACGAGCCTAGCAGTCTCCTCGGCTGCATCCCTGCGCGAAACATAGTTGACAACTACGCCCTTAGCACCACGGCGGGCAGCCTCGACAGCTACAGCTCTGCCTATGCCACGGCTCGAACCGGTAACCAGGACAACCGAGCCCTGAACCCTCAAACCACACCCAACCCCCGATACATGCCTGGCGAGAGAATGACACCCAGGGACCCCTACCAGCGTAAACCCTAAGCTAGGACTTATATCTCGAGCCGCTAGGCAAGAATAGGCCTACGGCTTTAAGCCTTCACACAACCCCTCCAGGCCCTCCCAGGCACACGAATTTCCCTGGCCACAACCTTGCCAGACTCTCTTGAGTATTCAATCTGGGAGAATCCCATGCTCACTCATCTTCATAGCTTTCAGCAATACTGCAATAAACCATAGCAGCCACTAAGAGGACCATGACTTCCGCCCTCGTAGAGAAGGACCAGGCAGCGCCCACCGGTATACGCGTAGGCTCCGCGGAGGTTAACTATGCCATGTTCGCTAAAGTGCAAACAACCCTAGAGCCGAAACTCCATTGACACCGTGCTGACTACCCATACCGTTGTGTGTAGTAAAGGTAGCAAGTAGAACTGCTAAGACGAAGGTAATGCCAGCTACGAGAACTATAACGCCTAGCCCAGACATGTTCAACATACTCCCAACCACATTAAGTCCCCAGAGCATGTAAGTGAGGGTACAAAGCCCGCATAACCTAGGCTATTAGGAGGGCACAGAGGGCTCCACAGCTACACATATACCAGCACTAGCCTCACCAAAAGTCCCGGGTTTGCAGCTTTGCTCGGTCTTGCAAGGGTGAGGCTAGAGCTTCTGATGGCCACGATACTTATTGTGATAGGTGTAGTGGTTGTTGTTGCTGGGGCACTAGCTGCCTACCATGCTTATGCCATGTATAATCCTGTGCTGCCGCCAGCTGAGAGACTTGATCAGGCTATAGCCTACACCAGTTATGAGCTGGTGAATCTGGCCGCTAGGCTAGGCTTCTTAGGGCTAATGATATGGGCTGGATCTGTCCTCCTGCTCCGCGGCATAGAACTCCTTCAGACATTGAGAAGGGAGGGGAAGGGCTGACAAGGTATGCTAGTTGCTGCCCGTTACAGCTTCGCGATAGTTAGCGCCATCCTCATGGCTGGGCTTGTGGCACCCCTACTTGTGTTTGGCATCGAGGTCTACATGGACAAATCACTGTTCGAGATTTACGTAGTGTCAGCAAAGCCCTACAATGCGACGCACCTTGACGTCACGGTAAAGGTAGTCTATAGGGGTTCAGTGCCGCTGACGGACGCCTACATCTACAGCTCTGGCAGCTCAGCGAAGCTCGGCACCCTAGGACCGGGCTACTCTCAGAAACTAGTCCACCTCTACATTCCCGTTGACGGAGCGGAGGACATGGTGAGGCTCGGCTTCAAGATAGCAGGCATATACCAGGTAATGGTGGAGGTGAAGCTACACCTTGCAAAGACTTGAAAGGGCTATAGCAGCAATAGGTCGCGGCATTGTAACCGGCGTCGCATACTATACCGTATTCGTGCTCGTGCTACACCGCATCTTAGCAACCATGGCACCCAGCATAGAGCCTATTACGGAGAACATACACACCTACCTGGCGGCAGTGATACTACTAGCTGTGCTGAGCACAGCTGAAACAGCCCTGCAAGACGTCTACATTGTTGCACCGCTAAAGATACTATCAAAGCTTCTTGCAGCCCTGATCTTCGCAGACATAGTAAACTATGGAAACGTTGAAGCTGTAATCCAGGGCGTGCGCGTCTACATCAACATATCCCCAATCGTCTATACCATGATACTGTTAAGCCTAGCATACGGGGCCCTAGACGCCGCCTCATACACTAAAGCCAGGGCTGAAGAGAGGCTAAAGAAGCCCCAAACCCAGACATAACACACCACACAGGGATCCCAGCCCCGCGGGGAGGGCATGAAGAACGGGCTACCAGCCCAGAGCCCCTCATCCATGGAGGGGCTGTGAGGAGGAAACCTCGGGGGCGACCCCTCCCCGGGGGCGTGGAGCGCATGGGATTTCTACCCGGGTACTGCTGGGCCTTCACGCCCCGGCTGACCGGTGTTGCCCAAGCTCTATCCGACCCCTCTCGTGATAGTCATTGCTGCAGCAGTACTTGCAGTCCTGAGCCTCGCCACCGGTGATACCGCTACAGCAGTCTATGCCGTGTTCTGGATGCTTGCAGGGCTAGCACTCGCATTGAAGGATGAGCCTCCGCTGCTAGCGCTAGCCTCCGCAATAGCAACCATGGCTGCGGCAGCAGTAATTGCTGGAGACTATACTGTGGTGCAGAAGTTTCTCGTAGCAGCTGCAGCTGCAGCACTAGCATACCTAGTCTACATACGTGCAACCACAGCGAAACACCGCCTACAACGCGGGAGAAGGAGTTAGCACTGGCACTTACTCGCGCTATGCCTCCATGAACCCCAGGAGGAGCGGGCCTCGGCTCACGGCCGTTGCCCACACCGCCCCCACCAGCTGGGGGCTTCGGGCTGACGTGCACACGTCAGCGGCCCATGTAACAGTTCATAAGCCGTCCAGGCCTTATATAAGCCGTACAGAGCTGGATACGCAATCCTGATATAGTCTAAGGCTTTAGATCCGTCATCCCAAAAAACAAGCGTTGATGACGGAGCACGCTGGGATCCAGCTGGGCGAGTACCTACAAGGCTTGTAGCCAACCTGCTCTCTATCCTATTGCCGTTTTCACTAACTCCTTCTCACGATGGAGGAATACTTGTGTAGAATGGTTAGCAGCAAGAGCCTCCATGAACTCACTGGCTTCAAGCGCCACTCTGCCCCTAAGACGGTGTGGAGTGTTCAACCCGTCTCCTCTTGAGCGCTCTCTGGCTACATCAGTATCGCAGCCTTCAGCGGGCCTGGAGACCTGGAGAAGAACCCCTCAAGAAGCCATGATTTTCATCGGCTTCGGGCTTTTGGGTGGCTAGGAATGCGGAGAAGCTCGCCATAGTCTAGCTGGTGGTCAAGCCTCGCCTCCACGGGTACTAGGGAGCCTTTCAAGCAGCTTCTTTGGCCTTCCTCCTAACCCTTATGCTGGTATACCCTGCAGCCACCACATACACTGTATAGACTGTCAAGCTCACATGCTAGCTACTGCATGGCGTAGCATGGGGCTGCAAAGAGTAATGCTGCACCGAGCAGTATTAAGCCAGCTACTGTCGGCAACATTATGAGCGTTACTGTAGGATCCCGTTTTGCTACCAGCAGGATAGCCGCGACTGCTGCGCTGCCTCCAACAATGGCATAGTATATCGCTAGGAGGCTGGTTTTGCTGCCCCACTCCTCTGGCTCCCAGTTGCTGCCATAGTCTACCGGGACCTTGTCCGGGAGGGCTGCATAGGCTATAGCGCCGAGCACAGCCCCCATAACCACCACGGCTGCCAGTGCTAGCAGCATTATCCTCGCCCTCTCCCTCTGCAGCCTCGGCGCATTCTCTGCATCAATTCTGGAAGAGCCAGCCACAAGACCCTCAAGTTTATCCGCTAGCTCTGGCGCGTTACCACCAACGAAGACTGTCCTACCGTTAGCTAGCTCTAGGGCTAGCAGGTTCTCCAGCCTCTCAGCGTATATGTAGGCCCTACCATACCCCTTGACCTCGAAGAGCCCCGAGTAGAAGCCTGGCAACGATGTTCCGGCAAGCCTCCACACCGGCACCACCTTATCAACAACGCGTACAGATCTAATGGCATCAAGCGGTATCTCTATCACACCACAAGACCCCATATCTACGTGGAGCGTGTCAATATCCAGGCTCGCTCTTACCCTACAGATTCTCGGCAGGAACACAAGCAGAGCCGGCAATACCACCACTAAAAGCCCAAGCCCAGCAGCGAAGGCTACAGCTGCAGGCGGGCAAGGCGGCAACCCTGTAAGGGCGATAACAACAACGACGATCGGGGTTGCAACCATGCTCAGGGCTATGCGTAAAACCGTATCAGAGTATGCCAAGAGGCTCCCTTACACGTAGAGCACAGTGTAGATGGGTTATGAAGCCTCCGATCACCCACTTAGGAGGTGTTTGAGCGTAAAAACTGCCGGTGGGTAGGGGCTACGGTATGGTTAATGATGTTGCCTCGTATGGCGCGGTATCTGTGGCTGTATAGGCTGTGGGATAAACTCCACACCAGGCCTGTTATACGGCGCTTGAGGGTATAGCTCCATTAGCTCGTAGACCTCTGGTGGCAATTCCGTCTTCACCGGCAAGCCTAGCTCTCTAGCCTTCTCCACGGTTATCGGGTAGTCGTGTGTCCAGCCGCCTTCGGTCAGCTTTTTCGCTAGCTCCCAAGCCTTCTCCTCGCCCATCTTGTCGCGGAGCAGGTAGACTATGAGTTCCTGCATCTCCCTTATAGCCTTCTCTGCGACATCGGCAACTACCAGCGTCGTATCGCTCGCCTTATCTCCCTTCATCTTTGCAACCTTGACTATGCTCGGTGCTGGCACTACTGGGCCCTGCGGCCCCAGCGCTAACTGTGGATCGAGCGGGCCTAGCACGGCATTCGGATCCATCAATATCTCGTCGGCTGCCAACGCGATGAGGGTGCCACCACTCATCGCGTAATGTGGCACTATCACAATCTTCTTTCCGGGATGCCTCTTCAGCGCCATGGCTATCTGGCTTGCGGCGAGGACTAGGCCGCCCGGCGTGTGGAGTATAAGGGCTATAGGCTTGTTTGGCGGCGTCGTACGTATCGCTCTCAACACCGCCTCGGAGTCCTCAATATCTATGAACCGGCGTATCGGTATGCCGAAGAACGATATTCTCTCCTCCCTATGTATCATTGTCACTAATCATTGTCACTACACGCCAGCCGTACTTCTCCTCAATACGCCTTATCAGCGCCAGCCTTGCAGCCTGCATCCTCCTGATGCTCAGCACGGGCTCCAGCATCATCAGGAGGAACAACAGTCAGAAGAGGAAGAATATCGTGCTGTTAACCATGTCTATTAGTGAGGGGGCAGCAGCCTCCCCAGCCAAGACCTCTCTGCACCAATAGGGCTAACCCATGCCAGGGGGCTTAAAGGGGAGACGAGAAATGTTTGGATGAACAATACTCCATTGCTCAGGAGGCACTACAAGGACTACTTTGCAAGGGTTATTATCTTCTCATAGAACCAGTTCATTGTCTTCTCACTCCAGAGCTCGTTGCGGCCCCAGCGTACGCCCTCCGGAACCTTGGTCTCTACCGGGCCTACCTGTTTGCCGGAGCTGTCTATCGTGTAGCCCCTTATCGGGCCAGTGAACGGCTCGAATAGTAGTTCCTTCATCTCCTCATATAGCCTCTTTATCTCCTCAAGCGCCTTCGCCGGTATTGCCTCGGTGTTCAGCGTTGCAAGATAGACCGCGCCCTCCGGCTTACCAGCCGTAGACTCTTCGATGGGCCGCCTCCACCTTATCGGCGTGAAGTCGCCTAGGCGGGCCCAGATATCCTCCTTCTCCGCTATCCCCAGCACCTTCTTTGCGAGCAGGTAGGTGTATATGGGGGCCCAGTCGGCCACCTGGCCTGTCAGGTGGCTTCTCTTTATCCTCTCAACCATCTTCTCGTCCTTGGTCTTGCTTAGCAGGTATGAGAGCATATCGCTGTAGTGGCTGAAGCTGTAAACCCCGTACTCTGCTGCTGTCTCGAGTATTGCCGTGGAATCCTCTGTGTAGGCTATCACGTCTACGTTGTATGCGTTTATGAGTGTTTCAGCGTAGCTCCTGGCTTTAGGCGGGTCGAACCACTGGAAGAGCGGCGCGGTCACGTAGATCTCTAGCTTGCGGCCATTGTCGCAGTTACCGGTTATCTTTGCACCGTACACTGCGCCGAGAGCAAATGCGTTTATGTGCCTGACGACTTCCGGTATGAGGAAGGCTGGTACGTAGCCTACCCTGCATGTCTTGGTGACAGCGCCTGCCGCTATTCCGTTTAGGTAGTAGAGCTGGTAGAACTCGGCGAAGTAGGTGACAACGTTTGGTAGATCCTTGAACTCCTCCCAGGGCCCGCTGCAGTGGTAGAAGGTTACCTCCGGGTACTCCCTGGCTAGCCTCTTAATCGCATCCATGTAGCCAAAGCTTGTAGCGAAGACTGCCTGGTAGCCATACTCCTCTATGGCCCGTTTTATCGTTGTGTAGGCCTGGTTTTCCGGTATCTTCTCAACGTACGTCTGTACACTGGTATCCACGAAATCCTTCAGCGCCTCGAGGGCCCTCCCGCGGCCGACATGATGTGCGTGCGTCCAGCCGACATCTCCTACGGGGCCGACATAGATCCAGAGTGCTCGGAGCTTCTGGCCCTGCTGGCTCCTGCTAAACTGCTTGGTGGCTGGCTGAGCTGTACTGCTTGACTCAGGGGTCCCACTTGTGCCGCTGCCTAGGAGAGATGCCCCAAGCGCGCCTAGGGCTAGGCCAGCAGCGCCTACGCCTAGGAGTTTGAGGAGCTCTCTCCTGGAGGGCATGGCGGTACTCCATGATGGCTTCTCGGCGGTGTTTACTTATAAGCTGGTTCTAGAATAGTTGTACCTGGGTTTTTTGCATCAGTTGATGCATAGTGGGTTGCGGGAAGCGATGAAGAGTCCCCGGAGCGGTAGGCTGGGCAGGGTAGCCTTCACAGTTACCGTAGTCTCCGCGCTGAGGCTGGCAAAGGAGAGGTTCACCTACCGCGAGCTATCCACCGCCACCGGTATACCTGCTCCACAGATTGCCCGCTACGTGTCTGGCAGTAGCCTCCCAAGCAGCGAGAAGGCCGAGAGGATACTCAGGGGGCTCTGGAAGCTAGCTGACCCTCGCCGTGCACTTGCAGAGAGACTGGCCGAGACTGGGGGCGTTCTCGACACCAGTGTGGTGCTGACAGACCCCCTATACCTCACCCTGGCGAGCCTATACTACCTGGAGAGGCTCAGAGACATCGAGCCAACAAGGATACTAGTGCCGGAGGCGTCCGGCATACCGTTAGCAACAAGCCTAAGCCTACTCCTTGGCGCCCCATTCACTGTTGCCAGGCGCTACATGGGTTACGGGCTATGCAGCAGCAGCGAGCCGAGATTCTGCATCCGTCCCGGCCAGCTAGGCAGGAGCGACCGCGTACTCATAGTAGACGACATAGTTGAGACCGGCATGACTCTCCGAGCACTCGAGGAGATAGCGGATAGTATTGGAGCCCGGGTGGAGGCTGTGGCCGCCCTGGTGGTTGTAGGTGATGAATGGAGGAGACACACCAGGATAGCCCGCATAGAGGCAATGGTGTACCTCAAGAAGCCGGGGATGAGGAGGGAGCCAGGCCTATAGCTCGGCATGGCATGTGCATCGTGCACTGCACTGAAAGCTTTATGAATGAAAAGTGGAGGTGCTCACAAACTACCGGTCTGGCCTGTGGGAAAGGGGGAAGGGTGAGCCCGGAGGTAGGTTATACCGTGCCGGCGGAGGTTCGGTTGAGAGTTGCCGAGGCTCTTAGTAGGGATGTTGGCAGGAAGATTGCTCGCATCAGCCGCGAGGTCATGGCTAGGTTAGGTGTGGAGGTTGGTGACTATATTGAGATTGAAGGGCCTAGAGGTATTGCTGTTGCCCAGGTCTGGCCGCTGCACCCGGACGAGAGAGACCGGAACATTATTCGTATCGATGGCTACATGAGGGAGGCTATTGGCGCCAGTGTTGGCGACATGGTTACGGTGAGAAAGGCTGCAAATGTGCAGCCAGCCACGAGGGTAGTGTTGGCCCCTACGGAGCCGATACGCTTCGCAGCCGACTTCCCCGAATACGTGAAGGAGTACTTGCTGCGTAAGCCCCTGGCAAGGGGCGAGACTGTAGTCATCCCCGTATTTAGTACAGGCCTCAAGCTCGTAGTTGTCTCAACACAACCCAGCCAGTTCGTATACGTGACGAGGGATACTGAGATAGAGATAAGGGAGGAGCCGGTCAGGGAGGAGAGGATACACCGCGGCATCCCAAGGGTCACCTGGGAGGATATCGGCGACTTAGAGGAAGCCAAGGAGAAGATAAGGGAGATAGTAGAGCTACCAATGAAGCACCCAGAGCTATTCGAGCACCTTGGCATCGAGCCGCCGAAGGGTATACTGCTCTATGGCCCGCCGGGCGTGGGCAAGACCCTGCTGGCAAAGGCTCTGGCGAACGAAATAGGAGCATACTTCATCGCTATTAACGGTCCAGAGATCATGAGCAAGTACTATGGCGAGAGCGAGCAGAGGCTGAGAGAAATCTTCGAGGAGGCCGAGAAGAACGCTCCAAGCATCATCTTCATAGACGAGATAGACGCGATAGCCCCGAGACGTGAGGAGGTAACCGGCGAGGTAGAAAAGCGCGTTGTAGCCCAGCTGCTAACCCTCATGGACGGCCTAAAGGAGCGCGGCCGCGTAATAGTAATCGGCGCCACTAACAGACCCGACGCCATAGACCCAGCGCTACGCCGCCCAGGCCGCTTCGACAGGGAGATAGAGATACGGCCGCCGGACAAGAGGGCGCGTAAGGAGATACTCCAGGTACACGTACGTAACATGCCACTGGCAGACGACGTAGACCTAGACAAGATAGCTGAGATGACCCACGGCTACACCGGCGCCGACCTAGCAGCCCTAGCAAAGGAGGCTGCTATGAACGCGCTGAGGAGGTTCATCAAGAGCGGCAGGATAGACTTGAACAAGCCGATACCCGCCGAGGTGCTTAGGGAGTTAAAGGTAACCATGGCAGACTTCCTCGAGGCTATGAGGCACGTGCAGCCAAGCCTGATAAGGGAGATCTATATCGAGGTACCAGAGGTACACTGGGACGACATAGGCGGCCTAGACGATGTAAAGCAGCAGCTCCGTGAGGCTATTGAGTGGCCCTTGACACATCCCGAGCTGTTCGAACAGATGGGCGTAAGACCCCCGAAGGGTATACTGCTCTTTGGCCCACCTGGTACGGGTAAGACGCTCCTCGCTAAGGCTGCTGCGACGGAGAGTGGAGCCAACTTCATAGCGGTAAGAGGACCCGAAATACTCAGCAAATGGGTAGGCGAAAGCGAGAAGGCGATCAGACAGATATTCCGGCGGGCACGCCAGGTAGCTCCGGCAATAATCTTCTTCGACGAGATAGACGCTATCGCACCGGCACGCGGCATGAGGTACGACACGAGCGGCGTAACCGACCGCATCGTAAACCAGCTACTAACCGAGATGGATGGCATCGAGCCGCTCACAAACGTCGTCGTGATAGCTGCCACGAATAGGCCGGACATCCTCGATCCAGCACTGCTACGTCCAGGTAGGTTTGACAGACTAATCTACGTGCCACCGCCAGACAAGAAGTCAAGGCTCGAGATACTGAGGATACACACGAGGAGGATGCCGCTGGCAGAGGACGTAGACCTCGAGCTAATCGCCGAGAAGACCGAGGGCTATACTGGTGCCGACCTGGAGGCTGTATGCCGTGAGGCAGCAATGATAGCGCTCCGGGAGACATTCAAGAAGACTGGTAAGCCGCAAGCCGTGCTGGTCCGAATGGAGCACTTCGAGAAAGCACTGCAAGCAATACCTCCGAGTCTAACACCGGAGGATATAAGGCGCTATGAGAGGCTGGCAAAAGAGCTAAAGAGAATGGTTACCTAACCGTTGCATAGCAGTACCGGCATAATGTTGCTATGCTTGGAGGAGGCGTTCCGGCGAGAACCAGGCTAAGACCCTTTTCGGTTTTAGCGGTTTTATCGCCTCGACAACGTCTACCCACACCACCCCCGCTACGACTAGTTTGGTCCTCGCATCCACTATCTCCATAATGCTTTTCGTAGAACTGGTCTTCAACCCTTGTCGCCTAGGCTTGAACAACCTACCAGAACCACTACAGCTCACCCGGTAATACATCACCAAGACCGACTAAGACTGGGAGATTGGTTTCCATAACTCCAGGTCAACTCCCTATGACATAATCCCTCCAACTGCTCTCTTTGGGCCGGTTGAGACTAGGTGAGAGTTATGGAGGCTCTCTGATAGAGATTTGATAAGCCTGCTGCAGCCATCGTTCCCGCTTTAGTAGCTACTGTCTTCGTAGTCAACGTTTCTATGGATCCTTTCGGGCTAGGTTTCTTTTTGTGCAGCTTGGTCAAGGAGCTTTTTGAGCCACTCGTAGAGGTAGCCTGGGTCGCTTGGCAGTCCTTCTACTTGCCCGTATCCCTCAACGACTATGGTGGGCTCGGTTTCGGTGCTGCAGTCTCTTATCCTTACGACTATAATGTTTAGGCTGTACTCCTGCTCTATTATCTCCCTAAACTCCTCCAGCCAGCTTGCAGCTGTATAGCCTATGTGGTCATCGCAGTAGCGAACTGTTACAACGATGCAGTTGTCTCTGGCAGCCTCCATGAATGATGCCCCTCCCTTGTTGTAGCTATAACAGGGATGGTACTAAGATGCTGCGGCTTGCGTTACGGGGTAGACTAGCCTCGGCCCCACGCCTATCTCTCTGCCCATACCCTTGGCGTGAGCAGCTCGGGTCAAGTTCTACAGCACTGGCACCAGCCTCCTCAGCAGCTGCGAGCCTCGAGAACTCCTTGGTGCCTCCAGCGATGCTCACTACTACGGGGAGTCAGGCCCGGCTGCGGCCGGAGCACACCCATTCTCCTCTAAAATCATCAAGCCGGCAGCGCGTGTACTGGATGCTAGAATGGCTCCACGTTGGGGCCCCAGTACTCGCGTAGCTCGAGCGCCTCGAGATTCTCCAGGCCTACCCGGTTGATGGCCTCGGCGAGCATCCTGGCTAGCCGTGCGTCGAGCACCACGGGCACCCCAAGGTCTACCGCTAGGCGGCGCACCCTGTAGTCGCGCTGTGGCGCATAGTCCGTGGTCATTAGGAGGCCTACACCGCCCATCCTTACGAGGCGTAGTGCCTGCTCCAGCGGCAGCGGCTCAGCACCATCCACCTCCATGCCCTCTATGGTGTATACCGTGTAGCCCTTCTCCGTCATCAGCTTCGCTGCCTGGGATAGGTCGCTGCTGCCCCTGCCAGTCGGCGTGTATATGAGTACTATGCTGCCGGCCGGGGGTATCCTGTTGCCCTGGACGCTCAGCCAGCTCTTGAGCAGGGCTTCGTGGAGTGTGCGGCCGAGCGCTGCTACCTCGCCGGTGCTCCTCATCTCGGGGCCTAGGCCTGGATAGGCGCCCCGGAGCCTCTGCCAGCTCGGCTGGGGGCTCTTGACGCCCCACCACCCGGTGGGCCTCAGCAGCTTGAAGCCGTCGGCCCCGTTGAAGCCGTAGCTTATCCTTCCCCTGAGTGCTGCTTCGGCAGCTGCGCGCATGAGGTTGTAGCCGGTGACCTTGCTTGTGAAGGGCATTGATCGGCTTGCGCGGAGGTTTAGCTCGACCACGTAGACGCTACCATCCTTGACTAGGAACTGTATGTTGAATGGGCCCTTGATTTCTAGCACCTCGTTGAGGGTCTCTGCTATGCGTATCATCTCCCGCACAGCTGTCTCAGGCAGGCTGAACCAGGGGATAACCATTGTCGAGTCGCCGCTGTGCACACCGCCAGGCTCAACGTGCTCTATCACAGTGCCCACCGTGCGGCGGCTATCACCGACAGCGTCTATCTCCGCCTCTACAGCGTCCTCGAGGAACTTGGAGACAACCACTGGGTAGCGTGGCGACACCCTTGCGGCCTGCTCTATGTAGCTCTTCAGCTCCTCGGGGCTCCACGCGATCTTCATCGCTGAGCCACTTAGCACGTAGCTTGGACGCACCAGGACCGGGTAGCCCACGCTCTCCGCGAACTTTAGAACCTCCTCGATGCTCGAGGCTGCTGTCCAGCTCGGCTGCTTTATGCCCAGCTCCTCGAGGAGCTGGGAGAACCAAGCGCGGTTCTCGGCTCGGTCCACACTCCTGCCCGGTGTGCCGAGGAGTCTGACGCCGCGCTCCTCCAGCGGCTTGGCGAGATTGTTTGCTATCTGGCCGCCGAGGAAGGCTATCACGCCGACCGGCTTCTCGAACCAGTATATGTCGATGACCCTTTCGAGGGTTAGCTCCTCGAAGTACAGCTTGTCGCTTATATCCCAGTCTGTGGATACCGTCTCGGGGTTGTAGTTGACTATTACCACCTCGTAGCCGAGGCGGCGCGCCTCATCGGCGAAGCTTACTACGCCCCAGTCGAACTCGACCGAGACACCAATACGGAATACGCCAGCACCCAGCACAATGAGCCTGGGGCGGCCAGTTGTTATGGGCTCGTCATCCTCGTAGGCATTGTAGCTCATGTAGAGATAGTTTGTCGCTGCAGGCCACTCGGCTGCGAGCGTGTCGATCTGCCTGACGCGGGGCCTGTCGAGACCTATGCTTCTACGTGCCTTCTCTACCTTCTCAACAGTGGTGCCGGTGAGCAGTGCCACCTGCTCGTCGCTAAAGCCTAGCCGTTTAGCCTCAGCAAGCAGGTCGAGGAACTCGGAGCTCCAGGGCTTTGTGCGCCGCAGCTTCTCCGCGACCTCCACGATCTCGCGTATCTGGCTGAGGAAGTAGGGGTCTACACCGGTAGCCTCGTAGACCTGCTCGACGCTAGCTCCGAGCCTGAATGCTTTCGCAGCCCATATGGGCCAGTATGGCTCTCGGCGCCGCAGCTTGCCTAGAACCTCCTCTAGACTCTCAGGCTCCTCGTACCTCGGGCCTGCGACGACCCCCGGTTCTCCTATGTCGAGCATGCGTATAGCCTTCTGGAGCGCCTCGGCGAAGTTTCTACCTATCGCCATTACCTCGCCTATGCTCTTCATTTCGCTGCCAATACTCTTCTCCACGCCCTCGAACTTCTCCAGGTCCCATCGTGGCACCTTAACTACGACGTAGTCTAGGCTTGGCTCGAAGCAGGCGCACGTCCTCTCAGTGACACGGTTTAGTAGCTCGTCGAGCCGGTAGCCGAGTGCGAGCTTTGCAGCAATGTATGCTAGCGGGTAGCCCGTCGCCTTGCTCGCCAGGGCGCTGCTACGGCTCATACGCGGGTTAGTCTCTATCACATAGTACTCCCAGCTGTCACGGGGGTTGAGCGCCAGCTGCACGTTACCCTCTCCCACGAGGCCTATAGCTTCGGCAACACGCAGGCTTGCCTCGCGCAGCAGCTGGTACTCCTGGTCGGTGAGCGTCTGGCACGGAGCTATGACCACGGATTCTCCCGTGTGGACGCCCATTGGGTCGGCGTTCTCGAGGCATGCTACTGCAACCATGTTGCCATACTGGTCGCGTACAACCTCGTACTCTATCTCCTTCCAGTAGTGGAGGTACTTCTCGACGAGGACCTCGCCAGTGCCAGAGAACGCGAAGGCGCGAACAAGCCAGCGCTCCAGCTCCTCGCGGCTCCAGGCTACTAGGCTTCCGCCACCGCCGAGGTTGAAGCTGACGCGGACTATGACCGGGTATCCTATCTCGTTGGCAGCCCTAAGCGCCTCCTCGACGCTCGTGGCAGGGGTGCTGGGTGGAACCGGGAGGCCAGCCTTCATCATGGTTTCGCGGAACTTGCCGCGCGAGAGAGCCTTCTCAATACCCTCTATAGGGGTGCCCAGGACCCGGATCCCGTACCGGCTCAGGATACCACGGCGGTGCAGCTCCACGCCAAGGCTAAGCGCTGTCTGGCCACCGAAGCCTAGCAGTATCGCGTCCGGCCGCTCGCGCTCAATAACCTTCTCGACAAACCATGGCTGGAGAGGGCCAAGGTAGACATGGTCTGCGAGCTTGTAGCTCGTCTGAATGGTTGCAACGTTCGGGTTTACCAGTACCGTCTCTATACCCTCCTCGCGCAGGGCTTTCAGCGCCTGACTGCCACTATAGTCGAACTCTGCAGCCTCAGCTATCTTTATGGCGCCGCTGCCCAGCATCAGTACCTTCCTAACATCTATCCTCCTAGGCATTCCACAGCCACCCCTTGCCATGCACCATCAGGGCTAGACGGCTTGTCGAGACTTGGTCTCCTCGATGAGCTTGAGGAACAAGTCGAAAACCCATGTGGAGTCCCAGGGGCCCGGCCCGGCCTCAGGGTGGAACTGTGTAGCTACCACTAGCCCGTCACGCGAACGTACTCCTTCGAGTGTACCGTCATCGGGCTGGCGGAACCACGGTATGAGACCGGTTCCGTCAAGGCTATCCCAGTCAATAGCATAGCCGTGGTTGTGCGTGGTAACCATGCAGCGGCCAGTGCCAAGCTCGACGACCGGCTTGTTTACTCCGCGATGGCCGTAGGGGAGCTTGTAGGCGCGTGCACCGAGGCCTAGAGCTAGTAGCTGCATGCCGAGGCATATTGCTAGGACTGGCTTACCCGAGGTGGCAACCTCGGCTGCTGTCCTAGCCTGGCTTCGGAGGAGGGCGGGGTTCCCGGGCCCGTTACTCAGTACCACGGCGTCGTAGCCGTCTAGGAGCTGCCAGGCAGGAGTCGTACACGGGTAGCGGGTCACCTCGATGCCGCGCTCTAGGAGGCGCCGCAGTATGCCATACTTTACTCCACAGTCGAGCAATGCTACACGTGCTCTAACCCTACCCCTGGGCCTATGTACTATGGGCTTCCTAGGGCTGACCTCGAGAGCAAATATCCTCTCGTCGTAGGATTTCGATGATACCAGCTTCCGTGCAAGCTCATCCCAGCCCGGGGGCTCCTCGCCATCCCTGTAAACCGATATTATGCCCATTACAACGCCATACTCGCGTATCCGCTTCACAAGAAACCTTGTATCGACACGGTATATTCCTGGTACGCCCTCGCTCCTCAGCCACTCGTGGAGACTCATTACGGATGCGTAGTGGCTAGGCTGCGGCAGTTCTGCTACCACGAACCCTTCCACCTGTATGTGGTCCGACTCGTAGTCGACTGGGACGCCGTGGAGTTGCCTGTCTCTACTCGGAACACCATAGTTGCCTATCATCGGGTGTGTCTCCACGAGTATCTGACCACGGTAGCTTGGGTCGGTGAGGCTCTCAGGGTACCCGGTCATGGCCGTCGTAAATACAACTTCGCCGACACGGGTTGCCTCTGCGCCAAAGCCGCAGCCCTCAACAGCAACACCATCGGCTAGTAGCAGCCTTGCACGCAGACTCGTCTTACACCTAAGGAGGGGCATTCTATAGACTTTTATATCGCCTATTTGCACTCGTCAAGCACCTCTCTGGCTGTTTTTACGAGGTTTTCCCACGTGTTCACGAAGCTGGTTCTAATCGAGTGGAGGAGCTTCATGTCATGTTCTACTCGTTCACGCGGCTTAGCCATGTCTAGGTCAGCCCTGCACCCGGTGTGCCTCATGGAGGTTAGCTCTGATGGACTGGTTACGCCTAGCTTCTGGAAGAGCTCGCTGATCTTACCGTCTCGGAGCTTCATAGCGACTTCGCGGTAGGCTTCGCGGAGAGGCATGCCAGTCCTAAGCGCGAGGAGTTCGGCCAGCTCAGCGCCCCATGCAATGTAGCTTTCTGCAAGCTTGCTGAGTCTCTCCAGGTCGAACTCCATGCTGGAGAATAGGTCTGCGAGTATGCGGCTGGACTCCGCTGCGTCGCGCAGGATCGTGTAGAGGAGCGGGTTTGCCTCCTGCAGGTCGAGGTTATAGCCGTAGGGGAGCCCCTTCTGTATGGCTAGGAGGCCAGCTGCAAGGCCTGCTGCTCGGGCTGCACGCGCACGAAGCACTTCTAGGGTGACAGGGTTCCTCTTGTGCGGCATAATACTGCTGGTTGCAACGTGGCTCTCTGGTATGCGGACAGCTGATACGTACGGGGTGGAAAGTAGCACAAGGTTCTCCGCTATGCGTGAAGCCTCGACAAGCAGTGCTGTTGCTGCTAGCGCGGCGGCCGTAACGTCCAACCTGCTGCCAGTAGCGTAGAGGCTATTCCCGAGGACGCCACTAAACCCGGTGAGGCGGGCGAGCTCCTCGGGGTCTATTGGTGCTAGTGTCCCGGCTCCAGCGCTGGCGCCAAGGGGGCTTCTATCGACGAGACCGATGACGCTGTAGAGTAGTTTGTAGGCGGAGGCGAGCGCCTCCTCCCAGGCGAGAAGGAGACAGTCAAGGGTTGCAAGCTGGCTCGGCTGCTGATGCGTATGGAATAGAACGGGGGCACCGCGATGCTTCTCTGCTAGCTCGATGAGGCGGAGACGTGCCTGGAGAAGCCAGTATAGAGTGTCGATAATCTTATTGATCGTGTAGAGGCGGAGAGCGGCTGAGACGTGGTCGTTTCGGCTCCTGCCAATCCAAATGTAGGCTGATTCGCCCCCGGTTTTCTGTGCAAGCCAATCCTCAAGCGCTTCAAACACATCCTCGTATCCGGGCCCTAGCAGTTCACCAGGCTTCTTTTCGAGGGCCTCCAGGAGGACACGTAGTGTTAGGCATGCAGCCCTACGGGGGATTATCCCGCGGCGGTACAGGTGGAGCGTATGGGCGATAAGGATGTATACTACATAAGTGTATATTTCATTGTCGTGGCCTATGCTCGAGGTGTAGTCGTAGACTATTGCAGAGTCTCCGCTGAGGCCAACGGTCTCTCGGTACCTAAGCAATAACCCACCACCCTCGCGGCGTACCGTCCTATTATCAATCTTACTGAACCCGCAGACCACCAGCAGGCATTGCAGCCAGGTTAGCCCCAGAGGCTGCGCGCCTTGGCTGCAGCAAGACTGTGAAGGCTCCATATGGTTATGAAGCCGCGGGCCTCCTCGTCGCTCGGATACCAACCATGGTTGTAGTCTATGGCTTCGCGGCTGTAGCCACTGTATGGGCTCCAGCGGCCTACAACCATGAGGCTACCCTTGTACACCTTGACCCTGACTGTTCCTGTCACCCAGCGGTTTAGCTCGTCTATAGCCTTCTCAAGGGTGGCTCGCAGGGGCTCCACCCACAAGCCCTGGTATACGAGGTCGCTCCACTCCTGGTCTAGGATCCGCTTGAACCTTAGCTCCCTGGGCGTGTACACGGTCTTCTCGAGGTCCCTATGGGCCTCTATCAGTGTAAGCGCTGCCGGGGCCTCGTAGACCTCCCTGCTCTTGAGCCCGACTACGCGGTTCTCTATGTGGTCTATCCTGCCGTAGCCGTACGCGCCTACCAGCCTGTTGAGGAGCGATACTATCTTGGCTAGGTGCATCTTTTCCCCATTAATCGAGACCGGTATACCCTTCTCGAAGCCTATCTCGAGGTAGAGGGGCTGATCGGGAGCCTTCTCGGGCGCGACAGTCCACGCAAACGCGTCCTCCGGAGGCTCAGCCATGGGGTCGTCGAGTGGGCCTCCCTCGATGCTTCTACTCCACAAGTTCTCGTCGATGCTATAGGTCTTGTGGAGTCCTGGTGGCTGGAACCCGTTCCTCCTCAGTATCTCGGCCGCCTTGGCGCGGGTGAGTCTGAGCTCGCGAACCGGCGCAATAATCTTGATGTCATCGCCAAGATAGTATTTCAGCATAGTGTCAAACCTCACCTGGTCGTTACCCTTAGAGGTGCAGCCGTGGGCTACGGCATCAGCACTCTCCTTCCTAGCTATCTCCGCGACCTTCTCAGCTATGAGGGGGCGTGCAAGTGCCGTGCCGAGAGGATACTTGTCCTCGTAGAGGGCGTTAGCCTTTATAGCCATGGATATGTACTTCTCCGCGAACTCTTCCACAGCATTAACAGTGTAGTGCTTGGAGGCGCCAAGCTTGTAGGCTCTCTCCTCAACCTCCTCCAGGTCCTCCTCCTGGCCAACCGAGACAGTCACTGTGACAACTTCATGGCCTTGCTCGCGGAGAAGCACGAGTATAGCTGATGTGTCAAGGCCGCCCGAGTATGCGAGCACAACCTTCAATCCAGACGTACACCCTACAGCGCTGGAGGGCCCCGGTACCGGGAGTTAAGGGACATGCACCATTCATTGCGTATGAAGAAATATCTCTCTTGAATCTGTTTCACTCTGCACCAGGTGTTGCGGTTGAGAACGGTGGGCCATCCTTGACGGCTCAGAGCCTCTCGGAGATAGTGCGTAGGCTCGTAGACGCGGACCCCTGTGTCCGAGACTGCCTAGCTCGCGGGATAGTCAACTACTCCGAGCTGGCCCGCAGAATAAAGCCCCTGGTGGAAAGGGAGGCCAAGCGTGGTGCCAGCCTGGAAGCCGTGAAGGCGGCCCTTGTACGCTACGCGTCGAGGCTGCGGGAGCAGAACATTCAGACACCGCAGAGGCGGCTACTCGAGGTTCTAGCTAAGAGCGCTCTCGAGCTCCGTACAGGGGTAACAGTTGCAACAGTCAGGCTCCACGCGCTACCCCGGCTCGTCGAGGCCGCGGCAGCGCTCGTGGGACGTACAAGGCTGCTATTCCTCATGCAGAGCATCGCAAGTGTAACCATAACAGTGAGCAGCGAGTACTTCGACTACATAGAGCAGCGTGTTGGCCGCGAAAACTTCATCGAGGTCTACCCCGACCAGGCGGTACTAGTGATAGTCAGCCCGCCAGCAGTGGTCGAAACACCCGGGTTCACAGCATACATAACAAGTATCCTCGCACGGAACGGGATAAACATCAACCAGATAGAATCAGTCTACACCGACACTATACTAGTACTCAGCCTAGATGATGCACTAAGGGCTTTCCAGCTGCTACGCGAGGCAATAGAGGTTGCCAAGAGGAGTCTGAGAGAATACGAGAAAGGACAGGCAGCAAACACCGAATAACAATATTTATGTAAAAAACTACTTGCAATAGCATCATGCAGAACAGTCAAAAGCAGTGCCTTGGCAGTTTAGCTTGTCAGCGATACTATCTCCTCGCTCTCAGCCTTCCACAGTGCAATGTCGACGAACTTGCTGTAGTCCTGGAACATTAAGTTATTGTTCCCGTCTAGTGCCTTCCAGCTAGTGACGCCGTAGCAGTTCTCCGCTATTACTGGTAGAATCTTAGCTAGGCTTTGGGCTCTACGACTACTACCTCGTATTCTTCCAGCCTATCTATGCTGACTATTATCTTGCCGTTTTTCTCCTCTATGCTGTACTTTCTGTTTGCTAGTGGTGAGTAGGCCTTAACGCCTGCATGGTGGCTGACAAGGTCCTGGTCTACAATTATCCTGATACCAGTTACGGGTATTATCTCCCGGATGGGGTGTACGGCTTCGCTGCTACTATAGCCTGGGATGGGTTGCTTAGCGCCCCTAAGGCTTATCGCTTGTATCCTTTGGCCTGTAGTGTAGTTGAGTAAGTGTATGACTAGTCTCTCTCCTTGTTTCCACGGTTCCACGATAACGGTTTCGGGGGCTTCTGCCTCCAATGGCGGGTTGCCGCCGGCATAGCGGATGCTGTTGGCTATGAGTTTCTGGTAGTCGGGGTGCCCGGTGTGCCAATAGTGGGATCCGAGCCTCCAGGGATAGTATATGGCTTTACCGTTAACCACTATGCCGGGAAGGCTTGTGCTGTAGCCTAGTGGCGGCGTGGAACGGCCTAGGGTGTACTCGTGTCCATAGCGATATGCTGGTTCACCAATGTATGCTGGCACTTCTGCATCCCTAGCTGCTTCTACGGGTACTATGCTGCCGAGCTCCTTGCCTCTGGGAAGATCGTATCTTATGTCGCCAAGGGGTATTGGACCATCTATGCCCTCTAGGACTGGGTGCTTCCGGGCTGGTATGAGGTAGCTCCAGTCCCTGCTAACGGGCTCACCCGCCAGCCTGGCACCGAGAATGCTTTCTGCGAGAAGCCCGCCTGCTGGCAGGCAGTCGTCGTTGTAGAGACTTGTCTGGAATGTCGCGATCACCCCGCCCCCCGCCTCTACATGGTTCTCGAGCGCCCGGAGCAGCTCGTTACTCACGCATGCTGTGTCGGCAAGTACAACGACCTTGTACTTGCTTAGTGCTTCTCCTACCGCGTCCTGGTCGAGGAGGTATTCTACATGGATGTGGCTATGCTGTAGAGCATAGTAGAATCCGCGAACCTCATCCACGTAACGCTCAGGGCTCAGCCTTCCATAGTGGTCTCGGACTGTATTAGATACAATTATCGCTGCATACCTTACCGGCTCAGCACCGTCAAGGTACTCCTCGAGTAGTTCGTGTTCCCGAAAAACCTCCTCTATAGGCTTGAGGGACTCGGGCCTCTGGATGAGCTGGCTCGAGAAGACTAGCACCCAGGGATTGCCGCCAGCAATGAATGCTTCGCGGAGGCCTTGCCTCAGCAGTGGCGGTGGTGCTGGGTGTGGGGGGCGGAGGCTGTAGAAAGCGTTTCTCGACGCGAATATCGCTACACCCTCTCCTGCCATGGCCCTGGATAGCTTAACCATTTCAGCTATGAAGCCTGGGGGCTGGTGATCCGCCTCACTACACTCCGCGAAGACCGCGTCGAGGATGCCCCGTGCCATCTCTACTACGCGGTTAGCACGGCCAGCCCAGCCAGCAGGATGGCTATTATACATCACGACTGCATCCCTTCTCGCCGCCTTGGCCTCGGCTGCCAGCCTCGCGAGGGCACCGACTACGACACGGTACCTCCAGTCCCACAGCATCCTCCACCTATTATCGCTCCAGTCAGGCTCAACCGGCATATCGTAGCCATGTTCTCGGCGGAACCTCTTGCGGCACCAACGGCAGTAACAAGCCCTCTCCGGGTCGGGCTGGTAGCGGAAACTATCGAATAGGACGCCGTCAGCTCCCAGCTCCAGCGCCTCCCTTACCTCCAGCACTGCATGCTCCAGGAAGGGGCTGTTTGGACATAACTGCGGCCACTCGGGCTCCCAAACCCCGCTGGGGGCATGTTCGAGGAGCACTGGCTCGCCCCTAGCGTTTACCTGTGCCCAGTCTCTATGCCTAAGGTATAACAATTTGTTAGCGGTATGAGCAACCATTGCTACGACGCGTATGCCGCGACGGTGAGCCTCAGCAATGAGCTCTCTAAGGAAGTCGCCGGGCATGCCCGGCCGTGGGGGCCCCGCCCTACCGCCCCGGTAGTAGGTGTAGCCCCATGCATCCCTAGCAAAGACCACGATGAGGTTTGCATGCAGTTTCTCCGCAAGCACCGCAACGTCTCGGCCACGTATCCGTGACACATGGATACCCAGCCGATCCTCGAAATTGAACTGGAGAGCCCTGAGAGGTTTCATCCACCAAGTCTTATCCAAGGCTTTAGACCACGCGCCTCCAAGCAGGACAGGCCATTGCGGACCCCCATTTAGGTTGTGGGGCTACGGTGTTCCCAGTAACATGCAGCCTCTTTTCCGCTAGCAAGTGGACTCGCACCGGAGGAAGCACGGCTATGCCATGAAGTATAGTATTACTATCTTGCGCCTAGCAGCTTGGCAATCGTGTTTCTATCCAGCTTCGGCAAGCGCGTTTGCTAATTCGTGGGCAACGCTTGTCTTTAGAGCACCGAGGAGACGTAGGATGCACTTAGTTGCTGAGGCGTACTACCCGGTTATGGTTTTGTTGCGAGTGCTTACGAGCTAGCGAAGAGTCTCCGAGGAGCTATAGGCTTGTAGATGCGTTCCTGACGTTGCTGCTCGGTAGACACTCAGTTGCCTAGATTTACACGATACTGTTGAAGACGGTTTCCACGTATGAGTTTGACATGCTGGAGAACCCCTAGGAAGCTCATAGAACGCTTTTGTCGGAGAGACGCGTGGAGCTATCGTCTACGAGAGGGTCTGTGAGGGTCTAGATAAAGCCGCTGATGCCTACCAATATGGCGACCTTCATAGTGCATGGCTGGGATATGACAGGAGGCGCATACGATAATTGCTAGGCACCGTAGCGCCACTTGACATATACGTCTTGGTCAACCATGGAAGGGTTATCATATTGAGAGCAAGACTCTCCGAAGCATAGTGTCCCTCTACTCAGAACTTACCTAGGAGCTGGGAGAGCATTGAGCTGCTAAGCTGCTAGACCTACGGCGATAGCCCTCCAACGCGGTATGAGCTTGCCAGCACAAGCACCGGGGCGAATAGCATGAGAGAGTGAGCGAAGTGTAACAGCCTAGAATACAGCCTCGCCAGTCTCGCGGAATACGTGCAGCTTATTCAAGTCAAGGTATACGCGTAGCCTTTGACCGACGCGGTAGGGCCTGCTATCGCTAACCTTGACCACTAGTATGCGGCCCCTAACGTCTAGGTGTACTATGGTGTCTGAGCCGAGCAGCTCGACAAAGTCTACGCGACCCTCCACGGAGTGGAGCCCGGTCCTCACCGTGGACGCTATGTCCTCAGGATAGATGTGCTCCGGTCTAATACCAACAGTGACCCTTGACCCGCGGAGCTGCTTTACAAGCTCCACCGCCCAGCCCGGCACGGGTATTTCAAATCCATCAGCGTCGAGTACTAGGCCTTGCTCCTTCTCGACCACCCTAGCCTCTATGAAGTTCATCTGTGGACTACCAATGAAGCCTGCTACAAACATGTTTGCGGGCTTATTGTAGACCTCGTTGGGTGTACCAACCTGCATTATCTTCCCTTTATTCATGACGGCGATACGGTCACCCATTGTCATTGCTTCTACCTGGTCGTGCGTCACATAAATCGTGGTCACGCCTATCCGTCTCTGAAGCTTCTTTAGCTCACTCCTCATCTTAACTCTCAGCAACGCGTCAAGGTTGCTTAGCGGCTCATCCATGAGCAGCACCTCGGGCTCAACAACTATTGCTCGGGCAACTGCAACCCTCTGCCTCTGACCGCCGCTGAGCTGGGCTGGGTAGCGGTTCAGCAGCTCCTCTATCTGTAGCAGCTCCGCTGCCCACTTGACACGGCGCCTTATCTCCTCCTCTGGGTACTTCTTAATCCTCAACGGGAAGGCTATGTTGTCGAACACCTTCATATGGGGCCAGACGGCGTAGCTCTGAAACACCATGGATACGTTTCTCTCCCTCGGAGCCAGCGTCGTCACGTCGCGGCTCCCAAAGAGTATACGGCCCTCATCGGGTTTCTCGAGGCCAGCTATGAGGCGTAGCGTTGTTGTTTTTCCGCAGCCGCTGGGGCCGAGGAGTACCATAAACTCCCCGTCTTCCACGTCGAGATCCACGTGATCCACTGCTATCGTCCTGCCGAACCTCTTGGTTACACTGACTAGGTGTACATCCACCACAACACTTCACCTCAGCGTTATACCCCACATTGCGATTAGGTACCTCCTCGCGATGAATACAAACACCATTGCGGGGAGGACTATGAGGAAGCCCGCAGCGAACTTGATGAAATCAGGAGCTGCCATAGCTGATACGAGGATGAATGCTGGCAGCGTACGGTTCAGAGTGGTGAGTATGGAGGCTATGAACACCTCGTTCCAGGACATTATGAAGGTGAATATCGCTGCCGCAGCTAGGCCTGGGAGGGCTAGCGGTAATGTTATCCTTAGAAATACGCCGAGCCTATTTAGCCCAAAGACTAGCCCTGCCTCCTCAAGCTCTCGCGGCACCCCAGCGAATATGCTTGATGTCACTAGCACAACGAATGGTAGAGCCATGGCTGTGTGGGCTAGGGCTACGCCTAGCGGTGTATCGTATATGCCGAGTCTTATGTAGAGGGTTGCTAGCGGCACAGCTATCACTATTATCGGAAACATCCTCATACCGACTATTAGCAGTTTCAGCGCGTCCCGGCCGGGGAATACAAAGCGTGCAAATGCATAGCCCGCAGGGAGTCCCAGCAGGAAGCTGAGGACAATAGTTAGCACTGCTACCACTACACTGTTAAATGCCGCCTTGCTAGCGCCGAGAGCTAATAGATCCCGGACATGCTCTAATGTGAAGCGGATTGGTATAACCTTGTTAGGGTCGTAGTAGTCCTGGGGTGTACTAAACGCGTAAAGCACCGAGATAGCTATAGGTACTAGCACCCATGCAACCGCGAGGGCTGCAGCTGCCGCCACAAGTATGCCGTGAAGCGCATAGCGGACTGGGCTAGCCTCCTCCACCCCGGTGTCACCTCCCAGCCTCAAGATACCTTGCCTTGAAGAATCTGATGTAGAGGGCGCCAAGGCTGAGGGAGATAGCCGCTATTATTAATGCATAGAGTGCTGCCACACCAGTGTGATGCATTTGTGTATGTTCGTAGAAAGCTTCGCCTGCAAGGACTGGTATATCTCTGCCTGCCAATACCCACACGCTGCCAAACACTTGGAGTGCAAACAAAGTCCTAATGATGAGTGCTGCTTGTATGCTCGGCATCAGCATTGGGAGAACTATGTAGCGTAGCCTCTGCAGCGCATTAGCCCCGAAAACCTCGGCTGCCTCGAGGTACTCATGGCTTATCATCTGCAGTCCTGCTAGGAGTATCACGAAGACTATTGCGGTTGAGCGCCAAACCTCGGTTATAATTATCGCTAACAACTCCATGTCGCGGTTTTGCCAACCAAAGAACTGTATCGGCTCGCTTATAACGCCAAGGTTTAGCAGGAGCTTGTTCGCGAAACCATTGCCAGTGAGCATCGAGTACCAGATGAGACCTGCAGCTACATCGCTAATTGTGAGCGGAAGAATGGTAACATATATCGCTGCGTTCTTGCCACGAAACCGGAAGCTGTTGAAGAAGAATGCTAATAGCAGCGCGAGGACAAACTCGACCGGTATAACTATGCCAGTTATCAGGAGCGTGTAGAATAGCGCGTCGCGAAACTTCGAAAGCGGGCTGTTGAGGAGATAATCAACGTTCTCGGTGGTAAACCTGCCTTGCTCGTCAAAGAATGCTAGCTTAACACCTTGCACTAGGGGGTAGCCAACAAAGAACCCCATGTAGACTACAGTGGGTGCTATGAGTAGGTAGGGTAGGATGCGGTCCAGCTTCTCCGCGAGGAGCCGGTACCTCATGTAAAAAACCGAGTGGGACCGCTGCAAGACCCTCCCAGCCCCAGAGGATACTACTGGGCTCCCCCTTCTTAGCCGCTATCCGGTGGTGGCAGCGGCGCGCCGGTCTCCTCGAAGAGTTTGAGAAGCTCTGGCTTCAACTCCTTTGTTACTTCTGCCGGGTCCTTGCCCTGTAGTACTATCTGCTCGAAGGCTGTCAGGTAGATCTGCTTAAACTCGCCGCCCTTAGCACCTAGGCTCGGTATCATTGCTACTATCGCGTCCCGGGCGTTTAGCATTTTGTTAACACCCTCAGCTAGTATCTTTAGTGGGCCCTCTGGTACTGCGCCAGAAGCCTCCTGGACACTTGGGAAGAAGCCTACGTTCTCGAGTATCTCGACCTCCGTCTCTGGCCTCGTTAGATAGTCTATGAGCTTCCAGGCTGCATCCTGGTAAGGCGCACCCTTCGGTATTGCAAGACCGACTATCACCAGTATGAAGCCGCGGCCTTGCGGCCCACGAGGCACTGGCACTACAACGAACTGGTCTGGCTTAGTGGTAATGGCGTCCTTTATTCTTGCCGTGTGATCCCAGGCTATCCAAACCTCCTCTCTTAGCAGTGGGTCGGCCATGGCATCCCAGGTTGTGCTCGCTGGATTCACATACTGCCATAGCTGCTTGAGGTAATTCCACATCTCCACGGCCTCTGGGCTGTCAAAGTTCTCTACTTGTGCCCCGGTGAAGGCCGGGTAGAGGTAGCCATGGAGGAATCTTACGAATAGCCCGTTGGGGCCTGCTGGGAAGCCTAGCAGCTTCTTCCCAGTCTTCTCGTAGATATTCTTGGCCCAGGCGAGTAGGGCATCATAAGTCCACTTCTCGGTACCCTTGATCACGTCGTCAGGTGTTAGGCCCTCAGGCAGGTAGTCGAACGCCTTCTTGTTGACGACCATTACATAGGTTGCCGTGAGCCATGGCACGTAGGCCTTTATGCCATGGAGGTAGCTGTAGTCCTCAAGTATCTTGGGGAACGTCCTGCCCTCAAGCTGGGGGAACTTCCGGAGATCCTCTAGCCAGCCCTTGCTAGCAAACATGTCTAGGCCGCCGTGCAGATCCGCGATAACGCTTACTGTGACCTTGCCAGCCTTAATCTCGCTTTCAAGCTTCAGCACCAGGTCGCTATAGCTTATACCGACAAACTCCACGTCTATACCCGTCTCCTGCTTAAACTTTGGCAGCAACTGATCCTTCACGAAGGCCTGCTCCTTGGGCGGCACTAGCTGCGTCGAAGCCCACACTATCTTTTCAGGCTTTTCCGGTGGTGTTGGCTGTTCTGTGGTAGGCCTAGTAGCAAAGTAGACCGCAATACCTGCAAGGACAACTATGATTATTATGGCTGCTACTATGAGTGAGGTCTTAGCCTGGGCTCGTAACAAGACTATCCTCCACCATGTTAATTCCAATTAAACCAGTTATATTGCTTTCCCGTGAAACAAGCTAGAGATGCACACTATCTATACTGTGTAAACTAGGGACACAATGATAGAATGATGGTTAGGATGATAGTTAGGCTAGTAGCACTAGATACACGTTTTAGCCCGGATATTTTATCGAAGTAGTTATCGTTTGGTTATATCGCGCCTATGTTAGTCCCTGCATATGGTAGGCTATGACCAAATAGTCTCAGAGCCGGCGAGGTCTAGCCTGCAGCTGCCAGCTACCCCCGCCATAACGCTGTGCTGCAGCCAAAAACACGTTGCGGCTCTCCCGGTGCAAAAGCTCGAGCCTAGATCCCGGTCTTAGGCCTAGCTCCTCCTAGCCTCCGCCGGTATTGTTGCACAGCATCTCGTCAGTGAAAAACAACCGAGGGGCGAGATGCGCTACTCCTCACACAGCGGCTGTTGTGAAATGAGTTAGCCTTACTAGCTGCGTCCGCCACGTGCTGCAACCGGAAGGAGGTTGATTAACTTCTCTAGGCCGTCTCCTTTAGGACCTTTACTGTGAAGTCTAATCCAAGCTCCTCTGAGAGCTTCTTTAGGTCGTTGAAGACGTTGCGGTGTAGTGGTATCCCGATCTTCTTCCTAGTCTCCATTGTTAGCCAGGCTTTCTCGCCGGGTATCCATATTCTGTCCGCTTGTGGGTGCTTGGGCAGACTCTTGATCTCCTCTATCATCTTCTCGAACCTGTCGTAGAATTCTTCGAGTGACATGAATGCCTCGATGTTTATCGACATGAAGAAGTGGCCCACATTGGCTGGCTGCGGGTCGGTGGTGTTTCGGACATGTATTGCCCAGGCTGCGCCAGTTAGTACGCCCGCCAGCAGCTCTACTATTAGTGCCAGGCCGCTCCCCTTGTGGCCGCCCGTTTCCTCTGCTAGGCCTCCGAGGGGTAGTAGTGCTGCCCTACCTTTCCTTATCGCCTCAAGGATTGGTGCTGCGTCACCGGTCAGCTCCCTGCCGTCCTCCAGGCTGACAGCCCAGCCATGAGGCACGGACCTCCCGGTCTTAGCGTAGATCTCTACCTTCCCCACTGGCACTGTGCTCGTAGCGGCGTCAAAGAGGAATGGTGGCGGGTTCCTCCGGGGCGCAGCTACTGCTATCGGGTTTGTGCCCAGATACTTGGAGAGTGTGCCTACGTATGCTACGAGGGACCTAGCGTTTGTGAGTGACACCCCTATCATGCCATGTTCAACTGCCATGAGGGCATAGTAGCCGGCTATGCCGTAGTGGTGGCTCCTTCTGACACCCACAACACCAACACCATACCTTTTGGCCCTCTCGATAGCAATGTTCATGGCCTTGGTGCCTACCACCTGGCCTGGTCCATTGTCGCCATCGAGGAGGACTGCCGCACCCATATCCCGTACTATCCTTATGTCCGGGTTTACGTTTATTGAGCCAACCTTTATCCCGCCAACATACCTCCGGATCCTCTGTACGCCGTGGCTGCTGATGCCCATAAGGTCTGCTGCCACCAGGTTGTCAGCCACGATGTCGGCGTAGTCCCTGCGTAGCCCTAGGGCCTGGAAGACCTTTGAGACCCAGCTGCGGAGGCTCTCGTGGTCAACACGCACATACTCCTCTGGGGGTACAGGCTTCTCCTTCTCGTAGAACTTGGGGTGCAAAAAGCCCACCACACTAAGCCCAAATGTATCCGGGGTTAAAGCCTTGTGACACCAGTTGCTAGTGCCTCAGCCGGGAGCCAAACATATGACGGAGACTCTATCCTGCCCCGAGCTAGCTGAGGGCATTTACACCTACCAGCCTGGAGCTGGCTGGGTCCGAGGGCTTCGGGAAGGAGGAAAGGCTACCATTCTAGTCTTCGTCAACGTGTTCTGCCAGCATGCATGCAACGATATTGTTCAACGTATATTCTCCAAGCTAGCAGGCCTAGTTAACAGCGGGGCTGTCGGCCTAGTGCTGGTCGTATGTACAAGGTTTAGGAGGGTCTGCAGTGACTCCGATGCAAGGAGGCTATTCATGATTTACAACATTATTGCAAGTCCATCGGTGATAGCCTATGCATCAAACGGCATATTGCTAGGCTCTGCTAAAGGCTCGCTGCGTGTTGAGAGGGAGCTAGATTCTCTACTTGATAGGGTTGCTGCACACGCTGCTACCGGTGTTCTTTAGCATTTTTAACCTCGTTTATGAACACCGGTTCTCAGGGAGAGGTGCACCCGCATATGGTTAAAGCCGTCCGGTTCCTTGGAAAGGACATAATCAAGGAGAATGCACGGCTTGCAGAGAGGCTCCGGAAGCTCTACGACGAGGCTGGTGTAACTGTCTATGAGTTCCTCGGGGGTCCAGGCAGCGGAAAGACCAGTGTTATAGAGAGACTCGTGGAGAAGATGCTCGAGGAGTACCGGCCCGAGGAGATAGCCTACATAGGCGGCGATATAGCAACAACACTTGACACCGAGAGGATAGCCAGATACGGTGTAAGACACGTACAGATCAATACTGGTGGCACATGCCACCTAGAAGTCCCCCATGTTGAGGCGGCGATAAAGGCACTAGGGGGCTCCGAGGCTCTCCACAAGCTCCGCATAATGATAATAGAGAATGTTGGGAACCTCATATGCCCATTTAACTTCCCCCTCGGAGCCCATGCAAGAATAATGGTGGCCGATGTCACTGAGGGCGAGGACAAGTTTGTAAAGCATCCGCTCAGCACGAAGGTGAGCGATGTCATAGTAATAAACAAGGTTGACCTTGCACCCATAGTGGGTGTAAACCTCGAGAAGATGGTCAGCGATGCCCGCACCCTAAACCCCAAAGCGCCAATAGTGCTTGCCAGCGCGAAGACAGGGCAGGGCATTGACGAGCTATACCGTGTGCTCAAAAAGTTTATGGTGAGGAGCTAGCCTTGCACGAGACAAGTATTGCCCTCAGCATACTTGCAGCAGTGGAGGATGTTTTCCGTTCCACACCTGGCGCTCGTAGGGTCGAGAAGATACGGATACGCGTTGGGATGCTAAGCCTCGTGGATCCCGAGGCGCTAAGGTTTGCACTAAGCGTAGTATCCCGCGACACTCCTGCGGAGAACGCTGAGGTAGAGATTGAGACTGTGAGGCCCCGGTTTCGCTGTCCCCACTGCGGCTACGAGTGGGAGGTAGGTGACGAGGACGTCAAAAGGATAGCTGACGATCCTATGCTCGCCACGCTTGTCCACATACACCCCGACGTTGTAGTCAAGTACCTCCGGTGCCCGCGCTGTGGCAGCACCGATGTGGAGATAGTTGAGGGGAAGGGTGTAGTGCTGCACAGCGTAGTCATAGAGACAGACGAGGAAAAGGGGTAGGGGAGAACTCCTTGGTGGTCAAGACTGGTGTCTCGCTACCCGACGAACTCTACGAGAAGCTTGTCTCCCTAGCCCAGCGCGCGGGCTACCCGAGTATCTCAAAAGCTATACGGGACGCCGTAGAGTTATTCATAGCCTTCAACACCTGGTGGAGCAGCCAGGGCCCCGTAACCGGTGTCCTGCACCTCCTAGCCGAGGCCAAGCATGGCAGCGAAATCCAGGAGGCCCTGCAGGACGCCGAGGAGGTTGTCGAGGCTGTACTATATCGGAGGCTCGGAGCATCCTACATAGCCGTGATAGTGGTTGTTGAAGGGGAACCCGGCAGGATTAAAGACCTCTACAAGAAGCTCACACGGCTCCGTGGAGTACTAGCTGTCCAGCCCGCCCTCCTCCCTGCCCCAGCAGCTGCTACACGTGGTGTGCAAGGTTGACCCGCATCGTGGTAGTAGGTTCAGGATTTGCGGGGGTAGAAGCTGTTGCCAGCCTTTCGAGCCTCTGCGACCGCTACGAGTGCATCTGGGTTACTGCAAGGGCACAAATGGTATTCCTCCCGCTTCTCCCAGCACTGGCTGCTGGGCGGTATCGGGTCGAGGAGGTCTTCTGGAGCATAGAATCCTATGCCAGGCGGGCCGGGTTCGCCGTCATCGAGAAGCCCGTAGAGGTTCTCGGCGACGGTTGGCTCGTAGCAGGCGGCGAGAGGATAGACTACGACTACGCCATAGCCGGGCTCGGGGCTAGGCCTGCATTCTACGGCGTGCCCGGTGCCGCCGAGCACAGCATAACCCTCTACAGCGTCGAGGACGCAGAGACCATAAGAAAGCTCCTCGACAGGATAGATGGCCTAGTAATCGTTGGCGCTGGCCCCGTTGGTGTGGAACTCGCGGGAGAAGTCGCACTGTGGGCGAGGCGGGTAGGGAGCCCCCTAAAGATATGGCTCATAGACATGCTTAGCGAGCCCCTGGCACTACTAGGCAACCAGCGCGCTTCAGAACTTGCAAGAGAGCTACTTGAAAAGCTTGGCGTAGAGCTTGTACTAGGCCGCCGAGTCGTACGCGTAGCAGAAAACCACGTCGAACTCGAGGATGGCAGTAAGGTGGGCTGTCAAGGCTGTGCCATAGCCTGGACAGCAGGGATAGGGGGCCCAGATGTCAAGCTCGAAAAGGATACCGCCCTCGGGAAGGCAGGCTTCATACTTGTGGACGAGACACTGCGGGCAAAGGGGTATAGGAGGCTATACGTGGCAGGCGATGCTGCCAGCTACCAGGCCCAATGTCCTCCACTCAAGCTTGCACGTGAAGCAATCAGGATGGCACGCCATGCCGTATCAAACCTCAGAGCTGGGCTGAACGGAGGTAAACCCAAGCCCTACAAGCCGTTCATAACGACTTGCCGGCCACTTCTCGGAGTCTGCATTGGCAAGGCGGACTGCATACTCGCACTAGGCAAGAACATAGCGTTGAAGACTAGGTTGCCGGCATGGTACCACGAGAGGGTTAGGAGAGCCTACCAGTCAAGGCTAGTAGCATGAAACCAAGGCAAGAGGATAGACCAAACCATTGATTCATATTGGGAAGCCGCCTGAAACCTCCTCCGGAGCCAAATACAACTCAAGGTGTTGAGCTGGAACGTCTCATGCTTGATGAGAAGTCTCTGTATGTAACTGTACATGGAGGCCAAATCGAGTACAACGTGTTTAGCGACATTGTATGTGGTGCCAGTTTCCGGGTTGCTGCACCAGCGTTGCCTCGGTGCAAGGTAGCGAGACCGCTGGGGCGACTGAGGCTAGGGCTCTGAAGCTGATGAGGATTCTAGGCGACTGTGGCTGCGCGGGTGTCGAGGCTCGCCTCTACGTTGACACTAGCGTCTTCAGCGTTGAGACCAAGGTCAGCCCAGGGCCAAGGCCACAGCTCTCTCTGCTAGGCCTATAGGGCTCCATACAACGCTACCGGCTGAGCTCAGGAATCGGAACTAGACGCGGCTTCTATGTCGAGTCCGTTGAGGTGTACTTCTACATACAGAACGCTAAATAGTAGGGCATCGACACCAGCCGAGCCCTACCGTGCAAAGGGGCTGAGATCCTGTCCCCCGTGGGACTATAAGCTCTACGCATTCCTCATTCGGAGCCCCGACAATAGCTGCTGTGTGAAGACTAGGAGGCCACGGGTCTCCAGATAGCAGGGGAAGTGACTTGTTTCTGAGATTGCTCCAGAACTCCTTCTTGAGGCCTATGTGGAGTAGACACTGCTACGTGCTGTCGTGGTAATTCTTTTCGCGCGTGCACTGAGAGCATAGCTCTAGGTATATGCACATTCTACAAGTATTGGGTACAACTATTATATGGTGCACTAGCATTCATGTTATTCTGTGTATATGGGAGGTGTAAGGGGGTTAAATCATATAATTGTTTTCCGCCGCGTAGCTCTTTAATTAGCGGAAGAAGCATTTAATGCTCTGAATTAGACTCATCTAGTCAAGGGTGAAGCACGGCTTCAGGCCCGTAGCAGTATCGTGTAACTCTGCGATACCACGCAAAGATGCTTGCAACTGTGGGGTATGAGTGATGTGAGAATAGAGGAGGTGACACCTTGGATCTCCATGCCGAGCTAAACCCTTACATCTACGTGGCAGCGTTGGGTAATGATGAGAGTCACATTGTTAGGGGTGTATTAAGGCTACAGCCCATGGCTGTGCTTGTATTTGCTGAGTCTACGGGATCTAAGCCTCCACCTACTACGCTGAAGGCGCTGGAGACCATTAGGAAGCTGGCAGAGCTAGCTGGCGCAATCTTCATCTCAAGAAGCATAAGACTTTCCGTTCATGGTATTCCCAGCATGGTCTATGAGATACGTCGCTCTGTACTCGAGCTGGCTGACAGCTTATCCCTTCGTGGCGAGCATATAAAAGCAGTTTATGTTACTGCTTGCTGTGGCTCACCACACGTAAACACCGCGCTAGCCTATGCAGCGCTCATACTAGCCTATCACAATCCCTCACTGTCTGTCAGGATATACTTCTCAAAACCTGAAAACGAGGTTGTAGAAGATGCCGGCAACCTACTCCCTGCTGTACTCGACGCAACGGGACAGCATGTTCTCCGCGTACTAGTGGAGAAGACCCTTAAGGAGGGCTCGGCAGGCGTGAGCGAGATAGCCTACATACTCTCTATGTCTAAGTCTAAGGTGCACAAGAAGCTTCAACAACTCGTGGCTAGGGGGCTAGCTGAGAAGGTGGGTAATCGTTACCGGGCGACACGGTGGGGGATAGCTAACGGCTAGCCTGGAGCGTCTATAGCTATGAGGGTTGGTGATGTGTGGCTAGCCAGCGCTTGAAGCTTGTGCTCCTTGAGTCCCCTCTCGAGCTTGTACCCAGGGAGCTATGGAAGCATCCCGAGGTCGTGTCATCCTCTAGGAAGTATGGAGTTGAACCTAGCGAAATGCTTCTCGACAAGAGACTCCACTACCATGCTATGGCGGTGCTTCCCCAGAAGTGGAAGAGGGGCCGCCCAGACATAGTGTATATCACCCTCATGCTGCTTGTGGACTCGCTACTCAACCTTGAAGGCCGCCTAGAGCTATACATACACGTCTACGACGGCCGTGTCTTCGCAGTACACCCAGAGCTGCGGCCCCCAAGACACTTCGAAGGCTTTAAGAGGATTATGTCCCAGCTCCTCCGCTACAACCGTGTACCGCCAGGCTCAGACAAGCCACTCTTATGGCTCGAGGCTGGTAGTCTAAGAGAGTTCGTGGAGAAGCATGGCCGGATAATACTGTTATGGGAGCGGGGTACTCCAGCAACGCCGGCCCAGGTAGTGTCTGATGCTCTGGAGTCCGGGCTCCCCATCGGCATAGGCATGTTCCCCAGGGGCGACTTCAAGAGGAGCACACTGAGGAAGACGGTACGAGCCTATAGCCTCGCTTTTGGCCGGCCGCTCAAATCGTGGACCGTCGCCCACCTGGTGCTCTGTGCTGCTGAGAAGCTGCTAGGACTCATACACTCCTAGCCCCCTGGCGGGCAAAAGCTGCTACGTTTCTGCTGCATGTAGCTAGGACTTGAGGAAAAGACGGCTAGGCTTGAGGAGCACATAGTAGGGCTAGAGGAGCGGGCCGTTAAGCTAGAAAAACGGGATCAGCAGCATTGAGGGGGGCTTGACAAGTTAGAATGTAGGGTTGATAAGTTGGAGAATTGCATCGAGAAGCTGGAACGGCTGCGCTCTTGGTACTCGTCACTCGCCGACCCTATAGTTCAAGGGGAGAGCCCTTTACCCGGGCGGCCAACAATACCTCTACAATCCTGTCTGGGGATGTGGAGCCCTGGGGATGCACCTCCGCAGAGCCCCGTCTAGGGGCCGTGGTGACCGGACACCTCACCGAACCCCCTTCTCCCTCACAGCCTCCATTACGCCCTGTGCTGTGTGTAGCATGGCTTGTAGCGTGTAGGAGCTCTTGGATAGGTAGCTGTAGGCACGCCTGGCTAGCTGATCCCTGGCCAGCACTTTTTCCAGGAACTCCCGGAGTTCCGTGTCCTCGGCTACTGCCTCCTCGGCTAAAGCCAGCCAGAGCATTATCTGCTCGCGATGCGCCTCCAGAAGGGATGCCGGCCCAACACCAGTGTGGGTGAAGGCTAGTCTTGACGACTTGAGGGCGACCATCTTCTCGAGGCTCTCCATGTACTTGTCGGGGTGGAATGGCGGGGGGGTTGTCGGCACCAGCCCACCGGTTTCGGGCACGTAAATGCCTGCAGAGTCGCCGGTGAAGAGCACCCGGCTGCCACCTACCACTGCAAGTATGCTCTGGTGGTGGCTAGCGTGGCCCGGAGAATGCACAAAGACTAGCCTTGCGCCGTCCAACACTAGTTCCTCGCCATCACGTGTCTCGTGCACAGCCTCGCGGGGAACGGGAAGGAGTTCACCGTAGATCCTCGCAGTCTCCCCTAGAACTGCAAGGCTAGCCTCCCACAGTCTCGAAGGATCCCTTATGTGCCGGGCACCGCGCGGGTGAACCCAAACCCTCACCTCCACCCCTCGGGCCCGGAGACTGTGGACAAGATGACCCGTATTACCAGCATGGTCTATGTGTACGTGGGTGAGCACCACCTCAACACTTCTAGGGTGCAGCTCCAGTATCTTCCGAACAAGACACTCTACCGTTACGACAGGCCCTGGATCAACAACCACAAGCTTGTCGCCAATGCGCAGCACGTAGGTCGTTATAAACCTTAGCCCGAAGACGGAAGGAGTAGAGTCTACCATCAACAATTCAGTCATGCCCTGACACCCACCCATAGCTACTTCACGGAGGAACGCTAGTTAAGCACGGTGGAAGCCATCGGAAGCGATACGCTTGGTCGAGAGGCGGGAGGCTGAGGTTAC
Organism: Hyperthermus butylicus DSM 5456; assembly: GCF_000015145.1. Classification (NCBI taxonomy): domain Archaea; kingdom Thermoproteati; phylum Thermoproteota; class Thermoprotei; order Desulfurococcales; family Pyrodictiaceae; genus Hyperthermus; species Hyperthermus butylicus. The sequence continues at coordinate 311,714 of NC_008818.1, forward strand.
TCTTCCTCGACGGGTACCGCGCCGAGTATGTCTTCGGCTATCTCGTCTACTTCGCTGCCAACTGCTTCCCGGAATCTTCTCGAGCGTAGAGCTACTATCTTGTTGTAGGCATCCTCAATACGCTCTGCAGGGATGTGTATTAGGTCTCCGTCGGCTGTCTCGAGGAAGACTGCAAACCTCTTCCTACGGTAGTCCACGACAACGTGGAGACATGGCGGCTTTTCGCACTCGTACGCCTCGCCGCTCACTGCAACTCGTCCCTCCGAGCCTCGCTCCGTGACGGGGCTAGCCCTAATTAGGCACCGCCTCGGGCTGCCTGACGTGCTCCATAGGTGGGGCCAAGTGGGTGACTAGCAGGCATTACCGCTTCAGCCATCGCTGGCCTCTGAACGAGAACTCTGGCACCCCATCGGGACGGCCAGTCCATTCTCTTCCTGCATCTTCCCGCAAGGGCTCGTAGCTCGCAGGGGTACTCCGTGACAATCACGTCTACCCCGTAGGCTTGGAGCCTCGCAGCTTCCCCTGACATGTTTACAGTCCAGGCCGTGACTAGGTAGCCGTGCGAGTGTAGCTCCTCCACAAACTCCTCATCAATGTACTCCGCCCTCACGGAAACCCCGTCAGCACCAGCTGCTTCTACGAGTTCTACAGGCCTAGCAGGCCTGCTATCGAGGCTTAGCAGCACACGTACCCCATCAGTTTTCAATAAGCCAACAAGACTATGCCATCTCGTGGCCACCATGACCAGGCTGGAACGGCTAAGGCCTTCTAGGAAGCCTGCAAGCTGGTGTGCAGCCCTAGCTGTCTTTAGGTCGAAGAGTATCGCCGACTCAGGGGGCACGAGAGAAACGAGATCCTCTAGCCCATAGGGGCCGCTCAAATGGATTGTTTCCAGGAGCCTTGCAAGCCTCTCCCTTAGAAGGCGGGGCCTAGTATCTGGTAGTATGTGGCTAGCTACGAGTCTTCCATTGTGGAGCGTAACATCAATCTCTACGCCATCCGCGCAGCGAAGATATGACCGGATCCAGCGCGGTGTATTGGCGCGATGCCCGAGCAGTAGGGGCATACATGCCAAGCCTGCCGCGCCTCCTCCTCGGGCAGAGGCTGTTCCGGCCCTGCGTAACCTCTAACTAGTTTTGAAGATTAATGCCTAGGCCTATCATTGCTATGATTACTGCACTGGCCGTGTGGCGGTCTACCCGTAGCCTCTTCCGCGACATGAGGTTCTCCTCCAAGCTACCTTGTCCCGCAGGCTGAAACACTAGTGAAGGTTTTTAGAGTTGTTTAAGTCCTTTTAGGGCTACCATATAGGCTGATGCAACGTGCTTATCCAGTCCATATTTCTTCGCTACTTCACCATGTTCCCTAGAGCTTGTCGTACCTTTTGGGTTTACGTGGATCACCTTTATACTGTAGAGTGGGGCTTTATAGGTTGTTACTTCTATAATCTTGTTCCTAAATATCGCCTTCCTGTAATTATAGTTTCTTGAGCCTCTATCGGTGTTGTTTCTTATCCAGTAGTATTTGAGGTGGCCGACTATCTTTGGGCTCTCTAAGGCTATGACCGAAACCCCGTGCTGGTACGCGTAATCTAAAAGCTTGTGTATGGCTTGGTGTACTTTTGTCCATGCTTGTTTTCTTCTATATCCACGGCTAGTTATTTCTCTAAACCAGAATGTCTTTACATCCCTTAGTCTACCATACTTATCAACTATGGCGAGGTTCAGCCTATCAACATTGACATCTACTCCACCAATGTGCTCTCCAATAGGATTTTCGTATCTCTTCATGACATCCAGGTATAGACTATATGGTGCCATGACTTGTAGACCGCAGTACAGATGCATACCATTAGTGTAGAAGTTGTATTCCCTTGATTACAATTCTAGCGGGATATCCTAGTTCACGTCTGTTTGCCCTTTTCTACGAGCGCCCCTAGTACCTTTGCAAATCCCTTAGGTGTTCTTAAAGCCAGAGTTATTCTTTCTGGCATCTTTTCATGGTTTAGCACTAGAATTTCAGCTTTGTCCGGTGATAGAAGCCTTATGTTTAGGTTTCCTCTCTTTTCTTTCTCGGCTTCGCTCTGGAATAGTAGCCACGGTTTTAAGCTCTATATCCTGTATATTTACTCCTAGCTTCCTTGCACTTTTGGGTGTCGAGTGCATTAGTGTCGCTATCCCGTCTATGTATCTACGGTTTGGCAGTATCTCATAGCATCTCTTGCGAGCATACCTGAGGAGACTAGCCTGCGGCAACTCAACCAGCACTTCGTTCTCCTTTACATCGTTTAGCAACCTATGTGCACATAGCTTAGAATACCAAGCAGTATACCAAACTAACCTGGCATTTTCTCCATTAACCGTAAATGGTATGTCTATGTGATATAGTCGGGTAGATTCATCAGCCCCTTCTAGGGGTATACACCCCCTGGAAAGCCCTATAAGTCTTCTCAAACATACGTGAATTTTGTGGGCTCCGATTCCCGAGAACCGCAAGGTACACCTGCGGTGAGGGGGTCAGAGCGTCGCCGTGATGAGCCTCGGGGCGGACACCCACCGCTCCGAGGTGAACGGTTTACCAGGGGGATACAATACCTCTTGGCTAATCTTATCATGTCACCATCAAGCGTTGCCAGGGGGAGACCTAGCCTCTTCGCAACAGACAGTACGAGGAGGTCGTAGTAGTACTTGAGGTCTGAGAGGGCAAACTCTATGTCTTCACGCTCTACCGGTACAACCTCGATAACCCCGGCTGCTAGCAGGCCCAGGACAAGCTGTGTAGCCCTTACTCTGTCATAGCGGCGCCGGAGACTCCAAACAAGCTCGTGTACAACTATGGCGGGCGCGACGAGCTTCTTTACAGCTGAGACTAGACTCTTAGCAGCAACGTGCAGCCTATCATCGGCTGCCAGGTAGGCATGCAACACACTTGTATCAACAACAGCAGACTCGACAATACCCAAGCCCCCAACACCTAGCACAGCAGAGCCGTGCCGTGCAAGCTCCATACACGTACGCTGCCCGCCGGGTACCCGTAACTAGCTTTTCCCAGAGCTTGTATCCGGTCTCCGGTCTAGCTGTATAGACTATGCCTATCTTGTGAGGCGCCTTGAGGCTGTATATGATGCTGCTATGGCTGTAAGGCTTAGCACCTCGAGCATGAGTGCTACCGCCGAGGCTTCGGGTAAGTAGCGGCCTGCACCGTAGAGCTTGTAGACTAGGACTGTGAGGCTCCACGTGCTCGGCACGGATACCACTATGCTTGCGCCAAACTCTCCGAGGCTCGCTGCCGCCGCTAGGCCCGCAGCCATCATGGCTGCTGGTAGTGCTGCTGCCAGCCAGTGACGGAGGAAGGCTAGGCCGCGGAGCCCCATGAGCAGCATCGTCTCTACAACCTCGCGGGGCATCCTTTCCCATGCAGTGGCGAGGCTCCGGCCTGCCAGGGGTAGTGCCGCCGCCGTGTGTGCAACAACTATGAGGACTCTCGAGGCTGCATCTACTCCCATGTGGGCTGCTAGCGGTTTAAAGTAGGCTATTGTCGCGGCGACACCATAGGCTACCGGTGCTACCGCGATCAGCGAGAGTGTGCCCACGGCTAGGGCACGGCTGGCCGAGGCAGCAACACCGAGCGCTAGGGAGATGAATATTGTAGCTGTGGCGTAGAGGAGGCTATTGCCTATTGCGCCGGCTAGGCCTGGCCCTCTACCAGCCAGCTCTGCCAGCAATGCCGAGTTGGCCCTAGAGGCCTCCAGGGCTAGGGCCGCCATGGGTGCGTATAGGTAGGCTATTACAGCTACAGGGTATGCCACGGCAAACACCTTGCCGGCGCCGCGAGGCTCTATGAGGCCAGCTCCGCGGGCTGCGAGGGGGAGAGCTGCAAGGCCCCTCGCCAGCCGGAGCACCGTGGCCGACAAGAGCGCGGCGAGGCCCAGCTCAGCGACCGCTAATAGTGCTGCTAGGCCGCGGAGGCTGGGAAACCCGTAGTAGAGCGTGTAGAGCCACGCCTCGAGCGTGTAGTAGCGGTAGGCTGCACCCTCAACGAGGAGGGGCCCGGCGCTCGCGAAGGAGTAGAGGAAGGCTACCGCCCAGGCATAGATTGCTGCACGGGCCGTCGCGGGTATGAGGAGCCGGAGCCAGAGCCGAGGGCCGTGGAGGCCTAGGAGGAGGCTTTGCTCCACCACGCTCTTCTCGACAGAGGCTGCAGCCGCAGCGGTGAGCGCCGCGGCGAGGCCTATGTTGAAGTAACTGTGCAGTGCTAGGACGCCCGTCCACCCCTGGGCCATGAAGTGTAGCTGTGGGAGGCTTCCGCCCAGCAGGCCGCCTGGCCCGTAGAGGCTCCTGAGTCCCAGAGCAACCACGACCACCGGGGACATGAACGGGGCCAAGCTAGCGACAACAGCAGCCCTCGCGGAGCGCGAGCGGTAGAACCCAGCGAGCACGCCTAGAGGCCATCCCGCGAGGATGGCTAGGCTGGCGCTGAGAGCTGCCTGGAGGAGGGTCCAGCCCAGCACCCAGGATAGCTTGAACGGTGGCTCCCAGCGTGGGGGCCAGGAGTAGGCTAGGGAGATGAAAATAGGGGCTGTATAGACGGCGACGGTTAGCCAGGCGGCTAGCGCTAGTAGCCACCATAGGCGGCCGAGGGGGTTCCAGGCTAGCCCCCAGCTATGCTGAGCCAATCCTTCAGCCACACCTCGAGGGACTCGTATATCTCGTCTGGCGGTAGAACACTGTTAGCCATGCCGTCCACGTCTTTGGCCGTAAGCGCGTACTTGTAGAAGCTCGGCAGGCTAACATCCACCGCTGGGAACATCCACTGGCTTGCCGGTATCTCGCGCTGCACCTCCTCGCTGAGCAGCCAGTCCACAAACTTCTTGGCAGCATCAAGCTCTGCACCACGTATAATCGCGACGCCCTCGACCTGCATCCAGCCGAGCCTCTTCCCACCCGCTGCTAGCACCGTGGCGTTAACCGAGGGCTCCTCAGCGCCACCCTCCTTGGCGCTGTACCAGGCGCTGTATGCAGGGTCGGTGCCATAGCTTACAACTATGGCTCTGGGACTGCCCTCCCTCAAGAACTCGTCGTACGCACTACCCCAGCTAGGCGCGATCATCATGCCATTCCCTACGAGCTGGCGCCATAGCTCCTTCCAGTCCCTCCCCTCAAGCCTCGATAGGGCCATAGTGTAGAGGAGGAAGTTAAGCCCCGTACTACTCTTGGTCGGGTCCTCGCCCACAATACGCGGTGCAAGCTTCACTAGCTCGTCGAGGGTTACACCGTCGCGGAGCATAGCTAGCTCCTCCTCGGTCAGCCGGGATGGGTCATAGACCAGTGCTATCAATCCATAGTCTATCGGCGTCGCACAATGATCCGGGTCAAGCGCATTGGCAACCTCCAGGGGAGCACTGGGCGACAGATAGCACACAACCGCGTTATGCTTCTTCAGCTCCTGCAGCAAGATGGGATCAATACCTATCACAACGTCTGCCGTCTCCACTCCCTGGTCCAGCTCGTTCAGCACCTGGGTAACCATCTGCCTAGCACCGTCAAACCGGTATATCACCACGTCTATCCCAGTCTCGTTCTCGAAGCGCTGGACAAGCTTGTCGAAAAGCTCCTCATCCTCACCCCACGCCATAAAATCATCATAAGTGTAGACAACAAGCTTAACCGGCTTAGGGGTTATAGCTTGTCGTATCGGGCGTGAGTTTACAGTGGTGCCCGGGGATGGCTCTTCCAGGGTGTTAGGGTAGCTGTTATTGGTGCTGGTAAGGTTGGTTTTGCTATTGCTCGTTCCCTCGCCAACGCCACTACGCTGATAGGACACGTAGACCGCGAGCGCAGCCACAAGGAGAATTGCCAGAACCCCCGCTAGGAAGTAGACCGCCCTACCCGTCACACCTAGCCACCCCAAGCTGGCAATAACAAAGTGATAGGGGGGTCAATAACCCTCTCCTAGGCAAGAAGTGGGCCAGAAGTACCTCCCTAACAACATCAACGAGTAACCAATACCACCTCCTTGACGCTGCACCTATGCCGCTCTTGCAGAGCAGTGTACGCATAAAACCAGTCTCATGATAATAAGGCCTACCAAGTCTAGCATCTAGCCTTCTCATTTGCCCCCATTGTAGGCATACTCTATGACCTCCTTCTGATTAGTGTAGTGAGCGTAGCGGCTAGACAGCAAGGCATGTACATACACTAACGTTATAGCGACACGATTATAATAGTTATTTCGTGATGGACAGCCCTGAAGGATAGAAGATGAACTACACTATGCTATGCTTCTCCAACACTCTGCAGCTGCCTTGCCTCTCCCGCCGAGATGGTGGAGGCGGGAGGCACTCGTCTACTTTAACGGAGCAGCAATGAATGTAGCTGCTAGCGTAACCCACATCACCGCCAAGAGGCTATGCCTCGTTCTATCAGCATGTCTATCCTTTCCTCAACCTCTGCTATCCGTCTCTCCAACTTTTCCTCAAGCCTCTCCATCCTCCCTGACCGCTATTTTTGCTATAGAGCACGTTTAGCACGGCTATCAGCAGCCCCCGACCACGATGCACTTCCGGTACTAGTGCTCTCGGATGAGCTTCTAGCGTTACTCCAGCTTCTCGCCTAGCTCCTAGCTCCCGGAGAAGCTGCCCGGTAAAACCCAACACCTAGAACCCTGCCCCGAAGAAGGGATCGCAATGCTACCGTATCTTGTTGAGGCTATCGTGGAGGCCGGTGGGATCCTGCAAGCCCTCCGAGGATGGTTTGACGCGTCTGCTGGCTGTGAGAATTAGCAATCAACCCTTCCTGGCTAGCTCACTTTGGGGTAGACCTCCTCTATGGTCATGGGCGGAAGACTGTATTAGTACTCCGTACGTGTGTCTACAGTTGGTGTCTACGGGTTTGCCTACGGTTGTTATTAGTGTGCGGGTAGGGAGGGAGGTTAGGGAGAAGCTTGAGAAGGCTGGGATCGGTATCGGCGAGGCTATTAGAGTGTACTTGGAGTAGCTGCCTGGAAAAATAGAGCCGAAAGAGCAATCAGTAAAGTGAGCCAGTTGCTTGCCTCTGTTAAGTCTACTGTGCTAGGGTTTGCTTCTAGGAGCATGAGGGAGGGCCATGAGGGTACTTCACAAGTCTTGCCTGGCTTCCAGGCTACTGGTTCGTGGCGAGGGCTGACCCGGTCTTGGGGCGCTGTCTGCTCTGCGGGCGCGAGGGGCTTGTAGCCTCCTCTATCGGCGTCTGCGCCGAGTGTCTGCGCCAGCATCCTGGGGAGGCCCTGGAGCTTGTTTGGAGCCGGAGGGCCCGGTGGAGGAGAGAGCTTGGGTTACCGCCCGAACCACCCAGGGACCCTAGTGGTGTTCCGTGCAGGCTATGCGTTAACGAGTGCAGGATACCACCTGGTGGCCGTGGCTACTGCGGCATCTGGGCCAACCGCGGCGGAAGGCTCGAGCCGATAACCGGCCGTGGCAGGTTGGCTGTCTACACTTACCTCGACCCCCACCCAACAAACTGTGTCGCTGAACCCGTCTGCCCAGCCAGCACGTCGAGGGGCTATCCACGGTACACGTTTACCCGGGGCGTTGAGAAGGGCTACTATAACCTAGCCGTGTTTATGGCTGGGTGCCCGCTCGACTGCATTTTCTGCCAGAACTGGGAGCACAAAACGATGATAGCCCACGGCAGGATAGCAGCTAGGTACGTGATGAGTGTGGAGAAGCTTGTAGAGGAGGCTCTCAACCCGAGGGTGACATGTGTCTGCTACTTCGGAGGGGACCCAACACCATACATGCCCATGCTGATAGAAGCCTCAAGGAGGATCCTTGAAGAGGCCAGAAAGAAGGGTCAATGGCCTAAAAGGATTTGCTGGGAGACCGACGGCCTGGCAAACCCCGCTGTCCTTCGGCAAGCCGCGAGGCTGAGCCTGGAGAGTGGCGGCATAGTGAAGATTGACTGGAAGGCCTGGACACCAAGCATATACGAGGCGCTAACCGGCGTGGACGGCGCCAAGGCTGTTGAGAGGTTGAAGGAGAATACTAGGATGCTAGCCGAGATGGCTGCTGAGAGGCCGGAACCACCGCTCCTCGTGGTCAGCATACTACTCGTACCGGGCTACGTTGATGCTAGGGAGGTCCGGGGTATAGCGGGCTACGTGGCAGGCCTCATGGAGGAGTATGGCGTGAACATACCCGTTGTCCTGCTAGCATTCCACCCCGACTACCTTGCCAGGGACCTGCCGCCAACCAGCCGCAGACACGCCGCCGAGGCGAGAAAAGCCGTGCTCGAGGCAGGCGTGAAAGAGGTCTACATCGGGAACATCTGGCTGCTGGGAGACTACTATTAGTCGCTGCCGCCCAGGCTATTATCCAGCATGGACGCTATCTCCCGCGCTATCTCGCCCGCCCTCAACGTAGCATCACGAACGGCATCGATCACAGCCGACTTGAACCCCCTGCTCTCGAGGGTCCGAATAGCAGCTATCGTAGTACCCGCCGGCGTTATAACCTCGTCCCTGAGAACGCCGGGGTGCACATCAGGGTTCTCGAGCAAGTACCTCGCGGTAGACTCGAGAAGCTCCGCCGCCACCCTCCGGGCAATACTCCTCGGAAGCCCAACAGCCAGCGCTGCCAGCACGAGCGCGTCGAGAAACTCTGCGACCAGCGCTGGCCCCGACCCGGCCACCGCCGTCCATGCATCAATGAACTCCTCCGGGACATCGTACACCGTGCCAAAGCAGGAAAGGGCCCTCCTCACGAGCCCGTAGTGCCTCGCGTTGGGCGGAGAGTAGAGGGCTGTGAGGCTCCTCCCAACCCGTATGTTCAAGTTGGGCATAGCGCGGTAGACCTCAGCACCCTTCAGCACCTTCTGTAGGAGCGAAACAGGCACACCAGCCATCACAGAGACGACCGGCTTGCCAGCAACAATACCCCCTATGTCACGGGCAACAATGGGGAAGTGGTAGGGCTTGACACTTATGAACACCAGGTCTGCACTCTCGACAGCACACCGGTTACAACTGGTAGCCTCCAACCCAGCCTCACGGAGCAACACAAGCCTCTCCTGGCTGCGAGCCGTCGCAACCACAGACGCGCCACAGCCACGCAGAGAACGAGCAATAGCAAAACCAACCTTACCAGCACCAATAACAGCTACCCTAACACCCTGGAAGACCCATCCCCGGGCACCACTGTAAACTCACGCCCGATACGACAAGCTATAACCCTAACGCTACCACACAATCAAAAATCATGAATTACGGAGGAGCCAGAAAGCAAGCCAACCAACAAAACACAACAACACATAGACGCACATGTCACACAAACCAATGGGGCTTCTAGGTTTTCGTGAGCCGCAGTGAGCGGTTTGCCAGGCCTGAGGAGAAGCACAAAGAGGCCAGGATGACCCCAGCAGTCATAGCTCACTGGTTCGGAGTGAACAGCAAGGCAGAGCAGAAAGCAGAGCTAAGCTAACACGGAGCCCCAGACCGGGCAGCCCCTACACCCAAATCCCATAGCCCCATACCGTGTGAGGCAGGCTAAGACACAAACCCCATACCCCTCCACGCATAAGCCCCAGGTTAACAGGGGGCTGTGACGAACCAGGGATTATGCCTACCCTTGTGGGGTGACGAGTCCAGCCGAGCCCTGAGCCCCAAACGATCCACTGTACAACTCAGAGCGTACAACTGTACCTAAGACACCGATTTTAGTTTAATACTTTATGAACAGCCAAAAGGTTTAAAACTATATTACAGCTAACATATCTTATCGGTACACGAGCAGATAAACCCAAGGTAAAATATGCATAGAGGGGTGCATCCTACATGAAAATACGCGCAATTAGCCCCGTAATAGCCACCGTAATCATCCTAGCAGTAACAGTAGCAATAGCAATAGCAGTCATCGGCTGGATTACCGGACTATTCGGCGCAACAACAAGCGGCACAGAGCAACTGATAATTTATCCGGATTCCAAGCTATATTGCTATACATCTAGTGCAACAGCTATTCTACATATAATGAACAAGGGTACAGCAGATTCAGTAATCGATAAGATTGAGATTGCAGGCCTTGGAACAACAGATAGCTTCACTGTGAATGGACAAACTGTGGACGAGTACACGCTAACACGCGGTTCAGATGCGACAATAGAAGCTACCATAAGTAGCACTTGTACTGCTGGAGCATCCTACCAAGTAATCGTCTATACGAAAAGCGGGTATATGGTAAGTACTGTGATAGTTGCAGAAACGGGTTCACAACCAAGTTCACAAGGTACATCAACGCAAGTATGAAGTACCGGAGTACATAGTACTGCACCCTTCCGCTGATTTTGCACAGAATCAACAATACATTTTTACTTCACATACAACACTATGATCAATGTTCCTTTCTTGCAAGTATTATTATTCTTGTTAGGCTTCCGTGTACTCTCATGTAGTGGTGTTCTAGTGGTTTTAGTCCTGCTTGTTCGGTGTATTGTAGGGCTTTTTGTTCGGCCCAGTGTGGTGCTGCGTATGCTAGGTAGGCTCCTGGTTTGAGTACTCTTGCTGCTTCGTGGAGGAATTGTTCTAGGAGTGTTTCTAGTTTTTTGCCTCTTGTGGATACGCTTCTTCCGTAGGGTGGGTCTGTTCCTATGCTCTGTATGCTGTTGTCGCGTAGGGGTAGCTGGGTTGCGTCCCATTGTGCTATGGTGATTATGTATTGACTGCCGGGGTATGCTTGGAGGTTTGTTTTGGCTCCGTTGGCTAGTTTGTCTGCTAGCTCGCCGCAGATGGCTGGTATTCCGAGGGTTTGGGCTTCTAGGGGGAAGCCTCCTGTTCCGCAGAAGGGGTCTAGGTAGGGGCCGGGTGGGGCTGCGCGGGAGAGGTTCAGGAAGAGCCTGGCTAGGCGTGGGTCTAGGCTGCCTGGATGGAAGAATGGTCTTTTCTGCGGCCTGTGGCTGTCTAGGAGCTTCCTGTCCTGTACTGCTTGCCGTAGGCCCGCGACTGCTGCGCCCTGGGTTGCTATGATGTGTAGTGTTTTCGTTGGGTTCCGGGGGTCCATGGCGACGCCGCAGCTTCTCACCGCGGCTGTTATCTTTTCGGCTATGAGCCTCGCGGTGTTGTCTGGTAGCGCTTTCTTGGCGTAGCCGCGTACCCGTGTAAACTCGACCCTTACACGGTCTCCTGGCTCTAGGCTGCTGCATAGGTCTGTTGCTAGCAGGGAGTCCACAATATCGTCCACCTTTGGCTCGGAGGCTGCCAGGACGAGCCCCGCTTCGTGTATGAGGCCTGCCCTCCACGGTACCCGTTCCACGCTGCTGCAGTTGCAGGTGAACACTGCGAGCTGGTCGAAGACCTCTACTATCCGGTACCGGTAGCCCTCAGCCTCCAGTATGCCCCGGAGCTCTGCGAGGGGGAGGGAGGCGTGGAGGCCGCTCAGCAGTGCATAGTAGAGCTTCACGGCTGCACCCTCGTCTCCCGGGAGCGCCTACTTGTACCAGAGTGTTTCGAGGCCCATCAGTTCGAAGTGTTTGTCGTTGCTTACAATCCTTGCATGTAGAGCCTTTGCGACTGCCGCTATTAGAGCGTCGGCCACGGGCACGTTGTAGCGTGCTAGGAGCTTACCCGCCTCCACGGCCTCTCTAGCGCCTATAGGATGAACCGTGAACAAGTCCTGGAACTGAGTAGCCCTAAGTAGTGCCGCGTCGATGCCGAGCCTCCTGCCGGCGACGCGCAGGTACTCCGCCAGGACTATTGATGGTATCACCGCCTTCTCGCGGAGTAGTCTGCGCAGGAAGACGCGTAGCGCGTCGCGGTCGCTGCTGCTTGGTGGGAATGTGTAGGCTATGAGGAACCTTGTGTCGAGCACTAGCGCCATTTCCGCCTCATCTCCTCGAGCTCCTCTATGAGCCTCTTATACTCCTCCTCTCCCACGGGCTCGCCTGGCTCCGGTATTTCGGGCTTCTCGATGACTATCCTGCCATCCTCGACGCGGAGCACTAGATAGTCATTCTCCCGTATCGCAAGCATGTCCCTAGCCTCCTTTGGCAGTGTAATCTGCCCCTTACGGCCAACTTTTACTAGGAAGTGCATGCCAATAGCCCAAGGTATGGTCGGACCCGCTTGCCAGCATATATATTTGATTTGGACACCATACCTCTAGGTTGAGCCTTCGAGCTTGCTCAACCACTACATGTTTATCCACGGCTATACGGCATACGGAAGGCTCGACCTGGACAGGGACGTGTAGATAGACGCGGCGAGACGAGAAGACCACGCTACCGCCTGGGGGTCCGGGAGTATGTATGTGCTAGCTGTTGTATGCCTCGTCTAGGCTCGCTGCTTCGCGCGTTACACCCTCTTCGACGTAGACTACTCGGCTTGCTATCTTTGAGAGCAGGTAGGTGTCGTGGGAGGCTATCGCTATGCCTGTCTCTTCCCCTGCTAGCTCCTCTAGGAGTTTCGCGAGTTTTCCACGCCGTGGGGGGTCTAGGTGTGCAAATGGCTCGTCGAGGAGCAGGTAGTGTGGCTTGACCGCTACCGCCCTGGCTAGCGCTACTAGCTGCGCCTGGCCCGCGGAGAGGCCCCTGGCTCTGCGGTGTAGGAGCCCAGCTATGCCGAGCAGTTCTGCTGCCCGGCGGGCCTCCCTCTCGGCTTCCTCGGGGCTTAGCCCACGGAGCCTCAGCCCGTAGGCAATGTTGTCTAGCACCGTGCCCCGGAGCATTATGGGCTTCTCATGCACGTAGACTACTACTCTCCGTGCATGCACAAGGCTGCCATCACGCCACGGGTCACGTCCTTCTACCAGTACTGTGCCACGCTGCGGCCTTAGTAGGAGGCCTGCCAGCTTGAGCAGGGTTGTCTTTCCCGCGCCGTTCGGCCCGACTACCGCGACTATTTCGCCCCTCTCAACGCGGATGCCTGCGCCGCGTAGAGCCCAGCGCCGCCCATCGTAGCTGTACCACGCGTTCTCAACGCGTATCAAGGCGTTTCACGCCCACAGCCTCTGCACAAGCCTGGCCACGAGTGAGACGAGGAGCGTTATTGCGAGGAGTACCGCGCCGAGCCTCATTGCGAACTCGTACTCTCCCATCGAGACGCCTAGCGCTATTGCTGTGGTCAGCGTCCTGGTGTATCCCTTAATGTTGCCGCCAACCATGAATGCCACGCCCAGCTCGCCTATAGCCCGGGAGAACCCCATTACCACCGATGCTACGAGACCCGGCAATGCTTCCCGTACAACCGTGATCATTGCCTGCCTACTTGTTGCGCCAAGGCTATATGCTAGCTCGCCGTATACCTCGAAGCCGTGCCTTAGCACGCGGTATGCAACACTTGTAACGAGGGGCGTTACGAGTACCGCCTCCCCGATTATTATTGCTTGGGGCGTATAGAGGAGGTCTAGAAATCCGAGGGGCCCGGAGCGGCTCAGCAGCATGTACAGTAGGAGGCCCACGAGAACAGTCGGAATACCCACAAGGGCCTCTAGGATGGGGGCGAGAGCCTGGAGTCTACGGCGGGACGCGATGAGATAAGCTAGTGGTATACTCCAAAGCGAGGCTAGGAGCGTCGCTGTTCCAGAGACGTATATGCTTCTAAAAACGATGTCTCCGAGCTCCCCCAACCCAGGGGAACCCCCCGGCTTAGCTCTCTGCGAGCTGCTGCCATATCCTGGCTAGCTCGTCCTCGTGGCCCTCTGCTGGGTAGAATAGTGGCTGGCCGTACTTCTCGACACCATAGCTTGCTATGAGGTCCTGGTGTGTAACTAGAAACTCTGCAAATTCTTCAGCAGCTTTCCTCTCCCCGCCCTGGCAGCTCTTGACCAGGTATACGCTGTAGATGTTTATGAGCTCCATGCTGTTACTGTAGAGTATTTCGAGGTTTGGTATACGTCCATCCTTCTTGAGCTTGAGGTAGGTGCCTATATCGCTTAGCGTGTAGGCTCCCAGCTCGTTAGCTCTCACGAGCGTGTCAGCCATACCAGCGCCAACCTCCAGGTACCATTTCTTCCCGTGAGGGTCTAGGCTAGCCATCCTCCAGATGCTCAGCTCCTTCACGTGTGTGCCCGAGTTGTCGCCTCGGCTCACAAACTTGGCCTTGCCTGCCTCTCCCGCCTCGTATATTCTCCGGAATGCATCTACAGCGTTAACTGCCCGCCTCACACCCGCAGGGTCATCAGCTGGGCCCACGATTATGAAGTAGTTGTAGGCGAATATCCTCCCATCCTCTATAACGCCCTTCTCTATGTACTCCTTTTCTAGGCTTGGCGCGTGGACAAACACTATACAAGCGTCGCCCTGCGCAGCTCTCCTTAGAGCTTCACCACTACCGACAGGTATGAAGTCTATTTCCACCTTCGGATGCGTCTTCCTGAACTCCTGCTCCAGGTACTCCAGCAGCCCCGTAGCATAGAGGCTCGTGGTTGTTGTCGCCCTAACCCTCACATTGCCCGTATCCTTGCCCGGGAGGAGCTGGTATGCCACAATAGCTGATGCGAGTAGGACAACTGCTAGCACTACAATAGCCATCGTGCGGCTGCGCACTACCACCATCCATTTTCTGCGGGCAGAGCCTGCAAATATTTATCCGTTACCTAGTACCGGATAACGACCTTTGCTAATAATAATTATTATGGCCCCGATGGGCTTAGAGCTCTAGGATGTCCCCGGTGTTGCTGGCTACGCGGTAGCCTGGAAGCGTGCTAAGGACTTCGTGAAACTCTTTGCTTGACAGGGCTTCAAGGAATTGTTCGACAGGCCTTGTTTTTAGCCTGGAACGGGGTATGAGGAAGTCGAACTGCTCCCAGCGTACCGGGGTAAAGCTTAGCCCGTGTAGTAGTGCTGCTGCCTGCAGCGCGAGACCCACGTCGGCCTCTCCACGCGCAACCACGCCGGCAACTTCCATGTGGGTGCGCGCCTCGACGCTGTAGCCTTTAACGATCTCTGGTATCTTCGCTGGGTCTATGCCGTGGCGTTTTGCTTCTCTTGCCAGGAGATCGTCGAGAACCAGCCTTGTTCCGGTGCCCTTCTGTCTGTTGACGAGCCTCAGCCTCCCCCTGATAATGCCTTCAAGTATTTCGTCTAGACTCATTTGCTCCCTAGAGACGAAGCCTAGAAGCCTCTCGTAGCCCTTGACTAGTACTGCTACACCCCTGGGCAAGGTATTCCGAAGATAGGGGATGTTGTAGCCCTCCCCCGTGTATATATGGATGCCAGCCACGTCGGCTTCTTCAAGGAGTACTGAGGCTACGCCACGGATTGATCCTAGCCAGTGCGCTTCGAATACAACACCTCTACCGCGGAGTATACCTAGAAGCCTCTCAACCGCAATGTCGTGACTGCCAGCGTAGACTCCCAGCTCTACCCTTTCACCAGCAGCTGCTAGTGACGGCTGAAACTCCTGGCCGGTAAGACTGCGGTAAGCCTCAACGAACCTTGCTATAAGCTCACGGCCAGCCTCGGTTAGTCTTGCACCACCACCACCGCGGCCCCCACGACGTGCCTCGACAAGTTTCACGCCAAGCGCATGCTCGGCCCTAGCTATGCACTCCCAGGCTCTAGAATAGGCTAGACCTACAGCCCTTGCAGCCCGCAGTATTGAGCCATACTTATCCACAGCTATCAGCAGAGAGACGAGCTGTTCATCGACAACAAACCCGTCACAGTACAGTTTAACCTCAAGCCTTGGAACGAGACTACAGCGCAAAGCCACGTCCACTAAGCCCTGAGGATAGTGTACATACCAGCACATAGTATTATTTCATGCTACTGGCCTAGCCTTGGGCATCCAGACACAGCGTCTTGTCTCCTCGCTCTCTAGTCTCCCGCCTAGCCTAGATTAAGGGGGATGTGCCCCGGTAAGCGTTAAGGGAGAGTGTAGAGCCGGAACAGGTGGTGTGCGTGGCTAAGGTTCGCGTGGAGGCTGAGGCTAGACCTACGGAGGACGTGGAGAAGGTTAAGCAAGCGATACTAAACGTGTTCATACCGGACCGTATATGGGTCGAGGATCTTGGCCGTGGCTACCGCCTCGTTGTTGCTGAGTCCTACTCGCTGCGTAGCCTTGTTAAGTTGTATGAGATGTTGAGGCAGGAGAGGATACTCGATGCTGCGAGGAGCTACATGATGCGGTGTGTTGAGCGCGGTGTGCTTGTGTTTAAGCTGAATAAGCAAGCACATATGTTGGCAGGGTAAGCATGGTCGACATGGACTCTGAAGCGCCACTGGGCCCAATAACATTCATCGTCGAGCATAGCAACCCGAGGGAGGTTGTTGACTGGCTAGCTCCCCCCACGCGTATGGGAAGGCCTATCTATGAGAAACCAATGCCCAGCGACTAGCAGCGTATTACGGGGCAAGCCTTCTAAGCCTCTCACCCAGCATAGCCGTAAACATGCCTGGGGGCACTGTGTCGGGGGCACATCGACTCATAATACTTGTCGCTGGCATGCCTGGCAGCGGCAAAAGCGTTCTCTCCTCGATCGCGAGGTCCATGGGGATACCCGTCTACGTTATGGGTGATATTGTACGGGAGGAGGCCCGCAGAAGGGGTATCGAGCCTACACCCGAAAACCTCAACCGGCTTGCTAGGCTCCTACGCGAAGAGCACGGCTCAACGGTTGTAGCTGAGAGGACGGCCTCAAAGATAGCCAGCGACGACCACTCCATAGTCCTCGTGGACGGTGTCCGCAGCCTCGACGAGGTGGCAGTCTTCGAGAAGCTCGGTAAAACCGTGATAGTCGCGGTGCACGCCTCTCCCCGGACTAGGTTTGAGAGGATCCGGAGGCGGGGACGGCCCGGGGATCCGACTACGTGGGAGGAGTTTCGCCAGCGCGACCTTACAGAGCTGGGGTTCGGACTCGGAAACGTGATAGCCCTCGCAGACTACATGCTCGTGAACGAGTTGAGCCTCGAGGAGTTCGAGGCGGAGGCTAAAAGGCTGCTCTCGAGGCTTACCGGGCAGGGCTAAGCGCTAGCCTCTACGCCGACACCAGCCTCGGCAATAGCTGGCTGCAGCTCAAAGCCTTCAGCCCTAATGCCGAGCAGACTAGCTATCCTTACAGCCTCACTGTAGACGAGTTCCTTCACAGCTGGCGAGAGCAACAGGTCGTCGAGGTACAGCCTACCATCGACACCCTCGTAGACGAGGCCCGCCCGGCGGTAGAACCCCAGCTCTGCTACTACGTCAGCTACGCGGAACCCTCTGGGCAGGTAACCCGTCTCCCTCAGCCGGTAGAGGTCGTCAAGCAGCCGCGGCAGGCTGGCAGGCTCCAGGGCTAGCCTCGCCAGCACCGCGACCCGGAGCACCTCAAGGGAGCGCAGGTATTCGCTGTACGTTACACTCCAGCTCCAAACATACTCTAGACAAGCCATACCCCTCGGCACCCAGATTATTACTCTAGCACCAGCCGCGTGTATCCGGGGGAGGGCGTAGTATCAACCAGGTATAACCAACGATAATACGATGCTACTGCACTAGGAGCGTGTACCCTCAGGATTAGCGCGTCCTCAGTGCTTGACACGGTTCACGTAGCGGCTCCAAAATACTCATCTTGTCTTGACCAAGCTATATAACTGAAATCATTTCAGTAATTGTTTTCCTGGTGATATAGTGACACGTTCCCTCCTAGTAGCTGCTGCAGCTGCCGTAGCTGTAGCAGCAATAATCCTGGCACCCGCATTATTCGATAAGGATAGCTATGGGGTAACGTTCGTCGTTGAGCCATCCGCATTAGAGCTTAATGGTAGACAACTCTTCGGCCACGTGCAGGTCGTGATATCAACCCCTAATGGTCCAATCACCAAGGACTACAATATCAGCGGGAGCAGGCAGCTAGTAATACACGTCTCTATCCCCGAGCGCGTCGTAGAGGAGTGGATGGAGTTCTACAAAGAGTTCGAGAACTACGCAGGAAAGACGGGGGTAAAGGCGCCGGGTAAGCCTCTGCCCACAGTCTCCCTAGTATTCTACCTCTATGACGACCAGGGGAACAGTTACACGGGAGCCTTCAGCTTCTCAACAGTAACATACCTAATGATGTTCAAGAAGACACCGCTAGATAAGGCAGTAGAGATGGCAAGTGAAAACCCGTTCCTAGCATTCACCAAGAAGCCAGTGGTTACACTGAGGAGCCCAGTCGAAATCGGCTTACGCAAGGTAGGAGATATGGCTCCACCCATTGTCAAGGAGATGTTGAAAGAGGCAGAGGAGAGGAGAGCCGACCTATCCAAGCCACTAGTAGCGACAGCTTATACCGCCTCGACGGGGCAGTGCACACCATACACACTGGTATGGTTCGAGGAGCTATACGACGCCGCGTACAATCCCCCGAAGGGTGGAGACAACGAATCATAAACGCCGACTCACAATGCCCCGAGGGACTCTGGTACTTCTTCGCCACAAGATTCTCCAAAGCCTACTACTATCCCGCAAGCACCTACACCGCCGAAGAAGCATTACAAGCAACAATAGCTCAGACCGGGATCCCAAGCAGAGTATACACCATGGACGACTTCCTCTACAGACTTGCACGGGCCGGTGCTCCTGCCTGCATCTCCGCAGAATGGAGAGATGCTATAACCCCAAGCTTCAAACTATACGATGTACCAGTCATAGGCGCGAGAGTAACATACTATGAAGATAAGCCAGTCCGAGTAGGACTTATATTTGCAGGCTTTGGTGGCACAACATACAGTAGTGGCACAACATACCGTGAAACTATAGTAAACCCGCAACAACACACATTGCAGAGCCCTATTAATGGAGAATAAAATCGCTCAGTATATATCCCGAGCAGAGGTACTGGCAAGGCTATATAATGGTTCCAACGATCTACTACCTTCAAGCGGATGGAGTTATAGTGGTATATGATGTTGACCGAGTCTATGACGGTGTTTGCTACTACTATCGTGTAGTGCCAGTAGTAACGTTTATCCCGCTCTACATGCAATATGTAATGGTAATTAACGATGTATATCCGCTGGGAATGCCATTGGATGAGCCTCCACCGGAAAGTTTCAATGATTTACTATGGAGTCCATATGCCGTTGAAGTACTAAGTAACTATTACACATCCGCTAATGTTGGCCAAATACTCTACGAGGATGTGACTGTTGGAGGTACAGTGTGGGGCGAGGTTGCTGGCGTTGGTACGAACCCACTGAAAACGTATGTTGATGTAGTGCTTAACGGCGTGTTTGGTGCTGTTGGTGAGGTTGGCACGCTTACATCCATATTCTACACCATTATCAGCAACTCGATATCGCATGCAGAGTTTAATGCCGGATTTGCAGCCATAGGAGTAGATATAGTTGTTGAAACAACAGCTTCAACATACAATCTTGCTTTATACAGTTTATAAGTCTACGCTGCTGGATGCTGCTACGTCGTCCTACATGCCGTTAATCGGCTACTATACTGTTGAGGTTGGCACGCCCTAAGCTCCTCCGCCGGGTGCGCAGTCGAAAAGAAGCTGTAGGAGCTCCCTGAACTCTTGTGAGGGCTTCTATACTGGGTTCACGTTTTTGAACCTTGAAAATCTTTCTTTATATCCCGGCTATATCTTTTGCACACGCTAGACTTTCTATGTGTGCTTCTGGTTTGCTATTCTTCTCGGGGCTGTGTGTTGGCTGGGGAGGACGGGTACGGGATTCCGCGTAGCCACCCGCGCTACTGGAGCCTCGTGATACGTGAGAAGCTTGTCGAGGCTTTCCGCGAGGGCATAGTTGTACCGCAGGGCCTCATAGCTCATGGTAGGGGTGAGTGCTTCGACTACCTGATAGGCGAGGAGACGCAGCCCTTCGCCCAGGAGGCTATAGAGGCTGCAGCTGCGGCGCTCCTCCTCGCGGAACACCCTGTGATATCTGTTAACGGGAACACGGCCGCCCTAGCGGCTGAGCACATGGTACGCCTCGCGGAGCTTCTCGGTGCGCCCCTGGAGGTGAACCTATTCTACCGCACCGAGGAGAGAGCGCGGAAGATAGCTGAGCTGCTAAGGAGGCATGGCGCGCGCCGCGTCCTAGGCGTCGAGGATGCCACTGCGAGGATTCCTGGGCTGCCGAGCCCGCGGGGGATGGTTAGCCCCAATGGCATCTACCGGGCCGACGTTGTCCTCGTAGCGCTCGAGGATGGCGACCGCACCGAGGCGCTCCGGAGGATGGGTAAAACCGTTATAGCAATCGACCTCAACCCGCTGAGCCGCACAGCGAGGACAGCAAACATAACCATTGTTGACAACATCGTCCGTGCCGCGCCGAGACTCGTAGAGGCCGTGGAGAAGCTAAGGAGCAGGCCGCGGAGCGAGCTTGAACAAATACTGGCAAGATACGACAACAACCGCGTACTCTCCAAGGCCCTCCAGCATATAGCCCAGAGGCTAATGAGGCTCGCGCAGATGGGCATAGCTATCGAAATAGGCTAATGGGGCTCTCAGCCTGGGAGGACTACATCACAGAGCCCCGGCTCCTCCATGCTGGGCTCTCAGGGGGCTGGAACTCAGCACCGATAGTGGCTGGACGCCACGTCTAATTTTGGGTATGTATGTTATTGTTTTGTTCTTAGCTATAACCGTGTTTCTGTGTAAAGTATTTCTCTTGTCGGTCGGAAACTATCAGAGGTGGAGCCCTAACCCATATCTCCAGGGCCCAATAGATTCCACGTTGAGGGGGTTCGGGGATTACCTTTAGTCCCTCTTAGCGAGGACGTAGAGTGGGGGTAGGGCCGGTGTGCCTATAACGGTCGCGCTTACCCATATGAAGCTCAGACCATTAGCCAAGAAGTCTAACCTGGAGAAGGCTAGGAAGCTCGTGAGAGAGGCTGCCCTTAAGGGTGCTAAGCTCGTCGTACTGCCATCGTTTGTGAATATCGGCCATTTCTTCCTCCACTATCCGAGGACGCGCAGCCGGGCTATCACCAGGAACCAGGCTGAGCGAATCCCGGGCAATACCTTCGAATACCTCTCCATGGTTGCACTAGAGAATGGAGTCTACATAATCGCCGGCCCCATCATTGAGAGGGCTGGGCCAAAGATATTTCTCACAACAATGGTTATATCGCCGAATGGGAGCTTGATAGCCAAGTACCGGAAGGTTGCAAGCAACGGTCTTGACGAGGAGCTAGGTATTAGCCCCGGCAAGCAGACAGTCGTGATAGACGATATTGGTAGGAGTATAGGGGTCATGGCTGAGGACGACATACTTTACCCTGAGATCGCGCGAAGCCTGCTCCTCGAGGGAGCCACAGCCCTCATCGTAACGCTCCGGCCGGGGGAGGACGTGAATAGGGTTAAGCTCGCCCTCATGGCCCGAAGTATAGAGAACAATGTGCCTATACTTGCTGTTGGCTCCGTGTTTGAGGCTGCTGAGAGAGTCGTAGAGATCCCGACTATGGTTGTTGATCCACAGAACGGTATTGTGGAAGAGGTTAACGAGCCCAACGACACCTACATACTGGTGGAGGTTATGGAGCAGCCATCCAATATCCAGGACATTGTGAGGACTAGCCTCATGGCTAAGGCGCTCGCGCCAATATACTGTAAGGCTGCCAAGGAGAGCCTCGTAGAGAATCTGGCTGGCCGTCTCAAGGCTGGTAGCAGTGGCGAAGACTGAGCCCAGCTTCGCCCTCTTTGAGCGGATGGCTGACCGATACGATACATGGTACGAGCGTAACAAGGTTATTGCGGAGAACGAGGCCCGGCTCGTGGAGGAGTTCCCAGCTAGGCCTCCAAGTGTTGAAGTAGGAGCTGGCACCGGCTACTTCGCCTCAAAGCTGGGCGTAGACGTAGCTGTAGAGCCCGCACTCTCCATGCTTACGAGGGCCTGGAGAAGGGGTGTTGAGGCTGTCCAGGCTGTGGGTGAAAACCTCCCGCTAAGGAGCGGCAGCTTCAACACCGTGTACATCATTGTTACGCTCTGCTTCCTAGATAGCCCAGAGCCCGTCGTGGAGGAGGCCGCCCGTATACTCACGCGTACTGGGAGGCTTGTATCCTGCATCGTGCCACGGGATAGTAGCTGGGGCCGCTACTACACCGAGCTAGGGAGGATGGGTCACCCACTCTACAGTGTAGCGAGATTCTACACTGTCGAGGAGATGAACGACCTCTTCGCAGGCGTGGGCCTAAACCCTGCGAAGATCATGGGCACATTATCGTTTAAGCCATGGGAGC
The DNA here is from genome assembly GCF_000015145.1 of Hyperthermus butylicus DSM 5456. Classification (NCBI taxonomy): domain Archaea; kingdom Thermoproteati; phylum Thermoproteota; class Thermoprotei; order Desulfurococcales; family Pyrodictiaceae; genus Hyperthermus; species Hyperthermus butylicus. Next base: position 333,840 of record NC_008818.1, read on the forward strand.
CCCCGAGACCTGAAGAGCCAAGGCCCTGGAGGCCAGGAGCTGACCTGGGGTTTGTCTGTGTGGAGTACCGGTGGAGCTAGCTCCACCAACTATCAGGCTCCGAGGCTTCGCGGGCACCAACTGATAGTATGTCGTCAAGTATTGCTCTCAGCAGCACCGCCACCATGCGGACACAGCTGCCGCGATCGCTGCATGATGCTGCGCCCAGAGGCACCCTTACATCGCCATCGTAGCCCAGGCCATGCACCTCACCGTAGAGTGTTGAGGTTAGCTCGTTAAAGCTTGCCCAGACCTCCCCGTGGACTAGGAGCCGGAGAGCCTCCTCCACCACGTCGCCGGGCACGCTGACGCCAAGGATTTCGCCAAGGGCATCAGCTAGGTCTACGCTGCGTTCCCCAAGGAGCTTCGCTATCTTCTCCTCGACGCTCCTCCGGTACTCTTCGAGCAGCTTTAGATCCTCAAGGCTACCCGCCCATGCCTCTACTAGGCTTATGTCTCCACCACTATAGTCTAGCACGCGGTCCCTGAGCCTTATCATGAGGGGCGAGGGGGCTATCGGGCCAACCACGACAGCCTCGCCGGTGTTCAGGCCGGGAAGGTTCTCTAGGAGGTCCTGGCTTACCTGCTCGCTAGAGTCACGTATAGCCTCCTGGTCCCGGGGGTTTACGACGCGGAGTATTATCTGGCCCTGCAGCTGGCTCAACACATCCGGGTCTATCTTGCTTGGCCTCTGGCTTATCGCAACAAGGAACACGCCGAACTTGCGGCCCTCACTCGCAATCGTAGCCGCCACGTCGCGGCTACGGGTTTGCGCCTTGTTGCGGGGCGGCATGAAGCGGTGAGCCTCCTCCACGACGACTACAACGGGGTACGGATAGCTCTCCCCCTCCAAACCCCTAACATACCTCATCCTAGCATTGAATATCCGGAGTAAGATGTTGTATGCTAGGTGGTCCTGCACCTCCTCCCTCAGCCCTGCAAGGTTTACCACTGTCACAGTGCCGGGCTCGAGGAGGTAGCTCAGGGGCAGACTCTTAACGCCATAGACCCCTATGCGGCGCAGCTCCTCCAAATACCTCATGGCCCCGAAGGCTGGCTCCACGTCGCGGTTAAGGGCTAGCCATAGCCTGCGCAGAGCCCTTCCATACTCCTCCTTAGATGCATCAACCATTTGTAGCTCGGCGTCTATCTCACGTGCATCCCGGCCAGTGTGCTTCGCTGCCTGCTGGGCTATGAGCTGGTTGAAGCGGCGGGCGAATGCTTCGAGGCTTCTACCCTGCCCCCGGGCTAGTATCGCTGCGTCAGCTGCTGTCTGTACAATTCTTATGATGCCCTTTAGTCCTAGCCATCTCTTCTTGTCGCCTGTAGCCTCGGCTATGTAGTGGGAGAGCTTCTTCGCTGCGGATATAACGCTCCGTATCTTCGAGGCTTTGGGGGGTACGCGCGCAACACTCATCAGCTCCTCGGCCGTCATCTGTGCAACGCTAACCTTGTACTGTATGTCGCCCTCCTGATCCCTCCTACCCTTAACAATCCTAACCCTATCCGCGAACGCCGGGCCCAGCCGGGCTGCAGACCTCTTCATAGCAGTGTATTCTCCGTGAGGGTCGAGGACAACCACCGTGGCGCCCTTCTTGAGCAGCTCCTCTATGAGGATGACGCTAGCCCATGTTTTGCCTGCACCGGTGGCAGCTATTATGGCTACGTGCCTCTTAAGCCCCTCAACGTCGAGATATGCTGGCACCGTGGGCCTGGATATCAGCGTGCCTACGTGGAGCCTCCTCCTCTCCTCGACGGAGAAGAAGTCTTCGAGGAGACTGTCCGGCGCGAGGTAGACCCAGGACCCCACGGGCGGAGCCCTACGGGGGAGGTATATCCTGTTCCTCCACTTGTAGCCGAGGATCCTTGCAACAGCAACCACTGTATCGCTACCGCGGGGTATACTGAGGTTTCGGAGCACTGTCCAGGGATGCTCGGGGGTTACGCCGACAGCTAGTCTGCGTATGCTTCGTATCTGTGCGAGAACCTTCACCAGTACCGATGTGTCGGAGCCCGGCGGGGTTTCAGAGACCTCGACATAAACATAATCGTAGAGCGGCGGGATATTGTTCGGGTCGACTGTAAACACAAAGTAGTCTGGCCTTGAGTCCCCAGTGACCATACCTATGGGCTCTATGGGCCTCTCCTTCCCCTTCAACGGGGTCTCCTCCAATCCCGTCAAGATGCGCTATTTACCCGCCGCCTAGCCTGTGCACCCTGTCCCAGCCCAGTATCACCGATGGTATTACCATATGTTCTTTGGAGGGGGCTCCAGGCTAAGAAATACGTAGGCTATACTCTAAACACTAGAATATCTAGGGTGTGGGGCGACACGTGAGCTATGAGGAGCATAGAGGTTCACGAGGTACATATACCCCGTAGGGCACGTCTACTAGCCAAGACAGCCTCTCGCATGGCACTTTACGCTGCTGAGAGGTTCTTCAAAAGGCTCATAAAGAGGGGTGTTGATCCCGAGGAGCACGTGAAGACTATTCGCTCCGCATCGGGACACTATGCCCTCTACATACACATGCCCTTCTGCCACAGGCCGCTCTGCACCTTTTGCTGCTTTGTCCGCTACCCCTTCCACGAGAAGAGGCACCGGGAATACATCGACGCACTACTCCAGGAGATATCGTGGCTAGCCTCGACCGCCGAGGGAGCCCACATTGAGACACTCTATATTGGCGGGGGTACGCCCAGCATAGACGTCTACAGCCTTGCAAGGGTTATCGACGCTGTACGCGAAGCCTTTGGCGGCAAGGTGCAAGTGTCTACCGAGGCTAATCCCAGGGACCTAACCGACGAAGCGGTCTCCGTGCTGCGCAGCGCCGGCGTCTCAAGGCTGAGTATAGGGGTGCAAGCACTGGAGCAGAAGAGGCTCCTAGAGCTCGGCCGGCTAAACAATACCGTCGAGGACGTCTACCGCGCCGTGGACCTGGTTAAGGGCAAGTTTGAGACGGTAAACATCGACATTATATGGGGGATTAGGAGCGACACCCCGGCAGTTGTTGCGAGGGAGGCTGCCAGAGCTCTAAGCCTCCCAGTGGACCAGGTAACATTCTACCCCCTCATGCCCGCACCGGGGCTCCGGGAGCTGGAGAAGAAGAGACGGGAGGGACCCTGGCACCCCCTCGAGCACCGGCTCTACGGTGTAATTCTCGGAGAGGCTCTCAGCAGGGGTTTCAGACCCGCTACGCCCTGGTGCATGGATAGGGGGTCGAGACTTATAGACGAGTACGTGGTGGACTATGATAAGTTTCTGGCGCTGGGTATTAGCGGGATAGGCCGAGTCGGCAGCTACGTCTACGTGAACACCTTTAGCCTCGAGAAGTACTCTCGACTAGTCCGCGAGAGGGGGTTCCCCACCGTTATCGGCTCCATGGTCTCAACTAATAGCGACATGCTCTACTACTCGTTTACAGCCGCCTTCGGGCTCCGCTGGCCGCCGCCCAGGATAGACCTCTATGGGCTGCGTGGCTACCTCCTAGCATCCACCGGCTCCGCTGTGCTGAAGCTCCTTGGCGAGAGGAGGGGCAGCAACAAGATTACACAGCCTGGCAGCCTCTACCTGCTACACAGCATACAGAGAAGCATATACATGGCCGTCAACATGCTAAGAGAGTACGGCATGCAGGTACAGATCTAGCTCTGCCTCGCCGCAGCCCACTTTACTAGTCTAACACCCCAGCTGCGCTCCACCATGTAGGGGCCGCCTCCCTGCGCCACAGCCCTCCTCACATAACTACACACCGTACGGTCAATGTATATTCCTGCCACGATTGACGCTGACAGCCTCCAGGCTATCCTAGGGTGAAAGCTCGAGGAGGCACCGACAAGGACTATCTCAGCACTCCTTGCACTCTCGAGCAGCGGGAACAAGCTCGGGGGATCGATGAGCGCTGCACCAGAGACCACAAACATATCCGCATTTGCTGCCACATGCTCCAGCTCCAGGCCCCCAATAACTGGGAACCCGTCAATGGAGGCCTTCGCTACGAGCCTCCTCTCAAGCTCCGTGACGTATACCTTGTACCCCATCTTCCTCAGCTTCCTGGCTATCGGCGCCATATAGCCCACGAGGATTACAGTGCCGCTGCCGGACTTGACCAGGTCCAGAGCATCGAGGCCGAACTCTATGCCTGGCTCGGTAGTACACTCTATCCAGGCATTCGTAGCAGCATTAACAGCTGCCAGGGCTAGTGAGGCTGCGAGACTGTTCGCTGTTTTCTCCACTAGCCTCGCGAGCATCCGTGGCGTAGCATCCTCCAGGGCCTCCGCTAGGGGCTCATGACGCCGGCCGCTCCAGTAGGGTGCAGCAGCAACGCCACACCAACCGCCTTCGAGCTGGACATAGGCGTATTGGAACCCTATGAAGTAGTCTACAACCGGGAGCCCAGCCCAGCTGCGCAGCGAGGAGTCTAGCTCGCTCCTAAGCGCCCTCGCCAGTCTCAGCCAGTAATCCTTCTCCCCCAATCCTCCCGGACACCCCCAGGCTCGCCGCTCCAGCCTCTGGGAGACGGAGCCATACAACCCTCTGGGGGAACGGTATCTCCACACCTGCCTCATCAAGGGCCTTCTTGATCTTCTCCAGCAACTCCCAGCGGACGCGCAGCCACTTGGTGCTTGGAGTCCAAAATATAACCCTCAGCACCACGGCACTATCGCCCAGCTCCTCGACATAGACTACCGGCTTGGGCTCTGCTAGAACCCATGGATGATCCTCTAGTATCCTGAATATTGTCTCACGTGCAACATCTATGTCGCTGGAGTAGCTTATGCCCACCAGGTATTCAACCCTCCGGGCCTGGTGGCTGTAAAGGTTCTTTATCACGCTACGGAATATGCTCTCGTTGGGTATCCTCACCTTGAGCCCATCAAGCGTTGTTATCCTCGTGGAGAACAGAGTGATATCCTCCACAACCCCCATTATGCCAAGGTCAGGCAGCTCAACCATGTCCCCCGGCTTTAGCGGCTTGTCAAAGTAGAGGAATAGGCCGCTAAAGAAGTTCGAAGCCACGGTCTGGCTGGCAAAGCCCAGCGCAACACCTATCAAGCTGCCCGCAAACGCGAAACCTGTCACATCAAACCCAGCGACACCAAGGGCTATAACACCTGCCAGGGCGACCAAGAGGTAGTAAACCATCTTCGACGCTATATCCACGACAGTATGGGGAAACTGGCTAAACTCCAGCGTACGCCTAATCATCCTACGTATAAGCATGGAGACCGCTATACCAGCAACCATAACAACCGAGAAGACAACGATCTTGTAAATATAGCTGCCCACCGTCTCCAGCAGCGCCGCCAACGACTCAGCAGCCAACCCTACACCATCCCACAAAACACAATCAGCCCGCGAGATCCCAGTTTAACCCCCAGCCCACAACACGGAAGCAAGTAACGCTACAAACAGCCAGAGGCGAAGGAAGCCCAGGATACAGCTAGGCTAAAGAGGATAAGTACAGCTATGAGCACCTATCCAATGCTCATAAAACTTGTGTCTTCATTTACTTGATAATTTTTACATTAACGCTCTCCTCATACAAATTAGTCGTTGCAAGGATTCCGAGAGCAAGTATCAATAATCTTCATGTGGGGACTAGCCTTCAGCTCTGTTGCTTGCGACTTCCCAGTGTATACGGTTTGGTATTGTACAACTTTGATTTATCGTTGGGCTAGCAGTTGGTCTTCATGCAGGGTTTTAGTGAGGTTTATTCCGGGGTAAGGGTGATTGTTCTGTTGCTCGGGCGGGCGGGCGGCTCACCCGCCCGGACTCCGGGGCGTCACCCCGGTTGGGTGAGGGCGGGGTCCACAGGGGCGGCGCCCACCCTTCTACCCTCATTTATGCAGTTGAGTACTGTTTATACGATTTGGATTTTTACTAGTAGTATCCCCTAAACTGTTCCTGGAAGAGGTGCTTCCCGTTATGGCTAGCGAGAAGCTCTTCTCCTGGTTCAAGCGCATCTTGTGGGTTGACCTCTCAAGGGGCGAGTTTCGGGAGTGGCGCTATCCCGGCGAGATGGCTAGGATGTTTGTTGGAGGTAGGGGCTATGCGATCAAGATACTCTGGGACCACTTGCCGGAAGGTGCTGACCCCCTGGGTCCCGACAATTTGCTAATACTCGCTGTCGGACCTCTCACCGGGCTTCCTGGCCCCTCTACCGGGAAGATGGTCGTGGCTGCTAAAAGCCCGCTAACGGGCGGCTACGGCGACGGCAATATAGGTACCAGGGCTGCTGTCAACCTACGAGCCGCCGGCTGGGACGCAGTGGTCATTCGGGGCGTGGCCAGGAAGCCCTCTATACTCGTGATAGAGGATGATAAGGCCTGGCTAGAGCCCGCCGACGACCTATGGGGCCTCGATACGTTCCGGGCTGCTGACAAGCTCGAGGAGAGGTTTGGCAAGACCGCAGGCATACTGTTGATAGGGCCTGGCGGCGAGAACATGGTACGCTATGCAACCATCGTATCGCAGAAGGGCCGCTCCGGCGGTAGACCAGGCATGGGCGCTGTTATGGGCTCCAAGAAGCTGAAGGCGATAGTTGTAAGGGGCACGAAAAAGCCAGAGTTATTCCATCCGGAGGAGGAGCTAAGGATAGGCACAGAGGCCATTAAATTTGTCAAGAGTAGCCCGAACTACGAGTTCTGGATGAGGCAGGGCACGATGATGACAATCGAGTGGTCGCAGAATGCCAGCGTACTGCCAACCTACAACTTCCGCGAGGGCGTCTTCGACGGATGGGAGGGGATAAGCGGTAACTACATGGAGAAAGTAAAGGTTACCACGAAGAGCTGCCCACTATGCCCGATGAGCTGTGGCCATGTGGTAAAGGATGCTGAGGGCCAGCCCTCCGAGCTAGACTACGAGAATGTGGCAATGCTCGGCAGTAACATAGGAATATCCAGGCTCGAGGATGCTGCGCTGCTTAACAGGCTAGCAGACATGTACGGCATTGATACGATTAGCCTGGGGAACACTCTCGGCTACGCACTTGAGGCGGCGGAGAGAGGTAAGCTAGAACTAGACGCCACTTGGGGCGAAACGAGGAAGCTCGCAAAGCTTGTAGAGGACATAGCCTATCGCCGCGGCGTCGGCGACCTCCTCGCAGAGGGTGTGAAGCGAGTCTCCGAGAAGGTTGGCGAGACCTGGTATGCTATGCATGTCAAGGGCCTAGAAGTGAGCGCTTATGATTGTCACGCAGCCCCGGGCATGGCACTGAGCTATGCTACGAGCCCGATTGGGGCACACCATAAGGATGCCTGGGTCATATCGTGGGAGGTGCAGCACGGCAGGTTCAAGTATGGCAGGGAGAAGGTGCTAAGGGTTATCGAGCTGCAGAGAATACGCGGTGGCTTCTTCGAGACAGCAGTAACCTGCAGATTTCCCTTCGTAGAGCTGGGCCTCGCACTAGACTACTACGTGAAAATGTTCCAGGCCGCAACAGGGCTCAGCTACAGTCTCGAAGACCACTTCACCGTCGCCGACCGGATCTACACGCTGATAAGGCTGTTCTGGGTGCGCGAGCACGGTGGCTGGGGCATAGAGATGGACCTGCCGCCGGAGAGGTGGTTCCGCGAGCCCCTGACCAAGGGCCCGCTTAAGGGCGCCAAGCTAGACAAGGACAAGTTCATCGAGATGCTGAAGATATACTACAGGGAGAGGGGCTGGGCTGAGAACGGTGTACCATTGCCGGAGACGGTGAAAAAACTCGGTCTAGGCGAGGATGCTGTAAGGCTAGCAGAAAGATACTCATCAAAATAACCCATAGCCAAGGGAGCGAGCCCGATGAGGGTTCCCGGCCGCGTTTTTTCCCAGCTCATCCTCGCCCATCTATGGTTGCTCCGGGTAATGGTAGAATGTCACCGTGTCGGCCTCCAGCAGGGCTGCACCAGCCCTCATGCCGTGGTAGAGGCTCGAGAATACCGTGACCACCTTTCCCTCCAGCTGGTCTATCGTGTAGCTGCCGTGTAGGCCCTCGACAACGTTTTCCCGGCCCGTCAGTCTGACCGCGTCTACTACCTCATGGGCGCGTATGATCAGCCTCGCATTGTTGACTTTGAGGAAACTGGTCCAGGACCTCCACCCGTAGTAGTAGGTGCCGGGGCCACGTATGTTGGGGGAGAACCAGTCTATGGAGGGACTAGGATCGTTCCAGAGGAGCTGGAATACTAGTGGGTCAGCCGGGCCTAAGCCATCCCTTCTACAGTACAGCTCCCCCATCCTAGAAGCCAGCTCGCTCATACCTATGGGGTCTTCGGGCTCGCCAGTGCAGCGGCGGCAGGGCACACCACCATGGAGCATTATTATGTCGCCACGCCTAGCAATGTATGGTAGGCACGTGTAGAGCCTCCATATATCGTCGAGAATCTCATAGCCAAGCTTGTTTGCGACCTCGTCCCGAAAGCCGTAGTAGTAGTTCATGTCTGGGCTCTCATGGTTTCCTCGGAGTAGCACTAGTCTCCCGGGCTCCTCGACAAGCTTTGCCAATAGAAGCTCTAGGTTTTCTACACCACGGCTTCCACGGTCAACATAGTCCCCCAGGAATACTATGCGGTCAGCTCCCAGGGCATCCGCGAGGCGTAAAGCCCATTCTGTGGCCTCGGGGTAACCGTGGGTATCCCCTACAACCAGGACCTTCTCGTCCGCCCCTAGTTCGACGACTGGCCCCATGTGGGATAGTATGTCGAGAGCATCGCGGATTAGCTCCAGGAGCCTAGCCATACCAGGACACCCATCCCGGAAGTATGGGGGTGTGGTGGAAAACTAGACTAGCCCCTACTTGTATACGCGCGTGTTCGAGGGTGAATAATGCGGCAAGGGTAGGAGTGGCAGGTGCTGCTGTGCCTTGGTGGATCCGGCTGCTAGGGTTGTTAACTTGTTAAGGGTTATCTACGATATTCTCGGAGAGAGCGTAGGGTTTCCACGCCTAGCTCTTGGGGCTTCTGGCTCGCGGTTCTACCGTGTACGGGCCAGGATACGTGTACCTGTTGCTGGTATCGTTGCGAGACGCTTCATAGGCGGCAGTGTTGAAGGGTTTAACGTGATGGTTCTCCGCGGCGCTATACATGTTGAACCCCTGCTAGCTACGGGGTTCCCCACAATAGTGTCTATCGGTGCTAGGAGACTCTACAATGCCGCCTATAGCTCGATAGCTTTGATGGCTGATATGGAGGCCTACCGGAGGATACTCAGCGCTGCAGGGCTATGGGCTAGGGAGGTTAGGGAGTACGCGGAGGCTCTGGCTGAGGGTGTTAGGGAGTGGTTTGAATCACGGCAACCACCGAGCGGTAGGCTGCAGTCGGTGGAGTATGGTGTCCGGAGGGTTACTGAGAACGCCGTGTTTATTGGGCCACAGGGGTCCCGGACGTGTTCCAGGATGATCGTATCGGGCCATGTAAGCTTCCATGAGCCAACCGGTATACTACTACGCGTAGACTGTGATGGCGAGCTTGTGCTGGCTGTGCGGGAGGCTGCATCACCCGTAGAGCTTGAGGGCGACGTAGTGACGGTGCTTGAGGAGCTATATGACATGGTGAGGGAGGATCTGGAAGACATAGAGAAGCTCCGCGAGACAATACACGCAACTGCACGAAAACTGTCGGGCTAGAGGGTGTAAAGGGTCTTGGAGAGAAGTTTACAGCTGAGAAGCTTTGCAACACCAATAGCGCTATGGGAGGATGAGGTCCCCTCGGAAGCGCCACACCATGTGGCAGCTGCATCGATACTGTACTATGTGGAGCTGAGGAGGAGGCGCAGAGGCTTATTCTCAGGGCCTGAGAGAGTCTCAAGACTCTCAATAGTCTACTGGCCCTTCTTCATAACACGCCGTAGTGATGGAAGAGTTCTCCTCGTAGATCTCCTCGGCCTACATGTGTTCAGGTCGCGTTACCCCGTTCCAGCCAGGCTTTCGGAGGCTATTGCTCTTGCACAATCGATACCAGAAGTTGGCCCCCACAAGGCGCTAGACTTTATGAGGGATCTCTGGAGGCTTCTCGACAATGTATTTGAATATAAGACTGTAGAGGTTCCAGGCCTCGTTGAGGATGTCGAGTCTGTCGAGGATCTCGTCACTGTCTCCAGGGAGGCCACTGTTAGGCAGGACTGCATAATAGGCCCTCTACTCAACCCCTACGATGCCGAGAAGATGCTTGAAGTTCTTGACAAGGCTTGTATGGAGATTCTCCACACTTACAAGATGCTAGAACAGCTCCAGCAGATAGTTATGAGGGCTACACAGCTTGTAGTAGAGGCTCTCGACCGTGAAGCTGAGCACATAACGGGCGAGTATGGTAGGGCTATACAAGCCGTTCAGTCCAGGATAAACGCGAAGATGGCTAATGTTAAGCCGGAGCTGGAGGATATAGTTGGTAAGCTCTGGGACCGGTACTCGAGGCGCATGGCGGAGATAGCCACACGTATCGAGGAGCTGAAGAGGCGTGGGAGGGTTGAGGGAGAGAGGGCTAGGGAGGTCGCGAGGCTTGAGAAGGAGCTACAGAGGCTGAAGAGAAGGCTCGAGGAGGAGACCGAGACCGTTAGGAAACGTTACTCTAAGAGGATTGAGGGCGAGGAGAAGGAGATCCACAACCTGGTCCGGGAGCGCGAGAGAAAGCTGGCAGAGGTTAGGAAGCTAAAACATAAGGCTGTCACGTTCTCCGACGAGCTTCTAGAGGCTATAAACTCTCTACTAGATAGGGTTGCTGCCAGCCGCTCCACACTCTGCGGCGCCGGTATGATTCAACGCCAGGTCCTCGGCGAGGGACCAGCACTACTCCACGTCGCTATCGGTGTTGCAGAGTTGAGGAGGGGGAAGGGAGGCCGGAGGCTACTACTCGTACCCCCACTAGCTGCTCAGAGGGAACCCCTGTGGGGTAGAGAGCCCATCAGCTCGTGGAGGGCCAGCTCTCGGCTCGTGGCTAGGCTTGAGGAGGCAATCCATGCCATGAAGAGGTTCGGCGAGACAGTCGAGCCAGCAACGGAGGCATGTAGGGTGGATCCGAAGGAGTTTAAAAGGCTTGCAGCTCGCGGCCTCGAAGAACTGGTAAGCCACGGCGTCATAGCCGGGGATAGGGCCGAGGAGCTACTAGAGGCGCTTCAGGGGTACTGGTTCTAGAGGCTTAGGCTTAGCCTCCTAAGCTCCTCCTCCAGCTGCCTCATATCCACGCCACTGCGCAACTTCACTACCGCCAAGCCGCCATGCCCACCAATGTTTTCTGCTAGACCTTCCCGCATGAGGCCAGCCGCCACCCTGTATGCTCCACGCCCACGGCTACGGATTATGAGGAGAAGGGCGCCATCACCCCTCTCGACGAGCAGAGCCACCGGCTGGCGTAGAACCTTATACAGCTTAGATGCAAGCGCGCTTGCTCCACGGCCGCTCCACTTGCCGCGGGCATCCACGAGCTTTATGTAGCCTATCCTCCTAGCAGAGAACGCCAGCTCCCTGGCCTTATCCATTATCTCCCTATCGCTCTCCTCAGCTATTCTTATGACGCGCTCAACCATCTCCCTATCTATAGGCAAGTCTTGGGGCAGTGGACTCGCGAGCCACCGCACAAGCTTTCTCCATAGCTCAGCATCGCGTAGAACAGTGGAGGCCTTTGATATGCTTGCTGCAAGCTTTACTATCCTCGCCTCCGCTTCTGTTAGCGGCCTCCTACTCCTCTCAAGCACCCCGACAGCATTCATGAATGCTTGTAGTCTCGGTGTGAGCCTCTGAACTCCGAGACTGCGCAAGAGATGATACGTCAATATCGCTGTTGGCTTGTGGCCAAGGTAGATCTCTTCGCTTAGCTCGTAGAGCTTCTTCGACATGTAAAGAGTGGAGAAGTGGTGATCTATGTAGACTAGCCTTAGCCCCTTACACTGGGACAGCGCGTTTCGGAGTGATGAGTAGACACGCTCGGTTAAAGGTATATCAAGTACTGCTATGACATCGGGGCATCCATAAGCTTCTAAGTGCTGGGCCAGTGTGTCGGGAAAGCTTCGAGGTCCAGCAGGCGCGAGATGCATGTCATGTCTGCCGCGGAGAGGATACACTTTCCGGTAGTACTGCGCATAGTATATCATGGCAGCCGACGTGGCGCCATCCGCATCCCAGTCAGCAATTACTAGTACTGGTATGCGTACAGCAGTCTTAGCCGCCACGCGTAAACCCCAAACAGCTAGGCCCCAGGGAGCCCCCTATCAAGCCAGCCCCAGCTGCGAATCGGGGGCCCTTGGGACAGCACTTGACCCCACTCTGACCCTCTCATCAATACCGCATTGGGTTCAGCGCCTATGTTGCGGGCATCGGGCCCCCTCTACGCTACACATTACTATTCCATTGGGGCTTAACGTTTACGTCGAACACTACACAATGCGTCTTTGCTGATTCTGCAGAGAGCACCAAGATAGACATGCAAAAGGGTTTTCGGAGTCGATGAGGATATCAGAATATAACACTGCAGATGTAGCTATCCTAATTTGGCATTGATGGTGTCTGGCGAGATTTTTAACGAAGGGCTAGCCGCTATGCTTCAGAGTAGCCGTCGCGGTGGCATTGCATTGTTTGAGCTAAAGCCTGGCAGCACTCTAGAGTATGGGCTTGTACGTGCAAACTATACAGAGAATGGAGAGCTTGAAGTCTGTGATCCCTACGGCTGCACTAGGGCACGGATTCTCGGCTCTACAAGGGTTGGCTTGCAGCCAGTAGCCCCAGTACATAGGCCTTCGAGAATTTCGAACTGTATCTACCTAGAGTTTCCCGAGCCACTCGTAGTCCACAGTGGTACGCATATCTGGGCTGTCGTGCCGTTCGATCTAGCTGTCATGACTAGGAGCGTTGTAATAGGCTATGTAGCGCCTCTTCGAGTAAAATACACCCTTATTGGTGATATAGTTGATGGCAATATTTGTAGGTACTACCGTACACGTATAGCCAAGGAGCCAGCTGTCCTCAAACTAGAGCCAGGCGAAGCTGTAATGGAGATAATGTTTCGCGGCGAGGAAGCATCACTTTCAGGCGTAGGCTTCCACATTGCCGGCCTACAATTCTATAGCGATGGCAGCATTATATACTATCCAAGGCTCGAAGTAGTTGTTTCGGGGCAGAGAGCGGAGTCAAAGCTTTCGGGTAGACCAAACGTGGAGGATCTGAGACCGCTAGGTGCTAGAATGCACTTGCCACGCATCCCCATAACTCAGACGTTCGTAACCCCCCTCGGGTGACCATGCATGGGCCAACAGGATGGATTGATAGCTGGTCTAGAGGCATATGCCGGTAAGATACTTGCATCCATGGCGATAATAGTAGCAACAGTCTTCATAGCAGCAATGGCAAAGCATGTTATAAGAAGGAGTCTACAGCAACGGCTACCCCTCCACATCTACAAGACAATAGAAAACATAGTCTTCTACAGTATAGTTGCAGCAGGGGCCATATCTATACTAGGCCTATTCGGCGTCAGCCTCTCCGGCCTAATAGTTGCAGGCGGGTTCGCAGGCCTGGTCGTAGGTCTTGCCAGCCAGCAGACAATCTCAAACCTCGTTAGCGGTATCTTCCTACTAATAGAGCAGCCGCTCCGTGTGGGAGACCCAGTAAACATAGACAATGTTGGCGGCATCGTGGCAGACATAGGCATACTCTCGACGAGAATAAGAACTTGGGATGGCTACATTGTACGGATACCAAACTCAAAAGTGTTCGACGCAAAAATAGAAAACTACCAACGCACCAAAGCCAGGAGAGTCGAGTACGAGGTCGGGATAAGCTACCGGAGCGACATAGAGAAAGCCATTGAAGCCCTCAGAAAGATGATTGAGGAGCATCCCTACTGCCTCGTAAATCCCGGCCCACAAATATTCGTGGACCGCTATGCCGATTCAGCCGTAATCCTCAAGATTCGGTGTTGGACCCCGCCGCAGGTTTGGTTTAACACCAAGATAGAACTACAGACGATGACAAAGAAGGTACTGGAAGAAGCTGGTGTCGAGATACCATTCCCACAGCTAGATCTACACATAAAGGATTCAACAACGATACCAGTAGAGTTCTCGCCTATGGAGAGAGAAAAGGAACAAAACCAAGAGAGCATAAGAGAAGACAATAAAAACACAAGCATGGTAGGAGACTCCTAGTATTATATCAACAATATGGATGATGACCTTTCGGTCGCCCCGAAGCCAGTCTCGGTGTGGACATTTCCTCCCTCTGACCGGGGGGTTCCCACTTGTGGTCCAGCCAAGATCTATACCATTCACGGTTTACTCGCCACGGTTGCTCTTGCAAGAGTGTTCCAGCGAAAATACGCAAAAACTATAAGTTCACTAACGCTTAAACACTACAATGCAACTGTTCCAACAGAGGTGAATCGTGGGTTGGGTTTCGGGCTTGGAATAATCGTAACCTTCATTCTCAATATTCTGCTAGGCTGGATACCTGTCCTGGGTAACCTGCTTGCAGGTATTGCAGGCGGATACGCTGCAAAGAAGGGTGCAGGAGGCGGCTTCCTAGCAGGATTTCTTGGAGGCCTCCTCGGCGGAATAATCCTTGCCATAGTCGTAACATTGCTTGGCGGAATGTTTGCCGGCCTGGCTGGCGCTCTCGTAGGAGGATTAATAGGGCTCAAATTCGTCGCCGCGAGTCTAATAATCGCGTTGATCTGTGGTATTGGAGGGCTGATAGGAGGGGCTATAGCTGGGAAGAAGGCCGAAAACCAGCAGTAACATCGAGATTGCAATGTCTGGAGTACATGTAGATTTCAGGGCGTGTTCTATGGGTTTTCACGCTGCATCGCTTGCCCAGTTCCAAGGAATTGGAATAACGCCACAGCATGAACACTAGCTTGAGCCTAGCTAAGGCTTACCCAGGTTTATGGAAGACTCGCACATACTACTTACCGCAGGAGGCCTACAGGTGAAAGAATTTAATTCATGTCGTGCCGAGCTTAACACACTACATCATATATATCGATTTTGTGTCAGTACTCAAGACCCTCTTCATTGCTCTTGTTTGCTCTGAAGGCGCGGGGTCATCATTCTCCAGCGCTCTATGTGGATGTGTCTGAGGGTTTTTACTTGCTTGCAGCCCGGCTATGTAAGATTACATTTTGGGGTCTATTATTGACTGCTAATGGTCGCTGTTTTGAGAGTGGATGGTGCGACCTTAGCCCGGAACATGAGAGGATTAGGAGGGAGCTTGAGGGGCTTATCAAGTGCTATGTTGAGGGTTGCGCTGAGGAGTATTGGATGCCAGTGATTGTTGCACCTTACGGTTCTGGTAAGACTACATTGCTCCGCTATCTTGAAGAGTTTGCTAGGGGACTTGGTGTTGCTGCGCTCCGTGTAGAGCTTTCGGAGATTGTAGACTTTATCGTGGAGAGGTATGGGACCGTCCATGAGTCTGACCTGCCTCGGGTCATTGAGGAGTTTGCTGCTAGCAGGCTTGGCGAGTCAAGTGTCTACGTGCTGCTTATTGACGAGGTAGAGGAGAGCTATGACCTGCTACGCGGCGTTGTAACCTATGAGACGTCGCCCTTCCGCGGCGTGGCAGAGGCTATTAGGACTAGGGCTTCAAGAGCTTATGTTGTCCTTGCTCTCGGTCCATCATCTACACTTAAGGAGGCTGTATTCGGCCCTGTCGCTTGGCGTAGCCGTATCTACACGTTGCCGTTGCTGCCTAAGAGTGTTATCAAGCGCATGGTTGAGGTTGCTGTCAAGGATGATGCTGACGCCCAGGTTGTTGAACTGCTAGCTAACATGGTTTGGTGGGCTTCTAAGGGCCGTATAGCATGGGCGAAAATGCTCATAGACAACGTTGTGCCAAGGCTCTACGAGGCTCTCCTTGCTGGCCCAGAACATGTTGAGGCCCTGCTGCTTGGGGAGGAGGCTCTCGGCAGGGAGATTGTGGAGGGTGTGCCGCTCTTCGACCGCACAGGGTTCCGTGAGGTTAAGAGGCTGTTTGAGGATAAGGCTCTCACTCCCTTCCTAGCAGTGTTGCCCGGCCCTGTACCAAGCAGCCTACTCTCAAAGCTTACCGGCAGGGAGGTGCTGCCGGAGCCTAGCCTGGCCGTGGTGTTCTCTAGGACGGTTACGAGTGTTGACGAGCTTGTCGGCGAGGCCCAGGCGTGGATGGAGAGGTTTGCTAGGGCTCGTGGCTATGGAATGCAGAGTGTGGAGCACGCGTTAACAGCGCTTGAGCACGTCGTAGCCGCCTGGAGCCTTGACGGCTGGGTCGTGTTTGAGCCCCAGGCCCTAAGGGAGCTCTTCAGCCTAGCCGCTGACGTCGCCCGCGAGGTCTACGCGGATGACCCCCATGCTGCCCAGCTTCTTGAGTCGCTTAACCCTGACCTTCTCGCGCCAAGGGTCGAGAGGGGGAACGAGGTATATGTTGCGCTGAGGCCTTCGAGCATTGCGAGGCTCTACCCCTCGGCGGGCAGTAGCCCCCTAGTGGGCTGCGCACGTAAGGCTGGTGCGCGGCAGGTTGTAGAGGTTGTTGAGAGCCTCTCCCTCGACGAACTCGTAGACTATAGTGGCCGTGTCGCAACCCTCACCGGCGCCGACCGCGTACTGGAGCGCCGCGAGCTGCAGCTACTACTGCTGCCGGCTAGGCTCGCCCAGGCCTATGCCTCAGAGCTAGCATGCAGGATGGCCGGCGGGGAGAGGCTGCTGGTACTCCTACTATCCCCCAACGGGCGCGGCTCCGGCATCCCCGGAGGGCTCGAGGCCGCTGCGAGGCTCACCGGTTCAATAGTCGCGGAAGCTGGGCCTAGGCTCAGCATGTTCCTCTACAGCCTCCTCTACGGCTACGCCGTGGGCACCGAGGGCTGCAGCCCCGAGAGTCTAGCAGGGCCAGACCGCAGGGTGTTGAGGCTCTATGCGGAGCTACTACGCAGCCTCGTGCTCGACTCGCTAGCCGAGCCGACTGGGCCGGCGAGCAGGGTAGCCGCCTCCGCAAGGCTCCTCGAGGAGAGGTACCCAGCGCTGGCCAGCCCTGCAGCCTACACTGTCGCAGCCGGCGGCGGGGCAGCAGGACATGCCGAGGAGGTTCTCAAGCAGCTCACACAGCGGGTCTCCAGCATCGAGGCTGGGGCCATAGAACTGCTGGGGAGCAGGAGCTGGGACACGCCCGGACTCGAGGAGCCTCTGGATGCGCTGAGGGAGGCCCAGAAGCTCTACCAACTAACTGAGGAGGAGGGGCTCCTTGAGGCTCGCAACATAGCAGCAGGCTGCAAGGCCACGGGTATACCGAGGGTGCTAAGGGTGCTCCTGGGCTTCGAGGAGCCACCACCGCCCCCGAGCCTTGAGAGGGCCGGTGAGGTGATAGCGAGGCTTGCAGCTGCGGCCCGCGAGCTACCACGTGAGGGGCCGCTTGGGAGGCTGGCCGAGCTAGCCAATGAGGCCGAGGCTATCCTCCAGGCCCTGGAGGACGCCATCCAGAAGCTCCGTGGGGCTGCTGGGCTCCTGGAACCCCATGTAAGGGTGCTGGAGGCCGCTGTCTCGGCCCTAGCCGAGAAGGCTGCCGCGGTAGCGAGGCTCTACGCGGCTGTGAGTTCCAGCATCCAGAAGCTCCCAGACACACTGCGGTCCAGAGCTGAGGAGGCAGTGGCCGCAGATCTAAAGCAGCTCAACACGCTGGACGATGTCGCAGCATACATGGAGCGGGCTGTCCAGGCACTGGCGGAGCTTGTGGGGCTCGCTGAGAGACACGAGGCGTTGAGGCTTGAGAAGCTGCGTGGAGATCTCCTCTCCAGGCTAGACACGATTATTTCTAGCCTTGAGGGCGGCGCGCCTGCCAGACAGGAGAAGGCTGAGGGTGAGGCGCTGGCAGGGTGATAACCATGTACGCGGTTGAGCACCTGGTTGAGGAGTACCGTGTGAGCCTCGCAGACGCCGAGGCTAGGGCCGAGAAGCTAGCCTCAATGGGGAGGCTGCTGGACGCCATAGAGGGGCTCGCAGCCCCTGCTCCCTGAGGGCCAGCCGCAGCGACATAGTCTACGAACTCCGTATGGCCCGTGACTACCTCGCCGCGGGCAGCTACGAGGAGGCCGGGGCGAGGCTAGAAGCAGCTTGTAGGAGGGCTGTCGAGCAGCTAGCCGCGACGATAGCCTGGAACGGCCTCACCGCCGAAACCTGCCCGGCGCCACGGGCGGTGCAGCTGCTAAAGGCTATCCTGGAGGCTAGTGGGCCGCTGGCAATGATTATACACTCGATACTAGCAGCCGGCGTGGAGAAGGCAGACGATGTAGTACACAATGCTGAGAAGCTTGCTCCCCACTGGGGCTCAGTTGCTGAGAGGCTGGTAGACGTCTATCGGGCGGCGAAGCTGCTGGAGAAACGGGGGCTGATAAAGTGGCCTGATACGGTCGTGCTGGTCTCAAGGCTTGTCCGAAGCGAGAGCGTTGAGGAGGCCATTGCGAGGCTCGAGAGGGTCTCTAGGCGCGTATCAGAGATAGCTGGGCTCATGGACTCGATAGCCTCTAGCATGAGCGAGGTAACAGAGGCGACGCTAGCTTGTAAAGAGTACAGCGCGACGCTAGGCGAGCTACCCTACTGCAACTGGTTATCCACACTACTATCCGAGATAGTAGCAGCGCAGGATGCTGTAAAGGAGCTACCACAAATAGCTAGCGTGGAGAAGCTAGATGCGACAGCCGAGACGGTTAGGAAGGCATACGAGAGGCTCAACAACTCCCGGAGGATCGTAGAAAAGCTCCTAACAAGGCTCTCCCAGAGCCTAGACATGAAATTTGAGGGTGAAAGCCTGGTAGCAGCAGTAGAGGCGCTATTCCAGGCGCGAGCCAGGCTGGGCTTCACGGAGCTAGAGGAGGAGCTGATGATAAAGCTCGGCGAGGCTGATAGGCTGGACCTTGCCGAGCTAGCTAGCAGCAATCCAGCATACATCGACGCAGCACTGAACCTCTGCAAGCACGGAATAGCCTTCTGCGAGGTAAGACTGTACTAGCACACAGCAGCTGCCAGATAAATAACACACATTCCTAATCCCCCTACTAGTTTTGGGGATCACGTGTTGGCGGCTAGTGGGCTGAGACAACTACTCATATCCAGCGGACTCTGCAGCAAGGCCGTAGCTGTAGAGGAGACAAGTTCGTGCACCCTGCTCTTCTGCGAGTCCCGGGTAAACATGCTCATAGCCTTCTCGACCTATGATGACTGGGTCTACATTAAGGCTGTCCCAGAGCTTGCTGTGCAACCCCACATGTGGCATTGCAATGAGGTCTACTACACACCATACGGCCTCTACGCCTTTGCGAAAAGCCACAGGGAGCTTATAGAGAAGCTGAAGGCGAAGCAACACCTACTAGCTGCACAGCACAAGCTTGCAATCGAGAGGCTTAGCGCTATAGAGGAGGCAGGGTTCTGAGAGGAGGGAGGCGGGGTAGGCTTGTCTGATACACGTAACGATTACCGGATACTGGTAGCCGAGCATGCAGTTTCGCTTCTAGAGAATATTGTTCGTGCCCGCCGTATACCCATACCGGTTAATTGGCATGAAGTCGAAGCCCTTGTCTCCGAGCTACGCTCGCTGATTGTAAGGATAAAGTACAGCTTCATACCGCCAACAATGCTCGCGGGATCCGAGGAGGTTGAAAGGGTTAGGGAATACGCTGGAAAGCTGGCAAAAACGCTGCTCTCAAAGGAGCGCCTCGCTGGAGCAAAGCTAGACTCGAAGACAAGAATGGCTATTGCTGAAGCTCGCTACGCGCTACGCACCCTCTATGGTCTGGGGTATAGGCTCTCACTGGGCGATGAGAATGACGCGCTACACGCTGTTGATATTGAGTGTGTTGAGGTGCTTACTATAACAAAGCATCCAAGCGCAGAGAAGCTCTTCGTTACAAGGGCTCGCGGGGTACTAGGCTACACCATTGTAACCAACCTACCCGACGTGAGGAAGGGCGAACTGCGAGCCGCAGCAATACTACCCCCACGGGAGTTCTACGGCGAAATAAGCGAAGCCATGTATTGTAGCGGGCCACTAAACACCGATGTCTGCAAGCCTGGCCGAAGGCCCCCTGCAAACCTTATCGATAGGGGTAGTGTGGAGGCTGTAATCTACAACATAGTTGGGAGAAAGGCTAGGTAGGGCTTCGTGGAGAGGGCTTCGGCCAAGGATGCGGTCCTCACTCCACCCCGCCGCGTGGTCAGTGGGCGGTCCGGCCCGTGTCCGCTCCACATAGCCCTCTTCGGATAGCCCCATGGATTATATTAATATATGACTATCACTTATATGTATGTGGCGTGCGACTGGTATTGCCGCTTCACCATAGACCTTGCGGAGGATTTCTACGCGGAGCACTTCCGACGGCTTACCGTGGGCTACTATCCTCTTGTTGACCAGTACAATGTAGTCCGTGTAGTCTATTAGCAACATCGGGTCATGACTCGTGACCACTATGAGCTTGTCCTTGGCAAGTTTTGCTATGAGGCGGGCTAGCTCACACCTCCCCTGGGGGTCTACGGCGGAGAAGGGCTCATCCATAAGCAATATCGGTGGGTCGTGCACCAGTGCGCGTGCTATGAGTGTCCGCTGTCTCTGCCCGCCACTCATCTTGGATATCGGCTTCGACCAGGTCTCGCGTCCTAGCCCGACTTGTCTCAGCACAGCCTCTACCATAGTCTTGTCCTCTGCACTGGCTAGCAGGCGTGGCTTCTTACCGATTCTGAGGAGGTATTCGAACTCGATGAGCTCCCAGCTGGTTACCGGGAAGTGGGTAAGCGTGCGTGCCAGCTGGGGCACGTAGCCTGTAAGCCTACCTGCCGCTGCAGGGTTGCCCGTAACGTCCCTACCGCAGACGGTGACCCTACCTCGTAGCGGTTTTATGAGACCAAGTATCGTCCGGATTAGCGTGGTCTTCCCGGCACCGTTGGGGCCTAGCACCTGGACTAGTGCTGGACCCCGCAGCTCTAGATGGTCTACAACTAGCACCGGATCGCCGCCATAGCTTACGGCTACGTTGTCGAGTACTATGCTTGGCTCTCTACACTCCATCCTAGGGCTACCCCAGCTGTGCACAGTTAACTAGAAACCCTTATATAAGGTGTGCACAGTTGCGGATAGCCTCCGGGGCAGGTAGATGCCATGTCTAGACTTGTAGCCGCTATAGCGGCCACACTGGTACTCGTAGCTGCAAGCTTTACAGCATACACGATACTCAGCCGTGGCGGTAATTGGACTAGCAGTAAGAACCAGGGACTCATAGTTGTCGTGTCTTTTCCAAATCTCATAGACGATATTCGCCAGATAGTCTGTAGCGACGATACAGTCTATAGCCTGGCACCGCCGGGCGTGGATCCCCACAGTTACCAGCTAACACTGCGCGACTACGAGCTGCTCCGTAGGGCAAGCATAGTAGTCTCTACGGGGCATGCACCCTTCGAGACTGCACTAGCCGAGAAGGCATCTTCCGACAAGCTGATAGTTATACCGGACATTCTTCGCGAGCATGGGGGCCGTATACTAGTCAATCCTGATACTGGAAAGCTAAACCTCCACATACCAATATACAATCCGTACAACTACAGAATATTCATAGGGTACCTTGGTGAGAGGCTTGCAGAGCTTAGGCCTAGCTGCGCAGAAGTTTACCGGTCCAATGTGGCCAAGGTGTTGGAGAGGCTTAACAATATTACCACTGTAGCCCCACAGCTTAACGTTACCGCTGTGGGCTCTACGCCTTCCATCCAGTACGCCGTAGAGTGGCTTGGCATCCACGTGGTGAAACTACTAGTGAGGGAGCACGGTGTGGGCACGTCAACTGAAGACCTGGCCGAGGTTAAGAGGCTATTTGAGGCTGGTAAGGCTAAGCTGGCAGTGGTAATGGTTCTAGAGAACGGTAAGCCTGCAACCCCCGCCGATGAGAAGCTAGCCGAGCTTGCAGAAGAGTATGGCATACCTATCCTGCGTGTCCCCGCCCCCTACATGGCTGGTAGCGTGCTTGACAAGCTCGAGGCAGTCGTGGCTGAGGCTCGCAACCTAAAGGGCTAAGGAGGAGTGGAGGCGTGGCTGCAATGAACATCCCTGTTGTGTCTCAAGTTTTGGCTGTGCTTGCTGCCGCGGGGATGCTATGGCTCTTCGCATTGAGCGTTGGTTACACTGCTGCGCTCAGCATGGCTGCTGCTAGCCTAGCTTTCAGCGCTATGAGTGTTATTGTGGCTGCACGCCGCCTCTACTTCCTCGCTGGCGCCTCGCCGCACTCTGCACTACTAGCAGCAACTATCGCCATACCACTCGCCTACAGTGTTGGAGGAGACCCCTACCTCTATGCTGTCCCCCTCAGCGTACTGCTGGTTTACATCGCTGGCTACATTATATACCGTGGCGTGGACCCCGATATAGCAACGTCGATACTCGTAGCCCTCTCAGCTTCTGGTTCCGTCACCGCCGTCTACTATGTTAAGACAGCGTTCCCGGTTAGCTACGATGTCTCAGCCATAGTGTTTGGCGACCCGTTGCTAGTTACGAAACGCGAAACGTACATGGCTGTAGCAACTGCTGTCCTAGCTCTCGCACTGACTCTACTAACCTACGTCGAGAACGTCTACCTTGGCGTCGACCGGGATTCCGCAAGGATTACAGGGCTGAGGGTGTGGCTCTACGACCTCCTGTTCTTCACTCTTCTAGGCGTGGTTGTGGCGGTTATGGTTAAGGTTGTAGGCTTTATCCTCGAGCACGTATTCATGCTTCTGCCTGGCGCTGCTGCCTCAGTGTCGGCTGGTAGTGCCCGGAGAGCGCTACTACTATCACTAGTACTCTCCTTCACAGCTATGGGACTGGGTGCTGGGTTGAGCCTGGCAACTGGTTTATCCCCATCGGGTGCTTCGGGCTTTGCAATGCTCGGCCTCTATGTTGTAGCCGTACTGGCAGGCAGGGGTCGCCAATAATGCCTAGAAGGCGTAGGTTTGGGGTTTCGCTGCCGGAGAGGCTAGCAGAGAAGCTTGACGCGTTAACGAGGATAATGGGTGTTGACCGGTCTAAGCTTGTTGAGAGGGCTGTACAAATCCTCATAGAGGACTACGAGCACTATATCAGAGAGCATACCTGCTATGGCGTCATGATAGTCGTGCCCGGGGTTGATAACCAACACATCAGCGTCGGCAGGGTGTTCGAGAGCTTTAGGGACATAGTGTTAGCATCATCCCATTACCACGTAGACGGGAGGTGTGTTGAAGTCGCCGTTGTCCGGGGCCCCTCGAAGAAGATTGCTGAGCTACACACCGAGCTTGAAAGGCTTGGGTGTAGGGTTAGATACGTACCCCTAGCCGGGCTCCCCGAGGATGGTGTAAACAATGGCTAGCAGTGTGTGTGGATTTAGGCCGCGCTGGGTGCTGCTGGGGAGGCTCGCTGTCTCCGGCATGCCGTGCCAGGATGATGTCCCAAGGATAGCTTCTGTCTTCCGCACGGTTGTCTCGCTCTCGACCCCAATAGAGCATAGCAGCGGGCTTGCCTACGACCCCCGAAGCCTCCGGGGCCTCGTCGAGAGGCTCGTATGGCTCCCCGTGGGCGAGTATAACGCGCCGAGGCTTGGCGAGCTTGTAGAGGCTGTTGAGCGTGCTGTTGAGCCGGTACTTGTCCACTGCTACCGGGGCTGCGGCCGATCATCGGTCTACGCTGCTGCGTGGCTGGTGGCGCGCACCGGCGCCAGGCTCCCCGAGGCGCTGACCGGGGTTTCCTCGGCTACGGGCTGCAACGTGGAGACACGGCCCCAGCACGCAGTGCTCAGAGCCTTTGATACCCTCTACCAGCTAAGGGATAGGCCAGAGAGGCTCGGGGCCAGGGAGGAGTATGCATTGCTCCTCTACAGGGAGCTAAGGCCGAGACTAAACAGTACTAGCCCCTTCAGCCCCGAGCTCATGGAAGCTGCTGGCCTCCTCGAGGAGAGGACGGGCTACAACATCGCCGATATAGAGGCCCGGCTAGCCCGGGACAGCATAGAGCTACGGGTCACCTGCTGGGTCGAACGTGGCGCTCACCCTGCTGCCGCAAGGAGCTGGGGCTGCAGACTCTCCGAGAATGATGTCACGTCACTAGCTAGAATCCTTGGGAGGCTCGTGGGTGTGGATAAAATCCGCGTTAAGGTCGTTAGCTTGGAGCCGGAGCGTGTACCCTGGCTCTAGACTCTACTTGCAACAACTCCAAGCGCTATCCCTAGCGCTAGGAACACCAGAGCTACAAGCACCATGTTCAACGCCGGGACTAGGGGGACGCCTCCACCCGCAACCGCCACTCCGGTACCCGTAGCGTTGGCTGTAGTTGTTGCCTCCTGCTGCGTCCCAGCTATAGTGGTTGATGTATTTGCTGTGTTTTCTGCTCCACCTGCTACCACTGGCTGGCTAGACTGCACCGTTGCCGGATATGTACAGTTACAGCTACACGTAGCATTGGCTGGCTGTTGCGCGCCCTGCTCTGGCGGTGCCGCTGGCTTGGCGGCTAGTGTTGATAGTAGTATTGTGTAGCTTGCAGCCTCGACATAGAGCGCTAGTTTGGCCTGCATGTCGGCTAGCGTGCCTGCATATTCGCGATACATGAGGGGTATTAGTGGGGTTACACCCTGCCGCCTCAGCACCAGCGCTAGTAGCTGGTTTAGGCTCACCTCGGCAGCTGCCACAGCATTCTCAACGCTAACGCTGAATGCACTGTGTAGCAGCGCTGCCAGGTCTGCGAGGCTGCGGACTGTCAGCGAGAGGGCATGGAGCATATCAAGCACGGTGTTTGCCTCTTCCAGCACCGCGTATGCTTGTGATATAGTCTGCATTAGCTCTGACGTGTCTACACCGAGCGTCTCCAGGTACTCCGCGCCAGACCTAGCGAAGTAGAGGTAGGTGTGTATAGCCTCGGTAAGCTTCTCCACTGTAACTGGGCTCCCATAGCTCCTAGCCTCGCTGATTAGCTTTGCCCACTGGAGGGCTGTGAGGGCACGATAGTAGCCGTAGACGCTATAGTATAGCGCCTTTAGCGCGTATACCGGGGCTGTATACCTATCCGCTACAGCTACAGCCCTCACGTACTGCTGCGCACGCTCCACCGTATCATAGGCATCTTGCAGCCTCGAGTAGGCTGTTATCGCTATCTGGAGTGCAACATCCGTCAGATTACCGTTAACACTTGAAACCACTGTCTGATTGGCTTCCCCGAGAAGTGTCAAGCTGGCATTAACAAGCCTCTCTGCATCATTAACAAGTTCTCCAACAAGATTTCTTGACGCCAACGCCTTGCCTGCAAGGCAGGCATAGGTAGCGCTTATAGCTGCTCTAAACGCTGCCGAGGCCGCGCTATAGTATGAGCCGTTTCCGAGATATTGCCTGCTGAGCGCTAACAGTCTCGCCGCCTCCCCAGCCACGGCTTCCAGGTCCGATATCAGGCTCGGGGGTAGCCCCGCCAGCCCCCTAGCCAAGCTATTCCAGCACGTGAGGTTGCCCCCGGCGAGCGCTGCAAAGCGAGCAGCTGTATCGTTAAGACTCTCGGCGAGCCAACCTGGGTAGCTTAGCGACCACACCCAGACAGTATCCTTCGCAAGCTCTCTATCACCCGTGGCTGCCACGTAGGCGTCGAGTATTGTCAGTGTGGGCTCCACCTTGACGCCAAGTTGCTCACCGAGAGCCCTGACATCAACTAGACCACCAGTATTAAGATCATGGGCAAACGCTTGGCTTGCCGGGATAACGAACAGCTTCACACCCTTCTCGGCGACAGCCTCGAGCTTCTGCGGTATACCGCCAACCGGCCCAAGCGTGGCATCGGGGTCAACCATACCGGTCATCGAGAAGTTTGAAGGTATACTCTTGCCGCGGAGGGCAGCAAGCACCGCGACAGCCATAGCACCACTAGCACTAGGCCCACCAACGATCGGCGACTCAGCCCTCAAGTGTATGAAGTAGTCGTAGGAATGGTAGTCCACGCCGGCAAGCATAGAAGCCACGAGGACAGCCATGCGGGCGGCAGCTTGTGTGTCAAGCTCGGTCAGCGGATCAGCAGCAAAATACACCGTGCCGTTACCAGGCCATGCAACAGTCACAATAAGCTCCGACAGAACCCCAACATAGCGACCATCAACCATAGCAACAGCTGGTACAATAACATGAACACTACGCATCCAAACATACCCGCTAGACCCGCCAACTGCACCAGCAGCGACAGGCAGGGCGAGAGAAGCAGCTAAGAACGCCAGAACCATAGCGGCCAGGTACACTCTCATACCACAGACCCCCAAACCGGTACAGAGAAGAGCTAAGGGGATAAACGCATAGCTCCCCTCAGCCTCCGCCGTATATACGCTCACAGCCCCCGGCCCAAGGGCTCGCACCTAGCGAACGCTCATCACCAGCCGGACACCACGAGAAACACATAACCCCATGAACCGTAAAGAATTTACTCCACGCCACATAGAGTGAAGGATTACCGTGGAGCCCACAGCCCGGGAAAAGGGCTGGGCCCGTCGTCTAGCCTGGTTAGGACGCCGCCCTTACACGGCGGAGGTCCGGGGTTCAAATCCCCGCGGGCCCACCATGTACAACATAGTTCTCCTCCCTTCTCCATTTCGTCGTGCCCTCAGAGTCAAGAGCATTGGTTCATGTATTGCAGCTTTCCTAAATAAAGTGCTGTTGTATACGCTACCACCTCCAAGCAACGGGAAATAGTGTATCTAGGGCTTAGAGGTCGGCGCTCTGTCTTGGCTGGGCTATGGGCCCATTGTCTCCCAGTGTCTCTTAATACAGCACCTATCTGCAGTAATTAGGTTAATAATACTCTCCACTGCCTCTCCTACTGAGTTTAATGCTACAATGTTGCCCTCAGCTTCTGCTGATACCGCGGTCAGCTTCAATATACACTATACAACCACCCAATGCTCTAACATAGTCTGCAAGTTCTCTAAATCCCTCCACCACGATGACTTGAACTCCATGACTTAGGGCTAAATCTAGGGCGTATTCAAGCCCTATAGCTCTCCTTACCACAACCATGTACTCTTCAGGTGAGACCGCGATAACGGGTGATGCGCCAGCCTCAAGGTATCTACCGGTATCCTTTACGCGATAGTCCACGTGAGGTTGGTGGATATGTTTAATTGCAGCAACGTGATAGCCTTGCTCTGTTAAGTGTCTTGTAAGCGAGGTACCTAAGAGAGTCTTGCCGTGACCCCGACCTGCTGCAGTAATGAGAACTATGGACTTGCAGGCTGTTCGCAGTCTACTAGCACCTCCAGGAGTATGGGCTGGAGGCTTGAATAGTTAAAAATACAAGAGCTTGATTTGTGTAGCAGAGTTAAAAAAAATGTGGGGAACAGACTCTACCGGAATAATAGCAGCCTTCTAGGCTTCTCGTAGGGTTCTACAGCTAGTATTTGCAGGCCAAGCACATATAGCAGGAGCCATAGCCCTATTGCGCCTATGACTGAGGCCAGCTCTGCTCTGCTCGTTAGTAGCTCGTGCAGTGCTTCTTCTGCATAGTTCTCGCCTATAGAATGTAGTGCTAGTGCGTGGTAGTCTTCTAGTGCTTCAAGCCTTACTACCTGGCCAGCAGCGACAACACTATGTAGTAGCGTGAAGCCGCCCAGCACAGCTAGTACTGAGGCTAACAGTAGTGCTGCACCAGCCTTTCTCCACGTAGCTATGAGACCTAGTGATATAGGTACTATAACAGCTAGCAGTATTGAGAGCCAGAAGAGCCCCGCCAACTCACCGGACGTCAGTATTTCTGCCGTCTTTTCTGCGAGCCCCCATCCTGTCTGCTGTAGTAGCATCCACCCAGTAATGAATCCTACAGCGAGCGCCATACCTGCAAGCTCCTTAGACACTGATGGTATATTGTGACGCCACTCTTCAAGAGAGAGCTTCGAGGCAGCCCTCGCAACTACTCCCAAGCCTATTGCTATCCATGCAGCACCAAGCATGAATGCTAGCGCTATATTGAACACGCCCAGTGGAGCGGCGAACCAGCCTGGTATAGCGACGTTGTAGCCGAATGCTAGCGCAAGGTTGTACTCTAGCGCTAGGCTTGCTAGCAGCCCTCCCACTAGCAGCGCCTTGCCAAGCCCTGTGTAGAGGCTGTCTTCTCCCTTGTTAAACACGTAGACCATTGTCGCTAGTAGGAATGCCGCGTACACTATGTATAGTATGCCGTTCCAAGCTATCCTTGACTCTGGGTTGAAGCCAAGGTATATCCACAGACTGTGCTCTATGTGTAGTAGGTCAGCGAAGACTAGTGCAATGCCTGGAACTAGTAGTGCTAGGGCTAGCACTAGTAGCTTACGTATCTCATTCCTGGCCTCTCTTTGCCCGAGTATTGCAACTCTAATCGCCAAGGCATCGTATACGCCGCCGCTCGAGATGGCGAAGAAGACATAGCCTGTAACCATCAATCCCCACGGGGCTAGCGCGTGTAGTGGTGATGCCTCGCTTAGTGTCTGGCGGCTGTAAATGCCGTAGATGAATAGTACTGTAAGCAGGCCGCCGACAATTATGAAGGCTGCTCCAGCCGCTCCTAGCCTAGCACCACTAGCAACCCTACCATGGCTCATAGGTCGCTCACCTCCTCCTCATCACATGGGTTTTGGCTGGAGGAACGAAGAAGAGCTTGGGTTTAGTACCAAGCTCTGGAGCTAGTGCAACAGCATAACCTTCACTTACAAGCTTATGTACAATGCTGTTCGGGTCGTCTAAGTCACCGAAGAACCTTGCCTGGAAGGCACAAGCTTCGACACATGCTGGAACCCACTTACCATCACCTTCCTTAGCACGATGATAGCAGAACGTGCACTTGTCGGGATATCCCGGTGCTAGAGCTTCTGAATGCGGTGCTGGTCCTCTCATCTTGCCACGGTACACTGTTCTCGCAGCGTAGGGACACGCGATGACACATGCACGGCAGCCAATACACTTACTATGGTCGAGCATTACGACGCCTTCCTTAGTCTTGTAGGTTGCCCCGGTGGGGCAGACAGCGGCACATGGCGGGTTTTCACAGTGCATGCACTGTATGAAGTACGGTACATCGCCAAATGGCCCTCCACGGATCATTGCAGGCTTCGTCCTTGCGTAGAATATAGCGTTGCCCTCCGGAAGTTCAACATTTTCGCTAAACTGTCTAGCAATATTCTCTCTTATACATGCGATACTACACGCCATGCAGCCGGTACATCTATTGAGATCTATAACCATTGCAAGTCTAGCCATTCTAGCCACCCCCTAGCCAGCTAATTCATCCCGTGATCTTCTCTATTCTTACGACAAAATCATGCTGGGCAGCTCTATAACCCTCTTCGGGAACTACAGCCTCATCAGGATCGGCAAGGAGGTTATTATTGATGCCATAACCGCCTCCTTTGCTGAAGAGTTTAACTGTGATCTCTCTGCCCTCCCGTGTCTTTATCCTAGCTGTCCTTGGTATAACCATCTCATCTATGGCTGTTGCATGTGGAGCTGCGATAATGTATGGGTGTACATCCTCACTTACTATGACCTTTGCAATTATTTCGCCTCCGGCACCCTTAATCCTTACCAGGTCTCCTGTCCTCAGCCCAAGCTTCTCGGCTCTGCTTGGATGTATTAGGACACCGTACAAGTTCTTGTATTCTAGAGCATCTATTGAGAGCTTCGCGAATCTTATGAGCATGTTTATCGATGTTAGCGGGTCCTGATACTCTACCGGTATGAACTCATCTGGTGCCAGCTGGCCTTTCCTCATCCAGAGTGGCCGTATCCATATAGGGAATGGGTTCAGCGGCGACTCTTTTCCGACGAACCCTCTATACTTCTCTAGAAGTGCCACATTAACTATCTCGAGTTCACCGGTAACTGTTGATAGAGGCTCACCACCCCATGGATGATACTTTGGCTTCGTCCATAGCATTACATAACCCTTCTCCAGCAGCTCGTCGAAGTTTATGCCTAGTGCTTCAGCTTGCTTGCGCTGGACCTCAAGTGGGTCAACTTCCACGTTTGGTGGCAGTTTGCCGAGTCTCTTAGCGAGTTCTACAAGGATCCACCAAGTGGGTCTAGCATCTATGCCGGATGGTGGATCGACAGCCTTTATGCCTGTGGTTACAAGACTAACATAGCTCTTCTTAGCAGTTTGCAGCGACCAGGTTGTTGCCTCGAAGAAGAGCGGTATGGGGAGTACTATATCGGCATACATCACCGTCTCATTGAAGGTTGTGTCAGCTACCACTATGAGTTCAACACGCTTCTCATCCTTTAATGCTTCCAGGAACTTCCTGCCGCTTACCGTATGGGCTACGAGGTTCTCGAGATGTATGAATAGTAGACCTATTGGGTATGGCTTACCCGTCATTATTGTTTTGACGAGGAGCTGACTCCAGCACTTACCTATAATATTTTCAATACCGTTCTGGGCCCAGTAGTCGGGTATGGATAGCCCGGTGGGCTTCGTTTTCTCTATTCCTATGATGTCGAAGGGATGCTTAATCTTTGGTTTGCCAGCCGGATATGCTACGCCTCCGACGCTTCCAACACTACCTATAAGCACGTTTATGAGCATGTTCACTCTCTTCAGCATACCCTCGTTATAATATCTTGCACCTTTGTAGCCATGGTCTATGAAGGCCTTGGGTGCTGCTTCAGCTAGCTCTCTTGCAATTCTCCTTATAGTGTTGGCTGGTACACCTGTAATCTTTTCAGCCCATTCAGGTGTATAGTCTTTCACATGATCCTTCAGTAGGAGAAGGGCTGTCTTTACAGGCCTGCCATTGTAGGTACCTTCATACTCTAGCGCTGGCTGTTTAGCTTCTGTCTTCAGCTTGAACTCGCCGGTAGCCTCGTCGTATACTAGATACGTCTTCTTACCCTCCATCAACGGATTATCGGCGAGCTTGACAGGTTCTAGGGTGTCCGCGTAGAAGAGCATTGGCGCGTTAGTCCACTTGATTAGATAGTCTTTATTGTAGAGCTTTTCGGTAAGTATCACGTTGAGAATAGCGAGTGATATAGCTAAATCGGTTGCAGGAGGTATTATGTAGTATTCGTCGGCTATCGCTGTGAGCCGGCTCTTCCTCACATCGAATACCACAAGCTTTGCCTTATTGGCTCTACCTTCGGTGAACATCTTTGTCCATGCTGAGGCAACAATTCCTCCTACTGGGTTGCGGCCCATAACGATGATCATCTTGGCATTCTTATAGTCTGGCTGAAACGCGGAGGGCCCCTTTGGGCTGCCGAATATGAACTTGTGGCCGATATCCATGCCTGTGTGGCAAGTATCACAGTGCTGAGTAGCATTGGGAGTGCCAATAACGTTCTTGAAGAAGTCTCTTACATGACTACCTTCGTAACCCTGGTGGGATACCGCGACTATGCGGTGTACCTCACCCTTATCCATGAGTTCTTTTATTTTCTTAGCTATGATGTCAAGTGCTTCCTCCCACGTTATCTCCACGAATTGGCCACTACCACGAGGACCGACTCTCTTTAGGGGCCTAGGTATTCGCTCCGGCAAATATCGCAGCTCGAATATGGTTTGTGGCCTGCCACAGATAGCGAAGAACTCATCATGTGAAGGATCGGATGCATATACTATCTTCTCTATTACTTCCTCATCGCCAACTTTACGCACGTAAATCTTGAACGGGCAGCGTTGACCACAGATTAGACAACTGCTAACAACTACTTTAGATTTAGAAGGCTCGCTAGCAGCTGCTGCGAACTTTACACCACCTTTATCGATAACCGTCCGAGGCCTTGGCAGCGAAAGGGGTAGTGCTACTGATGCTCCTGCCACAGCAGCGATCTTTATAAAATCACGCCGTGATATCTTCACGACAATACATCCCTCCCGTGATGCTACACCATTCTCTGCCGTTATAGTAGTACTTATCGATATGTGGGTTATTTATGTAGTATCCCTGCTTTTTGAGGTATTTTCAACATAGTATCGTGTCTGTTAGTTTTTACCTATTTCTATGAATGAGATTCCATAGATCATTAAAAGAACATTATTGAACACATACTTATAAGTTTCTAATACATTATTTACATGAGTTTTCGTTTGGATCTTTTAGCATTTTGGTTTAATATTGTGATATTGCTTATGTTAAGCTTAAGCATGAAATATTAGTTCATTTAAAAATAATGACAATAATAGTGGTAATTATTGCTCTAGCCTCTCCGGGATCATCTAGCTGTTGTTTCCTATCGTCGACTACAGCCTACAACCTATGACTTGCTCTAGGTATTGCAATTGCTTTGGACGATATAATAATTAATTTAAATAATTAATTTACACACTATTCCTTATTCCTTGCAACATCAAACTTCTACAATTTTTCCTGCGAGATCTAGGAGGCTTTCTATTTCTCTTAGGCAGTAGACGCGTAGTCTTCCATCTCTAAAGATGAGTATAGCGAAATTGTCGAGGCCGTTGTCTCTAGTACATTTTTTTGACTCGTTCCTTACGAATACATAGATGCCAGCATAGTCGAGTCTGAGCTTAACCCCATTGGCATCAGCCTCCCTAATTACGTATGACGGAAGTTTAGCGAGATCGGTATCGGGGTTCACTACTATTACAGATGCTGCTGTAGCTAGCTCGTAGGCTGCAAGAGTTTTAGCTGCATTCTCAAGTAGTCTCCGTGCTCTCTTCTCAATAGACCATACGGCTTGTTTGCTCAGACCCAACATTCTTGCTATCTCGCCCAGCCCCAGCCCCTTATCTCTAAGTGCTAGCACCGTGATCTGTACCCGATTCAACAGCCCATAACTCAAGTACATGTCACCATATTTACTTCGAATAAGGGAATAGTTATTTATTTTTCCTACTCAAGTACACTATGCCTCGGAGATGTTGGTTGCGGAGGGCTCTCGCCCTAGCGGTGTTAGCACTATTGCTCCTAATAGCACTCTCAACCACCTACCTAGCGTATCAACAACACTATGAAAACGATGGAGGCGTTACTCTCCACGTGTATCTCTGTGCTGCAGGACGAGAGGCATGGGAGAAGGTTATTACTCTCTTCGAGGAGGAAACAGGTATTAAAGTAGATGTTGTCTATGGCAGTTCGGGCGAGCTTCTAGCTCGTATAGCTGCAGGCGCCCCAGCAGATGTCTATGCACCTGCTTCACCACGCTACATGATTGAAGCAGTTGAACGCGGCCTAGTAGATCCGTCCACGGTACGTCCCGTCGCGTTCCTCATTCCTGTCATAGCCGTTCCGGCAGGCAATCCAGCTAATGTTAGGAGTATCTATGATCTTGCAAGACCGGGGGTCAAGGTAGCTCTTGCAGACACTAGAGCTGCTGCAATAGGCGCACATAGCGTTGAGATTTTGAGACGTGCTGGTATCCTGGATGATGTTATGGATAACGTGGTCGCTTATGCTGATACTTTCACTAGGTTAGTATCCCTCGTTGTAACAGGAGCTGTCGATGCTACGATAGCATGGCACGCAATCAAGTACTGGTACCCGGATCGGGTTGAGACGATACCACTACCATCAAACCTCGTAAATGCATCCTGGATACCAATAGCTGTTACAACACATTCGAAAAATCCAGATACTGCTCTAAGATTTGTAGAATTTGTCACTACTGATCCACGCGCTAGAAAGGTGTTTCTCGAGCTTGGCTACATAGTAGACGTTAAAGAAGCCTTGGAACATGCAGAGGGGGTTGAAGCTGAATGGCTAATCAGCTCTACCTCCTAGCGCTTTTGCCACCAATAATGATTGCTTGCTTAATGATAGCCTCAGCTATAGCATGGAGTAGTCCTCAAGCCATACTTGAGGCATTAGCTAAGCCCAGTACTCAAAGAGCGGTTATGCTCAGTGTAGCATCTGCCGCTGTAGCATCGGCTATTGCCATTTCATCAGCTGCACCAACTGCCTATGTGCTGGCTAGATCGAATATACCTGGCAAGGCTTTGGTAGCCGCATTTCTAACAGCCCCTCTTGCCGCACCACCTGTTGCTACGGGCTTTCTTCTACTAGTCTTCTTTACTTCAAACCCTCTAGGCAGAATTGTTGACAGAATAATAGGTGTTGTCCTAGATGTACCAGGTATAATCATTGCACAAACGGCTGTAGTCTACCCGATAGCCCTTAGACTTCTCTGGGAGGTATTTGATGCTGTCAACCCGAACTACGAGGAGGTTGCAAGAACTCTCGGCTGTAGAACTCTATGCAGAATAACCAACATTCTAATCCCGCTCTCGTTCAGGGGCATCATTGCATCATATGGTGTTTGCTTTGCAAGGGCTATGGGCGAGTTTGGAGCTACAGTCATGCTGGCTGGGGCAACACGAGGCAAAACAGAGACCTTGCCAATAGCCATCTACCTATCCTTCGCTGAAGGCGAGCCTGGGGTTGCCGTAGCTCTTTCACTCATTTCGATAGCTGTCGCCGTGCTCTTTTTGACCATGTACTGGGTTCTTGGTGGCAGGGCATGGAGGCGGTGAAACTCGTTAACATATGGAAGAGGTATGATGGTAAAAGAGATTGGGTGCTATTAGGTGTAACATTCAGTACTCAAGAGGGCAAGTTCGTAGTCATTGTGGGGCCTAACGGGTCTGGCAAGACAACTCTTTTAAAGATAATTGTAGGCCTACTTGAACCAGCTAAGGGTGAAGTTTACATTAATGGACGCCTAGTTTACAGCAGTGACGCAGGTATTAATGTACCTCCTGAAGAGCGTGGAGTTGGCTACGTACCGCAAGATGTTGCCCTTTTCCCACACATGTCGGTCTATGATAATATTGCTTTTGGGCCCCGGATTCACGGCCTTCCCGAGCATGAGGTGAGAGAACGTGTCGAATGGGCTGCTAAAGCTTTAGGGGTTGAGAATTTACTAAATCTTTATCCCCAACAACTAAGTGGTGGCCAGGCACAGAGAGTAGCCATAGCTAGGGCTCTAGCATTGAAGCCTCATGTGCTTCTTCTCGACGAGCCATTCAGCCATATTGATCCATGGTCACGTGGTAGGCTGCGTAGGCTACTAAGACAACTAACACGCAAAACTGGCATGACGGTGGTGATGACAAGCCACGATCTCGAAGATGCTCGAGAAGCCGATGAAGCATATATACTCCACAATGGTGTTATCAAGCTATTTTATGCCGACTCAGCATCAGTAGACTAACGGGCTGTCTCCAAGTTGAAGCTGTGCCCTGCATCAACGGGGTTTGGCTACATAATCCTTGGAGGCCATAAATACGACCACGATATAGTTGTCTATCCTGATGGATCTACTACAAGGCGTGAGAAGACTCTCTCAAAACCTGAAGCAGACCTCTATAACCACACGCCACTCTCTAGGCGTGAGCTCGACTTCTATCTTTCGAAAGTCGATAGCGTCGACTGTGTAATAATTGGTACCGGGCAAAGAGGAGCTATGAAGGTTACACCAGAAGCTATGGAGAAACTAGCAGAACTTGAGAAACAAGGTGTTAGAGTGTTTATCGATATTACACCCAGGATTGTTGAGATGTGTCATGAACTCGAAAAATGTAGAAAGCCGCTAATTGTAATACATGTAACTTGCTGAACTAGATTTATCACTTATCTAGCCGCAGGGAGTTAGAACACCAAAACCTCTACGTGGGAGAATTGTCGCAGAGCAACTGCCCACCGGGATCGCGCTGACAGCCCAATACCTTGGTCGTGTTTGGGCCTGCCGTAGAGCCTCTCAAAGAACTGGTCAACGCTACGGGGCTTCTTGAGACACTCAAGCGACTCAAAGAGACGAACATGCCGAGTATCTACTGGTGCTGGTACCTGAACTGCTGCTCTACGGTCTGATAAGTTCCGTCAACACTAAACCTATACGACAATAGCGAATCTAGCATATTTACATACATACCATGATATGTTGACAGATCCACAAGTGGCGATACAATGCAGGATGTAGTCGACGCAAGTCTCTCAGCAGGCTTCACCACAAACATACTACGCCGGTGTGTACAACAAAATCCAGGAGCTTGTTTGCCGTAACTGGTTGAGGAGAGGAGGGTGGTGCGGGGGGTGGGATTTGAACCCACGCCGGCCTACGCCAGCGGGTCTTAAGCCCGCCCCCTTTGACCTGGCTCGGGCACCCCCGCACCGTTAAGAAGGTGTTGTGGTTAGTGGGAGGGTTATAATGGTTAATCGGCATTCTTGCTTCATGTCTCCTAGTGGAGTTTACTCTTCAGTGCCTTCGAGTTCTTGCTGTAGGAGTTCTTGTAGGACTTCGCGGTACTCTTCTCTCTCCTGCTCCCACTCCTCGAGCGTCTTGGCTGGGCGGCGTTTGGCCTCACTGACTTTTAGCGTTGTTATTGTGTGTTCTTCCTTTGGCGTTTCCCCCACTATGGTGTAGTCGGTTACCTGTTTAGCGCTTATTGTCTCCGTGTAACCACATCGAGTGCAGCGTAGGATTACGTTGTCTCCTTCACGACCTGCAGGTATCATGAGGCCACCGCAGCGGGGGCAGAACTTCATCCCGTTCATCCCCTAACCATGTGCTTTGTTGGGATGTGTTTGGGGCCACCGCACTGCTAGGCATGGGGTGTGTATATATTTTTCGTGGCTGCGTGCTATGGTAAGACTTTTACTACGACTCCCTCTATAAGTACTGCATTGTATTCATCTAGGAGTCTCACTGCCTCATGGAGCCTTGTATCGCTTGAAGCGTATATCGTTAGCAGGGGGTCTCCCTTCCTTACACGGTAGCCTGTCTTGACGTGTAGCTGTATGCCTGCGCCCTTGTCCTCGGGTGCTCCTGCCGCACGAGCTGCGAGCGATATTGCGCGGTTGTCTATCATTGTTACTATGCCGTCACGCGGAGCTTCAAGAGTGAACTGCTTGGGCGCCAACTTTATGTCTTCAGGCTTTATGTCGGGATCACCCTCCTGAACCTCTATTATCTCGCGGAACTTGCGGTATGCTGCACCGCTGCGAAGTATCTCGCATGCCAGACTGTAGCCCCGCCCGCGTGGCACTACGCCGCCGAGTTCAAAGACTAGGCCTGCTAGGCTGCAAGCCTTCTCCACCAGGCTTGACGCTCCATCACCCTTCATCAGTGTTTGTAGAGCTTCCCGTGCTTCTAGTGCTGGGCCAACACTGAAGCCTATGGGTTCGCCACCAAAGGTTATCGCAACTCTCATCGCTATGTTTAGCCTCCCAGCCTGGGCAAGGAACATAGATGCTAGTAGCTCAGCCTCACTCTCATCCTGCACCTTAGCGCCCCGGCCTGTAGGGAGGTCTATCACCAGTCTCGACACGCTCATAGCCAGCTTCTTCGCGAGTATACTGGCAACCATCTGGGTAGGGGGATCCACACCTATCCTGCGTTCAACCCTTACGAAGATGTCGTCAGCCGGTGCGAGGTTTAGCGCGCCACCCCAGACTATGAGGCCACGGGCTCTTAGCGCCATATCATGCAGTTCTTGTGGCTTGAACGCGACCTTAGCGAGGACCTCCATCGTGTCTGCCGTGCCTGCCGGACTCGTTATCGCCCTGCTACTAGTCTTTGGTATGAGTAGGCCTCGCGACGCAACTATGGGTACGACCAGGAGTGCAACCTTGCTGTTTCCGGGTACACCACCTATACTATGAACATCGTAAACTGGTTC
Organism: Hyperthermus butylicus DSM 5456; assembly: GCF_000015145.1. Taxonomy (NCBI): domain Archaea; kingdom Thermoproteati; phylum Thermoproteota; class Thermoprotei; order Desulfurococcales; family Pyrodictiaceae; genus Hyperthermus; species Hyperthermus butylicus. Next base: position 371,429 of record NC_008818.1, read on the forward strand.
GCCAAACTTTACAACCTCGCCAGTCTCCACCATGGCTCTTATGAGGTGCTCTAGCTCCTCGTCGGCTAGCTTGCTGTAGAGCTGGCTTACTAGGAACGAGGCTATCTGTGCATCGTCATAGTATCCTGCAACTATGTCTGCTATAAGCATCTTATACTCTGCAGCGGATAGCCTAGCTCCGGAGAGCCTTTTCTTAAACGCATCAAAGCTTGGCGGCACATCAATGGGGTGTACATCCACAGTATCGCAGTCACCAAGTCTCTCAACGAGGCCCTTGGTTAGTTGTGCAACACGCTCGGGGACCCGGGGATCAACAATAACTACTGCTCCGACACCTCTACCCCTGCAGACTACGCTGGCTCTCAGGCCGGCTACTACACCGAGATGCTCAGCATCACGGGGGTTTAGGATGACAGCATCGTGACCCGGATCTATTGATGCTGCCTCAACCTTTAAGCCCTTAACCGGCATATTCACCAGCCACGCCTTCCCCTTTAGCCTGGATTATCGGGGGACAGGTAGGTTTCGATTCTACACGCTACATATAAACCTACTCGCTAAGGGCTAGTTGGAGTAGATGCGTGGGTAGCAGCGTGTATGTGCAAGGTTGCTGTGATGCTTGTATTGGAGTTTCAGGGAGATGAGCTAGCTGTTAGAGGGTATTTCCACCCAGCTGGCTGTATGGGAGCACGGTACCCACATCTAGATGTTGATGTTCCCCGCTGGCATCTACTCTGGCTACTTGCTGCCAAGCGTGGTATACGGCTTAGATGCCGCAACGACCGCGGCGTATTGCTCCTCGAGGAGGAGCTTACAAGAGCAGCTGTTAGGGTTAGGGCTCTAAGCGGCAGAGTGTTGTGCGGCGCTGAGCGCGTCTACATTATGAGGCGCAGGAGCGGCGGCATATACATTGCGCCAGTTATGTTTGAGCCTCAGGCGCACGGGTTACCACACGGTGGCTAGCTGTTTCGGCCGGTGGCTCTATCCTCATCGGCTCCAGGAGCCCAGCATTATTACCGCTAGCTGAGGCTTATAGACCCCTAGCTACGGGCTAGACCACGGCAAGTCTTAACACTACATGCATGTATGTGGTGGGGTGTTTGGCTCAGCGGCTGCCCTGGAGGTTTGTAGCTGAGTGGACCAGTGAGGGCGAGATGGTTTTAAGGGAGGTAAAGCGCATCTACGCTGCTGGTGCTACGCGGTACCAGGAGTACATGATAGCAGAACTTGCCGGCATTGGCAAAGCATTAGTGCTCGACGGTAAGGTTCAAAGCAGTATTCTTGACGAGCACTGGTACCACGAGGCGCTCGTCCACCCCATACTACTAGCCCACCAGTGCCCAAGGAAGGTGCTGGTTATAGGGGGTGGCGAGGGAGCAACTGTTAGGGAGGTTCTAAGGCATAGCTGTGTCGAGCACGTAACAATGGTTGACATCGATGAGGAGCTTGTAGAGCTTGCAAAGAAGCACCTCGCCGAGTGGCACCAGGGAGCATTTAGCAGCGATAAGCTAGAACTGGTTATCGGTGATGGTCGCCGCTACGTCGAGAACTGCCACAGAAAGTACGACGCCATAATACTTGATCTGGTAGACCCCATGGAGGGTGGGCCCGCAGCACGCCTATACACGCTAGAGTTTTACCGTGCTGTCAAGGGCTGCCTGCGGCCTGGCGGTGCAGTAGTTACACAAGCTACTTCGCCAACACTGTCACCGAGAGTTTACGCTGTTATACGTAACACGTTAGCTAAAGTATTCACTATTGTGAGACCGTATGTCTCCTATGTGAGGAGCTATAATGGTCTATGGGGCTTTGTAGCTGCTTCCGACACCGTGGACCCAGCTAAGCTATCAGCTAAGGAGGTTGATGAGCTCATAGCAGCAAGGATAAGGGGACAGCTACGGTTCTACGATGGCGAGACACATGAGTGGATGTTTAGGCTACCACTACCGGTTAGACAAGTGCTAAGCGAAACCAGGGACTATGCAACCGACGAAAAACCCGTCTACGTCCCTGTCTAGGCGACCGAGACCCAATAAGGTTAAGCCTATAAACCCAGCATAGAGTACTAGCTATCATCATGGCGTGTGGGTGCCGGGGTGGCCGAGCGGTCCAAGGCGGTGGGCTCGAGACCCAGGTTTTCCGGCTTGGTAGGGGCTGGGAGACCCACTGCCCCGTAAGGGGCGCGCGGGTTCAAATCCCGCCCCCGGCGCCACCAAAACCATAAATACCCCACTCTATGCTCATTACACCAATAGTCATGGAGCTTCTGGCTGCGGGGGTGCCCGAGCCAGGTCAAAGGGGGCGGGCTTAGGACCCGCTGGCGTAGGCCTGCGTGGGTTCAAATCCCACCCCCCGCACCACTCCTTTCCAATCCGTTCCTCGTTGCTAATCCCCATTTCTTACAGCCTTAGCAAAGTTGTGCCAAACCCCAGGTACTCTTCCACTACAATGTAGTGATGCACGCGTTTCCCCGCTGCATAACGCGGATATACACGTGCAATGGTTACAATACCGTATTGCAAGATAGCTCTACACTTGTCGGAAATAGCGTAAAGCTAGCAGCTGCAACAAGGAATGTTGCAACATATAGCAGGGATCGAGCAACAGAAGCCAGGCCGTCCATGTGTATGCCTCATCTCACCGCCTTAGCCTTCTCCTCTATGACAAGCTTGATTGTTGGCTTGTACATGTAGTACTGGATTGCCATGATCACAGCAGCGAGCAGTAGCAGTATCGCTATTCACTCGTGGCTGAAGTACATGTAGCAAGGCGCTGCTGGCTGTTTGAGGCCGAGATAGCACCGACATACTGTCACACAAGCATGAATGTCGTGCAACTCGAAGAGATCGCCATGTAAATAGTATTGATGCACTAGCACGCCTATAGCTGCAAGCAGGAGTACCAATCCAATTCCTGTCACCATGCTGCTGCAACCATAAAGAGGGTGGAGGAACCACCATCTGTGGAGGGATCATAAAAACCATGCAGTAATACGAACCATACATCTATCATAATCATGTATTGGAGAAGGGAGAGGGTGGTGCAGCGCTTCAGTAAAGCTGGCGCCGCGCGAGTACCAGTATTGCAGTAGTTAGCAAGAGCAACAGCAGCCCACAAATCCCACCTTCGCATCAACCCCCTTTCTCTATCCCCATGGACTTAGCTTTGACCGTACATGACTAGTTTCAGCTACATGGCTTTTCGAGCCTTACCGTTATAGGGATGGGTGTTTCTGCCTGCTGCATCGAGACTATAGCTTCGCCCGGTTTCAGTCTTCCTATGATGTCTGCTAGGTCTCTGTCTCCTAGTAGTTGGGCTGCTACCGCTCTGTCGTTAGCTGATGATAGTCTGTGAACTATTATTGTATTGAAGTTGTGTAGACCGTACTCCTCTATCAGCCTGGGGCTCTGGGTTACAGCTACCAGCCCTAGACCATACTTTCTCGCTTCTGCTAGTAGCTCTGTAACCGTGGGGGTTAGGAGTATGTGCTGTGCCTCGTCCACGACTATTACTGTGTTCTCTATCTTGCCTCTTAGTGCTAGGCTGTAGAGCTGCTGTATGAGTAGGAGTGTGTAGAGTTTGCGTATGCGTGGCGACCTTATACTGCTCACGTCAAGGACTACCGGGTTCTCCCTCGTCTCGGCTAGAGGCTCGCCGCCATAGAGCCTTATTAGGTCTGCATAGTCACTCATGGCTAGGTGGCTTAGCCGCCTAATAACCGCAAGCCATATCTCCTTCTCGGCCTTGCTCGCCTCGTTGAGGCTCTGATACATCTCCTTCATGACATCGAGCAGCGCCTGCAGCGTATTCTCCGCCAGCCGTTCTGGGGCTCTGTCGAGAACATCTCCTGGAACCCTTCCAGCCAGCACATCGGTTAGGCTCTTAGCCGTGTGAAGCTTCGGGCGAGAACCTAGCGCAAGTACGGCTGCCAGCAGTGTTGACTGGAACTGGCTTAGCTCCAGCACCTTCTCTATACCAGCAATGGACTCCTCGAGCAGCAGTAGCTCCGACAACATAGCAACCCTTGGGAGTTTAGAGCCTCTCAGCACCGTATACCTAGCACCAACCCTCTCTAGAAGGCTAGGATACTCACCATGCCAGTCGACAATCACGACTCTCACACCTAGAAGCGAGGCACATGCAGCTATGCGGGCCGCCGTATGCGTCTTACCAGACCCCGTAGCACCCAGTATGGCTACATGCCTGTAGAGGTCCTCTATGGGCAGGTAGACGGGTTCCACCCCACTAAACCCTATGATAACACCTAGGCCTGGAGCATTAGTGTCCAGGAAGGCTCTACCCCCCACACTAGCGCTACGGGGCGGAGGCAGGAGAGGGCCATCACTACAGCTGCGGCTACGACTAAACACTATACCCGGGATGGACTCTACAACTCCGGCGTAGCTTCGTGGAACCTCGATACGCGAAGAGCACCTGCCGCGCCAACACTCAAACACATAGTAGCCGCCAACACCCGCCAACAACCCGTAAAGCCTCTCGATGCGACCAACAAGCTCTACAGTATAGGAGGACACGCAGAGCCTCGCATAACCCCCAGCTACACCTCGAAGAAGCCTAAACAGCCTACTAACCACAAGACCCCATGAGTAGCTCTCATGCATTATCCACGCAGCGGGGAGCCCGAACCTAAAAACGATACATCTAACCCCAGTAACACTGAAGCTTGAGTGAGTACGAGCAACTGTAGACATCACAGAACCACAAGAGGTTATGCTAGCAGACAAGTAGGTAGATTGTGGTGCGGCGGCCGGGATTTGAACCCGGGTGACCGGCTTGGGGGGCCGGCGTCCTAGTCCAGGCTAGACGACCGCCGCAGCCACCTGGGAGAGCGCTCCCCCATGAGCATATGTATCCAGCTTATATGGTGAGGGTTTATAGGGTTTTGCTACTTTTCATAGCTGTGCCGGAGGTGTAGGATGAGCTACGAGAGGATACGCGCCTTCATAGCTGTTGATATTGAAGATCCAAGCATCGTTGCCAAGCTTGTACAGATTAGGGATAGCTTCGTTGCAACTGGCGCTCCTATGAAGCCCGTGGAAGATCAGAATCTACACATAACACTCCGTTTTCTCGGTAACATACCATTAAGTCTTGTAGACGAGATTGAGAAAATAATCCGTGATGCTAAGCCCCGCAGGGTAGTAATAAGGATCCGTGGTGTTGGCGCGTTTCCCTCACCTGCTAGGCCCAGGGTAGTATGGGTTGGCGTCGAGGAGGGAGAGGGAGCTAAGGAGCTTGAGAGACTCTATAGAGAGATTGAGCGTGGACTTAGAAGACTTGGATTCAAACCTGAGAGGGAGGAGTTTGTCCCCCATGTAACACTTGCTAGGCTCAAGGGCTCAAGGAATATTGATAGGGTAGTAAAACTTCTCAACGAACTCGCAGACATCGAAGTTGGAGAGATCGTGCTAGAGTCCGTGCGGCTTAAGCAGAGCATATTGACGCCACGTGGGCCAATATACAAGACCCTTAGAGAGGTTAAGGCTGTTGAAGCGTAACCGAGGCGAGATATACTCCCTCATAGCAAGACTGTTCCATACTGGGTTTAAGGGTTACATTGTAGTTATAGAGCGTGGACGCGTCTCCGGAACTAGGCTCATAGGGTTCAATGAGGTTTCAAGGGTGGCAAGAGGCTTCATAGAGTTAAAAGATGGGACAGTAATACCTCTCCACCGTGTCATAGAGGTTCTCGACGAGAAAAAGCAGCCCGTATGGAGGAGGTGGCGTGAAGCTAAGAGTTACTCGGATGAGGACTCCTCTCCAGGTCCAAGCGCTCCCTGACTAGCTATTCTGCCTGTAAGTATCCTCGGCTTACACTCCTGCCATGCCGCTATGATGCTAGCAGCTCTATCAATAGCCTCTTCACTGCCGATAACTATTAGGGACCCCGTGTAGGGGTCAAGACCTGCAGCATAAGCGCCAGCACTTAGTGCTTCACGACGTGCACGCTTTACATCCTCGGGGGCAGCAAAGTCCCAGGGGCTCTCGTTGACTAACAGCTCCGAGAATTCTATCCTCCATCCTTCAGTTGAGAGCAGTAGCAGTGCCAGGGCAGCATCCTGTGCTAGCTCTAGGTATCTGTCAGCGGCTATGCAGACTTCTGCAAGGCTAGCTTGCCTGCACGGCACTACTACACCGATATGCAGCGGTAGTGCACCAGCGTAGACACGTGCCATGAATGCTGGCTGCTCTGTACCAACCGCTATACCACCTAGCAGTGATGCGGCAACAAGCGGGGCTTGTGGCCTACCTGTAGCGGATGCCACAGCCCTATTAGCTACTACCATGAGATCACGAGAGTCGGGTGCAACACCAAGAAGCTTTGATAAGCTTGCAACTGTTGCAGCGGCCGCTGCAGCCTCAGCACCAACCACTGCACCGCCGTCGTCTACAGAGATGCTGAGCGCGGCTTCCTCGCCAAGCATTTCAAGGAGCCCCGTAGCAGCATAGTATACGGCTCTACGTACCGTGTCGCTGCCACCGCTAACGCTTACAGAAAGACCTTCAAGCCCCAGAACCTCCACCCATACACGCACAACTGCAGAGTCAAGTGCGGCTCCAACAACACCAGCAAAGCTGCCGGGAAGGCCTACAGCTACGGGTGCAGAGGAGGACGAGAATGAAGCCCGGAGACTCATAGTGATATAGCCTCCAACCCTATAGCCTAGCGTTATAGATCCTTAAATCAATGCAGGTGCGGGCTTAATGGGCAGCGCTAGGGGATGCAGGGTACGCCTCGTAGCACTAGACGTTGACGGCGTAGTGGTACCTGTAAGGAGCAGCTGGGGTTACATCCATGAAGTTCTTGGAACAACAGAGGATAGCGAACTAAACTATAGCCTCTTCCGGAGCGGTCTCATAGGCTACTGGGAGTGGATGTATCTAGATACGCTTGCATGGGTGGAAGCAAAGCCGGGCATAACACGGTGGGAGCTAGAGGAAATATTCAACCAAATACCCATAAATAGTGATGCCAAAAAAGCCGTCGAGATATTGAGGAAGGCCGGGCTTGAGATAGCACTGGTAAGCGGTGGCGTAGATATCCTAGTATCACGGGTAGCTAGAGAACTGGGAATAAAGCACTGGATATCACCAGCATTAGTCTTCGATCCATGGGGCCGCTTGGTACCGGGTGGTGAGCCACGGCTAGAGGCAGACCGAAAGGACAAAGCCGTACTAAGACTAGCGAAAAAGCTAGGCTACACTATGAGGCAAGTTGCATTCGTCGGTGACAGCAAATGGGATCTGAGAGGCATGAGAGAAGCGTGCCTCGCGATAGCAGTAAACCCAGCGGATAGCGAGGTCATACGCGAAGCTGACTATGTGGCGAGAAACCTTGTCGAGGCTGCAGAGTTCATAGTGAAACACGCCTAACTGGAAACGATCTTCCTAACAATACCCTCAACAACCACGTTATCACGCTTAACGAGCAACGGCGAACTCATACCCACCACATATACAACAGTCTCGTTAGCCCTCAAGCGCGGCACAAGGCTTAGAAGATCGCCAATGACATTCTGACTTACAACATCATCCACAAGACTTACGGGAGTTATAAGAGCTGCTACTGCAGCCCCCTCCTCGTAGATTATAACGCCGATGAATCGAGAGGAATTACCCTCCACAAGCTCTACAGAATAGTGCTTTGCACCGACAATCTCAGCCAGCTTTGAAGCCATGTCACGGGCTTGCTTCTCCCCAAGGCTGACAGGAGCAAACACCTTCACCTCAACTACTGGCCCACTAAACCCTAGCAGTGCTGGCGCAAAGATGTATATAACCTCGGCTATTAGGAGGATTATGATGCCTGCCCCCATAGCGTAGACTATTATCTTGCCACGCCTACGCCTAGCCAAGACGCACACCAACAAAAACAAGGCACCCATGAATTAAAAGGGGTATCCCTCGAAGGAGCACTATTAAGATGGAGCCTAGAAGCTAAGAAGGGGTATACCTCTCCACCCACCCCCTACTCCTACGGGGATAGTGTCATGCCAGCAAATCTTACACCGGAAGCACAAGCGAAACTCGCAAAGTATAGCGAGGCCAAGACTATCGAGGAGAAGATTCGTGCCCTCGAGGAGTTCCTATCAGTAGCACCAAAACATAAAGGCGCGGAAAACCTGTTGCTCTGGGCTAAGCGGCGTCTTGCAGAGCTGAGGGAACAGCTGGAAGAGGAGAAGAGGAAAAGGAGGTCCAGAGGCGGTGGAGGCCCAAGAATATTCATTGAGAAGGAGGGAGCAGCCCAGGTAGCTATCATCGGACCGCCCAATACTGGCAAGAGCATGCTAGTCCACAAGCTCACTGGCGCGAGAACAAGAGTTGCAGACTATCCGTTCTCAACGGTTAACCCTGTCCCTGGCATGTTGCCCTATAAGGACATATACTTCCAGCTCATAGATACGCCCCCGCTGTCCGAGTCTGCACCACAGTACATACCTCGGATCGTGGGTATAGCCCGCAACGCTGACGCCATAATAATTGTTGTAGGCCTTGACGAGGATCCACTACAGCAGTACATCTACGTGCGGGACATCCTGGCCGAACACGGCGTGTTCATAGAGAAGCCGAAGGGCACTGTACGCATTGAGAAGGGTGGAGAGCACGGCATACAAGTTCTAGGCAATGGAAGGATAATTGACGGCACTGTTAAGGATGTAGAAGTCCTGCTTGCAAGGTATAGGATATACCGCGCCAAGGTATACATTGAGGGCGAAGTCACACTTGACGATATCGAGATGGCGATATTCCGCAGCACAGTCTACAAGCCAGCAATAGTCCTAGCAAACAAAGCTGATCTTCCAGGCGCTGCTGAGAAATACCGTAAACTCTACAGCTACCTAGCCTCGCGGAGAGAACGCAGCGTATGGCTCATACCAGTTTCAGCTAGAACCGGGCTAAACCTCGACAAGATAGGGGAGGCTCTCTTCAAACGCTTAGACATCATAAGGGTCTACACTAAGAAGCCCAACAGCGAGCCGACAAAAACACCAGTTATACTTCGCCGAGGCGCCACGGTTAGGGATCTAGCAGAACACATACACAGCGACTTCCTAGAGTACTTCCTCTACGCTAAGGTATGGGGCCCCTCAGCTAAATATCCCGGCGAGAGAGTGGGACTAGACCACGTACTAGAGGATGGCGACATCGTGGAAATACATACACGGAAGTAGGCTAGCTACTCTAGCCCAGCGAGCCTCCTAAGCCTCCTCACTATAAGCTCGTAGACCGGCTCACCTTCTCGGAGAAGCTTATAGCTCAACGGCGGGTTCCAGCCTGGGATTATGCGGCGTATCTCCTCCAGCACGACCCGCCTGGGATAGAGCACTGGATTTCTAACCTCAAGCGCCATCGCTTTCGATGCGCCCTTAATGTAGTGCCATGCATCCCCACCGACGCCTGCATCATCATGCTGCATAACCTTGCGCCATACTTCTTCAGCAGTTCCCTCAATAACTCTGCCCACAGTGAACTCGCCGATAATTGCTCTCACGTTGCCAGATGCGTAGACCACCATGACCGCGCCCTCGGGGATGCGACCAGCAATATTGCGGCGTAGTTCAAACTTTTTCTTCTCACGGAATATCTGATATGCGTAGACAGGCCTAATGGATATGAGGTATATCTCGGCACCCGCGGCAGTTATCGCTGGCTCTGCCTGTTGTAGCTTCCTCTGCCTAGCCAATACCGTCACCTCTCACGTTTACTACCATAGCGTTCGATTAGGCTCTCATACTCTCTGCGAAGATCCCTCTCCTCGACTTCGCCCATAGGCGTCTTTTCCCTCCATGCGCGGCTGGTGAAGCGATAGAATTCGGTATCACTATCGAGCCAACACGTTGGCGGCATACCAGCCTTAACGCATGTTTCTGCTAGGAACGTCTCCTCGTCCCATAGATACTCTACCGGAACCTCTGGGAGGAGTAGACCCTGCAGGAACCCTTTCTTAGCTACGAGGCCGTGGCGGCCAATGACTATGCTCTTCACCCTCTCCTCTGGAGTTGAAGGTAGAGGCTCTAGTGGGCCTAGAACGCTAACCTCGAATGTTACCCTTGGAAGCTCGTTGCGGTTCATAGGGGGGAAGCGTGGATCGTTAAATGCTGCCTCAACAGCGACATCGATTACTGTTTCGACTAGGCTCTTAACAGGGTATACGTAGCCTATACAGCCCCTAAGCTCCCTCGCCTCTGGCCCGTAGTATGTTGTTATCGTTACGAACGCTGCGCCTGGCCTCAGTAGCCCCTCGGGTGCATCGCTGGGTATCGGCATCCGCTTACCATGCTCGAAGTAGTATTCCACACTACGCCTTGCAAGTCTTACCAGGTATGCTCCCTCCTCGAATGTTAGCTCATCCGGTCTAACCTGCTCTCCAGACATACCCTTAGCCCCCTCTAGACTCTCTACATGGCCTAGAAGCCCTTAATACTATTAGCGTAGCTGTAGCTCGCCACCAACATTCGGAGCCATTGGATCAGCATCGCTGCATACTGAGGTGTCCATCTGTGGTGGAGCCCGTTGAGGCTGTATGTGCAAGGATTCTGGCGCGTATCGAGGCTAAACTCTACTCCCTCCGCTACATCGTCGAGAAGATGAAGCCTCGAGTGCCAAGGGGTCTCCTCAACGCGCTCTGCCTGGGTGTGCTGAGGAACTACAGGCTGCTCATACGCGCTCTCCGCTATTGCGGATACCGTGGAGACGTCCGCGGCAATGCCAGAGGCTGGCTTCCAATAGTCATCGCCTACGAGGCTATGTTCCGCCACGATTCTGTGCCAGCTGAGAAGCTTAGAAGCCTTGGGGTACTAGGTGGGGAAACCATAGATTGCTTGCGTGGCCTTGAGCCAAAGCATGTAGTCTCTGGTCTCCATGGGCTCGAGCGACTAGCAGTGCTCTACAGCATGCCGCTGTGGGTTGTCGAGGAGCTTGCAAAAGCAGAGCCACCAGGCGGCATAGAGGAGTTGCTGAAATCGTTCCAGGAGCCGACACCGATATGGATAAGGTTTAACAAGCGTAGGCTCAGTAGGGAGCAAGCCATCAAGATGCTGGAGGCTATTGGCATAAGCGTGAAGCCAGACCCCGTGCTCGACGACTCGCTAGAGGTTATACGGGTAGAGCCAGGAGCTATAGAGAGGCTTGATAACAGACTGTTCTACGTCCAGGATAGAGCTGCGATGCTGGCTTCACACCTCCTAGGGAAGTTCGAGGGTGCCGTGTACGATTTCTTCAGCGCACCCGGCAATAAGCTAGCACACACCTACTGGCGGAGCGGCCCAACCTACGCTGTAGCACTTGAGGTTTCAAGGCGGAGGCTACACGACGAGCAGAGGCTCCTGCAGCGCCAGGCAGTACTACTTGTTGACGCTGCCGAGGCTGATGCCACTAGGCCACCACTGAGGCCGGGCAGCGGGAGGGCTATAATAGTGGATCCAGACTGCACCAGCATGGGCAGGCTGGGTCATAGTCCAGAGACGAGGCTCTTCCTCGAGAGGGCTGGACGTAGGATCGTTGAAAGACTCGCGGAGCTGCAGGAAGCGGGGCTCAGGGCAGCACTTAGAACAGCTGCCAGGGGGGCCAAGGTCGTGTATATGACATGTACATTAACGCTCAGGGAGAACGAGGAGGTTGTTAGGAAGGTTGTTGAGGATGGGCTTGCAGAACTCGTGGAGGCTAAGCCCCTCATAGGCGTATGGAGCCCCTTCATGAGGAAGACACAGCGCGTATACCCCCACATGTCTAAGTGTACGGGTGGCTTTGCAGCACTACTCATCAGAGTCTAGAGCGCCTCTATGCTCGGAGTACTTTATTGCTGCGAGTACACGTACAGCAATCTCCCTTGACAGCTTATCGATAGGCTTCTCTACACCATTCCTAGATCCTTCAACCCATAGTACAACTGGCACCACGCGGCTAACCCGCTGGATGACGTGCCTGTAACTCTCTCTGAGCGCACGAAGAGCTGCAAGTGTTTCAGGTAGCTCGCGTACCCTGCCCCTAGAGGCAAGGCGCCGAAAAGCTATGAGAGGCTCTACATCAATGTATACAAGTATGTCTGGCCTCCATGCATACTTGTTAACGATATAAACCCAGTCAGCATCCACAGCGTAGGGAAAGAGTTCGCAAGTCTGATATGCTAGGCTTGAAATCCAGCTCCTATCACTTACAACGATGCAGCTCCTACCCTGCAGCCTTTCCTCAAGCGAGCGCTGCAGTAGGAGCCTATCAGCGGCAAAGAGCAACGCTAGTACATCCTGGTGGAAGGGACCGTGCCGGAGCATGTGCCGAATAACACCGCCCACAACATCCTTTGAGGGCTCCTCGACAAGCTCTACACAGTAGCCAAGAAGACGCAACTTTTCAGCCAGCAACCTGGCATGAGTTGTTGTTCCAGCCCCGTCTATACCCTCGAACACAACATATACGGGCCTAGCCAATGTTCGTGCCCTCGGACGCCTAAGTGGGGCTATCCACGCCCTTCCAGCTGGGGGCTGGTGCTGTATGGCTGGTATAAGGGTGCTGGGGATAAACGGCTCTGCTAGAAAGTACGGTAACAGCTTCAAGATGCTATGGATAGCACTTAAGGCTGCAGAGGACGAGGGCGCCGAGACCGAGATAATACACCTCTACGACTACAAGCTGATACTCTGCATGGCATGTTACTCGGACAACCTCTACGAGTGCTACTACCCGAAGAGATGCCCCCTAGGACTGGAGGACCAGTACCACGAGATAGCCGAGAAGATATTGTCGAGCCATGCTGTGATATTCTCGACACCAGTATACTGGTTTATGGCCTCTGCAGCTGTTAAGACCCTTGTAGAACGTATGACCGGCATGGAGAACATGCTATACCATATCGGTAAGAGCCTCCTCGACGGCAAGGTTGCAGGTATAATAGCTGTCGGCGAGGAAACTGGAGCCACCATGGCCCTATCCTGGCTTATGCTAACACTTAACATGATGGGGTTCCATATACCAGCCTGGGCTACCGTGTACTACCACGGGAAGGGAGACGCCATGGATAATGAGCAAGCTGTACTAGACGCCTATAATCTCGGCCGCAACGTAGCTAGGCTAGCAAAGATCCTTGCCGGCAAGGTTGACGGAGAGCCATGGTATAGCCTAGACTACCGGAGTAGAGCACGCCAGCTTGCCGAAGAAGCCAAAAAGACCGCTATGAATAACCGCGAAGCTGCACGGAGGGATAGGCCGTGGCTATAACCGTCTATGGCCCTGTAAGGCTTGGCGACCCCGCCATTATAACTCATGGCGGTGCTGGTAGCTGGAAGGCCCTTGAAAGGATAGACCCGGCAGTAGAGGCTACAAGATCAGCAGCCATGGCTGGCCTTAGAGCTGCTGCTAAGGGCGTCCTAGAAGCTCTTGTAGAGGCCATCGCATCGCTAGAGGATAGTGGTGTGCTTAATGCCGGGCTTGGAAGCGTATTAACCTACGACGGCCGCGTAGAGATGGATGCTGGGCTCATGCTGGACGATATGCGGGCCGGCGCAGTGGCTGTAGTATCATACCCTCGTAATCCTATAAGACTCGCTGCATACGTGGCGGAAAACCTTGACCACATAATAATTGCCGGTCCCGCCGCTGATAGGCTAGCAGAGAGGCTAGGTCTTGAGAAGCATCCAGGCCCGAGCCAGGCTGCCCTGGAGAGGTGGAGAAAGCTTAGGGAGCAGCTAGAACGAGGCGAGGGCCCTAGGTGGGCCCGGAAAATAGCCGAACTCTACGGCGATACTGTGGGCGCGGTAGTTCTCGTCTCGGGCCGACTCGCAGCCGGCACAAGCACCGGGGGTATCGCGTTAAAGCATCCAGGCCGCGTTGGTGACTCCCCCATTCCCGGTGCGGGGTTCTACGTTGAGCACGGTGTTGGTGGCTGTGCTGCAACCGGGATAGGCGAGACGATAATACTCAGCAGACCTTGCATACACGCCGTCAAGCTGCTAGCTGAGGGCATGCCCGTAGAGGAGGCTGCAAGGGCAGCTGTTGCCAGACACACAAGACTATTCGGCAGCGATAACCTCGGCATAATACTGCTAGACGCCAAGGGCAATGCCGCTGCCGCAATAAACACTGAGGGCATGCCCGTAGGCCTCGCAGGGGCTGAGCTAGCAGAACCTCTAGGAGTGATGCTCCGAAGAGGAGAGGAGAGAGCATAAAGATAAAGAAGCCCCTGTGTCTAGCCAGCGGCCGGGTAGGGAAGGAAGAGCTGAGTGGAGGCTGGCAGGCATGGAGTACATATATGCTAGCCTCGTGCTCTACGCAGCTGGCAAAGAGATAAACGAGGAGAACCTAAAGAAGATCCTGGAGGCCGCAGGCATACAGGTGGACGAGGCTCGTGTTAAGGCCGTTGTTGCAGCACTAAAGAACATCAACATAGACGAGGTCATAAAGTCTGCAACAGCAATGCCCGTAGCTCCGGCTGCCGCTCCGGCCCCGGCTGCACCCGCCGCTGCTGAGGAGAAGAAAGAGGAAGAGAAGGAGGAAGAGGAGAAGAAGAAGGAAGAGGTCAGCGAGGAGCAGCTCGCAGCTGGCCTCGAGAGCCTCTTCGGCTTCTAATAGGCTCGCTACAAGCCAGCCGGTACCCGAGGAGTGTTTTTACCCCCTCTCAGCTGCGGAGCCTCGCATTCCTCAGTACTTCAAGCATTTTCCTCCTAACACTATCCGCTAGCTTTCCGACAAGCCTTACATAGTTCACTCCTACAGGAGCTTCATCATTCTCCTCTAGCGCTGCAAGTGTGCTGCCGTAGACTCTTCCATATTGTTCCCTAAGTTCTCTACCGCCAAGTATAGACTCAACAAACACATCTGCAATATAGCTACAAGGCTTGACAACATCCCAGTACAGGTAGCCGGCGACAGCATGAGCGAAGTCTGAGCGCTTACCAGCATAGTAGTCCATCATAGCCTTGACGCCAGCATCAATAACGTAGATTGATGCTGTGAATACTGGTAGCCGTGCAGCTTGCTCCTCAACACTGAGGGAGCGAAGCCTCTCCACTATCTCGCCGTCGGTACGGTGAGAGTAGTTTAGAACCCAACTCGGCACAAGTAGTCCCGGTCCAATATCACCATACATCTTTGCTATTAGCCCCTTAATCTCCATGTTGAAGTATGTTGCCGCGCCAACCTCGGTACCACCCTCGGCCGTCATGAAGTCCTCTATATCTCTACACACCGGGTGCTGTGTAGTTCTCCTCGACCTAACCCGGGGCCTACACTTATCCTCCCAGATGAGCCACAGATGGCTAAGTCTGAGAACGCTGGTAGCATAGACGCCTGCGATATCGTCTAGCTCCCTGCTCTCTATCTGCTCAATCACACGAGAAAACATGTCCGCTGGAAGCCGGGCAACATCCTCTATGAAGCCTTGTAAAGTCCTAACATGTACTTGGCTTCCACTAGCACCGTGTGTATGGTATGACATGCCTAGTGCACACCTATGCCAACGTAGTTTAGCAAATCTTCCATCTGAATGGCGGGGTGGGTGTTCCAGAAGTATAAAGTGACGGCTAGGGGTTGCATAAAACTAGCCTTCCGCTCCGCTCAGCATAAGACACACAGGAAACCGGGGCTTAGCGCTACTTAAGGAACTCCTCTTCAAGTTCTCGGATGTACCTAATGCTCTCCCTCACGTCAACGAAGTATTCTGCAGCCTTTTTCACATCCTCAGCTGTAACCTTATTACGGCCCTCACGTTCAGCTATTATCCTTGCCGGCTCCATTAACTGTACCGCGTAGCGGAGGCTCCTCTCAACACCGAGCTTTGTTAGCTCCTCTAGCGCCTCCTCGGTTAACGGTATTTCCTCCTCATCAGCCCTTATACGTAGAATCTCACGTATCTCCTCCGCCTTGTATGGCCTAGTCTTAATGATTAGCAGTCTATCGAGGAGGTCTAGCGGTATGCCATGAGGTGACTCTATGTCTGTGCCACGTATCTTCGTAACACCACGGTTTGTTGCAAGTACGAGTATTGGTGCTAGCTCGCTCTCCATGGCCCTCGTTAGGAAGCTAAAGGCCTCTATGTCCAACATATGGGCGTCATCTATGAATAGTACGCCGGGCACAAGCTCTGCCCTACCCTCATTAATCATCTTCTTAACTTCCTCGTCCACACGCTGCCTAACCTCGCTAGGTATCTCCCTGGTAGCTGGCATGCCGAGTAGTGTTGCAAAAGCTGTACGCTGAGCAGCATAGGCGACATCTAGGTCATGAAGGGTTAGTGTATGAACTATCTCCTTCCTCTTCCTCACCGGGCCGTCGGGTATGTCCACGCAGCGGAAGTAGGATACGTCGTAGCGCTTACTCTCCTTCTCGCATGCCCTGCCAACCTTGTATACCTCGCCTGTCTCAGCATCAATCCATATTACGTCGCCTTTACGCACTCTTAGCTGTATGAGCTGGGCTGCAACTTCCTCTCCTACTCTTAGCGTCCTACTGTCATCCCTGGTTTCGAGCGTTATCTCGGCCTCGCTGGGCACTCTTACGTACGGGTTGAATGGATGCTTTACGTACGCTATACGTATCCTCGTTACCACACCCTCATAGACATCCTTGTGCACCTTTATCCTTACACCGATAGCCTTCCTAATAGCCTGCATTAGTACCTCAGTTTTCTTTAGCTCACTACTATAGATCTCGGAGCCAGACATTGCAACGAACGGTGTGTCCTCGCCGAGCTCCTTGGCGATACCCACTGCTATTGCCGTCTTACCGGTACCGCTAGGGCCCACTATGAGGACCCCGCGACCAGCCATTCTGCCCTCCTTGATCATTTGCACCACTATGCCCGCTGCTTCGCGTGCTTCAACCTGGCCAACCATACCGTCAGCAATGAACTTTGCACGACCCTTCTCGTCGAGGCCCAGACCGCGTATATGACTGTGCGAGCCTATCCTACGCATCTCCCTAGCCGGCTTAACCTCCCTAATGACAGCCATACCAATACCACCCGATATAAAGGCCGCGAAAGGGGCGCTTTACAAAAACCTTACCCTAAAGGGGCTCAGTCCGCGAAGCATCATCAGCGGCATAGAACTCAGACACTGGCGGTCTCCTCACAGCCCTGCCTAGAAACATGGAGTTGTATTGAAAAGAGATAAAGATTATGCGCGGGGAAAGACGCTAATAGAATATCCTTAAGCATGAGCAGTAGTAGCGGCAAGTATATCGCCGATAGAATGATTCCATACTTAGCAATCGTCCTTATCGTGATTAGACCGCCCGCAAAGACTATTGCGTTTGGCGGCGTTAAGACGGGCAGTGTGAGCGCTATGGAGGCTGATAGCGCTACTGCGACTGATACATACATGGGCGTCGAAGTTGATAGCCCTGCTGCGATACCTATTGAGAGCGCTATTGGTACTATAGCATTCGTGGTGGCAGTGTTTGACGATACTTGTGTTAGCGTCCATGTTAGCAGGACTAAGCCATAGAGGACTGCTGCTGTGGTTGCTCCGCCGAGCCCGCTCGTAATCTCCTCTCCAAACCAAATACCTGCCTTCGACTTGAAGAGTAGGCTACCCATTACTAGACCGCCAGCGAAGAGGAACAGTGTATCCCAGTCGAGCTTTGATAGCGCATCTTTCCAGTCGAAGAAGAACTTATAGCCGTTACGCACGCTGCGTGGCACTCCGAATAGCAGAACACCTGCCAGCACAGCTGGTATAGAGTCATCTGGCACAATCTTCTTTATAAAGCTTAGAGGCTTGATTAGCGCTGCTAAGCCACGGAGAATCCATAGCGAGACCACGATAATGAATGTGAATAGGAACCATTTCTCTTCTGGCTTGAGTTTCGGCGGTACTTCGCGGCCGAACTCCTTTGCAAGCTTCTACTGTAACGCGCTGTCCACTACTGCTGTGCCAAATACCATCTTGAAGAAGACCACCATTATTGCAAAGAACACTATCGATATTGGAACACCGAACTCCATCCGCTCAAAGAACGATATTGTTCCAATGTTTAGCTTTTCAAGGAATCCTACTGCTACGAGGTTTGGAGGTGTACCCACGAGCGTTGCCATACCACCAAGAGAGGCTGCAAACGCTAAACCTATTAGCGCAATTTCACGCTGGCTCTGCGATAGTATTGGGATTGATACAAGGCCTACCATGATCGGATAAATTAGAGCGGTAGCAGCAGTATTTGACATCCACCAGCTTAGAAACCACGCTACAGTACACATAGCCACATAGAGCCAAAACGCGTCGGAAACCCTCATACGCAGCGTTATTAACACTAGCCTCTTAGCAAAACCCGATGCCTCCATAGCATATGCTAGCATGAAGCCGCCCCAGAACACCCATATAATTCTATGGAAGAACGTCTGGAGAATGTCGCTTACACCAGCCTTGGCGCTTGAAAAACCGAAGGCACCTAGAGAGACGCCAACCATTATGCCGCCAACAAGACCTGAAACAAGTGCTGCAACACCATAGGGTACAGCGCTAGTGATCCACCACACAATAATCCAGAGCATAAGGCCCAATGCCGTGTTAGGAGCCCAGGGCGCCTCTGGGTTCACTAGCTCACCTGTAACTGGGCTCCTTAGCTCCTTAGTGGGGGTGCTAGGAGTAGTATTATAAAGAGTAACGGGCCGAGTATGAGGCCTGCGAGCCTCGTATTCATTTCCGCACTCCCTATTAGATTTTTTAGATCCATTTAGACCACAAAATCTAAAATATCTTCCCCACAATCTTAGGCGGAAAGAAGATGCTTAAAAGCGTTACTACCGGAACAACTATGAATGGGTTCAGCTGCCGCTGATTTTCTCACAGCCCCCCGCCCCTGGGGGCTCAACAACAGGGGTTCTCACCATCACCCTGGAGATAGGGTGTTACAGCCAACCTTCACTCTAGCGTCCACGCTAGCCACAAGGGGCTATGGGAGCTTCGTCACCGACAACACATGCAACAGTTGTCTTCGTTACTGCTGCCCTCTTATAGAGTCTTGACACTATAAACCTCCTATATATCGGGTTCTTGGAAAGCTTTATGTGTAGCTCGCTCGTAGTCATAGCATATATCTCCCAGTTTCGCAGAGCAGGACACATGTAGCAGCCTATCCTGTAAAAGCCATAGTAGTACATGGGGTTTAAGGGGAGCCCATTCATAATGATGTACAGCTGTACGTGCGCAGCACTCCACATACGCAATGGCGTAACAACTAACATGTCGCCAGTGTAGGCCCTCCGTACGGGTGGCCTGGCGCTACGCCTAGGCGATTCCGCGTCACGGTCACCAACTACTAAGAGCGTTTTGCCTTCAGCAAGCTTTACGGCCATCTCCTCTATAGACTTAACCTTGAGTATTGTACACCACCTATCACCATGACTTGGAAGCGGCGCACCTCTCATTAGCTCCTTGTCTATACCAGCATATGCTCTTACAACCTCTATGCCCAGCTTCTCTGCAACCTCTTCGACGTAGCGTACCGAATCGGGGAACTCCGTGCCAGTATCGCCGTATACAACTCTTACACGATCTTTTCCATACGCCTTTAGGGCTAAGAGTAGCGCTGCTGTACTATCCTTACCACCGCTCCAGGGGACTATGATTGTATCAAATTCGCCTAAGCTCCTTAGGAAGCGTATAGCTGCCCGCTCATATATCCCAATTACCTCCCTGTTAGCCTCAACGAGGCTATCCATGCTAACGCTTATTGGCTCTATGCCATCATTTATGCGTGATGCTCTCGGCTTAAACCCAGCATCGCCTATATCTAGCTCGACTACAGGGTTGGGACCATTGTATACTATGTGTGTCCCACCGGTAGTCCTAACAACGAGGGGGTTTTCGCCAATTAGCGTCCCGGATAGTCTTGAAACGAGGCGAGAGAAACGACCAACACCTATGAAGACTTCGTAGCTCGGTGCAGGGTCTTCAAGCTGGGGATCTATTGGTGACCCAACTGGCCCGAAGACATAAGCCCTCCTGGACTCATCCCAGGATGTCGCTACCCGGAACATTGTGCGCGCCTTTACAACCTCCATGTATAACTGCTCGAGCCTAGCATTTCGCACTCTTGCACGCGGTACAACGCGGAGCACAACATTTGGTGGAAGCCATTCGGCGAGATGACTAGCTACCTCCCTATCCTCCCTGCCAAGGAGCACTATATAGAACTTATCCGGCTCAATTATCTCCTCAAGAGCCGCTTCCGCGGCCGCAGGACTACGAGCGCCATGGAGCGTTTTAACATCTACGCCCCAGTCCCGGTAGAACCTCTCAACCATTGCTGAAACTGCAGCAGCATCCTTGCGGCTTCTAACTACTATCGTGAACATAGCTCCTGCCCTACCCTTACACGCGCGGTAAGGATGTAGACCCGCCCCACTCTCTTAATCATAACCTCCTGGGTGGTGTAGCTACACGCTACCGGGCAGGGCTGGGTTGATGAGGGGTTGAGTCGCCGACCCTGGGGGAATGGGGAGACCGCCCCCTGCACAGTCTCTGACCGCGGTGTGACGCCTTGACCGAACTTTACCCGCTCATTGAGGGAGGCCGTGTCGTAGGCGTTATCGGCAGTGGCGGCGATGCAACAAAGATTTGCGGGTTTAGCGGTGGATGCCGCTACTACCTCTGGTTAAGTGTCAACGAGGCTGTGGATGTTACCAGCCTACTTGCCCGCGGACGCGTTCTCGAGCTGAAAGGGCCTAGAGGGCGGAGTTTTGCACCTATAACTTCGTGGCTCGCTTCACCACCCTACGTGCATGCGCGTACCGTGCCGGATCTCGATGAGTATGCACGCTGGCTCGCTAGAAGTGTTGGGAGTGAGATTAGGGGGCGGAGGATACTCCTAGGGTTCAGTGGCGGCAAGGACTCGGTTGCGGCACTCATCACGCTCGTCAAGCTCATGGAGTATGTTAGCTTTAAGCTTCACGTCATGTATATTCATATCCCCTTCCTAGAGTCGCCCCGCAATGTGAGGTTTATAGAGCAGGTTTCGAGGAGGCTTGGCGTCGAGATAGAGGTGTTAGAGGCTCCACGGAGAGATATGAAGAGCCTACTAAAGTGGAAAGGCATGCCCCGTAGGGGGTTTAGGTTCTGCACAGTCTACAAGGCCAAGCCTATGAGGAAGCTCCGCAAGGAGGATCCCAAACTCATAGAGGTTATTGGCGATAGACTCACAGAGTCACCTAAGAGGTTTGAGAGGCTCTCCAAGGCTGCTATACACCGTGTTGTACTTGTCGGGAGAAAGTTTAGGCCAACCTACCTCTACACATTGTTGGACGTAGTAGATATCGTCAGGCGGCACGGACTCGTTCATCCAGACTACCTGGACGGTGTTCCAAGGGTTGCATGTAGCTTGTGCCCCTACAAGGCTCTCCACGAGTTTCGCCGGCTCCCCGAGCTGGAGGATCTAGACCTCATAGAGCAGGTTTGGGAAAAGATGTGGAAGAAGTGGTATTCATGGACAAGCTTTGATGTCTTTCGGAGCCAGCACCTCTGGAGATTTAGCGCTATTCTCGCTAAACCGCTCCTCTACGCTAAGGAGTTAGTTGCTGAAAAAGCTGGAGACGCTGACAGGTTGACTGGCGACTATGTTGAGAAGGCTTATCGGAGAGTCTGGGTGGAGCCAATCCCGAAGGCGCCAGAGCTTGAGGAGCCCTGGACTGCAGCCGAACTAGCGTTGAGGGCTTGGAAGAAGAAGCTACCGATAGCTGTTCCTGAGCAGGAGGAGGAATAAGCGATACACAGCCAACGCCAGCACTATCGATGCCGCGTAGAGGATTGACATTGCCGCTGATAGTGCTGGAGCATATTTCAGCCCCTCGAACCCCATATAGCTAGCAACAAGATACATGAGAGGAGCAGGATGTGTTGTACCGCTAGAGCCTCCTAGACCACCTATGGTTATTGATAGGCTTACTTCAGAGGCTATACTCACAGCTACGTAGGCAGCACCATAACTGCTGGCCTGGAGAGCTAGTGGCGCCACTATAGCTGCTAGCTTGCGGGCTACACCTGCTCCAAGGTTTGTTGCCACCTCCTCAAGTTCTAAGGGTATGCTGGCTATTGCCGTCTGGAACAGCTTGTATAATAGTGGAAGTCTCCTAGCAGCATAGCCTAGTACAAGGTATAGTTGGGGGGTAATAAGTGGGTCTAGGATCGTGCCTCGAAGGAGGTCATGGTATGCAAAGAATACAGCGTACGCAACAGCTATACCAGGTATAGCCAGCGGCGACATAAGTACTGCATCAAAGAGAGCTGTACTCCTTCCATAACCTCTAGCTACTGCATAGGCTGCCGTGACTGCTACAGGAGCCAGTAGTAAAAGGCTGATAACTGTATAGACAATACTGTTAGCTATCCCCCTCGCTATATCGGGGTTCTCAGCGAGCAGTCTTAGGCCGCCAAAGCCTGGCGAAGGGAGAAGTTCTGCAACCCACCTATCACTGAAACCATAGGCTACCGCGAGAAGCTTAAGCGCAGCTGGTAGCAGAGCAGCAGCAACAACACCCACGATGAATGGTAGGGCTCTTGTGTCAAGCATTGCTAGGGGGGCACGGTAGCGCATAGATCCCGCAGGCGCCGCCCTATAGGCAACAGCTATACTGGGATAAGCCGCTATGAAAGCTATGAGAGAGAGCAGTGTCAGTATAGCTATGTAGCCTATGGCAGAAAGCGAAAATGTACCGGTCACAGTGTCCATGAAGTAGCTGTAAGCCCTAAAGGCGAGCAAACTGCGTGCACTAGGGTCTTGCTGGAAAACATATGGACCAGCTACATCATCCAAGCTCAAGACAAAGATTAGCGAAATGCTTGCAGCTACAGCTGGTCTGGAGAGACGTGCCGTTAGTAGAGTATGCTGCAGCAGCGAAACACCATGCTGTACTGCCGCCTCATAAGCCTCACGTGCAACACCAATAGAGTATGTGTATATCAGAATAAGTGCTAGCGGCGCAAACACAGCTATTTGATATACTGCAACACCTGCAAGGCCGCGGAAGGTTATACAGAAACCAAACGGTCTGAGGATACTATTCACAAGGCCATAATCAGGGTTAAATATGCGCTGAACCACGTAAGCCTCAACAAACGGGTATGGAAGGAGGGCCACGAGAGCCAGGACTAGACTGATTCTCAAGGGACGGTATAGGAGTATACCCGTAGCAGCTAGCAAGCCAAGGAGTGTCGAGGCAAGCGATACAAGGCATGCAACCACGAGGCTATTGGGTATAACGCCTAGGTCTGCACCCCTGATAATGAATAATCTACAGTTAGGCTTGTCAGCCACAGTAATTGGCTCCTCAACCCCTACTACTGGCGCAATAGAGCCTGGCTCGCTAAGAGCTAGACTAAGCCCCTTAACCAGCTGGCTCGGCGAGAGAAGGAGAGCCAGAGGTATAATCACTATAAGAGCTATGAGTAGTAGTGCGGGTAACACGAAAAATAGACGCTGTGAGGGCTTCATACACGCTTCTACCCAGCGAGCTTCTCGAGCTCAGACAGTATAGACCTGTACTGTTCTAGGGCTACAGTTTTTACTGCGTTGTAGAACTTGTCTCTGTCCTCGGAGCTTCTAAGTTTGGAGTTTATCTTCTTTGCATACTCTAGAGTAAATACAACCTCCTCGCCACTCCATGGATCCTTTATCCTTAGCGGTGAGCCAAGCTTTGCCAGTATGTCTGCATAGCCGTTCTCGTCTATCTTGCCCTCTTCATAGAGCTGTGCTAATAGCTTACCAATACGTTTGAGCAGCTTGTTGGCGGCAGGGTCGGCTATTGTTGCCTCAAAGTAAGTTGTAACTGCCAGGTCTACCTCTGAGGCTAATGTGCGGTTGTACTCGAATATGTTGTTCCTCAACTCGCTGTAGATCCTTTCGACCCAGTCTATGCCGGAAACTGGCCTCACAGGTATGTAGTAAAATAGCCTTGCTAGTGCACGCTGACCCTCATCGCTTAGCAGCCAGAGTATGAATGCCTGCATCTGCTCTTTATGCTTACTAGCCTTCGCTACAGCCGCTATAGAGATATACAGTATGCCCTCACCCTCCGGCACTCTGAAGACCGCGCCCCTACCCTGCTTCTCAGCCTCAATACCATAACCTATGTATGCCGGTGCTACACCCACCAAACCCTCGGCTGCTTGATCACGGGCTAACTCGGAACTATCAACAATACCAGCCTCCATACCTATAACTGTGAGGAGTTGCCAGCCCCTCTCCCAGCCATACTTTTGCAGTATGCCATGCACTATTGTCCGTGCTGTACCACTCTTACTCGGCCTTGGGAAGGACACCATGTAGACCTCCTCAACCAGCGGCCGGAGGTATATTGGGTTCACGAGGTCGCCCCAGGTTCTGGGCTCCGGCAGACCGTACCTTTCAAGGAACACCTTGTTTACTATGAAGCCGTAGACTGCTTGGCCAACTGCAACCCAGCAAATCTCGCTGCTACTCGCCCTACCCAGGTACCTCTCGTCAAGCTCCCCTACGATGTCTAGGAGTTCATCCAACGTTAGTGGTGCTAGATGGCCCTCACTGCAGAGTCTATCGTAGACAGGCTTCTCGCCTATGAAGAATCCATCCACCTCTCCGCTCTCGGCAAGACTTGGCCACTGTGCATAGTCCAGCTTCCTAAACTCCACATCTGCTATACCGTACTCCCTCGCTATGCTACTGTTGAGAAATGCCTCACGAAGAGCTTGTTGCTCCTCGGGCGAAAGCCTGGTAACAATTACCAGCTTTACACCTTGGGCCCCCGTTTCTCCCCCCTGCATATAGAGAATAGCTACAGCTATAACTATCATTATGGCTATTATAGCTGCACTAGTTAGGAGGAGGCGCTGCGACACCATATACTTACCACCAGTGCACGAGCAAAGCAAAACCGGAATTATAAACGTATAGATAACACTCTAATGCTTGTATCGCGCGGGCAGAGCATAGGTGAAGGAAGAGGTGGAACCCTCACAGCCAGAACAGTGGATGAGGGACATACTAGAGTATACAGCCAGCATACTTCAGCGCAGCGGGTTCCAAGCACATCCCCTCACGAGGCTAGCACATGCAGCAGTCGCAGCCGCCCATATCACCGGGTTTGAACCACTCTACGACTACCCCGTCGAACTCTACTACGAGCTGCAAGAGGCTGCCGAGAAGAGCGCACTATACACGCCTAGATGGAGGCCAGCCTACCAGCTGCTCGAGGAGGAAGTAGAAGCGTTAGCTGCTTTCGAGGAGGCACTGGCTAGCAGCGACACCGTCTTCCACACCGAACCCATACTCGCGGCAGCAGCTTTAGGCTACGGCTGTAGAGCTGTAGTAAGCCGCGACTGGCTTGAAGCCGGGTTTACGCCAACGCCAGGTCAACAGATCGTGATTGTGCGCCGCGGAGAGAAGAGGGCTAGGATCCTGGTGCCACGTAGCCTCTACACGCTAGCCCTTGCGGGCCTTACGGTGTACGGTGTAACACCATACTCCAAGGCTCTGCTACCCGTACCAGATCCGGCTACGATTAGAAAAAGAGTGTTTATGACAAAGCTCCCCCTTGGGGAGGCCTCGAAAAGACTGGTAGAGATAGTTGATATGTATGTTAAGCCCGTGTGTAGGCGCGTTGACGAAAACCCCCTCTGGGCTTGTAGGAGCGACACCGTCTTACTGATAGAGTACCGTTTCTCCGGTCCTATTGTGCTTGATGTTAGGTATGTTTACTGCTAGGCCTTGACAGCTACTGTTATCCCTGACAGCCTTATCCACGGCGCATACCTGCCAAAGCCTGCCCGCTCTACAGTCTTGCCAAGCAATTCCACGTTATCCCTTAGCTCTCTGTAGAAGTTACCAGAGATCATTGCACCCCTAACCCATCCTTTAGGCTCTCCATTCTCAAAGTATATTGCTGGGTTGGCTAGCACGCTATACTCGCCTGTTTCACTGTTAGCTGTGTGCGCACCCTGCACTTGATATACGACCAACACCTTGCCCTCAAAGAGTTCTTCCATCAGTGCATCACCCGGCTCTACAACTACGTTGGTAAAGCCTGGTATAGGCATAGAACTGTAGCCTATCCTTACAGCATTGCCCGTTGAGGCATTGCCAGCTCTTCTACCCCAGTAGTTGTCGAACACGAAACCCTTCACGACACCCTTCTCAACCAACACCTTCCTCGAAGTGGCTACACCTTCGCCGTCAAATCTCCAGGTGTTGTCGCCACCCTTCAATGTACCGTCATCAATTATGGTTATTTTCTCGGAGAGTGCCTGCTCCCCCACCTTATCGCCATAGTAGCTTCTGCCCTGCACGTAAATGTCGCCACGTAGTGAGTAGAGAACAGTTACGCCCAACAACTCCTCGAACACGCTAGGGGCAAGTACCACCGTATACTTGCCGGTCTCAACACCTTTGGCAAGCTTGGTAGCCTGAAGCACACGGTCAACGACACGGCGGACTAGCACCTCCGCGCTAGGCATTGAGACCCTACTAACTTCGAAGTCGAATACTACTGGTGTGAGTACACCATTCTTCCTTGCGTTAACACCAACCAGCGTAGCTGCCACCGTACCTACATCAACGCGGTAGACGCCGTTAGTGTTTACTATTGCTCTCTCGATACGCTCAACACTGACGGACCCCCTTGCAACACTTACACCCTCATATTCTCCGGCAATGCTGAATATCTCGCGTACATGTTCTATAACCGTCTCAGCACTAGCAGCAGCCAGCTCCGGGCTGTACATGTTGCCTGGCTCCGGATAGGACTGACTAGGCTCGGGCAAGCCTTGCCACTCGGGATCCTCGGGTGCAACTTTTGCCTGCTTAACAGCTGCCCTTACAGCCCTACGCATATTCTCCAAATCCAACCCAGTAGTGTAGGCAAAGCCTATCTTCTTGCCAACAGCAACCCTAATACCGATACCAACATCGTCATTGGATTGAAGCCCTTCAATCTTGCCCGCGAGTATGCGCACTTGGTAGCCACGTGCATGAACTACATAGGCTTCCGCTTCTGTTGCACCCTCGCGTATAGCCCACCTAGACGCGAGCACAGCCACTTCAACGGGCTGTACACGTTGAGCCGACACACCCATACACCCCACATAGCACGGCTCAAACAGATGTGAACACAGAAAGGAATGCATGGAGGCCTACTCGCGACCTCCCACGGTCATCTTCTTAACGCGTGCGTGGGGGCCGCCGTCGGATACGTATACTAGCTGGCCCTTACCACAGCGACCATAGAACACCTTGAAGTCCTTCGCTACAGCATCAATGTTCATTAATGTTTCCAATGTGTTACCAGCTATGCTGAGGTTGCGCACTGGTTCGCCAACCTCACCGTTTACTATCTCGTACGCTTCCTCGATGCCCACCTGGAAACTTCCATCCATGTTTGTCTGGCCGCCAGAAGTTGCAACAACGTAGTAGCCAAATCTTATCCCCTCAAACACCTCTTCAACGCTATGGTCTCCTGGTAGGAGCACAGTATTCCTCATACGTACAAGTGGCGCATGTCGGAATGATTCTGCCCTAGCATTACCCGTGGGATTCTCATTCAACATTGCAGCATGGACACGATCCGTCATGACTTGCTTGTGTATCCCTCTCTCGACTATCACTGCACGCGCCGTCCTCACGCCCTCATCGTCGTATTTTATCGTGCCGAAACCATCCTCTATAGTTGGATCATCAACTATTGTCACTAGCTCCGAGGCCACTTTCTCTCCCTTCTTGCCCTGAAGCGCGCTACCCGCAACAACAAGATCGGCCTCAGCAAGGTGGCCAAATGCCTCGTGGACAAAGACACCAAGGGCTTCTGGTGCTAATACTACTGGGAAGTTGCCAGCCTTGGGCGTCTTGGCTTTGAACTGGTTTGTGAGCCTCTTGAGTAGCTGTTGGGCCAGCTGTTCCTGGCTAGTCTTCTCCCAGACATAGTACCCCTTTATCGTCCCCTGGGTTACATGAGCTGCAGCACGCACCCCGGCCTCGACACCGAATGCCGAGGCATAAACATATACTAGCTCTCTCTTCT
The DNA here is from genome assembly GCF_000015145.1 of Hyperthermus butylicus DSM 5456. Taxonomy (NCBI): domain Archaea; kingdom Thermoproteati; phylum Thermoproteota; class Thermoprotei; order Desulfurococcales; family Pyrodictiaceae; genus Hyperthermus; species Hyperthermus butylicus. Next base: position 399,426 of record NC_008818.1, read on the forward strand.
CGCCCAGCACGCGGTCCTCGGTACTTGCATAGTAGCGCTCCTCGACCCTCTCTACGTAGACCACTCTGCGCGACTTTACCTGAGGCGCCGATGCAATAGCCTTGTCGAGCTCCAGCACATCGGATAGCTTGGCGTCAATTGGTACGTCAACAATACTCCTCTTAACCGGAGCCTCATAGTAGTCTTCAACCGCTTCAAACGTTAGGGGTTTGGATAGCTTCTCCCGGTGCGCTGAGGCCATGGAGTAGGCTTGCTCTAGGGCTCGCCTTAACGAATCTACTGTAACCCTGGTTGTAAACGCGAACCCCATCACACCGTTTACGAATACACGAACAGCCGCACCATAGTCTATGCCCGATGAAATCTTGACTGTGCCGTTCTCGACGTCTATTCTGGTGAACTGAATTCTCTCAACACGGATGTCGGCAAGATCTATGTGCCACCCGCTAGTGAATCCCAGCGCCTTTACGAGAATGTCGCGTATATCGTCTAGCAAACCTATCCAGACCCCTTTAACAGTGGTTGGGAGGACCATTAGTTTTGTCAGCGTTCCTGGGGGTATTTATAAGAGCCTCTTACATTAACACACTGCTACCCGCGAAAGCCTAAGAAGGTCATGGGCGTGATGTTGGTGCCGTGTGGAGCCTGGTGGTGTAGCCCTCTACGCGGCCGATTTACGAGAGAACTACCGCTAGCCGTTGAGGGGCCTGGCGGTCCCGCGCCAGAGACGCCCCTGGCAACATACGCTATTATAGCTATTAACGTACTCGTCTACCTCGTAACTTCCGCTCCGACAGGATTCTGGCAGACAACCGATGAATGGGTCTCCAGGCTAGGCTTTGTCCCAGCAGCACTCCTCGCTACACCCCCATCAGAGTTCCCCAGGATACTAACAGCGATGTTTACCCATGCAAACCTCATACACATATTCTTCAACATGTACTTCCTCTACCTCTTCGGCCGCGCCGTGGAGAAGACCCTCGGACACTGGAGGTACCTAGCACTATACCTTGTAAGCGGCATCGTAGCAGCTGTCTTCCACACAGTGTTCATGTACGTGGTGAATCCGGCTGGCCTAGCAATACCCAGCGTAGGCGCCAGCGGCGCTATAAGCGGGGTCCTCGGGGCATACATGCTGCTATATCCGGGTACAAGGCTCACCGCATGCTTCTTCCTTGGCTTCATACCGTTCTGCTTTGCACTACCAGCAGTCTACTACCTGCTCTTCTGGTTTGCAATGCAGGTCTACATGGGTTACACTCTTGCCGCAAGTGCTGTAGCATTCTTTGCCCACGCGGGAGGCTTCGTATCTGGCATGGCCATCTTGCCACTCGTAGCTAGTAGGACTAGGATACTGTTGCTACGCATGCAGGCTGCTACGAGGAGCTTGTTTGGCCTGATAGTATTCTACTCGCCCTTCTTCTATCGTGGCCGTGAGCTAAACCCTCTGGTCAAGAGTGTCCTGGCGATGCTTATACTTATGCTGCTAGCAGGCTCGGCATACGCTATAGTTGATGCAAGAACCGAGGACAGCTATGTTGCAAGCTACCAGGTTAGGGCTAAGCTTAAGCTCGGCGATGAAGCCTATAGCCTTGTAGACAGTTTCTTCATAAGAATCTACGGTGGAAAGGGTACGCTAATGCTAAAGGCTACCCTAACAAGCTACGGGACTGCAATTGCTGAGATCCTGGCACGCAACAATCTAGTCTATAACCCATCTCTAGCAAACCAAGAACTAGTACTAGACAAGGGGCTCATCGGCATCGATATACGCCAAATACTGGGCTACAACATTGTCTCGGTTAGTATACAACCAAAACATTTCCACGGAGTATACAACAAGGATGGCTACCTTGAAAAGGGCGAATTATACGCAAGTCTAGCGTATAGAAGGCTCATAGGCTCAATGATTATTGGAGAGCTAGCTGCTACTATAGGTCTTGCTGGAGCTGGAGCTGTAGGGCCAGCTATCCTCGCGCTGGCTATAGCTTCTCTAGCCATGCTGGCTACAAGCCTCTACACAGTGTTATTCCTTGATAGGGAGCTAGTGATAACCCCCGAGTAACACTAGCACAAAATACTGGAGTGATGAGGGCCGTGAACCCTTACCGCCGCCTAGGGCCGGGATGGGGAGGTGTTTCAAGGCTGACTCTTCTCTTGCTCCTCCTTCTTTAGCTCTTGTTCAAGTTTCTTGAGTTCCTCCTCTATCTCCTTCTCGATCTCCTCAATGGGTTTTGGCGGCGGTGTTGTTGCTAGCGTATAGCCTATCCAGGCCAAGATGCCCATGACTGCTGCTACAGCAATGAACACCGTCACTTTTACAAGCGTATAGTCTAGATCACTTTTCCCAAGCAGGTCAGGCTTAAAGAGTGCTATAGCATAGAACACTATGACGCCCAGGCTTACGAGGAGCATTCCAATACCTACAACCTGATCGCGACGCAAGGACCACAGCCCGTTCTGGTTAGCCTCTACGCCTGGTATTTAAGATAAAGCTGGGATATTACTGTGGTCGCTATCCTCGCCTTTACAGCGCAGAGCCTCGGCGACCCATTACAGTCCACTTCCGCTACATGATAGCGGGCAGTTACGATACTCTCAAGACTTGCTATGCCCTCCCAGTCTATGGTCCCGGTTCCCGGCAGTTCGTGCTTGTCCTCTCTGCCATCGTTATCGTGGATGTGTATGCATATAGGCTCTACGCCCTCCAGCTCCTCTCCTATCCTCTGTGGAGTGTAGCCGTTGATATTTGCATGACCTACATCAATGCAGACTGAAAGCCTTTGACTACCAACACTCCTCGCTAGGGAAGTTATTGCCGCTATGCTATTCCACGGCTTTCTACGCTCTGCATTCTCTATAGCAACTATGGAGAGGCCCTCGTGCTCCGAGTAGTCTGCCAGTAATGCAAAGAACTTCTTGTTCAGCCATACTACCCTCGACTCGCCAACGCGCTGGGCTGAAAATGGGTGAAATACAACTACATCGACACCGTAGCTGTAGGCCATGTCTAGAAGTATTCTTGCCTCCTCAACCGCGTACTCTATGTTCTTACCGAGCATTATGAGATAATATTCTTCCCAGGGCGCGTGTAGCGTTAGGGGTTTTACTCCAAGTCTACTAGCCTCTTGGAGGGCTGCACGGAAGTAGCTATATGCTGAAGGGTAGTCTATGTCAAACCTCTCTATGTTGTTATAGCTCACATCTACAGAGTCAAAGCCAGCCTCGTATAGTATGCGTATGCTTTCCGGCAGCATAGCCGGGATAGTCCGTGTAGAGGCTAGTACCAGCATTTCCATGGCACCGGGCTCTTTAAGTCGATGCCGCCAGTATTATAGTGCTACCAGTTAGCATAGACCTGGCCCTCCAGGAGGTGCAGCCAAGAGTTTGCCAACTGCCACGCTAGAGCCGGGCGTGCCCAGCATTGTGATTGATAGAGGCTCTGTTTCTGTGCAGCATGTCCAGCCACTAGTGCCCCGTGGATGGGTATTACTACGTGTCAAGCTTGCACGATGGTGTAGCATTGACGGCTTTGCGGCTTGGTGGCCCCTTTCGCGGCAACGCATAGCTGGCTGCTCAGGCGCGGGCGTAGTAGCAGAGCATGGTGTGGATGCCGACACTGATTTGCCAGGTAGGCAGGTCGTCCTAGGAGGTTATAGCCCCGAGTACCTACCACCTCTAAACGTTAATGGATGGCTTGCAGAGTACACCTCTGCCCCCTCTAGCCTACTCATACCCGTTGGTAGGCTTGAACCCCGGCTCGTCTTCTACCCCGACGCCGTTACCGCTTGCAGTGTAGCTGAAGAACTAGAGGCTGCTGGACGTAGTGTACTAGTCTACGGCGCTGGTTTCTATGGGCTCTCAGCTGCGCATCTAGCACTTGACGCTGGCCTAGACGTGGATATTGTTACAAATGTGAAGGAAGCAACCCGTATAGCTCGGGAAATGGGAGCAAGGGTCTATACCAGGCCGCCCTCGGGTAGACACTACGATGCTATAGTACTGGCAGCTGCTAGCGCCAATGCCATAGGTGTTGTTGAGACCTATTCTCCGAGCCTAATCGTGCTACACCCCCTACATACCATTGCCTATAATGTACCCGTATCCCGGAGGAGACGGAAGTACATAATCCTTGTGGGCTGGATAGACGGCGAGGCACATAGAGGGAGTTGTGGCTGGAGGCTCTTGGATAGGGTTTGGAGGCTCGTAGGGGAATACGTGAGAGTGGTTGAGGGCTTGGAAAAACCACCGGAGACAGCTCCATGGCTGGGTCTAGTGTATAGGCTCGGCTAGAGCATCTCCTTTATGGTCTTTGCTAGTCTCTTAATACCCTCTTCTATCTCTTCCGGCGATGGATAGCTGAAGTTTAGCCTCATTGTGTTCTTGCCGCCGCCGTTGGGGAAGAATGAGTCTCCAGGCACGAATACTACACCATTCTCTATCGCCTTATTTAGCAGCTTCCTAGCATTAATCTTCTCTGGCAGCCATACCCAGATGAAGAGGCCACCTATAGGCTTGGTCCACTTAACGCCTTCAGGCATGTACTGCTCAAGTGCCCTCAACATTGCATCACGCTTCTCCTTGTAGATCCTCTTTATCTTCGGTATGTTTCTGTCTATGATGCCCCGCTTTAGTATCTCGGCGGCAATGTACTGGGTTAGCGTGGGTGTATGTAGGTCCATGCCCTGCTTTACAAGCTCCATCTTGGCTACTATTGGCTCTGGGCCTATGGCCCAGCCAAGCCTTATGCCTGGAGCTAGTATCTTGCTGAGGGTGCTCAGATAGATGACCCTGCCAGACTCGTCCATAGCTTTTAGCGGCTTTACCTCGCGTTCCTCAAAGGTTATGTAGCTGTATGGGTCATCCTCTATCACTAGTATGTTGTACTGCTCTGCTAGCTCGAGGAGGTGCTTTCGCCTCTCCATGGGCATCGTTGTTCCTGCAGGATTGTGACATGTCGGAATAGTGTATATGTACTTGATTTTTATGCCCTCGCTTACCGCCTCCTTGAGCACCTCTTCCAACTTATCGGTTCTCATACCATCCTCGTCTATTGGCACGGTGAGGAAGCGTACACCACTGCTCCGGAAGGCCTGGATGGCGCCAAGGTATGTTGGTTCCTCGGTTACAATGTAATCTCCAGGGTTTGCAAGTGTCTTGCCAACAAGGTATAGGGATTGCTGGCTACCAACAGTGGCTATTATCCCCTCATTCTCTCTCACAGGTATGCCATTCATCTTAGAGAACTCTCTAACAGCTTCTAGGAAGTATGCTGAGCCCCTGGTGGGACCGTACTGTAGCGCCTTCTCTCCATGCTTGATTATTACCTCCATTGCTATCTGTGCTATCTCCTCTTTGGGGAAGGTATTGGGGTCAGGTAGGCCACCAGCGAAGCTTATAACACCACCACGCTCTACTACTTTAAGGAGTTCGCGTATGTCTGAAGCCCTGACACTCTTTGCATAATCGGAGAGGAACCTGTCATAATCGATCATTATACACCAGCCATTATTTTGGGTTGCGGAATAAAAGGTAATATGGATTACGTAGCCATACACTTCGCATATTAGCAGAACCTACTAGAAATATCCCAACTAAGCTATGCGGTGATGATAGAAGTGTGGGTCAGAGAGCTGGAGACCATACTGGAGGCTACGAGGCAGCTTCTAGAGGCCATAGCACAAGGCGAATACTGCTGCCTTCACCACGGCCTACCCTATGTCACCCCGGGACTCTTAGCTAACCAAGCATTCTGCGAGATGAGGCTAGAGCTTGGCTTCTTGAGCGGCGAGGTAGAAGCGCCCCGAAAACCAAGCGATGCCCGGGTGCTCGTTGAGGCAGTCCTCCAAGCCAGGAGACTATTACCACGCAAGCTTGTTGAAAGACTCGCTCTTAGCACACCCGTGGCAGCTCTTCTGCAAAACGTGCCGGTCATAGGTAGACCCCACGCCATACTACTCGCTCACGGCAGGGTTGAGGCCATAGTTATAGGCAAGATTACTAGTAGGCCATCACGCCTCTACCACAGCGACCGGGTAAAGCTATACGCTTATGCACAGCTCCTAGAAGCTGCAGGGTTTAGGCTTACACCAGGAACAAAGCTCGTCCTCGCAGCTGCACATAGTCCTAGAGAGCTAGCTGAAGCCCTCAAGGTACTCGAGAACGAGATAAAGCCGGCATCCCTCGGCAACAGCTACATCCACGTCCTAGCGCACGACCCTGCAGCGGAGGAGGAGCTTCTCGCTCCCCTACTCGCTTATTGGCGCGGCGAGAAACCTGCCCAGCCCAGGCCAGGGCCGTGGTGCTCAACATGCCCTTATCGCAGCAAGTGTCCCGCTAATATGGCTCACCAAGCTCTGAGATAACGATATCCAGTATACGGTTGAACGCTATAGAGTAGACTATCGAGTGGAGCCCAAATGTTATCAGGTTGAGAAACACGTCGATCAGTGTCGGCGAGAGCTTGCCTCTCAAGCTCCCACAATGTGAGGCAAGACTTAGAACCATGTAGAGCGCTATAGGGTAACCCAAGGGTAATAGAGCAGCAATAAACGATATCGGATCGATCCTGCCGAGACCACAGGACCCAGCCAAGCCACGTGCTATCTGATAGAGAGTATGCATGGATGCTAGGAGAACTGGAAGTGCAGCAACATATAAGGCTAGGAAAATCTTCTCCACATACTCCACTGGTATACCAATATTGAGGAAAAGGACTGGTATAAGAGTAACCAAGCCTGAGACGATACCTCCCGCAGCAACACCCAGCCTTGAAGCACCCAGCACCAGGCTCCTCTTCACAACAACATCACTAGCCAAGCAATACCCACCACGCTACCAAAACCAGAGCTTCCGGAAGCACACATAGGGTGGAAAGGGGTAAAACACTAGCCGCTCACCCTCCTCCAGCCCTAGGGGCTATGAGGAGATCATGGACATCTGCAGCCCCACGCTGAGCAGGGCTATGGAGGAAAAAGAGCTTGGGTGATGATGGAAGAGCCACCGAGCCACAAACACGTCTACAAGATCGGCCCCACATGCCCCAGCCACACTGCATCCTTCTACATCACATCCTAACATTATTCCTCTGGAAACTAGCGACTCTACAATTGCCTCATAGAGCTTGCAGAGTAGATTATGTAAACGTTCTTGCGCACAGCAACAGCTCGACATACAGATAGGATCACCACACGCCTTCCCATCCTCCAGTAGTCTCCTGCTTTGCTACGAGCAGCTAGTTCTCGAAAAAGACCACAAAACTCATAGAGGTGTATATGCCTTCATGGGGTATAGAGGCTAGGACATGACTATGAGTGTGACCCGTATATGGGTTGTACATCTAAAAATGAAGAAGGGATTTCTAGCTCTCTTCACTGCTAACTGTCTCCTCATAGACGCCACGTCTTGTTACGCGTAGGACTTTGTTTGCATAGATTATTATGCCCTTATCTGTTATCTCGAATGGATGCCTTCTCATACTGTGCTTTGTGCCCCTCATCTTCCAGATTATTAGGCTCCTCTTCAACTCACCGTCGATCTCGTCGAGGTCTAGCCTTATGATACCATCTGCTGCGTGCTCTACGCCCGGACCACCGAATCCTCTCTCGGTGACGGATACCTGGCTTACGAGGAAGCTTGTGGTGCCGAGGCCGCTTAGAACACGCTTGAGCATCATTACTACGCTCCTAGCTACGCTGGGTTTTGTTAGATAGAGCGTGGAGACGGAATCTATTACTACGCGCTGGGCGCCAGTATCCCTTATAGCCTCCTTTAGAACGTCGATGAGGAGACCCACATCCGTTGGATCGCGGACTACGTAGCGCTCTCTCTTTGCAGTCTCACCTATGCCGCCGGTAAACGCATCCACTATAGCGAAGGTACCCTCGCGCTCATATGGTCTTACATCCCAACCGAACTGGGCCATGTTGATTCTAACCTGTACTGGATGCTCCTCTAGTGCCACGTAGACACCTGGCTCACCCATCTGCAGGCCGTTCCATAGGTACTGCTGGCTCATAATGGTCTTGCCGGTGCCGGGCCCGCCGCTGAGCAATACCACGTTCCTCCTAGGTATACCACCATTTAGTATCTCGTCTAGGCCCGGTATACCAGTCTTCACACGCTCTATGGGCATATACTTGTCACCTCCTCCACTCACACTAACTCATACACCCAGCCCTAAATTTAGTGGGTGTGAAGGGGCAAGATTCAATAAAGAATCCCCGTTTAAGCATTGGCAGGGTTTTGAAGCCTTGCAGTCTACCGGTGAGCAGCTAAAGGATCGTATAGCGGGATGGCTAGCTGGTGCTGGCTTCATAGTAGTATCATTCCAGGGTCCACTGCCCTCGAATGCTGAGTGGGGCCTCCTGGTCTCGACACCACCGCCACTGCAGGTAAAGTTGAGGGTTATGGGTCTCCGTGGCGGTGCAGTAACGCTCGGTATTGGCGTCAATATCTCTGAGCACCATAGAAAGCTCATTGAGGGGCTTAGCATCGAGGAGAGGGTTAGGCTTACAGCTAGCATGCTCGAGAAGCTCCTAATGCTATGCCCCTACTGTAGGGTAGCGCTGCAGGGTAGTCTCGGCAGTCCGGTAGGAATCATAGCCGAGATATACATTGACGGTGCAGAAGCAACCAAGCAGAGAATCGTCGATGATGCAGCTAGGCTTGTAAACATATTCCTACTCATAAACTCGATACTGTGGAAGAGGTTTCCAGCCACAAGCCCAGAGAGGAGCGGCACAGCTACACCCTCATCATTTATGTAACCACTAAAAGGGCCAGGAGGTACGCCTAAGTAGCTTAACCTTCACCCCCCCTCCTAGGGGTTTTCGTCTTGATGGAGGTAACCGTAGCTGCTGTCTACGTTGGCTTTCTGCTGCTAGCAGCAAAGGTTGCAGAGGAGTTTATGGAGCGTATCGGCTTCCCCAGCTTCCTCGGAGCGATCCTAGCGGGAGTAATCCTCGGCGAGGGAGTACTTGGAATAGTTCCTTCCGAGGCTATGGAGAGAGCTGCCATCCTCTTCATGATAGGTATAAACTTTACACTTTTCCTAGCCGGCGTAGAGGAGCTTTCAAACCCTGCAATGCTTATGCCTACACGGCAAGAGCTTCTATACGGCATACTTCTACTCGGCCTGCCAACCCTTACAGCCTTCTCCCTACTCTACTACATTGGTCTCGAGGCTAGTACTGCTGTAGGTCTAGCACTAATACTCGCGATTGTTAGTGTTGGCCCACTCGTAAAGATACTGATGGCCAAGGGAGGGATTGGTAATAGGGAGATAAGTATCCTGCGAACAGCCCTTCTTAGCGAGCTTGGAGGCCTAGTAATCTTTAACGCTGTTGCAACACAAGGATTTAACCTTCTCCGCCTCCTAGAATCAGCTGTCTTTGTAGGCTTCATACTGTTTATTGGTAGACACTATCTCGATGATGTTCTCATGGCTGTTGAACGTTACGTTGCAGCTAGGGAGGCACCCTTTGCCATCGTGATAGCATTGATAGTCACTGCAAGCTATATAGCTGAAATAATGGGGTTTAACGCAGCTGTAACAGCATTGATCTTCGGTGCCTTCCTCTCAGAGTACATGATGCAGAGACCCCTTTACCTTGAAAGGATACGCGCATTAACCTATGGACTCTTGGAACCCCTCTTCTTCATAGGCATAGGACTCCAGGCGACACGGGTCGATATAGTCTCGCTAGCCTATGCATCAGCATTCTTCACGGCGGTATCAGCGCCAAAGCTCTACATTGCATGGCTTCAAGGGCTTCAGGGGCGAGAACTACTAGCCTTCCTAGCAAAGGGTGGTGTCGACGCCGCCTTGCTCTCAACAATGCTGCAGACGGGGAGAATTGGAGGCCAGCTATACACGGCAACACTGGTAGCTATACTCCTCTCAGCAGTATCAGCTTCAGCCTCGGCACGGATCACTGAGCGTGCTCCCGAGGTACCGAGGCTAAGAGTGAAGGATCTACCATTAGACCGTGACATAGTGAGAGAGGATACCTATGCAGACTATGCAGCCGAAATAGTGTCAAAGCGTGGTGCAGCAGTTGTAGTCGATGAGAATCTTCATCCGGTAGGTTACATCGTTGCCGAGGACTTTGTCGGCATAAGCTCAGAGCTGCTAAGCCACATACCGGTGAAATTCCTGCTACGCATGGAGGTTCCGGTTGTCAGAGCGGACACCACTGTAGCTGAACTACTCTCAGATCCCTCAATACTCCATGAACCAATAATAGCGGTTGTCAACGACAGAGGCGAGATTATAGGCACACTCAATGCCAGAAAGCTACTGCACGTCCTCCTACATCCCAAACACGGCAGACTGGAAGCAAAGGAGGGGGGAGAGACCTAGAAAGGGGCTCTGAAGCGCCGGCCCCACAGCATCCCCCGGCCATAGTGCCGGGGTCTGCAAGCTGTATGATAGTGTTAAGTATCGGGGTCCATCTTCATCGCCCCATGACTCCTCGCTAATTGTGGCTCGGCGAAACTCTGAACAGTCACCGCCCAGCACGAGGGGCTCCTACTTGCCGGGTAGTCCTCACAGCCACCCCACTACGGTAGCTAAGGAGGCTTAATTTAGCCTAGGGCTTACAATGTGTAACCTGAAAATACCGAAGATGACTAGCCGTGCAAGGCCGTAGTGCTAGCTTTCTCGTAGCTAGACTCCGGTTGGTGCCTCCTCCTCCTTTATCCTTCTCAGCTGTCTCTTATACATCTCGTAAAGCTCCTTTGTAGTGGTAGCATCCTCGGGGCCTTTGTCAGGCCTCCACCTTATGAAGCGCGGGAATCTTATTGATATACCCGCACCAGACTTGACCCAGCCATAACAGCATGTATGTATGGGGCTTAACGTTAGCTCTGCACCAATGATCTCTGCCACGAGCGTAGGCTCCACCCACACGTCCGGCTTCATTTGGCTATCAACTCTTGCTGGTTTCTTGTCGCTGATGTAGGGTTTCAGCATATCGTCTAGACGTTCGAGGTCCTCGTCTGTGAAGCCGCTGCCAACCTTGCATACGCTCTTGAACGTGTCTGTGTCGGGGTCATAGGCCGCCATGAGCAGTGCTCCGAACTTGCCGCCGCGTCTACCCTTGCCGTAGAATGCACCTATGACTACTAGGTCTACCGTGTCGCTCATCTCGGACTTGTAGTCCCTCTTATACTTGATCCATAGCCAGCCCCTGGCGCCTGCCTGGTAGATGCTACGATCATGAATCGCCTTCGCCATTACACCTTCAGCACCATCCTCGATTGCCTTGAGGAAGAAGCTCTCCAGCTCCTGGGGATCGCTAGTTACTATGCCCTCGGCGATTCTCCAGGTGTCACTCTGCTCTATGATCTTTTCGAGGACCTCGTGGCGTGCTGGTAGGGGCTTCAAGGTTAGGTCTTCGCCGTTAACGTATAGCGTGTCAAAGAGGAATACTGCTACAGGTATCTCAGAGAGGACTGCATGTACATCTTTCTTCCTCCTGCGGTGCATGAGGACCTGGAATGGCCGGAACTCACCAGTCTCTGGGTCAATCGCTACTATCTCGCCCTCTACGATAGCTTCCTCAGCCTTTATCCCCTTCTTAGCCATCTCAACAACATCTGGGTACATGTGGGTTATGTTTTCGAGACGACGGGAGAATATCCATATCTTATCGCCTTTCTTGTGTATTTGCGCCCTTTCACCGTCATACTTGTACTCTACTAGGGCACGGCCGCCGAGCTTCTTTATTATCTCGACAGGATCGTTGAGCCTCTCTGCGAGCATTGGCCTTATCGGGACTCCCACCTCCGGCTTTATGTTCTTGAGAGCGTCTATACCTTGTGTTGCAAGTATCTTAGCCACCATGCCTAGGTCTGCCCGGAGATTGTAAGCCCTCTCAACAACACTCCTCATCGCCGCACTGCCGCCGTAGACTACTGCTAAAGCCTCCATAATGGTGGCGTCGCCCACACCAAGCCTTAACCGTCCCTCAACAAATCTTGCAATGTACTTTGCCTCGCGCGGACTAGCCTCCGCGAGGAGACCCGCCAGCAGCTTGAGCTTGATATCTCTGCTACCCTCACCCTGAACCAGCGCTATTCTTGCAAGAGTGTCGTACACCTTCTCCACAGTTAGCGTGCTCTCGCCGCCAGAGGGCTTCTGCATGAAGGCTAGGAGGCCCACTGCCTTCTGCTTTTGCTGCTTCTCCCGTTTAATCATCTCAATAGCCTTACCGGTGTCCCCCAGCTTCTTTACAAGCTGCTCTATCTGCTTCTCGGATACGTGGAGGGCTATGGAGGCCGCCTTTATCAACATCTTCTCGCCAATGCCAAGCTCTGGTAGGCCCTTCCAGTCGGGCCACAGCTTGCCCTGGATGAAGTAGACAACCTTGTCTATAATCTCTGGCGGCGTCTTCTTGAAGAGTTCTACAAGATATAGTAGCATTTGGGTTCTAGCTGTAACCCTTTCAAGCTTCTCGAAGGTTTCCGCAAGCACTGAGAAGGGCATAGACATGCTCTACCATCCCGAGTTAGAATAAATTCCGGGTAAACCCGCTAATTAGCGTGGAGGCAAAACCGGGCCCTGCAGCCTAGCCAAGCCGGTACCGGTAAACCCTCTCAACAAGCTCTGGAGGCCGAAGGGGGCTCTTCTCTGGATCCCTACCCTCAATATCCACGACTATTCTCCGGTAGATGCTCCAAACCTCCTGGTAGCCCGGCTTCCCCTTTAGCCCGCAGTAGAGGAGCCTCACATTGACAGCTTCTACCCGGTGTCCCACATCAGGGTTTAGAGCCTCTACCACGACTAACTCAGCCTTAACGGGCTCTAGGCTGTCGAGGCTTGGCGGTTTACCGGGATACCTAGCATAGTAAACTTTGACCCTGCCTGACTCCACCACCTCTAGGATCTCGAGCCCCTCCAGACCATCTAGCTTCGAGTAGACATCAACCGATAACAATACACATCCATTCCCCGCTGGTATGACTAGAACCCTGCGAAAGGTCTCGTACCAGTACTCGGCAACCCCCATCTCAGCCTCAACAATCTCTGGCTGCTCAGCTGCCGGAGGCACGCTCAAGACGCCTACACCCATATCAGCCATGCCTAGCCCTGGAACAAGCTAAAGATAATATCAACACAGTAACAGCCCAGAGAAGCAACGAGCCCGCAGAGAAGTAAAACCATAGCCGTGACGCTAGCTGCGTGGTGGCTTGCTGCAGAAAGAGGAGCTACATTTGCCGACGACGCTGCTGTATAATCCACGGCGTTATCGGCTGCAGCTCTCTGCCACAGAATGGACAGCGGTAGTGGAGCCTCCTGGCATCGGCTGGACAGAAGTATGCCTCGTACTTGTCCTTACAGTAGGAGCACGCATATATTATGTCGAGTGTAACATCCAGCTTGCGCGCACAAATCCTACACTTTACCTCGACCCATCCGAGGTGTCCAACAGCATTAATCCCCTTGAGCCCTGCTGTTGACACTATCTACACCCCGGCCTGCCCAAGCACCGGGTGGAAGGTTATAACTGTAGTTGTGCCCATCCCTCAACCCGGCTGTGCTGTGAGGAGAGCGCTCTTCGCCGACCAGTACATGGGGATAGTGGCCGGGATTACCGAGCACAGCCACTTCTAGCCTAGCCTCTGCGTTCTAACAACAACAACCCCCATTTCCAGGTCTACGAGAGCTATTGCGTAGCGACCCTCTGCTAGCGAGCCTGGGTTAACGACTGTGACTCCCTCAACGCTAGCTACACCCCAAGCTTCGTGTATATGGCCTGTTGCAGCTAGCAGAGGCCTAGCCTCGGCTAGGGCTTTACGGACACTTTTACTACCAACGTATTCGCCGCCCCGAATCCTGTCTAAACCGCTAGCGTAAGGTGGTGAATGTGTAACAAGTACGAGGCGAGCATGACGCCCAGCGACGCTATTGAACGCCTTGCTGAGTACAGCTGCTACCTCATCCTCCCCCATCTCAAATGGCGTGGAGAAGGGCGTAGGAGTGGAGCCTCCAACACCCACAAACACCAAGCCGTTTACCTCGACGACGCGTCCGTGGACGTTAAATGTGTTACTAGGCCCAGTATAGTCAGCCAAGCTTCTTGCATCACAATTGCCTGGCACCCAGACCACTGGGGCTCCCTGTGCAGCAAGAATCTCCAGCACCCTAGCAGCCTCCTCGACCGAGCCACAACGGGCCAGGTCACCAGCCAGGACTACTATGTCACGCTCGATTGCTGCAAGCTTCTCCAGCTTCTTAAAGGCCGCATGCACATCGGATATTATGAGTAGGCGCAGCATAGCAGCCCAACCCCCTCTGGCGGTTAGCCACGAGCCCGGAGACTATGGTATGGATCTTATAGTCTCATATGCTCTGACAATATCCTTCTTGGTTATTATCCCGATAAGCTTCATGGACTCGTAGTTCTCTACAACAGGTAGCCTGCCGATACCGTAGCGTAGCATTTTCCTAAGCGCATCTGCTAGCGAGTCGTCGGGCAGAACTGCGATGACGCTTCTAGTCATAGCTTCTTTGACCTTTACTTTTCCGAGTTCACTATGCCGATAGCGTAGGACGTCACTCAGAGTTATCATGCCAACAACTCTACCGTCAACAACTACAGGGAATCCTGTATGGTGTGTCTCGGCTGTTAGCTCTATTACACGCTTCAATGGATCGTCGGGCCTCACCACGACAACGCTTCTCGTCATTATATCACGGACCTTGATCTGCCTTAGCAGCCTTTCACCCAGCTCTCGTAGGAAGTAGGGAGAGTCGGCACGCGTGTTAACCTGCTTCTCGTATATCGAGTCCTGGCCAGAGACGACATAGGAGAGTGTTACAGCTACGACCGATGGCACTATTAGCTCGTAGCCTCTTGTTATCTCGGAGACTATTATGATCGATGTAAAGGGCACCTTGCCAGCAGCAGCAAAGAACGCAGCCATGCCGACCACGGAGAACGATGCTATCGTGGCTGGATTGTCCGTGTATAGTTGCGCGAATGCAGCTCCGAGCATACCGCCTATGAAGAGTGAGGGGGCAAACACTCCTCCAGAGCCACCAGAAGCTATGCTAAACGCATTGGTGAGCATCTTGCCTATTATCGCAGCTACAATAACTGGTAAAGCTAGCTTGCCTAGCAATGCTCTTTCGAGAAACGGATAGCCTTGGCCTAGTGTATGGGGCAATAGCAGCCCTATAAACCCGGCTACAAGCCCGCCAAGAGCCGGCTTCAACATGACAGGTATTGGCAGCACCTTGAAGGCGTCACGTATTTCGTAGAAGAGCCTAACGTATACTTTTGCAACGAGACCTGCAACTATACCGAGAACCGCATAGAGGACTAGTTCGAGAGAGCTTTGGAGTCCGACCTCGGGAAGCCATAGGAGCCGCCCCGACCCGAGAATTGTAACCGAGGCCACGTAGGCTACTATGGATGCCACTCCCAGGGGAAGAATAGCTTCTACCTCCATGTCACGCTTATAGGGTACCTCTAGAGCGAACAGCATTGCACCTAGTGGAGCCCGGAAAACGGCACTAATTCCACCTGCAACACCTGCAAGGACTAATAGGCGACGCTCATTCCTCGTAAGATGGAGTATGTCTGCCAATACACTGCCGAATCCAGCCCCTATGAGCGCTATTGGACCCTCCTTCCCTGCACTCCCACCAAGGCCTATGAGGGCCGAGGATGCAGCAAGCTTAACCAGTGGCACCCGTGGCCTTATAAACGCGCCACGCCAATGGAACGCCTCCAGCACCGAGTCCGTGCCATGACCCTCTGCTTCAGGTGCAAACATGTATGTCAGCAAGCCGGAGGCTAGCCCGCCAAGGGCCACCAGTAACGGCAGTACCAGTGATGGCTCCGAAACCTCACCCTTTATGAGGTCTATACCACTATATTCCGCGAATAGCTCTGCTATAACCTCGATACCAACCGTTAAGAGTGTACCCGCAAGCCCTGAGACTACGCCGACAAGTGTACCTAGCATAACCCACTTTTCGAGTGAGGGTATACGAAGCCTCCTCATGTCTCTAGTCGAGCCTCCACCTCCGCCAGCTTGTTTGAAAGCTCCTTGCCGCGCCCTCTCTGGCCAGCCAGGTGTATGTACTCGTCTAGCGGGTAGCCCCCTCTTACGGTTTCACGGTGCTGCCTTTGCAGCACCTGCACAAATCAGCTTTAAATACCGATGATATTAACCGGGGCATTGTGAGGTGGAGGATGGGGCTTGGCATGGCGTAACATAATGTCGTCTGTCTTCTCAAAGGTTCTAGACCACGTGGTGGAGGCTTGCATCCGGGGAGAAGACGAGAAGGCATGTAAGGAGGCGCTTTTAGCTGCGGCAGACACGCTTTACACACCACTAAAACCCGTGGATACGGGTCTAGGCGTTGCCAGGATGATAGCCTCAAGGCTAGCAGCAATAGCGGCGAATGCCGTGCTACAGTTAGCTAGGAGTGAGAGTAAGGAGGCAACTATCCGAGCTGCATACGAGCTTTTGAAGGAGAGCCGCGATGACGATGTCAATGATCTTGTGAAGAAGCTGTTAAACGAGGCTGGAGCTAGTATCTATGAGCCAGCAGTTTCGCGTGAAGCCAGGGAGTCCCTCTTCAGCGACCTCAAAGCCTACTTCGAACCCGAACAGCCACAGCTCGTCCTCCGGCGCAGGAGGATACCAAAGAGGTCTGCCGACCCATTGCAGAGTCTTAGGAGGCTCTTGAGAGAGCTAGGACGGCAGGACCCCATACTAGCCAGGCAGCTATCCATGGAGCTGAAAAGGAGAGGTGTAAGCGTCTAAGATTCTTCCTCCTCAGAGGCAAAATAGTCATGGACAACACTTACGACAGCTATGACTGCCGCAGCAGCAGCGTATTCTGTCGAGAGGGTTACGCCCGGCGCAAAGTCTAGTACGAGGTTTGCAAAGCGGTATACACCCTCAGGTATGCCCTCCCTAGACCCAAACAACATGTTTACCCGACGGCCACTACGGAGAAGCTCGTAGAGGTCCTTGGCCCGCTTCGAGACCGGATCTCCCTCAGGCTCGAAGACTATTATGGGTTCGTTGAAGCGGCTCCTAACAAGCTGGTATAGATCCTGTACATAGACGGGGACCTTGTATACTTGTCTACCATAGCTCTTCACTTGCACCTGGTACCTAGACTCGATACCCTCGAAAACTCCTTCAAGGAATGTTTTGAGCTGGAGCGCATCAACAAGCCCTATAGGAGCTATGACGAGTTCTCCCACCTCGAAGTTCTGCACCTCTCTACCTATCCTCACACCCATCGTCTTGCAAGCATCGAGAGGGCCTAGGTAAGGCATCTGCACTATAGCTATGCGGCGCAGCAGCTTGTAGACGGGATACTTGCCTGGCCGCATCTTCTTCCACTCCTTGGAGCCGGGATAGAAGGCTATGAATGCCCGGTCAGCAATTATCTCAACAGCAACAACCTTGTCGGGAAACCTCAGGTTTACCCGTGCACCAGTAGCCCTCCTAACAGCATCGCCCACGACCACGTTTACGTCTATGCTTGTAAAGTTGTGGCGCCCACGCCTAACAGTCCGAACAGCAAAGGTTTCATTGCTAGAGATGTACTGCGGCGCTAGCTCCGCTGCAACCCTAGCAATCTCACGGGGATCCGCAGGCGCACACCCTTCAATGACGACGATCTTCTCTGCCTCTGGAATACGCTTCTCTAACTCCTCAGCCACCTTGTACTTGTCGCGGGAAGGCCTAACCAGAACCAGGCCCTTAAACCCACGCGGCGCAGGTATAACCTCTGCACCCGGATCAATCTCGGCTATATAGCTCGCTGCTACGCGCTCCATACCAAGCACAGTTTTTACAAGAATGTAGTCACACCGGCCGCCAGCGCCGCTAGACAATACCCAACCCACCCACAGCTAAGGCCTGGGAATTGTATGCCAGGGAAAGAACTCAGCATTGAATAGCTGAGGAATTTAGGAGTAGGCTTGTAATGGGAAAATGTTTGGACAGAGCGCTAGCGGACTTCGTACATTAGTGGTGATACTACTACTGCTGGCTGTGGTTTGCCGTCTGGTCCGGGTACCGTGAGTAGCTTTGACTTGTATATCTCGACCTTTCTTAGCGGATAGATCTTCTTTGCTGCCTCGAATATCTCGTTGGCTAACTGGCCGAAGAGCATTGCTTTTATGAGTTCGTCTAGTGTCATCTCGGCTGCCCGCTTGGTTATTATCTCACCCATTATCTTACGTATAGCCCTCTTCTGGCTTGTCTTACACCTGTAGGTTGTGAGTACTACACCGGTTATCCTCAGCCCATAGCCATCCTTGGTCTGCACGTTGAATATACCCTGTATCTTGCTACTCTTCCTCCTTATGAGGCTCTTCATGTAGTCCCTTGCCAGCTCGTGACCCTTAAACCTCGTGTAGGCTTTCAAGTTCTCCTCATCGACATCTACAATCTGGAAGAAGAGGTGGACATGTACTAGCGAGAAGTCGCCGGTTATGTCGTATAGCGTCGTCTCCATAACCCTGCCTATCAGCTTTCTTGGATCGTCAGCTGGCGTGGTACCCAACACTACGTTACCAAACACGGGCGGTGCTATAACCTCATACCACTTCTTGAGCCTCCACTTGTCGCGGATGCTAACCGCCCTACGACTCATTACCCGGTACCCCCGAGCCTGCCGTGTTGCTGGCCCGGCTCCTTTAAAGTCTTAGCAGTAGCTTCAAGTGTTTTGAGGAGGGCGTAGAGAAACTCCAGCATCTCGTCCACAGTGCTCCTTATGGAGCCAAGTTTCCTAGGGTTGTCAACATCAGCCTCTACGGTTATATGAAGCCCCTCATCGTCATAGGATTCGTTTATTCTCATCCAGCTTGGCGCCGTCTCGTCATCCGGCTTAAGTGCTTCTATAGCAGCTTCCGCAACACTCCTCTCAACACCATGTATCGTTAATGTTACCCTTATCCGGGCTTTGCTAGCAGCTTGCTGCATTAACCCACCCCCATACACTAGCCTCTATGGGTGCTATACAACCCGACTCTACGAGTTGCACTAGTTGCTGGTAGCCTAGACGGCTCGCAACCTCCTCAAGGCTTACAAGTAGCTTGTCTCCACTCCGTTTTGCTGGTATCTGCTCTGGTGCTAGGTAGCCCAGCTTGCGGAGCACACGATCAGCCAGAAGTACTGGCGTGTTCTCGCTGAATACTGCTAGCTGTAGCTTGCCAGCGCGCCTTGTCTCGTAGGTACTTGTACTAGATAGTACTTGCTCAGCCACTTGCACCACTATGCTGAAGTCCTTGAGGTAGCGTGTATAGGCTGCGGCTGCTGCAAGCCTCTCCTCAACACCCAGTGATAGGAGGCTGTAGAGGCCTACCCGCTCGGCATAGTCTGCCAGCACTAAGCTAGCCTCCCGCAGGTCTGGAAGCGGCGCGGTATAGCTCGTATAGATGAAGCCTATGACCTCTGAAGCTCTCCTTGGAACCCTGCTAGCCTTCTTCAGTATTTCGTACAGCTTCTCGCCCAGCACTGTCAACGGGTGCTCCGGCGCCTCCGACACCCTCTTCCCTAAGAGTTGTGCTAGCCGCGGATCGCTCTTCAGAAACTCCACCGCTGCATCACGGTTGCCTGTTAGCCCGGGAAGGTAGGGGTCTAGGGTTAACGCTAATGCCTCCTCGGTAGGCTCCAGCGCCCAGCGGAAAAGCCGAAGGGTAAACATCTCCTCAACACGGTTCTCAAGCTTCAGCAAGTCAAGCAGCGCGTTTTCGAACCCGGTAAACGACGCCTTCTTGCCCCGATCCAGCTCTCTCCAGTAGCCTGCTATAACACCATAAATCATAAACGGCCCTACTATCGTTACCTCGCTCAGCACTGCCGCCGTAAGCGCTGCCACACTAGAGTCGTTGACTACCGCTACGGGTATGGGTAGGATTCCCTGAGGCTGCTCCCCATAACCTATGAGGGCTGATGGCCTCCTCGCTGTAACCTCCTCAGCTACGCTAGCGGGATAGCCTATCAGTAAGCTTGGCTCGACGAGTTCGCCCGGAGGTTTGACTGTAAACCTAACAGCGTATGCGAGGTTATTGCGCTGTAGAACATTAACCACTATCGCAGCCGCTAACGCAGCATCAATGGAGGGGAATACGTAGAGCCTGACAAATCCATACTCCTTTAGTGCTGCACCGAGCTGACTGGCAACAGGGCGGAGGAGGCGGGCCTCCTTTTCGCTTATAATTTTGGCAAAGGCCTCATCGAGGCTCACACTAAGCCCCCGCTAAACCCGTGCAAATCCGTGAAGAATTAAAATATCTAGATCCGTAGAGGGGTTCGGAAGGCTAACTTGCAGGCTTCTCCTCCCTGTAGAGGCCGCCTGCCACGAGCAGCTTAGCCTGCTGCGGATCGTACTTCCAGTCCCTTGGCAACTTGCCGACGCGTTTGTAGTACTCTGCTAGCCTCCGAATCTTCGACTCTAGGTCTAGGAGGCCCTTCTTCGCATGAGTGTCCTTAGGGTGCTCCTCAAGGTGACGTCGGAGGTTAACAGCTTTCTCTATGAGACGGAAGAGGTCCTCAGGGACAACCATCTTTATGCCGCGCTCTTCTAGAACCTCGGTTATCGACTTACCGAGGATAGGCTTAACCAACGGTATGCCAAATTGGTCTCTGAGAATTATTCCTATCATGCTGGGACCATAGCCCTTCCTTGCCAGGTCTACGATTATCTCCTCAATCTCCTCGGGGTCGTACTGTATCCACTTGGGCACGGTGGGTGTTGCAGGTCTTGTAGAGTGCGACCTACCCTTCTTCCTCCTCTTACCAGCCACAAGACACCACCCCGTTCCCGGCGAGTGGGAGCTAGGCCCCAGCCCATCTAGGGGCTGGGGAGCCCCCTACTCCCGGGGGCTCCAGGTCTCGTTGCGCGGCTATGCCCGGTAGGGGGCTATAAGTAGTGCTATCGCTCGCAGCACTGCTATCGTGGCGGCCCGTATTGCCGTAGCCATCTGCACAGCTCTCTGGCTGCCTTTCCGCGGTGCGAGAACTTGTTCTTCTCCTGGGTTTCCATCTCGGCAAAGGTCTTAGACGAGCCTTCGGGTATGAATACTGGATCGTATCCGAAGCCCCTATCTCCGCGCGGCTTCTCAGCGATTACTCCGTGGACTGTACCGGTGAATACTTCCACGCCTCCACTATGAGCTAGGGCTATGACGGATTTGAAGTATGCTCTTCGGTTTTCAACATCCTCCAGGAGTTTAAGCAGCCCCCTAATACCTATGGTTTTGAAGACGTAGGATGAGTAGGGTCCGGGGAACCCGCCGAGAGCTTCCACAAAGAGTCCCGCATCTTCTACTATTACTGGACGCTGTAAAGCCAAGTATGCTTGAATGGCTGCATAGGCGGCAACATCTTCGAGCCTATTGGACTGTACTTCTAGTTTTGATGCCGCTGCTGGCTCTACTCGGTAGCCGCAGCTCTGGAGTACCTCGTTTATCTCTTCAATCTTGTGCTTGTTTGTGGTCGCGATGAGGATTACTCTTGCCTCCATGCTGTCCTCCTCTCCGCCCTATAGCGGCCCATGAGCCTTATCTCCCTCACAAGCTCCATAATCCTTTCCGTCTTATCGGCACCCCGCACACTGCGGTAGCCCTCAAGGAAGGCTTCAAGCATTTCCTCGACGGCTTCAGGGTGTGTCGATTCTAGGCTGCGCATGTAGAGGTGCACGTCCACAGCTTGTTCACGTTCGCTGCTCTTTAGCGAGGCCAGCCCAAAGTCTATGAGGAATATGTTATCGCCAGCTACAAGTACGTTACTCGTTGTAAGATCTCCGTGGCTTATACCTGCCTCGTGCAGTTTTGCAGCGTAGGTCCCGAATAGTCTTGCGAGGCTTCTCGCCCTGGGGTCGCCCGCCTCTATAAGGTCAGCCAGCTTCACACCATTGATATACTCCATTACTATGATGCTGCAGAGAGGATCCACATAGTATAGCTTTGGCACGGGAACCCCTGCTTCGAGAGCTGCAAGCATTGCACGAGCCTCGGTCACCGTGCGTCTCCACCGGAGTCTAGTATCTAGTGCTGCGTGACGGTAACGCTTTGGAAGGCGAAGCTTTAGCACCGCTCTTTCTCCGAGCCAGTCTATGAGGTAGAGGTAGGCCTCAGCACCCCGAGCAATGGGCTCTCCTAGCGTCTCGACTAGCTGTTCTACCTCCACGGGATCTCCACCACATCTAGTCTCCATCGCTGCTTCACCACCGACTCCTCGACATCAACCGTTATCCCTGCAAGATAGTTGAGAAGACCTGTCCAGGCTATCATTGCACCGTTATCACCAGCTAGCTGTGGTGGCGGCCAATCCGCTACAGCACCGTGGTATGATGCCATGCTTCTAACCTTGTTGCGAAGTATTGGGCTTGCTGCTACACCGCCCGTTAACATCACCGATTTCTTCCTCGTGTGAGCCAGCGCCCTTTCAGTAACCTCGACAACACTACCATAGGCTACCTCGCGTAGGCCTAGACATACCGCAGCCTTCTCATCCTCGCTACCAGCCTTAGTCCATAGCCGTAGAGCCGCTGTTAGGAGCCCCGAGAACGAGACATCCATACCCTTGACAACGTATGGCAGATCCGCTGGCTTCGAGGCTGCTTCTGCACAGCGGTCGACAATGTGTAGACCCGAGACAATATATGGTGGCGCTATTCCGGCGTCCCTAGCAAAGGTGTCTAGGAGGTTCCCAAGTGCTATGTCGAGGGTCTCCCCGAACACCCTATACCTGGCCTTGGCATAAGCAGCCACGACGGTATTTCCGCCGGATACATAGAGGACTACTGGGTCGCCGAGCCCGGTGTAGAGTCTCGCAATCTCTATGTGCGCCACGGCATGGTTTACTGGCACCAGCGGCTTGCCATAGTATGCCGCTAGCCCTCGAGCAATAGTGGCACCAACCCTTAGCGCTGGCCCAAGACCAGGACCCAGCGCGACAGCCACAGCATCAATATCCCGTATCGATAGGCCGACGGTGCGGAGCGCATCGAGTATAACTTCTGACGCTACACGGGCGTGATGGCTAGCAGCCTCCCGGGGATGAATACCACCCTTTGGCGGATGGTAAGTATCACGCACGCTAACGAGAATATAGGGAGGCTTCGTCGAGGCTATACCCACACCAAAAGTGTGTGCTGTAGATTCTATCCCTAAAACGTATATCTCCTCGTCCCAGCCCCCAACACGGTATAGTTGGCGTGGATCACCTCTTGGCTTCCCTAACGAACTCGGTGTGTCCACACTTACCACAATGCCACCTCGGCACCGGCCACTTGTGGAACGCCATGAAGCTACCGCAGCGTGGACATATCTTGTTCTTCCTCTTTATTGTGCCAGTGTTGTAGTCGTACTCGTAAAGTCTGTGCACATAGAGCTTAAGCTCCTTCGACATGGGGCTCCACCCCTCACATTAGTGTCCTTACTCCTCCATCTCCTCAGGAAGCTTGTTCCGCTCAATTATGTGCTTAGGCTCGAACTGCAACGCGCGCTCGGGCGTGTCGTAAACATGTATCTCGACCTTACTCCTACCAACACCATACTCGGATAGAACCTTCCTAATATACACTCTCTTCGCATCCACACCAAGCGCTTCAGCAACCTTTATGCGCAGCTTCATCCTGCTAGGCGTAGACTTGCCTACATGGAGTATAACCGCGTCTATCTCACGCCTCTTTATGAGCGGGTTATACCAGTCCCGTACTATGTAGAACTCATAACCTTCGCCAAGGTCTACGTTGAGCTTCTTAGCGTTCTTTGGCCTTAACATTTCAAGCACGTCAGCCGGCACTCCCGACTCCGCCATAGCATCCACCCGGGGCCAGCTGAGAGCCGAGTGTCCCTCTTAAACTCCCGCGCGGTATCAGCTAGCCAAGGATTATAATGCTTATGCCTCCTCCCTAGCAGGGCTCGAAAAACTCCAAAACACGCATGGCCAACAACTTCGCTTCCCGGTTGACAGCTGCAGCAACAACACCCTTACCCGGCAGGCCATAGAGAACAACAGAACCCACATCACCGTAGAGGAGGGCTGGCAATGCCAACAAATCCTCCTCGCCATCAACTCTAACTACTGTATGGCCCTGGCGTAGCGCTTTACGGATAACCTCAACAGCCCCAGGCTCTACAGTCGATCTCTCATTACGAGTTCTCAGGATGGCATAGCCCTCAGGAATTGACGGACACGTCTTATCTCTCCTTGCCTCCACACAATCGAACACCATTACCCACGGTTTGACTCCATGTCGGATAAGTGTTTCCGAAACCCTATCACCCACAGCTACAACTCTACGATGTCTGGCGTAAGCAGCAACAGCCGAATCGTTTGGCAACAATTTGGCGGCAGGCATACGCTGAGCTAGGAGGGAGCGTAGGCCCTGGGGAAGACAGAGACGGCTATGGAAAAGATGGTACACTTTCGCCTCTTCACCTCACTTTAAGCGCATACCTTCCAGGCCTTGTTATCTCGAGCTTCTTAGCTATCAAAGACTTCTCAGGGTCAAGAATTATGACTACACCTTCCCAATCCTCAGTGAGGTCCGTAGAGCCACAAACAGAGCAGCGTGTAGCCTCACGGGGTACAAGGCTCTTACACCGTCTACAAGCCTTGAATGGTGGCACCTTTACCCGCCTACCCAAGATCTATCACCCCTTTGAGGTCTACTTAGCCTCGATCCTCTTACGCTTATGCCACTCAGTCTTGCCGAGGTATGGTTGCCTCATGGTTAACTGTATTCTCGGCCTGCCAATAGGCTCCGACGGCATCGATACTGAGATAACTCTTGTCCTCACTATATCGCCTACCTCGACTATGCGTCTCGTGCGCTCGCCTATGAACGCACGACGCTGTGGATCGAATATTACATGTTCATCCATTACCTGGCTTATATGAGCTATGCCCTCGACGGGACCTAGGCTTATCCTCGCAAATGACTGCTGGATAGACACAACTACACCCTCAACAACCTCCTTGACTATGGGCTTGAAGGCCAAGACACTATACTCTGAGTCGTGGTAAGTTGCTCCATCACCCGGTATTACTCTACCCTCCTCGCTAACCTTAACATCAAATATTGCAACTATAACACCCATCTCGGGGTGTACGTAGCCTACATACTTCTCCGTTAGAACCTTTAGTGCTGCCTCCTCCAGCGACATACCGAAGAGGCTGGGGGGTATTCTGACAACATCCCTTACACGATAGATGGCGTACAAGGTGTCACCCACACCAGCACCACATAGTCGTAGTGTATGCTCTAGGATTACCCGGCGAAAGCATGCTCTGGGGAAATATTAAAGTATGCCCGTCATGCAATAAGGAGGGGCCCTAGCCCTCAAGCATAAGGCCGTGTCTTGACCTGCGATAGTATATGTTCGGTAGGCCCTTTTCGCGGAGCCTTCTCCTAAGCTCTCCGTCAGCCGTCGCAACAATAGCCACGGGGTCTGAGAGCGCTAGCTCCAGTATGGCGTCATCAGCACTGACATCAGTTGTCTCGACTATTTTGCAGCCGCGAAGCTCTATTGCATGAAGGGCTAGCCTAGCAGCCCTTCTCTGACGTAGACTCTGGCCGCTAGATGCTAGCCGTTGTAGCTCATCTACAACAGGCCTGGGGACTATGCATTCGGGCTTAGCGTCGAGAAGTTCTTCAACTTGGCCGAAAACATCAACACCGTCATAGAGGAGCATGAGCATGCTCGTATCGAAAATAACCCTTCTCAGTCTCGTACTACACCCCATCCAACCAACCTCCAGCGGCCAAAGATTTGCCGAGATAGCGCTACCCTTGCGCCCTCCCACGCTACTACCGGCCTCCTAAGCCTGACCTCCATCTCGTCACTGGTAACTCTCGTGATTACGCCGAGTGTTATTGCCGTGCCGACTGTCAGCATTACTATCTCCTTAGCCCTTGGAGGTGGAACCTTGACAAACTCTCTCGTACCTACAGCTCTTTCAAGCATGTGGTATTCAAGTCTCAACGTATCCCTTACTGGCGGTAGATGACCAGGCTTACCGAGAACATTACCCACAAGGTTGTCAGCCTTAGCAACTGCCGGATCAAGCTTTGTACCAACCGCCACTAGGCCTCCAGGCTTTGCCTCCTCAACCTCGAGCTCTCCAAACCTTAGGCTTACAACCTCCGTTACTATTGGCTCGTAACGCACCCTACCGCGCTCCTCTACACGAACACCAGGTGCTATCTCTACCTCGTCTCCAACCCTTAGCACTCCCTGCATTAGTGAGCCGCCAACAACCCCTCCCTTCAGCTCCTCGACTGTTGTGCCTGGTTTGTTTACGTCGAAGCTACGCACGATAAACATTAGTGGTGGCTTTGACGGATCCCTCTTTGGTGTCGGTATAAACTTCTCAATGGCCATTGCCACAGCATCTATGTTTACCTTGTGGAGGGCACTTACGGGTATAATCGGGGCATTCTCCGCGAAGGTTCCCTTGACGAACTCTTTTATCTCCCTATAGTTGTCCCGCGCCCTCTCTGGAGTGACTACATCGACTTTGTTCTGGACTATGACTATGTTATGCACACCAACAATGTCGAGCGCCATTAGGTGCTCATAGGTCTGTGGCTGTGGACACCTCTCATTAGCAGCTATTACCAGTAGCGCCCCATCCATTAGCGCCGCACCGGAGAGCATCGTAGCCATTAGTATCTCGTGTCCCGGTGCATCAACGTAGGATACCTTGCGTAGGAGCTTGGGCACAGTACCCTCGGGACATAGCTCTGGGAACGGCTGATAGGCCTCGACACCCTCCGCGCCTTCACAATACCATACTTCGCCTTCTGCATAGCCCAGCTTTATTGTCATGCCGCGCTTGAGTTCCTCACTATGCTTTGCCGTCCACACGCCAGTCAGTGCTTGGACCAGCGTTGTCTTGCCATGATCTACATGGCCTGCCGTTCCAATGTTTACTTCTGGCTGACGGCGACGCTGCGCCTCTATCTCCTCCCTATCAAACCTTGCCATTACAGCTCCCCCCGCTAGCTACCCCTAACAACCCCTAAAACAATGTGCGCCCCTCCTGGAGAAACTACCGAAAACTAGCTGCTAAGAGGTAGCTGTTTTAGCAAACGCTACTCCTTCTTGGGGTATACAATCACAGTGTTTATCTGTACAATGTCGTGTGTTATCGTGTTGCCCCTAACAGTCTTCCTCCGACGCTCGCCCTTCTCCCTGGGGTGGAAGCCTGGCGGGCCGGAGAGTAGCACACGCTTCTTCACAGGACCTGGTATTGATGGTAGCATTGGGAAACCGCTATTGTCGCTCCCGCCTCTGATTAGCAGCTTGTAGCCGGGTAAGCCTACGAGACCTCCGTCGAAGGTGTCTCCTATCTTTAGCCCTATGAGCTGGTCTGCAGCTGGGCTCGTAATTGTTATCTGCCAGGCCTTTGCTCTAAAGACCTCGCCCTCGGCCTCCTCAGCGCCCACCTTGTCGCCTAGCCACTCCAAGCTGACGTGCACTGTGTCCTCGGGTACGTTTGCGTCGGCTGTGGCCTTGCACGTGTAGTTGAACTTTCTGTCCTCCTTGCGTATCCTAACCGTGACAATGCCATGTACAGCGTTAAGTTTCTCTAGTAGCTTGGGGTTAAGCTTGCACACTGGAAGCTTGCGCTGATTCTTTTCATCGTCCCCATACTCTATTGACTCGTCTCCCTTAACCTTCACCTTGTAGACCGGTAAGTCGGCCTTTGCCTCCGGATCCGATATTACTATCTTGAACTCGGGCATTCCAGCCTACACCCCGCCTGGGTTCATCCCCGGGCCCAGCTGGTTGGGCCCAGCATCCCCCTCCCAGCACCGTGGGAGGGGCCGTGGAGCGCTAGCCGTGGGCACCCACTAATTAATTCTCGGCTCTACCTTACTGCCCCGGCTTCCTAGCCATGCCCGTTATAGGGGGCTACTCGTCCTTTACGCCTTGTGGGGGGTGAGAGTATAGCATGGCAGAGCAGAAGACAAGCGGCAGGAGGCTTAGACAGCCCATTGTGGTAGTGCTAGGCCATGTAGACCATGGTAAGACCACGTTGCTAGACAAGATACGCGGCACAACCGTTGCCGCAAAAGAGCCGGGACTCATAACCCAGCATGTTGGCGCTAGCTTCGTACCCGCAAGCGTTATTGAGAAGCTAGCTGAGCCGTTGAAGAAGATTATACCATTCAAGCTCATCATACCAGGCCTACTCTTCATAGATACCCCTGGCCACGAACTATTTGCCAACCTCCGCCGCCGTGGCGGCAGCGTAGCAGACTTCGCCATACTAGTCGTAGATATTAATGAGGGCTTCCAGCCGCAAACCTACGAGTCCATAGAGATTCTCCGGCAGCGCCGCGTACCATTCGTTGTTGCTGCGAACAAGATAGACAAGATACCGGGGTGGAGGGCTAACCCGGACACACCATTCCTCATATCACTCCAAAAGCAGGCGCAGAGGGTGAGGGAAGAGCTGGAGAGGAGACTCTGGGACAATATTATCTCAAAGCTCTACGAGCTGGGCTTTCAAGCTGACAGGTTTGACAGGATTAGGGACTTTACCAGGACCGTCGCTGTGATACCCATCTCTGCCAAGACAGGCGAAGGTATAGCAGAACTGCTAGCCGTGCTTGCAGGCCTTACACAGCGCTACCTGCAGCATCGTCTACGCTTTGCTGAGGGTCCCGCTAAGGGTGTCATCCTCGAGATTCGTGAGCAGCCAGGCCTGGGTACTGCAGCAGACGTCGTGATATACGACGGCGTGCTCCGGAAAGGCGACATAATCGTAACCGGTGGACTTAACGGCCCGGTAATAACACATGTAAGGGCGCTATTGATGCCTAAACCGCTCCAGGAGATTAGGGTTGCCAAGCGCGAGCTAGAGCCCGTAGAGGAGGTCTACGCGGCTGCAGGTGTTAGGATTGTTGCGCCAGGTCTTGAGGAGGCGATTGCAGGTGCACCCGTCTTCGTTGCTAGGGACGAGGGGGAAGCTAAGCAGCTAGCAGAGAAGGTTAGGAGGGAGATAGAAGCTCTGAGGATTAAAACTGAAGCTGAGGGCGTAATTGTCAAGGCCGATACGCTTGGCAGCCTTGAAGCGATGATAGAGGCTCTGAGGAAACGTGACATACCCATACGCTACGCCGATGTAGGCCCCGTAGCTAAGCGCGACGTGATCGAAGCAGTTGCCAGCAGGGAACTCAACAAGTTCTATGGCGTCATACTAGCATTTAACGTGAAGGTACTACCAGAGGCTGAGGAGGAGGCTAAAAAGCACGGCATAACAATCTTCACCAACAACGTGATCTACCGGCTGCTAGAGGACTTTGAGAAATGGTATAAGGAGCAGGTAGAGGCTGAGCGGAGGAAGGAGCTTGAAAAGCTTGTGAGACCAGGCAAGATAAGACTCCTGCCAGGCTATGTGTTTAGGAGGAGTAATCCTGCAATAGTCGGTGTCGAGGTCCTGGGCGGTGTGATAAAGCCCGGCTACCCCTTGATGAGGGAGGATGGAAAGAGAATCGGCACCATTCACCAGATACAGGACAAGGGCAAGGTTATACATGAGGCTCGTGCTGGCATGGCAGTTGCTATATCGATACGTGGCCACGTGATGGTCGGTAGACATATCGACGAGGGAGATGTACTTTATACGGATATACCGGAGCAACACGCAGTACTGTGGCTAACGAAGTTTAAGAGCGAGCTAACAGATGACGAGATGGTGGTGTTGAAGGAGATAATCAAGATTAAAAGGAAGCAAAATCCCGCCTATGCTGTCGTCCTGGGTAAGCCTCAGGGAGCCAAGCCTTGAGATGCACAGATGGAGAAACTCCTTTTTACGAAGCACTTCCCGGCACTAGGCAGGTAATAGAGCTAGCTAAGCTTTACCGGGAAAGGCTGGATGAGAAGGGGCTTAACCCCAAGCTACACCTGGTACCCTCAATGTGTTGGCGCGACAAGGGCTCCCACGTAGAGGCTTGTGGATATAGTATTGAGGCATTAGCAGCCATACCCCTAGAGGAGGGGGAGGCTGCAGGCAAGCCAGTACTTCTCACCCACACTGATGACTTAGCCAGACTGGAGCCGGGAACCGTAGCCCTCATACCCCTACCCCTTAAGCTCAGTAAGATCCTTGAAGTACTCGCCAGAGCTGCATGGAGAGGTATCGCCGCCATAATCTTCTACTCCAAGGAGCTGATAAGACCACCCACTTTACGTCTAACGACTCTTCCCACGCCTCTCACGGTTTCTCTCTCAATTTCTGCTGCCAAGAGACTGGCCTCGTGTAGCTGGGTTAGGGTTGCTGTCTCCGCAGAACTGTACGAGTGCTCTACACCACTTCTACGAGCTGGAGAGCCGAGGGCACCAAGACTGCTTGCACCACTGGGATATCCCCATGGCTCCGGCATTGCGAACGCTGCACGGCTGGCTGTGGAGTTAGCTACGAGGTTTGCAGAAAAGAGAGGCGACACTAGCTCCGTAGTGCTCTACTCCCCGAGGCTTGCTGGCACAATACCCTTTATCGGTTCGACTGCAAACATTGTCTCGACTGAAACGAGTATGTTTGGCAGCTTGCTCGTAAGCATTGAGGGCTACGGAGACGTTATGGATTCTAGTAGCGTGCTCGATAAGCCCCTCTCTGAGGCCTATACACTGCTCCAGCAGGACATCCTGGCCGCGAGAGTCGGCAGCATCGAGGATAGCTTCCTAGCCGCTTGGCACGAGCGCCGCAGCACCGACATAGACGGGCTCGCTAGACGCCTCAACAGTATCCTTGACAACTCAAGTACCCGGCTAAGGGCTTTGCACACACTTCTTCGAAGGATCTACATGGAGCTTGCTTTGACTCCCTTGACCAGGCTCAAGAGCATAGTGTATCGCACTGCAAGGCTTATAGAGAAGCAGCAAGTGAACGGACTACTCCCCATCACAGCACTTCTCCGCCGCGCCATAGTGCCTGGCCTCGGTGTTGTATGGGGGCTCGGCCTAGCACACATAGCCTACCGGACTAACAGATCCGGCTGGGCGATTGATGTTGACTCTGGACAGCTTATTCAAGCTTTCCAAGCTAGTGTAAGGCTCCTCGAGCATCGCGACGCCATGTTAGCTGAGCGGTTTTACAGGGCTGTGTTGGGCGGAAACCTGTAGACAATCTCAGATGCTATCTTGCGGGCAGAGGGCCAGCTTATGGAGCCCCCACTGTAGGATACAAGTCTCCTTGCATACTCGTCGCGAGCATACTCGAGTCCTCTACGCAAGTTCTTCTCCATCTCTGCAGCCGGCAACCATATCACGGCATCAAGCCTCATTGCTGGTATGCTAGAAATCTTCGCTATTTCGCTCCAAGCCTCTATAGCTGCATCTGGCCGTGACACTATGGTTGATATGTCTGCATCAGCTATACCGGATGTTACTGTTATTAATGCTACACGCCTATCAACAGGTAACGGTATTCTCTCTAGCCCCCTAACCTCCACGTTCAAGGCTTTGAAGAGATAGTAGGCCATCTTGCCTGCAAACACTATCGTCTTCTCATGCCTTCTCGCCCTAAGCTGTCTAGCTAGCATTTCAACCAACAAGCCTACATCGCTGTAGCGTAGCGGATCACTTGCAACATCCTCAAGGAGAGGAGCTGCACGACGTATCCTCAAGAGCTTCTGCTCTACAAGCCTACGATTGCCACGGCTCTCTGAGAGGAATCCTCTGAAGGCGGAGACTATTTCCTGTGCCGTTCGAGGGAGCCCGGCTTTAGAGAAGTAGCTTGCAAATTCTAGCCAGTACTCCTCCCCCTTCAACGTGAGCCGATAGCTTATGAGGGCATTAGCTACAATAACTGCTAGAGCCTCCACACCATATTTTTCAGCTAACATGCTGATAGCCTTGTACTGGGGATCACGCCTCTCAATAACATCGAGGGCGTGTGGGCTAACAACTGCTAGTGCCTCGCCCACCCGTCTAACCCTTAGACCGTTAATGCTGTACACTGCCCTGTAACCCCATCCTGGGACAGCGGGATGCTAGCAGGTATAAGGGGGAACCAGCGCTAATACCCCTACCCTCCGCTCTCCAACTATGTATGGGCCGTTGAGGAGAAACACCGGAGGGAACCCAGCTAGTAGGCCCTCGCGGGTTATGACCGGGGTCGGCGTCGCTGAGGCCCCCTACTTTAGCTAATGGATGCTTGGTGGTGAGTACGTATTGAAGGTGCATATCGTAACACACACGGATCTTGATGGCGTGGCATCAGCCGCGATATATCTTAGGCTTTCGGGGCTAAAGCTAGGGGTGGACGCATCCCTCACGTTCACTGAACCCCACAAGCTCCACAAGACGCTCCAGAGCATAGAAAGTGTCAATCGAATAGTAATAATGGATCTGGGCCCTAACACTTCAACGATAGAGAAGATTGCTGACACGCTCGCCGGCTTCACATCGAAGGGTGTAGCTGTAGAGTGGTATGACCATCACCGCTGGCAGGAGGAGTGGATTGCAAGACTTAGAGAGCTGGGGGTACGCGTGCACATAGACACTACCACATGCGCTGCTGGTGTAGTTGCACGGTACGCGCCAAAAGAGCTTGGGATTGATGTTGACGATTATGCTGAGAAACTGGCGGCAATAACCTGTGCCGCTGACCTCTGGCGCTGGGATGAACCAATGGCTACGAGGCTTTACCGCGTAGTAGACAGGTATCGTGGAGCACGAGGTGACCAGTGGCGCCGTAGACTTGTCGAGGGGTTTGTCTCGGGCTCCCTCTGGTGGCCCGAACTTGATGGAGCTCTTAGCGATTATCTCCGCCTAGAGTTTAGCGGGTTTAACTACGCCCTCCGGAACACTGTTGTACGCGACATTAATGGCTGCCGTGTCGTGGCAGTGCTGAAGAGGCCTGGGCCGCCGAGTGCAAGTATTCTCGGCAACATTCTACTCTCAAGGTTCTCGGCAGACATAGCTGTCATAGTGAGGGCCAGGGGGAGCAAGGGTATAAGCTTCCGCTCATCAAGAATTAACGTTAGAGAGATAGCCATTAGGCTAGGAGGTGGCGGACATCCCAAGGCTGCTGGGGCTCCCCTTAGTTTGAGCCTCCCGGAGAGACTCATAGCACTCTTCTACCCTAAGGTCAAGCTTAAGGCTGTCATGAGGAGTGTTGAGGCTGTGTTAAGGGAGCTTGGGGGATGCGAGAAGCTACGACTGTAGCCGGAATAGATCTAGCTGCATCGCCGCACCGGCCTACCGGTGTGGCTATAGCTTGGCGCACCACCGACAAGTGGCGCCTTACCAGCGTCACGACTGCATCCTATACAGATAGCCAGCTGATAGACCTCCTAGCTGGAAGCGGCGTCCAGATAGTCGTGGTTGACGCTCCCCTAACCTTGCCAGAGACTGGCGGTTTCCGCCGTGTTGAGAAATTGTTTCTCCGTATTGGTGCACGCCTCCTGCCCCTAACAATAGGATCAATGCGCAAGCTAGCAGCTAGAGCTGCGAGGCTTGCTAAGACGCTGAGGGACCTTGACATGGAGGTCTACGAGACTCATCCAGCCAGCGTTCTCAGAATAGCTGGCTGCAATAGTGTGGAAGAGCTACTCCGCGTCATAGGAATTGATGCTGGCCAGCCACTCCCAGCTAGTAGACATGCTTTGGATGCCGTTGTAGCTGTTACTGTAGCTGTGTGCATCGTTGAGGGGTGTGCCGAGAGCGTTGCTGCAGAGGACGGAGAGATTTTTTACATTCGGAGAAAAATATGCGAAAGGTAAGAACTACACTACACACGTTCAAGTTTTCTACCGCCCCGTTCTAGTAGAGAATTTCTTTTTATACCCGCACAAACTGTGGTATAGAAACGGTGAAAAGGCATGGCCAAGCTACGTGTAAGAATCGACAGAGACCAGTGCATTGCTGACATGGTTTGTGTGAGCCTATGTCCAGACGTCTTCGAGATAAATGAAGAGGACGGCAAGAGCCAGATTAAGGCTCAGTGGCGCATTGACCCGAACAACCCAGCTGAGGGCGAGGTAACTGAGGAGCTCAAGGATTGTGTAACCTCTGCTGCTGAGTCTTGTCCAGTAAGCATCATACATGTAGAGGAGGTGAGCTAACACCTACTCTCAACGCATAGAACCGCCTACTCCCTGTTTTTAGTTCTTGTCAACTTCTCCGCTAACACTGTTCCACTCAGTGTTGAATATCAAGTATATCTCGCGGGCTCTCTTTTCACCGATACCCCTCACCGACATTAGCTCCTGCACACTAGCGTTTGCTATGCGGCGAAGCGTCCCAAACCTTTCGAGAAGTCTGCGGGCCAGTGTTGGGCCTACAAGGCCTTCAGCAACGTAGAGTATACGCTCGGCTAGGCTCATTGGCTTCTTCTCTACACGCAGCCTCACAACGCGTTTCTCCTCGGTCCTACCAAGGCTCCTCGCTTTAGCCGCCAACCATGCAATTGTTGCTTGCTTGTTGTGTGTCGGGATTACGGGTATGCCCCAGTCGAGTACGAGTTCATCTATAACCCTTAACACCGCTGCTATGTTCCACCTTGTCCTCTTTTCAACTAGGCCTAGCCAGCCTTCGAGAACAATGACTGGTTTTATGCCCTCCCTGGCTGCAGCTTCTCTCAGCCTCTTAGCTTGGTCCCAGACACGGTTATCCCTAATACTGTTGGCGAAGTCTATAACAGTCTTCCTCTCGACGAGCAGTGCCTTAGACGGGTCTGTTGCAAGGAGGTAGTAGTCGCCTGCCTCCAACTCTTGAACCGCAACGCGCAGTCCACGGCTCCGCAGTCCCTCAACTATATCCTGGTTCTTTGAAGCCTCACGACTATCAACTATTACGTCGACGGGTACTAGCAACTTCCCGGAGAGTATGGGCAAGGCTTTCCTCCCTAGCTCCTCGCGGGGAGAGCTATTCGTATCAGGTGCCGTGCTATAGGCTGCACGGGTTGAGACCGTGACTGTGCAGGTCGGGTTTGCAGCATATAGTGGTGAGCCTAAACCAGTGCATATAGAGGCTGTGAATGATATTATGGAGGGCCTATTCTCAGAGTGCGAACCGGATACTGTGACAATTCTGCTCGGAGGATATCGCGGCTTAATGAGGCTTATAGCTGATGCCGCAATGAAGCATGGTGTTGGAAGACTCGTGTTCATCATACCACCAGAATATGAGGCTATGAGCTATCCGGAGGGTTCGGTGGTTATCCGTACCGGGCTCGGTGTAAGGGAGAGAAGTAGCATACTCGTCCGTAGTTCTGACGTGCTCGTAGTTGTTGGCGGCGGCATTGGCACCCTCTTCGAGGTTATGCTGGCCTGTAGCTATGGCATACCGGTACTAATGCTTAGAGGGACTGGGCTTGAGAGTGACCGATTCGCTAACTGCTACAGCGACGGTATTCTCGATTCCAGGCTCGGACGCTGCATAGACTACTACAACGACCCGAAGCTCCTTGGTGCTGAGGCCTGCCGAGTTGCGAGGAGGAAGGCTAAGTAGTCTCTCCACCAACAGTGTATAAGCGGCTCCAGCGGGTGTATAACCTTGTACCGTTCCAGGCTTAGGAAGCTCGAAGGCCTGGCAGAGGAGAAGAATGTCTGCGGAGCACTAATAGTCTCAGCCTCTAACGTGTTCTACTTCACCGGGTTTAAGGGCGGTTTCCTCCTCTATAGCAGGAATGTAGGGTTTAGGCTGCTCGTACCAGCCCTGGAGTATCTACGCGCCTATGACACTGTACGAGAGAATGCGCTTGATGACCTGGTCACTGTTGTAGCTTACAAGCCATACGGCTTACCAGGCGAACTAAAACTAGACATTGAAGGCGAAGAGATTGTTGAGGGTAAGGCTATAGACGCTATTGCGAAATTTGTTGGCAAGGGGTGTATATTACTAACTGATGCTGATTCGAAACAGTTCATCTCGGAGCTTGAGGCTAAGGAGTTGAAACTTCAAGATGCTTCTAAAGACATAGCTCTAATGAGGGCGCTGAAGGAGCCCTGGGAGATTGAGCGCATGACGGAGGCGGCAAGAATTGCTGAGGCAGCTCTCAACGAGGCACTTGCAAACCTCGAGCCCGGGGTTACGGAGCTTGAAATAGCCGCAATCATAGAACGGGAGATACGGGTAAGAGGGGCTGAGGACCACTCCTTCCCACCAATAGTAGCGTTTGGAAAGAACACGGTCTACCCTCACGCCATACCCTCTGCTAGGCGAAGACTCGAGGATGGCCAACCAGTGCTCATAGACCTCGGAGCGGTGTATAAGGGGTACTGCAGCGACATGACTAGAACGGTTGACTTTGGCGGTGTTGGCGACGAGTTTACAGCCGCGCTGAGAACTGTTATAGATGCTGTTGAAGCTGCAATAGACGCTATAGAGCCCGGTAAGAAGATAGGAGAGGTAGATGCTGCTGCTAGGAGAATTCTTGAGAAGCACGGCTATGCCAAGTACTTTATACATAGCCTGGGCCACGGAGTTGGAATAGACGTACATGAATACCCGCGAGTATCAAGCGACAACAATGACGAACTAAAGCCAGGCATGGTGATAACAATAGAGCCAGGAGTGTATATACCCGGTAAGTTCGGAGTTAGAGTCGAAGAGATGGTGCTAGTGACAGAGCGGGGTCCAAGACTGCTAACAAGGTTCCCACGAGAGCTATGGGTCTAGAGAATATGGTAGACATGCTACACCCTATATTCCTCCCATTACCTATTAGTCTTTCTCATCAAAACAAGAACCAGCCATGTAGCTAATTCATGACATTTTGCAGGTTTAGCCGATAGGATGTAGAATCCTAATACGACTGCTCCTACCCTTCACAACATAACTATGTGGGGCTGCTGGAAGTGGCATATGCTGGTGTTGCTGATTTACCACTACATACGGGGCATGTACCTGCATGGCTAGCCGCATACATGAAGAAGCTTGCCAGGGCTATAATGGAGGCTGTTGTGGAGTTTTATGGCCCCCGTAGGCTCGTGGAGTATTTTGCTGATCCAGTCTGGTTTCAAGCTTTCAACAATGCTATAGGCATGGACTGGGATAGTAGTGGTTCGACAACAGTAACTATTGGTATTGTGCGGCAGGTTGTAGAGGAGACCCCCCACCTGGGCATCGGCGTTGCCGGTGGTAAAGGTAGGAGGGCGAGAGAAACACCGAAAGATTTAGAGATTATTGGAGAGAGGCTGGGGCTTCCCTCGAGAATTGTAGAAGAGCTTAAGTATGTGTCAAGGCTCGCTGCTAAGACCGATTCTGCCGTATTACAGGATGGCTATACGCTTTACCACCACTCTGTTATAGTGTCTGAGGATGGCGCTTGGGTTGTCATACAGCAGGGTATGAATGTCGAGGCTAAGATGGCGCGTCGTTACCACTGGCGTAGCCCACTGCCACGGACGCCAACTCTCGAACCACACTCTGCTATTGCTTCTCAGCGCCGCGAAGACTTTGTAGTTGATCTAACAAGCAGAAAGAGTCTTGAGGCTCGAAGACTAATAGTTGACTTGGCTAGCGAGAATCCCTCCAGACTTGCTAGTAGTATACGTGAGGCTTACGCGCTTGCTAAAGGCATTGTGCCATTAACAATGTGGAGCAATGTTAGGGATGAAGCGCGCAGAGTTATTGAGCAGTACAGACGCTACTATAGGCCTCAGCTAAAACCGCCCAAGAACATAGAGGCTGTGCTTAGGAGAGTCTGGGAGTTGTCTCCCAGGAGCTTTGAGGAGCTTGTAATGATTGAAGGGGTTGGTCCAGCCACGCTTAGAAGCCTAGCCCTCGTCGCAGAAATCATATATGGTGTCCCAATTAGCCATCACGACCCGGCATCGTCCCCTATAGATCCGTTCCGCTACGCCTACATAGCTGGAGGTAAGGATGGCGTACCATTTCCCTTCCGTAGAGACTATGCCGAGAAGGTGCTGGAGTTTCTTGAGGCTGTAATTCGAGAGGCTAGACTCGACGAGAAGTCCAAGCGCCGGGCACTGGCAAGAATACAGAGGCTTGCAAGTCTACTACCTAAATAGAGACATCCCTTGCACCGTCAAGGTCGAGTAAAACCAGGTAAGCGTCTTACCCGCCTAGCCTGCTGGCCTCTCGCTACGCTTCTCTATCAGTACAGCATTTATGACTCCGTCCTGGCCGGGCCTCGATGTTACCACAGCCTTACCAAGCTCCGTCTCTATGATTGTACCCTTAACTATTATGTTTGCACGCGCATAGTGCGGGTTTGCTGGTGTCTCAACAACTCTTAGAATGCGAACTTTACGCGCTGTATTAGTCTCCGGATCGATGACATTTGCATACGCAGCTCTCTTCAGCCTTATCTTATAGTTTCCACCGCGAACCCTTATGTGGACCCTTACGTCGCGGTTATCTAGCCTTGTGAATGTTGGATATCTGCCCATCCAGTACTTCCTCTTAACCTTCTGGTGCGGACGCTTCTTGCCGCCCGTAGGCTTCTTTAGGTCGTTACCATGGTAAACGCCCATCTAGCCTTCGCCCCCTAGTGGTTATTGGCGCAGCTGCCTGGCTGCCTATAAGTTCTCTCCGCCGCTGAGCAGCTCGGTATAATGTGGCAGCTCGGTGTATAGGTCCGGGTTGAGCCTGGGCACGAGAGCCATTAATACAGCTAGGTATGTGAGGTCTGTACGCGTTACTAGACCGCGAGTGAGGTAGCCTATTATGCCTAGCCTCTCCCCGATGTCCCTGCGGCCTGTGACCCTGGTAGCTATTTCGCCTAGCTCGACTCGCCTTCTAAGCTCGGGGAGCCAGCTGCGCGGTATTGGGAATGCTGGGCTAAACCCTATGCTTACCCCGCCATTGGAGTCTACAACCACTGCTACTTGCAACTCTAGGGGCTCAACATATTCCACGAGGCCAGCCTCGACTCCTACTCCATAGTCCGCCGAGAGCCTCTTCTGTGCCTCAAGGGCGCGACTTATCGCACCACGAAGTACCTCGTCCAGTCCAATAGGCTGAACAGGCACTCCACTCTCAACAGCAACACCCTCAACAACAGCTTCACATAGCAACCTTAGGGCACGGCGGACAGCATTAACTTTCACCGGGTTTGTTGAGCCAACAGCTACTCTGCAAACCCCCACACTAAAACACCAGGTTGGAACATGGGGAACTACGGGTAATTATCGCTTCAGCATCACTCCTTCCTTTCTAGCAGCGCATAGAAGAACCCTGTTGTCCCGTGTCGGTGGGGCCAAGCCCTCATAGTGCCTGGGAGAAGCGGGGATGGATCATATGGGCCGGTAAGGGGCACAATCTCGATACCCTTCACCGTCTCTAGTAACCATTTTATGTTCTCCTCGCCCTCCTCGGGTAGAACGCTGCAAACCGTATAAAGGAGGAGGCCGCCAGGCTTTAGCAGCTTAACAGCTTCAAGTAGTAAGCGGCGCTGGAGCCCCACATGCCTTACTATGGCTTCCCTTGTGAGCCTCCACCTGGCCTCGGGATGCTTTGCCAAAGCACCAGTACTAGTGCAAGGTGGGTCAAGGAGAACTCTATCAACTCTGTCCCTGACATAGCGGGATGCAAAGATCGCATCACTTCTAACTGGGTATATTGAAGGCCACGTGCCAGTGCGCGTTGCCAGCTCTATTAGCCGCTCAAGCCTATCTATAAAGACGTCTATCGCTACTATCCTCGCTCCGAGCGCTGATAGCTCGGCTAGATGTGTTGTCTTGCCTCCAGGAGCAGCACACATATCGACTATTAGCTCGCCGGGCTTTGCACCTAGTAGGTAGCCAGCAGCAGCACTAGCCTCGTCCTGCGGCACGACCTTGCCCTCAAGTAGGGGTTTAAACCGGCTATAGTTGAGGGAGCCCTTGTAGGATACGTGGTATGGTATGCGTGTACTAGGCCACGCATCTACTCCTGCATACTGAAGCTCCTCAATAATCTCCTCAACACTGGCCTTTAACCTATTGACGCGAAAGCCTAACGTGGGCCTATCCGTGTTTACAGCTTTTGCAAACTCTTCAACCTCACCGGGAGGTAACAGCTTCTGAAGCTCCTCTACTAGTATCCGGGGAAGAAGGAGTCGATACTCTAGCTCTTCGAGCTTCGTGGATGGACTCCAGGGCTCCTTCTCTAGGCTCTTGTAGAGCCTTACTACCAGTTCCCCCATCCCCGGGTACTCTGACTCAATAATCCTCGCAAGGTTTTCTATGAGAGACTCACTAAACACTCTGTCGCCCACCGTATCGAATTGGGAGACCATGACTGCTAGTCGTAGAGCCTGCATGACTGGTGTGGGATAGTCAATTCTGCCTATGCGTTCAGCTATTATCTTATCCACGATGCCGAGTAGCCTAAACATCCTATAGGTTATCGCTGTAAATACACGGTCGTACTTTGTGCCCAGTATGTGGTAGCGTGCAAAAACCCTCCTCTTTGCAGCTTGAAATGGCTTAATCCTGTCGCCAAGCACTAGGGCTTCAAGATAGGCTCTCGCTATCCTCACCGTAACCCTTAGCGGCATCCCAAGCTAGCCCCTTAATACTTCTTCCAGCCCTTTAACAGCAAGGTATACCGCCATGTTATAGGGAGTGTAGAGCCCCCGGACAACAGCCTCGCGGATAATATAGCCATTTATGTAGTCTACCTCGGTCGCAACTCTAGCCTCTATATCCTGTAACATTTTAGGTCTACAACCCCGCACAGATACGAGTTCCTTTGCAGCTTCAACTGGTCTTCGTAGAAGTTGTATGCCAAGCTTCTCAGCTACAAGCTCAACCTCGCCTGCAAGGGACTCCACTAGCTGCATAGCATAGCTAGACCTAGCGAGCCTTGATACTGCAACCACCTAGTAAGGCTGATACAGGCTGCACCGAGGCTGCCACTGACAACGCATCCCAGGCAACTGATCCGATTTTCTCGGAGCCATAAAGCCTAGCATCTAGCCTGTATACCTTTGCGATGTCCATCACAACACGACCTGCATCGTTAAGCCCTGCAAAGACTGCAAATCCGTTACCACTCCATTCAACTGTTGAACTAGTTATCTTCCACACACAAGTGCCGAGGTGTAGAAACCCCGCAATAGGAAATCCAGCACTCTCTGCCTCCTCGAGAGCCAAGGGTGAAGGTTGCAGCAAAACGATTCCAAGAGCATCGCTTGAAAGAAGCTGGCTAGCCACTTTCAGCCCTTCCCGGAGCCCATTAAGGCGAAATGCCAGGAATGCTAGCTTATACTGTGGCTGAGCGAGACTGACATGCGCTGCTGAAACCCTTGCATAGGCCTCGCCATGTCCAACAACTCTAATACCATTAGCTGCTATTGCAGCAACCGCCTCATCGTGGCTACAGAAGAGGATGGGCTTGTAGCCGGAGGCTGCTAGCCCAGCTGCAAGGAATAATCCCGTACTACCACATCCCACCACGGCGATTTGAATCAATGCAGGCCAACACCCTATGCTGGGATCTTGAGCCTCCCCGCTTATACGCTGGACTACACTGCAATACCATGTGTATAGGAGTAATAATAGGAGCACCCCGCCACCCCCCTAGCTAGGGATCCATGCTTTGAGAAGGTTGGGCACCGTGCTACATACAACACCGAACGGATACATAGTGGTGAAGCTAGAGGAACAGCAGCCACCGCCACTCAATGTTAGGGTGTATGACAGGGATCTAAGGCCCATAGGCGTGCTACTCGACATCATAGGCCCTGTAAAGGAGCCCTATGCCGTGGTTAAGCCCGCGAGTAGGGAGATCAAGCTGGCTAGTGGCGAAGTGGTATACTATAAGCCGCCTAGGCCACAGAAGAGAGGCAGGAGGCCGCGCAAAACGAGAACTCCAAGACAACACCGTGGTAGACAGGCTGGCCGGAGGGGTGGCGGGGGTGGTAGGGGGAGGGGAGGTAGGAGGAGATGAGTATACCTCTACCCAAGGGTCTGGAATATTGTCCCGTGTGTAAGGCGCCCCTAAAGCTCTACGCTAAACGTGATGGGAGTAAGCTAGTCTGCACCAACTGTGGCTACGTGATAGACGATGCACCACTAGACACTGGACCCGAGTGGAGGAGCTATACTGAAGAGGATAGGCTGCTTAGGAGCAGGGTTGGCGCACCTTTAACCGAGCGGGTACACGATAAAGGCTTGACAACATATGTCCAGCGGAACCGCCGAGACCCACGTGCAATGAAGATTGTGCAGCTACAAACACAGCTTAGAACCCACGGCCAAAAGAAGATGATTAAGCTCCTGCAGGACCTCAATCACTTTGTCGCAAAGCTTAATCTCCCACCACGCGTCGCCGAGACCATGGCTAAGCTCGTGAAGAAGCTATACCTTATGGGCGTTATCAAGAAGAATAATGAGCATGTCTACCTTGCAGCT
This sequence comes from Hyperthermus butylicus DSM 5456, assembly GCF_000015145.1. Taxonomy (NCBI): domain Archaea; kingdom Thermoproteati; phylum Thermoproteota; class Thermoprotei; order Desulfurococcales; family Pyrodictiaceae; genus Hyperthermus; species Hyperthermus butylicus. The sequence continues at coordinate 441,745 of NC_008818.1, forward strand.
GCAGCAGTCATAGCTTCAAGGATAGAGGGGCACTCACTAACAATGCGCGATGTTGCCGAGACTCTCGGACTGAGCAGGCAGGAGATTTGGAAGGCTTACAGGAAGATAGTGACAAAGCTCAAGGTGAGAGTTGCAACTCCACCCAGACCACAAATGTACGTATCAAAGATAGCGTCAAAGCTCAAGCTTTCTGGCGAGGTTGAGGCATTAGCTACCCGATTCACAATAATGCTAACCAAGACCGGTATTGCGCAGGGCAAGCCGCCGGAAGCTCTGGCAGCTGCAGCCGTCTACGTGGCATCCATACTACTCGACGAGAAAAGGAACCAGCAGAGAGTCGCACAAGCAATAGGAGTTACGGATGCAACAATAAGGAACAGGTATAGAGATATCGTAGACAACTTCTACATTGAGGTTAGGCTTTAGCTAGACTTCTTTCTCCCTTTCTTCCAAACCTGTCTAGCCACCACCACATATTTCATACTGGCTGCCCACTTTACCGCCTTCAACGGTTTACGGTAGTGTGAACCCGCAAATCTATGCCGGATAAAAATATAGGGGCTCCAAACCCTATTATTACAGTTCGGTGGCTACAGCTACTGTATGTACAGTCGCCGCCTACAGAACAAAGCTAGCTTTAGCGTAGGGGAAGGGGAGGCCAGGCCTTGAGTACGGCAATAGAGCCCTCGATAGAGGATGTTGGATACCGTGGTCTTGACGAGCTTGAAGCGCGTGCCCTCGAGATCATAAAGTCTAGAGGCAATGAAGGCATCTACCAACATGAGCTGTGGAAAGCATTAGGCCTTGATAGTCGTGAAGGGTCAAGGCTGACATTGAGGCTCCTAAAGAAGGGACTTATTGTGCGCGAACCTGCCGTGCATAGAGGTAGAAGGACTTACAAGTTATACCTGGCTAAGCAGGTTAAGCAGCAGGTTCGGCTAGAGGTGAGGATAGGTAATGCTCTGGAAATACCATGCTTTACCTGTAAGAACCTTGAAAAATGCCATAGTGGCGGCTTCTTCGACCCGATAAACTGCCCTATGTTTGGTGCCTGGCTCAACACTAAGATTAGGATGTTGAGGAGGGCGATGCAGAGCTAACGCCTAGTTTCTAGGAGCATCTTTACCACAGCCCAGTGGGGTGCATTAGTTTTAAAGCCGCGTGGATCGAAATGCGTTCTGGTTGCATTGTAGCCTCGGTTACGGAGTTCCTCGACTACTGTGTTCATCTTAGGCATGTTCATGCGTAGTATACTGCATAGCTTGTCGAGCCTATAATAGGGCTTTACTATGTCACACTCCTTGAGGAGTTGTTCTAGAAGTTTTACAACCCTATCAGGTTCTGCTAGTATGTCCCACATCTTCTCAGCTTCTCTCAACATCTCCTCTATGAATGACTCGTCGCAGAGCTTCCCGATATATAGTGGGCCTACTATGCCTAACTGTGCTTGGCAGTAGGGGCAGCGTTCTAACGGATTGCTAGCTAGGCTAGTGTAGCCACAGCTGTAGCAATATGCACCGTAGCCTAGCTGTTCCAGTGACTTATCTGCCCGGCCTGCCCCCCGCCATAGCTCGGCATAGATTCGGACATAGTAGTCTACATAGTAGGCTAGAAGTATGCGGACACCATACTCGTGTGCTGCTGCGCGCCTTATAATGTAGCCTGCTAGTATACGTACTGCCTGCTCTTTTTCCCATGCAAGTCTTCCAGGCCTTACATCATAGCGTCGGCGTAGAGCTCTAGGATGCGTTCCAGAGAGGGGGGCTGTATCTGTCGCTGTTACAGCGAGTACGCCTCGGGGTCTTAGGGCTTGTATAGCAGTGTCTAGGAATGGCGCGGGACTACCGAAAGGATCTATATCTATTATCGTTGGCTTCACCCCCATCCTCGGAAGCCGCGCCATAAACTCGTTTGCATCCGCCTTTTCCACACGAACTCTCTCGGAGACCTTATTCCGCTCAGCATTAACTCTCGAGAGGTATACGGCGTCGGAATCTATGTCTGAGGCAAACACTATTGCCCCAGCCTCAACAGCATAGCGTACCGCCCTAACACCACTACCAGCAAGTGGCTCTACAACAACGAGCTTATCGAGTCCACGTAGCCTAGCATATGTACGCGCAAACACCACCGCTATGTCACGATTGAACGCCATCCTCGGATTATAGAAGACTGGCGCCCACGCAGGCTCGTAGACACCATTGGGTCTACGATAGACATCCATGTCAGGTACAACGATTTCCACGCCGCCTTCACGTACGACTCTCACTGGGAATCCTACATCCATACCAGCTATACCCCTAACATCCCTGGCAGAGGTGGGGGTGCAAAAACAATGAAACCGTAAAGAATATACCCACACACCATTAGATGCACAGCCTACACTGGAAGCCGCCGTAGCTCAGCCTGGCGGAGCGCCGCCCTGGTAAGGCGGAGGTCCCGGGTTCAAATCCCGGCGGCGGCTCCACCTGCGGGCCTTCCCTTCTCCACGATCCACGGCCATATATTAGGCAGGAAGCTCTTATACCATGCAATAATTGCAATGTTCTACTTCTGGTACACCTTCATCGCTGCTCTTACACATGCTTGGTACATTCTCTGCAGGGCAGCTGTCTGGACATCTTCTCGTTCTCCTCGCATTAATGCTCTGTTACGTCTATGAGTTCCAGGTTGCGTATCTTGAACCGCTCCTCTAACGCTACTAGGCCGCGTTCGTGATAGCCTTTAGCCTCCCAGTAGCCGTCAGTGTAGCCTTCGAGTAGGTGTATCTCGGTGAGCCACTTGGTGTGCTTCCAGCCATACAGCCTGGGGAGTACTAGCCTGGCTGGCGCGCCACGGTCTCTGTCAAGCTGCTTCCCCTCCAGGCCTATCGCTATGTAGCCGTACTCGAGAGCTTCCTGGAGCGGGACGATAGAGGCGTATCCTCCAGCGCTGCGGGCTAGAAGCCAGCCCCCGGACGGCACCTCAGCCCCAGCCAAGCGGAGAACCTCGCGCAACGGGGCGGCTAGCCAACGCTTCCCCCTGACGCTCCAGCCGGTGACGCAGTGCATATCTAGCACGAGCCACTCAGCAGTCTCCCCAAGGATTCCCTGGTCTATCACCGTGATGCCCCGGGGCGTGTAGACCCGTATCGTAGCGTTGCTGGGCACTGCCTCAGGAGGACCCTCAGCTGCATAGGTGACGAAACGTGGTATAGCCTTTTGACCGGCGGGTTCACCATCGCCAGGCTCGAGCACCGGCCGGGAAAGGTAGACGGGTGGCTCCACTGCTTCACCTATCCTCAGCACTGCACCCTTCTCCAGACGCTCTCTAACACCATCGTCTACACGAGCCATGAGGCTCACAGGGAGCACAGCTGTAGCTGTTAGCACGACGCCTCGAGCCTCTACGACTCGGGCCTCGCCTCCGCCTCGCAGTGGAGCACTGTGTACTGTGAACCTTCTGCGGGCAAGCGGCTCCACGCTGTAACCCGTGGCTTCGAGGGCCTCCTTGAGGCCGAGACCATGGTCTAGGAGCCGGAGGAGCCCCTCTATCGCCGCGTGGGCCTCGCCTCGGGCGCCCACCTTACCCGTCACTGTACAGTCTGCAACTACTATGGGCTCTGGCGCTGCTAATCGATTCAAGTAGACCCTGCATCCATGAACCTCGGCTGGCAAGCCAGGGTCCCCCCAACGCCCCCAGGGAGGGGGCCAGGCTTCAAGCCTCACTACATTTATGACATGTCCCTCGGATAACATCATCAACTCCTCTGTGAAGCCGTGGATATGTGATGCTTGTACCACTGTCATACCCTCGGCTAGTCTGAGAGTATTCCATTCGACCTGGTACCGCGCAGTGTCGCGGAGCCGGGAAACATCGAGGCATTAAGGAGTACATAGCCTACCGCTTTACTCTTATACAGCTGCTTTGCTCGCTAACTACGAGGCGTGAATCTGCCAGATATATTCTCCTACACGCCCATACGGTGTAGCCTCGTAAGGCTTGAAGTGAACCAGCAACGAAAAGTATGGCTGCAGGTAGTGCAAGCGCCATGGAGTATGGCGGGTACTTGTTTAGTCTTGCTGCGCTAGCGTATGCAGCTAACTCTAGCGCTAAGGCCACAAGCGCTATGGGCTTTGCAGTGTAGGGGGCTGCTAAGAGGGCTAGGGGTGGCGCATAAATCAACATGACCATTACTGCTAGAGCTGCGGCTCTCTCAGCTCGTGGATAATCTAGGAGTATCTTGCCGAGAAGTAAAAGTAGTCCCTAACACTCTTCACCGCATCTACTGCTACCATCTCGCGGGCATCAAAGATCTTTAGTTCTACATTCTTTGCTGCCGCGAGACTAGCAAAAGCCACATCTTCTGTAACCCTTTGCTTGACCACTCTATGGCCTCCGAGCTCGGCATAGAGCTGTCTCCTTATGGCCCAGCAGCATCCATAAATCCATGGCTTGCTTTTTCTATGGTGCCCAGCTAACCCTTGTATGATCGCTGTTACTACTGTTTCGAAGCCTATACAGAGCCGGGATTTTCCACAGTTGAAAAGGGGTACGAAGCTCACTATAACCCTACTATTTGGGTTGCAAAGAACTCTCTGCACTACTGATAATATACAACCCGTGTTTATTAGCTCCACATCAGAGTCTAGGAAGAACAATATGTCGCCACGCGCAATATTTGCACCAACCCATAACGCGTAGCTCTTGGGAAGCCAATCTCTTGGCGTAGAGTCTATCCGCACGTAACGTACATGCGCCGCTGTAGGGTGCTGCCGCACTATTTCCACTACGTTCGCAGTGCTAGCATCATCCACTACTATCAGTTCCAGCTTATATCTTTCAACATACCCCTTTAGAGCATCTAGGAGCTTCCTAAGCCCTTCACGGTTATTACGTACAACAACTATGACCGAAATCAAACACTTAGCCTCCACCCTCCCCGAACAGTTCAGTTTAAACGTACCATGCGCAATACTACGCCTAACTCCGAACAGGATATGATGCCACAGCAGCGCCAGAAGGAGCGTGAATAGCAGCGCCACGACTTCTAGGCCTTGAAGAGCTGCTATGGACATCACCTAGGTACTAGGCTATAATGCACTGAGTTTATAGCCAGGCTTTCACTAAGCGGCTGGCCGGGTGCTAAGCCTATGCCCGTGGAGGTAAAGAGCGAAGAGGAATTCCTAAAGGTGCTTGAACGGGCACGTGAGTGCAGGGTTAAACTTGGATACAGGCGTAAGGAGACGGAAGAGGGAACGAGAAGGATTAGAGTCCTAAAGGTTAAGGCACGAACGCCAAAGTATCTCTACACACTGGTATTCGAAGACATTGACAAGGGTATCGAGTTCATAAAAACAATTAAGGATAAGTGTCAAAATCTCGTCATATTCGACGAAGAGGTAAGAAACAAGCTCGCATAACTCCTCGCGTCAAAACTCAGCAACAGCGTAGCAGCACAGCTTCTTTCAACCATATACTTCCACTCTTCGCATAGTAATCGAATACCAGTACGTAGAACACTATCAACACAAAATAGAGATTATATCTCCTTAGTGTTTCTCGTAGAAATCCGCACATAGGTATGTATAGATTGCTGGAAGAACTGACAGCGAAAAGCCAGAACATGTGTGATGGATGGGGCGGCGGGCACCCGGGGGAGGGTGGTCCCGCCGCGGGGATTCGAACCCCGGACCGCCCGGTTTCTGCTGCGGCCCCCGCTGCTATGCCGACGCGCCCTCATCCGCTCCCCATTGCGGGGTTGTCGGGCGCGCGGGGGGCCTACCCGCCCCACCTACAGCCGGGCGCTCTGCCGCTGAGCTACGGCGGGATCCAGCGGTGGACCGCCATGTATTATTGGATACCTCATCTACTTAGCTGGCTATAAACCTTTCTGTTTTATATATCTATTGTGCAAGGTGGCAACTTCGTATCAGAACTAGTAGTCACGACTATGCATTGCTTCGCGTAGCTACAGATGTGCTCGATGACTGCATCAGTTAGGTCTAGAGGCTCGACTAGAACTAGAAGACTGGGCTTCGATTTTTCTACGGCTGCGAGCGCGTGCTCTACCTTCTCGACTACTGATATAACGTTCCCAAGCTCTATTAGCTCTGCGTTAGCCAGCTTTAGTTCTCCTATCACTCCTTTAAAGTCTATGACTAGTGTCTTTGTTGTTGAGCTGGAGGCTATTCTCTTGACTGTTCTCTCAGCTACAGCTATGGAGGCTACTTCTACAGCACATATCCTTGTCCCATTACTACACGGCCTTACTATCATGGCCTCAGTATAGTCGCGAATTAAGCTTGTAAGCTCACTGTAACCCACATCCCTACCATAAACGTATAGTCTCGCCATATCTGGCTCAGCCGCGACTAGCTTCACCTTGACATGTCGAGATAGGCTCCGGAGAATCTCCTCAAGCTTTACGGTATCGGCTCTCATTACCTCAGTCCGTGTAAGCCTCGGAAATACAATCTCTACACAGATACCACCACCACTACGGAACTTGAGAGAGGCAACAATCACTACCACTGCAACAGCTCCCATAAGGAGAGTAAGCAGCTGGGATTCATTCACTGCGTTAACTAAGCTGGAGCCCAGCCCCAGCCCATACAGCATACTTGCCACTGCGAGAAATAGTAGCAGAACCGCGACAACGAAACCCTGCCCCATGCTGCTTGTGGTGCTCGTAGCTAGCCCACTTGCTAACTATCCCGGATCAACCTGTAGGCGGAGCCCACCGGAACTAATCCCACACCGGGAATGTTAGCTCCTCGGTGCAACCTTAACGTATACCTTCTCTACAGGTGCCAGGTCTAACTCTTTGCGAGACCTTATAATGAAGAGTAGTCCCCCCATGGATATTAGTGCCGCGTAGGTCTCCCCATCCCTCTTGATAGACACAACTGTACCCCTACCAACAAAGTCAACGCCGTCTCGATATTCTGGCACACTACGGGATAACTCGACCAGAACATTATCACCTTCTTTGAAGACTATTAGCTCACTATGAGTGTCCATTTCAACCTCGTACTCGCCATTATTGCTCTTTATCCTAGTTACGTAGAGCTTTGGTATTAGCTCGGGCTCGACAGATACCACCGTTCCTTCAAAGGCTACAATGGCTTCTCCAGCCACAGCTCGGTTCCCCCCAGCTGTAATGCACCAGGTTTCTGTAGATCTGCCCTAAACACTACCTATTATATAGCACTCCAGCCACCCCTACCACCTCCGGTGTAGTTGTAGTGGCGTCGATAATGTCTCCGACACCAACGCGCAGGTTTCTAGCTGAGCTACAAAACCTGGTAGGTAAACGCGTCGAAGTAGTATTGGTTAACGGGCAGAGGTATCGTGGAACCCTGCTGGGCTTCGATCATCCAGAACTGAACCTCGTACTCGGAGACGTTGAAGCCGAAAGGGAGAAAGTACCACGGCTATTCCTAATGGGCCGTGTAATAGCCGAGATAAGAGCCTATGAGCTAATGCTCTTTGATGCCAGAGAGTTTGCAGACTATATAGTCAGAAAGCTTGGACTACGTCCTGACGCTGTAAGAGTCTACGAGGATGCCGGCGTAGTAGTAGTCTATAATAGTATAAGAGTCACAGCAAACGGCGTAGAAGGGGCTGGCACTCTCGCCGCAAAGATTAGCTACCTTCTGAAGGAGTATCTTGAGGCTAAGAGGAGGGGCGAGAAGCCCGCTTGAAGCGCGAGATAGGAGTTTTTGAAATCCGCGAAAAAGACCTAGCGGGAAGAATAGCTAGACTCTATACTCCACACGGCGTACTCGAAACTCCTGCACTACTGCCAGTGATAGACCCGGTTAGGCAAGAGGTACCACTGGTCGAGATCAAGAGGCTCGGCTTTAACGCCGTGATAACAAACGCCTATCTACTCTGGAAACGGCTTGGCGAGCAAGCGGCAGAGAAGGGCGTACATGGAGTCTTAGGCTTTGAAGGCATAGTAATGACTGACTCTGGTGCCTACCAGCTACTCGAATACGGCCATGTGGAGGTTGAGCCAAGAGAAATAGTTGAGTACGAGAAGAAGATAGGTAGCGATATTGCTGTAATCCTGGACGTACCAACGGGGAATACGAGGGATAGGAAACAAGCCGAAGAGAGTGTTAGGGAGACACTTAGACGCGCCGAGGAGGCGCAAAGCTACATAGATCCCGATAAGAGAATATGGACCCTACCCATCCAGGGCGGCCCCTTCATAGACCTTGTCCGCGAAAGCGCGGAGAAAGCCAGGAAGCTCAAGGACTACAAGCTATACGCCCTTGGGAGCCCAACGGTTCTCCTCGAGAGGTATGAATACAGTACGCTACTAGACATGGTATTTACAGCAAGGTTTAGTCTACCAGTTACAAGGCCGCTACACCTCTTCGGAGCAGGACACCCAATGATAATACCTTTCGCAGTCGCGCTGGGCGTAGACATGTTCGACTCAGCATCTTACATCCTCTACGCGAGGGATAACCGGTACATGACCCTAACAAAGACCTATCGGCTAGAAAACCTAGAGTATTTCCCCTGCAGCTGCCCTGTGTGCAGTAGGTATACACCACAAGAGTTGAGAGAAATGCCGCGCGATGAGAGGGTAAAGTTGCTCGCCTTACACAACCTATACGTACTCCGACAAGCAATAAACGAGGTTAAGACGGCAATCCGTGAGGGCAGGCTGTGGGAGCTGCTGGAGGAAAGGAGTAGAGCCCACCCATCCCTAGCAACAGCCTTCGCAAAATTCAGACAGTACATCGAGAAGATAGAGCAGCTAGCACCACGTGTAAAGACAGGGTTTGTAAGAGGCCTACTCCTTTACGGTTCTGAAAGCCTCTACAACCCTAGAGTAGTAGCCTATAGGCGCAGCATAAGAATAAACTACAAGCCGCGCATAAGGGGAGAGCTAAAGCTAATACCTGTATCACCGTTCGAGAAGCCATTCACGTCATCAAAGCTGTACCGCAGTATCAAAAAAGGCAGACGAGACATCCACGTGGTAGGATACATGTTGTACCTCGGCCCTATACCAGAGGAGCTGGCTGAGACCTATCCTGGCTCACAGTTTGAGGTAAACCTAACACCATACTGGGAGGTTGTTGAAGAAACCGCAAGGAGCATAGCAGAGTACGTGGAGGCAAACAAGGCCAACTATACAAGCATAGAGATATACTACTGTCAGGGCGATGGGCTCAAGTGGAGTAGGCCCGTTGCGGAGAAAACAACGGAGCTACTAAGGAAAAGAGGTGTAGAAGTTAAGCTGGCTGAGCTTGGAGAGTGCTAAACAGCTTACATGTAGGCACGCTCGCTGCTCGGTGGAATAAGCGCCTCTTTCTGCTGCTGCTCCATCAACACTATCATTTCCTCAATCTTGCGAGCCTCTTCTAGCAATTCATCAACACCTATGGAGAAGCCGTAGAGCTTGTTGATGACCTCAATAGCAGCCGCTGCCGCACGAGGGTCGGGGCGAGCCGTCTCTGTGTAGGGTAGCAGAGCTACAGCAGGATAGCCATAAACCTCGGCGTATAGTAGGAGGAGCGCTAGAGGACCAATAACGTAGAGGCCCTTATCCATCTTGGGGGCATCAAGACTTCTAGAATATGCTGCTGTTGCTACCCACCTAAACTTCTCATCGCCCTGCTTATACCTTGCATCAAATCCTCCTATGAGTACTGCCTCTGGGATATTCCTCTCCACCAGGAACCTTACTATAGCTTCAGCAAATCTTGCACGCTCATACACAACCGGTATATCATGGTTTACAAGAAGCAAAATACGGAAATCGTCACGAGGCATACACGAGTATAGGGTAAAGGGCGCAACTATACCGCTAGACCCTGGAGTTACAGCCTCCGGCATGTACTTTGTAAGCACAAAACCGGCCTTGCTACAGTTCGCCTTCTCAGCCAAGTGGAGTGTTGCTATATATCCTACAGCACCATATCCCTTAAATCCAGACACAAATAGACTTGCTCCCTCTAAGAGTGCCTCATCGTAAGCTATCCTTATCCCCTTATACTCAAACCTAGCCCTAAACGCCAAGCCCGCATAACCCTAAGCTCAGCTAGGAATTATCCCCCTTAACAGTTTTCCTAAGCCTAATAGCCTCACCCCAACACTCGTTCTCAAGTATTTCCGTCGGCGATAATCTTAGTCTGCCGACACCTACAAGCTCGCCACTAGAGTTTAACACGATAACCTCATCGCCGGGCCGGAGATCATGATCAATAGTTTCTATAATTCTACAATTAATGCTCTTGGAGGGAGGTGTTTCAACACGAAGCCTTGCGCGGAGACGAGGCTCGGGAAGAGCTAGCAACCTCTTGGCGCCTAATAGCGAGAGAGAGTACAAGTAATCATGTGCACGGAGGACAGCCAGCAGCCCCTCCTCGCCGTAAATCTCCCTTATACGGCGCGTTGCAGGGGAAACACCTACAACCACATTATCCGGGATTAATAGGTCGCCTGCAGGAAAGCCAAACTGATAGTCTGCGATTGCTCTAAGCCTAACAACCTCTTCGGGCCGTGCACGCCTAATGATCAAGGCCCTAACAGCCCCCGATGCAGGTGAAAAAGAGGCGACTCTATGTAAATAACGGCACGCCTACTATGACCGAGCAAGCAATACTACTTTTTCACAACACCTATTGTGAGGCCAATGACGAAGCCTAGTAGTGTTGGACCGATAGCCATGAACCCGAATACTTGTGCCAGCTTGTAAATAACATCCTTTACCTCACCTAGCACCTTGAGCCTCTCAAGTGCATCCTCAATGCTTCCCGCAGTACCCCATAAACCGAGAATAGCGCCAACAAGGAATACACCTATAAGGCCTAGAACATAACGTGCTATCTTGGCTGTAAAGTAGCCAGCTATAAGGCCTAGTATGAACTGTATCGCCATAATCGTTAGCAGCTGCGGGTTCTCACGAGTGAGCTCATATATGTTAATAATAGTTGTATTTATCTCTTCTACCATAATTGCACCCACAGTTAGTCCTGGAAATTCTCCCTCTAAAAAGCTAGCTGGAAACCAAAAGCGCGAGGTAGCAAATACTATAAACCTCCACTCGTAGATTAAACCACAATAACAACGTGGATGAGGTGGGCCCGTCGTCTAGCTTGGTAGGATGCGGGGTACACAGCTCCCGCCAGGGCGCGGGGCTGTGCCCGACTCGGGACCCCGTGGTCCCGGGTTCAAATCCCGGCGGGCCCACCACTACTCAACCCATCCCAGACAAATACCGTGTTTTTCTGCCTAGACTTCTAGCGTATACTCCCTATTGTTTTCGGCTACGATAACTTCTTCTGGAATGCCAGTACTGCGTAGTAGCTCTGCATATTTTACAGCTACATCGGCTTCGCTGTGGACTACTACTATGTAGCGTGGCTTTGTCGTCCTTACGACATCTAAGAGACCGTTGCGGTCGGCATGACTGCTAAAATCTAGCCATTCAACTCTAGCTCTTACGGGTTCCTCTGTATCTGGCATTAGACCCTCTTCGAGAATGCGTCTACCGTTGGAGCCTGGTGCCTGGAAGCTGACTAGTATGATTGCGTTTCGCGGATTTGACCCAAGCCTCTTTAGGTAGTATAGGCTTGGGCCTCCCTTGAGCATGCCTGCCGAGGCTATTATTACTGCTGGCTCACGCCACGCCTTGTTTCGATCGCGCCAGCCCCGCACAATGTTAAACTCCTCGTAGGCTTTCCTCAGCAGGTTAACGTTGTTTATGTACTCGGGATTTTCGAGGAATATCTCAGTTATCTGCCTAATCATACCATCGACGTAGACAGGCACACCCGGATCGTGCTCGGCTAGTATCATCATTATCTCTTGGCCACGCGCAATGCTGAAGGCCGGGATTAGCACTGTACCCTTCCTGTCGATCGTCTCCTCGATTATTGAGAGTAGCCTCTTCTCAGCGTTGGCTCTTGGTGGATGAAGGCTGCTACCGTAGGTCGCCTCTGTTACCAGTATGTCGAGGCTGCCGATTATGTGATGGTTTGCTGGCTTCATAAGCTTGGTCTCTATCGTATTTATGTCGCCTGTGAAGCCCATCCTTGTACCGTCAATATCTAGTACTGTAAATGTGCTACCTGGGACGTGTCCTGCCGAGTAAAAGGTTGCCTCAACACCATCTATGTCTATGCGTTGGCCATAGTGAATCTTTTCTCCAGCCTCGAGCAACAGCTTTACCTCATAGTGCTCGTATGGTGAATAGTATCCGTTGAGCTTTAGGAAGTCCTCAAGCATTAGCTTTGCCATTTCGAGTGTTGGCTTTGTAGCATAGACTCTTGGTCTACCAGAGATAAAGTACATTGGTGCTGTGCCTATGTGGTCCAGATGTGCATGACTAAGTATCATCGCCTTAACATACTTTGGTGGGTATGTTGCCGCAAATACCGGCCTGTCTTCCTCATCAAAGTTTACGCCAGCATCTAGCAGTATACCATCACGCTCCTCCGGCCTAACCCTAACTAGCACTGAGAGTCTGCCTACCTCTCCTCCACCACCCAATATGCGGAGAGCTATCTTAGCCACGACATAGACTCACCTCTGCAACCTACGTCGCGTAGTGCACATATTGCATGAATGGTGGCTGTCCCGCTCTAAACTCCAAAACCAAACAACCTATTATATACTGTTAAGCCCTCATTGAATTGACCGGGGAGGATAGGGGCCTTGTTTAGACTAAACCCGGCCGATATACGTAGGCAGTTTAAGAGGTTGGGCATTAAGGCTGATGTAGATGTCGTTGAAGCTGAGGAAGTCATAGTTAGGAAGACTGATGGCAAAACCCTGGTGCTTGCTAACCCGCAAGTGTTGCTTGTGAAGATGCAGGGCGGCATGGTTATGCTGCAAGCTGTCTCTAATAGCGTCGAGGAAGTTGAGGCGATAGGTGAAAAGGCCCCAGAGATTAGCGAAGAGGATGTAAGGCTTGTCGCTGAACAAGCAGGCGTCAGCCTTGAGGAGGCTAGGAGAGCACTTGAGGAGGTTGGTGGCGATATAGCAGCTGCTATCCTACTCCTTGAGGAGAGGAAGAAAGCTTCTGGAGCCTCTTAACCAGCTCCTCTACAGAGCTGCACATGCTAAGCACCACCGGTACATTCTCGCTCTCAGCTATCCAGATCGCAAGCGGGTCAAGCCTCTTTGGGCCATGGAGTACTATTGCTGCAGGCTTTATTGTTGAAACCCTAAGTGCTATCATCGGGCTACGTCCCGTGGTAACTTTTGTGAACACGACAACACGCTGTGTCGTAGAGCCTAGCAAGTATAGGAACTCATTACCGGAAAGCATCATTATCGCGCGCACACTATCGATTACGGTATAGCCGTAGAGTAGCTCCTGGGGGATGTAGGAGTTAACGGGTACACCCTGCACTGCATTTATAACAGCATCTAATGGTATACCGGCCTCGAAGTCTCTCATGTCTATGACTGCGCCAAGATAGTGGAGCTGTAGTATCCTGGCAAGCCGTCGTGTAACCGGGCTTCCCCGTTCACTATCAATCTCAAGGAGCGCCTCAACAAACCTCTTAACGAACAACGAACCGGGCTGGCGACGCCCCTTCTCATAGTCGCTAATAACGCTTGATGTGACACCCATGTGTCGTGCAACTTCCACCTGGCTAGCTGCAAATATTTCACGCCACTTACGCAGCGCCAGGCCAGGCTTATCACTCATAACAATATCGCCAGCAATGTGTTGCGCAATACGCCTCAGAACAATCCTCGAAGGCCACAAAACATCATCAACGCTCGACAGCAAACCACCACGCCACGGAGAAAAGATTTAAACCGACCACCTAATCTATCTTCACACTCATGGCAGGTGCCGGGGTCGCCTAGCCTGGTAGGGCGCCGGCCTGCTAAGCCGGTGGGGGTCCACCCCGCGCGGGTTCAAATCCCGCCCCCGGCGCCACACCTCCTAACCATATCTCCCACTAAGTTATAGCTCAACTCGCCCCATTCTTCATCATCTAATGGTGTACGACACCTTGGTTTAACAAGGCTGAAGACGAGTTTTAGTCTTAAACGATCATTTCCGTGCTGGGCTTAGCTTGCTGTACTGTGATGCTTGCGCCAGAGTACCTAACCTGATACCCAGTACTAGGTACATACTACTGAGATGTAGGGAACCAATACTATGAGAGGGAAGTAACAGCAAATGCTCAAACTCATAGATGAAAGGGTAGAGATTGTCGTAGGACCTAGTCCGGGTCCAAATGCATACACGACATTACAACAAGCAGAAGTGAAGATGGCTTTGATAATTGGTCTAGCTGTGCGTAGTGTCTTGAGATGAGTTCTACAAGAGCTGAAATCTGGTTAGCCTTCCTCTTCTCCAAGGATGTGTTTACAGTCTAGCCTAGATACTTTATCAATATCAATAACCATGTATGGCTCCCCGTCAAGTTCTCTGAATTCCTCAATGCCTATCTCTTTGAGCCTCTCTAGACAGTCTTCGCAGTTGAGGATCTCCGACACTATGTCCATGAACTTGAGGAAGCCTGTCTCCTCAGCCTCGTGGCGACGCCACAACCCGTAGAGTGATACAAGGAGCTTCTCCTGCCCCGCAGCCCGGGCCATACCTAGAACCATCTCTCCGCGATCCCGGAGATACCTGCATAGCGTTAGGAGAAACGCCTCTACCGGATCCATTCGCTGCCAGCCGGTCATTATGATGCACCGTAGCCCGTTCTAGCCCTCACACTGAGGAGGAGGGATTTCGTGTCATCTATTAGGCGACGCGCCACATCAACCTTGTGTCTGACTCCAGGTAGCAGGGCATCAGGATACTCTAGTGCACGCATTTCATAGTACATAGCCTCCATGAGGTCTAGTACTTTCTCTGCTTCGTTGAGTCTTCCGAGCCTCATGTAGTCTAGTGCTAGCCTCCTAAGCTCCCCAAGCACATCCCCCACACCCTGGAGGTACGGTACCTCGGGTACACTAAGCTCCCTATGGCTAGGTATGACCCCCTCAACGACTACCGAGTAGAATACCTTGGCCTCGACATACTCGGACAATACATTGTACACAAAGCCGCTCTCAGCCAGGAAACTGTCAGACTTAGCCATCTCCCTAAACCTTGAAACTATCGAGTCCATCTCCTCAATATACTTCCTAGCTTCCTCGACTCGGCCCCGGTGCAGAGCGTTAATCGCCCAGCCGGAGAGTTTGATCACATCCCGGCCAAGCTTTATCAGCGAGTCCCTCAGCTCCTCACGTCTAGAAAGCACTGTATTGATTTCTGATAGTATAGCCCTAAACTTCTCAGCCAGTCTCTGCGGGTCAAAGTTTGCAAGCTCCGGCACACTCACCGGCTACCCACCTCTCCTCCTAGTTCCTCTAGACTGGAAATAAGCCTGCTAAGCTCTTCCTCACGGAGCACACTTAGCCAGTCGATACAGCACCTTGTTTTCCTCAACCTAATGGCTTCAAGCACCTCCAACGCCAGCTTATCTGGCGTTGTATTAGAGGTTACAACCTCGAATACCGGGATGCCCTTGTCTAGTAGGCTACGTGCCTCTGAAGCTATAACCCCTACAAGCTCCGCCTCAACATTCTCAATTATCTTTCTTGCTGGCCAACCTCTACGCTTAAGCCTTTCAAGGAGTATGAGCGGGTTACACCTAACAACAACAATAAACTCTACATGCTCTCTTCCCAGCTCCTCGAAAGGCTCTAGCCAGTGAGTCTCAACAATATAGCCTCTGAGCCCTGTAAGCAGCTTCAGCAAACCCTCATAGTCTATTACGAAGCTCCTACGCTGAGCATCATACTCAACCCATAACCCATTATACAATACAAGCCATGAGATAGTTGTGAATCTTAGCTTGAGGAGTCTAGCAAGCCTGGACCCTAAAACACTCTTACCAGCGCCAGGTGTGCCAGCGATAACGAGTAGCCCACGCTCCAACTCTGCTACTACACCGTTAAAGAGTCCTAAGCCTCTCCTACAGCTTAAAAACAGAAAAGCAGAGCCTCGCCAAGGAAAGACAAGGTATGTAGAAGCTAATGAGAATGAGGGGCTAGAGCTGACCTTACACCTGGTTAAAAAGGCTGGGTGGTTACTCCTCCTTCTCCTCCTTCTCCTCTTCCTCGCCCTTCTTCTTCTCTTCCTCCTTCTCCTCGCGGCGTGCAGCCGCTATGATGTCGTCAATCCTTAGCACCATTGTTGCAGCCTCGGTACCGGCCTTGATCGCGTTAGCCTTCACGCTTACCGGCTCAATGACACCGAGCTTCTTCATGTCATCAACATCGCCCTTGAAGACGTTTACACCTACCCACTTGCCCTCAGCCTTTGCATGGGCAGCACGTAGCTTCATGATTATCTCTACAGGTTCTAGGCCAGCGTTCTCTGCTAGAGCCATTGGTAGGCCCTCGAGAGCCCTCGCGAAGGCTTCTACTGCTAGCTGCTCCTTACCACCAATCTTTGGTGCTATCTCGCGCAGGTACTTAGCAACCTCTACCTCAACCGCGCCACCACCAGCAACAATCTTGCCATCCCTAATCGCATCAGCTACAGCATGTAGAGCGTCGTTGATGCTCCTTTCAGCCTCGTCTACAAGCCTCTCGAGACCACCGCGGATGAGTATGGTTACTGCTCTTGGGTTCGGACAGCCCTCGATGAATACCATCTTGTCCTCGCCGACCTTCCTCTCCTCGACGAGCTTGGCGAAGCCTAGGTCCTCGGGTGTTAAGTCATCAATGTTGCTCACGATCTTGGCGCCGGTCGCCCTTGCAATCTTCTCTATGTCGCTCCTCTTTACCCTTCTTACTGCCATGATGCCCTTCTTTGCTAGGAAGTGCTGGGCAACCTCGTCAATACCCTTCTGGGTTATAACTACGATACCAGCCTTACCCTCCATACCGTCCTTGCGTATCCTCTCCATGGCAACGTTATAGATCTTGTTTACCATCTCTTCTAGTATCTTCTCCTCCTCTTCTAGGAACTTCTTGAGGAATGCTGGATCGTTGATCCTTATCTCTGCATCGATTTCTGGCTTCTCGACCTCTAGTGGAGCATCGAGGAGTACAATGTAGGCGTTCTCGACCTTCTTGGGCATGCCTGGGTGTACAACCTCCTTGTCCAGGACGATGCCGTAGATTAGCTTGGTGTCGCGTAGGCTACCACCATGCTTCTTGATTATCTGTATCGCATCTAGGTCTATGTACCATTTGTCGCCCCTCTTCTCAGCAACCTGCCTTACAGCCTTGACGACTATCTCTGCTAGATGCTCGCGTGCACCGTGGACTGCCTTGCTTGTGAGGCTTGTCATTGCTATCTTCTTGAGGGTCTCCTCGTCGTTTATGTCTATGGGTTCAGCTATCTCGTGGAGCTTCTTTACCGCCTCCTCGGCTGCCTTCTTGTAGCCACTCACAATGATTGTTGGGTGTACGTTCTTGTCTAGTAGCTCCTCGGCGTAACGTAGTAGCTCACCAGCGAATATTACTGCTGTCTTTGTACCGTCACCTACCTCCTCGTCCTGACCCTTGGCAATCTGCACTACGAGCTTCGCTGTTGGGTGCTGTACGTCCATCTTGTCTAGGATTGTTGCACCGTCGTTGGTTATCGTTATGTCGCCAAGGCTGTCCACTAGCATCTTGTCCATGCCCTTGGGACCGTAGGTTGTCCTTAGCGTCTCGGCGATAGCGCGTACGATCATTATGTTTGTTCTTAGTGCTTCACGGCCGTAGGTCCTCTGGGTGCCCTCCTTGAGTATTAGTACTGGTACACCAGTAGGCTCAAGGGCAGCAACCTGGCGTGCAGACATAGCTTACACCCCTATGCGCTCACTATCCTATGTCCGGGATAGATTGCCTTCGGGGTGCTTCTATATAAGTGTTACTGTCAAGGCTTGCTTGGAGGGTCAGAAATATGTGCCTCTACACTCTGCAGCCCTAGCCCACTGGGGGGCACTGCATGGGCAAGGTCAGGATAGGCCTTGTAAAGCGTACAGCTAGGAAGCTCGTAGAAATGTATCCCGACATCTTCACAGAGGATTTTGAACATAATAAGCGTATAGTATCACAGCTTATAGAGACTCCGTCGAAGAAGCTTAGGAACCAAATAGCAGGCTACGTTACAAGGCTCATTAGGCTGTACAAGCGTACCGGTGAGCTACAATACCTCATAGAGCAGCAGCATGCGGAGGAGTTTAGAGCAGCCCTCTTCCAACAACAGCAAGAACAGCCCAGCGGGCAAGCAGAACAGCAGAGCCAACAAACACAATAGATAGTCAATATCCTTGACAGCACTTGTTGCATGGGAACGCCTGCAAGCTGTTAGAGTATTTGCACTTCTTAGGCCCTTGTTTGCTACACATTGCAATATAATGACTGATAGAATTACCTCTTAGCCTAGCATGTATGTGAGGTGGCATGGAGGGTTTGACGGGTATACCACATCCACAGCCGACGAGGTTTAAGCCTGTATCATGGCGTGAAGTTGAGGAGGGCTGCGCCCACATAGCCGAGAAGATTCTCGCTACGAACCTTAATGTAGATGTGATCGTCGGCATCCTGCGGGGCGGCTGGATACCGGCAAGACTCCTCTCTGACTACCTAGGCGTAGACACTATGGGCGCACTCGAGGTAAAGTTCTACCGGGGTGTTGGCGAGACAGCAGAGAAACCTGTTATAACACAGCCGCTCATAGTGAATGTTAGGGATAAGGTTGTACTTGTAGTTGACGATGTCTCCGATACCGGTAAGACGCTTACCGTGGCAGTGAACTTCCTAATGCACTATGGCCCGAGAAAGATAGTAACTGCTACACTCTATGTTAAACCGTGGTCCATGTATAGGCCAGACTTCTACCACAGCGAGACTGATGCATGGATAATATTCCCCTGGGATAAGGCTGAAACTGTTGTAGAGCTTGTAGCAAAACGTGGACTCAGCATAGAAGAGGTCTCAAAAATTACGGGTGAAAGCATTGACTTCATTAGAAGAATCTTTGAGACAAGGAATAAGGCTTCAACAACTAGTTCCAGGGCTGGGCAGGATTAGCCTCCTACTACTCTGCACGAGGACAGATGAGGAGCTAGAGAAGCTTGCAGACAGCCTTGAAGCTGATCGCAAATGTATAGTGGGCATTATACCCGTATCGCTGGCCTCAAGACATTCTCTTAAAGAGGTATTAGCCGCGACCATCGCCGTCTACGCCGCCTACGCTAGGGGCAAGAACATTGCGCGAAAGCCCGGCATAGACGTACTCCTATATCTTGCAGGAGAGAGAAATATCTCAAAGGTGCTTCAAAACTATCCATTACGCTACGGCGAGCCAACAGTTCTTGCAGTAGCCTGCAAGAATCCGGAAAGCTTGGATCTGCTTGCCAGGAAAGCTAAGCCAGCTACCAGCTGCAGCTTACGCAGAGAAACCGAACCGTTAATGCTTGCAAAAATAGCCGTCTTTCCTGTCGAGGCCAAAGTCTACAAGCTCCAGGCCTAGCCCCGGCCGCAGATACACCAAGGCTCTGGCAGGATACAAGATAAATCTCCCTCCGGAACCCATTAACATAATAGATATAGACGCCGAGCCCGGCAGAGGAGCCTGGACACATTGGCCTCTGGTGACAGGCTATGAAGTGGATACTTCTGGAAGAAGAGGAGGAATGGTGGGAAGAGGAAGAGGAGGAAGAGTGGTGGGAGGAAGAGGAGGAAGAAGAGGAGTGGGAGGAAGAAGAGTGGTAGGCTCGGCCAACCTTGCTTTCTTCATAGCCGTTTTTAGCTGGTAGCTCTGTGCCGTCACCACTCCTCACAGCCGTGAGCGAGTATACCTGGAGCCCTTGAATATATCCTTCCAGAGTAGCCGCGGCTGGGTCTACCCGGGTGTCGCCTAGTGGCAAGAATAGCTGTTATCGACTATGAACTCTGCAAGCCCAGTAAGTGCCACCGCGAGTGCATAGCATTCTGCCCTGTAAACCTGACAGGCGGCAAGGCGATAGAGTTCGACGAGGCTAGGAGGAAGCCGGTGATCTACGAGGAGACTTGCGTTGGCTGCGGTATATGTGTTAAGAAGTGCCCGTTTAAGGCTATAAGCATTGTTAACCTTCCCGACGAGCTTGAGAAAAGCGTCATCCACCGCTATGGTAGGAACGGGTTTAAGCTCTATGGGCTCCCCGTACCACGTGAGGGTAGGATACTTGGCATCATAGGTAAGAATGGTACTGGCAAGTCTACAGCACTACGCATCCTCTCGGGCGAGCTTAGGCCAAACCTCGGCCAGGTGGATGGAACCACACCCTCCTGGGATGAGGTTATCCGGAGGTTTAGAGGGACAGAGCTTCAAAACTACTTTAAGAAGCTAGCCGAGGGCTCAATAAAGGCAGCCCACAAGATACAGTATATAGACCTTGTACCCCGTCGGGTTAAGGGTACCGTGCGACAGCTACTAGAAAAGGCCGACGAGAGAGGGATATGGCGGGAGCTGGTAAAAGAGCTTGGACTCGAGAAGGTTCTGGACCGAGATATTAGGCAGCTTAGTGGTGGAGAGCTACAACGCTTCATGGTTGCAGCCGTGCTGAGCAAGGATGCAACCCTCTACCTCTTCGACGAGCCAAGCAGCTATCTTGATGTTAGGGAGAGGGTTAGGGTTGCCAGGACAATAAGGAGCTACGCGCCGAACAACAGCTATCTAGTCGTCGTAGAACACGACATCGCCATGCTCGACTACCTCTCAGATTACGTCGTAATCATGTATGGTGAACCCGGCGTATACGGCATAGCCTCAAAACCCTACGGCGTCCGAGCCGGCATAAACCACTTCCTAAGGGGCTACCTTCCAGCCGAAAACATGAGAATTAGAAGCGAACCAATAAGATACACCATAACAGCCACACCGAGCGAGACCACACTCAGCTTGAAAACATACATCTCCTGGTCCAAGCTAACAGTAAGCCTCAACGGCTTCCAGCTAAGGGTTGAGGAGGGAGAGCTACACGAGGGAGAAGTGCTAGGCGTAGTAGGACCAAACGGTATAGGTAAAACAACCTTTGTACGTGTACTGGCAGGAGAGCTCAAACCAACGGAGGGTAGTGTTTCAAAGCCTGCCGGAACCCTAAAGGTTAGCTACAAGCCACAGTATGTTAGCCCAAGCCTATTCGGCGAGGATAAAACCGTTGAGGAAGTGCTCGCCGAGGCCAACAAGTCTGTGCTAGCACCCGGCTCCTGGCTCAACGTGGAGATACTTAGAAGGATGAGACTCGACCGCCTCCTCGATCGCCGTGTAGGCGAGCTAAGCGGTGGAGAGCTTCAGAAGCTAGCAGTAGCAGTCGCACTAGCAAGAGAAGCTGACATCTACCTCCTTGACGAACCCTCAGCATACCTCGACGTGGAGGAGAGGCTAGCAGTAGCAAAGATCATTAAGAGGCTAACCGAAGCACGCGGTGCAGCAGCAATAGTTGTGGAGCACGACATAGCGGTACAAGACTACATTGCAAGCCGGATAATGGTGTTCACCGGTACTCCCGGCGTTGAAGGTCATGCACACCAACCAGCCTCGCTCTTCGATGGCATGAACACCTTTCTGAAAGAGCTAGGCATAACGATAAGGAAGGATCCTGAAACAGGTAGGCCGAGGATAAACAAGGAGGGAAGCTTCCTTGACAGGCTGCAGAAGAGATTAGGCAAGTACTACTACATACCTAGGCCAGGCGAGGAAGAGAAAGAGGGAGAGGAATGACCTAACATAATGCCTGACAGGAGGCAAGCCACACCTGACAGGCAACAAGTGTAGGGGCTACCTGGGCTATCAGCAAAGAGCTACACCTGACAGGCGAGCGTTGCGCGGGAGCTGGAATAGCGTGCTCCTAGGCCAGATAGCTGTCGGAGAAACGCCTTGGCCCCAAAGCTGCCGCTTGAGAGAAGGGCTGTCCGGCTTCAGGCAGCAAACAAGGTGCTTCTACCCCTTCTCTCCGGCGTGAAACGATTTTCCCGGCTCTGGCGTGCTTACAATCCACTACTTGCCGGGGTAAGCCGGGTAGACCAAACCCGCGACTATACAGTCACAATCCTGACCGTACACTTGCCAGCCAGTAACCCGCTAGTAGTAGCACTCTACACTAGCGCACAGGAAAGCAGACCAATAACGCCGAGCCAGCTAGGGCAGAGGATTGCAAGGCTACGAGCACAACTAGCGAAGCTGCGCGGCCGCGTATTCAACGCTGCCGACATAGTATACGCCATACTTGCACCTAGAGGCTTCACATCAGGAGCAATCAAGCTAGCTAGGAGGCTCGGAGTAAACACTGCAAGGAAGCCTGAAGAAGTTATACAGATACTTGCAAAATACCTCACAACGAGGCTGAACAGGCTATACCTACGACTCAAAGGCAAACTCATCTGGGGCGAGCTACCACTACTCATATATGCCCTGCAGGAACTAGCAGCTGCACTAGGAACCAAGCACAGAGTCATAGAGCCAGCACAAGCCCTCCAACTCGCAGAAAAAGGCGGATTCCTAACCTGAACCTCGGAGAGAACTACCCAATTCTCTAGAACCAGAGATTCAACTTTACCTCTTTTGAGTGACATCCTTCACTCTTCAACCCAAAGAAGCTAAAGAATATCAGAAGGTTACCTCGATCCTACTTCAAGTCCTAGCCTCTACTCCCGCTATCCTATAACTCGTAGACCAACAACTATAGCTCAACTATGAGATGACCGGGTCAACTTGTATAGCCAGCTTAGCGGAAGGTAGTGTCTACCACAAGGACTTTCCGCGGACTAGTATTGGTTCGTCTTCCTAGAAACATTCCTTGTGTAGATCTTACAGATGCTGTAAGCGGTCTTGTAGTATCCCGATATTATATCGACTGTATCACCATGGAGAGCCACTCCTAT
Source organism: Hyperthermus butylicus DSM 5456 (assembly GCF_000015145.1). Classification (NCBI taxonomy): domain Archaea; kingdom Thermoproteati; phylum Thermoproteota; class Thermoprotei; order Desulfurococcales; family Pyrodictiaceae; genus Hyperthermus; species Hyperthermus butylicus. The sequence goes on from NC_008818.1 coordinate 464,578, forward strand.
CAACTAACGCTCAGGTAAATACTTGGAGCGAAGTATACTATAGGTCTAACATGTTTAGGTTGCTGCTAAGCTATAATCACACCATAGCCTTTATAATACTCTTGGGAAGCCTGACAGGATGCTTAGCAGCGGATATCGTCTAGTTACCAGTTTAAAGCCATATGTTGCTATGACTGCCAGAATAACTCTAAGCATTCTTTCCTTACTTATAACATATAGGATATATAGGAGCGGGGATACTCAGTCAGCTTCTTCGCCATCTGCTTCTTGCCTCCCAGTATTACAGATTGTTTCAAGGGCTCCTCCTGTCAGGTTGTACTATCTTGCTGTGTGGGTGAGACTTAAGGCTCTCCCATACATAGCTTAGTATGTATGGTGGTGTTTTGTGGGCGAGGAGCGTCGTGTAACTATAAGTGTTATCAAGGCTGATATAGGCAGCATTGCCGGTCACCATAAGGTACACCCTGACACTATTGCTGCTGCCACTCGCGTCCTCGCTGAGGCTAAGCGTAAGGGAACCATTATAGACTTCTACGTAACCCATGTGGGCGACGATCTACAGCTAATCATGACACATAGAAAGGGTGTTGATAGTCCTGAAATCCATGGCCTGGCGTGGGAGGCTTTCAAGAAGGCTGCGGAGGTAGCTAAGGAGCTAGGCCTTTATGCTGCTGGCCAGGACCTGCTAAGTGACGCCTTTTCAGGCAATGTTAGGGGGCTAGGTCCCGGCGTTGCCGAGATGGAGTTTGTTGAGAGGCCAAGTGAACCAATAGTGGTGTTCATGGCTGATAAGACCGAGCCTGGCGCTTTCAACCTTCCGCTATACAGAATATTTGCTGATCCATTCAATACTGCTGGCCTCGTAATAGACCCCAGGATGCATGATGGCTTTAAGTTCGAGGTCCTCGACGTTTTAGAGGGCAAGTATGTAGTGCTAAATGCGCCCGAGGAGCTCTACGACCTACTAGCACTCATAGGTACACCTAGCCGTTATGTGATAAAGAGGATCTACAGGAAGAGAGACAACGAGATAGCAGCTGTGGTCAGTGTTGAAAGGCTTAACTTGATAGCAGGAAGGTACGTGGGTAAGGACGATCCAGTAGCAATCGTTAGGGCGCAGAGCGGTTTCCCGGCTGTCGGCGAGATACTGGAGCCTTTCAGCTTTCCACACCTAGTTGCGGGCTGGATGAGGGGTAGCCACTGGGGCCCACTAATGCCTGTAAGCCTGCGCGACGCCAAGTGTACAAGGTTCGATGGTCCGCCGAGAATCGTAGCGCTAGGCTTCCAGGTAACCAAGGGCAAGCTCATAGGTCCTGTAGACCTATTCGACGACCCGGCATTCGACGAGGCTAGGAGGCTCGCACAGCAGATAGCAGACTACATGAGACGCCACGGCCCATTCATGCCGCACAGGCTAGGCCCAGAGGAGATGGAATACACGACATTGCCACAAGTACTGGAGAAGCTTAAGAACAGATTTGCCGAGGCTAAGGACTACGAGAAGTACATCAAGCCCAAGATTAAGAAAAGCGAACTACTCACGGGCGAGGAGACCCACGACTAACCCTAGGGTTTTTGCATACATAACTTTCGTATTCTTCGAACAGAAAATACATAATCCATCTTGTCCAACTCTACACGTTCCGGTGCAGGCCTTGTCCTCCGAGAGCAACTATGTAGCTCAACTCCTTAGAGAGATGGAGCGACACATACGTAATGAAGCCGTTAAAGCCCCCGAGCTATCTAAAAGATTCTTTGATCTTTTCGAAGCCATAAAGAAGCCTGGTGCTCTCGACACAAAAACAAGGAGCTAATAGCTGTAGCTGCTAGGTGCAAATACTGCATAGTACTCCATGTACGTGAAGCTCTACGTTCTGGCGCAAAACCTGAAGAGGTACGTGAGGCGGGCTGGGTTGCTGTGCTAATGTGCGGCGGCCCCTGCTTTGCGTACCTCAAAGTGTTAGAGGAGGCTCTGGACAGCCTAGCCAAGAGCTAGCTTGCTTCAGCAGCAATGGAGAAGACCACCATAACCTGCATTTCTTCGGAGTTCATTGACGTCCAATATGTGCCCGTAGAACCAGCGTACGCATAAGGGACCGTCTACGTACATAGATTTCTTCGAACCAGTCAGGGTGCTTCCCAGTAATATCAAAAGGAGCCGAGAATGCGTGCTCTTCATCTACATGGCGTTGATAACGCTTGACCAGCTGAGAGTGGTAGACTGTAAAACAGCAGGCACAAATCTCTAGATAGCATACTCACTTGCGAGCATGTTGACTTCGCAGTCGTAGAACTCCTCGGCTAGACGGAGTATAGACTCGAGTGTTGGCTTCCTTCTCACCTTGTAGATGAGCCTGCGGAGGGAGGGGTTGGAGTTTAAGAGCATTCTTACTATTTTTTCAAAGACTCCACGCCCATCACTGTTAAGCCAGCCCATTTTGTCAAAGTAATTGTGGTACTCTTCAAGTAGTATTCTTAACAAGTCGCAGGCTTCGCGGGGATATCCATCTCTGCAGCAGCTCAAGAGAGGATTTCACCTCCCACCCCTTGGTGTGGTGTGTCGGTTCCTGCCGGACTCATCACCTTAACCATCATCAGCGGGTGGGACGGTGCGGGGCCGCAGTAACAATCTACACTCCTCATCCGCCCTTATAGGGTGTTGCTCTGCTACTAGAATATCTCTTAGCACATGAGTTGCGAGCTAAGTGCTATTTATCATCCGTACTAGGTGTTAGCTAGTGATGCTATAGTGTTGTCAGCTATATAAACATAAAATTGATGCAACTCTATGCATAATAGCTGGTGTAACTTGTGACCGTTAGGATTAAACAGTGGCTTGAAAATGTTGGCGGTGGAGGGAAAAGCTACCGAGACTATAGTGGTGTTATAGCTAGGCTTGATCTCAACGAGCCCCCATTCCCGCCTTCGACACGAGTAATAGAAGCTGTAAAGGCTGAAGTTTTTAATGTCAATCGCTACCCGGAGCCAGGACTCATACGTAGGCTTGTAGAGCGCCTTGCTGAGTATAGCGATGTAGACGTTGACAACTTGGTCATTGGGACGGGTGCAGATTTGATTCTTCAGCAAACGTTTAATACTGTTGTTGAGCCTGGTTCCCTCGTGGTATATCCATATCCAGCATTCTTTGTCTATGACAAGATTATAGGTTTGCTTGGCGGTAAACCAGCTCGTATAGACCTCGTAGATGATGGTGATGTCTGGAAGCTCCCGCTAGAAAAGCTTGTCTCAGCGCTAGAGAGTAATGATGTACGTCTAGTCGTCATAGATAATCCGAATAATCCAACAGGCTCCCTACTCCTAGCCGATACTGCTGCGGCAAGGAGGATTCTTGATGCGGCCTCGGCTATTGGCGCCCTTGTAGTCATAGACGAGGCTTACTATGAGTTCTCCGGGGTTACATTTGCAAAGCTTGTGGATAGCTATGATAACCTCGTCGTAGTACGGACTATGAGCAAGGCCTTTGCCTTAGCTGGTATGAGGATAGGCTATGCGATAGCATCCCGTAAGATAGCTGGGATTCTCAGAAAACTGCTTCCGCCATTCCCTCCGAGACTTAGCATAGTAGCAGCACTAGCAGCCCTCGATGACATAGGGTATAGTAGGAAGCTAGTCGAGTGGGTTAAGCATGAGAGGGAATGGTTAAGGATCGAGCTAGCATCTATACCAGGTGTAAAGGTGTATCGTAGCACTACAAATTTCCTACTAGTACAGACTCCCGTGGAGAATGTTGTGGCAAAGCTGTCGGAGAAGGGTGTGGCTGTGCGCTCGGTACCGCTAGGCTCCGAGTGGATGAGGATCTCCGTCGGCTTACATGAGGAGAACCAGGCGGCGCTAGAGGCTCTCCGTGGTCTTGTTGTAGGAGATACAAGGCAAGCCAGTCAAGCTTGAAGTTTTTATTGTGGGTTCAATACGGACTCACACTGCTAACCACAACATTCGTAGTTATTAGCTTTCCAGAAAACGTTTTTGTAGTACAGTTTGCATCGACGGATGTTGTAGCTGCGCTAGCTGTGGCTTGCGATGTAATCAATCATCGCGGGCTCTCTGCTTCTACGTTAGGTCGTGTGAGAATGCTGTGCTGATAGGCCAGTTTAAGGGGGGTAACTGAGCACTCTATATGATTGGGGTCCGGAAAAGGTGCAGCCGCACATAGGGCAGCAAAAGGCAGAAGCTATACCCGAAACTGGATGGGTTGCGGCACTGAAAAGAATTCTAAATAGCCTCCAGGCTATTGTTTCAAGGGAGTTTTCAAGGCTTAGACGCGCAGGCACATGTAGCAGAGACTTCCTAGACTTTATAGATAGTCTTGAGGAGCGTGCAGCTAAAGAGATGGCTAACTATGGACTCCAGAAACTTAGTATTAGGGGTCCACCTCCTAAGGAGGATATCGTGCTCGGATGGTTTGCAATCGATAACATTGTAATCGAGCTAGGGCTCCGGGGAATCAACAAGTGTGGAGTCCTTGAAGAACTAACAGCGGGTAAGCCTCCGAGGGTCTATGCGAGAGTCTATGCTGAGGGACGTGTAGCATTCATACTTGAGGCAAGCCTTGAGGAGGAGCACATGGATACAGTGGAAGCCGGCTACATAATCTAGACACGGGCTAGGCTTGTTTAGCGTTACATCTAAATCTAAAGCTTGCGGTATGAGAGTGTACGGTGTGGACTAGATGATATTGTTTCGTAGAAAACATAGAGACTACCTAGTGCGTGTCGGCGCAGAGTTTAGCCTATTGTCTCCTGCCTTCGGCGATGGGGAGAGGATACCGGTAAAGTATACCTGCGATGGTGACGATGTCTCGCCTCCGCTTGAGTGGAGCGGGCAGCCAGGCTCGGCTGCAAGCTACCTACTCATAGTCTATGATCCCGACGCGCCGCTAGGCACGTTCATACACTGGGTGCTCTACGATATACCCGGCCAAGTAACAGCTCTGCCTGAAGGAGTGCCCAGGGATCCCGTAATTGAGGGTCTAGGTATTCAGGGACGGAACGATTTCGGGGGCATCGGCTACGGTGGACCCTGTCCTCCATCTGGCGATAAGCCGCACCGATACATCTTCGCGCTCCATGCACTTAGTGTAGAAAGTCTTGAATTAAAACCAGGTGCGACGGCTGCGGAGGTTCTTGAGCGTGCACGACAATACGTTGTAGGTTATGCGGTACTTGTCGGAACGTATTCCAGATAGGCTCTATGTTCCTTCTTTGCCGGTTGTGGAGGAGCCCAATCTACATATGGTATGGTTCTGGGATAGTGATATACAAGTTGATTTAGGCTCCGAGCTGGAACAGCAGAGGAGGTGTCTTCTGTCCAGTAACCAGTAGATGGGGCTAGAGCATTCGTGTGCTTTCAAAAAGCTAGGAGTCTAGATGACAAGCTATCTCCAGCGGTTGCGGTTACGAGTTGTGTATTACATTTCCTTCTAACGCTACTGCTAGCTGGCTTGGAAACTAATGCAAGATAGTAGTCGAACAGTGCAAGCAGGGATGTAGCATCAGCAAGGCTCCTTCACTAGCGTCTAGAGTGAAGTGTATGGCTAACTGCTACCCTGTCTTTGGCACTCTAGCCCAACCCTATAATAGTATTGGGCCTCATCATCGCTTACATCGTGCCATTCCAGGTAGGCGTCAGCTACGGCGAAGTAGGGGCCGCTACGTAGGTTGGCAACAGCTACCAGTTCAGTATACTTTGAAACCATTAGCGAGCCATCAATGCTGCCGGTTGGTGCAGCGGCAATTACTCTAGAGGCGCCGAGCTTACGCAAAAACTGTACGCCAACAGCCATAGTATAGCCAGTAGCGATCCCATCGTCCACGAGTAATACCGTCATGCCGTTGAGGCTTGGGTAGTTTGTTGATCCTCGTATACGCCTAGTGCGCTCCTCTATATAGTTACTCAGCTTTCGGGCAATGATTTTGACATCCTCCTTGCTGTAGCCTAGCCTCCCGGCAACATCCTCGTCGTAGAGCAATGTGCCGTCGAGAGCTACAGCGCCGAAGCCGGCCTCGCTTGTCCAAGGGAAAGTTATCTTCTTCACGACTATAGCGTCAAAGGCTACCCCGAGTTTGCATGCAGTAGTTGCCGCGACGGGTACCCCTCCAGCAGCAAGTCCAAAGACGTAGTCTGTCCTTACCCCGATAGCATGGATAAACTCTGCTAGCACCTCGCCAGCATGGATGCGATCCCGGAATACTGGCTGTTTCCAGCTAAGCTCTGAGCAGTAGACGACACGGTCTCCGCTGGGCTCGTAGGCTCTTGGTGTGCAAGTCTCTCCGGCCAAGGCTAGGGATACACCTTATAGAGAGTAGTCAGCTAGCCCTGATATATGGGGTGGATGAGGTAGTAGGGACGTACCGACCGGCCCCAGGGATGTGGATAGGTGGAGCGACCCTGACACCCTCCGAGCTTCGTGGCAACTATCCTTGAAGTTGGTGTTAATGGTCTTCGCAATGCTTGTCTATAGTCGTGGTGTGATGTTTCTGCATCTAGTGCTTCCTAATAGCGTTCTATGTCTCCTGTCTACGGTTACGCATATCTCAGCAATTGTGCCAAGCTGCATGGATACTGATACTATAATATTAGTGGTTAAGTCTACACAACAATATAGGGATGGGTGAGCAGGTTATGGAAATAAGCGTTAACAGGCATGGGAAAGGCGATGAAGAGCTACTCCATAAACCCCATGTAAGGGAAGCAATGCTATGGGAACCCCTAAGGGATAGACCTGGCTATGTACGCTGCAGCCTCTGTGCTCGCCGTTGCATCATAGCTCCGGGCCGCTACGGCGTCTGCGGGGTAAGGAAGAATATTAACGGGAAGCTTTACACGCTCGTCTACGGCTTGCTAACAGCAATGAATATTGATCCTATTGAGAAGAAGCCGCTCTACCACTTCGAGCCCGGCAGTGGAGTACTATCAATAAGCACTGTCGGCTGCAACTTCTTCTGCCAGTTCTGCCAGAACTGGGAGATAAGCCAGTCAAGGCTAGAGCGGGGCCTCTACGGTCACTACGTGCCGCCAGATGAGGTTGTGAGGAAAGCCCTAGATTTCGGGGCAGAGGGCATAGCCTACACCTATAACGAGCCAACAATATTCTTCGAGTACATGTACGACGTGGCTAGGCTTGCAAAGAAGCATAACCTCTACAACGTAATGGTTACCAATGGCTACATTACACCCGAGGCCATAAGGATGATAGGCCCCTACATGGACGGAGCGACCGTCGACTTTAAGGGCAGTGGAAACCCAGAGTTCTACCGCAAGTTCATGGCTGTACCCGACCCATCCCCAATCTACGACGCATTGCTGGAGATGAAGAAGCAAGGATGGTGGATAGAGATAACAAACCTGGTAGTCCCCAAGTATGGCGATAGGGAGGAGGATCTTCGGAGGCTTGCGAGATGGATAGTCGAGAATCTCGGGCCAGACATACCATTCCACCTGCTACGATTCCACCCAGACTACAGACTACTCAACCTACCACCAACACCGGTTGAGACCCTAGAAAAGTTGGCAAAGATAGCCAAGGAGGAGGGCTTACACTACGTCTACATAGGCAACGTGTGGGGTCATCCCCTAGAGAACACGTATTGCCCCAAGTGCAATTATGCCGTGGTAGAGAGAAGAGGCTTCACCATAATAGCATGGCGTCTCACAAAGGACAATCAGTGCCCAAAGTGCGGTCACCGAATAGCGATACGAGGAAAATTCCATGGTGGTGGAGGTGTAATACTACCACTAATGGTGTACTAGCTCATTGCTAGGCAAGTTGTTGTTCCGGCCTACAACATAGGTGGCACACCTAGATGAAAGCCTCCTGGAGCAACATTAGGGAATACCATATAGCTCCACTTTACTTCGCAATGACTCTCTTAACTCAGCTATACTACACATCTACTATTTTTCACCTCTATTGAATCGTTATGAACAGTGTATGGCGGAGGCGGGTGGAGTATGGTAGTTCTAGCATGTGGCTTGTGCATGTCTAAATAGGATCCTATACGCTTATGATTCTAAAGCTCTAAAGGTCTCATGTCCGGCTCGAAGCTATACGACTAGTCCCGGCTCAGTCTTTAGCGTCTGTTTAAACTGTGAGCTTCTAAATCAATAGCAGCACGTCAAAGGTTTATATATTTCAACTTGTGCGGTATTAATTTAGATAGAGTTGGGAGCAGTTAGGGTGATGTATAGTGGTCGAGCAGGAGACTCCCATCAAGATGCGCGAAGTAAAGATTCCCGTTGAGGTTCCAGTAAGGCCAGTGTCGAAGAGGGAGATTAAGCAGCTAGAAGCAGTACTAATCATAGGCACATTGTTCAGACCCGATGTGCTTCAAGCAGCACTGAGCAAAGAGGAGTTCCTAACATGGGTTGATAGCCTTGCTGTTGCAGCAGCTGCGCTAGCAATGGAGAAGGCTGGCTACACGGTCTCCCAGATAGCTGAGGAGCTAGGTCGCACTGAGGCAACTATAAGGCGGCACTTGAAGGGCGAGACCAAAGCTGGCAAGCTGGTTCGCGAGACCTATGATATGCTCATCAGGGGTGAGCTAAAGCTAGCAGTACCAATAGTCAGCCCGGAGGCCGAGGAGGAGCTAAAGAAGCTAGATGAGCAGGTAAAACAGCTCGAGGAGGAGCTAGGTAAGCTCCGTGCCGAGAACACCGAGTTGAGGGAGAGACTCCAGAGGCTCGAGGAGGCAAAGAAGAAGGCAGCCGAGCAGTTAGGCAAAGCTATCGAGGCGCTCCAAGAGGCAAAAAGGGCGCTAGAGGCCTAACCCCTTATTTGCCTCCAGGTAGCGAATTTTTCACCTTCGCCCTGGTACTCCACGAGTTCCACTAGCTCCCTTAGCAAGCAGCTCCTCGTCAATATCCTCTACCCAGAGCCCCCGCGGGCTTCAGTATCTTCTCCACATGACTGAGTTCGGGAGCGGACAGCTGCAGTTGCAACAATGTATGCGATAGGATCAGCCGGTGCTATCAGGGGGCGGAGGGCCACCTCCAGCTAGCAGCTCAATATGGGAACCAAGAACACGCACGAAAACCTTGTGGGCTTTTACGGGTTTCTCGCCAGCAGCTTAACCAATGGCCCGGCTGGCAGGCATGTTGGAACAGTAATGTAGGTCCTTGAAGGTCTACATGAGCCAGAATACCAGCTACAACCTCAAGGTTTCACTTGAGTCATTTAAGTCGTGAACAAGCATGGTCTAGCTATAAACGCGCTCCGATACTAGTGGCTAAAGAGTACAATGCTTTCAGCAACTGTCTCAAAGTCTAGGCTCGGATAGGGCTTGTTAACAAGCCGCAAAGAGCACAATAAGCTGGCGTCAATACCCTGCTCCTTAACTAGCTGTACATGTATACATATGCAGTGAGCTCGCTTGTAACACTTGTTAGTGGTATTTCAATGCCTATCTCTACATAGGCAATAAAGGGGTCAGTATTGTATCCGAGGGCAAATTCAATGCCATAACAGACTTTGTAAATTGTATAAGATTATCGCTATTATACACTTGCTCTCAAGCTAAAATAAAATGATAACTGTAGGTGAACATTTTGTATTGATGGCAAATGGGTTGAAGTTGTTTTATGTTAGATTATATCAATTATATCAAGAGTCTTAGGAATTCGACTAGTGTTCTTACGCCCCATCCGGTGGCGCCCTTCTCGTAGTATGGTTTCCAGGGCCCCTTCTCCTGAACCCAGGCTGTGCCAGCGATGTCCAAATGTGCCCATGGTCTGTCGCCGACGAACTTTTCGAGGAACTTTGCAGCCGTTATTGCGCCTGCTGGCCGGCCCCCAACGTTGTTTGTGTCGGCTACATGGCTTTCGAGTTGTTTGGCGTAGACAGGCCATAGCGGCATTTTCCATACGGGCTCGCCTGCGATCCATGCTGCTCTTTCGACCATTGAGGCTAGCTGGTCGTTGTTGCTGAATAGTGCTGCTGCGTGGTTGCCTAGGGCTACTACTGCTGCACCGGTTAGTGTTGCGAAGTCGAACATGTAGTCTGGCTTATACTTCTCTGCAGCATAGGCGAGTGCGTCAGCCATTATGAGTCTGCCCTCGGCATCGGTGTTGCCTATCTCCACGGTGGTGCCGTTGTACATTCTTATAACATCGAGTGGTTTGTAAGCACGGCCGCTTGGTAGGTTCTCCACGGCTGGTACGAGGGCTACCATGTTTACTGGCAGTCTAAGCAGAGCAGCTGCAACCACGGCACCTATAGCGGCAGCACCACCGCTCTTATCAAACTTCATCTCCTGCATAGCCTGTGGCGGTTTGAGATCTAAGCCGCCAGCATCGAAGACTACCGCCTTGCCCACAACGGCTATCCTCTTGCCACCACTGTTGTACTCTAGTATTATGAGGCGTGGCTCTACATTGCTGCCAGAGCCAACAGCTAGTATGCCACCCATGCCAAGGCTCTCCAAGTCTGACCTATATAGAACCCTTATAGTGAGGCCCAGCCGGGATGCAAGCTCTCTAGCCTTCTCCTCAAGCTTCTCTGGGCTCAGCCTATTGGCTGGCGCATTTGCTATATCCCTAGCTACCCTTACAGCCTCCGCTATAGCCTTAGCAGTCTCAACAGCTTTCTCGTCGCCGGGCTCTAGCCTTACCTCCTCGAGGATGTGCGGCTTCTCCTCCCTCTCCCGTAGGCTGTATACGTAGTTTGCCATGTCCGCTGCCACGAGGGCTTGTTCAACACTCCAAACAGTATCCCTGCCGGCTGTCTCAGCAGCCTTCTCTAGCAACTCCTCGTGCACTACGACACCGAGCCTCTTTATGCTCTTCTTGCTCCTTGCAAGCTTGACTGCAGAGGCGACGGCAACCCTTAATCTCTCAGCATCGCCGAACCACTCGTTACCCCCGGCACCGGCAAGTATAACCCTCTTAACAGTAGCACTAGACTCGTAGATCAGAATCGTCTCCTCAAGCTTCCCTTTAAAGTCGCCGAGTTCAATAACGGTCCGCACGGTATCGCCAAAGCCCTTAAGCCATTCTAGCTGCTTCTCGCCAGCAACATAGGCTATAGCATCCACGCCATTACGGGCGTTGCCAACGCGGAGAAGGGTCGACAAGGGGTCTAGCACCAGGTATCTGGAAGAATCACCCTAATTCTTTAAAAATAGAACTACGGGCTATGCCGGAGATTGGATTGTGAGGAGCGGGACTAACTCCTCCAGCCTATCTCCCTGTTGAGATACTTCTCTATCGCTTTGGCAGCGTCTAGGCCTCCCTTCATCGCAATGCCTATCAGACTAGCACCGTGTTCAACGTCGCCAGCAGCGAACACTGGCTCTCTAGTGGTCCTCTTGTACTCGTCAACATCTATTGTGCCGTCCGGCCTAAGCTTTATGCCCAGCTGCTCTACATTGCATGGTGGTGTTGGTTTGAGCCCTATGGCTTCAAGGACGAGGTCCGCCTCTATTGTGAAATACTCACCAGTACCCACGGGCTTGGGCCTCTTGGAGCCGGGTTGCTCAACAAGCTTCATCCTTTCAAACTTGACTGCGGCAACACGCTTACCACTTGGATCTGGTATGTACTCTACCGGTGAGGCTAGCTCAATGATCTTCGCACCAGCTTCTTCGGCTTCCCTGAACCCCCTTTCACCCGCGGGAGCGTATTGGCGTATACGTCTATACACCATGTAGACCTCCTTAGCTCCAAGCCACTTTGAGACATGAACAGCGTCTACAGCTGTGAGGCCGCCACCTATAACAACGACCCTTTCGCCTATCGGCGGCTTCTCACTCTTATACCCGTACTTCCACATGTGGTAGTCTACGATCCACTCCATAGCCGGATATATGCCTTCAAGATTTGCGCCCGGGATGTTTAGTCTGGCACTCTCCCAGGTGCCAGTCGCTATCAGTACCGCGTCATAGTTGTTTATTAGCTCCTCGAGCGAGACATCTCTACACACCGTGATGTTCTGCCTAAACTCTACGCCTAGCTCATGCAGCTCTTTAATACCTTCACGCACCTTAGCCTTGTTAATATGTATCTCAAGGACGCCAAATATTAGGAAACCACCAGGCTCGGGATTCCTATCGAATACAGTAACGTTGAAGCCCCTACAACGTAGGTAACCGGCAGCGTAGAGGCCGGCCGGGCCAGCACCGATAATTGCTATCCTCTCGCTGCGTGGCTCTGCTTGGCCAGGCTTGCAGCCTACGATGAATCTCAACGTAGGGCACCGTATGCATTGTATATGGTGAATCGTTTAAGAAGAATTCGTATACGGGTGGAATATCGGTAGAATAGTACAAATGTACAAATAGCTATACCAATGTTTTATCTTGAAGAAACTGTTGGATATGGGATATTGTGGCGTGTGCTCTGGGCTCTAGGAGAAAAATCAAGCTAGTAATGACAGTAAAACCTTGAAGAGGGTTTCAGTTATAGCTTAGGCCCTTATTATGCCAGTCTTCTTGAGGTAGTCTATGAGGGCGTAGTAGGCCCTTATCCTGGACATGTTCTTAGAGCCGCGTGGTCCTGGATCCTTCATGTAGAATGCGTTTACCTCGTATGCTGTGCCGTAGATGCCTCGTTCTGTTAGTGTCTTGCCTATCCTTGCTAGGTCCACTAGGAGGCCTGCTAGTGCGGGGCTATCGTTTATCCTCATGTTGACTACTAGCTCGTCCTCGAGGCCGTTGAATGTCTTCCACCATATGTGCATTGAGACGAACTTCTTGTCGCCAAGTGGTTCTAGGTATCCTGTGGGCTTGATGAAGTGTGGTGCGTCATAGCCTAGTATGTCTTTCACAATGCTGCTCTTGGTTTCCTCCTTCATCTTGTTCCTCTCAGGTATTGTTAGTGCTAGGAAGTCGGTGTTGCCGCCGATATTGAACTGGGCTATTGAGTGTACGTAGCGGTTGCGCTCGGCAAGGTGTTCTAGTAGGTCGGCTGTTAGCGGTGTTGCACCAGTAGCTCCGTCATCACCTAGCACTATGCTCTTAGCCTCCTCGTACAGCTTCACGATGGCATCATCGCGTGCCAGCGGGCTCGGTATAACGTTGACTAGGGCTACGGATCTGCCAGTGTCCTTCGCGTATAGGTACGCTGCATAGGCATAGGCGTGGCTTGCACTTAGCCTGTCCCTGTCATCTCTCTCTACAGCTTTGACTAGGTCCTCAACCTTGTGGAATGGCTTAGCGGGCTCTGTAGTGGCAACAATCATGACGACGTCTGGCTGTAGCTTCTTCCACTCCTCGACTAGGGCCTCTATTGCTGCCCTCACGGAGCCTAGTTCGTCCTCCAGACCCTTAGCCTTGAATGGTAGGCCGCGTAGACTGCCTAGGTGTATGCCGCGCCTAACCGTTATAGACTTCAATGTCTCTGGTACTGGTAGGATATCACCCACAGCCTTCTTGGCAACTTCGTAGACGGTCTTGCCAACTTTTTCCTCGTCAACATCGTAGCTACCAACAAGCTCTATATCCTTGATATCGTATACCAGCTGGTACTTTGCCAGTGGTACACCGTAGGGCTCCAGTTCGCCCCTCTTTATCCTTTCAATACCGACTGCGAAGTGTGTAGCCACGAGGCCCTGGCCGACTAGTATCACGCGTACAGCCATTCTCACCACCCCCTATGCCCTTGAAACTATGAAGCTTGTTTTGGTGGGATAGACTAATGTATAGGGTGGGTATGTTGTCTAGATGGAGCTGGCCTAGAACTCCCTAGAGTTGGTTAGGGAGTTCACTTAGGCCAACTTGAGGCTCCGAGACACACCCTTATACGTGGAGCCTCAATTTAAACCCTCTCCTAATGCTAGCCTAGTAGACACTATAACTCGTGTTCAAGTATTATGAATGATGGTTTGGAGACGTTGATTGTGGCATAGAGAGATACGATACAGTGGTTTGGGTGTACAACAATGGCAGGAATGGATATGGCTTACGCGGTATGTGTCATCGGTGCTGCCTAGTGCCAGTGGTAGGGGTTTGTGTAGTCTTGATGCTGCTGTTGCGAATGCTAGCAAGGCTCAAGGCTTCTTTGTCAGCTCAAGGGCAGCAGCGAGGATACGGTCAATGTGCTAAGTGTGGTCCCCTCCTAAGCTTGCAGCCAAGGTGTCTGCAAAGCCTTGCCCGAAGTCCTCTAGGCCCTCACGAGCTGCCAATGTAGGTGTAGAACCCAGCATAGGGTGACATGTCTACCTGCAGTCCAGGTTTCTATGCTCTGCTCTCGTTGATACGTACTAGTAGCAATGTAGGGTCCTGGAGCTGTTGGTAATATATACCGTGTATCTTTGCACAAATCTGCTCCACGACCGTCACGCTCTTATCGGTGCCTGTCACTTGCCAAACTAGTAAAGGTCGGGTGGGCCGATATGGAGTTTGAGGAGAAGCTTGTCGAGACTGGGATTCCCGGTCACAGCTCGTCCAAGGACTGGGCTAAGAGGATTCAGAGCTTCCTCCGAGAGAAGGGTATAAGCTTTGAAGCTGAGGGCGAGAACATAAGAATCCATGTGGACGGTGTGACCGTGGAGGTTACAGAGGCACCGAGCGGCGAGAACTATGCAGTAGTGATAACGTTGCCTCTTCCGGCGTCTTCCAGTGAGGCTGATGAGCAGACCCGTGGCACAATAGACGCTGGGTTCAAGCTTGCAGGGCTGCTAGACGCTGAGGAGTTGGGCTATGAACTCGACACAAGTATACCTGGCTATCCGAGCCTAAGGATAGTCGTGGAATACAAGGATCCAAATAAGCTAGCCGACAAGCTCATCGATGCCCTCGAAAAATACGGTGTTGAAGGGGGATCTAGTGGCGAAGCTTTCGAGGTTGAGGGCTAGCCTGAATCCTCCTCCACGCCCGGTAGTCGGGACTCTGAGGGTTTTCTATGGAATAGCTCCCAGAGCATTAGCGCAGCCGACTTTGGCGGGATGATGCCTCTTTCGGTAACAATCATGTCTATATAGTCTGGCGGTGTAGCGTCAAATGCTGGATTTCTAACCTTAACACCGGGAATGTGTGCTGGCAGTACCTCCTCAGCAGGTCTTTCCTCAATCTCTACCGGCTGGCCGACGACTGTATAGGGGCTAAACTTGTAGGTCTCTGTTGCAACGATGAAGGGTATTCTGAATAGTCTTGCTGCGAGGGCTATCTGGCTTGTACCAATCTTATTTATCACGGCTCCGTTGGCGGTAACTGTGTCTGCGCCAACGATCACCTTGGTTATTCGTTTAGACTCCATCACTTGTAGAACAGCAGCATCTGGTATAAGAGTGACAGGTATGCCCTCCATGGCTAAATCCATGGAGGTTATGTGGCCCTGGTATCTTGGCCTAGTCTCGGTTGCATAGACCTCGAAGCGCTTACCCTGCCTCCACGCGGTTATGAGTATCGACTCTACGGCCTTGCTATTGCAGTGTGTCAGTATTCTGTCGCCAGTCTTTATGAGTCTTGCCCCTATCTCTCCTATCTTCTTAAGGGCTTGCTCCGAGTATTCTATGAAGCTTCTAGCAGCTTCTATAACAGCCTTCCTTACCTCCTCAACGCTTGTATAACGTCTTTCTTCAAGGACTCTTAGGACATAATTAACAGCATTAGGTAGGCTCACAGCTGTGGGCCTAGTGGATATGAGTAGCTCGCCGGTAGCACGCATATAGTTTACAAACTCGTCCACACTGCCTCCCTGAAACCTCTCGGCAGCAATCATTAATGCCCGAGCTGCAGCCTTCGCTATCCTGCCCGCCCCACGTATCTTCATAGTCTTAATGTCCTCGGCTATGCTTGTGACCTCCTCCGGAAACTCCACGTAGGTCACCTCCTCTTAGGATGGTTTTGCACCTATCTTCTTTAGCTCCTCCCTAGCCTTGGTGAATAGTTTTTCGAGGCTCTCAAGCCTTGGCGGCCACTCTCCAAATTCCTCCTTGACTAGCAGGGGTACAGCCTCCGGCGCTATGAGCCCCTTCTCAGTGGCAAGTGCATCTATGAGGTGTGGAGGTACGAACTCGAAGAGTGGCGCGTAGCCTTTAATGCCTAGCTTCTTGTGGCTCTCCGGTACTATCTCCTCTTGCAATGCTGGCGACTCCACCATTAGCCCATAGACGGTTTCGGGGTAGAACTTGTATGTTCCCGCTACGACAATCACTCTAACCCTTGACTCGTTGGCTGCAAGTGCCAGTAGCCCTGCACCGGTCCTCGCTATGATGCTTCCATCGGCTGTTACTGCGTCAGCGCCTATCAATGCCTTTGTTGCCTCACGCGCCATAAACCTCATTGCAGAGTCCACGATGAGTGTTACGTCTATCTCCAGTTTTGTGAGCGCCTTGGCCATCTCGATGCCGTCTAACACGGGCCGCGACTCTGCTACTATGACGCGTATAGTCTTGCCCATTGCCACAGCCTTCTCTATGGTCCTCAGCACGCTCCTGCTATAGCTGTGCGTCAATACAGTATCTCCGTTTTCTAGCCTCCGGGCGGCGATCTCTGCTGCAGCCTCGGTCTCTTCTATCATTCTCCTCAGCAGCTTCTCAACATTTTCCTCGACAAGCTCTTTAAGCCTTGGTATGTTATCATATTCTCCATGGGCGATAACAGTCAGTAGCTCGCGAGAAGCATTGATGAGGGGTGCTGAGAAGGGCCTCGCAGCGAGGCTAGCCTCGAGATAGTCTAGTGCCTCTAGTAGCCCCCACACATCTTTAGCGCTTGATATGAGCTGGCGGAACTTCTTTAGGACTTCCTCAGTAGCCTCAGTGGCTCCAAGCATGTTGATGCCTAGGGAGGGGCTTTCCGGTTTAGACAAGGCCCTATAACACCTAGGCTATACACCTTACAATACCCCCTTCAAAAACTATCCTCCTCGGCGTGGACTATTCTCCCGGCAATGATCGTGTAGACAGGTTTGCCGCCAGCTAGCAGTGCAAGGGCAGGGTTTCTTGTGAGGAGGCTCTGGGACAGTCCTCTTACGCGGTAGACCACGAGATCTCCTGGCGAGCCATGCTCTATCTTGCCGGTTGCTGTGAAGGATAGTATGTTTGCTGAGCCCTCGCTAGCAGCTGAAAAGACGTCGGCGGCGCCGACCCTGCTATCCCAGTATACGTAGCGCTGGAGGAGCAACTCTACTGTAGCGGCTAGGCGGAGATCAAGGAAGGAGTCCACAAGGCCTAGGCCTAAGCCGACACGTATACCAGCATCCAACGCCTCTCTCAGTGGGAAGTGGCCGCCAGCCCCATGCAGCATGTCATGCACCGGGTTGTGGACTATTGCTGAGCCCCTGGAAGCTATGTAGCCCAACTCCCAGCTTGAAACCCAGCCACCACCAACAATAACCGTATCCTTGCCTAGCACGCCTAGCTTCTCTAGCCTCTCAACGGGGAAGAGCCCCCACTTCTTCTTAGACTCATACACATCCCTCTTACTAGTTGAAGCATGTATAAATAGAGGTATGCTCTTACTGCGTGCCAGTCTTACAAGCTCTTGTAGCTCTTTGTCATCGACAAGCCTTGATGCAAAAACTTCAATGCCAATAGACATTAAGTCTCCATAGTTCCCTAGCTGGTTGCATTGCTTGTCAAGCTCGGAGGCAAGTCTCTCTACATGGCTCCAGTTGGGGATGTAGGCTATGTTTGTCTGCACCCTCAATCCATGCTCTAGAAGCGTTTTGGCAGCTGGGAGCGGGTCCACGGTAGCTATGGCGGCTCCACACATCCCGAGACTCGGAAGCTCTGTTGCTAGCCTTTCTGCAGTTTGTATTAGTCTTTCCCCGCTGAGCCTAGCAGCTTCGAGTAGTGCATCATCAAGTTCTCCGTGCATCACGCTGCTGTAATCGGTGCCCAACGGAGCTAGAACCATGTTAGCAACATACATGCAGGGTGCGACTACAAGCTCTTCTTTACAGTCAACCTCAACAACATCACGGCCCTTTACAGCCGAGGGAGCAGTCATTAACCCGTCTACCACGGCTATGTCGGCTGGGCCCTCAATGCCGCAACGGGCACAGCGCAGCAGTAGGCAGCGCCTTAGCACGATAGCCTCCGGAGCCTTCACGGCTCTCTGCCCCAGGCGAGTCATTGACGACTACTGGTGACAGCCGGGGTAACAGCTACATCTACCCAACGCCTATGCCGTGAGATGGGGTGGGTCTATTGCTTCGCTGGGCTATAGTCGTTACCAGCGACAAGGTGAAGGCTAACCCCGAGCTTGACCAGATAACCCCGATGGCGAGAGAACTCATTGCCGCGAGGGGCCACGATATCGTCTATACTGCTATCGCTGGAAATGATAAAGTCGAGATACTCCATGCTATTGCCGAAGCTCTTGCGAGAGGGGCCGATGTGGTACTGGTAACCGGTGGCACGGGACCCAACCCGAGGGATGTATCAGCGGATATTGTCTATTCCCTATGTGAGCGAGCACTACCTGGTATTGGTGAGGAGTTTAGGAGGAGAAGCATCGAGAAGGGAGTCGTAAACGCTATGCTAAGCCGTGCAGGTGCCTGTGGATTCGCGGGTAGAGTGCTAGCCGTCAGTCCAGGCAACCCTGATGCTGCAAGACTCATGTTGGAGTTACTATTCGAAATAGCTGGGCATGTTGTTGAACAGCTTAGAGGGGCTAAGCACAGCTAGGACTAGTGGATAGGGCGACATGCATGAAGTAGGTATGCTCTGCAAGCTCCTCAAAATCCTGGCCTCGAGACTGTCGAGGGCTGAGCAGAAGCTCCTGGAGAGAGGGCTACGGGAGGCAGCACGCAAAGGAGATGTCGCTGCACTCTACCATTACTCAACGCTGATAGGGAGAACAGTATATATGGAGAAGCCGTCCCCGTCATGGCCAGGCTTCTTCAAGGAGTACACGGGTTGCCAGCGGCTAGCCAGGCTGCCACCACCGGTCAGCACGGGCGGGCTCGATGTCCTCGAGGCTATAAGGAGGCGGAGAAGTAGACGCAGCTACTCTCCGAAACCGCCAAGCCTTGAACACGTTGCAACGCTACTCTACTACGCGGTTGGGGTTACAGGGTGGAATGCCGAGTGGCCGCTACGTAGCTACCCCTCAGCCGGCGGTCTCCAGCCCCTTGAGGCGTATCTCGTTGCAGGTAGTGTGGAGGATCTCGAGAGCGGTATATATCACTACAATCCTCGCAGCCATAACCTCTGCATGCTGCGTCCTGGCAACTACATGACGAGACTAGCCGACATAAGCCTTGGCCAGGAACATGTCGGCGAGGCGCCAGCTGCAATCATACTCACTGCAGTCTATACCCGAACAGCAAGCAAGTATGGTGCAAGGGCATATCGATATATCCACGTAGACGCAGGTGCAGCTGTGCAGAATGTTTACCTTGCAGCTGAAGCTCTTGGACTTGCAACAGTTGTTGTCGGGGCCTTCCACGACGAAGAGCTGTGCAGTTTCCTCGGCATAGATTGTTACGAGGAGATACCCATAGCTGTAATGCCGTTCGGGTATCCTGGCTAACTAGTGGGAGTGTGGAACAGAGAGAACAGAAAATGTTTAGTTACCTCTCAAAAGGTTAGCTTTATAAGTAACAACACGAAATTGTTCCAATTATACTGTTGGGTGAGCGGTATGAGCTTCAGGCTACGCCGACTACTCCGCAGGCTAAAGGGAGGCAAGGTAGCTAGAAACGCCGATGTATCAGCAACATTCATGGCTGAGGCTAGCAGGAAGCAGAGAGGGTATGAGCTGGAGCTGCCACTAACAGTTGCAGCACTCTATAACACGGCAACAAGATAGATGTGAACGCGAAAATCGTGGCTAAACGGGTCTGACATAACCCCATTTTTCTAGTGCACGTGCCAGCTCACGGTGCTCCCTGGCATACTCGTCTAACGATATGCCCTTCATGGCTGCTTCTACTGCCTGCCTCACAGCTCTAGCACCAGCTTCTGGGCCATCGGGGTGGCCTAGAACTCCACCGCCAACCTGCATTATTATGTCCTTGCCCATAACCCTTATGACTTCCGGTAGTGTTCCTGGGTGTAGGCCTCCACTAGCAACTGGGAAGACGGGCTTAATATTGCTCCACGGCTGTTCTAGGTGGAAGAGGTCGCCCTCCTTGGGCCGGTAGTACTGCTCTCTAACAATCCTTGTATGCTCTAGAACCTCCCTAGTCTTTGCATCCATTTTGCCCACGCCGGGTGTCCCCACATGTACATGATCTACACCAGCCATCCTGGCTAGCTTGGCTACTAGGAACATTGAGACGCCATGCTTTGGGTTTCTCGTGAACGCTGCATGGAACGCGCGGTGGCCATGTATGGCCAGGTCGTATTCCTCTGCCAGCTCCCTCGCGTGTTGGAGGGCTGCCCAGCCAGCTGTGAGAAAGTCTATCATTATGAACTTGTTCCCATAGTCTGCCACAAGCTTTATACGCTTCTCCATCTCCCTTATTGGCGCTGTAACGTTTGCTAGGTAGCCTTTGCGCTCTCCTGTCTCTTTCTCGGCCCTATCAATAGCCTTCATTACCTCTTTAAGCCTAGCTTCAAACCTGCAGAAGGGCTGGCTTGCAAAGTTTTCATCGTCCTTAACTAGGTCTATGCCGCCGATAAGGATCTCATAGGCTACCCTGCCGTACTCCTCCGGGGTGTAACCGAGCTTTGGTTTTGGCACGGTTGCAAGTATCGGTCTATCCTTGATGCCGAGTATTTCGCGTACACCCTGGATGCCCTTATTCGGTCCTGGGAAGGTCTCAAGATAGCTTGGTGGGAAGTAGACGTCCTCGACACGGAGACCAGCAATAGCCTTCATGCCGAAGATGTTGCCTAGAATGCTGCTAGCAAAGTTTGGTATGCTGCCTTCCTCGAAAAGCTCGACAGGATATGCAACCCATACCAGCCAGCTTCCATCGCCAAGGTCATGGAATCGGTAAGCCTTAGCCTTTAGCTTCTCAAACCAGCTAGGCTTAACGCTCAATGTTGTCCAGGTACCCACGCTGCTTTCGGCAGCTATACGGCCAGCTGCATCCTTTATTGAAATGCCCTGGGCTGGTGTAACACGGAAAACGGCTATGACCTCGTCCTTGCCGGGCTTATAGCTTTCGTCGACAAACTCGAGGTAGATGCTGTCAAAGTGCTCGTGCATAGGGCTGTACACCTAGGAGGCCTAATCTCTAGAGTCGCTATAGCTCCAGGCTTATATATAATGGTGTCGCTGCAGCTGGACATGTGGTTGGAGAGTGGTTTGGAGGCTGTATAGGCGTGAGAATATTCATGTTCGTGGGGTTACTCCTAGCAATTGTAGCGGCAGTTGTACAGCCCATAGCTGCTCACGCCACGCCAGGAAATAACACTGCACGGATAGTTCTCGAGGGAGTTGTAGGCCCTAACGGCTATGCAGCAGTCTACGCAGAGTTATCCTATAAGGCTTGTAGAGTATCGGGGGTTGAGGGTGCTGCTAAGCCGGCCTTGGCAGCCAAGCCTGTTCTCTTTGCGTTTGCGCCGGATCCAGCCCTATGGCAAGCCTTGAACAACATAGCTGTAGCCTTACCAGCACAAGTGCAATCTACCATAGCTGTCGAGCCGGCTTACGACGGTGTTGAGGTTCTAGCAGTTGTACCCGGTAAGCCAGGCTCAAAGGTTAGTGTTGAATTGTCATGCCTGGGCTCCGGGATCAAAACCGATGAGGACGATGGGCCTGGAATGATTATAATTGTGCCTGATGATACTCTCGTTGAGATGTATGCAGAGGACATAGCTAAGCTGCATCGGGAGATGGGACTCAATGTACGCATAGTAACGACGAGCTATATTTATGAGAACTATCCCGAGGCTGAGCTGCCAAGTGACGTGTGTAGGCCTGGAGAGACGGCACCAGAATACAATGAGAGCCTTGCTGCAAAGATAATCTCGTTCCTTAGAGAAGCTGTTGATGCTGGTGTAAACTACGTACTTATTATTGGCGGTGCTGCTGAGGTGCCACCAGTCTATGTTTGTAGTCCTATTCTCTCAGAGCTTGTTAGCCCACGGGAGGCAGCCATACCTTCAGACTACTACTACTCAGACCCAGACTACGATAACTATCTCGAACTAGCTGTTGGCAGGATACCGTTTACCGATGCTCTAAGCCTCTCCATGTACGTTAACAGTTTGAAGCGGTGGGTAGAGGGCGGTAGCTGGCAGAACAACATGTTGCTAGCCGGCGGCGCCCCCTTCGCCACCTCGCTCATGATCGGGGAATCGGCAGCCGAGCAAGCATACACCATACTCTCCCAGCTTGAGAACACTGCCAGAAACATCCTTGGAATCAGTTTTGGCAACTACCTCGGCCAAAGCTTCACCAGCTACATAGGGCTTTACGGTCTCTACTACCTCGTAGCCCATGGTACTGGTAGTGCTATGCTCGACTACGTGCCTGGCGGCCTCTGGAACTACGACTTCGAGCTAAAGCTCTCCCAGGCAGAAATCCTTGGTGGCAAGCCAGCAGTATACCTCACACCAGCTTGCAGAGTCGGTTACTGGGACTACGACCTGACACAACCTCCATTCATTCCGCCAAGCATAGGTGTAAAACTTGTCTCTCGTGGTGCGGCAGTAGCATTCATAGGCTACTCTAGAATAGCTATTGAAGCTATAACCGGTATCAAGGGCGACAAGGGCCTAGTAAGAGTAGAGCTCTCGGGCGCTGATGCGCCACTCCTACTCTTCATGCAGCATTTACCTAATGCGCCAACACTCGGCGAGGCGTGGCGTCGTGCTGTGAACTCCTACCTACTAACGCCAGGTAGCCACTACGTAGCATTCATGGTTGAAGGCGAGGAGGAGATAGGCCATCTCGTGTCGAGGGAGGCAGTGTACCTTGGTGATCCAGCAGCGCCGAATCCCTGGTACCAGGCCAGTAACACTACCAGCACCGGTTGGGAGGCTCCACAGCTCCAGCCTCCCACGGGGGCTGTGGAGGTTGGTGTGGGCTTCGTAGCGATGCCAATAGCCAAGTACTCTGAGGGTGATATATGGGCGTTCAACCCAGCAGCTAACGAGACAGTCGAGCTAAGACTTGAGGGCAGCTGTCCAGCCTCGGTATCGGCGCTTGCGCTTTACCGGGTAGAAGGCTACGTATTCATAGACATGCAGGAACTAAATGTTACTACAACTAGTGGGGATGGCTACTGCGTAGTCATGGTTAACATTAAACGAGACAGTCCAGGTCTGGTCAGGCTTGTAACACTCTACAATGATGGTATAGGTGTATATTACTTCATAGCGGCGGGCAGCTACCTGGAGAACGATACCCTCCAAATACGCGGGCTAGACATATTAGAGACGATCGGTGATGAACCACTCATAGTAGAGGCTAACGGTACAGTTGTATCGGTACTGCCTGGCGGTGCTACAAGCATGGCTATAGCGCTGGAGGAACTACCGGCAGGCGCATATATTGTACAGGTAAGGCCGGTACATCGTTACGACCTAATTTACGGTGGTGACATAATTGCCAGAGAAATGGCTAAGATAGCGAAACTGTTCCAGGTAGAGGTCAGCGCTAACCCTAGAGGCTCCGAGGCCAATTCTGGTGGGGTGCAGGACAGCAAGCTAGCAGGTGATGAGTCTCCCTTAGTAGATGTTAGCCAGGATCTACACCGTGGCAATGAGGTATACCCAGTGTTCTATGCGGCAATAGCTGTCTCGGCAGTAATGCCGACAGCTATACTGCTAGTCTGGAGGAGGCAAAGACTATAGACTCTGCCACTCCTTTGCCCAGCAAGGGTTTTCCTGCATTGGCGGAAGCGGTGCGCATAGAGCTGCCAGCTAGGGTTTGCGGGTTAGCCCTAGACATTGATGGAACTCTCACTGAGAAGAAAAGGCTTGGCGAATTCAACATAAGCCTAGAAGCTGTTGAAGCTGTCCGCAGGGCTGAAGCAGCAGGTATACCGGTCATGCTTGTTACTGGCAACTCTGTATACGTTGTTGCAGGTGTAGCAAGATATATTGGTGCAAGTGGTCCCCACGTTGCTGAAAATGGCTGTATAGTGTACGATAATGGTACGATATACCGGGTTTGCCGGGATACTGCTCGGCGTGCTGCTAGACTTATAGAGGAGGAGCTAGCAGGAGTGCTAAAGCCGAGCTGGCAAAACCCCTGCAGGCTACACGACTACGCCTTCATACCAAAACTTCTTGAGCCTGGCGAGGCTCTTGAAGCTGTGAAGAGGGTACTCAGCTCTCGCGGTATAAACGTAAAGGTGGGGTTTAGCGGTTACGCTATACACCTACGTCCAGTGGATGCCAGTAAAGGTCGTGGGCTAAAACTAGCCCTAAAGCTTAGGGGTCTTGAGCCAGACTGTGTTGTAGCTGTTGGAGACTCGGTAATCGATCTTGAGATGAAGGATGCCGGTGTGATCCTAGCAGCTGTCGGGAATGCTGATGAGAAACTCAAGAAGAATGCAGATATTGTTCTCCCAGGAGAGAGTGGTAGGAGTGTTAAAGCGCTCATAGATGCTATACTTTCAAACCGGGGGTAGAGGTATTGGAGAACGGAGCTGTGCAACAGTTACAGCTGCTCGGAAAGAGGGTTAAGGGCTTTGGTGTTGGAGGTCGCTATGTGGCGCATCCCTACTACTCTGGCAGATTTCGCGAACTACTTGGCTGCACACCATTCCCCGGCACGTTGAACTTTGATGCTAACTTGGATTGGCGCGAATTAGCATCAATGTGTGAGCCCCAGGTCATACCAGGGACGGTATGGGATGGTGTTAGGCTTGGCGCAGTCTATGTGTGGAAGGCGAAGATAATGACTCGCCATGGCTATGTGGACTGTGCCGTGATCAGGCCACTGCTTAGCGGTCACCCCCCGACAGTATTGGAGATTGTTGCATGTGAAAAGCTAGAGCCTATACTCGAGAATAACCCGGATAAAACAGTGATAGTGACAATTGCTTGCAAGCGGGGCGATGCGCTACGGTGGAGGAGATACTAGTCCGAGCCTCTATAGGCACCCTTGCAGCTCTAGGTCTTGCAGGGATACGAGTAGCTGCAAAACCTACAACCGCCTACTTACTCCAGTATAGTCCCTACGGCTGCCTCGCCGGGTGCAAGTTCTGTACACAGTCTCTACGCTCGCCAGCAAGTAAGGATATGCTTTCAAGAGTAAAATGGCCAGTAGTTAGGCTCACTGAGCTACTGGCAGCATGGCGGAAGGCAGGTAGGCCATTTACGAGAATCTGTATTCAGACCGTTGTAAAGCCATGGTTTGGTTGCGAAGCTGCAAGAATTCTCGAGGCCATACGAACCATAGACCAAGAGACCCCTGCCTCTATAGCCTCAACACCTGTATCTACAAGGCTCCTATTGTACTGGAAGAGTCTAGGTGTGGACTATCTCGGCGTAGGCCTTGATGCTGTTACTCCAACGGTATTTAGGCGTGCTGGCAAACCATTCACATGGACAAGCTACATGGACTTTATTGAGAGAGGTATAGCTGTCTACGGTCGCGGTCACGTATATGTACACTTGATAGTTGGGCTCGGCGAAAAGCCTACAGAGATTATAAGGCTCATGGAGAAGCTCTACGCCATGGGTGCTCGTGTAGCGCTATTCAACTACACGGCTGTAACAAGCTGGAAGACAAGCAGCGTAAGAATCGAGGACTACCGGCTGCTCCAGCTAGCCCGTGAAATCCTTGAAGAAGGCCTAGATCCCTGGGACTACATCGAGGAGAGGAATGGCAGCCTCGTGCTCCGCGAGTGCCCCCCAGTAAACCTTGTAAAAGCTGTATTGACGAGCGGTTGTCCAGGCTGCAATAGACCATTCTACAACGAGAGTCCCCGCGGCCCGATCTACAACTATCCAAGCCCAGCGCTAGCTGTAAGGGATAGGGAGGCACTGAAGCACCAACTGCTAGGCAGAGCTAGAGGGCTGGAGAGGTGTATCGAAGGGTGGGTATCGCAGTCTTCAGGCTCATAGCAAGGTTCTCAGAGGTAAGCCTCACCGGGCCCCACTGTGCCCTCAACTGCCACCACTGTAGAGGCAAGTACTTGAGGCACATGCTTAAACCGCTACCCGGCTCCAATGGGCTCTACAGGCTGTTAGAGCAGCTCCGCCAGAAGGGTGTTAGGGGAGTACTCCTTAGCGGTGGGCTAACGAGGGAAGGCCTGCTACCTATAACCGAGAATGTTGTCGAGCAGATTTGGGTGGCGAAACGCAGACTCGGCATGGTCTTTAACCTTCACCCGGGCTTTGAGAGAAGACTAGATCTCCTAGAACAGCTTGTAGGTGCTGTAGACACGCTTGACTACGAGTTCAGTCTCAGCAGGGAGATTGTTAAGGGTGTTAGGAGGCTCCCCATAAAGCCTCGCGACACGGCAAAAATACTTGAAACACTACTAGAGATAGGTTTTGATGTTGTACCTCATATATTCCTATGGCATCCCTGGGGGAGCTCACAGCTTCTCCGGGAGGAACTCCGTGTTGCGGACGAACTGGGTGCTAGGATGGTAACCCTACTAGTTTACATACCACCTCCTGGCGATCCAAAGCCGGACCCTGCGCGGCTTGTAGAGTTGCTAAGGCTTGCTAGAAGCTGGTGGCCTAGAGAGCTAAGCCTCGGCTGCATGAGGCCCTATGATGTGAAGAGGGTGTTGGATAGAGCTGCTATCGAGGAGGGCCTCGTTGACCGTATAGCTAATCCACACCAGGAGGTGTTACGTAGCTACCTCGACAGCGTTAGAGCCTACGATGCTTGCTGCAGCCTTCCCGAGCATGTGCTTGGGGAATTCCGTATTGAACCTAGCCAGCTCCTAGCCCCTCCACGGAGTCTAGTACGAATAACACTGGTATAGCCAGTAATACGAGCCCCTCGCTACTAGTAAGTTCGGAGAGAATCCCGGCTTCATCCAGCAGTTTAAGGTAGTCTATGTATGCTATGACCGGCTCGCTACCCTTACCACTTATCCTCCAATACCTCTTAGTATCAGCTCGTATAGCTTCGAGTCTCTCAGCAGACAATCTCTCTATATCATGTGTAGAGCCTATGTAGTCCGCAGCCTTGGATGTTATAGGTACGAGGAAGTCAAGTACACTATATCCAGCTATTCTCATATGTAGCTTTGCATCCTTCTGAGAAAGCTTGGGGCCATAAACAGTCTCAACAACTATGCCTACGCTCTTGGTCTCTTCATAAACCGTTCTCGAAGCCAGTATGGGTGAGGCATAATAGAGCGACAATAGTATGGAATCGGCTACTTCGACGCTGAGGCCAGCCCCTACAAGCACGTCACGAACCCTTGCAGCGGCTTCCTCAGCAGCCTTACTTGGGTAATCCAGCAAGTGAAACGGGTTACCCTCAAGCCACTTGTCGATAATGCCTTCTAACCTGCTAGCAAGATATCTCGAAACACCTACATCCCTGTAGCGGAACCTCCTGGCAAGCCACTGTACATAGTGTTCAGCATCGTCTGACTGTGAGACGGCAAACACTCCCCTGAGATTCTTAACAAGAAATATGTAGCGTGCAAGCCTGGACACCATGCATTCAGCCCCGCTAATATCCAGGCCATTCGTGTGAAAGCCCGGGTTTAACAAAGTCCAACCTCAACAATTCACGCCCCGATGTTACGTTGTGCAGACCCAACGTGATCCACATGATATCAATGCTGGGTTTTTGATGTGGGCCAAAACTGGCTCTAGGTATAAAGCATGGAGAAAGTGGTGCTAGCCTCGGGTAGACGCCTAGGGGTTAGGCATTGGTGCGTGTACCACTCTGGATAGAGATGAACGGTCTTAGAGTGCTAGTTGTCGGCGGTGGTGGCGTCGGCTCGAGAAGGGCAGCATGGTTTTTAAAGGCTGGCGCAGAGGTTCGCGTTCTAAGTCTTGAATTTCGCGATGAACTTGTAGCAGAAGCAGCGAGAAATCCAAAGCTTAGCCTTATAAAGCTTGACGCATCTGATGAGAAGCAAGTTGAGGAACATGTTAAGTGGGCAGACATAGTTGTAATTGCAACTGATAACCCAGTGGTAAATGAGATTGCCTGGCGGCTAGCTAGGAGGCACAGGAAGCTAGTGAATGATGCTACAAACGCTGATAGGACAATGATTGTTGTGCCTTACATAGGCGAGGTCTATAATGGTGGTCTAAAGATAGCTGTAACGAGTGAGGGTTTGACAGGAGTTGCGGCTCGGCATGCACGCGACAAGATAATTGAATGTTTAGAGTCTGATACCGAGCTGAGAACACTCTTTGAGGTTATGTGGAGGGTTAAGAAGGTCCTTAAGAGTCTTGTAGCTGAAGCCAAGAAACGTATACCAGTCTACTTTGAAGTTGAGGACGAGTTGATGAGGCATAGAGACGTCTTGAAACGTGGTGATTTAGAGGCAGCCGCCTCAATCGCAGCGGAGGTGCTTGCAAAAGTAGCTGGTAGAAGTGTTGGTGAGATACGTGAGGCATTGCTGTCACTACGCCAGCGATAAGGCAGGATAAATAAACCGCAAGTTGTGAATGCTAGAAACATGGCACCCGGGGAGCCTGCTCCGGGCCAGCTTGAGGGCCCCGCGTCACGGGGCTCGATGGGCCCGGAGTCTCCCGCCCCATCGCTCCACCATTGTCAGCTTCTACAACTCGTTGTAGCCAGCAGATACCCACATAATAGGGGGTGCATCTACTAGCCATCTAACCTATACGTTAGGGGGCTAAGGGAAATGGCTGCCAGCGCAGAGGAACTCGCAAAGATGGTGTGGGAACACATAGAAGCTGAGCGCAGCAATAAGCCTAAGCTCTCAGTGCCAGCTAAGGGGCTCAGAATACTTGTTGAAGCTGTTAAGCTCGCAGAGGAGTTTAAACCTAGTCAGCACGCCAAAAGAGTAGTATTTCACAAGCATGGTGTGCTTGGAACGGGCTTAGATAGGCTTCTAACATCAATATTCTATGATACGATGAAACGTATGGGTCTGCTTGACCGTGTCGCAGCAGAACTAGCCAACGTGCCTACGGTACTCATACTTGATCCTTGGCTGCGTGCAGCTCTCCGTTTAGCAGTAGACATAGTGTTATTCCACCGGCCCGACAAGAACACGTTGCACAGGCTACGCTGGATTGTGGCAGACTTTATCTCAGCCAAGACACATCCTTACGTAGGAATGTTCTACTGGCAGACATTCGACAAACTCCTCGAATATCGCCCAAAGCCTAAAACTGTCGAAGAGGCACTTGAATGGAAATACCTACTACCAGCCTGGCTCATCCGGAGGATGCGCAGCCTCCTAGGCGAGGAGGAGTCCGAGAAATTATTCGAAGCGCTCAACAAGAGGCCGCTGATAAGCATCCGCGTAAACACGCTGAAGACCACTGTTGAGGAGGTCGTAGAGGAATTAAAGAGAGAAGGTAAAAACCCAATCGTCAGCACGAGGGTGCCGGTTATAGTAAAGTTTGAGGGTCCATACGACTTTGACCGGAGCCGACTCTATCGTGAAGGCAAGTTTGTTATACAAGAGGAGGCTAGTGCCGCAGCATCGATTATACTTGATCCAAAGCCTGGCATGACCGTGGTGGATTTAGCTGCAGCACCGGGTGGCAAGACGAGCCATATAGCTGAGCTAATGAAGAACCATGGTAGAATATATGCATTCGACATTGACCGGGTCAGAATAAAACGTATGAGGATGATCCTGCGCAGAATGGGAATAACCATAGTACGCATCTTTGAGAAAGATGCAAGGGAGGCGCCAAGAATTCTAGGAGAAGAGATAGCCGACCGGGTACTTCTTGATGCCCCATGTACAAGCACTGGTACTATAGCGAAGAATCCCGAGCTTAGATGGAGAGTTAGGGAGGAGGGTCTCGAAGAGATAGTTAAGCTGCAAAGGGAGATGTTGGAAGCAGCAGCGAAGCTAGTAAAGCCCGGCGGAAGACTACTCTATACAACATGCAGTCTTCTACCCGAGGAGAACGAGGATAACATAAAGTGGTTCCTCAAGAGACACTCTGAGTTCAAACTAGTACCGCTCAATGGGCCATATGATCCTTCGCCACTTCTCCATGGCACTATGAGGGCTTGGCCACATCGTCACGATACAATAGGATTCTTCTATGCATTGTTAGAGAAGAAGGAGAGGAGATGATATTCAGCCGAGGCCCCGTTTACTCCTCACGATCCTATAGGGCCTCGGCCAACTCGGCACTCATCACCCAAACCGATTATTATCCCATACCTGGGTTTAAGCACTAGCCAGGCTTTATTGTGTAGTTCGCTTAAACACCGGGGTATGGGATAGTGTTTTGCAGGGGTTTGTGGCAGCTATAGTCTCTAGGGGCTGGCTAGATCCCCTCCTCGATATTGCACGGGAATTTTATAGCAAGCCTGTAGACTACATTGTGTATGCTCAGCGTGGTAGAGAGTGGTGGTTTACGGTTAGCTCGTCTACCCTTTTGCGGCCAGAGCATGTTACTGTTTTGGCTTCTACAAGTCTTGGCGCGTTTGTAGCATCGTCTTGTTGGGCCTCGGGGATAGTCAGTATATACTTCAAGAATGGGTTGCCGGGCCTTGTGCATGTATGTAGCCTCTACAAGCTCTCGCGCGAAGCTCTACTAACAGCTAATCCTCCAGAGCCGTCGAGGAGAATACCGGCCGGTATACTGATGGGGCTTATTGCTAGGCTTGTAGGTGATGGTGCTAGCTTGGAGCGTATAGCTGCGATAATAGCTGAGCGGCTTGGTGGCGGTGCTAGCCTGGTAGCAGCACTAGTCTATACTGCACGTGATCGAGTGGCACCGGTCATAGTTGCGTCATCAGCTGGCTCCAAGCGGATATGCGTATCCTATAATGGTGGTAGTGCTGTGATAAGCCTAGGCCGGGATGGTCCTGGAACATGTCTAGCAGATACTGTGGTGACATTGAAGCCCATAAGTGGTGTTGCGAGAGTCGAAGCAAGGAGTATTGAGGAGGTGCTATATCGCTAACAGACTCGGTGTTACTGCCTCCGCTCTGTCTAATGCGTATCCAGCCGCCAACATATACGACGGGGTTTAGCCGTGGATGCACGCAGTAGACTCATATCAATTCTCAAGGTGATAGTTTCACGCGATGTCGTATCTCCTGGCGACGTGGTTGTCGAGACAAAGCTCCCTAGATACCTCGTTCTAGCAGCCTTTCAGTGTCTAGAAGCTCTAGGCATAGTTGAACCAGTGTTCACCAAGGGGAGCTATAAGCTCTACACGGCCCGCAGCCATGCCAAGAAGCTCCTAGAAGCACTCCTAGCAGGAGCTGAGGACCCCATACTCGCCTTGGCGAATGATGCAAATACCGTACAGGTATCGGAGCCGTCTCCAGCAACGGTAGTTTCCGGGGGCAGTTAACGCCTTAGCATTTTTGCTAGCGAGGCTAGGGCGAAGAGAAAGCCAGCCACCTCTAGCCTCCCCAGAGTCATTATAACTATGAGTACTAGTTTTACCGGGATAGAGGCAGCTGCGCTCGTTATTCCGACGCTGAGCCCTACGTTTGCGAGCGCGCTAGCAGTCTCAAATGCAGCATCCACGAAACTCCTTGTTGGAAGTAGCGCGGACAGAGCCAGCGCGCCAGCAAACTCGGTTAGCGTTAGAAGTGCTGCTACAGATATCACGTTCTGTAGCTCGCTAATCGTTACCGGCCTGCCACCCACGCTCCTCGCTATGACCCTCCTACCACCGTAAATTACCTCGCTCACGCTCCAAAGTATAGACTTGACTATGACCATAAGACGGTACTGTTTGAGGCCGCTGCTAGTTGAGAAGATGGAGCCACCTATCAGCATAATCGGTATGAGCAGTGCTTTGAAGTCCGGCGGAGCAGATGACAAGTCGTCTATACCGAAACCTGTGCCCGTAAGCGCGGATACTACGTGAAATATAGCGTCGCGTAAAAACCCCTTTGGACTCCAGCCAGCAGTATAGAGCATTACGGCAGCAGCCGTGCTTGCTAGAAATGCAACTGCTAGGAGCGACTGTATCTCCCCGCTAAACCTCCTGGGAATACCCTTCAGTATCGCATACAAGTCGGCAAAGTTCATGGCTCCTGTGAGCATTATTACTACCGTTACGGACTCTATGAGCAGAGAGTCATAGAAGCCAATGCTAGTGGTATGAGTGCTAAAGCCGCCAGTTGCAATACCGGTCATTGAGTGGTATACAGCGTCAGAGGGCGTCATACCTGCGAGGTAGAGTCCTATAGCACCCATAATGGTGAGCATGAGGTAGAGTTCCATTAGGGCGCGTAGGCTTCTCGCAATGCTCGGCTCAAGCCTCTCAAAACGTCCCTCGGCAAAACCTACTAGGTGTGCTGGTAGGCCGCCGAGCCGGACCATTGTGAAGAACATGACTACTATGCCGAATCCGCCAAACCATTCTGTTACCGCTCTCCACCATAGTATGCTTGCGGGGAGTTCTTCTATGGAGGGTATGTAGACGCCGTAGTCAGGGTTAACCTGGCCAGTAAATATCGTTAGGCCCGTCGCGGTGAACCCGCTCACAGACTCAAACCACGCATCAATAAATGGTATACCTAGCGACACGTAGACCGGTAGGGCGGATATAATCGGTGTTGTAACCCACGAGTAGGCAACGAGGACTATTGCCTCCTCCCGTGTTATACTCCTGGAGGGCTCCATGAAGTTTATCCATGCATAGCCCACAGCTATGAATATGGATCCCCAAGCGAGGAGCTGTAGGGAGTAGTTGTGGTCGCCCTCAAACAAGCCAAAGATGCCTGCAAGCACGTGGGATAGCCCGGCAACGATGAAGGGTAGGGACGTGTAGCGGAGCAGCGGGTTAACCCTCAGCGGAAGGTGTCTCTGACGCCTAGCAACAGCCTCAAGCCTTGCTGACGTCTCTTCCCTTCCTGCCACGTAGCAACCCCTAGCGAGAGCCCAGCACGGTACCCACACATAGCTATCTCTACAATCTTTAACCCTCCCGTACATAAACCTGGAAAGCGGACGAGCAGGCCTTGACGGCCCGCGTCTTAACCCCGGAAACACTGCGCAACATAGTCCTAGTTTCAAACCCCGCCATAACCCCTGATGGTGGTAAGATTCTCTACACGGTTGCAAGGATAAACATTGACGCTGATACCTATGAGTCTAGCATAAGCCTCCTAGATGTTGCCACCGGGTTTGAAGAGCCCCTACAGCAAGGCCCAAGCGACTCCTGTCCCATCCCGGCTCCCAACGGCAGGCACTACGTCTTTATCCGGAGGGTCGAGAGGGATAGGAAGCAGCGTGGCCAGCCAGGTCTCGAGCTAAGATTTGCGAGCATAGACAGGCCTGGAGCTAGCAGGCTCATAGCAAGAGTGCATGGCCTCGTCTCAGTCTCATGGAGTCCAGACTCCTTACGCCTCGCTGCGGCGATACCTGTCGGCCTACCCGACGAAGACGTAAAGGTTGTCGAGACACTGCCTGTATGGTTTAACGGTAAAGGTTTCATCTACAAGACACAAGTTAAGCCCTTCATTGTTGACGTCTACTCAGGCTACATGGAGGAGATAAAACTCGACGACGTGAAGTGGATGCAGGTAGCAGACATTGCCTGGAGTCCCGACGGCCGCAAAATAGCCGTTACAGTGTCCAGGGTTATGGAGAAGCCGTACCTACGAGACCTCTACGTATACTACCTTGATGAGGATCGCGCTGAGCTCGTAGCCGAAAAGCTCAGCGGGTTCGGCGAGATCGTCTGGAGCCCAGACTCCCGCTACATAGCCTACCTAGGCCACCGCAGGGAGAGGGGGTTCGCAACTCACAACAAGATACTTGTCTTCGATACCGAGGACCGGGGCAGCGAACCCGAGTGCCTTACTTGCAGTCTTGACCGGAACGCTGTGAATACTGCTAACAGCGACGTGAGATTTTCCAGCTGCCTAAAGAAGCTGCAGTGGACACGCAAGGGCATACTATTCGTGGCAAGCGATCATGGAAGAGCGCCGCTGTATAGTGTAGAACCCGGCTCCGAGCCAACAATAGTGATTGACCCCGGCGAAGGCGTTGTGGATGAGTTCTCCGCAACCCCCGACGGCGCAAGGATAGCCTATACCAGGATGACCGCTACAGAGCCAAGGGAAGTCTACGTAAGTGATGGCGGTAATGCGAGGAGGCTTACCAGGCACAACGACACCTGGCTCTCAAGATACAAGCTGTCGAAGCCCGAGAAGTTCGTCTTCAAGGCGAGCGATGGTGTTGAGGTTGAGGGCTGGATACTAAGGCCCCCAGAGGGCGTTGAGGAGAAGGGATGGGTACTATACATCCACGGCGGTCCCAAAACAATGTTCGGCTACGGCTTCATGCATGAATTCCACGTGCTAGCAGGTAGAGGCTACACTGTTGTCTACACAAACCCACGTGGCAGTGATGGCTACAGCGAGGAGTTCGCCGACATACGCTGCAGGTACGGCGAGAGAGACTACCAGGACCTCATGGAGGCAGTAGAATATGTCATAGAGAGGTATAGACTGCCCCGCGACAAGGCGGCAGTAATGGGCGGAAGCTACGGAGGCTTCATGACCAACTGGATTATAGGCCACACAGACCTCTTCAAGGCAGCAGTAACCATGAGAAGCATATCAAACTGGATAAGCATGTACGGCACCACAGACATAGGCTGGTACTTCGTCGAGGACCAGATATGCTGCACCCCATGGAGGAACTTCGAGCACTGCTGGGAGAAGAGCCCACTAAAGTACGCTGACCGGGTAAAGACCCCCACACTAATCATACACTCGAACGAAGACTATCGCTGCTGGCTAGACCAAGCACTACAGCTGTACACGGCACTCAAGTTGCACGGCGTCGAGACAAGGCTAGCAATATTTCCCAACGAAAACCACGATCTCTCAAGGAGCGGAAAGCCCAAACACCGTGTCAAGAGGCTACAGCTAATACTAGAATGGTTAGACGAGCACCTAGCGGGCAAGAAGGAGGAAGAAAAAGCGGGCCGGGAAGCCGGAAACGCCTAGCCGTTTTCCTCAATATCATTCTCATTGTTTTCGTTGGCAGTAGGGCGGAAAAGTTGTGGATCCCGCCGCAGCTGGGTGGCCGCCTCTCATAGACCCCCAGGCTGTTTGCGGGGGCCTCCGGCGGTGGGCGGCCGTAGTACTCCTATTCGGCTAGCTGCTGGCCGGGTAAATGTCTTAGCTCTCATCGAGGACTAGATGTCTACAACGAACTGTACCCGCCAGCATCCATCCTCCTTAACTATTTCCATCATTGCGTAGGTCATCGCCTTGACTATCGTTCTCTTGGGGTGCTTTGATGAGTTCATTTTTTCGCCCCAAGCTCTAGCCTTAAGGTAGTATTCGTCCTCGCTCCTCTTCTCTATTTTCTCCACCTTGAACTTGGAGAACACCATGCTTTCGCTATCGGTGTAGTATAGTAGGTCTTCTATCCAGCGGTAGAGCAGTTGGTAAATATCGACGCCGGTATCCTCTATTACCCTCTCCTCCTTAGGCTCAACCTTGCTCGTATCAGTTATCACCTCGTAGACGCCGATGGCAGCTTGCTCAAATGCCTCCTCGAGCGTACGGCCCTTAGCAACTATTATCACGTCGGCAGGATGTGGTGCGTGGGCATAGCCGGGACAGTTCAGCCTGGCAAGGGTTTCACGCAACTCAGCCAGGATGTCCTCGTATACCTGGCCCTCAGCCATAGCTTCCACCAATAACAAGCACAAGTTTCACTTAGGTAATAATGCTAGCTCTGAGCAACGATAGAGCTGTAGTTAATCTTGTGGCTGTCCTGTGAGTACACCTGGGAGGAGCCCTACTCCCTGGACGTCAGCTTGTCGGCAACAGCTCCACGGCTACGAGGGAACAAATGTGGTTATGCATACAGGTCTCCCGGGATCATAGGGTCTTGTATGATAGAATGATGCTGCGAGGCCCTCTAGATGATTGTGTCGGATAAATGGGTAGGGCTTCATGCTTTGTCAAGTCCTACAAGGGCGATATTATGCTATGCCCGTGTGCAATATCAGCGTTTTTTGCGGGGAGTTGATTACTCGACAATTGGTGGCTCACGCCTCAGCTGAGGGTAGGCTAAAGCCCTCCAATCTCGAGTATACTGGTGACACGGTGTTAGTCTTTGCCAGGTGTGCCGGGCGGCTATGTTGAGGCAGGTGATAAGTGGTACTACATCCTCCACCCGCGTCCCGCCTACATACTTGTAACAGAGTATGGTGGCCGAGTAAACTTCATGGCTGCTTCCTGGGTTATGCCGTTGAGTGAGGATCCGCCAAGGATAGTGGCAGCTCTTGACAAAGCATCATTCACGATGGAGCTTATACTTAGCTCAAAGGCTTTCACGGTTAACGTATTAACGATCGATCATGTAGACTTCATATACGCTGCCGGCACCACCAGCGGTAGGAGGGTGGATAAGCTAGCAGTCCTCGGGGCCGAGATCTCAAGAGATACCGTTACCGGGGTTCCGAGGCTCTCAAAGCCCAGGCCCATAGGCGTTATAGAGGCAAGCGTCTACCGCGTCTACAGCGACGTGGCAGAGGACGTCCATCTAATCGTGGCGGATGTCGTTGCAGCATACGCCGATCCGGAGTTCTTCAACGAGAAGTATGGCTGGGATCTCAGGAAGGCACGTATAGCAATACATGCAGCTGGCCGAGCCTTCACGATACCTGGCGGGCTTTACATTGCTAAGAAG
The DNA here is from genome assembly GCF_000015145.1 of Hyperthermus butylicus DSM 5456. Classification (NCBI taxonomy): domain Archaea; kingdom Thermoproteati; phylum Thermoproteota; class Thermoprotei; order Desulfurococcales; family Pyrodictiaceae; genus Hyperthermus; species Hyperthermus butylicus. The sequence goes on from NC_008818.1 coordinate 501,154, forward strand.
CTTGCGGCGAAACATTAGTAAACCCGAAACAGCTTCGGAGTCCTTTGGGTTGTGTGAAGTTATAACCCTTTAGATGCTCCAAGCTTACAATCGGGCACGCCGCATAGAGGGTGTCCGGGCTTGAGCGCCAGGATTCCACTCCGTAAAATCAGCGAGTTCGAATGGGAAATACCCAAGGGCGCTAAGCCCTGCATGAAGGTCCCATCCATAATCTTTGCAGACGAGTTTCTGCTCGAAAAAATGAAGGGTGACCTAACACTGGTCCAGGCAGCCAATGTGGCATGTCTCGGCGGCATACAGAAGTACAGCATTGTGATGCCCGACGGACACCAGGGCTACGGTTTCCCCATAGGCGGCGTAGCAGCCATGGCCGTTGACGAGGACGGTGTCATAAGCCCTGGCGGCGTGGGCTACGACATCAACTGTGGTGTACGCCTCATAAGGACTAACCTAGACATAAAGGATGTCAAGCCTAAGCTACGCGAGCTAATAGACGAGCTATTCCGCAACATACCAAGCGGCCTTGGTAGTAGCGGCAAGATCAGGCTGAGCATCCAGGAGCTAAACAAGGTGCTAGATGAGGGTGTCGAGTGGGCCGTACAGAGGGGCTACGGCTGGGCTGAGGACCCAGACCACATAGAGGAGAGGGGTAGCTGGACAGCTGCAGACTCCAGCAAGGTTAGCGACCGTGCCAAGAGGCGGGGCGCAGAGCAACTAGGTACGCTCGGCAGCGGCAACCACTTCCTAGAGGTGCAAGTGGTAGACAAGATCTACGACCCGAAGCTAGCCGAAGCCATGGGCATAACTCATGAAGGCCAGGTAATGGTGATGGTCCACACAGGCAGCAGAGGCCTGGGTCACCAGGTCGCGAGCGACTACCTAATGATAATGGAGCGCGCCATGAGAAAGTATGGTATAAGGCCGCCAGACCGTGAGCTGGCAAGCGTACCATTCAACAGCAGGGAGGGTCAAGACTACTTCAAGGCAATGGCTGCAGCGGCCAACTTTGCCTGGACAAACAGGCAGCTAATCACCTACTGGGCCAGGGAGAGCTTCAAGAAGGTCTTCCACCGCGACCCCGACCAGCTAGACATGGTTATAGTCTACGACGTAGCCCACAACATAGCCAAGCTAGAAGAACACGACGTAGACGGCAAGAGGAAGCAGCTAATAGTACACCGTAAAGGCGCCACTCGTGCCTTCCCACCGGGACACCCACAGATACCCAAGGACTACCAGGCCATAGGCCAGCCAGTACTCATTCCGGGCAGCATGGGTACAGCAAGCTACGTACTGGTAGGCGTCCCAACAGGTGCAAGGGCATGGTACACAGCGCCACACGGAGCTGGCAGATGGCTGAGCAGAGCAGCAGCTAAGAGAATGAAGAGCTACACCCAAGTAGTAAGAGAGCTAGAAGCTAAAGGTATACTCATAAGGGCAAGTGATCGTGCCACCGTAGTTGAGGAAATGCCGCAGGCATACAAGGACGTAGATAGGGTAGCCCTAGTGGCACATCGCGTAGGCATAGCCAAGATGGTAGTCAGACTACGTCCACTAGCAGTAACGAAGGGTTAGCCTCTCCACACTACCCGAAAACCCCACCAAAACATACTCCCGGTACTACTGATGCATACTAGAAGAGCTAGACTGTAGGACTCTAATGCTCACTCCACGCAGCTTTTTGCTAGGAAAGTTGTAATACATGTCTTCGCATAATACAAACTTACCGTTTCCGTTCTTGTTTATATGGGAGGAATCCTCCCCACGTCATACCTTCAAGGTGCTTTTAAAGTGCAAAAATCACAGTAATGTCCAGGAACATTTTTAAAGGCAAAAAGGCAAAGATATAGTAGAGTATGACAAAATAAATGTATGCGTGAGCTGCCATGGCTAAGAAGATAGTTATACTCGGAGGCGGCGCTGGTGGTGTTATTGCTGCCAGGAGACTGAGGGAGGTTCTGAAGCCCGAGGAGGCCGAGATAACGTTAATAGATAAGAGTGAGTTCCATGAGTTTCGGCCATCCTATCTCTGGGTCATGACTGGGATAAGGGAGCCTGATGACATAAGGAGGCCCTTGAGAACCCTTGAGAAATACAAGATAAACTTCGTACAGGATGAAGTGACCGAGATAGATCCGGCAAACAGAACAGTGAAGGGCAAGAAGGGGTCCTATGAGTATGACTATCTCATAGTGGCATTGGGAGCCGCTCTGAAGGAGGAGATAGAAGCACCTGGGGTATGTGCACCCTGGAGCATGGAAGGGGCTCTTCGCTGCAAATCGATACTGTCGGAGCTAAGATCCCCTAGCGTGAAGATCGTAATAGGGCCTGCCTCATGGCCTTACCGCTGTCCCCCAGCGCCCTTCGAGGTTGCGTTCCTGCTGAAGTACCTTATGGAGCAGCGTGGAGTCAAAGCTGACATCAAGGTCTTCCACATGTGGAGCAAACCCATGGAGCCTTTCGGCCCGCTAATGTCCTCTATGTTCAGCCAGATGCTCAACGAATACGGCATAGAGTTTGTGGGCGGTGCCCAGTTCCAGGAGGTTGATGGTAGCTCCAAGAAGGTGAGGCTCTCCACAGGCGAACTAGAGTATGATATGGCTGTCGTGATACCACCTCACGCGCCACCGGAGCCTGTGGCAAAGTCTGAGCTGGCAGACCAGCGGACAGGCTGGATGAAGGTAGAGCTGCCGCACATGAGGAACCCCAAGTACAAGGAAGTGTTTGGCATAGGCGACGTAGTGAGTCCGACAATAGGGTTGAGCATGGCGGGTGTCTTCGCCCACTTCCAGGCAGAGCATGTGGCGAGCCAGATAGCCGATGAGATAAAGGGCGTCTACATGGGGGAGCACTACAACATGAGCGGTATCTGTGTAATGGACCTAGGCTATATAGGTGCTGCAGTCTACTGTGACTTCTCCAAGAAGCTCATGGAGAGAGCGCCTTATCCCGACTGTAGGATGCTAGGAGGCTCCAGGGCCTTCCGCGTAGTCAAGGCGGCTTTTGAGAGGATGTGGTTCAGCAGCCTATTTGGCTACTAAGTGGAGGTGTCAAGTCATGAGTGCCCAGACGAATGAGGCGGTTTTAAAGGTTCTAGATAAACTGTCTCAGCTCAATCCAGAGGAACTCGAGAGACTAGTGGACAGCCTCATCGAAGCCAAGGAAGCCCTAGCCCAAATGGCCAGAATAGCAGCTAAGCTTAAGGAGACAGGCGTCCTAGACGTCATAGAGACATTCCTCGACAGCAGTGCTGAGCAGTTTAACGCAATGACTAGACCGGACATAATGAGCATGGTAGCAAACATGATGATGGCGGCCTGGATCCTAGGCCAGATACCACACGGGATGCTGGTAGAACTAGGCAACAAGGTCTCCACCTGCACAGCAGCAGCTAAGGAGGAGTTCGACAAGACTAACAAGAAGCTAGGCCTAATGGAGATGCTGAACATCATGAGGAGCCCAGAATTCGCAGCAGCACTAAAGGCTATGCAGAAGATGCTAGCCTGCCTTAAGAGCAAATAATATAATAGAGAGTTTAGAGCTTCCGGTATGATATATCATTTGCTTTTTATCTCATCCTATCTGGGTAATTTTTCTCCAGTTCTGCAATCAAAATTGTAGACGCGTAGAGCAAGCTACAAGCTTTCCAATGTCTGCGTGGCGTTATGTGCTAGTGTGTACAAGGGCTGCTAGTTGATTAGACTTGTGAACTATTTCCTGGATTAGAGGTTTGGCTATCCCTCGCCCACCTCGTAGCCTCTACAAGGCTCAGCTGGTCCATCAGTTAGAGGCTGTAGCCATCCACATTCACGATGCGAAAGATTTTAGTATTGACATGTCCCTAGGTTCATGCATGGTTTCCTCTTGGTGGTAGGGTGTTTTACGCTTCCAGGCCAGGCTTGATATAAAGTGTAATTTCGAGGTCTTTGATGTGGGCGTCATAGAGCTAGGATAGGCGGAGTAGTATTTCTCCAACTATCTTCTCAGCCTTCTCTGCAAGTTTTTCGAGGTGTTGTGCTGTCGTACGGAGTCTTTCTGCGAGTAGTAGCTCTAAGGCCTCGGTCTCGCTTAGCCCGCGGCTCTGTAGGTAGAATAGTTGTTCGCTTGAAATTCGGTACTGGGCTGCATGGTGACTTGCATGTTCTACATCCCCGGTATCTATCTCCATGAGAGGCATTGTGTAGCCCTGGGCGTGCTGGCCTAGTATTAGTACCTCGGCGTCAAAGCTTGCACTACTACCCCGTGCTGTCTCGCGGATGCTTGCTACTCCTCGTGCTGCAACAATGCTCTTGTCGAGTGCGAAGCTGTATAGCCTTACGCTGCTTCTGCTCCGGGGGCCCTGGTGTATTATGTCCGCTATGTAGTCTAGCTTCTGGCTTCCAGCTGCTACTCCAGCGCCGCGGTGTACTAGACTAGCGCTTTTTGCTAATAGGATCTTCTCCTCTATACGATGCATGGCTGAGCCTAAGGCTATGGTGGCTGAGTGAAGCTGTGTGCCTTCCAGGACTAGGCGGCGCACAAGAAGCGCATGTACTGCAGCCTCCGGAGGCCTAACCACGGTTAGCAGTTCTAGGCTCGAGCCCTCGCCTGCAACAATCTCTACCGCGGTTGAGCCACTCCCGGCTGGCAGTATGTCGAGCTGCAGCGCAGCCTCTATACCAGGCTCAACAGCTACTACGAGGTGGCTACTACCCCAGACGCCGCCAGGCCCACAGACTGCTACACGGTAGACTCCAGGATCCCGTACCTCGAGCACATAGGCCTCCTTTAGGAATGCATAGTGGGCGGCAGTAAGCCGCGTCTCATTAACCTGCAGCATTGAGGCAAAGATCCTGGCTAGCTCCCGGGGCGCCTCTTCTAGCCTATACACCCGTAGACCATTGGCTGGGGAGCTTGCAGTGCATGAGCCTACAGCTGCATCATAGCCTTCCGGCAAGCGTCTCTGCTCAGACGCTGTATCCTCGCCCCGACGGACTGCTGCGAGCTGCTTCTCAAACAGCATCCAGTCGGTATAGTACTTGATAGTAGGTGAGTCTGCTAGGTGTTGCCAGGGTAGCTTGTCAAGCAGCTCTCGGGCTCGACGCTTCACTGCGTCTAGGCTTCTCTCCACCTGTCCTACACTAGCCATGAATGCTCCCTCCAATCCGATGTTTACGTGTTAGCCTAGGGCGCCGTACTCGCTAAACTCGAGTTCGATTACCTTGGAGAGTATGCCGAATAGTTCCATGGGCAGGGTCCGGAGCACGCTCTGGATGAAGCCGAGCACTATCATGGCCTTAGCCTCGCCCTCGCTTAGGCCGCGGCTAGCCATGTAGAATAGCTGGTCTTCACCTAGCCTGCCTACGCTAGCTTCGTGTGTAACCTCAGCAGTAGGCTCGTTGACCTCGTTTCGGGGGTAGGTGTAGGCTTTGCTACGCTCATCAAGTATCAGGCTATCACACTGCACGTGGCTCACACTGCGGTAAGCGCCGCGGTTTACCCGGACCAGGCCCCGGTAAATGGAGAGGCCGCCATTGCTGGATATGCTCTTCGAGATTATGATGCTTCGTGTATCGGGAGCGGCATGTATCACCTTGCCCCCTGTATCCTTTATGTAGGGGCCATTGGCTATGGCTACTGAGACGTTGCGTGTTGAGGCTCCACGGCCGCGGAGTATGGTTGTTGGGTATGTGTAGGTTATCTTGCTCCCAATGCTCCCCTCTAACCACTCTACATGTGCACCCTCTTCGGCTATGGCGCGCTTATTGTTGAAATTTATGACATTCCTACTCCAGTTCTGCACGGTGTAGAAGTGCACTCGGGCGCCACGGTGAGCATAGATCTCAACCATGCCGTCGTGGAAGCTAAACTTCTTGAGCATCGGGGCGGCACAGCCTTCTATGAACTCTATGTAGCTGTTCTCGCCCGCTATGAGGAGTGTGTGCTCGAACTGGCCCTCCAGCTCGCTGCCTATGAAGAAGAAGGCCTCGATGGGCTGTGTGAGCCTGATACCAGGCGGTACGTAGACGAAAGCGCCGCCGCTCCACAATGCGTGGTGTAGTGCGGCAAACTTGTGGTCGGAGGCGGGAAAGACACGGCCAAAGTATTGTTTAACCAGGTCGGGGTAGCGTTGCACAGCCTCCTCCATTGGGAGCAGTATAACGCCCTTCTCCTGGAGCTCCTTCTTTGTCAAGTTGAGCACGGTTTCGCTGTCGAAGACAGCTGTGAGTCCCGATAGCATCCGCTTCACCGCTTCTTGGAGCCCCAGCTTCGTGTAGTACTCCTTTATCCAGCCTGGGAGATCCTCCCAGCTCTCCGCCTTCTCCGCCTTAGGCTTCACATAGGCCGCTATCTCCTCCAGGTCTATCTCCTCGATGCCAACAACCCAACGGGGCATGGGTAGTTTGTAGAATAGCTCTAGGGCGCGAAGCCGGAGACGACGCATCCAGTCAGGCTCCTTCTTGACCCGTGATATTTCCTCTACAAGGCTTCTCTCAATACGGCCCCGTATCTCTATCTCCTTCGGGTAGGGCTTCTGGAAGCCCAGCAGCTCCTCAACACTACGAGCCTCAAGCAACTCCCTCATGGGTGCGGGACGCACACCAGCCATGACATGCCACCCCTTTTTACGCCTTGTCCTCCATGTAGGCTCGATAGCCTTCCTGTTCAATCCTCCTAGCCAGCTCTGGGCCGCCCTCGTCTACCACTCGGCCATTGACGAGTACCACTACGTGGCTAGGCTCGACAAACTGGAGAATCCTCGCATAGTGTGTTATCACGAGCACACCCGTCCCCTGCTCTACGAGTTCGCGGATAGCCTCTGCTATGACGCGGACACCGTCCACGTCAAGGCCGCTGTCCGGCTCGTCGAGGATAACGTAGCGGGGGCGGAGTAGGAGGAGCTGGAGCATCTCAGCTCTCTTCCGCTCGCCACCGCTAAAGCCCACGTTAACCTCTCTCTGCAGCATCTCGGAGCGGAGTCCCAGCCTCTCAGCTAGCTCCCGAGCCTGCTTGTGTAGTTCGGGCCGTGGCATGCCTATAAGTCGCTCCTCGATGCCGAAACGCCGGTTATACGCAGCTGCGATGAAGCTGATTAGCCTGACACCAGGTATCTCGACAGGATTCTGGAAGCCAAGCATTAAGCCACGCCGAGCCCTCTCATGTGGAGGAAGGCTGGTGACGGGCTCACCGTCCAGTAGCACCTCTCCACTCTCAACACGATAGCGTGGATGCCCCATCAGTGTATAGGCTAGCGTAGTTTTACCACTACCATTAGGGCCCATAAGCGCTATTATACTACCCTGAGGAACCTTGATATTTACCCCACGGAGGACGATTTTCCCTTCGGGACCCGCCACCAGATTCCTGGCCTCGAGCGCCAAACAACAACCCTGTCTTTATCAGGCGTTAAATACCGGTTATAAAGATGGCGACAGACCAAACTAGGCAGAAAACCAGCTAAAAGCTGGTTTAAGGTGGTGAAGGATGGAAGGAGAGACAAACGATGCTCTGGCTAGCGGCCGGATTCAACCCTGAGATCAGCGGCTTGGAAGACCCATGAGTATTTAAGCTAATGTTTTGCTGTTGAAACGTGTTACGTGAAACCTGCCTCGCAGAGCAGACTGTCAGCTGTTCTCTGACAAGATGCTTCTTAATGCAGAAATGATGGAACTTGTTGTGGAGAAAGGGAAGCGAGGCTAGGTTGTGCTTGCATGTGCCTCTTGGTTCTAGGCTCAAAATTAAAGTTTGCATCTTGGACGCTGAGTGCTTGCCGAGATCAGCAATATAGGGTGTGCCACACACAAGCTAAAACTTGGGGTCCGCTATGGAGAGGTATCCAGTGCTGACAGCTGATGGTAAAGTGGAGGGCTACGTGATCTCTTCAGTGGAGTTTAGTGTTATCTTCGATTCACAAGGGAACGGGCGCTCTTTTATGTGGGTTGACACCGAGAGAGCAATTGAAGTAACGCCATTCATTGACAAGGGAGTTCTAAGAATTGGAAATACAGTAATCGAGTACGCGAGGCTTGTCGAGGACATACCGTGGCCTCTAGTCTACGTCGCCAAGGACTTCGAGCGCTACGTTGAATGGGTGGCCGAGAGATATGGCAGCATGCTAAGGGGCAAGAGTATCGTGGTGAACTACAGCGGCGGCAAAGACAGCACCTCGGTCATGGCCGTGATGGCCGCCCTTAGGGAAAAGGTGGACTTTGAGCTTAGAGCCATATACAGCTATGTCCCGTACCTTGAGCCTCCACGCAACATAGACTTCGTTGAACGTGCCTCCAAGGTTCTGGGTGTCGAGGTTGATATTGTCGAGGCTAACCGGGAGCTTATGAAGAAGAGGCTGCTGGAGGACGGCATGCCATACAGGGGCAAGAGGTGGTGCACCTACATGAAGCTTAGGCCAATAAAGGATGCCAAGAAGCTGCGCCGCCAGGATGTCACAGCTGACGGCGATAGGCTGACCGAGGCTCTGAAGAGATTTGCAAGGCTTTACCAAATGTCGCCGCAGAAGCCGAAACTCTACGATGGAGGGGGGAGGATAAGGCCGATATACGTGTGGACGCTGCTAGACATCGCGGCAAACGTACGTAGGCTGGGCCTGGTGCATCCCGACTACTACGAAGGCCTGCCTAGGGTAGCATGCATGGTGTGTCCCTACAAGGCCCTCCATGAGTTCTCGGAGGAGCAGCTAGACCTCCTAGAAGATCCCGGACTCGTGGAGTCTGCTATTAGGAGGAGCTACGAGAAGTATTACGCCAGCATGGGCATAGAGTGGGAGGAGTTCCGTAGCCAGCACCTGTGGCGCCACCACCCCATAGTTGCCAAGAAGCTTCTCGAAGCCAAGAAGGAGCTTGAAAAAATAGCTGAGAAGGAGGGCCTAGAGACCGTTACCAAGGATAAGGTTGACGGAATGTTCAAGAGCCTATGGACGAACCCTCTGCCCGAGGCTCCAGAAATAGACCCAGAAGAGTCGGTCAAGGTTATAGGCAGCGTGGTCGAGAAGGCCTACAAGCAAGCCCTGCAGTTGTCGAGAGAAGCAACAAAGATAGTCATGGCCGAGCGCGGGCTGACAATCGACGAGCCGATAGGCTGTGCATGCGGCAGCGTGTAGCAACACGGTCAAAGCCGCTACCTCCCTCTCAAGCCTCGGCTTCCCAACTAGCTTGGCCGGATACCTGACCCGCTCCCCTACCGTTCACCCACTAATCCACCCTAAGTGGTAAGGTGGGCAAGGTAACCTTCCAGCTAGTCGCACCATAAGGTGATGAACAACTAACACCAAGGGTGTTCATAACAGCTTGTTTTCATGATTCTCGGCCGCGAAACGTAGGATGCATAGCCTCGTTTCATGGTCTATCTTGCCAAGGTCTTGCCGGAAATACCATTTCACAAGAGAAGCCTTGCTTGATAATCCTAGTGGAATTCGCACACACTTATGTTTCGCATCCACGCGTGGCACATGAAAGAATATGAATGCTAAGAGAATTCGAAAGGAGAGGATGTGTGGAATTGGTGCGGCGGCCGGGATTTGAACCCGGGATCACCGGCTTGGAAGGCCGGCGTCCTAGTCCAGGCTAGACGACCGCCGCAACCGTGTTAGACGCTGAGTTTTAGGGTCCGGGTGTATTATTGGTTACTTGGCTGTGCTGACAAGAGGGTCTCCTTGACCGCCCTGCTGGGCGGGGTGAGGAGAGCCGGAAAAACTGAGCCGCATATACCTGGTCTGATTGTTGGTTAATGCTTAAGAGCCCCCTCCCGTAAGCTGTCTGTAATGGTGCCGCCGTAGCTCAGCGGGAGAGCGCCCGGCTGAAGACCGGGCGGTCCGGGGTTCGAATCCCCGCGGCGGCACCAGCCCCATTCTCCGGTCCACTTCTCCTCCCTGTCTGCGGTGGCTTCTTAGCTAGGAGATTGGTGGTGTTTCTGCCGGGCTGCTGGTGATGAGGACTTGCCCTTCGCGAGCCTTGCGGGGGCTGTGACGGCTACCGTGGCGGCTGAGGCAGCCTTAGACTTATAGAGGGGGGCTGGTGTTTCGGGCTGGCTGGGTGCTGGTATAGGGATGGCTATCTGCTGGGGGTGGTTGTGCTGAGCGAGCAGCAGTACCGTTACATTGTCCGGATACTCGGTACTGACATTCCGGGCGATCTGAAGGTACCCTATGGCCTAGCGCTGGTTAAGGGTATTGGTGTAAACCTAGCTTATGCTCTCTGCAGGCTTCTAGGTATTGATCCAAATAAGAGGATCGGATTTCTCACCGATGCCGAGATAGAGAAGATCGAGAAGGCAATGGCTAACCCATTAGCGATTGGTATCCCGGTATGGATGCTCAACAGGAGGAAGGACTACGAGACCGGTAAGGATCTACATCTAGTGGGTGCTGACCTCATATATTACGTCAAGCGTGACATTGAGAGGGAGAAGAGGATAAGGAGCTGGAGGGGTATACGTCACGCTCTCGGCCTCAAGGTGCGTGGCCAGAGGACAGCCACAACTGGCCGTATTGGTATGACCATTGGTGTGAGGAAGGGCAAGAAGTAATCTCGGGGTGTGAGCCGTGGGTGACCCGAAGAAGCCCCGTAAGAAGTGGATGGGTCCCAAGCACCCCTGGATTAAGGAGAGGCTTGTACGTGAGCTAGAACTGGTTGGTAGGTACGGGCTGCGTAACAAGCGTGAGCTATGGAAGCTTGAGACTCTTGCTCGCTACTTCCGTCACCGTGCGCGTTCGCTGCTAGCTCTCCCACCCGAGGTACGTGAAAAGGAAGAAAAGGCACTGCTGGCAAGGCTTAATGAGCTAGGTGTGCTGCCGGAGAATGCAACGCTTGACGACGTACTGAACCTAACAGCAGAGCACTTCCTCGAGAGGAGGCTACAAACAATAGTCTACAAGAAGGGCCTAGCCAGGACAATCTACGAGGCACGTCAGCTCATAGTGCATGGTCATATAGCTATTGCTGGTCGGAAGATACGTAGCCCAGGCTACCTGGTTAAGAAGGACGAGGAGGACCTGGTCGACTACGCGCCCACAAGCCCATATGCAAAGCGTAGACTTGAAGAGCAGGTGCAGCAGGAGGAGGCAGCTAGCTGAAGAGGGGTGATACACGGTGGTGTTCTCGGCTCGCGAGATTAAGTGGGGTGTAGCCCACATATACTCGAGCTACAACAACACGATAATACACATCACAGACCTCACCGGCGCCGAGACCGTAGCTAGGACTAGTGGCGGCATGGTCGTGAAGGCTGACCGCGAGAAGCCAAGCCCCTACGCCGCAATGCTAGCTGCCAGTCGTGCAGCACAGCAGGCCATGGATAGGGGTATAATGGCGCTTCACATCAAGGTTAGAGCCCCTGGAGGCCACGGCCCCAAGACGCCAGGCCCGGGTGCACAGGCAGCAATACGTGCTCTAGCAAGAGCAGGCTTCATAATAGGCCGCATTGAGGACGTGACGCCACTGCCCCACGACACAACGAGAAGGCCTGGCGGTAGGAGGGGTCGCCGCGTCTAGCCAGGCGACATTTTACCGCCAGCCGTATCCTGGCTTCTCGCGGAACTCTTTGCTCCGCCTACCCGGTTTTGTCACGGCCTCCCCTCTGTGGGGCTGCATGCAGGAATATAACTTGGCTTGGGCTGACTTGCTGCGCTAGGGAGCTGCGTCTTGGCGAGGCTGTGCATACTAGATAAGGATAGGCTGACGATTCGACTCTACGTTGAGGGGTTCGGGCTCCCACTAGTAAATGCTATACGCAGGGCAGCCTATTCCGATGTGCCGGTAATGGCTGTAGATGTTGTCGAGGTGTTTGAAAACAACACCGTGCTCTACGATGAGATTATAGCTCACCGCTTAGGCCTAATACCCCTAACCAGCAAGGAGGCGCTACAGAAGTACAAGAGGCCTGAGGAGTGCGAGAAAGCTGAGCTGGGCGACCCCAGCTGTTACGTGGTTCTACGCCTCGAAGTTGAGACAGGGCCGCGAGAGGAGCGCATAGTGTACAGCGGCGACCTCGAGACCAGTGACCCCGATGTACGCCCTGTCTACGATAATATGCCGATAGTGGTTATGGCCCCTGATCAGAGGCTGAGGCTGCAGGCATACGCGAGACTGGGTTATGGCCGAGAGCATGCCAAGTGGATGCCAGTTAGCGTTGCTGCCCACCGTTACCTCCCAATACTAGAGTTTAACCTCGACGAGATGAGCGATGAGTGCATCCGCTGTATAGAGTCGGGCTATCCCGAGCTAGCGGCAAAGATAAGGGAGATGCGCAGCGGCAGCATAGCTGTGGTCGAGGACGTGAACACGTCTGGGCTATACTGGTGTGTACAGAGAAGATGTGGTGGCAAAGGCGTAAAGCTAGTCTACGACGATAAACGATTCATACTGAAGATAGAGTCTACCGGCGCCCTCCCACCAGAGGATATTGTGCGGGAGGCTGCTAGAGCTATTGTGAGGAAGGCTGAAAACCTACTCTCCCAGCTAGCTGAGCTACGCCGGGAGCAAGGTTAGGGTGAGCAGCGGTGCAGACCACGAAGAGGACGGGGCCAACAAACATACTCGTAAGAATGACGATACGTAAGCTACGCAGTGCAGCCCACAGAAACAAGGCGCCAATATGGAGGTATGTAGCGGAGCTTATCGAAAGGCCCCGAAGGCTGAGAATAGTAGTCAATGTGAGTAAGATTAACCGCTACACAGAGCCCGGAGACGTCGTTGTCGTACCAGGCAAGGTTCTCGGTGCCGGCAGCATAGACCATCCTGTAACTGTGGCAGCTCTAGGTTTTAGCGAGGAGGCAGCCCGGAAGATAGTCTCTGCTGGCGGCAGGATAATGCACATACTACAGCTCATCGAGGAGAATCCGCGCGGCAGCAAGGTCAAAATTATAATCTAGCCTCCCGTCATGGTGTGGGCTGGGGTGTACGGTTATGGGCACGGTTAAGGTTGTAGCGCCAAAGCCTCCGGAGAGGGTCCTCTACGTGGATGCTACTGACCAGGTATTAGGTAGGATGGCTGCTGAGGTAGCTAAGAAGCTCCTAGAGGGCTACCGCGTCTACATTGTGAACGCTGAGAAAGCTGTGATAAGCGGCGATCCTCTAATGGTGTTCCGCGGCTACAGGATCTGGTGGGAGATCAAGGTACACGTTAACCCCTACAAGTGGGGCCCGCACAGGCCAAGGAGCCCAATAGCAATAGTCAAGAAGGCCGTCTATGGTATGCTGCCGAAGAACAAGCAGAAGGGTCGCGAGGCTATGAGGAGGCTCAAGGTATACATTGGTGTGCCGGAGGAGTTGAAGAACAAGCAGTTTATACGGTTCGGTTTCGCGGATGCACGTAGACTGGGTCACAAGTTTATACGTGTAGGCGAGCTAGCTCAGAGGCTTGGATGGAAGGGGGTGCGGTCTAGGAGTTGAGCGCGGAGGCTCAGCAGGTGGCGGTGCAGCAGCCTAGGCTGCTTGGTGCATATGTGCAGGTTGAGAAGCCTGTGAAGATAGTCATAGCTGTGGGTAAGAGGAAGACCAGTATAGCTAGGGCGGTCGTCAAGCCGGGCAAAGGGCGTGTATGGGTTAACGGTGTGCCGATAGAGCTGTGGCCCATAGAGATGGCCCGCTGGAAGATGATGGAGCCGCTCCTACTAGCTGGCAAGGACATAGTCAACAGTGTTGATATAAAGGTTAGTGTGTACGGAGGCGGCGTCATGAGCCAGGCTGACGCTGTAAGAATGGCTATTGCAAGAGGCCTCGTAGCCTACACGGGCAGCAAGGAGTTGCGCGACATATTCGAGGAGTTCGACCGTTCAATGATAGCTGGTGATCCGAGACAGACGGAGCCGGAGAAGCCTATGAGGAGGAGTGCTAGGAGAAGGTGGCAGAAGAGCTATAGGTGAAACACTATGATTATTCCTATGCGTTGTTTTACGTGTGGTAGGCCTCTTGCTCAGTACTGGGAGGAGTTTCGTAGCCGCGTTGAGGGGGGCGAAGATCCCCGGAAGGTGCTTGATGAACTTGGTGTCAAAAGGTACTGTTGTAGGAAGACCCTACTGGCTCACGTTCCAGCCATCTATGAGGTTCGCAAGTTTAAGCGTGTACTCTAGAGGTATAACCCCCCGTCCAGCTTGGTGCGTGGAGGGGGCTAGAAGATGAGCCAGGAGTATGGGAGGCAGCAGGTAGAGATCGGGGGTAAGGTGGTAGAGCTACTCGTACCCCTTGAGCGTTACCTCTCGGCGGGAGTCCACATAGGTACACACATTTGTACAGCATATATGAGGAAGTTTGTGTACAGGGTTAGGCCTGACGGGCTCTACATCCTCGACATAAGGAAGACTGATGAGAGGCTAAGGGTGGCAGCAAAGTTCCTCGCTAGGTTTGAGCCCTCCAAGATAGTAGCGGTATCTGTGCGTCAGTACGGTCAGAGGCCTGTCCAGAAATTCTGCACATATATAGGCTGCAAGGCGATAACTGGCAGGATACTGCCTGGCACATTTACCAACCCGAGCCTAGAGTGGTACGTAGAGCCTGACGTCATAGTGGTCACGGACCCGCGTGCTGATAGCCAGGCAGTGGATGAGGCCGCGCGCATGGGCATCCCTGTAGTAGCACTTACCGACACCGACAACCGTGTAGAGAACATAGACCTTGTGATACCTGTCAACAACAAGGGTAGGAAGAGCCTAGCGCTAGTCTACTGGATACTCACCCGTGAAATACTAAGAGAGCAGGGCAAGATACCGCAGGATCAGGATCTACCCGAGCCGCCGGAAGCATTTGAGTTCAAGGTTAGGAGACACTAGCATGGAACAGCGCTTCTCCCTAGCTAGTAGGCCGATACTTTCGCACAGCCGATTTGTAGTGCTCCTCCTTCTCTATTCCTAGCTGGGTGAGGTGGCTAGTCCTGGCCAGCTACGCTGGCAGGATCATCGCTGGCCGCCGTCTTCCAGCCGTTGCAGGCTTATTTTACGAGGCTGATGCAGAGGCTCTAAAGGCGCAGATAGAGGCTGCCTTCCGGCACCCCCTGGGGCCCGGCTATGTACCGGAGGCTAGTAGTGAGAGGCGTCGTGAAAGCCTCGGCTTTCTCGTGCCACACGCAGGTTACATGTACAGCGGCCCAATAGCAGTCCACGCCTACGCTAAAATGGCCTTGGAGGGCTCTGCCGAGACCTACGTGATAGTAGGTCCTAACCACACAGGCCTCGGCGCTAGCGTGTCGGTTTACCCGGGAACAGCCTGGTCTACGCCACTGGGCGAGCTACAGGTCGACACTGAGCTTGCACGAGTATTAGTTAAGGCTAGCTCGTACGCCGAGCTTGACGAGAAGGCTCACCTATACGAGCATAGTGTCGAGGTTCAACTACCCTTCCTCCAGTACCTCTTCAATGCACGGGTTAGGATACTACCTGTGGTAGTCTATGAGCAAACACCCGAAGTTGCTCGAGACATTGCGGAGGCTCTCGTTGAGGCTGTGGAGAAGACGGGGAGAGACGTGGTTTTCATAGCTACGAGCAATCTTACACACTATGAGCCCTACGAGGCTGCTGTCGAGAAGGATAAGAAGGTTATAGATGCGATAATCTCGCTTAACGCTGAGGAGCTATACAGGATTGTAACCAGCACGCCGGTCTCGATGTGTGGTCCGGCCGCGGCAATGGCGCTGATATACTACGCGAGGCTCCGCGACGCTCGTGGAGTTGAACTGTTGAAATACGCTACTAGCGGCGATGTAGCAGGTGATAAGAAGAGCGTTGTTGGCTATGCCGCTATAAGAGTCTACTAGCGATAGGGGCCTCGGCGGGCAGAGGAGCCTTGTACGAGTTCCCCTTGGCACTTGTGTTCGCTGGCGTACCTATTCCCGGGCGCAGCAATCCCTACATAGTCCTTGTGACTCCTAACACCCCCATAGGCGTTGATGTTGATGTTGAGGAGTCAGATAAGCCCTTGGCACGCGTTACCGGTGCTAGTCTGGGTTGGCGTTTTGAGCTAGCAGTAAAATCCTTCGTGGACACAGTGGCGGCACGACTCGAACAGCCAGTATCTATTAGTCTGCGTGTTGTGCTGCCCAGTAGTCTACAGTATCCACCTCCGGCCTCGGTCTATGCTGCTGTAACGCTAGCCATAGTTGCTAGTGTCGCGGAGGCTGGGGGCTACAGCATGGATCCCTATGAGGTTCTAGAGGCTGCAAATAGCATAGACGAGGAGGGAGGTGTCGGCCTAGACTTCATAGATGCCATGAGGACCGCGATAGTCCGTGGTGAGAGCATAGTCTACCGTCGTGGCGAGGACTCAGTACCATTGAGTATGGGTTCCAGGGTCGAGCTTGAGCTTGTCGGGGAGGATGATATAGGCGAGGACATGTCGAGGCAGCTCGATGAGTCTGTTATGGCTGCTGTGACGAGGCTCGGCGGGATGGCTGTTGTAGCAGCGGTGCAGAAGTTACGCAGTAGCGACTTTAGCCATGTCTTCCAGCTCGTCTCGAGAGTGGATAACGCACTATTCCACCTACTCTATGGCGTCCAGACGCCGGAGGGGCCCTGCAAGTGGACACCATCGCTGCAGAGGGTGTACGGTGTTTGCCTCGAGGCGGGGCTGGGAGACAAGGTGGAGTTTACGTTGTAAAGCTTGGCGGTAGCGTTGTAACCGTGAAGGATAAGCCGTTTACGCCAAACCTTGACATACTCCACCACCTTGCTAGGGTTCTCGCGGGGCTCAATAGGGAGGGCAGGCTTGCAGGCATAGTTATAGGCGGTGAAAGCTATGGCCACTACGTAGCTAAGACTCTCGGAGAAGCAGGCGTTAGTGCTGGTGAGGCATTGTCAGCTATTCCCAGGGCTATGATGGAGCTTAGCCTTCTAGCTGCGGACGTGTTCTCCATGTATGGGCTACATGTTGTGGTATATCCGCCTCACAGCTTCTGCAAACCTCAAGGACTAAGACCCTCCTGCAACTGGAGCCTAGTCATGGGTTATGAGTGGGGGCGTCCTATACCCCTAGTCTATGGTGATGCCTACCCCTGCTCCAGCGGGGCCTGCATTGTCTCGGGCGATGAGCTAGCAATGGAAATGGCTTGTGCTCTCGGAGCCAGCGGCGTCATCTATGCCACCACCGTGCCGGGTGTATTGGGTAGGGATGGTAGGCCTATCCCGAGGCTTAGGCTCAGCGAGCTAGACAGGGTGGCAGTAGGGGGTTCCGACAAACTAGACGTCACTGGTGGTATGAGAAGGAAGCTTGAAGCCATAAGGGCTAATTGGTGTGAGGGGCTAAGCCGCGTAGTTATAGTCTATGGTTTGGAGCCGAACAACATAGAGCAAGCAGTACTGGGCGCAGCGGGGGTTGGCACTGAAATACTCCCCTAGGAAGTCCTGCATCATGTGAGGTGTACGGTAGGCCTTGCAGACAAAGACGCGGAAGCTTGACCACATAAGGATAACAGTTGACAGTGATGTTGAGCATCCAGGGAAGATCACGCTGCTAGAACACGTCGAGCTGGTACACCGCGCGCTCCCCGAGACGGCGCTCTCAAGCATTGATACCAGCATAGAGTTTCTCGGTAAGCAGCTCAGCATGCCGCTAATGGTTACAGGCATGACTGGTGGTCACCCAGTGGCTGCGAGGATAAACTGTGTAATCGCTAGAGCGGCGGCGCGGCTAGGCATAGCAATTGGCGTGGGGAGCCAGCGTGCAGCAATAGAGGATCCATCGCTAGAGTATACGTTCCGTGTTGCGAGGGATTGTGCCAGGGAGGAGGGTGGTGATGTGGTCCTCGTTGCAAACCTTGGGGCTGCGCAACTCGTGGCAGGCTACGGTGTTGAGCATGTGAGGAGGGCTATAGAGATGATTGATGCTGACGCTGTGGCGATACATGTTAATGCTGCGCAGGAAGCTTTCCAGCCGGAGGGAGATGTAGACTTCCGTAACGCCATAGACCTTGTAGCCGAGGTTGCGAGAGAGCTGGACAAACCCGTAATAGTCAAGGAGACCGGGCATGGCCTAGGCTACGAGGTTGTATATGTGCTCCGTGGCCGAGGGATAAGGTTCTTCGACGTCTCAGGAGCTGGCGGTACTAGCTGGGTACGCGTTGAATACTTCCGTGCCAGGATACGAGGCCTCCAGGGCCTAGCAGAGGCTGCCAAAACATTCTCGTCCTGGGGCATACCCACAGCCCAAGCAGTGGTTGAGACCCGCTGGGCAGCACCAGACTCATGCATAATAGCTAGCGGTGGAGTGAGAACCGGGCTTGATGCCGCGAAAGCAATAGCGCTAGGCGCCGATATTGCCGGCCTCGCATTGCCAGTAATAAGAGCCTATACGGTTGGTGACCTCGACGGTGTTATAGGGCTCCTCGAGAGGATAGGTATGGAGTTCAAGGCGGCACTATTCCTTACGGGTGCTAGCAGCCTCGCTGAGGCTAGGAGGCTACCACTAATCGTTAGTCCCGAGCTAGAATCGAGGCTCCAGGCTCGGGGAGTAAAGCTGGATCTCTACCTTAACGGTGCCAGACTCCTTTTCAAGCCCGGTGAGACATGTAGCAACTGGGCCTAGCCGGCAGAGGGCATGGGTTATGACCGGCCAGCTACCCGAGAGCGTTGTGGCCTACTTGAAGCGAGTTGCCAGCCTAGTAGACGGCTACATATACGCTAAGGTGAAGGGCGAGCCTAAGGAGGTCTATGATGCCGGCCTACACCTCATAAGGGCGGGCGGGAAGAGACTAAGGCCAGCCATAGTTGTTGCCATTGCTGAGGCTCTCGGGGAGCCTGCTGAGCGCGCCCTACCCTTCGCAGCAGCGGTGGAACTCGTACACAATTTTACCCTCATACACGACGACATAATGGACCGCGATGAGTTCCGCCGTGGAGTTCCCACCGTGCACAAGGTCTGGGGCGAACCCCTAGCAATAACGGCGGGCGACCTCCTCTTTGCCAAGGCGTTTGAAACGCTCACTGACGCCCTCGACAAAGGCATACCGCCCGACAGAGTTGCAAGAGCCACGAGAGTATTATCCAGGGCATCAGCGGTCATAGCTGAGGGCCAAGCTATGGACCTGATGTTCGAGGAGGAGGACGAAGTTAGCATTGATGAATACCTAATAATGATATACAAGAAGACCGGTGCACTCTTCGAAGCCTCAGCTGTGCTCGGGGGCCTAGTAGCAACGGGTGATGACGCAACCCTGGAGAAGCTTGCAGAGTTCGGCAAGAACCTTGGCATAGCATTCCAGATACGCGATGACATTCTTGGTATTGTCGGCAAGGAGGAGGAGCTAGGAAAACCCGTCTATAGCGACATAAGGGAGGGCAAGAAGACTCTCCCAATAATCTATGCCTTGAGGAACCTTGAGGACGAGGATAGGGAGAAGCTAGTAATGGTTCTCGGAAACAGAGAGGCTTCAAGAGAGGAACTCGAGCAGGCAGCAAAACTCGTGGTAGCATCCGGCGCGATAGACTACGCCGAGAGCAAGGCTAGAGAATACATAGACCGTGCCCTAGAAGCCCTCCGGGGTGCGGTACCCGAAAACAACTACCGTAGGATACTCGAGGAGCTAGCAAAATTCGTGGCAACTAGAACCTGGTAGCTGAAGGGTTTCCCGGGATGGAGTCCGGAGAGAAATCCTGCCACAGATCCCCCTATCACATCCCCCGGATATACATTGAGGGTATAGGTAGCGACGAGTATCTCGAACTCGTAGACTCCACCGCAAGGAGGACAGACAGGTGTAGCGGTAGGCGCTGCTTTGGCAAAGCAATATATGGCACGCTCCTCGACGAGATAGCCGATCTACTAGCAAAGAAAGCTACGAGGAGCTTCATAGTAGTATTGCCGCCTGACTACAGGAAAGGCCTCCTCGTAGAAGCTGGTAGCTACCTCGAACCAGTACCTCTCGAAGGCATGCGTGTCGTAATCCACGTTTGCGAGGGCGACAGGGTGGAGGAGGGTTCAACTCTAGGATTTATTGCTACACGTAAGTTTGAAGTCCGGCATATACGTAGCCATGTGGAGGGTGTTGTTGTATACATTTACTCCTCGCCTGAAGGCCCACCAGACCGGAACATAGTGTTCATAGCGCCAGAGGAGGTGGTTCAGACTGTCACAGTACAATCCTGAGGAGATTAGAGAGCTAGCTCGCGCTTATGCATTGCTTAACGCTGTCGGACACGGTGGCAGGGCAGCGGTAGGCCCAGTAATGGGCAAGATAATGGCTGAAAGACCTGACCTAAGGCCACAAGCCAAGCAGATAGTAGCAATTGTGCGTGAGGTCGTGGAGGAGGTTAACAAGCTGAGCCTCGAGGAGCAGAAGAGGCTGCTGGAAGAGAAGTATAGCTGGGTTATCGAGAAGAAACTGCAGAAGCGGAGGGAGGCTGTGGAAAAGAAGCTACCGCCACTGCCTGATGCTGAGGAGGGTCGGGTGGTTACACGGTTCGCTCCAAACCCTGACTTCGTCATACATCTCGGCAATGCTAGACCCGCTCTCCTCTCCTACGAATACGCTGTAATGTATCGTGGCAAGATGATACTCCGCTTTGAGGATACCGATCCGAGGATTAAGACGCCCCTACCCGAGGCATACGAGTTGATAAGGGAGGATCTCAAATGGCTCGGTATACGCTGGGACGAGGAGTACATACAGAGTCTAAGGATGCACATCTACTATGACATAGCCAGGAAACTAATAGAGGTTGGTGGTGCGTACGTAGACGACCGCAGCCCGGAGGAGTTTAGGAGGTACCGAGACGAAGGCAGGCTAGAGGACTATCCGCCGCGCAAGCGCAGTGTCGAGGAGAACCTCGAGCTATGGGACAAAATGGTCTCCGGAGCCTTTGGCGAAGGCGAAGCAGTACTAAGAGTAAAGACCGACCCCCGGCACCCTGATCCCAGCGTGCGTGACTGGGTAGCATTCCGCATCATAGACACCAGCCGCTATCCCCACCCCCTAGTAGGCGACCGTTATGTAGCATGGCCGACCTACAACTTCGCAGCAGCAGTCGACGACAAGTTAATGGGTGTAACCCACATACTTCGTGCAAAAGAGCACATGCAGAACACAATTAAACAACAGTTCCTCTACAAGCACCTAGGCTGGAGCTATCCTCACGTAG
The DNA here is from genome assembly GCF_000015145.1 of Hyperthermus butylicus DSM 5456. NCBI lineage: Archaea > Thermoproteati > Thermoproteota > Thermoprotei > Desulfurococcales > Pyrodictiaceae > Hyperthermus > Hyperthermus butylicus. The sequence continues at coordinate 522,209 of NC_008818.1, forward strand.
TACACTTTGGAAGGCTTAAGCTTGAAGGCTTCATAATGAGTAAGTCTACGCTAAAACGGTTTCTCGATGCAGGCATAAGTAGGGGCATTGATGACCCACGCTTTGCAACGATTGCAGGGCTTAGACGTCGGGGGATTGTGCCGGAAGCTATAAAGAAGCTAATAATGGAGGTCGGCGTAAAATATACCGATGCAAGTATAAGCTATGACAACTTAGCAGCGATAAACAGATCGATAATCGATCCACGTGCCAAGAGGATAATGGCTGCATTGAGTCCTGTACCAGTAGAGGTTGAGGGATTGCCGTGGAGGGAGAAGGAGTTCAGAATACCTTTCCATCCTTCAGGCCAGCTTGGCGAGAGAATAGTCAAGCTTGCCGGGCCTAAGGCAACCATATACGTGTCCCAGAGCGATGCAGTGCAGCTTGCCAAGGGCAACATTGTGAGGCTAATGGAAGCCTTCAACATAGAGGTTCTAGGGGCGTCACCTAGACGTGTAAGGGCACGCTATCACAGCTTAACAGTTGATGAGGCTAGGCAGCATAACGCGCCCATAATACAGTGGGTGCCAGCCACGGATAACATTGCAGTTGAAGTGTTGAAGCCGGAAGGTCTAGACCTAGTACAGGAGCGTGGCCTCGCAGAACCAGCAGCAGCCCAGCTGAAACCGGGCGAAATAATACAGCTCGTACGCATAGGATTTGCGCGGGTTGATAGCGTCGAGACAGACGAAAAGGGGAAAGTAAGGAAGGTAGTGCTCATCTATGCTCATGACTGAGAAGAAGCTTTCATTCAAAGTGGGGCCGCTAGTTTTGTAAACCCTTCCAGGCCTAGAGCCCTAAGCGTACTATGGAGGGGCGACGACCGAGCCCCGGGAGGAGGATGAGCCATGAGCAAGCCGTTCTATGTTAGGTTCGAGGTTCCACCAGAGCTAGCAGAGAAGGCCTACCAGGCACTAGAGATAGCAAGGAAGACTGGCAAGATAAAGAAGGGCACCAACGAGACCACTAAGTGTGTCGAGCGCGGCCTAGCAAAGCTAGTACTCATAGCTGAGGATGTAGACCCACCAGAGATCGTTGCTCACCTACCACTACTCTGCGAGGAGAAGAAGATACCCTACGTCTATGTACCGAGCAAGAAGAGGCTAGGCGAGGCTGCAGGCATAGAGGTTGCAGCAGCTAGCGCTTGCATCATAGACCCGGGCGAGGCTAAGAACCTAGTTGAGGAGATCGTAAAGGCTGTGAACGAGCTAAAGACAAAGGCAGCCCAGTAGCACGCAACTAGAAACCCCTAGCCCATCGTGTCCATGGTTTTTAGAGTATCTCACTAACTACCTCGTTCTCGTTGTCTCGGGTATGCATATCTTGAATCCATATTCCTCATCGCAGCTCCTACACGTATACGATACACTATATTCTACACAGTTTGGCAGGGGCTTCAAGGTAGCCATCTTCTCTGGTTTCCCACCGCAGGGGCACTCTAAGAGATCCAGGTAGGCTATGTGTCCCTCATATACTGCTTCAATTCGTAGTATGGTGCGCAGTCCTAGCTCCTGCAGCTCCTCGACAAGCCACTTAGCATAGGCCATTGTGTGTGGCTTCAGTCTTGAGGCTAGCCTTTTTGCAGCAGCTGTGTAGAGTATGTAGTCTGAGGCTACTGCATAGCTTAGCGCATCTGCCGTAACTGAAAGTAGCTCTGAGAAGCTCCTAGCAGGCTCCCCGGTGAGGAGGGATATAGCACCAATACGGGATAGTACGTCGGCATCCAGTGCTACCCTTGTATAACTAGCTTGTGGTGCACGGAGCGCAGCATCGGCAGCCTCTTCGGCGGCGCGATCAGCAACACTCCGATATGCTGGCTTGAGCCTATCTGCCTCGCCGGGTTCTACAATTGCCACAGTAGCTGCAGCTGCTTGAGTAGCGTCGCAGCCTTCAATCCTGCATATGGCTGCCGCATAGGCCAGTGCTAGGAGCGTCCTAGCCCTAAGCCTGGGCCTAGACTCAAATATCCGAGCAGCAAGCTGGGAGGCCAACTCGTACAAGGTGTCAGGCCACCCTCCCCAGAGGGATGTGAGGGCGGCTGCAGTTGTCACAGTTTGTTCGGGGTTTAAGCTGCTAGTGCTACGGCTATAACAGCTAGCGTAGCTGCTACTGCGTGGCGGGCTGTTGGCTTCTCAGCAGCTTCTCCTGGCAGGATTGTTGCTGCTAGGAGGAGAGTGTGAAGTGGGTATAGACCTATCAGTATGACGGCGGGGGCTACCTCGATTATGCTTAGGGCAATGTATCGTAGGAGCTGGGCAAACGCGACACTAGCTGCAGCCGAAGCCATGAATATGTGGTGTCGCGTGAGTCCCGTAATCTCCTTGAGTCTGCCCGCTGCGGCTGCTAGCGTGGCGGCGATGGGGAGCGCTACGGTGTAGGAGACTGCTGTGCCGAGTACCGGGTTGCCGCCCGAGTAGCCTCCCGCATAGCGTACGAGTAATGTTGAGGAGGCGAAGACGAGGCTTGAAGCAATACCTGCAACAACACCTAGGCCAAGCTTCTCACCGTGTAACGGTCTCCCGCTAGGTCTGCTGGAAGCAAGGTAGACTGCCAGGGTCGCAGCGGTGAGCCCTGCAGCCCTCTCAGCGTCTATGGGCTCTCTGAGGAAGACCCAGGCTAGCAGCGCTGAAAAGAGCACGGTGGGGCTAGAGGCCACGGCAGCGCTTGTAGCGCCGATAGCGGATATCGAGACGTAAAAGAGGAGTCTCCCAACAACAAAGTTGAGAAGGCCAGCTACAGCATAGGCAAGAAGAGCAGACCTATCCGCCGTAAAAGAGTTTGTGGCTGCCACAGTCAGCCATAGCAGCGGCGTACCTATGAGGAGGCTTAGCAAGAGATTTGCCAGCGGTGATAGCCGTGCCGAGGCAGCCCGTACAAGTACATCGCTAACCCCAAACAGTACACCAGCAGTAAAGGCGGCTGCATAGCCCAGCAATGCACGGGTCACCCATGCATACTGGGAAAGGCTTGCACAGCGTGGGTAGCCGCATGGCGGTCAGCTGCGCCGTCCAGGAGACAGCCCGGCAACCAACTTAGTTTTATTAACCGTTTCTTCCGGCCGCTAGCTGGCTGGGGGACGAGGTTGAGTCAACGCAAGGAGAAAGAATTCAACATAATAGAGGAGATAGGCTATCCTGCAGAGGTCATACAGATAATCGGCAGGACTGGCGTCCACGGCGAGGTTATACAGGTGCGTGTAAGAGTTCTTGAGGGCAGGGACAAGGGTCGAGTACTCACGAGGAACGTTCTTGGCCCAGTAAGGCTGGGTGACATAGTTATACTCCGCGAGACAGAGCGCGAAGCTAGGAGACTTGGCAGGAGGAGGTAGAGGAGCGGCGTAGCGAGGTGATGAGTAGATGCCAGTCGTGCATACGTGCACTTATTGTGGCCGCTCAATAGAGCCAGGCACCGGCCTAATGTACGTAAAGAATGATGGTAGTGTGCTATGGTTCTGCAGCAGTAAGTGCTTCAAGCTCTGGCGGATGGGTCGCGATCCCAGGAAGCTAAAGTGGACCGAGCGCTACACGCAGCTACGCCGTTAGCTGGGTCTTTTCCCAGCCATCTCCAAAGGAGAGGGGCAGCTTCTCCTACCTATGCGCTAGGCTTGCTAGGACTAGTCCTGTGAGCACCAATAGGCCCCCAGCGATCAGTCTTGTTGTGAGCTTTTCCGAGGCTAAGATGGATGAGAGTAGCTGGGTTAGCACCGGCGTAAGCGCTATACCTATGCTGACTATGCTGACTGGTAGGAGCGTTAGGGCATAGAGGAAGGCTATGCCGCCCGTAACATAGCCAAGCAGCCCAGCCACAACGATCTCGCCAGCCACGAGTCGAGCTGCACTCCATCGTGCCATAACCGGGGCTAGGACGGCAACGGAGTATGCTGCTCGCACGCTCGCCACGGTGAGGTAGCCAGCTCTCTTGAGTGCAGCATCGTATGCGTACATGCTCACAGTCCATACAAACGACGCTATGAGAGCTGCAAGTACGGCTAGGAGCCTTTCGCGTTCAGCCACATCAGCTCTGCCGCCTCTACTGGTGGCGATTAGCCATACACCGGTGAGAGCGAGTGCTGCAGCTGCAAGCGCTAGAGGGCCAATAGCGCCGGAGGCGTAGTCGTAGAGTGCTGTCCATATCACGAAGAGGTATGAGACTGGCATGGCAACGCTTGCGCCAACCCTGCTAATACTGTAGACGTACAAGCTGTCCCCTGCAAGGGTGCTAACAACACCGCCAACAATGACGCCTAGCTGGAACACAAGGTCAAGCCAAGGGGTTGTATAGGGAAACCCTTCCCACAGCCATGCAAGTGGTGCCGTAGCTGCGAGAGCTACGAGCATGCGCCAGCCATTAAACGCCCAAGGATCAATACTTGTCTTTGATGATGCGCGGCTAATAACAGCAGGTGCTAAAGCCCAGGATGCGACGGCTGCAGCAATAGCAGCCAAGCCAGCTGAGACTGGCATGCTTGTCACCACGCGCTAGAAGCACTGTTGTCCATATCGTGGAGTTACTAGCTTAAAGGCCTAGAGGTCTCCAGTGGTAGCATCAAGCACTTATCCCGCAGCTTCCAATGGGTAGCGCTTGGTGGAGGAAATCCATGCCTGTAGAACGTACGTTCGTCATGATAAAGCCTGATGGTGTCAAGAGGGGGCTCGTAGGCGAGATAATAGCCAGGTTTGAGAGGAAGGGCCTCAAGATAAAGGCTCTCAAGATGAAGTGGCTAACCCGGGAGGAAGCCGAGAAGCTTTACGAGGTACACCGTGGCAAACCGTTCTTCGAGGATCTTGTCAACTTTGTCACGAGTGGGCCCGTCGTAGCAATGATACTTGAGGGTGACAGTGCTATAGAGGTTGTAAGGCTAATGATAGGCCCAACCGACGGTAGAAAGGCACCGCCGGGCACCATTAGGGGCGACTACGCCCTAGACATTGGCGCTAATGTAATACATGCTAGCGACAGCAAGGAGTCCTATGAACGTGAGTACAAGGTATTCTTCAGCGACGACGAGATAGTGGGTGACTACTAACCATCGATTCAAGGCACATAGCTTATCGATATGATGTTATACATAATGCTAATGGAGTAGTCTCGCTCCACTTTTCTTCCCTACAGCTTACTCCTACCCGCTAACCTGGGTGTGTCGCCAAATTGCCGCCACCAGAGAGGATAGCTGGCATAGTTGGTAAGACGAACGTAGGTAAGTCAACATTCTTTGCTGCTGCAACCCTGGCAACAGTAGAGATAGGCAATAGGCCATTTGTAACACTAGAGCCGAGTACCGGTGTAGGCTATGTGCGTAAGCGCTGCATCCACGTGGAGCTAGGGCTTCCGCGCTGCGAACCAGCGTCGGGCTACTGTATTGATAGCTGGAGGTTCATACCGGTAAAGCTGGTGGACATACCAGGCCTCATACCGGGCGCCCACGAAGGTAAGGGTCTTGGCAACAAGTTCCTAGACGCGATAAGACGGGCAGACGCCATTATACTGGTTGTTGATGCTGCAGGCTCAACCGACGCAGCTGGGAACCCGGTCCCTCCTGGCACCTATGACCCAGTAGAGGAGGTTAGGTGGCTCGAGGTAGAACTCGAAGAGTGGATGTACGGGATAATAAAGAGCGACTGGCAACGCTTCGCGCTCCGCGTCTCAACAACCGGGGAAAACGCTGTTGAAGCTCTTGCACAGAGACTTAGCGGGCTCAGCGTGAGGAAAGAGCATGTCGAAGAGGCCCTAGAATATGCTGGGTTAACAGGGAAGAGCCTGACATCGTGGAGTGACGAGGATTTACGCCGTTTCGTTAGAGGGCTGCGTCTCTCCAAGCCAATGCTTGTAGCTGCCAATAAGGCCGACATACCCGAGGCAGAGGACAATATTAAGCGGATGCAGCGCGAGCTCAAGGAGTATACTGTAGTGCCCACAAGCGCAGCAGCAGAACTGGCGCTACGGCGGGCTGCCAGGGCAGGCCTGATAAAGTACATCCCGGGCGACAGTGACTTCGAGATAATAGCTGAGGACAAGCTGTCCAGGCAGCAGCTCAAAGCACTCGAATACATCAGGGAGCGGGTCCTCAAAAAGTGGGGCTCCACGGGAGTACAACAAGCAATAAACAAGACATTCCTCGAACTGCTAGACATGATAGTCGTATACCCAGTTGAAGACCCCAACAAGTACACCGACGGTAAAGGTAGGATACTGCCCGACGCATATCTCGTCCCGCGCGGCACCACGGCAAGAGAACTAGCATACATGATACACACAGACCTGGGCAAAACATTCCTCTATGCAGTCAACGCGAGGACAAAGATGAGAATAGGCGAAGACTACATACTCCAGGACGACGATGTGATAAAAGTCGTAGCTGCAGCTGCAAAAAAGGGTTAGGCGTAGAGCTAGAGAATCCTTAGCTAGAAACAGAATATCATGTGATTTAAACATCGAGCTTTGAACCGCATCTTTAGGTTGAGGGGGTCAGCCGGGGCGCACTCTCCCCATGGGCTCCAGGCATGATGCTAGCCGGCCTCGGAAATGCGGGCAAATCGTCATCCCCTACGGGATTCTTCTCGTCTAGACGAGCTTAGAAGGTTACATCACCAGGTCTCGGGCTCGTTCTCTCAAGCTATTATAACGTCAGTGCTATTCCCGGTGTCTATAAATATAAAAATAAAAAGAAGTATATCTATGAAGTGTGTATTCTAACTACTTGCTGGCCTCGGGATGCCCCATGCTGCATGAGTGCTGGCAGCCTGGCCTTGGCAAGATGTTTCGTGGTGAGACTGCCAAGCTCTTCCTCAAGGTAATGGATAGTGTATGGGAGCGGGGTGAGGAGGAGGCTGAAGCTATAGCTGCTATGTTAAAGCGGAATGGTGTTGATGCTGGCTCTAGTCTCTTGGAGCTCGGTGCTGGTAACGGTCGTGTAGCCATCCCCTTGGCTAGGCGTGGATACCGGGTAACTGGTGTTGAGGCTTCAGAGGTATTTGTCGCGGATGGCCGGAGAAGGGTTGAGGAGGCGGGTCTATAGGATAGAGTTGAACTGGTTCTAGGAGACGTATATGATCTTGATGCCGCGCTTGGAGATAGGATGTTTGACGCTGCATACATGACCTGGACCAGTATAATAGGCTATGCTCTTTCCGAGGAATGCGACGAACTTGCGCTCCGAAACATTGCAAAACACGTGCGTCCCGGTGGCCTGCTCGTGATAGCCAATACTGCTAGCTATGACAACGTCGGTTTGAGACAGGGTATCTGCGGCTTGTCAGCGTCTCTCAGCATGGTGGATGAGGAACTTGTAGTTGTTGAAGAGCCCCGTTTCGACCCCGTAGAGAGTGTGGTAACAAACAAATGGACTTTCTATAGGTTGGAGGGTAAAGATCTACGCTACCTGGACGAGGTCGAGTTCAGATTTAGAATCTACACGCTCCGCGAGCTTGTAACGCTTGCTCGAAGTGCTGGCTGGGAGCTCGTGGAAGCGGTCAGCGATCCTGTAAAGGCTACGCCTTACAAGCCGTACAGGAGCCCATTCAACCTTGTCTTTCGGAGGACAGTCAGTACGTAGCTTTTGGCCTAGCTACGCTTTTAATAGGGCCTAGCATGCTAGCTGGTCTCCTCTGGGTGCTTGGAAGGGGAACGCTAATGGCGCGCGGTCTATACCACTATCTGCGGGAGATGTGGAAGCAGCGTCACGACATTCCGGAGCTCGCTGAGCTGTGGAAGAGGAGGATAATGGAGTGGAGGCGTCAGCCAAGCGTAGTGCGTATCGAGAAACCCACACGCATTGACCGCGCCAGGGCGCTGGGATACAAGGCTAAGCAGGGCATTATCGTCGTAAGGGTGCGCGTAAGGAAGGGTGGTCTGAACAGGCCGAGGCCAAACAAGGGTCGTAGGCCAAAGAGGATGGGTGTCTATGGCTACGCTCCTGCAAAGTCTACAAGGCTCATAGCTGAGGAAAGGGCGGCCCGCAAGTACCCCAACATGGAGGTCCTCAACAGCTACTATGTTGGCGAGGACGGCGAGTACAAGTGGTACGAAGTCATACTGGTTGACCGCAGCCACCCAGCAGTATGCAGAGACAAGGACCTGGGCTGGATATGCGAGAAGCAGCACCGCGGCAGAGTATTCAGAGGCCTAACAAGCGCAGGCAAGAAGATGCGCGGTCTGAGGAAGACACGTGGCCTACGCGGTACACACAAGTACAAGTGGAAGAAGAAGCAGAAGGAGCGCAAACTCAAGAAGCGCCACGAGGCACACCGCGGTGCAAGGCTCATTGCTCCAGACGAGATACGCGAAAAGTACCACAAGGGAGACCTAAAGTAGCTCTCTACGAGCCGTGCTACCTTACATTCTATATGGCTAGCCCCCAGTTTTTATCTCGGAGAGGCAGGGGAGTACTCGGCGATGTCTCCTACATCCTCCTCTGCGTGGTGGCCCGCTCTTGTCTCGGATACCTACACGCGTCGTTGGCGTAGAGATATCAGTGCATGCACATGCGACAGAGGATGTTGGGAGGGTTAAGCAGGCAGTACTCAACCTACTACCAGAGAGTGTTCATGATAAGGCTGTCTTTGAAGAGCAGGTTCTCGAAGGCCACCACGGCAACCCTATAACCCGTATACGCCTCAGGCTCCGGGACCGTGATGCAGAGGAGTTTATCAAGCATCTGGCATCGATGCTTAGTGATACTGAGAAGAGGGTTCTCCGTGCAATGCTTGGTGATAGGTATGATGAGAGACAGGGCAGAATGTACATTAGGCTTAGCAAACAAGATGCTTTCCTCGGCGATGCAAGACTCTACGATGGTGATGACGTGGTGCATATAGTGATTATTCTCCGGGGCTCGCCCAAGCTTGAAGAAGTAGCACGCGTACTTGGTGAGCTGGGGCTGCTGGCGTGAGGGCCTGCGATCTTAACGTCGCGCCTACCAGCGTTAACGAAGCTAGGCGTATGGCTAAGCTGTTAAAGGGTATGGGTGTTGGCTGTGTCGCTGTGGAGCATGGAGACCCTAGCGTGGCTAGGCAGCTAGTAAATGTTTTCGAGGAGGAGGGTGTTGAGGCCTATACGCGTGTAACTCTCGAGATATCGGACTGGCAGCGTGGCATAGAGCTTGTGAGGAGAGCATCCAGGCTCTACAACATTGTAGTCGTTAAGCCCAAGACCGCCGAGGCGGCAAGGCTGGCGGCTAGGGATCCGAGGGTAGCTCTTCTACAGTTGACGCCAGGTATGGCGCGCTATATGGATAAGAGTCAGGCTCAAATGCTGCGCGAGGGTGGTGCAGCGGTCGAGATTAGGCTTCTCCCCCTACTATACGGCGGGGATCCACGCTCAGCACTGAGGGGGCTCATGATTATTGCGCGCCGGGCTGCAGCCTACGAGGCTGTATTCGTTGCTACCTCCGGTGCTAGGAGCGCCTGGGAACTATGGCATCCCGCCATTGTTAGGGGGCTACTAGTCTCCATAGGGCTCCCTGAGAATATTGCTAAGCTAGCCGTGACTGGATATCCACGCAGTATTGTTAGGCTAAAGGCTCTCAAGTCCCTAGCTAGCGAGGGGTGACTCTACGCCGTGACGTTGTGGGAGGCTATACTTATGGGTATTGTTGCGGTATTGTTGGTGCTAGTTTACCTCCTCAACCGCCGTGTCTCGGGGCTGACAGGGGCCCTTGGAGAGTTCCGGGCTAGGCTTGGCGAGCTAGAAGAGTCCTTCAATAATGTATTGAGAGAGCTGGGGTTTGTCTCCAGGTCCCTCAGCACGGCTCTCCAGAGTATCGAGGCTGAGGATGCGCTTGAGAGGCTTAGAAGGCGCCGGCGGAGACGCTACATAGCCTTTTACGTTGTGTATGAGGGTGATTCTCCCCCGCAGGCAGAAGAAGTGGAGAAGGCTATTGTTAGGGCTGTTGAGAGGCTTGCTGGGCAGCTAACGGTGGCACTTGCGAGGCTCCAGCTCGTATACTATGACCATGTTCGCGGTGCTGGCATTGTTAGAGCAACAAATGATACCAAGTATGTTGTGCTCGCAGCTATGGGGTTGGTGCGGAGCATTGGTGGCCGCAGAGTATTATTGGTGCCTGTTAGGACTACGGGAACCATTAAGAGGGCTAAGAAGGCGCTAGCTGTTCCCAGGAGACTGCTATGACGCTGCGGAGGCCCTACACCGTCATATTCTCCACGATGACTCTTGACGGTCGCTTAGCATCATCGACGGGCTATAGTGTGCTCAGCTGCCCATACGATTTCGCGCGGCTCCGCCTCCTCCGCGGCGCAGCAGACGCCGTGATGATAGGTGCCAATACGGCGCTTCTGGACGATCCCTCGCTACGCAAGAGACTTGAGCCTAGAAGCGAGAAGTACTACAGAGTAGTGGTTGACGGTCGGCTCCGCATATCAGCGTCGCTGAGGCTGGTGCGCGAGCCTGAGCCGCCAGTGATAGTGTTTACAGCGGTTGAGTCACAGCGAGCCAGGGAGTTAGAGGAGCGTGGCGTGAGGGTACATGTTGTCGGCTCTAACGGTGTAGTAGACCTTGCTAGGGCGCTGGAGATACTAGCTGTAGAGTATGGTGTCGAGAGGCTCCTCGTGGAGGGTGGTGGGAGGCTCAACTATTCCCTGCTCTCGAGCAGGCTTGTAGACGAGGTACGCGCAACGATAACACCCTACGTGTTCGCCGCTGGCCGGAGCTTCTTCGAGGACCCGGTAGGTACTGGGTTCCGTGATACCCGCGAGTCGCCGAGGCTGCAGCTTGTCTGTACAGAGTTGTGCCCTTGTGGCCGCTGTGTACACGTAGTCTACCGTGTAGTGGATAGACGTGGGGAGCCGCTAGCTAGCTCCCTAGTGGAGCCGTGTCTGTCCAGTAAGCTCCGAGAGCTAGCTGCGAAGGGCCTCGTGTAGCTAGCCATAGAGGCTCTTTACCCTCCCCACGGGAGGGGTGTGTAGTGCAGAACACTAAGGAGCGGCTTGGGCAGCAATGGAGACGTTTCGCTTCGGGGGCGCAGCGTAATGGGCGAACTAGACAAGGCAATTGAGGCTATGCGGAAGGGTATCCCCGTCCTAATCCACGATGACTATGGTAGGGAGGACGAGGTAGACTATGTTATCCATGCATCCTACGTGACTGTCGACAAGATATATGAGATGAGAACCCTGGCAGGCGGCCTCATATGCTACGCTATGCCGCTACCAGCTGGTGAGATGCTTGGCCTCCGCTACATAGCCGACATACTTGCTGGTATCGAGCCTCTTGGCAGGCTTGCAGAGCGCACCCTAGGCTACGGTGATAAGCCTGCCTTCTCGCTATGGGTTAACCATCTGAAGGCCAGGACGGGGATACGGGACAGGGATAGGGCGCTCACAATACGCGAGCTGGACCGGGTTGTGAACCTCATATATTCTGGCAGGGTTGAGGAGGCCCGTAAGCTATTCTACGAGAGCTTCATGGCGCCAGGTCATGTGCCGATACTGCTTGGAAGAAGGCTCGGGGAGAGACGCGGTCACACCGAGCTATCCCTGCACCTTGCAATGCTTGCCGGGATGACACCGTCAACGGTTATCGTCGAGATGCTCGACCGTGGCGAGGCTTTGAGCGTGGAGGAGGCCCGCAGGGTATCTAGGGAGAAGGGCTACCCCCTGGTGGAGGGGAGTGAGATTATAGCAGAGGTGGAGCGTCGTGGTGAAGATATGTATTGTCGATACAACCTTTGCAAGAATAGACATGGCTAGGTATGCGATAGAGGTTCTCCAAAACCTCATGCCTGACGCAGTTATAGTCCGTAGGACGGTGCCGGGGATAAAGGACATCCCGGTTGAGATCAAGACGCTGATGCAGCGTGAGGGCTGCGAGGCAGGCATGGTTTTTGGCTGGGTTGGACGCAGCCTGGTTGACAAGATAAGTTATGCAGTATACTCTCTCGCGCTCCAGCTGGTGCAGCTCGAGCTGGGCCGCCACATTATAGACGTTACTGTGCACGAGGACGAGTCCGAGAGCGAAGAGGAGCTCTACAGAATAGCGGCTGACAGGGCTAGGAAGCACGCCGAGAACCTTTACCTTCTACTCCGCAGGCCCGAGGAGCTAGTGAGACGTGCTGGTACAGGTAGGCGTCAAGGCTATCCTGATGCAGGCCCTATAATGGGCGGGTATGGCTAGCCAAGCATTTTTCCCCGCCAAGGCCTAAGGCTCACTGGGCTACGGGGTGTAGAGAGCAGTGTCTGCAGCTGATGTGAGGCTTGCATTTGTTGTAGCGGAATTCAACTATGACGTGACCTACCTCATGCTCCAGCGTGCGCTGAGCTATGCCAGGTTCCGTGGTGCAACTGTAACGTACATTGTTTACTCTCCCGGAGCCTACGATATGCCGATACTGGTAGAGGAGTTGCTGATAAAGGATGATGTGGATGCTGTGGTTGCGCTGGGTGCAATAATAACCGGGGCTACAAAGCACGACGAGGTGATAGCACACCAAGTAGCTAGGAAGCTAATGGACCTCGCTGAGAAGCATGGTAAGCCCGTAACTCTAGGCATATCTGGCCCGGGCATGAACCGTGTGCAGGCCCTGGAGCGCGTGGACGACTATGCTAGGAGAGCTGTTGAGGCAGCAGTAAAGCTGGCCAAGAGGCTGAAAATGCTTAGGGAGGCAAGGTTTGAAGGTGAGACAGTCACGATCCAGTAGAGGCTTCTGCATCTGTGCAGACTACGTAGTTGCCGGTAGCGAGCTCGAGCTGCTGCGGGCCGCCTGCATAGAATTCAACGAGGAAGGCATAGTCGTCGGTGTAGGTGCCTCCCGCAGCCCGGGAAGGCCATGCAGCGCGGTTCCAGGCTACATAATGCCGCCGCTCTGTAACGGCCACATACATGTCCTAGACTACGCACTGGCCGAGGCTAGAGAGGATAAGCCCCTAGAGAGCCTTGTGGCCCACCCAACCGGGCTCAAGTACAAGCTCCTCGAAGCCCTGGGCGAGGCCAAGCTAGAAGCCGCCCTTAGAACACTGGCAGCAAGGCTCCAGGACGAGGGCATACTCTACCTCGGAGCTTATGCCGAGATGGGTTTTAGCGGCGCACAGCTCGTCTCGACGGTACTCCAAAGCTCTGGGCTAAGGGTGAGGCTCCTCCCGCAACCCCTACGCAAAACACTACCAGACTATGAATACCTCCTAGAAGCCTATGGAGGCGCTGGGCTAGACACGGTATTTGACCTCAACCCCGGCGAACTCGCGGAACTCGCTGCCGAGGCGCGTAGGCGCGGTTTAAGCCTACATGTACACGTGTCGGAGACCAGGCAGCTCAGAGAAATGCGCGACTACGAGCTAGCACTAGAAGCCAAGCCAACGGCCACGGTACACCTCACTCACCTCGAGCCCAAAGAGGTTCTAGCCCTAGCAGCTGCTGGCGTCCTCCCGGTGTTCTGTCCGAGGTCCAACAGCTTCCACGGCGTTGGCAAGCCACCCCTAGAGGTGCTGCCACAACTTGCCGGGGAGCAAGTACCAGTTGCTCTTGGCACGGATAACGCTGCGTGGATTCCACCATCAATAGCAGAGGAGCTCTCCCACGCATACATGATGTGGAGGCCAATGATGCGAAGCAAAGTGGAGGAGTATGCCCGCTCACTACTCTATGCTGCAACACTGGGCTGCACGAGCCTCCTAGGCCTACAAGCCGAACCCATAGAACAAGGCTCCACCACAGTACTCGTGGCAGCACTGCCAGACGCCCGCTACACAAACAATCCCCTAATAACTCTCATAAAGAGACTGTCAATAGCCTACAAACAAGTAGTTAGCACACCAGGTTGGCGTCGATAATAGTATACCACAAATAGCAAGATTACCATTTAACTCCTAGCCATAAAATAAATGGTAGCTACCCCCCGGGAGGTTTCTTGGCTGTAGTTTTAATTGTTGAGATTAGCTCTGCTACGGCCTCCTCCAGAAGTGTCTCGCCCAGCTCTTGTGACGCTGGCACTGGCTGGTCTGGGTACAGTCCTGGGACGTCCTCGGCTATCCATGGCTGGATGGGTGTTCTGTGGTTTGAGCTGTGGAGGATGCTCAGTACGGTGTCTATGTTCTCTTCCTTCAGCCAGGATCCCTTGTAGCCGCAGGCTAGCAGTATGCTTGCCTCGACGGGGTCGGCGTGAAGTATGCCTGGCTTGAGCCCGTAGCGTTTCTGTAGTGTATCCTCTACTACCTGCCAGAAGCTGTAGACTAGCACGGGTCTCCCAGTTGTCCTCCTAGCGTATCTGGCGGCGATGTAGGCTGCGTGGAAGGCACCACCATGAAACACAGCTATGACGACTGATCCCGTGTATGCTAGGATCTCGTTTAGTAGGTCTACGAGGTACTCTATGAACACGCTGGGACGCACACCGAGCCGCGGGGGCTCGTGCTCCACGCAGACAGAGTATGGGATGACTGGTAGAATAGCAATACCGTCGGCCCCCTCTACTGAGGTCTTGACGCGCTGTACTACGCAGTCGGCGATCAGGACGTCGGATGCTAACGGGAGAACGCCATGGTTTTCGACGGAGGCGACGGGGAGTAGCGCAACGGACGCCCTGCAATATGCGTTGCTGCTATAGGGGCTACAAACCCGTGCCAAAGGGGCTCAGCCAGCACCTACACCTGGTTCAGGCTAAATTATGGGTAACACACTCCTTGGGCATGTGCTGGGTTTATACTGGGCTACCGATAGCTGCCTACCTGGGTGGTCTACCCGGTGAATAGGTATGTGACCGTGTCTGCTAAGATACGCCGCGAACTTAAAGAGGAGGCCGAAAGGCTCGGTATAGACTTCTCTGAGGTTATAAGAAGGGCTATAGAGGAGGAGGTTAAGCGGAGGAAGCTCCAGCTACTTCGTGAGAAGCTTAACGGTCTGAGAGGCGCCCTGGAAAAAATTGATGTTGAAGAAATTGTGGAGCTAATTAGGAGGGATCGTGAGGAACGTTAGCGTCTTGCGGGGCAAAGGTCTGCTCTTCGATGCATCATCGCTAATCTATGCTATTAAGAAGGATAAGGCTGGAGCTGCTAGCGGACAATTATATCCAGTGGCTTACAATCTATGAGGCACTTAATGCTGTGTGGAAGGAGGCGATGCTGCTTCACAGACTGATCCGTGAGGAGGCTGCAGGTCTTGCAGAGGTTATAGCAGAGTTGGCAGGGTTAATGCGCGTGCTAGATCCACGGGGCAGCGAGCTAGAGATAGTGGAGAGGGCACATGAGCTAGGCTTGACAGTATACGACGCATCATATGTTGTTTTAGCGGAAAAAGCATAACCTGATACTCGTAACAGAGGATAGGCGGCTTAGGCAGCGAGCTTCAAAACTAGTGGAAGCTAAAAGCCTGGAAGAAATATCCTAGCACTTTTCACAAGGAGAAAGACTGTGATGATGCCGTCCCAGTCTGAGCCCAGATGTGCGATGAAGATCTCACGACGAGCTGAGCTTCGATGCTTGAAACCATACTGGCAAGATGGAAACAAGATGGTAATCAGTGTCTAGTTGTAGGTTGTGGTGTTCTGTAGGTTTGATGTACTTGGCAGCCGTCAGGAATATCGGGTTGTGTATGCCCAGAGGCTCTAGTTGGGGCCTGGCTGGTTTTGGGTGCTGCTTATGCCCGGCGAGAAGTTGTCCAGCGAGGAGCTGGCTAGGTATGATAGACAGCTACCACTGTTTGGTATTGGGGGCCAGGCTAAGCTTAAGAATGTAAGTGTCCTAATCGCTGGCGTTGGTGGGCTTGGATCGTTCGAGGCTATGTATCTTGCTGCGCTTGGTGTTGGTAGGCTTGTTCTAGTGGACGCTGATTATGTTGACATTACTAATCTTAACAGGCAGGTGCTCTACTGGACTGAGGATATTGGTAAGCCGAAGCCCTACCCGGCGGCTGAGAAGCTTCGCCGTCTCAACCCGAATGTTGAGGTTGTTGTTGTTAGGGAGCGTATAACGCCGGAGACGGCGTCCAGGCTTGTGAAGGACGTGGACGTGGTTATTGATGGGCTTGATAACTGGGAGACGAGGTTAATTCTCGACGAGGCAGCGTATCGGGCGGGTAAACCATACATCCATGCTGGTGTCTATGGGTTTCAGGGCCAGGTTGTAGTTGTAGTACCTGGTGAGACGCCCTGTCTGCGGTGTCTACTTCCGCCTTTTCTACGTACGCCAGAGCGCATAATAGCAATTAGCCCCGTGGTGGGTATTGTGGCTGGCATAGTAGTGATGGAGCTGGTAAAGCTTGTAACGGGGATTGGTCGCTCAAATAAGGGAAGAATGATAATAGTTGATACGTATAACATGGAGTTCATGAACGTAGAGCTAAAGCCCCGCAAGGGGTGCATGTGTCCCGAGCCTGGGGTGTAAGCTAGGCCGTGGAGTATGAAAAGCTGGTACTTGCAGCGCTTTCCGGCGAAATAGTGTTGAAGTCAGAGCGTACAAGGCCTAGGTTTGAGCAGAGACTAGTTGAGAATATCCATGATGCCCTTAGCCGCAATAATGTGTCGTGCAAGAGTATCGCCATAGAGTATGCAAGGCTGCTAGTTAGGGACTGCAGCGACTACGATAAGGCGCTGGATACGCTGCTCCGAGTCTTCGGTGTCCACGGCGCAGCAATAGCCTACAGCTTCAAGCACAGTGGGAGCCTCGACGAGATAGCGGTAGGGGTACGAGAAATCGCGGCTGAATGGGTGAAAGGGCGCAAGTTCGCGGTGCGCGCCAGGCGTAGTGGTGTCGAGGGCTTCACAAGCCTGGACATAGCTAGGCGTGTAGGCGCAGAGCTCTACCCCTACTCGGCGGGCGTAGACCTAGAGAAACCCGAGGTGGAGGTATACGTTGAGGTTAGAGGACGCCAAGTCTACGTCTACCAGGGCATGAGGCCTGGGCCTGGCGGGCTCCCCGTAGGCGTTGAGGGCCGGGCTCTCGTTCTCTTCTCCGGCGGCCTAGACTCTCCAGTTGCGGCATGGTATACGGCTAAGAGGGGCGTCGAGGTTGACCTTCTCCACTTCATACTAGCTGTTCCAGCATCAGCCAGGGATGCCGAGCGTGTCGGTAGGAGGCTAGCAGAACTATGGCTCTACGGGTATAAGCCAAAACTGTTCCTCGTAGACTTTAGGCCGGTAACAGTAACGATAGCTTCAAACACTAGGAGAGGCTATGAGCAGATAGTGCTAAGGCTAGCAATGTACTATGCAGCACAGCTAATAGCCGAGAAGCACGGATATGACGCGGTGGTTACAGGCGAGAGTATAGGCCAGGTTTCAAGCCAGACCCTCAAAAACATGAAAGCGATGGCCCAGGCCTTACCCCTGCGCCTCCCCCTCATAAGGCCCCTGGCTGGCATGGATAAGGAGGAGATAGTAACGGTGTGCAGGAGGATAGGAGTCTACGAGGAAGCAGCAAAAACCAAGGAGTACTGCCAGATAGCGAGAGGTCTAGCAATAACTAGAGCAGACCCAAAGATTCTGAGCGAAGAGTTCGAAAAGGTAAAAGATATTGTTGAAGCTTCACTAGCCACGCTTAAAACTGTCGATCTCGCCTAGCCTCATAATACCTAGCGTGTGGATCGGAGAGTATGGGTGATGGATCAACAATAAGCTCCTCGAGCTTCTGTGCGGGTCTAAACACGACACCCTCAACAAGCCTTGGCGCTCCATGGTTAGCGGCTAGTACTGGGACAACGATTTTCGGCTTCACAAGCAGCTCCAGGGCATAGTTACCCTCTGCAATTCTCCTAGCCTGCCTAGCAAGCTTGGCAGCTATCGCTTCAAGTCTTTCTCCTGCCTCCCCCATTCTAACTATATGAATTGCAAATACTATGCCGTCGCGTCTAGCAACTATATAGTCTACATGTGGTATGCTGGAGACCCTCACTACGCTTGCAACTACTCTTCGAAGGCCGCGGAGCCTAGAGAGGACCTCTTCGACGAGACTGCCACGCTCCAGCGGTTCGGGCTGTGACTCGAAGCCCGTATAGCAGGCTATGTCACCGGAGACTAGGACTATGCCACGGGCTTCAAGCTCGTCAAGTGCCTCTCTAACCTCGCTCAGGGAGAGCCTTGCCCTAGCAGCTATCGTTGCCAGTGAAAGACAGCCCCGGCCGCGCTGGCTAGACTCTCGCAGTACACGCAGCACCCTCGATGCGTGGTCCCGGCCTGGCATACACTACTACCCCGCTATTATGCCTGGAAAGTGGTCAGCAATGAGGCCTCCAGTCATCGCTCCCCAAGCTCTTCACGAAGGACGCGGTCATCATACCCAGGTGCTGGGTAGAGGAGCGCAGGCCCCCTCATCCAGCTGGGCGTCCACAGCGCCCTGTTGGGGGCCCGGCGGCACCCGAGAGGCCCCGGCCACCTGGTATACAGTAAGTCGCAGGTTTCCGGTTTTAGTCTTGGAGTGCTGGGGGCCTCTGGGGCGAGAAGACTCCGCATCCCTTGTTGCTCTACGGTTTTCGGACTCGTCTTCACCGGCCCCCAAGTAGCACTAGGATGGTGGTTAGTGTAGCTATACGCTTTATAGCCTAGGTAAGGCTTTTTACGCGTAGGCCTGGGTTTACGGCTTGATTGGAGGTGTAATGTGCAGTGTCGTTCCCGGCTCCACCAGCGATGATGGGGTATGACCGTAGTACAGCGATGTTCTCTCCTGATGGCCGGCTATTCCAGGTAGAGTATGCTATGGAGGCTGCTAAGCGTGGCTGGACGATGGTGGGTGTTAGGGCTCGCGACGGTGTGGTGATCGTTGCTGAGAAGAAGAAGACAAGCCCGCTAATCGATATTGAGCAGCTGGAGAAGGTCTACATGGTTGACGAGCATATAGGAGCTGGTTTTGTAGGGTTCGGCAGTGATGGTCGCGTGTTGATAGACTATGCTAGGCAGCTAGCGATACAGTACAAGTTCATCTATGGCGAGAAGATACCAGTTGAGTACCTTACCAGGCAGATCTGTGACCTAATGCAGCTCTACACCCAGCATGGTGGCGTGAGACCCTTCGGTGTGACACTGCTGATAGTCGGTGTAGATGATAGTGGTCCCAAGCTATTCGTTGCAGAGCCGAGCGGCCAGTACATGAGCTATAAGGCTCATGGTCTTGGCCAGGGTGGTGGCCAGGCTATAGAGATCCTGCAGCGCGAGTACAGGGACGACATAGATGTTGAGGGCGCAATACTCCTGGGCATAAGGGCTGTAGCATCTGTAATGGAGGGTAAGCCTACGCCGGAAACCCTAGAGGTTGGTGTAGCGGATACTAGGACTGGGAGGTTTAGGAAACTGACTAAAGAGGAGCTATTAAAGTATATAGAAAAGCTTGGTGCCTAGAGAATGCCGCGGAAGGGCAGGGGCGAGCACGAGCCTGTAGTTGCGAGGCTTGAGGTTGCAGGTAAGCGTTTCGAGGTTCTCGTAAACCCGGACCTTGCTTTTGAGTATAAGCAAGGGAAGCAGGTTAGCCTTGAGGACATGGTTATTAGCGACGCTGTCTACACTGATCTGCGTCGAGGCTTGAGAGCATCACCTGAACTCCTACGCAAGGTTTTCGGCACTGATGACGTGGTAAAGATTGCGGCTGAGATTGTACGTCGTGGAGAACTACAGCTCACTGCCGAGCAGAGGAGGAGGCTGATAGAGGCAAAGAAGAAACAGATTATAAGCTACATAGCCCGCAACGCCATAGACCCGAAGACCAAGCTTCCAATTCCACCCGCTAGGATAGAGGCTGCTATGGAACAGGCGGGCGTAGGTGTAGACCCGTTTAAGAGTGTAGAGGAGCAAGCCCAGCTCATAGTCAAGGCTATAAGCAGGATTATCCCGATAAAGATTGCTAAGGCGCTTCTAAGAATAGTTGTGCCGCCCGAGTACTCGCCGAGAGTTGCTGGTGCACTGCAGAAGCTGGGGGAGGTAAAGCATATGGACTGGAGGACTGATGGGAGCCTCGTAGCGGAGCTGGAGATACCCGCGGGGCTTCAGCAGGAGGTTATAGACAAGCTTAACAAGCTCACGCAAGGCAATGTGGATGTTAAGATTGTGAGCGTGGTGTAGCAGGGCCTTGGCCAGGATATATGTGCAGAATAGGAGCATAGTTGTGCCGGGGGATCTCCTGGCTGAGGGCGAGGATGTGGTAGTGGAGTCCATCTTTGTTGAGCGTGTAGGTCTAAAGTACTACGCTACTATAACTGGGCTTGCCAATGTACAGCAGGAGGATGGCAAGTTCAAGGTATCCATTATACCACTCGAGGGAGCCTACATACCCCGCCCAGGCGACATAGTTATAGGGCTTGTAAGGGATATAGGGCTCACTCATTGGGAGGTAGACATCGCCTCGCCCTACAAGGGCATACTCACTGTGCAGGAGGTACTAGATCGCCCCTTTAACCCCGCAACCGATAGCCTGAAGAAGTACCTCGATGTAGGCGACTACATTGTCGCCAAGATAGTAGCTTTTGACCGCGCAAGGGATCCATTACTAACAATCAAGGGTAAGGGGCTCGGCCGCATAGTCGAGGGCTCCATTGTCGAGATTAAGCCCAGCCGTGTACCCAGGGTTATAGGTAAGAAGGGCTCAATGGTGAACATGATTATGCAGGAGACTGGCTGCGAGGTACTCGTGGGCCAGAATGGGAGGATACTAGTTAAATGCCCTAATCGGGAGCTTGAAGAGATAGTAGTACTCTCAATAAAGAAGATTGAAGCCGAGGCTCATACAACGGGGCTCACTGAAAGGGTTAGGGAGTTCATTAGGAGGGAGAGGAGTAGGAGAGGTGTATAACCCATGGCTGGCGGTGCCGGTGAGAAACCCACCCTTATAAGGTGGGAGGAGCGGGACGGCCAGAAAGTAGCTATCCGCCATGATGGTAGGCTGCCGGAGCAGCTCCGCCCCATAAGGATGGAGGTTGGTGTCCTCAGCAATGCTGATGGCTCGGCGCTAGTAGAGTACGGAGGCACCAGGGTTATAGCAGCCGTCTATGGGCCTCGTGAAGCTCATCCCAGACATGTAGCGCTGCCAGACCGTGCCATCATAAGGTGCCGCTACCACATGGCCCCGTTCTCGACGGCTGAAAGGAAGACGCCAGCACCGACAAGGCGCGAGGTTGAACTATCAAAGGTTATTCGTGAGGCGTTGGAGGCTGTTGTTATCTCCGAGCTATATCCTCGCACAGCCATCGATGTCTACATGGAGGTGTTGCAGTCCGATGGCGGCACGAGGACTGCTGCGATAACAGCTGCAAGCCTAGCGCTAGCTGATGCAGGTATAGCTATGAGGGATCTCGTTGCTGGTGTTGCAGTGGGGAAAGTTGATGGAGTCCTGGTACTCGATATAGACGAAATCGAGGATAACTATGCAGAGGCAGACATGCCGGTAGCAATGGCGCCGAGCCTGGATAAGGTTCTACTCCTACAGCTTAACGGTGTTCTAACCCATGACGAGTTTGTAAAGGCGCTAGAGCTTGCCCGGAAGGGTATACAAGTGATCTACAACCTCCAGAAGGAGGCTCTCCGCAAGAAGTATGTCGAGGTAAGTGTTGAGGAGGGTGCATAAGCCATGAGTATCACGCCCTCATTCCAACCAGTTATTCCCAAGCTCAAGAAGCATACTATGGAGACGCTGCTCTCGCGCGGCGTTAGGCTTGACGGTAGGAAGCTGGACGAGACAAGGCCGGTAGAGATAACGCCGGGCTACATTGATAGGGCTGAGGGCTCGGCACTAGTCAAGCTCGGCCAGACAGTTGTATTAGCGGGAGTTAAGACTGATATCGTTGCCCCGTTCCCCGATACGCCTAATGAGGCTGTGCTAGTAGTTCACGCCGAGTTCGTGCCGCTGGCATCGCCAACCTTTGAGCCAGGCCCACCAGACGAGAACGCTATTGAGCTTGCAAGAGTTATTGATAGAAGTCTACGAGAAATCAAGGCTGTTGCGCTGGATAAGCTTGTATTGGAGCCGGGTAAGCATGTGTGGAGGCTCTATGTGGATCTCTACATACTAAACCATGACGGCAACCTATTTGATGCCTCTATGCTGGCAGCAATGGCTGCACTCATGACTACACGGCTGCCAGCAGCAGTTAAGACCGAGGACGGCTACACTGTGGATAGGTCGAAGTTTACAGGCTTGGTGCCAGTGAACCATAAGGTTGTAACGGTAACGATAGCAAAGCTGAGTAATAGGCTCATAGTTGACCCGACCTATGAGGAGGAGCAGGTAGCCGATACAAGGCTCGTAGTAGCGGTTAGCGACGATGGCAGGATTGCGGGTATACAGAAGACAGGTATGGGTGACCTCACCTACAAGGAAGTACTCACTGCGGTAGCTATAGCGCTAAACAAGGCTCAAGTCTACCTCAAAGCTCTTGAGGAGAAGGTTGTTCCCTACCGTGCAGAGCTCGAGAAGAAGCTAGCTGAGCAGGCTGCTGGGGCTACTCCTGCAGCAGCGGTACCGGCACCTGCTAGGGAGCATGAAGAAGTTGTAGAGCAGGCTGAGTCCGCTGGCGAGGAGACCGTTGAACAGAGCTACGAGGAGGAGCGGGACTAGACCTTCAAGGCTTATAAGTTGGCTCTCCTAGAGCCGTGGCGGGGGAACAGCGTTGGCCAGGCGGACGCGCGTCGTAGGCATTGCTGGCAGGTTCGGGCCGCGCTACGGTTCGACCCTTAGGAAGCGCTGGAAAGAGGTTATGGAGCGCCGCTATGCAGACCACGAGTGTCCATTCTGCGGGGTTAAGGGCCACGTCAAGAGGATAAGCGTAGGCATATGGACATGCACAAAGTGCGGAGCCGTATGGGCTGGTGCAGCCTACGTACCCAGAAGCGGGCTCAACAAGCACTTCCCGAGAGTAGTCATACGCGAAGACTAGCCCCAAGCCCGACTTCTTTCCATGTAGAAAGCTCTACCCCTACCTGGTCTTACAGTGATATCGGCAGCTGAGCGGGGACTTCTGGACTGATGGGCTATGGTGCTGGAAAAGCGTGTAACCAGCTATAGGATCCTGGTGACCACCTCTCACCGTCCAACCCAGCGTATAAGGAGCTTTGTCAAGGACTTGGCATCGGTCCTGCCAAACGCGGTTAAAATCAATCGTGGTAAGGCCACTATGCGCGATCTATACTACGAGGCAGCCAGTATTGGTGCAAACCGCGTCGTCATAGTTGCTGGATGGAAGGGTAATCCAGGCTCTATAAACGTCTACGAGCCTGTAGAGCCACCAGACATGGAGCTTAAGCTTATTGCTAGGCTTTTACTTAGAGGCGTTAGATTGTCGAGGGAGACTCCTGGAGCACAACGCTCATATGGAACTTCGAGCCTTGGCGTCTATGTTGAATCAGGCTCCCAGGAGCTAGCAGTACTTGCTGACACACTGATACGCGCGTTTAACGCGAAGCTTATACTCGACCTTGAGAGAGCACATCGTGTCGTGGATGTTGTAGCTGTCATCTCGCCTGGCAGGGATGACTACGTGGCTGAGATAAGGTTCCTATGTACTGGTTCTGGGCGGCAGTGTGGCCCCCTACTGAGGCTCGCGGGGGTAGCGGATAATGTATCGGGTTACAGGCTGCATAGAGCTAGAGCTGCCGGAGGAGAAGGCGCTGCAGGCAGTAGCTAGGGCTTTAGATGTCGAGGCTAGGAACCCGCCAGACCCGCGGAGAGGCCGTGTAGAGGTACGTGTTGAGCCTGGCAAACTAGTAGTCTGTTTCGAGGCACGTGACCTAGCTGCAGCACGTACATTGGCAAACACTTATCTCAGCCTAGCAGCGACAACAGTCGAGGTGGTTGCGGCTACAGGTGGGTAGGGCCTTGGCGCAGCGTCTACCCCCCGAGTTGGAGAACAAGCTTGTCCGGCTACAGACGCTACAAGCACAGTACAATAAGATACTGCAGGAGAGGGCTACGGTGGAGAGCGAGATAGCCGAAACACAGCGCGCAATAAAGCTCATCGAGGAGGCTGGTGAAAACGCACCAGTATATCGGATGGAGGCAAACGTAATGGTAAGGGTTGACCGGGCTAAGCTGCTCCAGGAGCTCAAGGACCGCCTCGAAATACTGGAGCTGAGGCTGCAGAGGCTTAAGAAGCAGGAGGAGGAGATTAGGAAACAGTTAGACACGTTAGCCAAGGAGATAAGGGAGCTACAGACGAAGCTAGCCCTAGGCAAGCAGGCAGGCGCAGGAGCGAGCTAGTATCTCCCCACGAGTTCCTAGGAGGATGGGTGAGCAGACAGTACGTGTTTTTTAGCTGAGAATACCCCTTAAACCCGGGCTCTGTGTCTCCCGTTCCGTTATGTGTAGGGGCCAGTCGTTGCCGAGGGTTATAGACGTCGGGCTTGGCAAGAAGCCGCTGAGCCTCGAGGAGCTAGAGGAGATACTTGGAGAGGTTGAAAGGATGCTTAGCAGGGAGCTTGAGGAGAGGCTTGGCAGGAGGCTGGAAGAGCTAGATATAGTTGTTGAGGGTGTGCTTTCGCCGGACGGTAGAAACCTCCAAATACTAATTGATGTGAGGGCTACTGGTAGGCTAATAGCGCCCCTATCCTATGACGAGGTGGTGGCTGAGGCTATTGACGCTGCAGCAAAGTGGCTCGAGCGCAGGCTACGTTCCAGACTGGCTAAGGGAGAAGGCGGAGGAGCTGCTAGAGCTAGCTGAGGATGCTGGCACACCTATAGTGGTTACCGGCCACAAAAACGCCGACCCTGATGCCCTCGCCGCAGCCTACGTTATCCGCAACATTCTCCGCTCCCGTGGGCTTGACGCGAGGCTCGTACTGCCTGAGGGTCTTAGCCAACCGAGTAAAAGGGTTGCCCGCGAGATACTCGGTGTAGAGCCTGCAGATGTGGAGGATGAGCCCCCGGAAGAGTCTGCGCTAGCAGTAGTTGTTGACACGGCTTCGCCGGAGCAGCTTGGCAGGCTTGCAGAGTTTGTGCTACAGGTAGACTTCGTAGTGATAGACCATCATGAGAGTAATAGGCTGGCGGAGAAGGCTGCCTTAGCCATAGTTGATACATCTGCTAAGGCTAACGCCGAGATAGTATACATGATGGCTCGCCACATCTACGGAGTGAATCTCTCAAGACAGGAACTCGAAGTCCTATTGTCAGGCATAGTCTATGATACAAGGCACTTTGTCCTCTCTACAGCGCGTACACTGAGAATAGCAGCTGAACTCATGGAGGCTGGTGCCAGTCTTGAGAGGGTGCTGCGTGCCCTCCAGTCGCCGCCGATGGAGATTGCCGAGAGGATAGCTAGGATAAAAGCTGCCAAGAGAATGCATGCGCTACGTGCTGGCGACTACATAGTGGCTGTTACAAATGTTGGAGCCTACGAGTCAAGTGTAGCCAGGGCGCTGCTCGACCTGGGTGCAGACATGGCGCTCATAGTTTCCGAGCATGGTGATGAGGTGCGAGTCATTGGGAGGGCTCGCAAGAGCATCGTGGAGAAGCTAGATGTACACTTGGGTCGAGACATAATGGAGCCGCTAGGCTCAATGTTCGGGGGAGGCGGTGGAGGACACGCGCAAGCAGCAGGGGCAACTGTTAGAGCTGATCTTGAGAGAGTATACGCCGCCCTATTAGAACTCCTAGAAAAGCTCCTAAAGAGTAAAGGGCTGGAACCACAAGCTCTAGCCTAGAGGGGGTGTGTGGCCTGGTGGTTTCCGATCTCTCCGAGCTAGAGACCATGGTTAGATTGCTCCGGCTCCCATATCGCCGCATGGGGGACAGTGTAGTCGCGAGCTTCTCCGACGAAAAATACGGTGAGATAGGCCTCGTATACACTCTCGACCGGGATACGGGAAGCCTCCGCGTCGCGGCCCCCTTGGACGTGGAGCCTACGAGTGAGGGGTTGCGCGTAATCCTTGAGGAGAACTTCACAAGCACCACATACAAGTATGCCCTAGACTACGAGGGCTTCATAACTGTGGTGTACGATGTTCAAGCTGACTGTGTAAGGGATGTTCGGAAGCTTAGAGAAATAACGCTCTATGTTGTTGAGGGTGCTAAGAGGATCCTGGAGAGGAGTAGGCCGGAGAAGGTGGAGGGAGGTTAGCCCTTCTTCATACCTATCATCGCGCGTTTCGGCCTCAGATTCTTGCTCTTACAGCGCCTACACTTCTTTGCACCTGGCGGGTTTAGCGCTCCACACTTTCTACAGACAAGCTTGTTTAGTACACGTTGGTACACAATTCTCATTGTTTCTGGGTCGCGCGCTGCAACCATGGCTTACCCCCCGGCTCCCCTCTCCACGGGGCCTCTTATAAGGTGCTCTCCGTGGCTTCTTTCTGGAACAACCCTCGAGCCTATAGCTGCAGCTGTGGCTGCTGCGAGGAATGCTGCTACTGCTAGTGCGTTGTAGGTGCTTGTTTCACCTCTGAGCCTTGCGGCTGACAGAAGTACAATGCCGGCAATGCTGTAGGCTGATGATACGGCGGCGGAGCCCATGGCTTCTCCTACGAGTCTTGCGGCATACTTGTAGATGGCTACGTCGAAGAGAGGGTAAAGTGGAAGCAGCCAGACGGCCATGAAGATTGGGCCGTGGGTTGATGCTAGTAGCGGGATGTAGCCGGCATATAATATGAGCACTAGTGGGAGCACACGAGCCTCCCCAATGCGGTCTACGAGGCTGCCAGCGTAGGGCCTAACAGCGGCACCTATGAAGCCGCTCAGAGCTATGCCCAAGGCGTAGCCCAGTCTTTCCATCTCCACGCTGAGCTTAGCCATGTATATTGTGCCCACTATCTCGGTGCCCACAAAGGCCAGGCTAGCTGGTATAATGGCGACAGCAAAGTATCTCAGTCTCGTCAGTCCTTTGCCTCCCTTCCTGCTAGGCCTAGCCTGCGGCATCAAACCTAGCACTAGGTATATCGCGGCTACAATAATGCCTGAAACCACTAGCACCACGTCTGCGCCGACGTAGGCGGCGAGTATCGGTGCAGCTGCGCCGCCCAAGCTCCAACCAATTGTGCCTCCAGCAAGCACTATGCCGAGAGAGCGGGCGCTAAGCCCCGACACGGTGAGGGCGTAGCCCAGAATCTGTGGCCCGGCGAGGCTCCAGGAGAAGCTAGCTATGAGGGCAGCAAGCCAGAGCAGTTCGGGTCTGTGGAGCCAGATACCGGTTAGCGAGAGGAACAATCCCTCAGCAATGCCTAGGAGGAAGATAGGCCTATACCCAAGTCTTTCAGCAAGTATGGCGCCCAGAACACCCGCTATCGTAGGTATAGTCTCGGCAGCAGCAAGCATGACAAGGTACTCGCTACTCCCGCTATAAACCATCCTGGTCAGGGCGAAGTATGCACTCCACCCAGCAACGTGCAGCAGCTGTAGCCCCGCTAGCAGCAGCTCTAGTCTCATCAAGGGGCAGCACCCAGCCACTGATAACACGGCAGGTATACAAGGTGATACAATACGGATAATATTCGTGGGCTTAGGGTTAGGGGGAGTGTGTAGCTATTGGCGTGGGAGCCTCCCGTACCACGTGAACCCACAGCCGAGCCTCCAGTACCACACTTGGCTGAGGAGGAAGAGGAGCTAGAGTTTACCCCGGCGATACGTAGCCTCCTAGAGAAGAGCAGAGACATCGCGGAGGAGATAATAAAGAGGCTAATGGAGTTTCGCGAGCCTAGTGGAGGGAGCGGTGAGAGGCTCTGGGAGAAAATAGAGTCGGTTGTTATACGCGGCCAGCTAGGCTATGAGGAGCCCCTACCAGGCCTAGCAATAGATTCGACATTCCCCATCGACGGTGGCATGGAGCTTATTGGGGGTAGGCTGGTTGCAATAGTAGCAGGCTACGTTAGCTTTGGCAGGCTCCAGGGCAGAATACTGCCGCGGCAATCCTTTGCAAGTGTAAGGCTTGTAGATACTGAGGAGGCATTGAAAACTATCCCCTACCACGCTAAGCTCTACGAGAAGAAGCTGGCCATGAAGCTACTAAAGGCCATTGAGAACGGTGACGCGGATGCGAAGATAATACTGTTCGACGGCGAGCTTGTACCATACGCACTCCTCTTTAAGAGTCCCGAGTCAATAGGGAAGAGCCGCATATTATCAAGGCTATCGACTATAATGCAGAAGCTGCTGGAGAAGGCTAGGGAGCACCGCATAACCCTTGTAGGCGTTGTCAAGAGGAGCTACTCTAAGCTACTAGCAGTCTATACTGGGCGTAGGCTACCATTAAACGATAAGGCTGTTATGAGCCTAGTCCTAGACTACGGCGAATACGCTGTCGTGGGCAGGTTTGGCGACATCCTACCCAGGTACGCTGAGATAATTGCCCGCGAGAAGGGGGTAGACCCGAAGAAGTATAGGAGCATAGTGTCTGTAAACCTTAGCAACTGCCCCGACTGCAGCAACATAGTCGTAGCCTTCTACAAGCCCCACACCAGGACACCTAGCCACCAAGCCGTAAGAGTCGAGGTGCTAGACTTTGGAGGTTATGGGTTAGAGAGGATACTTTCAATGCTGAACAAGCTTACAAACCCCGGGACAGGGCTGCCATACCCTATAGACCTTGTAGACGAGTACATTAGGCTAGAAGCTAGGGTTCTCGAGCTGGTGAGAAGGAAGGTTATAGGCCATATAGCTCAGGTGCTTGATGTGGTTGGTCCGGGAGCGGTAATGCTGCTAGGCCATACTAACCCGGAGAAAAGATACATCTACGAGCCGAGGCGCAGGTTTACAGTAGGCTAAATCTGTACCTCGTCAACTCGTAGCAGCATTGGGCGCCGCAGCGGATTCATGAGGCCGGCCACGTAGAACTCTCTCCTACCCAGCATTGCAAGGCTAGCCTCCGTAACCTTGCCAAGATCCAGGTAGCCTGCTAGCTCCTGCAGGTCGCCCGTAGCCTGGAGCTTCGAGAAGAATACCGTGCCGAGATTGCTCCGGATACTCGTCTTGATATCTCTCGTTATTCTCTGGCTAGCAACGATTATGAAGAACCTCCACTTCCTCCCCTCCCTCGCTATGGTCTCCAACGCGTAGCTGGAAGCTCCACAGTGTTCGCACGCGTAGTTCTGAGCCTCATCCACGACCAGGCCGAGGTTTATCGGCTCCCGCCGCTCAGAGATGATCTCCCACACTGCAGATGCTATTGAGGCTAGTATGCCCCTCTTAACCTCAATATCCCTCTCATCACTTGCATCGAGGACCACCGCGCCAGACGACAACGCCTTCTCAACGATATCCCGAGGCTCATAACCCCTCGTCTTGAGACTGTCGAAGAGCTCTGGCGGCAAGGAGAACCGGGCTAGTAGCCTTAGCTTGGCTAGCGTTGGCGTCTTGAGGTTAAAGGCTTGGCCTACAACACCGAGTATGCCTAGGAACTCGTCGAACCCGCTAGCATTGCTGCCAGCTTGGCTGCTAGGCTGTGTTAGTCTTTTCTGCCGGTATACTGACCCGGTTGTGAGCTGCTGACACTCTGACGCGATGGCGGCTCCTCTGCCCTGTCCAGAGCTGTTGTAGCCATAGGCTGAGGCTGCATAGCACATAGCCGCGACTTCCACGGCATCCCTCTGGGTGCTCTGTAGGCTCCCCATCATCCTTGTGACTATTGATGCTAGTATCTGGGGCTCTATCCTCACGCTACTAGCGCTTATCACTGGTATCCCGAGCTTCTTGGCTAGAGGCACATAGTCCACACCGCTGTGGTCGAAGATTATGAGTTTATAGCCTGCACTAATTAGTTCCTGGATTAGCTTGGCTACAAGCCGGCTCTTGCCCGTACCAGTAGCTCCGAAGACACCTACGTGGTAGTTTATCCAGGCGGTGTCAAGGGGGAGTCTCCACCCGCTATACTTGTGCCTGCCCACGAACACTGGGCTGCTAACAGTGAGAAACTCTGTGAGGGGCTCCGCGTTAGTAAGCCTAAACACCCTGCTACCCGGCGTGGGCGCATAGATATTGCTCTGGAAGCCCTGGCCAGAACTGCACAGCTTACCGTTTAGGCATATGGCGCCGTAGATTTCCACGTATGCGTTGGTGAAAGGCATAACGGTCTCAATGCTCAATGCGTCGGGATGCTCTATGTAGATGTTGTGGATGCTCCTCCGGAGGAAGGGCTCATACCGGGTTATCCACCTAACCACACCGAGCATATAGTAGTCTTCTAGTCTGTGGTCATAGATGACTACCAGGTCCTCCTCGCGTACCTCAAGCTCACGATCCCTGCGCAGTGCTATTGGCGCGAATGCTACGCTGGCTCCACTAAGTACTATACCTACCTCCTCGCCCATCCGCGCTAGTGGTAGAGCCAAGGGGGCTCTCCACAATATAGCCTATAGCGATAATACCTAATAACGAGAAGCCTAGTAGACAAAGGCCATTAACGCCTTGAGGTAGTCTAGGTGTGGCGCTGAAGGCCTTACAGGGTGGTCTGGTGGCATTCCGCGGATACCCCCTACCGGTGTGTAGCTGCGCCCGGCTCTTGCAAAGCTCTCGGCAACAATGCTTGCGAAGTCGCTGCGGGAGAGGTGTGTGCTACAGCTGCTAAGCAGTACTACACCGCCCCTCTCTACAAGGTTTATGGAGGCAGTATAGAGCCTACGGTATGCCTTTACCCCCTTCTCCCAGTCCTTGGGGTCCGGTATGAATGCTGGCGGATCGACTGCTATGGAGGTGAATCTTGTATCCTTCAGTTTCTTCAGTACGGCCCACACGTTATCAGCAATGATCTCCGCAGCGTCTGCTACCTTGTTAAGCTCTAGGTTTAGCTTTAGCAGCTCTATAGCCTTCTCGTCCTCCTCGACGAAGACAGCCCTCTCCGCGCCAGCTACGAGAGCGTGTATTCCGAAGCCACCAGTGTAGCTGAAGAGGTCCAGAACGGTGCCGTGAGCAAGTCTGCCGAAGTCTATCCGGTTCAGCCTTTGGTCCAGGAAGAACCCGGTCTTCTGTCCAAGACGGACGTCCACGTAGAACCTTGCATCCCCCTCCCGTATCACGGTGCGAGTCTTCGTTCCGTAGCGCAGCCCCTCACGCGGCTTGAGGCCTATATCCTTCCGGGTTCTCTGCACGCTCTTCTCGTAGACCGTATTCACACCAGTGACCTCCACGACGGCTTCAACAACCGCGTCCATGTGAATATCCCAGACTATGCTGCTAGACTGTACCACCGCTACGTCGCTGTAGACGTCTACGATGAGTCCGGGGAGGTAGTCGCCGTCGCTGTGCACGAGTCTGTACCCAGCCTCGGGCCCAGCTAGGCCTAGGCGGCGCCGCGCCTCGAAAGCCCTAGAGATAAGAGTCCTAACGGCCTCTCGTGGGCTACTGTAGCTGCAGCCGCCAAGCTCTATGACGCGCAGCGCTACGGGGCCAACAGTATCGTATAGTGCGCAGCCAACAGTCTCTCCCCTTGGAGACTCGACGACCACCAGCTCGCCGGGCTCAAGCCCATGTGGAGCTTCAACCCATTTACGGTAGACCATTAATACGCCCCGGGTCAAGAGCAGCTTCAGTCCCTCACCTCTCACCCGTACCGAGCGCAAGGGCTCCATGGTGCTGGTCCCTCCTCACAGCAGATTCTCAGCGGCGATGAGAGGTGTCGATACTAACACTAGCGAGGCCAGGCCACCAGCGAGTAGGGATACCAGCCTCTCTTTCCTCGTAAACCCCAGTATTAGCGCTACAAGCGAGCCAGTGTACATTCCCGTGAATGGTAGGGGTATAGCGACAAAGGCTGCCAGCCCAAGCGCGCCGTAGCGCTCTACGAGCCCCCTATGCTTCTCTGCGAGCCTTCTAGCCCTCTCGAGGATCAACCATGCAGCTGGCATGCGTGGCCCCATTCTCTCGAGCAACACCTCTAGCTTTTCAACCAGGAGCGAGAGTGCGAGGGAGAGCATGACGACCTCAACAACAGCAATAGCTATGGCTGGCGCTGTGCCAAGCATAGCTGCGAGTAGTAGCAACGTATAGCGCGGCTCGAAGCCAGGCGCAAGCCCCAGCACTATGGCTGTCAAGACGCTGGTGCTGGGCATGATGCGTGCTACCCTACAAGGCATTCTCTGCAGGTGGTAGCCTCTTAGCCGAAACATCAGCAAGGTAAACCGATATATTTCCTCACCAGCACACCATATGTGACAGCAAGCTGTAGGTATGGAGTGCCTTGACTGGGGCTGTGCGTCTAGAGGGGCCAGTTTATAGTCTCGAGCTGCGTTATGATCCGGACAGCTATAGTCCAAGGGACACCATGAGGACCTATAGTTTTGGCTGGATGTACTGGGGTGAGGATAGGGGCTACATAGAGCTGTGTAGGGGCAGCGTAGCCGAGGTATCCTGGTCAGACGCTGTTCTCTCCGTGAGAGTGTTCTCAGAGCCCGGCACGCGTTGCTGGGAGATGGCTATCAACAATATTGCGGGTATGCTGGGCGTTAACGAGGACCTGGCTGAGTACTGGAGGCTAGCGCGTGGCGACCCCCTCGTTGGCGGGCTGGCGGAGTCTATGAGAGGGCTCCGGCTGCGACAGACAAGCATCTGGTATGGCTTTCTCGTAGCAGTCTGCCAGCAGAATGTCAGCTTCCGGCAAGGCTGGAACATGCTGTACAGGCTACACCTCAACGCATCCAGGCGCCTCGTCCTCCCTAACGGTCGTGTCTACCTTGAAACTCCAAGCCCTCAGAACCTAAGCTTCGAAGTGCTACGCTCATCCGGCCTAGGCTACCGAGCTAGGACGGTGTTGAACCTGGTAAGTGCGCGAGCATGGGAGCTAGAGTGCGGCAACCTAGAGGAGGCCCGTAGCGTATTGGGCGTTGGCAACTATACAGTGTCGCTGGTAGAGCTGCTTGCATGCCGCAACTATAGCAGTCTTCTGCTAGACCGGTGGCTTCGCAGGCTTGCAGCCGAGGCGTACAAGGTTTCGGAGC
The DNA here is from genome assembly GCF_000015145.1 of Hyperthermus butylicus DSM 5456. Lineage (NCBI taxonomy): Archaea > Thermoproteati > Thermoproteota > Thermoprotei > Desulfurococcales > Pyrodictiaceae > Hyperthermus > Hyperthermus butylicus. The sequence continues at coordinate 555,018 of NC_008818.1, forward strand.
GGGAGGCTGCGAAAGCGCTAACTGAGAGGTTCGGAGAGTGGAGGGGGTTGGCGGCAATACATACAACAATAGCCTTTGATGCTGAGCCTTCGCGGCGGGCGCTTGAGAGGCTTAGAAGGGGTGAAAACAAGCCGGGACGGGTAGAGCCGTCACCCATATCGCTCTGGAAGCATACGCCTCCTGTTAGCTCTTAGGCAGGAACCTAGCTAGAAGCCTGGCGAACGGCGGCAGTATCCTCGTTTGCACGTAGACCGTTGCGGGCCCAGTAACCTCTATGACGAAGCCCTCGCCGCCGAAGAGGAAGGTTTTGAGTCCACCAAACTTTCTCACAGTATACCTTGTATCGGCTGGCATAGCTACGAAGTGGTAGTTGTCGATTACTAACCTCTCTCCAGGACCGACCTCAACCCTCTCAATACCACCATAACTGTTAACCCATACAATTCCATGCCCCTCAACCTTGAGCCAGAACAGCTCACCTTCAGCTATAAGGCCACGGAGCCCCCGAAACGATGCTGTAACCTTTAGGTCACCATAGTGTGCAAGGTAACTCGCATCCTGTATCACCCATTCACCATTAACCTCTATCGTGTCAATATCTCCCGGCAAGCTCGGTGCAAACCATACCTCCGCTCTACTCCTGGCGCGGTATCTGTTAAGGAAGAAGCTTTCACTGCCTGCCAGCTTGCGCAATAAACCCGAGGTAATGCCTCCACTCTGAGTTCTAACCTCAACATCGCCTCGGAGAAGCATCAATGCACCAGGCTCGCTCCAGACTTCCTCACCGGGTTCAAGCTCTACCTTTAGCACAGCATAAGCAGGACGATAGTCTATACGCCATTTCAAACTGCAATCCCTCCAAGACTACGTATTAGGCCTCGGACCTATACATACTAGTGGTGTAAAGTGTGGGAGAACCGAATGTAAAGTTTGGAGTTCCAATACTTGATAAGCTTCTCCCTCGGGGGATTCCTCGTCGCAGCCTCGTCATAATGGTTGGGGATAGCGGTACTGGGAAGTCGTTAATCACCCAGCTCATGGCAGGCAGTTTCCTACAGCGTGGCGAGAAAGTGATATACGTGTGCCTCGACGATGATCCTGAAAGCATTGTCTCCAGCATGGAGTCCCGTGGTATCGAGGCAAGACGTTATGCCCGTGAGGGCAAGCTAATACTTGTGGATGCATATGCTTCACGTTATGGGCTTGAAACGGAGGAGTATGTAGCCGAGAAAATTAGCAGCCTAGACATACATGGTGTTTCATCCATACTAGCAAGACTTGCAGATAACAATGGGATAAGGGACTCGGGGCTGGTGATTCTAGACAGCCTGAACTCTTTCGCCTTCCGGTACGAGCCCTCAATGCTATACGACTTCTTGAACATGCTCAGGGTTAGCCTTGCAAAGAAGAGGGGGATAACGACAGTGGCAACGTTCCATACGCCAACCCAGCTATATGCCGAGATAGCTGCCACACTAGAGCATATGGCTGACGTGTACATAATTATACGCTACCATGAAGAAGCCCTTGAGGCTGGTGTGGCTGTTCGCGAACTACTAATCAAGAAGGCTAAGGGTGTTCCAGTAATGTTTGGCTGGGTTAAGTTCGTAATAACTGATGAAGGTATACTCGAGGCGAAAGTTAGGAAGATTGAAGGATAACAACTCATTGCTCTTACCAGTTACCCAACTATATTATCCCCTTGCACTATTCCCCCAGCCATCCGGTCAAGCCTCTCTGAGCATTCATCGAGTAGTACTATGTCGACAGTATCGCTGCGGTAGGCATGAAGGGTGCAATGTGGAATGGTTAGGAGGCTTGCAGTAAGAAAAATTCTGAGAGCACGTAGGGCTATTCGCGGAGTACTCGTAGTGGCTACCATATCGCTAATCTTGTCCCTACTAGGCCTTGTAATGTATGTCTTCTATGTGCCGTCGGAAGTAATTCTGATGGAGGCCTTTGTATGGCTTATAGAGGCTTTATCATTTGGTAGTCTTGCCCTAGCCTTCAAGATAGCTGCATCGAAAACAGTTACGTATCGTGCACGATACGAGCTGTTGAGGCTTGAAGCACTTGCTGCGCTGATAACGAGTGTAGTTGCTATGTTTGTCACGTCAACAATCATGTATAAGGCTGTAACAGCAGAGCACAGGGAGCCTTCACCAATAATAGTGTCGGTATACCCTTTGGGCAGCGGTATCATGAGCTTCATACTCGAGCACAGGCTGTCAAGGATACTGCGTGGTATGCGCATTAAACTTGTAAGCGTTAGGATGATTGCTGAGAAGCTAAAGCTAGACGTAGTATTTGAGCTGGGTGGCGGCGTAGCAATAATAGCTGCAAACCTGCTAAACTCGGCACTATATGAGACTGTTGCAGCACTAGTAATGAGCGTCTATGTGCTCATGGGTCTTTATGGTATAGCTAGAGAGGCAGCAATGCATCTCCTAGGCCTTGTGCCAAAGAGCGTTCACCGCGACATGGAGGCAAAGGTTAGAGCGTTACTGCATAAGGTTACACGGTACCGTAGGATTAGAAGGCTAAAGCTGGAAAGCTACGGTACATTTAGCGAGGTGGAACTCTGGCTAGAGGCGCCATCATCAATAAGTCTTGGCGAGGCATACTATGAATCGATAAGGATAGCGCGTGAGCTAATACATAACATTCCAGAACTGTTGCGTGCACTTGTTGTCCTTGTCCCAGAGAAAGAGGCCACAAGCCAGCTAGCAATGAGGCTTAGCGAGGAGGTGCCAAGAACGAGACTTGGTAGACGACGTCGTCAAGTCAGACTTTCCTCTTCTCGATCAGTTTCGCGATCTTTGAGAGGTAGCGTGCAGTCCTTACAGCCTCGGCAGGTACCTCGACGAGTTCAGAGCCAACAACAACGAAGTGGCGACGGCGAATCCCAAGCTTCATCACCTTAAACACTTCTTCCACCATAAAGTGTAACTGTACACAATGCATACTGCCGTCAGTTGTGACCACGGCAACTTCCTCGAAAGGCACCCTAGCCAGTATCCCAGCGAGTTTGAAGCCAGCCATGTTGACATGGGTCTCCTCGAGGCAAACCGTGAGCTTTGCATACTCGTCATCGGGAAACCTTTCAAGAACCCAGGGTTTTTCTACCTCCAAGCAGCGGCCAACAAGTAAGAGCTTACGTTTTCCACGCAGCAATCTTGATGCAACATTATTGTCCATTAGCCGTGGAAGATTGCAACATCTATCACACGCCGCTCCCGGAGACATGGATCACACCCCCTCAGCCTAGGGTGACATGCATAGTAGAGACCTAAAGCCGTGGAGTTACTACGTGCTTCGCTTATCTGCGTGGATGATTTACATCTAGGCAACAGTTCTTGTTCCAAAAGCCTAGTCTAGGCATCCAGGTCTCTAGACATGGTTTCCCAGTGCATGGCTCTGAGTGTTTATACATGGTGGAATTACATCCCTACACGGAACTGTTATAAACCGGTTAATTGTACACAATCGTATATGTCCTAGGGCGAATATTATATGCTAGTCGTAACATACTGGCAAGACGTCCCAAGGCAAGGGGTTGCACCCCATTTGGAATAGAATATGTTTGATCGCTAGCACGTGTAGTGGGTGGCCACTATGCCGCAAGGGTCTACCTTGTGTCTGGAGGCTACTAGAGCAACACTCCTACGTCCAATCTACCCTAGGTACACAAACCGATACGGTACGCTTCACGGTGGCAGACTGGCATGGTGGATTCTCGAGTCGGGCAGTATGGCTGCCATGAAGGCGTCGAGAGGCTATGTCGTTCTTGGCGCAATAGACTACCTCTTCATTCTCAGCCCGGGCCGACTCGGAGAAAATCTAAACGTATACTCGTGGGTCATAGGCTCCACTAGACATACACTAGACGTGCTTACCTATGCAACAGCCGAGCCGGTAGGCGGCGGCGAGGAACGCCCGGTAAGCCTCAGCATACAAACATACGTTGCCGTCGACGAGAACGTAAGGCCCCGCGAGCATGGAGTCGAGGTTAGGCCTTGTAGTCTTGAGGCTGAAGCACTGACTGAGATACATAGAGCTTGGCTCGAGGAGAGGCGAGCCCTGGTAGAAGAGAGGCATAAGATAGCATCAGATACTTCAAGGTTGACAGTTCCCTACCACATAGAGTCGTATCAGATCGTAGGCCCAGACTCGACCTTCTCTCTACACAACGTGCTTGACGCCTCCAAGCTCTTCTACACTATCGACCAAATAGCGGCAATAGCAGCGATAAAGGCGGCCAGGGCCCCTGTGGTTACAGCCAGCTTTGACGCGGCGGTATTCGCGTCTCCAGCCCGTGTAGGTAACATACTGCGCCTTGAGGCGGGCGTAACCGGTGTAGGAAGAACAAGCATCGAGGTGCTAGTGAAAGTAGTCGCAGATGATCCTGTTGCTGAAAGAAGCGCTACCGTAGCTAAGCTGTACACTGTACTCGTTTCAGTAGGGCCAGACGGTAGGCCGAGCCCTCCACCCGTCAAGCCCGTGGTCCCGGAGGAGCTACAGAAAGGCTTCATGGAGAGGAAGAGGGTGAGAGAAGAGAAGAGGAGAAAGGTTAGAGAAATAATAGAAGCGTTGAAGTCAATGCTCTACCTTGTCTAGTAGCTGTAAACACGTCGCCAAAAGACATGGCGGCTACATCTTTTTACCAACGTGGTGGGCGTCCAGGGTTAAGGCGGTAACTTGAAAGAACAGTTACGGGCAAGGTCTCCGGAACTAGCGGCTCCAACGGTTCATAGCTTCTAGAGCCATGCGCCTAGCTGCCTCGGGTAGGCTTCTCAGTCTTTCCTCACTAAGCTTCAGAATCCCGAGCTCTAAGCGTAGCTGGCAGGCACGGCATATCGGGTGGGCCGAGGGCTCGCCACAAATGGCGCATGTGTAGGGTCCCTCCTCCTCATCCCCTGTCTTAACCCTTCCAGCCTCCTCAAGGATCCTTATGGCGGTCTGGAGGCTGCGAAGCAGCGAGTACTTTACACCAGGTGATCTCTCCTCAAGCTCGTTTAACATTCTCCGGATATACCAGCGTACACTTAGCCTCGCATATGGACACTCCTCGAAGCCCGTGTAAAGCCCGTTGATTACAGCGTAGATAGTTGTTTCCTTCTCAAGTACTTCGTAGAATGGCTTAACCTTCCGGACAAACCTGGGATGCGTACCCGGCCCCGAGATTGGGCCGAGCCTCGCAATTTTGTCCCAGTCGTTGTTAAACACGTTCATCAGGTAGGTTTGCACTAAGTCGTCGAGATTGTGTGCTGTAGCTACAACGGTAGCACCCATCTCTCTTGCAGTCTTGTTCATAAGATAGCGGCGGAACACGCCACAGTACGTGCATGGAAGATATGGAAGCCCCCGCTCCTTGCCAATCTTAACTATCTCATCCAGGGTGTAGCCAAACTCGTCCCGGAACCGTGCAATCCTATACTCAACGCCGTGCTCCTCCACGAACCGTAGGAACCGCTCAATTGTGTACTCGCGGTATCCGCGGATACCCTCGTCAACTAGGAGTGCTGCAACCCTCCAGCCAGGCACACGCTTTGAGAGGCGGAGCAGATAGTGGAGCAACGACATAGAATCCTTGCCGCCCGACACTGCAACAACAATCTTCTCCTCGGGGCCAAACAGCTTGTAGCGCCGGAGGGTCCTCCGGACCTTCCTGTCAAAGTACTCTAGGAAGTGCTTCTCGCAGAAAGCCATCCCGGAAGCACGGGACACATAGATCGCGGGCCTCCCGCAGATAGCGCACCTAGCCACCCGACACCACCGGGTACAGTATCAGCTCGTCTCCATCAGCTACAGGCTCATCCTCAGCTACAACTCTTCCCCCTTTAACAACCACGTACTCTGTAGAGAGAAGCCCTGCTTCGCGAAGCACGTCAGCAACCCTGGCACCTTCGGCGACTTCAACCTCTCTAACACCGTTGCCGAGTATGTTAAGCCTAACACGCGGCAATACAGCTCCCCTCCGCCGCAGTGTACGGTGTAGCATCTAATCTGCTTCCTGGCAGGTCTCCTTGTGGCGAGGGATGGGGATAGGGATGCAGGGGGTAAAACAGCGGTATGCGTGTACATAGCCTTAGGTTATCCACAGCTCGGTATGCCGATAGGACATGGCTAAAGTATTTGCTGTGATATAGAGGCCTATCGGTGCAGGTGCGAGTTCTCCACAAGCCCTCGGTGGGCTCTACGAGTTTCCCTAGAACCAGGCTACCACAGGCCCAACTCTCCCACGGAATACGAGCACAAGCCTATCAGGCATAGTAGCATTAGTATTCTTACTTATCTCCAATCACATCTGTTACAGTGGCACCCCTGGCTTCAACTGAGACAAGACTAGGCTCTTGACCAACACGTAGAGCGTACCAGGGCTATACAGTGTGTACAGAATCTAGGTCTCCTTCATCATAGGTTATGGGGTAAGCAGTGATATATAGTTGTGACATAACTATGACGTAGAAGAATATTTAGCCATAATAGGCGCTAAATACGCCCAAGTATGTGGAGTAGACTAAGGAGATGTTTTATCTCCCATGATAACCTATCAGTGTTAAACCTGGACGAACAGCCAGATACAAACTATAACCGTCAAGCTAGGCTCTAGGTGTAAACTACCTGGCTGTGATGACCGCCTGAGCCTTCCGACATCCATAGCAAGGTGGGTGGGGAGCCCTTGCACTCACTGAGCCATCACCAGTCCACTAGCAGCATCCTGAAAATGGCGCATATCATGTTCTTCTTCTAGTCAAGTGCTTCCAAGCTACTCTAGCTCCTGGCCACATCTTGGCATTTTGCCTACGTGGCGTGGTGCTACTGCGAGATAAGCATTCCCGCGGTGGATGTGGATTATGCGGGCCTGGTATACTATCCTTAGCCCGTACGCATTGTAGGTGAAGTATATGGTGTGTCCGCATTGTGCAACTTCAGAGCCGAGTCTCCTAAGATAGGCGGTTAGATCCCAGTAGAGGAGATGGCGTGGCACCCTGAGAACCAGGAGTTCATACTCGACGCGTAGGACCACATCGCCTCCAGCCATGTAGGCGTATGCTTCCATATCGTCAAATCCTAGTCTGAGGGCTTCGAGCAGCTCGGAGGGGTTTACAGCTCCATACCCCCCTCTACCCGTAATCCTCTCCTCGGCCAAGGCTTGGGCACCGTGCCGGGGCCTGTTTGGGCTCTCGGGCCCATATTCCCACGCTGTGCCCCCTATATCAGAGTTTTTCGGTGTAAAATGCCTAGGCGGGCTCTTGGCCCTGCTAGGTGGCAGGCTCGGCTACAAGGTTATGGAGCCCGGATAGCCTCTCGAGGGCTGCGAGGCCCTGGATGAGTGTTTGTTCGGCGAGGGGCCGAGCCATGAGCTGTACCCCTAGCGGCACCCCATCCACGTAGCCAACAGGTGCTGTGCCAGCCGGTATGCCAGCTAGGTTTGCGGTAACTGTTGCAAGGTCTAACGCATACATCTTTGCAGGATCCTCCACTACCTCGCCGAGCCTAGGGGGCGGTGTAACGACGGCTGGTGCTAGGAGTAGGTCATGTGCCTGGAGGAGCTGTAGTAGTCTCCTGCGCACCAGTGCCCGTAGTTTGAGTGCGCGGACATAGTATTGGTCCTTGTAGCCGCTGCTAAGCATCCATGCGCCAAGCATTATGCGGAGCTTGACCTCCCTGCCAAAGTACTTGCCGCGTATCCTCGAGTAGTATTGGTTCCAGCTCTCCCACGGCTCTGGAGGCTCCTTAGGTCCGTAACGTACCCCGTCGTATCTTGCAAGGTTGCTGCTTGCTTCAGCCATTGCTACCACGTAGTATGCGGGGAGGCTGTACTCTAGCACCTCTCTTCCAAGTCTCACGGGCTCAACAACAGCTTCGGCCTCGCCCAGCAGCTCGGCAGCCCTCTCAACAAGTTTCTTCACAGACTCGTCAACACCTTCATGCTCTAGGAACTCCTCCACGACTCCAACCCTTAGCCCCCGTAGCCCCTCACCGTAGCCCTTCTCAACCGCCCCCAGTAGCTCAACCTTCTCGACTGGCAGGCTCGTAGAGTCCCTCGGGTCAAACCCTGCTATCGTCTCCAGTAGCAAAGCCAAATCCCTAACGTTACGGGCCATGGGGCCTATCTGCTCTAGGCTATCAGCGTAGGCCACGAGTCCGTAGCGGGATACGAGCCCGTAGGTCGGCTTAACACCGTAGAGCCCTGTCCATGCGCATGGCATCCTTATGCTGCCGCCCGTGTCGCTGCCAAGACCCAGCGTCGCCATGCCAGCAGCGAGCGCAGCGGCCGTCCCGCTGCTGCTCCCACCAGGCACACGATCCAGGCTCCACGGGTTCCTTGTTGCCCCATAGGCGCTGTTCTCGCCAGTAGACCCCATCGCAAACTCATCCATGTTAGTCTTGCCGATGATTACTGCGCCAGCAGCACGCAGCCTGGAGACGACAGTAGCGTCGTAGGGTGCCACATACTTCTCCAGCATTCTTGAACCGCATGTCACGGGTAAGCCCTCAACATGGATGTTATCCTTGACAGCAACCAGCACACCAGCTAGGGGAAGCTTCTCCCCCCGCCGAGCCTTCTCCACAGCCTTCCTAGCTTCAGCCTCTACCAGCTCCCGAGGCCTAAGAGTAATGTACGCGTTAATCTTATCCTCGAGCTTTTCAATCCTCTCGTAGATAGAGCCAACATAATCCTCGACAGACACATCGCCGGAGACTAGTAGGCTGGTAATCCTCCATGCAGGCTCGGCGTAGAGCCGCTCCAAACCCTACACACCGCCAGCCACTACAGCCAGGAGCCCCAGGGTAGGGTTTGCCCGCATAAAATACTGTCCAAAACAATCACAGGAGGAGAGGTGGCATGTACACGTGAAGATAAAAGAGGCCTAGTTCTAGGGTGTAATCGAACACTTAGAATATGCTCCCAAGCTCTCCAAGACCTTCAAGTAGTTCTGTCCAGGTCCTCTTTACCTACCACATGCTAGCCTCGTCCTCTAACGTACTGATGTCGCCCAGGGGTGCGCTTGCAATAACAGCTTCTACCAATCTTCTCATTATCTTGTCGCTCTTGATCCTCGGTAGCTTCTTCACTAATAATGCTCTCTACGGTACAGCTATAGGGCTGGGCACCTAGTGGGCCGTTCTTCCTGAATCTATTCCTCGGTTCAGTGCTTAGCTAGTACCCCTCGCGTAGGACCACTACGGCTAATGGTACATCGTCATTAATCGGGTCATGAACTTTTCACCACGACGGTCTTGGCGACAGCGGGTGGGAGGTCATGGCGTGCTCTATCCCGGCGGCACCGATACAGTGTTCTGCAATGTTCAACGCTCCGTCGCCGTGGCTTAGGATCTAGAAGTAGTCGTCATCATCTTTTATAGCGTAGTCGGCAAGTTAATAGATTCATTTGCCTCTCTCGAGCTCGCTAAACCCCGCCCAGTAGGTTTGGCCTGGAAGTTGATCCATAGGACTACTCAAGGATGTCTAGCGGCTCTGTGTAGCCATTTACCCATCAATGCTGTGTTCCCGGCTCTTATCGCATGTTTTGCCCGGTTCTCCGCTTGGTGCTGGCTGTTGTTTATTTTATTGTCCTTAGTTGTTTGTGGCTAATAGACTGGTGTGTAGGGTTGCCTGTGCGTTGGGCTAGGATTCTAGCTGTGGTGGCTGGTCTCGCCCTGTTGGCTTTGGCAATTGGCCTCCACGTTTATGCTTGGTTTTCAGCGTGCGGTGGTGAGTGTTAGTGGCAGACCATTACATGGGTTTGAGCGCCGCACCATGGTGTCTATTGTTGTTCCAGGCAGGCCTTTACCCATGTTGGAGCCGAGGGCTGTAATGCTGGCGACTATCCTCGTCTGCCTCTTGAAGCATAGTCTCTGTGGGGTAGCCTAGCACTATGAGAGGGACATGCCTTTGGGTCTTCCTCTTCGAACTGTTTCACTATCTCGAAGAGCTTGCCGGTAACTATGCGGCTATCTCGCCTTCCTCAAGCATGTGTAGCAATACGACCTCGGTACTTGAGTGCTCTGCTATCGTGAACGCGTAGCTGGTAACCATTTCTAGGCGGGGTAGAAGGTTGTGCAACAAGTATTTGGGCCTTTTAGTGGATCGTAGAGTGCCACAATATGCCTTCGCTGGCCCAATAACCATTACCGGGTGATCAGCAATATGTATCGCCTCCTCAGCCATACCACCTGGCAATAGGTAGCTAACCAGATCCCGTCACGAGAATCTGAAAACCTAAGTTCCTATTATGGTGTAGTCTGCTGTAATCTCCTAGCAGCCTCGATAATAGCTTTGGCGAGATCTTAAGTGGACAGGATCCAGTACATAAACCCGGAGCCAGCCTTGCCGGTTCGGGTGTCCTTCTCCAACTGTCTATAGGTGTTCTCGCGTAGCTTCCCCTAAGCTCTCTAGCCACAGCCTCATAGCGTCTGTTGAGGGACATCACCTATCTCGCTCAGCGCTATCGCGTGGGGCAGGCTGAGCCCCTCAGCGCCGAGTCGCTCGAGTTAGGGCAACTACTTGGCCATGATGTTACTCGTGTTTGGTAAGTCATGCGCTGCAAGCGCATAGGTAAGCTCCAGGCCTTTCAACTTAACAACCATACTGGACCACTGTAGGCAAACCAGTAGTTATAATCAACCATCGCCGGATAAATACTGTGCAACCCTCGGGGCTCCGGGAGTCCGCTTATGCGAACACCGATACGGTGCTATTGCAAACGGTGTCTCCATGCAATGTTCCGGTATGTGGTCCCCGTACGTGGGGCTTTGTCCCTGTGAGGCTTGCCCAGAGGTCTTGCCCCCTCTGGGTTTTATGCCGTATCTTCCAGCACTTGAAGCATGCGTATTGGGGGTTCTGGTGGAGGATATTCTGGAGGAGATATTTGAGCGTGTTGTGAAGTCGCGTATCTTCCGGAACAGGGACATACTGAGCCCCGACTATATACCCGATAGGCTGCCCCACCGTGAGAACGAGATACGCAAGGTTGCCAGTGTTCTGGCTCAGGCGTTGAAGGGTAGTAAGCCCAGCAACCTATTCATCTACGGGCTCACGGGGACGGGGAAGACAGCGGTAACCCTCTACGTGTTGCGGAGGCTTGAGGCTAAGGCTAGGCAGCTTGGTGTTCCCGTGAGATTCTCCTACGTGAACACCAGGCAGAGGGATACACCGTACAAGGTGCTGGCGGACATAGCCTCCTCGATAGGCGTCCGTGTCCCGTTCACCGGGCTTTCAACTGCAGAGGTCTACGCTAGGATTGTCCGGGGATTGTCGAGGATGCAGGGTGTGCTCATCGTTGTGCTTGACGAGGTTGACTGGCTTGTCCGCCGTAGGGGCGACGACCTACTATACAAGCTGACGAGGATAGGCTATGAGTTGCCGCCTGGGGCCGCGAAGGTCTCAATAGTCGGGATAACGAACGATGTCCGGTTCGTAGAGTTGCTCGATGCACGTGTCCGGAGTAGCCTCGGGGAGGAGGAGATAGTGTTCCCGCCCTATAACGCTGAGCAGCTACGTGACATACTGTGGGAGAGAGCTAGGGAGGCCTTTCAGCCGGGCGCCGTAGACGACTCCGTGATATCCTACTGCGCAGCGCTGGCAGCTAGGGAGCATGGTGATGCACGCCGGGCCCTGGACCTCTTGAGGGTTGCGGGTGAGGTTGCTGAGAGGGAGAATGCCGATAAAGTCACCATTGAGCATGTAAAGAAGGCTTGGAGCCAGCTTGAGAGGGATAGAGTGTTAGAGGTTGTCTCGACGCTGCCACTCCATGCCCGTCTAGTGCTCCTAGCTGCCATTGCGAGCGGTGCTGCGAACGGGTACACTACTACCGGCGAGCTATACGCGGCCTACCGGGAGCTGGCTTCAGCCGTGGGAGTGGAGAGCGTTACACAGCGGAGAGTTAGCGATATCATCAACGAGCTGGATATGCTAGGCATTCTCTCGGCAAGGGTTGTAAGCAGAGGCCGCTACGGCAAGACAAGAATCATAACGCTTGCGGCTGACCGTGACACTGTACTGGAGGCGTTGAGGAGGGATTCAAGGCTTAGCGAGCTGGTTGAAAACTTACAAAACCCTAGAGGTTAGTGTGTAAGCCTCTGCAGCGCCTCCCCAAGGAGTGTCAGGCTCGGTATAGCTGCTAGCCTGGCCTCGGGCATGTAGACTGGCTCCCTGAGGCTCCGGTTAACCCAGACAGCCATCATGCCTGCCGAGAGAGCACCAGCAACATCCTCCGTTAGCTCGTCGCCGACATGGACAGCCTCTCCAGGATCTACATCCGCCTCCTTGCACAGCTGGAGAAACGCTCTACGATCGGGCTTGTAGAGCCCAATCTCGTCTGCATAGAGCTGGAAGTCTATGAAGTGTTCAAGCCTGGCCTTCTCCAGCAATAGCCTTGTATAGCTGCCGGGCCAGAACAACACGTTGCCCAGAACAGCAACCTTCCCAGCAATCCTTGCAGCTGTTTCGAGAGCCTGGAGGGCTTCCGGGTAAACTATCTCCTCCACATGCTCTATAGCCCGTAGCAGTCCGATAGCGATGCCCCGCCGGACACGATCCAGCGGAGCATCAAGTGCCACAGCAAGCATTTCTTGAGACTCTAGCAGCGGATTGCCACCCTCACCCCTAAGCCTTGCCCTTTTAGCCTCTGCACGAGCCCTCTCAAAGGCTGTCCTCACAGCGCTAAGAGGCTTCCCAGTAGCCTCCGACAAGCCCTCAACAATAAATCCAGCAATTGCCTCAAAGCGTAGTAGCGTATTCCACACATCAAACGATACAAGCCTAATACCCGCCAAGGCCCTATCCAGCCCCCATAATCTAGCCAGGGGCTGGGAGAATACGAGGCTATCTCCCATAGCTGATTACCAAGATAAGCTCTGTAAGCCTATGCACCGTGGGATGTGTTAGGCCTAGAAACTGATTGCGTGAACGACAGCCTTGTAGCCATACACACAGCGCTATGATGTTTGATACTGAATTAATACTATTTTATGCCCTATAGTATCTGTATGGCAACCTGCATCTCGCTCCATGATTTACACGACGTGGTGATATGGAGTTGGAGATTAGGCTTCAGCCTATTGGTGTGGTTCGTGTTGATGCTAGTGACGAGGAGGTGAAGAAGGCTTTACATGGCGTTGAAGGGGTTATAGAGGTTTTCCCGGAGTATGAGGCAGGGCTGAATGGTATTGAAGGGTTTTCCCACATAATAGTTATAGCGTACCTACACAAAGTCACGGATGAGCAGAGGAGTGTCCTCCGGGTGCGACACCGTAGGCTTGAAAGGCTAGGTGTCGACCTTACCGGTATACCTGAGGTTGGCGTCTTCTGCACAGACTCGCCGCACCGGCCCAACCCTATAGCATTGAGTATAGTCGAACTAGTCGAGAGGAAGGGTAGGTTCCTAAGGGTACGAGGTCTAGACCTCTTCGATGGTACACCTGTATTGGACATTAAGGGATACGATAGGACGAGGTGTATTAGGGAGATTAGGGTTCCCTGGTGGCTTGAAGAGCTCGAGAAAAGGGTTGGACGAGTACTGGGTGAGCCAAGCTTTCTCTGAAGAATGGTTTGCCGGATGCAACTTTGCAATGCAACCCCCATGGCTGTAATGAATCCAGGTTGGCACCCGGATCCCTACCCGGTGCCTAGCTACAACAAGTGTTGAGCTCGAACAGCGAGTTTATGAAGAAGCCTATTGTGCTGTCAAAAATAGGAGCCTATCTTTCTCCACTCCTACCCACTCCATTCTAGGAACCAAGAGATCAAACCATTCCAGCTGATGTAGATATCCAAGCATCTAGGCTATCGGTTATTATACCACCTATCATTATGAGCATGAATGTTGTAGGCAAACCTGTTTGAAGTGTGGAGTCTTGGGATCTAGCGTGTATACAGCCATAGCCAGGAAGGTAATCATCATCATAAGCTTCGTATAGAATAGTTGTTCCCTGGATTCCATCTCATGGATCTTAATAACTGTGTTGTTGGATGGGTGTCCGTTGACGTAGACAGGGAATCGCTGTAAACAGGACAAGCCACATAGATAGTGCAGTAGCTAAGCCCAGGTGGCTCAATACTTCTCCCTTGCAAGTCGATTTCATGCGTAGGGTGCAGCATTCCTGATTGGATGGGTGCACCTAGGCGTTTAAGACAAGTGTTCTGTGCAACTGCACAAAACTATATGAGGCCCTTCTGTGCAGTTGCACAGAACTAGTGGGAAGCTATGGTGTGGTGGGGTCCCCGGCTAGGCTGGGGCCGTGGTTGGTGCTGGTGGTGGCGGGGTCCATGGCCAGGTAAGGGGCCGTTTAGCCATCTGCCGCCATGGCTGCGGCCTGGCTGGTTAATGGGCTGGTGGTGGCGCTGGCTAGCAGCCTGGCCAATGCCGTGGCTCTACTACAGCTACTACGGCTACTGGCAGTCAGCATCCTGGCCACACAGCTACCCCGTGTACCCCTGGCCCTGGTGGTAGGCCATGATCTCTCAGCTATACCCTCCATATATGCCACTGCCATGCTGGCCACCAGCACTGCTTGCGCCGCCATACCCATACCCCTATGATCCAGCAGCGCTGCTCTACGCTGCTAGCTGCATGCTGGTAGCACCATACTACTACGCAGCAGTAATAGAGGCGTATAGGGCGGTAATCGATGCCTGGAGGAGGGCCCTGGAGACACTTGCAGCGGGGTTGGGGCAGAGGCAAGGGTAGAGGAGGCGGTGGAGCCCCCTGGTGGGTCCAAGAGGGTTTAGCCGAACACTTACAGCCCCCAAGCCATGGTAGGGGATGGGGGAGAGGTTCGGGAGCCATGTTTGGCTACTGGTATAGGTGGATGAGGCGGCTTGTGTACTACGCGCCACCACCCCCGCCGCCCCCACCGCTACCGCTGCAGCAACAGCAGAGCCAGCAGCAACAATACCCCTACCAGTACCCTCCATACCCATACTATCCGCCGATACCACCATACCCGTACTATATGCCACCAATCCCACAGAGTCCCGAGGAAGAGCTGGAGATGCTAGAGGAGTACAAGAAGATGTTAGAGGAGGACCTCAAGGAGCTACAGGAGGAGCTGAAAAGCGTCGAGGAACGAATACGGGAGCTAAGAGAGATAATTAGGCATAGAAGCAGCAAAGCATAGCATAAGGAAACGCTTAACTATAGTATTTTTCGCTCGTGTAATCCTAGTAACAATGCAAGCTCGTCCCTTCTATATCAGCCCGGCTATCCCAACCCTAACCCATATCTTCGTATCTTCTTACCAAGTGTTCTACATTCTCTATATCATCTGTTGTATGTTCCCCATGGGCCATCCCTCGTAGAAGAGCATGGTTGTGGTAAGCTAGGAGATTGGTGTAGGAGGGTCGGAAAAGAGCTTGTGGCTGCAGCTCCTGGCTTGGGCTGAATGTGATAGTGGTTGAGGTTGACGGGAGTGTGAGGCTTGCTGGGGCATTGCGATGCCAGGGGATATAGTCAGTGTTGATGGTATGGTGACATAGTCCCTAGAGCCGGGGCTGCCGTTGTCTCGGCAGCCTTGGCGATCTTCCTGACTCTCTAGACCTTCGGGCAACAGTTTGTGCTTGTAGGTATAAGTTTCGTGGATGTATTGTGTGCCTTCGGTTTCTGTCGCCAAGCTTATCTTATACGGTTGATGTGTACAGGGCTGCATGGGTGCTTAGATGGTCTCGGAGGCACTGTCGCTACTGGTATTCCTAGCAACTATTGTCGCGATAAATGCCAGGATTATCGATGAAACGGTTGTCGCTCTAGTCGGGCTTACAGCGATGGTCGTGCTGGCGGGTTATCGGCCGGATGACGCCTTTCACGCTGTGGACTGGAATGTTATAATGATACTGCTCGGTATGTGGATGATAACAGCCTACCTTAACCGTGCAGGGTTTTCGGAGGCTGTAGTACGTTTCGTCTCTAGGAGGGTTAGGGACTACCGTCTATTCCTGGTATATCTCATGCTCATAGCTGGCTTTATATCGATGTTCGTCGATAATGTGCTTGTAATCCTCCTCCTAGGCTCAATGGTCATAGAGGCTGCTCGGAGGAATGGGGCGAACATAGGCCTAGCGGTACTCATGATAGGGTTCTCTGCGAACTTCATGGGTACAGCCTTGTTGATGGGTGATTTGCCGCCTCAGCTTCTCCACAGTGTGGCAGGTGCAGAATTCCTAGACTTCATATGGAGCCGTGGCAAGCCTAGCAGCTTCCCACTACTCACGATTACATTCCTCGCTGTAACTGGGTTGATGTACTTCCTCTTCATAAGGCGTGAACCTTCGATGCTCCAGCTGCCAGAGACTAGTAGCAGTGGAGTGGGGGCTGATCGGAGGCTTCTAAACATCTCGGTATTCTTCTTCGCGGCAACCGTAGCCGCTATGGCTCTAAGGCCCTTGCTCGGCGTGCCCCTGGGCTTCATAACCATTGCTGGTGCCTCGCTGCTAGCACTAACTGTTGAGGTTTGGAGACGGCTAGGAGGCAGAGTACCGTCCTTTGAGGAGATTATCGGCGATGTGGAGTGGCGTGCGCTAATGTTCTACGCGCTCCTATTCAGCCTCGTAGGCGGGCTCGAGGAGTCCGGTGTGCTGCGGCGAGCTGCCGAGCACCTACAACCCTACGTTCAGGCCGGCGGCGTAGCCGCCTATACGGTGTTCTACTGGGTCACCGGGCTTCTATCAACGATGATTGAGCATGATGCTCTTCTTCTCACATTCCTCTACATAGTCCGTAATGCTGCAAACCTCGCGGGGGTCGATGCGTGGCCCCTCTACTGGGCCATGGCGTGGGCTGCAACTCTAGGCAGCAACGCGACGATAGTAGCAGCCCCAGCACTATACGTTGCAGTAACCATGGCCGAGAAGGCGGGCCACAGAATATCACCCAGAGAGTTCCTACGCTACTCCCTCACATACGCTACAGCCTCGCTAGTCATACACTACCTCCTAACACTACCGCTCTGGGGCACCTAGAGGCAGACACGAAGGGCTCAAGAGGTGGGTAGCGGCCGTCGCCGGCTCGGCGCCAGCCCATCCCGGGGAGGGCCGTGGACGGCCCCGTAGCTGGCGCCCAGCCCCGACGTCCCCGCGTAGCTATAGCATCTTATCAACATACTCCTCGAGGAGGTTGCAAGCAGCCCCATTGCTGGAGCTGTATTACAGCGTGGCCCGATGCGCGAATATCCACGGTCTAGCTCTTAGGGCTCTATAGCCGAGCCGCGCATAGACCCTTATGGCTGGCTTGTTGCCTGCCTCAACATGCAGCAGGGGCTTAGCACCACAGGCTAGGGCTCTAGCCGTAACCGTACTCGTGACGGCCTTTGCTAAGCCTCGTCCACGGTATTCCGGCCTCGTGTAGACGTTGCCTATGAGCCATATATCGTGCATCCGGATGTATGTACATGCTATGGAGGCTAGAACGCCCTCGACGTAGGCGCCATAGCAGCCCAGAGTTCTGAGCAGCCTCGAGGCCTCTTCGGGGCTTAGCTTCCTGCCACGGGTGGCCTCAACCTCTGCATAGTCTGCTGCATGCTGCTCCCCAAGCTCTACCACGCGTACGCCCGGGGCATGGTAGGGCTTGAAGAGTCTGGGCGAGTCTATGGCCATGTCAATATAGGTTTTCCCCCTGGCATTGTAGCCGTTGTGCTCGAGTACAGCCTTGAAGCCCCAGCTGAGCCTTGTCGAGGAGCCGTGAAGCTGCACAATGATACTTCCATACTTGTCGCTAAGCCTCTGGAGAAGGGAGTTCAAGTGTTCGGGCCTAGCATTCCAACAACGTGTATGAATAGTTTATCTCTGCTAGCCCTATAGGCTACAACGTAGCCTACAAGGGAGCCTTCATCCCTGCTAGGAGGACGCCTGTGGTCGCATCTGGGTGGTAGACTAGGTCGTAGACAGCATAGAAGTGTGTAAACGGGTCACCACGGTATAGGCGGAAGAGCCCAGTGACGAGCCGTGAGCTAGCCTCCTCCAGCCATACAGTCTCCAAGACAAATTGTACCCCAGCTCCCGGAGGGTCCACACTTGGACTGCTAGTCCAGTGCAACGGGTAAGTCTGTGTTGTAGAGCCTTACACCATGCTGCTCGGGGTCAAAATCCATGCCCACCGCCTTTACCAGCACCCCAGCCCTGGTAGCCCTGGCTATGAGACCCGGTATCTCCGGGTCTCCTTCAGGGTTTGGCTTAAACCTCCTAGCGCCGGGTAGTGCGGCGATGAAGACCAAGGCTACACGATAGCCTCGGCTGGCATGCTCTATGAGTTCGCGTATGTGCCTCCGTCCACGAGGCGTGGGGCAATCCGGGTACATAGCCGTGGCGTTGGGACCCATTAGCACTGCGCTCTTAGTCTCAACGTATACCCTCCCATCCCTACAGTCCAGCAGGAGGTCGAGCACCGAGGAGCCAAGCCGGGGCCTCCAGCTGGCAACCCTGCAGCTCCTCAGCCAGGGTATGAGGCCTAGCTCCACCGCCCTGGCGAATGCTTCTTCCTGGAGCCTCGTATCGATAACCGCGAAGCCGCCAGCATACTCTACCGCAAAGAGCCGGTAGCGGGTCCTACCAGGCCTCTCCAAGGGCCTACAGAGCCCAAGGCGACCGGGCACAAGCACGTCGAGGAGGCGACCAGTATTCGTGTTATGGGCTAGTATGTGTTCTCCTTCAGCTTCAACCTCTACAACGAAGCGATTAACCCTCCTTAAAATCCTGCACTCAACATATGCCGGAATCGTAGCCACGATATCCAAGTATTCCCCTCCACGTGGGACCTATAGAGGCGCCAGATTTTAGGTTATGAAGCTGATACAAGCGCGACCATTCCTGGAGGATAGGCTTAAGGGCAGGGAGTATCACTACTAATAGAAAGAAAGGTGTAGGATGGACTCCGGTAGCCTCCCCAGAACTAACCCGTAACCGCCATGGAGGCTGGGCCCGCTGGACTGGAGGTGAATGAATGTGCAAGTTCTCCGTCGAACACAACACGGCGATATGAGGAAGGAGCTCCGGGTTAGGCTTGGCTGGGGCCTCGTTGCTGTTGTGGGCTACATCCTCAGCCCACTGTCGTGGTGGAATGACCTCTTTGTAAACATCCCACTCGCTATACTTGCCGGAAAGCTCTTTGAGCTAGCTGGTCTCCGCTTCGTGTACGGGTTCTACCTGGGATACCTGCTAACGAACATTGCAGGCATGGTGCTACTAGTGCTCGGTGTTGGAGGTGCCGTGAAGGGCTATGCTAACCGTCGCGAGCTAGTGAAAGTCATACTGATTGCAGCAATCTATTCCACAGCGGTATACCCAGTGCTGGTAGCACTAGGACTCGCATAACGATACGCGTAACATGCTAATCTCTCCTAAGAGCTCTTGTGTATATCTCGTATGCCCTGGGCTGTAGCTCTAGTAATGGGAGCTGCTTACGCACCTCATTAATGTAGTCCAGGTCTACATCGACCTCGGCGTAGCCCGGCTCGGATCCCAGGTCGAGCCTTACAACACCCATTGGGTCTACGAGTATGCTGCGTCCAGTGAAGTGCGGCCCAGTCATCGAGGCTACTGCAAGGTAAACTGTGTTTTCGAGAGCTCTAGACCTAGCAGTGACGAGGAGATGCTCCTCTTTGAGATTCCCACGGTACCAGGCAGCTGGTACTGCTACAAGCTCTGCGCCACGGAGAGCCAGGCTGCGAGCCAGCTCGGGAAAGCGCAGCTCAAAACACACGATAAACCCAACCCGAACCCCCCTCACCTCGAGGACCGGCGGCGGCTGCTCACCCCGGCAAAGGCTCTTTGACTCCCTCACGCCCAGCGCGTCAAAGAGCACTGTCTTCCTGTAAACCACTTGCACCTCCTTGCCCGGCTCCACCATCACTATGGAGCTGTAGGCGCAGTCCCCGCTCCGCTCAAGGAACCCCGAGACTATCACAGCCGTATACTCGGATGAAATTTCCTCGAGAAACCTTATGAATGGAGAGTCTTTGGGATTCTCAGCCCGAGCCCTTACCTCGGCTGCACGGAGCCCAGCAGGATACACATTACCGTATTCGGGTAGCACTATAATGTCGGCCTCGACACGGTAGCGGGAGAGGAGTCTTCGGAGCCTCTCTCCACTCTCAATCCCGCTGCGCCCAGCCTCAAACTGGGCTAGGCCAAGCCTAACCCGCGCCACTACACAGCACCACATAATAAAGGCATGCGTTGTGAGGAATTTCTCTCCAGCTCCAGCCCCTAAGAGGCTATGTAGCAGCAAGTATTTATGAAAGAGCTGTAACAGTTACAGATAAGGTCTTCATCTTAGCATCCTACGCGGGCCCCGCTAGGCTGGAGGCAAGAAACCACCATGGCCCTACAGGGCTCCGAGAAGCTTCTCACAATGCTGTCCATCCTGTTCATAGCAGGGTATGTTGGTATAAACACTGTAGCGCCCCTCCCGGGACTCCTTGCCGCGAAGAAACTTGCAGCTGGGCATGTACCACTCCCAGCAGTAGTTCCCGCCGTAGCACTGCTAGCAGCCCACCGGACAGCAAGCTCTACAAACAATACTAAGGGCGTGTAGCTCCCAGATGGCGGTGTTCTAGCGGCTGCGTAGTGTAGCTACTACTACCAGCTCTAAGATGCTGGCTATGAGGAGGACTATGAAGCCTATAATGATTATAGTTAGTATTGCACCGTACCAGTAGAGTTTCCCGGTCAGCCTTGCGAGGCCCTCGTCCCCGTATCTGGCTAGGATCTCCATTAGCCTTCTCCGGTAGTATCCCATTGCGAGCATGGAGATGTAGAGTAGGACGAGGCCAGCAATTATCGCAGTGCCAAAACCCGGCGGTCCGGCGAGCAGGCCAGCGAATATCGAGCCGAGCCCCATTACGAGCACGGCAACTACTACGCCAGCCAGGAAGCCTACCGTGGAGATAAGCGCATAGCGAAGTATCTCGCTCTGCTCGTAGTACGAGGCTAAGCCGTACATGCCTACAAGGTACAGTACGAGTCCGATAATAGCTGCTGAAGGATGTCCAGAACTCAGGAGGGATACAATGATGCCAGCAATAACCAGGAGCTTTGCAAGATTGAGATTCAATGTTATACACCAGCCTCCAGCAAGCTACTGGTGTAGTTGTTATAGCCTAAGGGGAGAAAATAATGTATAGTCCTTAGCTGTGGGCTATCTGTAGAGCCAACATGCAACCCAGTGGCCGCGCTCGGCCTCGACGAGTGGTGGCTCCTCCCTCCTACACCTTTCGCTGGCGTAGGGGCAACGTGTATGGAACCGGCATCCGGGTGGCGGGTTGATGGGGGAGGGAGGCTCGCCTACTATTCTTATCGGCTTCTTTGCCCGGGCCTTGGCGGGATCAGGTATGGGTATGGAGGCTAGTAGCATCTTGGTGTAGGGATGTAGCGGTTTTTCAAACACCTCCTCTGCAGGGCCGAGCTCGACTATCTTGCCCAGGTACATGACTGCTATGTAATCGCTCATGTACCTCACGACGCCGAGATCGTGGCTTATGAAGAGGTATGTCAGTTTCCTCTTTGCCTGCAACTCTTTTAGGAGGTTTAGTATCTGAGCCTGCACCGATACGTCGAGAGCGCTTGTGGGCTCGTCAAGCACCATGAACTCAGGGTTTACCGCGAGAGCCCTTGCGATAGCTATTCTCTGCCTCTGCCCGCCGCTAAACTCGTGGGGGTAACGGTAGACGTGGGTCTCGTTGAGCCCAACCTCCTCTAGTAGCTTCACAATGTATGCGTAGGGGTCTCCAACCTCTACCCGGTGGACCTTCAATGCCTCCATGATTATGTCGTAAACGGTCATCCTTGGGTTGAGGCTGCTATATGGGTCCTGGAATATCATCTGCGCCTTCTTCCGGAATGCTTTAAGCTCCTTACCTCTCAGCTCGAAGACGTTCCGTCCATCAAAGAACACGTAGCCACTTGTCGGCTCTATGAGGCGTAGAATAAGCCTACCAATAGTCGTCTTGCCGCTGCCGCTCTCCCCTACAAGCCCAATGGTCTTGCCGCGTGGAATAATGAACGAGACATCATCTACGGCCTTGACCCAGCCACTAACCCTGATGAACCCCCTTACAGGGAAGTACTTCTTAAGCCTATAGACAAGTACGTGGGGTTCCTCGCCTGGAAACATTCTTGCAAGGCTGTTGACAGCTTCTCTGTATACCTCCCCACTATTGCCGCGAGCCACCTATACGGCACCTCACACGGCTTAGAGACTCAAGTTGGGGGGCCCGGCACAGCCTTATATACATCATACAACCCGAAGGCTTAGCGTAAATAAAATCAATGGATAAGCCTGGCTGGGTTGGGATGTTTGTCTATGTATCTCCAGCAGGCTACGCGGTGCCTCTCGTTAACCCATATCTCCGGCGGCCTATCCTGACGACAGATCTCTGCCATGTAGGGACATCGTGGATGGAATCTGCAGCCCGGCGGCGGGTGAATGAGGTTGGGCACAGTGCCCGGTATTGATTCCAGCTTCTCTATCTTCTTCGTGGGGTCCGGTACCGCCCTTAGGAGGAGCTGAGTGTAAGGGTGCAGAGGGTTGCTGAACAGCTCCTCTGTGGGTGCCTCCTCTACTATGATGCCAGCATACATTACTGCAACTCGGTCGCACATCTCTGCTACGAGGCCCATGTTGTGTGTGATGAGTAGCAGGGTTAGACCCTCCCTCCTCTTGAGCTCGCGTAGCAGCTCCATTATCTGAGCTTGAATAGTCACGTCTAGCGCTGTCGTAGGTTCATCGGCTATTATTAGCTTGGGATTGTTTGCAAGGCTCATGCTTATCACTGCTCTCTGCTTCATCCCGCCGCTCAGCTCGTGGGGGTAAGACTTCACCCTCCTCTCCGGGTCTGGTATCAACGTCTTCTTCAAGAGCTCCACGGCCCTTGTGAAGCCCTCCTTTATCTTCTTTATCATGTCATGTACAAGCATGGTCTCCGAGATCTGGTAGCCAATAGTGTATAGTGGGTCTAGCGCTGAGCCTGGATCCTGGAAGATGTATGCTATCTCAGCACCCCTTATGCGGCGTAGCTCCTCCTCACTCAGCCTCATAATGTCTATCCTCTTGCCCGGCTCTGGGTAGTAGTATATCTCGCCCTTCTCAATCCTACCAGGAGGTTGTATGAGCCTCGTTAGCGCCCTAGAGGTTACACTCTTGCCGCAGCCGGTCTCGCCAACCAGGCAGTACGTCTCGCCCCTCTCTATGCAGAAGCTTACACCGTAGATCGCCTTGACTACGCCGGCATACGTGTAGAAGTTGACGTACAGGTCGCGAACCTCGACTATGGGGTCCCGGCAGCGAAGCATACCGCCACCCATTTCACTCGCCACCCCCACCAGCTGCCTCTTCCTCAGCCTCAACCACCTTCTTCACCTTGAACTCTATGCTCCTCCTAGTCCTAGGGTCTAGTATGTCTCTCAGAGCGTCGCCGAGCAAGTTGAAGCCGAAGACTGTGAGGAATATCATTAAGCCTGGCCAGAATATTAGCCACCAAGCTCGGGGGAAGTACTGGGCTCCGTCGAATATTATCCTGCCCCAGTCAGCTAGCGGCGGGACAACACCTAGGCCTAGGTAGCTTAGTCCAGCCTCCGTGAGTATAACACCACCCATGTCCATCGTTACGTATACTAGTACAGGGCCAATCATGTTTGGCAATATGTGGCGGAACATTATGCCTAGAGTGGAGACGCCTAGAGCCCTTGCAGCCTCAACGTAAGTGTTCTCCCTTACACTAAGCACCATGCCGCGCACGAGCCTCGTATAGGATGGCCACCATACCATCCAGAGTGCAATTATTACAGATGCCAGGCTGGCAAGTGCGGGCTCATGCTCAGGCTTGACAGCGAATAGGTAGCGTAAGATGGTAGCAATGTTCGGGTACTGCTCGAAGACCCCTTGCAGCGCGTAGGGTAGCGTTGCTGAGAAGGCTATAGCTAGTATTAGCCCTGGGAACGCGAGGAATATATCGGTAATCCTCATTATAACCTCGTCAACAGCGCCGCCATAGTAGCCTGCAACGAGCCCCAACAGTATACCTATGGTTGCGCCTACGCTAACTACAAGTATTGCGACGACAAGACTTGTACGTGCACCATAGAGTATCCTGCTGTAAAGGTCTCTACCAAAGTTATCCGAGCCAAGTATGAATGTGAAGTTGCCGGGCTCCAGCCCTACCCTACGACAGTATGTGCTATTTCGTATCTCGATAGTTGTACCTGGAGGCGCTAGCTTGGATTCAAACTCGCCAGGCTTCTTGGTCTTCTCGCAGAAGATAAACTGGGTATCGTAGCTTACCGGGGCGATGTATGGCCCAATGATTGCAAGTATTACAAATGCAGCTACCAGCACGAGGCCAGTAAGGCCTAGAGGTGAACGGTTGAGCGTGTATAGCATTAGCTTCCACTCCTCGAGCCGGCCCTGGTTCTTCAGCTTCCAGCCAGGCCTAACACGGTCTATGACTATTGCAAGCCCATCAACCAGCTTGTCAGCAAGCCTATCGAGGATCTTCTTCTCGTACACGTACTCGGGCATGTGTATTCACCTCCCTCTAGTATCTCACCCTGGGGTCTATGATGGCGTAAAGTATGTCTATGATCAAGTTTATAGTCACGTATATCAGTGCTATGAATAGCACAGCTGCTATCAACACTATGTAGTCGAAGTTGTGTATCGCCCTGATCATGTACGTGCCAAGCCCCGGCAGGTTAAAGACGGTCTCAGTAATCGGCGCGCCCGCCAGGAGCCCGCCAAACATTAAGCCCAGAACTGTAACAACGGGGGTTAGCGCGTTTCGGAGCACGTGAATGTAGATTCTACCACGGGGAAAGCCACGGGCTTCCATGAAGTTTATGTATTCTCCGCTAAACGCGTCGAGGAAGCTATTCCGCACGATCCTTGTTATAAAGCCTATGCCGCCGTAGGCGAGCATGAATGCCGGCAGCCACATTCTTTTGATAAACAATACTATGTACTCGATGTCCATCTTTAGGAAGGCATCTAGTATCGGTATGCCGGTAATCCTATAGTCTGGCATTGGGAATCCTGTAAGGCTTATGAGGCCGCGTGGCTGCAGCACGAAAATTAGAAGGTAGGCTAGCCAGAAGATTGGCGTCGATATTCCGATGAGGGCGAAAGCTCTTATCACAACATCAATCCACGTATCCCTTTTGATGGCGGCTATTATGCCTAGAGGTATACCGATAGTTATTATGAATAGGAATGCGAATAGTGTTAGAGGCAGCGTAACCGTCAGCAGCTTCTCCATAATCTGATCCCAGACATTTGTGTGCGTCACAGGGCTCACAGCCTCACCACTCAGCACCTTCTTGAGAAAGAAGTAGTATTGTACATACCAGGGGTCGTTGAGGTGGTACTCCTCGATAAGCCTCTGGACAACCTCGGGGTCAGCCTTCTCGCCGCCAGCCCATAGCCTAGCTGGATTAGCTGGTATCTGTACAGCAATAATGTAGACGAGGAATGTAACACCTATCACTGTTGGCACGAACGTTATGAGTCTGCGGAGTAGGAAGCGGCGTAGATTGGCCAATTCCCTAACCCCCATTCACCCGCGCTACTGAGATGATACTTCGTACATGTTGGCTCCGGGCTCTGGGATAAGGCTGCCCCCTATTAGTGCTTCCCTGCACAAAGCCCAGTATTCAAAAATACTATTCAAAAATACTATTTAGCTTGTATCTAATTACAAAGTATATATACATTATTGAATACACGTAAAATATACAACGTTCCCACTCTAGAACCCTTCAACTACTGCCTGGAGCCATCAATTCCGCTTGCTTCGCCATAACTTCCTCCGACGTCTATACATCTGAGCACAGGGTAAAGCATAGTCAAATCCCACGCTTGCACAACAATAAAAGCTTTTTAAAGGGGCCAAGGGGTAGGCTAGAACCCGATAGAATAGGTAGCCCGTAGACATATGGGTGGGAGTTGTGGCGAGTCGTGCGGCTTTAATAGCTGGTATTGTTGTGCTTGTTGTTATTGTTGCTGGTATTGCGGTCTACTTTGCCTCCAAGCCTGAGGAGAAGCCTGCAGCACCAACCGAACAGCCAACAGAACAACCAACAACAACACCAACAGAAGAAAAGCCTGCTGAAGAGCAACCGGTACAGGCGGCAAAGCCTCAGCTTCCACCCGAGGTCAAGGTTATAGAGGTTAGCAAGGCTGTAATCGCTGTTGCACCAAAGGATGTAGCTGTCGAGGACATAGTTAACGCGATTGATACTAAGGGCAAGAAGCTGATAATTGTCCGCTACGAGGTTGATGAGGAGAACACTAAGCCGGTAGAAGAAAGTGTAGGCTTCTCCGACATAAACCCAGCATTCTATAGGAACACAACGATAGACGCACTAATCATAGCTGCGAGAAAGGAGACCAACCCCGAGATACGTGAAATGCTCTATGAAGCTGTCTACAAGCTGAGCAACTACGAGGTACCAATACTCTGGCTTGGCCAGTATATGCTTGTGCGTAGTCAGTGGAGCTGGGTGCACGGCCGCTACTATCACCCAACACTAGCTGAGCGCTACGACTTGCTATGGGAGGATCCAGCTGCGCCTGTGAAGAACCTGGAGTTTGGTGGCTACAAGAATGACCCCTCAACATACGTGATAGCAACTATAGGCTGGCCTGACACCTTCGACCCAGCAGCAGACTATGAGACCTTCGGCTGGGCGATATTCCACAACATTGGTGACACTCTAGTAACCTACTGGAAGGATGATACTAAGGAGGTTATACCAGACCTAGCTGTTGCATGGGTACACGATAAGGAAGGTACAACCTGGTACTTCGTGATACGTGGCGGTGTAAAGGC
Organism: Hyperthermus butylicus DSM 5456; assembly: GCF_000015145.1. Taxonomy (NCBI): domain Archaea; kingdom Thermoproteati; phylum Thermoproteota; class Thermoprotei; order Desulfurococcales; family Pyrodictiaceae; genus Hyperthermus; species Hyperthermus butylicus. The sequence continues at coordinate 581,838 of NC_008818.1, forward strand.
CTACGATCCATGGCACAACAAGGTCTACGATATAAGTGCTGTAGACGTGTTATTCACAATATGGCGTGTAGCGAGGCTAGGCCTAGACCCGAGCTGGATGGTTACAGAGTTCATTGACGTAAACAACTCCAAGGTGCTAACTGAGGAGGAGTTCGACCAGATACTAGCCCAGGGCGGCCTCTATGCAGACTACAAGGGCCAGACGATAGAGCCTAAGAGCTTGAAGGAGCTGCTAGAATTCTTCGGCTACGATGGTGAGACTGCTGGTGTTGTAATGCTCAAGCTATACATGCCGTACAGCCCGATACTCAGCATACTCAGCGACCCATTCCTAATAGTCATCCCGATGAAGTACTTGTTTGACAATGTCGACGAGTTGAAGGGCAAATATGAGGAGGCCCTGGAGGCAAGCCAGTACGGCAAGAACCCGGCAGCGTGGGCCAACTATATAGGCACGGGTGAGCAGGAGCCGACGCACCTCTACCTCCACAAATACCCCATTGGCACCGGGCCATACTATGTTGCCGAGTACAAGGAGGATAGCTACATAGTGCTAAAGTACAACCCATACTACTGGAACAAGAGCCTATGGTACATGGAGCCCTATGGTAAGGATGGTGTGCCAAGCCACCAGACAGTAATCTACCTTATAGCCAACGACCACGTAACAAGGCTGCAGATCTACAAGGCTGGCCAGGCCGACACAGCAGTTGTGCCGCTCGATAGGCTTGACGAAGTTAGAGACTACAAGCTGCAGGACAACCCACAGTTCAAGATAGAGGTGGAGACTGGCGGACTAGAGCCAGCGATAGTCTACATAGTGCTCAACGCTAACAAGGAGCCATTCAACAATAGGCTTGTAAGGCAGGCGTTAATGTATGCTATACCATTCGACCAGATCAAGGAGGTGGTATACTCCGGGTTCCTTGAGAGGCTATATGGTGTCATACCTGCAGGCTTCCCAGGCCACAACGATGACATAGTGATAAAGTACACGTTCGACCTAGACAAGGCTATGGAGCTGATACAGAAGAGCGGTATAGACCCAACCAAGTATAACATCGAGATCTGGTACAACGAGGGTAACGCACAGCGCGAACAGATAGCCACCCTGCTACAGCAGACATGGGGCCAGCTAGGCTTCAAGGTTGGCGTAAAGGCGCTCAACTGGCCAACGCTACTATCAAAGACCGAGAAGGGCGACTTCGACGTATACATCATCGGCTGGGCGCCAGACTACCTAGACCCAGACAACTATGCAGGCCCACTATTCTACGGTGGTACCAGGTTCAGCTTCCTAGAGGTAGTAGTACCAGAGCAAGGCTAACCCTCTAAGAGGGCCGAAGTGGTGCGACAAGCTGGCTCCGAACTTGTTTTTACGTGTTTTTCATTTCACGCTCTTCTCGCCCGCGCGTGCTCCCCTGGTTACTCTTGGACTGCGGGTGCTCTGCGACAAACTAGCACGTTTGTCTGAGCCCTACGCACCACAGTCTCTGTCGTAGCTCCTATCGGTGATGTGCGGCTCAAACCTGGGCCGACAATGATTAGTGCAGCGTCTAGCCTTGCTGCCTCCTCTATTATCCGTTTACCGGGCTTCCCTTCGAGGAGTCTAGTGTTCACAGCTAGGCCACGGTGTCTCGCTTTCTCTGCAAGCTTCTCCAGCCTCTCCCTTGCGAGGATGGGGTCTTCGCCTGGCTCGAGTACATGTAGCAGTGTAAGAGGATTCCCTGTATGCTCAGCAACCTCTACCGAGCATGTATACACGTCTTCTAGGTAGAGATTGAAGTCTATGGCTGCTACAACGGTGCCCTTGAGCGGGGGTGGCTGTACTGGCTCGCCGTCCGGGCTCCTCCGTATCCTTGCTATGAGCAGAGGTTTACGTGACGCGTGGAGTACCTCCTCGACAACACTGCCCAGTAGCAGTTCGCGGAGGAGGCCATGGCCTCGGGAGCCTAGCACTATGTAGTCCGCGCCGTATGCCTCGGAGGCTCTCACTATCCATCCAGCTGGGTTGCCAATCTTGGGCCTCGGCACCTCCACCTCAAACCCGTAGCGCTCCAGCATGCTTGCATACTCTGCAAGTTTCCCCAACGCCTTCCTCCTCTGCTCCTCAACAACCTTGTCAACAGACACTATCCCAGCCAAAAGTTCTGCCACAATGTGCTCTGGCACGACATGGAGAAGTATAAGTGTTGTTGTGCCGAGGAGTCTCAGGTTTGGAAGCCACTCTACAAGCACGTCAGACGATGGAGACATGTCTAGACCAACGAGCGCTGTAGCAAACCTCCATCCAGAATCCCTTATCTGCATATCATTGCAAACCTCCTGGAGACCACTACACTTATACAGTATCTAGCCCACCCCTAAGTCTAAACAATGCCTGGATTAACAACAATACAGCATAGCAGAGCTTGACAGCAAGGTACCAAAAGGAATGATCGGAAAACCGTGAAGAAGAGCGTTCCAAGAATATTCTGTACTTCGCTGAAGGGTTAAGAGTTGCCCAGCTATACGGCCCTCGACATAGTCGGTTGCTTGAACACTTAATGTGCGGGGCTTAGCCGGGGATGGTTTTCAGGTTCGGTCACGGGAAACCAGTCATAGACCCCTATGAACTCAAGAAGGACAGGGTGCTACAGGGCAAGAAGATAGTCCTCACGTTTCACCCCGCATTACTTGCTAAAGCGAAAAACGTGCTTGAGAATGTTAGGAGCTGTGAAGCTGAGCGGGTGGCTCTTCAAGAGCTTTATGGGCGTTTACCGTGGCAAGGAGGTGCTCGTTGCTCTTCCGTATCCCGGTTCTCCTGATGCTGTGGCAGTACTCGAAGTACTCGCCGCTATGGGTGGAAGCGTATTCGTGGTTGTTGGAAGAGTTGGAGCTATCCACCCAACGTTGAGTGTAGGCGACGTGTTTGTTCCAACGTGGGGGCTACGCGAGGAGGGTGTAAGCTTCCACTACGTTCCCGACACGGATTTCATCCCGAAACCTGATGCCGAACTGGCCGACGCTCTTTACAGACGTGCTATAGGGTTGAAGGGGGAAGAGGAGAATTAGGATCGTTAAGGGAGGTGTCTGGACTACCGACGCGATATTCCGGGAGACCGTTGACAGGGTTGTAGAGTACTCGTCAAAGGGCGTATATGGGGTTGACATGGAGTCCACAGCGTTGATGACAGCGGCTTGGTATAGAGGCGTGAGGCTAACCGTCATAGCATCCGTATCCGACGAACTACACCACGATGGAAGGTGGGTGAAAGGATCCCAGAGCAGGAGGCTCAGAGTAACAGAGAAGCTTATTGTTAGAGCGGCCCTTGACACGGCCTCGGATCTAGAGCCCTAGACTTTACTGGAGCCCTGATACAGTGAACATCCTAGCTCTACATCCTACTCTATATTTATAGCTTAAACTTATAGCTGGCCGGGCTGCGAGAAAGCTATCCAGAGCTCTAGGCGAGATATTGATCCTTGAAGCCTGGGCAGAAGCCTACAATCTCCATGTCCACGGTTCAGCGAACGCGCTTACAGCACCGAAGACATAGAGCCGGCGACATAGTTGATAGAGAAGCAGTCGAGTGCACGAGGAATCGGCTGGAGAGCATGAACATAGACAAGAGCCTCGGCACCTTGCCCATTCTTCACCCGTTACTGTCAGCGCCGGGGTAGCGTGGAGGTGCCTCCTCACGGGCTCCGACGTTGAGTCCTACTCCTCCTGCACCCAATTAATGCTTTGAGTGCTTCCCGCAGGAGCGCTTGTGCTTCTTCTACGCTGGCTCCCAGGATTTCCGCTGTTTCACCGATCGGTTTTCCTTGAAGTATTCTCGCCACGAGCGCTACTAGGCTGCGGTCATCTAGTCTGTCTTCGCAGCCTGCCAGTAGGGCTGATGCCGTGGCTAGGTATGCGGAGTCTATTACCTGCTCTAGCTCGACCACTCCCTCCATATAGGTGTTGAGCGCCTTGTGGTCCAGCTGTTCGAGTACTATCGGCGCATCGTGGAGGGGCTGGGTAGCCCTCAGGAGTATAGCCGTCTTTTCTGCTGCTAGGTCGCGGTAGGTGCTATGTGCACCTAGAACTAGCTTCCTCCGTGCCCTCCTGGAGGCGTTCGTGAGCACCTCTGCACCCTTGGGGGTTAGGGGCTTTGCGAAGCCGAGGTTCTTCTCGCCCGTAGCCTTGTTGTAGCGGGGGCTCACGTAGAACAGTGTGTAGCCGGTCTTAACCCAGAACCCTATGACGTCGTGGCGGCCAAACAGTGCGGCAACAATGTCTACTCCTTTGCCGCGGGCCCAGTCCTCGACAGCGCTTAGCAGCTTCCTGCCAAGGCCGCGGCGCTGCAGCTCGGGGTGGACGGCTATCCTCACGATCCTGGCAGCCTTCAGCTCCTTTGCCGCACTGTCTGCTTGGAGCCACAGAATCTTAAGAGCGATCCTCGCGGGCTCCTCTAGCCCCCACTCCTCCAGTGCCACATCGGCCGCAGCTGCTAGACTGCCACCGCAGACTAGGGCGTGAAGTATGTGGTTTCGGGACTCGAGGATGACGAGGAGGTAGTCGGGCTCCGTGCGATAGTGAGCTAGCGCTAGGAGTTGGACTAGCCTCCTAACAGCCTCCGGCTGCTCGGCGAGGCTGCGGGGCTCTAGCTGCTCAACCCTGCACTCATCAACACTGGCTGGAGCTGGGTAGTCGGGCTCGGGCTTTAGCACGAACACCCTGTTAACCCAGTCCTCGAGGGGGTCCCCGGGCGGGTAGCGTATCGGCTCACGTAGCTCAACCCTCTCAAGGGGCTTGGGGAGCACATCCTCGACCATGTGTTGGAACACTCTGCCGCTACCCTCGTAGCCGTGTATCGTTGTTGCAGCCAGCACTCTGCCGCTCTTCCAGGCTAGTCTACGGAGCCTTGCAACTCCCACGGCGGCGGCCTCGTCGACTACAAGGAGTCCGGTTGGCTTAGCATCGTCGGGAGCTGCGTAGGCTATACGACCCCAGGGCCCCGTAACAGCTACGACATCGCCGCCGACTCGGCGGATGCGGTAACGTAGGCCTAGGACTCGCAGGCCGCGAATGAGTCCCTTGTAGAAGCTCGCTAGGCTAGCAGGGCTAGGTGCGACGGCCACAGCCTCGCCAGCTGCTCCACGCTTTACGGCTAGGGCGACAGCTAGGCCTAGCAGGTAGCTCTTGCCTCTGCCCCGGTCGCCGGTTACCAGGAAGCTGCGATAGCCAGCGTCGAGGTATAGACTGAACCTGTCCAGCGCCTCTGCCTGGCTGGGCGTGGCGGCGAGCCCGAGGAGCCTCCTCGGCGCTCCAAACCTGGGCTCGTAGCCTCGGGGGCCGAGGAGCCACTCGTGGGCTCTCCCCCTGGGTGGCTGGTACGCGTACACCTCACCGGTATCAGCGTCGGCCCAGAGGAGCACTCTAGCCTCGCGCAGTGAGGAGAGGAGGTAGCGACGGTAGCCCCCCACGCCGCCACTGGGCCCTGGATTCCACTCGTGCAGCGGCGGTGCCATGATGACCAGCATTCCTCCCGAGGAAACTACTCCTGCGAGGCCTGCCACAAGGTTGGGTCGTAGCAAGCCGTCGGTAGCAATGATAACGTAGTCGGCCTCGCTGCCAAGTAGCCTCTCAAACCCGCCAGGAGAGCCGGGCCTGCAACGCCTGGGGACAGCAAGGGACTGGGGGGCCACAGCTATACAATTACCGTCCAGCACTTCAGCGGTAGTATTCAGCAGCCACTGGAGCCTATTGCTGTGAACTACAGCGAGGCCACGGTAGCCAGAGTTGCGTATCTCCACGGCGAACCTTGCAAGGCTCTCCGGGTGGCTATACTTCATGCCAGCTACACACCCTTCGGCAAGGAGATGGGAGAATGGGGCGGCGCTGGGGAGGCCACTATACCGGCCTTGCCGGTCCCCGCATCACCCCAACAGCGGGCCGGAGACTCGGCCCGGTCTGCGGGGCGGGGCCGGGGGAGCCCCGCGGCCCACCACGTGATGAATCTTCAGTCATGAGAGACACCTATAACAGTTAAGCTTGTCACTCACCCTGGCTATCCAAGGCTACCGCATGCGGGTTTGGGGCGCACATCGGCACGTTCAACAGAGTGGTGCTCTACGGTCTACTCCATGGCTGGAAGCGTTGATATACATAGTGGTGAATACATGCTGGCATGAGGGAGATCGGCAGGTGTAGCAGCGGCGATTGCTGGGAGCCAGAGTTTAACCGCTATTGTTGGAGGATGTTTCGGTGAGCAGGCTGTAAAAAGCTGTATGGGCTGGGGTTCAGCTACTTTGAGATGCCAAGGTATAGCTTGCTGAGCTCGGGATGTGACAGTATCTCCTTGGACGGGCCCTCATAGGCTACTCGGCCCTGGACGAGTATATACCCCCTATCAGCTATCTCGAGCGCCCTCCTGGCATTCTGTTCCACGAGGAGAACGGTTACACCCCTATCAGCTATTTCCCTTATCTTCCTGAATATCTCTTCAGCAATCTTGGGTGCCAGTGCAGCGGTAGGCTCGTCAAGTAGTAGAACCTGGGGCTTCATGAGGAGTGCCCTCGCTATTGCTAACATCTGTCTCTCGCCGCCACTCAGCGTGCCCGCTTTCTGTTTCCTCCTCTCGCGCAGCACTGGGAACATGTTGTAGATCTCCTCTAGCATATCTTCAAACAGCTTATCAGGACTAGCACCATCCTTTTGCGGTGAAGGGCTACTCGCATACCTTTCCCTAAACACTATCCTGGACAACTTTAGGTTCTCCTCAACGGTGAGCCTTGCAAATATGTTGTCCACCTGTGGCACGTAGGCTAGCCCGAGGTAGGGCTTTCTACTGGGAGGAATCTTGGTGATGTCTCTCCCGCCGAGAATTATCCTGCCACGATATACTGTTGTGAAGCCGAATATCGTCTTTAGGAGTGTACTCTTGCCGCTACCGTTTGGCCCAACAATGGCTACCAATTCTCCAGGCTTAGCCTTTACCGATACGCCGTAGAGTATCTGTAGCTTCCCATAGCCTGCGTGTAGTTCCTCGACGACGAGGGGGAGACCATTCACGGCCAATCACCCTCCAAGGTAAATGTCTAGCACGACCGGGTTCTCAGCAACCTCCTCCGGTTTGCCCTCGGCAACTATCTTGCCACGGTGCATTACGTACACGTAGTCGACGAAGTCGAAAAGTATCTCCAGCCTGTGCTCGATTATTAGGAAGGTTAGCCCGTACTCGCTTCTCAGCCTCTCTATCCCCTCGAATATCCTCCTGGCCAGGGTGGGATTCACGCCGGCAGATGGCTCGTCTAGTAAGAGTAGTTTAGCACGCGCCATTAGGGCGCGTGCAAGCTCCGCTAGCTTCATCTGTCCTCCGCTGATGTTTAGGGGGAGCATGTGATCCACGCTGGACAGCTCGACGAAGTCTATCCAGTCTAGTGCTTCTCCTGCCAGCTTTCTCTCCTGCCCCTCCCAGAGCCTCTGGAAAAGCGCTCCTGCAATGTTCTCGCCTTTCCGGTTCTCGGCAGCGCCTAGCACGTTCTCGAACACTGTTAGGCTCGTCCATAGCCTTGGATTCTGAAATGTCCTTATAAGCCCCAACTTGTATATCTCATGTGGCTTCCTACCCGCTATGTCGACTCCGTCGAAGATTATGCGGCCCTTGTCGGGCTTGTACAATCCAGCCACAACATTGAATAATGTCGTCTTACCACTACCATTGGGGCCTATGAGGCCAATTATGCTGCGACGCGGCACTCTAAGGCTTACACCGTCTACTGCACGTATGCCGCCAAAGTACTTGTAGAGGTCCTCAACAACCAATATGTATTTGTCAAAGTCGTAGCCTCCCTTCATGTTTTTCACCTCCTCATCCTAAGCTTGTCTAGGATGTTCTGCATGAAGGGCGGTGTTTTGCCACGTACAGCCATGTAGACCTTCCATGCAGGTGTCCTGACGGGCTTCTCTGGCAGGAGCCCGTAGGGCCGGAAGAATATGGCGAGTATTATTGCGAGGCCATAGACGAGGTAGTAGATGTAGCTCCCCCAGTCTAGCCCGTGGAATGCAGCTAGGTTTGTACCCACGGTGTAGCTGAGCCTCTCGATAAAGGCCATAGCGGCGGCACCAAGTATGCTGCCCACATTGTTTCCTACGCCGCCTACAAGCACGAATGTGAGGACCAGGAATGTAAGCTCGGGGAGATAGTTGTCTGGGTTTACGCTGCTAAAGTAGACCAGGGAGTAGACGGCGCCAGCTATACCGGCAAGGAATGAGCCTATAACCATAGCCTCTAGCCTTGCCCTGGCTACGTTCCTGCCGAGAGCCTCAGCTGCAACCTCGTCGTCCCGAATCATCCTCAGCTTTCTGCCGAAGGGAGAGTTCATCTGCTTCTCGACATAGTACAGGTAGAGGATGACAAGCCCCCATACGAAGAGGGCACGAAGTGTATCCACAAGCACTGCTGGCGGGTTGGGCCCAGCAATCCTGGCAGCTATTGACTTGAAGTCGGGGCCGGGTAGCGGGAGAGACATTGTGCCACCCATTATCGGCTTGTAGACCCTAATTACAAGCCACACCAGCTGGGCAGCCATCAGCAGTGCGATTGCCAGATAGTCCTCTCTCAGCCTTACAGCGGGATACGAGAACGCTACGGCCATCACTACAGCGATAGCGCCGCCTATCAAGGCGGATATGGCAAACACAAGCCATGTATCTAGAGGGTGCTGCTGGTACGCGGGCAGTACCGCCCCGTTGTAGTACCCGAAGAAGTCCAGTGTTGCCGGCGATGCCGGATCCATACCTAGGAGGAGTGGGGGTCCAATCCTCGTAGCGGTAATCGCCGCTGCTATGCCTCCAGCAGCTATGAAGGCGGCCTTTCCAAAATTCGGTATGCCCGCCCATCCATACTCTATGTTCATGCTTATAGCTAGTAGGGAGTAGACCCCCGCCACTACAAGGTATTGTACAAGGAAGCTAACCACATCCACACTACATCACCTCCGTCCTATCCTCCAAACTAGCCTGATAAGCCTATACCAGTCAATTCCCGCCAGGCCCTCCGGGAAGAAGAGGAGCACGAGGAGGGTCAACGCGAAGGGGACTGAGAGGGCTAGAGAGCTATCAAGCCCAAGGCTTGATGAGATCCAAGCAGCAGCCTCGTTGTAAGCAAGGCCGAGGAGTATGCTCGCAGCAAGCGTTCCATAGAAGCTGCCTAGGCCGCCGAGAACTGCTGCAGCGAATATTGAAAGTAGGTTCATCCAGCCAAGCTCTACTATAGGCCTCTCTCCCGGAGGCCCCGTCAGTATAAACATTAGTACTCCTCCAAGCGCCGCCAGCCCTCCACCTATAAACCAGGCTATGGCTTGCACCCTGAAGCTGTTTATTCCAGCGGCCTCGGCGAGTGTGGGATTATCAGCTACTGCTCGTAGAGAGATACCGAGCATTGTCTTTGAGGTAAACAGCGCTATTAGTACAAGCGCTGCAACAGCTAACACAATACTCAGCAGCTCGGCAAGATCTATCCTAAACCCAGCCACGACGTACTCAGCAGCTCCGGGGGATGGCAGGCTAAGCCACTGGAACAAGCCTGCGACAATGTAGAGCAGGAAACGTATAACCATCATAACACCTATGCTAGCCACCATAAGCTGGAGAGGTGTTGCCCCCCTCCTTGAAAGCGGCCAGAAGACGGCAACGAACGTGGCAAGAGATACCAGCCCACCGGCCGCGAAGACAAGGGCTAGCATCCAGAGATTGTCCGGGCTGAGAGATGCACAGTAGACTATGTCGTAGCCTTTGCAGTTTGCAAAGCTGTGCAGAGCTGCTACAAGCAAGAGATACGTTATCACTCCAATACTTGCGAACTCCCCGTGGGCGAAGTTGGCGATTCTACTGACGGAATAGTAGATTGCAAGACCGCCAGCCATTAGTGCTAATGCAGAGCCCCACGCCAGAGAGTACACTATGAAGCTTAGCTCCATAGCCATCACCTCTCAACGCTTGAAGCCTTGCTGCCATGAATGTTGCAGCCAACCCGCTCGTTACGGAACCACGCTTTCTGCAACAGTTATATATTTAACGGCTCCACTAATTGTAACATCGATAATCATTTAGTACAATTCACGATAACAAATGAGAGACATGCGAATGATTTTATCATTATTTTATATCATTTACATGTAGAAATACTTTTAATATGGGGTGATTGGAATCCCCGGACGAGAGAGTGGGATCATGAAAGGATTTAGAGCAATCTCAATATATGTTGTTGTGGGCCTGCTAATACTGGGCCTGCTAGTAGGCCTAGCAGTAGGCTACTTTATTGGTGGCGGCGGCGGTGAGAGTAAGTCAGCTACTAGTACACCAGCCTTCAACGAAAGCTCAAGCGTAAACTTTACTGCTGCAGGAGGCGGCCTTCAGGGCGAGATACCTATCGGCATATTGCTCCCGCAGACGGGAAGCTTGGCGCAGGATGGAAGGGACAATATTAAGGCTGCCAAGCTGGCAATAGAAGACTTTAACAAGCTACTAGAGTCGATAGGTGCTCCATTCCGCTTTAAGGCTATAGTTGCTGATAGTGGTACTGACCCCAATAAGGCGCTTGCAGCACTACAGACACTCTACAACCAGCACCACGTACAGATTGTCGTGGGTACTGATAGCAGCTGGGTGCTAAGCGGCGTAATGAGCTTTGCCAACGAGCACCACATAGTCATGATAAGCCCAGCCAGTACGAGCCCTGCGCTAGCACTGAAGGACTACATATTCAGGATCGTTGGCAACGATAAGGGTCAGGGTAAGGCGCTAGCAGCACTAGTTCACAATAATGGGTTCAACGCTGCTGTCGTGATATTCAGAGACGAAGCTTATGGCCGTGGCATAGCTGAGGCATTCAAGGAGAACTTTGAAGCCTTGGGTGGTACAGCGGTCCTAGTACCGTATAACCCACAGAAGAGCGACTATGCTCCAGAGGTTCAGAAGCTAGCATCGGAGGTTGAGAAGCTCCTCAACGAGGGTAAAAATGTTGCAGTTATCATCGTCGCGTTCGAAACAGACGGGATAAACATACTGAGCCATGCAGCCGATATACCGGTGCTAAGCCAGGTAAAGTGGTTTGCCAGCGAGTCTATCAGGTCGCCAGCGCTGCTCAAGGCCCCTGACAAGGTTAGACAGTTTCTAGCCAAGGTGGAGCTTGAGGGTACATTCCCAATACCGCCCAAGAGCCCGCTAGGTGAATGGTTTGAAAAGCACTTCGAGGAGGTATACGGCCATCCGCCAGAGTCTCCGTTCTCGCCATACGCTTATGATGCCGCCTACCTGGCATGCCTGGCTGTAACCATTGCAGGTAAGTACGACGGTACGGTCATAGCTAAGGTGTTGCCGGAGGTGGCTAAGAACTACTATGGTGTTACGGGCTGGAAGTTGCTAGACGAGAATGGTGACCTCAAGTACCAGGAGTACAGCATCTGGAAGTACGTCTGCGAAGGGGGATCCTGCGAGTTCATCGATATCGCCATATACGATCCACAAAGTGGCAAGATACAGCAGATAGCAGGCTAGACCTAATCTAAACGCCTAGTACACATCATAGCCCAAAGCCTCTTTTTTACAAGCTTCATGGACACGGCATGGGCTTATTAGGATTGTTAGGGGATGGCAGCATAGTGTGGTCTTCACGACTTTGGCGTGATGGTTTGTCTAGGGCTCTCCTATCCGGACTGCCAGCACCAGCGTGCATGTATATCCTTGAAACGGTGTAGGGTGCCTCATTCGGAACAGCGCCAGCCGGTAATTCCATGCTGTTCGATCTAGCAGCGTCGAATAGCTCGGCTATCGCGTCGTGGTAAACAGCGTTTTAACACGTATTCTACGAGAATACGGTACTGATAATATGGTGGTTCAATAGAATTGCATCAGTGTTTAGCTGTGAGGCTAGGAGCCAGGCTTGTTTAATCCCAGCTTCATGAGGGGATTCTAGCCCGCGTCGTATGTAGGGCAACATCTATAACGGGTTAGACGTGTCTTGCTAGTCTTAGTGGGTGTTTCTATGTCGAAATTATTGTCTGTCAGTAGGGAGGCCGGGTTCGAGGAGCGTGTGCGTAGATTCTTGGAGCTGGCTATAAGGCGGTATAACAGGTACCGTGGCGTTGAGTCTACTGCTAAGCTGCTAGAGGTAAAGGGTGATGTAGCCTACGTCGTGTTTGAGGGTAGCTTCTGCGAGACCTGCGGTATCAACGACTGGGTAGATGATCTCAAGTACGTGATCGAGGATCTTGGTGGAGAGGCTGAGCTCATAGCAGTTGTTGAGCCTCCGTCGAGGGATGAGTTCTTCGACTACCGTATAGGCGTGTTTAAGATTAGGAAGGTTCCTGAGAACCTGGATGAGCTTGAGAGGGAGGAGGAAGAGCTCGAGAAGTACTTCTCCCATCAGAACGAGGAGGCGGCACAGAGGGTCTAGAACCTCCCTCTGGATAGCATTCCTTCGCGGCTATTGCTGAACGCTAAGGCTTGCAGGGCTTGGTTCGCTATAGCGAAGAGAGCGTCGGTGACATACCCTGAGGCTGTGTTTTTATTCAGGCTCCGAGTATGTAGGCTGGCGAGACCCTTACACCCCTGGCGGCCAGTTTTACTGTACACCGCCTACAGTACATTGGTTTCTTCTTATCAACCCCCCATATGCTATTGCTGAAGTTCATGACGCAGCCCGGGGTAGCACAGTGCTCCAGGCCAAGGGCGTGGCCAAGCTCGTGTAGCGCTTCCTTCAGAAGCCTCCTACGATAGAGAGCTTCGTTTGGCGGCTCACCGTAGAACTCTGGGTGCAGCCTCGCAGTGTAGACCACGGCGACACCCCGGCCCAGGAGTGCCTGGCCAAATACAAAGTTGAGGCCTGGCGTATAGGCGTCAAAGCCTGCCACAACCAGTAGGGCATCGCCCCTAAGCTTCTCGTGGAGAATAGCTGCAAGCTCCAGTATAGCGTCGCTGAGGTACTGGCGGCGCACCGGGTCATAGGCTGACGGAGGCGGCTCCAGCTCCTGCTCCACGATGTTTACGTGTGCGTTACTGTAGGCCTCCCTGAGCCTAGCAGAGAGAAACACCAGATCATCCCGCTCAACGTGTGTACCCGCAATGTGTATGACTACCATGATGTTGTGCCTCCATACTATGCTAGAGCTAGAGCGGCAGCTAGTAGTAGTGTGAAGAGAGTCAAGCGTATGAGTTCTACCATGCCTAGAAGCCTTATCCTAGACATTTGTATCTTCCTGGCCCGCAGGGCGTTCCACACCAGCTTTATGGTGGGCTCCACGCATGTCAGCAGTGCAGTGCAGGCTTGACAGCTGCAGCAAGGGGTAGCGCAGGGAGCCATAGCGCTAATGGTAAGAGAGGACTCGTACTGCGCATGGGAAGCCTCGACTCTACATACGCTGCTGTGCTAGCAGTGTACAGCGCCATGAGGCCTGCAGCTGTGATGGTTAGAGTTGTGGGCTCGCCAGCGAGGACAGAGGCTAGTACAGCGGTATAGGAGAGAAGGGCAGCGTCAGCTATGTAGCCCATAGCGGTGCCTAGGAGACCCCTCACAGCCGCAGCGGTGTAGCCAGCGAAGAGAGGCGAGTAGGCTAGGAGCGCGGCAGCAACAGCACTACGCCCAAGAATGAATGCAGCTGCGTACGGCAAAACATTGACACTGGCAACGGCTGCTACAAGACGTGCACAGCGCCTCTTCGCAGCATCAAAGGCGGCGTCGAAGGTCAACACGTGCAGAGATACGGCTGCCGCAGCGAACAACAAGCCCCACAAGGTGACAGACTCCATCGACACGACACCGACAGCGGCGCTAAACACTATGATGCCAGCAGCACTAGGCTCCCGGGGCAGCCTAACAAGGCCGCGGAGCCCTACGCTGCAGCCTCGCCCCATTAAGGGACTCCCATCGAGCGGCAAAACAGTAAACCATGATATGGCTGGCGTGGGAGCCTCCACCAGCCAGTATGCAGCCCCTCGCGGCTCAGTGCTAGAGGGAGGAATCCAGCTTGAAGGAACGTCCTGGAGAACGACTTGCAGCCCTTAAGAAGGGGGTAGGGTGTTATAGCTCCTTGGGCGGTGAGGATCGCCTGCGACGAAAGAAGGCCGCCACAGTGTTGGCGGCGATGCTGATGGAAGAGCCGTGCCGAGCCCTCCTCCCCTTCTAGAGTACATCCTTTATGAAGCGGCCGTTCTCATATATCAGGTCGCCGTCAGCGTAGACCTTGTGGCTCCAGAGGCTCCTTATCATGTCCCAGTGGATGCTCGACTGGTTCCTCCCGCCAGTCTCGGGGTAGGATGCTCCTAGTGCTATGTGCATGGTGCCGCCTATCTTCTCGTCGAATAGTATCTCCTTGGTGAACCTGTCAATGTTGTAGTTTAGCCCGAAGGCTAGCTCTCCCAGCCTCCTGGCTCCCTCGTCTGTCTGGAGCATCTTACGGAGAAAGTCCTCGCCTCTCCTCGCAGTGGCCTCTACGACTTCGCCGCGGCGGAAGACGAGCCGTACACCCTCCACCTCGACGCCCCGCCATATGGCGGGGTAGTCGAACTCTATGTAGCCCTCAGCTGTGTCCTCCACCGGGCCGGTAAAGACTTCGCCGCCTGGCATGTTGTAGCGGCCGTCATCGTTTATCCACTTCCTCCCCGCGACGCTCACCTTGAAGTCTATACCGGGCCCCTTGATGTGTAGCTCTGACACCCTGTTCAACATGTCCACTATCTTCTGCTGCTCCCTAGCCTTCTCTCTCCACGCAGCTATGGGGTCGTCGCGGTCAACCATGGTTGCACGATATACGAACTCTTCAAACTCGAGAATAGACATGCCAGCCTCCTGGGCCATAGCCCGTGTTGGGTAGGGCGCCAGGGTCCAGCGCAGCTCGCCTCTCGCGCTCCTCTCCATGTATATCCTTGTCAGCTCGAACCGGGCCCGGCTACGCCTAGCCATCCTCTCCGGATCAACGCCATTCAAGTGCTTGGTATGGCTCGGCGCCAGTATGGATATGGAGACGTCAATCTTTTCGGCTAGGAGCTTCTCCACGGGGCTAATATGGTCTAGGACATTGTCCTTGGCGTACCGGTAGAATATTTCATCGAGAACCTCGTCTCGGAGGCTTACGAGGAGCGGGTACCCGCCCCGGCTAACGACCTCCCGGTAAAGCTCCCGCACTAGAGGCAACGCCTCAAGTCCAGCAGATATAACGACTTCGTCGCCTGGGCGAATGGAGACACAGTATTCTGCAATCAGCTTGGCAAGCTTTGAGATACGAGGGTCGGGCATAGCCTAGCCGCCATATGACACGGGAGTCCCGGCCGTAAAAGAGGCCAGCGGCCACGCTTCCCTTAACACCAGCCTCACGGGAAGCTTGGGCAGCAGGGAGGGGCGGGCAGTATTGATATTCGTGATATACCGTGTCATAAGGAGGTTGGTTAGAGAGCTTGCAGGCAGGATAACAATTATCCTTGTCGCGTTTGCGGGGCTTCTACTCGTTGCAGGTGCCATTTTCAGCTATGTCGAATATCGTGGCCTCTGGGAGGGCGTCTACTGGGCCTTCGTGACAGCCACGACGATAGGCTACGGCGATATATACCCGGAGACGTGGCTCGGGCGCGTCGTAGCAGTAGCAACAGCTGTAGCTGGCATAGCCCTATTTACGGCACTCATAGGCGTTGTGGCAGACCATTTTGCCGCGAAAGCTGCCAGGGCTGAGAGGGGTGAGCTACCAGTACGCGAGAAGGGCCACATAGTGATTATGGGCTGGACACGTCATACAGAGAGACTAGTCGAGGAGCTGCGCGCAAATCTTTCCGACAAGCACATAGTCCTGCTAAACACTGATGGCCCCGTGATACGTACAGCAAGCATTACAACCGTGCGTGGTGACCCCACGAGGACCAAGGACCAGCTAAAAGCTAGCACAGACAAGGCCTGGGCAATAGTAGTCTCTACTGGTGACGACTCAAAGACGATACTAGCAGTACTCCACGCCAGGAGGCTCAACCCCCAAGCACTAATCGTCGCGGAGGCGCTCGAAGAGGAGAACATCGACCCGATAAGGCAGGCTGGCGCCGACCGTGTAGTATACACGGGTGGTCTTGGAGGAGACCTCCTGGCAAGCGCAGTCTTCGAGCCCTCAGTTCCACGGCTCATAGCTGACCTAGCTAGTAGTGTTGAGGGCATAGCAGACCTTGTAGAGGAGCCCGCCACGAGCTATGCAGGCAAGACGTTCCTGGAGGCACTAGTAGAGGCTAAGAAGACCGAGGACAAGCTATTGGTAGCCGTGGTAAAGCATGACGGGATGATAATCGCAAGCCCGCCACCAGACTACCGGATAGAGGATGGCGACAAGCTAATCGTCCTAGTAAAGTCGCACAGGGAGAAGAGTAGCTGAACTCTAGCAAGCCGTAGCAAAAACACACAGTAAACAAGCTGGTGACGGCTTTTGGTGGATTGGCTATCCTAAAGCTTGTCCTGGAGGACGTGGTATAGCCCGCTCCCAGAGGACGAGCAGACATGACCAGCAGGATAGCCATGCTAGACCTGGAGGCTACGTGCCTCCGCGGCCCCGCTGCCGCATAGCATCGCTAGCCCTCATTCCCCAGGTCGCCAAGGCCTCGGCTAGGCTCCACAGTTTACGCCGTGGAACCCCTGGGAACAGGTGGGAGAAACAGCCCTGGTGTATGGGGTAACCTCCAGTGACGCCCCAGGACCACAGTCAAACACCAGCCTCGACGAGGCAATTAGGGCAGCGCTAAGCTACACACTCATAGCCTACGGGGCCAACTACATCAGCCCACTCCTAGCCGAGGCCGAGAAAGGGAAGCTAAAACCCACAAGAATCTGCTACATAGACCTCCTCAGCCACCTCCTATCAAACCCAGCCTGGGGTCGTGGAAGCTTGCCTGGGGTACATACAGAAGGGGAACCAAGGAGGATTCGGTGGGGGTGGTGGACCGGCCGGGATTTGAACCCGGGACCTCTCGGATGCCAACCGAGCGCTCTTCCAGGCTGAGCTACCGGCCCACCCAGCCGGAGGGGCTGGGCTCCATTAATGTTGTGTTATCGTGTTGGCTGGTGGGTCTTTATTTTTGTCGGTCTTGCTTCGGCGGCTAGGGTTCTAGGATTATTCTTATCCTTGCCTTCGGGTCGGGGGCTTCCAGCCTCATTGAGGTTATGAGGCTGCGGTGTGTCGTTAGGTCTATCCTTGTCTTGCCTGGGTGTAGTGTGTAGGTGTCCGTATCGGCATTGCCTGGTGGCGTGTTGAGGGTGTAGGTGTAGACCGTTATCCTGTTTGTCTTGTTGGTTTTTACTTCGAGTTCTGCGTAACGGTAACCTGTTAGCGGTATGCCTGCAAACTGTTTGTTGTCGACAATCCAGCCCTCTAGCTCGATTACTAGGGGTGGAGGTGGGTTCGTGAGAAGCCTGCCAGCGTCGAATGCAACTATGCTTTTGCGGCTGTAGTCTATTCTGGTTGCATCGTAGCGCTCTAGGTTTGGCACGGTATTGCCTGCTATGAGCACTTTTGAACCCATCAGCGTCATACTGGTGATCCTTACTCCCAACGCGGCCACTATCCTTGCTGTGGGTGGGGATATGTAGACGAGTATTGAGGGGGCTACCGGCCTCTGGGATGCTTTCTGCTGCACCTCTGGCAGCTCATCGGTGCCCCTCACTGTGGCGTGGCTCTGGGCACTAAATGCCACTAGTAGCCCGCCGGCGAGTGGTAGAATGTTGCTTCTCAAGGGCCCGTAGGTATTATAGTGGAAGTCCATCATCCTAACGAATACGTGTTCGTTGCCGAAGGGGTCGAAGACTATGATTCCGCCCTTAACTGCGGCGTAGAGCTTTGTGTAGGCTGCTTCTATGTCGCCGCTCCGGTAGCCCCAGAGCCCGCCGCCATCAACGCTATAGGTTTCAACGGGATCCAGCTCTACCGTTACCGTTTGGCTGTAGTTGTCAAGGTTTATGCAGTGTAGTCCAGGCCTACCGCCCCAGCCGTGGTGTAGTGTGAAGCAAGCATAGTCCATGTATATTGTGCCTCTTAGCACGCGCTTCCCTGATGCTCTCCGTGCAGCGCCCCTCCGCCGATCGATCTCGTAGACTCCAAGGTTGAAGTGTCCGTCTCCGCGGGCTGCTAGGAGGGTGTCAGTGCTTGGGTTATAGAGTAGGTCTGTAACCTCTCCGGCCCACTGGCGTTTATCGCCACCGCCCTCGAGCCATAGGAGTTTTACGCTTCTCTCTCCTGTATCGTAGGCGTGTACATGGCTATACTTGTTTGTGAAGCTTATTACCGACCTGCCATCGGCGGTGTGGAGTACGTCGGTTGGTGCGTGAACCCAGCCCCCGAAGTATATGGTGCCATCCACTGCCACGGAGGCGTTGTAGGTGTCGCCGCCGGAGCGTGGCGGCTTGCCAATGTGCTCGAAACGGTATATTCTTGTCTCGCAGTCGTCGTGGTGGAAGAATGCTATAGCTTCAAACGCTAGGGTGTAGTAGAGGGTGCCTCGGTGGTATAGTAGGCCGTAGACCCCACCGCCTCCCCATTCTGGGGAGAGGCTATTGGATGGCAGCTCGAGCTTCGAGAGGATGCAGTCGAGCCCGGCCACACATTCCACCCTCCTAGCCTAGGACTAGGCCCTCCGGTATGAGGCGGCCCTCCCTAAACCTGTCCGGGTTGTAGGGCTTCATGTGTGGATGCTCCTTGTCTTCGGCGATGAGTTTTGCGAGAAGCTCGCCGGCATAGGGTGCCATCATTAGGCCGTGACCGCTGTAGCCCGTGTCAACGTAGAGGCCCTCCGGCCACTCAGAGCCCCTGCCAAGCACGTGGCTGTGGTCGGGGGTTACGTTATAGGTGCCGCTCCAAGCCCGGAGGATGCGGAGGCACGAACCACCCTTCAGAAGCCTCGCTAGCAGCCGAGCAGTGGCTCGGAGCCATTCGAGGGATACACCGCCAAAGTCTAGCGTCTTCGGATCCCTGGTCTTCCCGGTTGCTATTACCTCGCCCTTCAGCGTCTGCCCAATGTATGAGCCCTCCTCGAATACTATCACTAGGGGGCCTATGGTGTAGCGGTAGGGCTCCGTCACCAGGAGGCTTTTACGGACAGGATCCAGGGGGAGATCAACGCCAGCTGTCTGGAGGAGACGGCGGCTCCAAGACCCAGCAGCAACAACCACTGTTCCAGCCCGGATGCTCCCGAAGCCCTCTACATGGACCCCAGCGACTCTGCTGCCGTTAACGAGTATCCGCTCAACCCTAGCACCCTCAACAATGGCTACGCCGTGTCTTGCAGCATAGGAGGCAAGAGCCATGGACATGTAGTCGTGGTGTAAGCTCCCATTCTGGGGACCAAAGACTCCAGCCACGAAGCCTTCAAGGTTTATGTAGGGGTGCCGCTCAGCAACCTCCCCAATTTCGAGAAACCTTACTGGCACGCCGAGAGGCTCCCATATCTCCCTATTGACTTTACGGAGCTTCTCCAAGCTATCCTCACGTTGTACGAGCCAGAGGTAGCCCCGCCGAGCTATAACAGGGTTTACACCCGTTACCCTGGGTATTTCGAGTATCCTCCTGGCGGACTCCCTGGCGAATACAGTGTTCTCCCGGGAGAAGAAGTGTACACGGAACCTCCCAGCGTTTCTTGTCGTGGAGCCATAGAAAATGCTGTGCTGCTCGAGAACCACAACCCTGCCAGGATACCCTATTCTTGCAAGGTAGTAGGCTAGGGCTAAGCCTGCAACGCCACCCCCAATAATAGCTATATCTGCCTCCCGTGGTGGCCTCTCCGTCACTATGCGCTGGGGGAGCGGCACAATAGTCCACCCATCTCGGGCTATGCGAGTAGTGATACCTGGGGCAGGGATAGTGGGGGCCTTGCGCGGAAAACACCGATACTGTTGACGGGTACCCGGTATAGGTGCGAGAGGATGAGTGCAGCCGTGACGGCGCTGAATCGCCCCTGCTCCAGCCCGGTGCCGAGCCCAGTAGCTCTCTTCAACAGCTCCATCCCATGGTAACCCCTCTCCCAGGCCTCAATGACGTCTCCAAGCACGATATCCTCGTCGAGATCCACAAATTGTAGTCCCTTGACGCTGCTTGACAGTAGGACCGGCGGCCTAGTAGCCACGTCGGTGCTGTCGGGGCTGCAGCCAGCGATGCGCGACACCCTCCTATAGGCTTGGTAGGCTGCTTTCACATCCTCCTCGCTTGCCCTGCCGAGCCTCCACGCGGCAATGGCTCCTGCAAGCTCGCCACCAGCCAGCGCAGCCTCTAGCTCATAGTCTCCAGCTGCGCTGCCTGCAGGGATGAGCCACGATCTATCTTCCAACCAGCCCGGCTCGGGCCGGACAGGTTCCGGCACGATGGTGCCAACGCTGCTGCAGTAGGTTGCACGGTACCCCGCGGCGTAGGCTGCAAGCGCATTAGGATACTCGGACACCGCTGAGGCTGCAGCTTCGACCCGCAGATGTCTACCATCAACTGGTACCTCATCTAGCCTGCCACGGCCCTGGAACACGACCTCCCCGGCCTCAACAACCTCGACACGCCCCGGCGCGTCCCGCACTAACTGCTCACGGCGGGCCACAACGTACACTTTCTCCACCTTCTCAGCGAGAGCCTCGGCAACCTCCATGGCCCACGGCCCAGCACCTATGACGGCTATGCTGCGCGGCCGGTAGCCAGCCTCAACGAGTTCTAACAGGTAGGAGGCAGAGACCACGCCGGGCAAATCATTGCCAATGGCGAGGGGTGGGGGAGCCTCGGACCCAGCAGCGTAGACTACCGGGATGCCCCTCCTAGCGAGGAGAATTGAGTCGCTAGCTACAACAGCATGGCCCTCGTCGTAGAGGCCTATGTAGCTGGCGCCCGTGAGTATTTTCACCCTCCCACTCCTCTCCACGGCCTTGACGAGCCTCCTAGCAGCCTCGCTAGCCTCACCGCCGAGTAGGCGGACAAACCCGCCGAGAACACTTGTGGCCTCGGCTAGAACCACCTTGACGCCATACTCGGCTGACTTGGCTGCCGCTGCTAGCCCGGCAACACCAGCCCCAATAACCAGCACGCGATCAGAGACATCTACTATGCTGCGGCTAGCAGTGCTGCAGGGAGCCTCTACGCTGGGCAGGGGCTCGTAGCCAGCGAGTCTTCCAGCAGCAGCCACGACCACACTGTACATCTTCGCTCTCAGCTTTCCATGGAGGCCTGCGGGGGATAGTAGGCCCGGCGCAAAAGCCTCGATAAACCTGCTGGTTAGCGGCTGCGAGGGGTAAAGCTCCACCTCTCCATCGAACCCTATTGGACAGGAGGCGCAGACATAGACGTTAGCTGTGGCTACATAAGCCCTGTTACCCGGGCACCACGGCCTGGAGCAGTAGGGCCACCTTGGACGGCGATAGCGAAGGCTAAGCTCTAGCCCTACGAAACCGCCGTAACCCCTTAGAACCTCCAGATCCGGACGCTGGCCTCGGCCCACGGGGATACGGCGGGGCGGCAAGGATGAGCACTTCCAGCAGCCTGGGAGGGTGGTGAAGGAAAATAAGCTCTCCCACCAATCAGCACTATATGCGCTAGTCCCACAGGTTGCGCCCCCGCAGCCCAGACAATATTAGGGGTGGTTACAGCCAGCGGCTGGGTGAATCCTGCAAGAAAAGCGGCCACGCAGGTACCCCCAGGGGCCGATGCCTCTGTCAATACAGCCCAAGACCCTCGAGGCATGTAAGATGGGGGGGTGGGGAGCCACGGTACAAATCCCGCTGGACTACGTGTGTGTCAAGAGCGGCGTGTTGTGTCCCCGCTGCCAGAGCCTTATCGACACGGGTGCTGTTGAAGAGCGAGAAGTAGACATTATGAAGGTGCTAATAGAGCTCGAGGAGAGTGAGGGTGTACAGCTACTAAAGAAGGCAACATACTACAAAACGTATTTCATAGACAACGACATGGTGATAATAGTAATGGATCTCGGCGTCGGCACCAGCGTCCCGATATTCACCAGGTATGCCAGGCAGGTAGAGCAGAAGCTAAGAGAGAAGCTTGGCACCCGCGTAAAGATAATACCGAAGGCGAGCGATGTACGTGGCCTAGCAACACACCTCCTCTACCCTGCAAGGGTGCTAGGAGTAAACACACTATGGCTGCCAGATGGCAGCATAGAGTACGTCGTAAGGATACCCCGCCGCGACGAGGAAAGGCTCGGCAAGGCAAAGGAGCTCTATGAGCGTATACTAACAGAGCTTCTCGGGAAGAGAACGAGGATAAAGTCCGGCTACTAGCTGTCGCAGCTTTTGGCATGGAAAACTCCAATATGGATTTTTGAAATCACTAAATAATCACTAAATATTAGACGTAAATTATAGGATATTCGTAAGCTCCTCCTCGATATTGATTAGCTGTGCTCACTAGCTCTCCACAGAAGGGGCTAGATGTGAATATTTCATCAATTAAGCAAACATTATTGGTTATCCTCACGGTGGTGGCAATTTTAGCCGTAGCGGCTGTTGTAATACAAAAACATGGTAGCAATACAGCGGAACAACTCTGTACTGGAGCAACATGTGACGAAAACGTCTGTGATAAAGGTGTAATAGTATCGATATCGTCTCCCGAAGAAGCTCTTAGGTGTCCCGGTGCAAAAATCCTGGTAATAAAACCTTTAGTTAAGGAGGTGGATGTTGTATCGGGGACAAGGTATGTGAAAGTACCGGTTAACATTACATATATTCCCACCTCATATGCATTCAGGGACTTTTACAAGCTCCCTTAACAGTATAGTTGCATACATGCCCCTCTCGAGCCAGAATGATACGGCTGTGCGGTTGCTGCTGAGGACCTGCGCTTTCAGCTCGCGTGCTACCGTGTAGACTGGCCTCCAGTATGGCTTTAGCCGTGGCACATAGCTTGGCGGCTCTGCGAGCTCCCCTGGGCGTTAGGCCGGCAAGTTCGATGGCCTCCATTAGCAGCTTCCTGGCCTCGCCGTCTACGCCGATTCTGTAGCCTATGCCTGGTACTAGTGCTAGGGGCCTCCCACTGTCCTCTTGCCGTTCGCCGCGGAGCTTCTCGCCTAGGTCATAGCCGTAGCGTGTTCGGAGCGAGAGGTAGAGGTTGAAGATGTATGCTTGTACAGCCCCGATGAAAACCTCCATTATGCTGCGTGGTATGCGGCGAATAGCCTCCAGGGGGTCCCCAGCCGACTCGGCCATCCACGCCTCATACATTCCCCGTGGGCAACCCCCATCCCTCCACATGGAGAGTCTGCACCGTGTGATGACGCTAGACTCGTCCGGGTACGCGGCGGCTACAGCCTCGTAGAGTGCCGCGTCAACCTCGCCCCTCAACAATAGTATGCCGACTGTATGCGTGTTCGGGCGTCTCGTCCCAAACCTCTGATAACCATAGTATGCTGGGAGCCTCCTACCCCGAAGCACATCCAGGGCCCCGAGAAGCCCCCCGGTATCACCGGTTTCGAGCACTATTGTGAACCTGTTACCCCGGAGCCTTCCCGGCCGCGGACACGCCTCGAGGCGGCCGGCGAGACGAGCCCACAGATTGTCGAGGACGATGTAGCGTGGCGGCTCCTGGGGGCACGGCGTACATACAGCTTGCACAGTGGTAGCTTCAGTGTCCTTGAGCCCTAGAGCCTTCAGGAGGGATGCTTTGACGCCGAGGGCGCGGGCTAGGAGGCGCAGAGCCTCATGGGTAGATAGGCTCCTCTTGCCAACGATGTAGACGCAGAAGCGCCCAGTGCCTCCCAGCTCCAGGCCGTGATCCTCAACCACTATGAAGCTCCTCTCCCGGGGCGCCGCTATGCATGCCACAGGCTCGGAGTCAAGCACACGGTACCATATCCCGACGTGTAGATCAAGAATACTCGAGGCAGGATACACGGGACACCACCGCACTGGTACCCGGATGTTTCGATTAGACCCGGGATAGTTCATGTAGAGCTCCATGCACGGTATGGATGCTACAGCCTACTTTTGGCCCAGAAGCTCTTGGTGAACCCTATATCC
Source organism: Hyperthermus butylicus DSM 5456 (assembly GCF_000015145.1). NCBI lineage: Archaea > Thermoproteati > Thermoproteota > Thermoprotei > Desulfurococcales > Pyrodictiaceae > Hyperthermus > Hyperthermus butylicus. Next base: position 605,825 of record NC_008818.1, read on the forward strand.
GCAACGGTCACCGCCAGATCTCCCATTACGTTCACATAGCTAGGAACATACACGCAGCCGCAGAGGTCATGGTAGGTCACCCGTATCGGGGGTATCCGCTGGCTTGGGCTACCAGAGTGTTGGTACTCCAAACTTTTCCGCCACATAGGCTAGGTCCTTGTCGCCGGTAAGTATGGGTATGTTGAGGCGGAGCGCTAGCGCTATCACTGTGGAGTCCACAATGCTTAGTCTCCTCTGTCTCAGCAGAGGGTTGCTGGAGTTCCGGAGGAACTGATCACCCTTACTCTTAATTTCAGCTGCTTTCACCCAGTCGGCAAACTCTACTCTCTCCACCTTAAAGTATGATGTTAGGAATGTTACCACTTCGTCTACAGTTTTAAGGACTGGTATTCTGCCCCGGTGCCAGTGAACCAAGTACTCGTAAGCCACTGTTACAGGTATGATACCGACAACGCGTCTCTCCCTAACCTGTTCTAGGAGACTGGCAGCCGTACTGCTCAACTCACCGTAAGCCATTGCTAGCAATGTGTATGTATCGATAATCACCTTCTTGGCTTTCTCGCTTCTAGCCATGCCTCTTCCTCCTCGTCAAGCTCCCTCTCGGCCTCCTCCGCAGAGCCCTTGCAGCAGCTCCAAACCCTTTCCCATAGATCAAGCGGCTTGAGTACTACCTCGCCATCCCTCACGCACACTTGCAGCAGTGTACCTTCCTCTATGTGCAACTGCTCTCTCACACTCTTCGGTAAAACAATAACACCCTTCCTGCCCACTCGTACAGTTAAACACAAATGTCACACCCATAGGTTAGACTCGTTATGCGTACAGACTAATATAGGAGACTCTGCTGAAAATCCGTCCAGGTATAGACTTCGGGCATAATCACTGTAGACTTTCATGCCAATGTGAATCGGAATACCTAGGGTAGGATGCGTCGTATTGCCTACGTTACACTTGGGCGGTTTACGTGTAAACCCCTCGGGGGAGTAATGCCAATCCTAGTTTTTAGCATGTTTCATCAGCGGCTCGGTATTGATTTTCCTGCTATGTATGTGCCACGTAGTGGTATAGGGTATCCACAACGTGGACAGCGGCACCTACCATTGCTGCAGTCTAGGTTGTAGTACGTGACGCGGTACCCCTCCCTTCTTATGAGCAGCTTGCCGCACCTTGGGCACCGGGTAGACTCTAGCTCCGGGTCGCCCACGTTGCCAACGTATACGAACTCTATGCCGGCCCTCCTAGCCTTCTCCCTCCACTCTAGCAGCTTCCCTATGGGTGTTGGCGGCTTGTGCCAGCGGTGGGCTGGGTAGTACCGGTTGATGTGGAGTGGTACCTGGTGGCCAAGGTTTGATATGTGCTGGTCTATTATCCACTCAAAGCATTCTGGGTCGTCGTTTGCCCCTGTCACCACTAGGTGGACCATTTCTACGTGGCCGCCGAGGTCTATTATCCTCCTCGCATTCCGGAACACCACGCTATGGTCTATCGCGGGGAGTATCCCCTTCCCCTTCATCCCCGGGCAGCCCTTGATGTCTATGCTCCACCCGTCAACCCCCGCCTCGGAGACCAGCACGTCTACAGCCTTCAGGGTGAAGTATGCGTTGGTGACAATTGTCGCGTAGAGGCCGTAGCGGCGGCCCAGGCTGAACACCTCGACGAGATAGTCGAAGAGCGTAGCTGGCTCATTGAAGCTCGCGCATAGACCCTCATCGCCGGCTCGCAGGGCCTCCCTCACGAGCACCTCGGGCTCCACGACCGGGTCGTCGGGGCGTGGGTGGCGGAAGCTGAGGGGATAGTTCTGGCACCATGGGCAGTAGAAGTTGCAGCCCCACCCAGAGAACGTTAGCGCCGTACTGTTCGGCCAGTAGTGGAACAACGGCTTGATCTCGATGGGCCTGCTCTCGGCGGCGCTAAGTCTCCCATACCCCACGTGCACTAGTACGCCTCCCTCGTTGAGGTAGTTGCCGCAAGCGCCACGGGCACCAGGCGCTATGGGGCACCGGCGCTCGCAAACCAGGCACCTGGCAAACCCCGGCCTATCCCGTAGGGGCTCCCAGAGCCGAGCCCTACGGGCACCCTTCCAGCTGATAGAGTTGCTGGGCTGCTTGGCGGGGAAACCTATAGCCTAGCCACCCCCCGGAATACATCATACATGGATGTGGGGTTCCTTGAGGCTATCCCGCCTGGGTCTCCTTGCGGTCCTGCTGGCAGCATATCTTGCCTCCATGTATTATATCGGGGTGCTCGTGGGTAGCGGCTACTCCGTGGATGTTGTGGAAAAGCCCCTGCCTCAGCCGGAAAAGCTGTCGTTCGATGACTACGCCTTCTCCATGTTCCATGTCTCGATGAGGATTTGGGGGCTCGCCTATGAAAAGGTCTACGTTGACGCTACAGCGGAGCCGCTAATACTACACGGCTACCACTTTACCGAAGGGCTGGTCTGCGAGAGGGTGCAAGGAGCAGAGGACATCTATGAGTGTCGCGGCAGTGGCTACATATACAAGCCCGTCGGCTTCGTGGAGGAATATGTCTCTGGCGGCGGGGAGACCATCAACTACTACTCTGGCTGGATTATCGTGCTGCTCTACAGTATCCACCAGGCCGTATTTGCTGCGGCAGTACTTGCACCGGTTGCAGCCGGACTATACTCCTATGGTCTGGCAAGACTGGGGCTACGGGGCAAGGCCTACCTAGCGGTCTCGGCGGCGGGCATCGCGGCGCTGGTCGCCGGCGGCCTAGAGGGCCTAGCGATGATTCCTAGTCATGTGCCCGGCCTTTACCCGCCACTAGCAGTCTCCACGGCATCTGCAGTCGTGGCAGCATTTGCGGCTCAGGTGCTGGCCTACAGGTGGACGTTGCGCAGGAGTTCGGGTAGGTCTACATCGCAAACGAGCTAGTAACCTGGGTAGGGGGCTGGTGTGGCTCGGCGGATGCTCTCCAGGGTGGAGCCCGCAGCTGTCGTGGATGCTTTCCGGGGCCCAGCAAGCTAGATGCATGCTCGCCAAATAGCTAGGCGAAACAATATCTACCCGTATTGGCTGTTTATTCAGAGAGGCTTGGCTGCGAGTGGAGTTATAGCCTATGCTCATGCAATACCTTGACTTAGGTGGCAGCGGTTGGCTCCATGGACTAGGGATGAGGAGTGGTTTAGAGAGGCTCGCCGCCGACTTGTAGAGAGGCTTGTCAGGGAGGGATACATAAGGTCGGAGCATGTGAAGAGGGCCATGCTTAGAGTGCCACGGGAGCTATTTGTGCCGGACGAGCTTCGCCACTTGGCCTACGAGGATACCCCGCTACCAATAGGGCATGGGCAGACGATCAGTGCTCCCCACATGGTTGCAATGATGACAGAATATGCGGACCTAAAACCAGGTATGAAGGTTTTAGAGGTTGGCGCAGGCTCGGGCTACCATGCAGCAGTAATGGCGGAGGTTGTAGCGCCTAGCGATGAGCCTCGAGAGCATTGGGGCCACGTATACACGATTGAGCGTATACCGGAGCTAGCAGAGTTCGCCCGGAGAAACCTGGAGCGGGCAGGATATGCTGACCGCGTCACAGTCATAGTAGGCGATGGCTCGAGGGGCTACCCGGAGAAGGCTCCCTACGACAGGATAATAGTGACAGCAGCGGCACCCGACATCCCCGGCCCACTCATAGACCAGCTCAAGCCGGGAGGCAAAATGGTGATACCAATAGGCGACCGCTACCTCCAACACCTCTACGTGGTGGTGAAGACCAGGGACGGTAAGATAGAATCCAGACCGGTTACACCCTGCCTCTTCGTCCCACTAGTCGGGGAGTACGGCTGGAGAGAGTACGAAGCCGACACTACTCTAGCCTAGCAATCCCGCTGCTCAGAGGCACTATACGCGGAAAGGAGGGCCACTGGAGAGGCCATGGTCTACACAAATCACGCCCCCTTCCCGGCACGCGTCTAGGCTGTTACCTCTCCGCTTTCGTGTGTTAATAACCTCCGTACTAGTTACGGCTTGCCGGCAGAGCGTGGCTAAACCTGTAAAAATAGGGCTGAGTAGAACCTGGTATTGTCCGGAGCCCGCGTGGGTGTATAGTGAAATGAATTGTTGCGATAAAGCCTCGGACCCCAACTCTTTTGTATGGGGTGTCCGTGCACTCGACAAGATGCTTGTTGGTAGTCTTAGGCCGGGCACTACAGTCCTTATAGCGGGGAATCCCGGTGCGGGCAAAACTATTCTAGCGGCATCAATATGTTACGTTAACGCGTTCCGCGGAGTTCCATGTCTCTACGTCTCGCTGCAGGAGTCTAGGGAGAAGTTTCTATGGTACATGGCTAGGCTCGGTATGAACTTTTCCGAGTTGGAGGAGAAGGGGCTCTTTGAATACCGTGATGTACCCCTTATTGTTGACCGTGCTGCTGTTGGACACGTGCTCGAGGACATAATTAGTGCTGTAACAAGCCATGGCCATAGGGTGATAGTAATTGATAGTTTTACCCCCATTGGCCTACTGGTTGGCGGTACCGTCGAGGCTCGGGAGGTGCTACAGAACTTCTTCTACAACCTCGCTAGGCTAACCAAGGGCCTAGTAGTTATCGTTGCAGAGGTGCCCTACGGCTCCGAGAAAATAGAGCTTGGCGGGATAGAGTTTGTAGCAGATATAGTCATCATGCTCAAGCAGAAGGTGGAAAACGGTTTCATAACAAGGCTCATGGAGGTGAGGAAGATCCGCGGGGCGCCAATAACAACAGCAGAGATACCATTCACCATAGTGGAGGGCAAGGGGCTAGTTGCATGCCCCCCGCCAATGATTGAGGATATACCCGCGCCGAGGAGGGAGGTGAAGCTCCAGCTACCCTGCACAGCTCTCGAGGAGGCTATAGGCCCCCTATACCCAGGCCACCACGTAACAGTGTTCTACCCCCCAGATGGCAGGGCTCGGTACCTCCTAGTACCACTACTTGCTGGCTTCATACTCTCCAACAAGCTGAGAACACTGATTATAAGCTATGAGAGGAGCCCCGAGGAGATCATGGATGGTCTCGTCGAGCAGCTTGGCGAGCTAGCTGGAGATGCTAAGGAGAGGCTAGAGGAGCTTGTCCGCGTAACCTCCTTCAACCCGGCCTCGATGTCCCTAGAGGAGCTCTATGCTAGGGAGCTACAAGAAATAGAGGAGTACCAGCCCTTGCTACTCGTCTTTGACCGCTCCGACATACCATACCTGGTACACGGTACTAGGGACGAGCACCGCTACTACATGTACCTGCGCAACGAGCTGCTAATGTTTCGCTCCAAGGGAATGACGACGATAAGGGTGCTAGCACTTATCGACGAGAAGATGTACCGGCTAAACACGAGCATGGCCGACATAGTGTTAAGGCTCACCTACCGCAGGAGCGGAGAGCAGCACCGCCCGAGGCTCTATGTGTGGCGTAATGGCCGCAACCCCAAGGTGTTGGGGCCAGCAGCCCTCGAGCACTGTAGGAGCGAGGTACAATCAGTGATAGGGGGTCTACTTGGCTCTAGAGTAGGCTAGAGGACTCTCCAGATCTCTCTAGAGCTCTACCTTGCATTTGTGGGAGCGTATTTATCCTCTAGCGGGGATTCTGCAGCTGCAGACACGGGCCGCCCGGGTTGAGGATGCTCGCAGTACTGCTACTCGCACTGGCTGCCAGTGCCGCGGCCGCCTCTGCGATACTCGAGCTAGGCCATGGCCACGTGGTTTTTGTGACCGGCGGCGGGGCCACATTTCCCTACCCCCAGTACTATATGTGGATGCTAAAGTTCATGGAGGAGCACCCCAGGGTGCGGATGACCTACGAGTACCTCGGCAGCGGTGCTGGACAGGCAAGGTTCTTCCAGGGTACACTCGACTTCGCGGGCTCCGACCCACCGCTCGGCCATGAGGTATGGGAGCAATACCGCGGCAAGGTAATGCAGGTACCCGTACTCCTCGGCGCGGTTGTGGTTACCTACAATCTGCCCGAGCTTGGAGATAAAACCATAAACCTTACCGGCAGGGTTCTCGCCCTCATCTATCGTGGCGACATAGAATACTGGGATGACCCGAGGATCCAGGAGCTAAACCCTGGCGTCAAGCTTCCTCACAAGCCGATAATAGTGGTTTACCGTGCCGACGCGAGTGGTACCCAGGAGGTATTCACCCTTTTTCTCCACAAGGCGGCTCCGGACATCTGGCCCAGGGAGCTTGTGGGCAAGGCGCCGGAGTATCCTGTAGCGGCGACTGGTAGGGCTCTCGGCGGCCTGGGCAATGCTGGTGTGGCTGACATTGTTGTACAGAGGCCCTACACTATAGGCTTCATAGAGTGGAGCTTTGCGATAGAGAACAATATGCCGGTAGCAGCAATAATGAATAGGGAGGGGCGCTTCGTGAAACCGAGCATTGAGAGTCTCCAAGCCGTTGCCCGGGCAGCTGCGGAGAAGCTCCCCCGGGACCCCCGGGGCGATTTTAGCGGCGACCTAGACTACGTCGTGTACGCTGAGGGCGAGGACGCTTACCCTATCACGGCCTGGACACACCTCATACTCTGGACGAGCTACAGCGACCCCGAGAAGGCCCGTGCGGTAGCAGAGTTCCTCCGCTGGATAGCATTGAAGGGCGACGAGTACATGGTTCCCGGCTATGCTCCTCCCCCGGAGCCCCTCAAGCAACTCCTCCTACGTGCGGCTGAGATCCTCGAGGAGAGTGCTGCGGCGGGGTGAGAGAGGGGGATGGGTCTCCCCGCTAGGTTGGCGTCGAGGATCCTGGGTGTGGATGTCTCCCGGATGCCACGGCACGACAAGCTCTTTCTCCTCTCCCTCCTACCCCTCGGCGTGCTCATACTCGCCCTCTACGTGTACATAGCCTACGTGTTCGCCGACTATTCAGCCCCGGTGATCGAGAGGGAGGGGGTAGACTTCATCTTTGGCAGTGAGTGGAGCCCATCGAGGACCACCTACCAGATCTTACCAGTGCTCCTCGGCTCAATGGTGACGGCTAGTATAGCCCTGCTACTAGCTCTGCCTCCCACGCTGGCGGCGGTAGTATTCATAAACGAGTACTTGTCCCCGAGGCTCCGCGAGCCGGTGGCAAGTCTCATCGACGTTATGGCGGGGGTTCCCTCGGTAATTTACGGGCTCTGGGGCGCCAAGGTCCTCGTACCACTACTGCAGCGCTACGTCATGGAGCCACTCCATGAAAAGCTGGGCTTCATCCCGCTGTTCTCCTGCCAGCCACTCACGGGTAGGAGCATACTCGCGGCGGGCGTGGTGCTCGCCATAATGGTTACACCCTACATGTTCGCGCTGGTGAACGAGGCCTACCGCAGCATCCCGACGGCATATCGCGAGGCCATACTCGGCATTGGGGGCCGCCGCTACCATGTAGCCCGGATACTCATCTCAATGCTCCGGGGCGCCGTGGCTGGTGCAGCCCTGCTGGGTTTTGGCCGGGCGGTAGGGGAGACCATTGCGGTAACCCTCGTGGTGGGCAATGTGATAGAGATGCCCACCTGTCTCTTCGCTCCAGGCCAGACAATAACCTCACTCATAGCAACACTCTTCCCCGAAGCCCAGGCCAAGCCACTAATGCTCAACGCACTCTACGCTGCAGGCCTCACCCTCCTAGCTCTAGGCCTCGCCCTAAACTTCGCGGGACTAGCCCTCATGTACAGGTGGAGGAGGCTGATGGAGCGTGTCTAGGCAGGCACTACTAGACAAGCTCGTAGCAGTGGTCACTGGTGCGGCAACAGTAGCCATCATAGCCCCGCTAGTCTCGATAATCTACGAGGTAGCATCGAGAGGCATAAGCGTCATAGCCCACGTCGGCCTCATAGACTTCCTCACCCAGCCACCACCCCCGCCCGGAGCTGGGCTCGGCGGTATAGGGCCAGCATTCACTGGCTCCCTGCTCCTAACCCTCCTATCCTCAGCCATCAGCATACCGGTAGCGCTAGGCCTGGCGCTGCTAGCAGTAGAATACCCCCATACGTGGATAGCCAGGGCTGTAAGGGGCCTGGTAAAGGCACTACTCGAGATACCCACGATAGTTATAAGCATGATAGTTTATTCGCTCCTCGTAATACCCATGGGCGGGCCCTCGATACTAGCGGGTGCGGTAGCCCTCGCGATAGTAATGCTGCCCTATACGACATCCTACGTTGAGACCTACCTCGAAAACGTGCCCTGGATCTACCGTGAGGCAGGCTATGCTATAGGCATGAAGAAGGCCCAGGTGGCAGTAAGGATAGCCATGGGGATAGCACGTAGAGGCGTGGCGGTCGGGATAGTCATGGGGTCTCCAGAGCATTCGGCGAGACAGCACCGCTACTCTTCACCCTTGGTGCTGTAAGGCTCTTCCAGCCCTACAGCATAACCGGCCCTGGAGATGCAATCCCCCTCCTCATATACCACTTCGCCCTCACACCCTACAAGAACCTCGTAGACGTGGCATGGGGTGCTGCACTCATACTCCTGGCGGGCTATCTCCTCCTCTATCTCGCCGTAAAGCTGGCGGTTAAGGGTGTAAGGCTATGACGCGCCAGCCAGCCGTAAGCATTAGGGGGTTAAACGTCTGGATACGTGGGAAGCATGTACTCAAGAACATAGACCTAGACATACCTGAGGCAGCGGTAACAGTAATACTCGGCCCCAGCGGTAGCGGCAAATCCACCCTACTCAGAACCATTAACAGGCTCATAGACTTCGTGCCAGGCGCGAAGGTTGAGGGCAAGGTCCTAGTGTTTGGCGTTGATGCATTAAAGGCTGATCCCTACGAGCTCCGGAGCAGGATCGGAATGGTGTTCCAGACGCCCAACCCATTCCCGCACATGAGCATATACGAGAACGTAGCGGTAGCAGCCAAGATAAACCGTGTGGCAAAAACAAGGGAGGAGCTAGACCAGATAGTGAAATGGGCTCTGGAGGCAGCGAGGCTCTGGGACGAGGTAAAGGACAGGCTCCACGATCCACCAACAGCGCTTAGTGGCGGCCAGCAGCAGCGCCTATGCCTAGCCAGAGCCCTAGCCATGAGGCCCAAGCTGCTACTCCTCGACGAGCCCACTGCAAACATAGACGCCCACAACACCGTGATGATAGAGAACGCGCTCCGAAGCCTAGTAGAGGAGCTAGGCTTAACAATCATACTCGTAACACACATGCCGCACCAAGCGCTAAGAGTAGCAGACTACATCGCGGTAATCTACAACGGCCAACTAGTAGAATACGGCCCAGCAGACGAAATAGCAGTAAACCCAAAGCACGAGTTCACAGTAAAGCTCTTCAAAGGCGAAGTAGGCTAAGCCACACCCGTAAAGTAGCCGTTGCTGTAATAGGCATCCTCGCCGAGAAGTGAACGAGTTTAGCCTAGCCCCCGAGCCCTCCCGACAGGCTACCCAACACCCCAGACTCATTATACCCCATGGCCGTGGAGTACACGATGGGCAGCACTCTATCGCGCCCAGCGACACCAGGCTAGCCTACATGTTTCGAGGCGTACACAATCAAGTGCTCTATAAGCACTCCTTCCCGTAGTCCTAGACTAGATTAGTTCCCACGCTGCCAGGCTCCTACAAGTATACCCTCTACCTGATCCATACTAGCATACTAGCAATATGGCGTTCAACGCAGCCAATGCACCACCCGGCTTAGCAGCTAGGGGGTGTCCGTGTAGACGGCTATAGCAATGGTGTCTCTCGTATCGGGCCGGGCAGGTGCTTACACAGCCAGGCTGCCTTGGTGATGAAAAAACACCAGTGTTTTGTATGGTAAAAAGATGGGTTGGGATCGTCTCCGGTTCATCCCCCGTCTCTATTGCTCAAGGCTTTCTAGTGGCTGATGCGTCTGCGCAGCCCCCATGGCCACCATGCATGGCGGCCGAGCATCGATATTACTAGTGGTGTTAGGAGGTAAGCTGCCATTAGACCTGCTAGTAGCACTGTTACTGCTAGCGTGAAGCCCATCTCCCTCATGCCGATGTTGCTTGCTGATAGTAGTGCTAGGTAGGCGCTTGTCACAACGAATGCTAGGCCTACTATGAATGTGCTAACGGCTCCAGCGGCTCTCGCTACGGCCTTCTTTGCGTCGCCACCGCCCCGGTGGTATTCCTCTAGGGCGCGTGCAAGGTAGAAGCTATTGTAGTCCATACCCACGCCCAGCACGGCTGCCATAGAGACTATGTGGAGGAACCATAGCACCGGTTTGCCCAGCAGGTCCTGGAAAAGTATTACGCTCGCAGCGATACCCATCATTGCTGAGCCTATGATTACTAGGAGCGCTGCTATGCTAGCCACCAGGCTGCCGAAGATGCCGGTGAACACGGCTATCATTAGGAGGCTCGCGGCTGGGAGTATGCGGCGATAGTAGACACGGTGCAGTATATCGTCCATCTCGAGTACAGCGTAGGGTGCACCGCCCACGTAGACCTTGAAGCCGTGCTGCTCAGCGTAGCTGTGTGCTATCTCGTGCACCTTCTCTATCGCCTTTTCGCCCTCGCTACTGTAGGGATCCACGCTGAGCATAACCTGTACCACAGCTATTCTGCCGTCGCTGCTCACCAGCCCGCCCATCATGCCTGCAGTCTGGCCGAATACTGCAGCGCTGCTGGCGAGCTGCGTGGGCGATATAACCTTCGCTACGCCGGGCACCTCTGCCAGCTTGGCTGCAAGCTCGTCCAGCATCTTCGCAGTAGTGTTGCTCTCCCAGATGCTCTCCGGGAGTACTGCTACCACGTACACCGGGTCAGTGATGCCTGGCGTGAACTCCTCGCGGAGCACGTCGAATGCTTGTAGGGCTGGCGCGCCGTCGGGGAGCAGGAGCTTCATGTCGTGGCTCCCCTTGAATGTGACGTAGAAGTATGCCGAGCCTATCATCGCGGCGAGGATTACAGCCAGCACTATGGGCTCGTAGCGTATCAGCGTCCTCATCAGCCTACTCTCGCGGCCCAGCCTCTCAATGCTCGGCCTCCGCGGCCACCAGAACCAGCTCCTACCACCGAACAGCGACAGCAGTGCTGGCACTAGTGTCAGGCTCGCGGCGGCTGTGGCGGCTACTGTTATCGGTATAGTCTCGCCTATGTTGCTAAGGAACCCTATCTCCCAGCCTAGCATGAGGCTGCCAAATCCTATGATCACTGTGAGAGCGCTAGCAACGACAGCTGGTCCAGCCCTCTCGAGGGCGCGTCTCGCGGCTTCCCGTGGGTCCTGGAGCCTAGCGTATTCCTCGCGGAACCTGTGCACAATGTATCCTGCATAGTCTGCGCCTAGGCCGAGCGCGGTAGCTATCATCAGCGACTGTGTTGTCGAGGAGACCTCTATCCAGCCCATGCTAGCTGCGATGTATACCAGGGCTCCGCCCACGGCTAGCCCGAGGAAGATGCCAATGTATGGCAGTATGACGGCGAAGAGACTCTCAAGGATTACCAGTAGCACTATGAATGTGCCAAGCTCGCTAAACTTGCTAGTCTTCTCTGCATCCCTGCCAGCATACTCCTTAACCTGCTTCAGTAGGAGATCGTTACCGCTAACATAGGCCCTCTCATAGCTTATGCCCAGCTCCTTTAACAACTCCTCCGCCGTCCTGCCAGCCTCTACGGTGTTGTCTGCCCGCTCCTCCCCAGTATCGCCGAGCGGGGTGCCCATCACGAGGAAGCCATTGTAGTCACTGGCTACGAGTAGTCCACGCGTCTCGTTGAGTAGTCTCGGGTAGACAGCCTCTAGGAGGAGTCGCTCAGCGAGCTGCCCAGCAGCAGTCTCAGCAGCCAGCTCGCCCCGTGCAACCTTCACGCCAAGCTCGATGGTAGCGTCTGCGAGCCAGTCCGGGACCTCAAACCCCTCGAAAGCAGCGCCAGCCATCTTCCCCGCAGCAGCCTCCCTCACGAGCTTCTCCACTATGCTCCACTTCCTCTCCTCGGGTATCCCGGGGCCCTCCACGGCGACGATATCGGCTAGCTTCTCGAGCAGCGGCTTAGCCTCCTCCGGCGCGTTCTCGACCGCCTCCTCCTTCAGTATCTCGGCCATGGTGCGGCGTAGGGCTTCCCGGCTCTCCAGCATCTCCCGCAGCTCACCAACGGTGAAGGGGAGGCTGAGGCCCTGCTGCTCGGCCATCCACGCTACGGCTTCGAGGGCGAGCGTAGTGTTCGAGGCTATCCTCCCGGAGGCGTCGGGGTCGAAGCGCTCTAGCGCAGCGGCGATCAGCTTTGCCCGCTCCTCGCCGGCCTCAGCGGCGACAGCGTTCTCCACGATGCTGAGGGCTATCTTGCGCAGCTGTCCGGGCTCCGCTGCCCCCTCTGCTACGAGGAGCGAGAGCTGGGTGACAACATACCTGGGCAGGATCGCCTGGCCCATCTCTGTCATCTGCTCGTAGACTATGTCGCCGGCTGCCATGGCTGCGAGGGTTTTGTTGGCTGCCAGTAGCCCCTCAGCCTCCGGGTCATACCTCGGCAGTACCTGCAGCAGCTGCTTGGCTTCAGCCGGGACTTCCCCGGCTAAGAGCTGGACTGCCTCGCGCGCAGCAACTCTACGATCCATGGCGCCCTCCTGGAGTATCCTCTTGGCGGCCTCGACGGCGTCGCCTGGCACCCCGAAGGCCTCCAGGAGCTTTGCAGCAGCCTCAACAGCCTTGTCAGGGCTGGAGGCTAGGGCGAGGCTCGCCGCTGGGTCAGCCTCGACCAGTACCCGTGCGAGGAGCTCCGTGGCGTTGGCCGGTAAGCCCATCTCCTCGGCGGCCCGCCCCGCTACCACCAGGGCAGCGTCGAGGGGCTCCAGGGCTCCCTGCGCAGCCTTCGCCGCCAATTGCTCAGCGATACTCTCCGGCAGGCCTTCCACCTCTAGCTGCTTGGCCAGCAGCTCGGCGACAATGGCTGTCCTGTTGGCGGCTATGCTCTCCGCGGCCTGGCGGGCAGCTTCCCGCGCAGCATTGAGCACCTGTAGCTGGCTCTCAACATGCTCTGGCGGCAGCTTGTAGAGGTCTGTCAACGAGCTAACATTCATGGAGGCCTTAACGCCCTGCAAAGCTCCAAGCCAGGCATCAACAGCTACTGGCAGTACGTAGGTGGCAGTGGCTGGCAGCTCCCCAGCCAGCATGTTGGCTGCGACCCGTGACGCAGCGGTGTCCGGGTCTACGCCCTGCTCGACCAGCTGCTTCACAGCCTGCCACGCGGCTAGAGCCTCCTCCCGCGGCAGCGGCACCAGTGCCGGATCGATGCTGGTCAGGTTTGCCGCCTCGGCGTAGGCCTCGTAGCTACCATTGTAGGCTTCGAGATAGAAGTATGCCCTGCTAACCTCCAACAAGGTATAGGTAGCGCATCCTCCACCTGGCCAACCAGGGGTCTCGTTGGAGAATAGCGCTGCTAGCTGCCCGGCAGCGAGGGTCAGGTTCCTGTAGAGCCCACTGTAGAACCGATCAGCCTCCACGAGGCCCAGGGCTGTCTTGTTAAGCTTCGCCGCCAGCTCCAGCAGTTGGCTAGTCGTATCAGCTAGTGCAGCGTCGAGCTGTACCAGGCCGTTAATGGTCTTGTTCAGCAGGGGTACGAGTTCCAGGAGGCCCTGGTAGGCCCGGGCGTAGCCCCGGTCGGCCTCCACGAGCCCTATGAGGCTCTGGTTGAGCAGCTCCACCTGCTTAGTCGCGTTCTCCAGCGCTGCAGCATAGGCCTTGTCGAGGCTGTCCAGAGCCTCGTAGAGCTGCAGCGTGCGGCTAGCAGTCTCGTTGACGGCGGACAACATGGCGGCGTAGAGGGTCTCGTTCAGCCCTGCGAGCATCATCGGGAGCCCAGTGACACCGGTCATGTAGCGGCCGCTGACAGTCTCGTTGAACGCCTTGCCCCACTCTACGAGCCGGAGAACAGTATCATTATCCAGCAGGTCCACGCCAGTAACAACAATGACACCCACACCATCACTGCTACCCAGCTTCTCGAGGAGCTTCGACGCGTTCATAGCCTCACTATTCTCCGGCAGCGTGTACTGCCGCTCCTCAACAATACTGCCAAGCTTAGCGAAGAGCGGGAGCGCGACAAGCGCCACTACCAGCCAGACAGCGATAACCACGATGGGCCTCCTAGCTATGAACCCGGCAACACCCATGCAACCCACCCGACCAGTCGGCAGCCGATATATCTGCGGTACATATAAATTGTTTCCTAGAACATCCAACCAGTAGGCCACAGCTAAAACAACAGCCAAGAAACAGAGAATGCGGTACACACAGCGGCCAGACAAGCCGCACAGAAAACGAGACCATGAATGCGCGTCAGCAAAAACCGGCAACATAGCGATAACATTCTAGCAGCCGGAGATACTCTCCAAGGCATCCTGCTAGGGCTGCCAGTTCTGCGATGCATGATGTGCATACAAGGGCTCCTGGGACCGGAGGCGGAGCTTGCTGGGACTAGCTTATTTTGAGCATTCTGGCCAAGTTTTCGGCTTGCCTATAGCCTTTCTCCCTTGCTTCTTTGAGCAGTACTGGGTTATATATGCCTAGTTCTCGTAGTACGTGTTTTGCATATCCTCGTGGGTAGATTGTTGCCACGTTGTCGTCTCGCGTGTTGCAGCTCCCTCTTCCATCCAGAATCGCTGCTGCTAGGTAGTCTGCGGCTGCGAGTAAGCCGGTTAGAATCGAGGTCGCCGCCGATAATGCTGGCTGTTTCTTCTCTAAAAATGTAAGTCTCCTTCTCACTCTTGCCTCTGCCTCCAGCGGGTTTGGAGGCGGTGCTGTGTCTGCGAGTTCTCGGAGAGTAGCTGCCACGGTTGCTGCAAGACTGCCTGCACTGTCTAGCTCTTCAGCTAGGGCTTTGAGGCTGCTACCGTCCAAGCCATCTATTTTTCCTTGTTTCGCTGCTGCCCGGCATGCTGCTAGGCTCCTCATACCGTGGTGATGTCTTAGTACTGCTGCAGCAGCAACAGCTGATAGTAATTCTACTTTAGACCTGCTAGGCTCTACTAGCTGTAGTATAACGTCTAGGGTCTCCATTGCAACCCAGCTCCCAGCCAGCTCGTGGCATGTGAAGCGAGGGTAGCACCTAGCCACGGTCTCCTGGTACCTTTCAGCCGCCTTACCAGCATCGTGTAGTAGTGCTGCCACGGCAGATGCCAGCATGAGTGTGTCTTGGTCCAAGCCAAGCCTTAGGGCTGTGACCCGGAGCTCGCGGTGAAAGAGGCCTAGCATGAGTCCTAGAGTGTTTATGCTGTGGTCGCGGAGCCTTACACCAATCCAGGCATATAAGGCCATGATTTGCACCTTCATGTGTTGGTTAGAGTGTTTTGAGGCCTATGCCCGGTGTGTACGCGTCTTCTCGCAGTGCTAGAGCTATAGTGTGGAGCCTTGCACCGGTGTCCTTGGAAAGGTTCTCTAGGAGCTTGTAATACGTTCTTAGGTAGCTACTGCAGTTGGCTAGCATTGCTTCTACATCTCTAGCTGGGGCTTGGGCTTCAACTACTTCGGGTTCTTCGCCGGCGTATCCAATACCTATAACGTTGCAGATGCCGTTGCTGCAGTTTAATAGACTCTTCCACCTCCCCCTGGCGCGTAGCCAGTCTAGTGGTGCTTCAAGAAAGTCGTAGCCCTCGTTAAGTGGGGCTGCGAGGTGTACCAGGGCGGTGCCCCGGACTAGGCTGCAGAACTGCTCGATGAGCATGCGTGCTGGCCTGGGGTCACCGAGGGCTGAAGCCACCACGTTGGCTAGGAGCCTCCTGTAGGCTAGTAGCTTTGCTCTTGGCTGCTCTACTTCCAGGCCTACAGCTTCATGGGCTTCTACGAGGTGGCGGAAGCTCTTCCTCCCACCATTATCGTCTAGTAGCCTCCACTCTATCCCGACTCGCCGTGCTTCCACGAGCTGCTTTACAGTCTTCACCGTCTCCACTGCTATGCTGCCGTAGGGGTGTAGTGTGTTGGGAACGTATATGGCTACTATGGGTGGGTCACTGCGGCATTTCTCCGCTGTTCTCTGGCTCCTACAGAGCCTTCCCGCGCGCTGGGCTAGGCTGCTGGGTGCCGCAGCCTCTGTAACCAGGACCTCAGCGTCAACGTCTACACCGGCTTCTACGACCTGCGTGGCAACGACGACTTTTGCTCTCTCTATCTTCTTGATAGCCTCCTCCCTGTCCCTCTGGGCTAACCGCCCGTGAACAAGTACCACGTTCTCCTCGCCAAGCATGGCGCGCAGCTCTCGGTAGGTCTTCAGGGCTGACCCCACGGTGTTGACAGCGTATAGCACCTTGCGCCCAGCTTCAGCATGATCTACCGCTAAGCGTATAGCCTCGCTTGAGGTCTTGAGGATGACTGTTTTCCAGTCAAACATGTTCTCCTCCTCGAACGCGGTATCGGGAATGCATTTCCAGCCTTTGCCGCAGCGGTTGCAGCTCCTGCAGACTGCCAGCACAGTGGCACCAGTGGTGGCTGCAATACTCTCCGTCAGCTTGGTAGACATAGTGGCGGTCTCCACAACCACTGGTGTACGGGTATCCCTCAGTATGGGGAGTACCGTTGAGAGGTATAGGCGTGAGAACGGAGTCTCCCCCTCTAGCCAGGGCTCAGCGTAAAGGTGAGCTTCGTCGAAGACTACTAGGGAGGTTAATATCGAAGCCCGTGGAAGCTCATAGTGGCCTTCAAGCCTCCTCATCTCGTAGCCGGTGAGTACCAGTGATAGCTCTGCCACGGGGAGTCTTGCAAGGTTTAACGCAAAGCTGTCAAGAGTCGAGACCACAGCTCTACGGAGCATAAATGGGCTATAGCCCTCAGGGTCAAGGCTTAGACCCGGCAAGATAGCCAGCATCTCGGCCAAGGATGCCGCGGAGGTATTCGTACTGCTGCCTCACAAGGGCTCTCAGAGGGAGGACGTGCACCGCCCTAGCTGCTATCCCCGCCTTCTCCGCCTCCTCCAGGAGCAATGGAAGAGACTTACTCTTACCGTACCCGGTGGGCGCTACCAGAACCGCATTGCTGCCCCTCCGCACCTCACCAGCAAGCTCGCTGATGCCCCTCCGCAGGGGTAGCACAGCCCGCATAGCCTCCCAGCCTAGCCTCCCACAACTATTTCCCGGGTGCCACTGGCCTGCGCTAGGCTAGCCGCGATACCCGACAGCAAACTCTTCGACCGGCTGCACTCACGGCTCTCTGCTGCACCACGTAGCAGGCGTGCACAGTCGTAGACGTAGATGTTGTTGGCGGTTACAGTGTAGAGGTAGAGCTTCTGTACACACTGGCCTAGTGCTACATAGCCCGGATCCCGGTCTCCCCCACCGCAAACACCGCCTCTCAGGGTTCGTAGGAGCGCATGTGCCAGCTCTACTAGTGGGCGGCTGCCAAGCATGCATAGGGGCTCGGAGAAGCCTAAGGGGAACATCGTGTTCAGCATCGCCCTATTCCCAGCCTCTGTAACGGATGCAGCGTATAGCAGGTCCAGCTCTGAGGCTCCACATGCAGCACCTGGCTCGAAGTCTAGGAGCTCCGCTATCACTGCCGAGCCGTAGAGTATGAGGAGGGTGTCAATGCTCGCTGGCAGCTTCTCTACGCCCCTAGAGCCGAGAAGCGCGCCTATAGGGTTTAGCCGGCCATCCTCCCAGCGGAGGACTAGGGTTAGGTAGAGGCTGCCAATGGGGTCCAAATCCTGGACACCTACCTCCGGTGGTGGGACCAGGTAGAAGCCTGTATCACCTATACGGCCCACCTTTGATAGGAGCCCGCCTATCAGCGCTAGGATGTAGCCATGGATGCTTATCTTTGAGCCTCCAGCTGCCTTCTGCTGGCCGCCAAGCATGCGGCGGGGATACTCAAACATGTTCAGCTTCATCATCATTGCTGCTGTCAGGGTCTGATTGTAGTCGGCTGAGAGTCTCCCATCCCTCAGCATCGCTACCAGCTGCTCTGCCGCATCAATCCACCGGGTCACCTTGGCTCCCAGAAGGTTCTTGAGGGGCCTCCAGTCGTTGCCAAAGAACCTTGGCGGGTAGACTAGCTTCTCGTCCAGAAGCTGCCTAGCAACATCCCATGCTGAGAGAACCAGGTGCCTATAGTCCTCGTAGCTTCTAAACTCGACACCCTCCCAGCTAATCCTCACAATCTTACCCGGGTCAAGGCTTAGCGCTAGTAGCTGGAATCCCCTGCCGAGCCAACCCGGAGGAAACAGCTCAACAATGAATGGCATGTACCCACCCCTGCTACCTCCCTGCTACGCATAACGGCTTGGATGGGTGGCAGTAGACGCGGCTTCTTGGACTAAACCCTGGGAGCTCCGTGGAGGGCGGGGGAAGGAGTATCGAAGATGTTGAGGAGGCTGCTGCCGGTATGTGGTAGAGAATGTAGTCTGGGATTGCCTCGCCGCCACAGAGTAGCTTGGGGTCAAGCCTCCACATGTAGATGTCTCTGATGAGTTCCACCTTCGAGAAGGGCTCTACAAGGCCTCCCTCCTGGTAGAGTATTGTCTCGAAGACGCCGCCCGTGAGTGTCACGGGTTCCACAGCCTCTGCATGGATGACCGATACTAGCCCCTCCTTGGAGCCAAGCCTCCATCCGGCCCAGGCGAGAGCCGAGATGATCGACTCTACAGTCTCGCCGAGCTTGCGGGATAACCCTTCAACGTCAACGACCAGTGCCAGGTAGAGGCGTGCAGCGGGACCATATGCCGCCCCCACCGCCTGGGCTGCGAATGCCAGCTTCTCCCAGCCAGTCTTCCTCCTACGTTGGTATGGTAATGTAGCCACGTGCGATAAATCACTATGAACTACCAGGCCGCTCCTACTATCAGAATTCAAGCCTGCTGAGGCTGCGAGCGTGTGCTCTGCTAGTAGCGCTGCGGGGCTACAGGGGCGCTTCGCTGGAAACCCCCTGTACTCTGCTAGGCCGAGGAGCCTTGCGAGGGGTTCAGCGTAGAAGCCAACAATTGTTGTTGGTGGTGGTATGGGTAGGGCGGGCTGGGCAGCTGAAGCCCCAGCGTAGCGTACGCTAAACCCCCATGCAAGCTCTACCTTAGATACCAGCATTAGGGGCTTCAAGACTTGCCCCTCAGCAGCTCCAACGTCTCCTCCTTAGCGCGTCTAATAGCCTCGAGATAGCTGCCAACCTTCTCAACGCTTACATTATTGCAGCCCTCGGGCTCCATCAGACCTTCGCCATTATAGTAAACTATGCTGGCCTTGAAGCCCTTCACAACAGAGGTCATAGCGCATGCCCGCTCTACTGTCTCCCTAGCGTAGTTCTTATCGTGGCCCGGTGACACGTTGAAGGGTAGTGGCTGCGATACCGAGGCTACGAGGCTTAGTATCTTCCAGTGGGGCTGGAACCTGGAGGTCTTTGCGCCCCATGCCATTCCGCCGAGCAGTGCTGCTAGAGCGTCGAAGGCTGCCTCTACACGCTTAAGCCTATCCTCAAGAGATAGTATGTACTCGTTCCTGCTACTGGCGCCCTCATTCTCCATGCTCCTAGCTCCCACGCCCGAGGCGTCGAGAGCGAAGCTGAACACGTAGACGGCACTGCCAATCTCAACGTAGTATATTGCCTGCTCCTCCTGCTTTGCACCGGGCGAGTACCTTACATGGAACTGGGCTTCTGTAGCTGCTGCACCAGCCTCGAGGGCGTCCAGCGCTGGAACCATGTAGCCTACGCGGAATCTTGAAGTCCTTTTTACCGTCTTGTCCGTGTACAGGAACCCACCAACATCCTCTACAACACAGTTCTTGACTACGTACTCTTCAGCATCGGTTCCTGTCTTAAACTTGTTCTTAGCACCATCGATTCCGTCATACTTCTTAAAGACATCATCATTAGCGTGCTTTAGGAATACGCCTTGACTGCAAGCACTGCAGACCGGTAGCCCCCTCTGGATAGCTATATCGGCTAGGAGCTTCTGGTAGTGATGTGCTAGGCTCTCACCACTGATAACCGGCACGTAGCGCAGCACGAACCCATTGTCTGTACGGAGCACCACAGGAGCACGACGATGTCTGACAACGTTGCCTACGCTCTCAGCCATGTTGAGTGCTTCGAGGTTTACGAGTATGCGGGCCGAGAGGGAGAAGAACACGGGCATCTGGCCCTCACCCCCCGTGAGCCTATCTTCCGAGCGCGAGTATGGCAGCTGTACGGGCTAGACGGAGCCCTTCCTCAGCCCTATGGCTGTCGAGGAGCAGTTCTGTGATCTTCTCAACTTCATACCTGGCCTTCTCAACCAGCTCCTCCGCGTTGTTTGGGCATTTCTTATCTGGGCTCTCGCTTAGGCAGCTACTCCTAAACACGCGGAGAGCATCATATAGTGCAGCTAGGGCCTGGTCTGGACTCAGCGCGTTAGCTATACGGTCCAACACGCCGAACTGTCTGGTCCTCGCGAAGAAGGAGAGGAGTTCGGGGAGCCGGTAGAGGCGGTGCTGTTCATGCAAGTGTCCTGCCACCAGCCTACTGCTTATGCTTTTTGCACAAACTTAAACGCTACTCCTATGACGTTCACGTTTAAGTAGAAAGTTTGCGGTATGAGAAGATGTGATAATACTTAGGACTACGTCAATTATGTACCATAATATAGAAACATGTCAGCATAGCTGGAAAGAGGCTCCAGGCCTTTTTTGGATAGCTGAACGCGGCATTATGCACAATACTACTGTGCTATGTATATGTGGAGGCAGTGACTTAGGAATCATACCATAGGAACCTAGCTGATAAGTATGGAATTAGTTGAAGGTGGATGTGGTTCCAAGTTTGCGACCTATTCTAGCATCTGTTATGGATTCGAATAACCTGTTCATCTGCTGTGAACAGGTTTCATACCCAGGAAAGCTTATATAGAGTTGATAGGGGAGGTAGTTGGTGGGCTCAATATTGGTGGATTTTTCCGAGCTACATATGAAGGTAGTGGTCTCGACCCTAGGGTTTGATGAGAAGTTTGCATTGCGCGCCCTTATAGCTCATAGGCCTCGGAGATTCTACGCGGTAGCACTCTATACTAACGAGGATGCGTGGCGCCGTATACTGAAGGCGTTTTCGCAGCTGAAACTTGTTGCCAGCCAGCTGGGTGTAGAGGCTGAGCTTGTACGCATAGACTACCGTGGTGAGGGTCTCTCTGTTCTAGCTGGTAAGATCAAAATGCTGCTTGAGGGTTATGCTGAGAATGCTGACAGATTAGTGTTGGTTCTTACTGGTGGTCCCCGAATACTGGTTTCAGCAGCCCTAGTGGCTGCAATAGCACTACCTAGACGTCTCGCCGAGAGGATTGCCGTGAGGCTTGAAGGGGAAGGCTTTGAAGCAGTCATTGTTGAGCCCCTACTGAATATCGTGCCGGTACCTCTTGATGACACGGCACGGAGAATTGTGCGTCTACTACTTCAAGCGCTACTTGAAGGTCGAGGGGTCGGGCCTACGGAGGTTTCGCAGGAGCTGGGCATACCAAAGTCTACTGCGTACAAGAAGCTCCAGGAGCTGGTGGCTATGGGGCTTGCAAGCTATGATCCGCGGAGCCGCAGCTACCGGGCCACTGAGAGAGCCTACATTAACGCCTAGACGTTACGGGAAGGGGTGACGTGAAGTGACGGGGAAAGGGAAGAGACGCTATTTGCTCAATACTAATGTGCCGCTATCGGCGTACTATGGTAGTCCACACGTGAAGGCGTGGTTGAGAAGACATGGTATTGAATCCTATTATTCAGACATATTAGAGCTGGAGCTGCGGGGTCATCCAGCAAACGTCGGTGCTTGACCTGCTGAGATGGTATGGTGTTGAACGGCTGAGCACGGATAAGGGTAGACTCTATAGAGCTGCTGTTAGGTTGCTCACGCAGCATGGTCTCTCGCTCAGACTTGTATTTGACGCTATGCATGTTTTAGCAGTTAAGGAGTATGGGTTAGTTGTTGCAAGTCATGATGAAGATATGGGACGACTAGCAGGTATAGTGGGGTTGTGTATAGCAGGCCCTTGGGCAGACCCTATGGCCCACAGGATAGTGTACCCAGATCCTGCTGTGGAACGCGCAGTAAGAGAGGTGAGAGCGATAAGGAATAAGCTTGCAGAACTAGCGATACTTGCTGAGGAAGCCGGGAAGAAGGGAAAAAGGAGCGAGGCCTATAGGGTGATAGATGCTTTTCTAAACGAGGAAATAGGCTATGATGAAGCGTACTATAAGCTCAAAGCTTTAGCCAGGGCATAAACGCAAGCCTATTCACGCAACCCAAGTTTGCGGGAGCACGGTGGTAAAAACAGCCTCTGTGGAAAGGTGTAGCTTCGTTCTCAGCTGGTGTTACCTGTCCCCCACCCTCTATGAGTTTGTAAGACCCTCTTTCTCCTCCTGCCCTTGCTCTCGAGTTTCACGATTTCTATCCCGGGGCATCCTGCATGTGTTCCTAACGTGCGGGCCTCCGTCAGCCCGTACTCGACACCAGGTATCTCGACAATGCGTAGAACCGGGACGTCCGGTGGAGGGCGGTTGGCCAGCTTCACTGTGCCTGGCAGCTTTAGCGCCTCCTCCCTCGGGAGCCAGTACACCCTGACCTCGATGCACCTCCGTAGTATCCTGTTTGCCTCCTCCACAGCCTCCAGTATCGCGTTCTTCCAGTCCCCCACACCTATCTCGAAGTCATCACATGCAATATCAGGAGCTTTATGCCCTCCGGTAACTCTTGCCTCGTACTGTTCACATACAGCACGGCTGCGAGCATATGGCTGGCCGTATGGAGCTTCATCATCCGATACCTGCGCTCCCAGTCCAGAACCACCGCACTGACAGCCCGCCTCTAGCAGCTCGGCAACGATGTGTGCTGCATCGCCAGCCTCCATAACCGCATCTGTAACCTTCACCTGTCGCCACGCCAGGTTAGAAGGTAACCCCTAGTCAGCGTCAAGCCCACCGCTTGGACATGGATGAAAAGCTGTCCCATCAAGGAACACATTGTTGTCGCCAATCCTTGTTGGGGTTGCTTCGAACTCCCTAGTGCAGATATCCTTCTGGTACAGAAGCTCGGACCCAGGCACTCCCGCCTCAGCAGCAGTATGTAGCCCCGGGTGTAGGTAGGCTGCATGGCCTGCATCACTGCTACAGCTTCACCATTCCGGATTCCCAGCCGTCTAAAACGATGTGCCTGGTAGCCAGCTGCTAACTACCTCCAATACCTGCTGAGGGCTTAGAGGATGTATGGAAGTGTGGCGGGTATGCAGCTGGCAGCCAAGGGTCTTGTCTATGTGCGTGCGTAGGTGCACACGCCGCGATAGCTGCAGACGCGGCATCTCCGTGGGGACACGGTGTAGTGCTGGAGCGGCTCCCCCCGCTGCAGCATCTCGTGCAGCTCCCGGGCAGCGTCCTCAACCATTTTGCGGAGCATGGGGGTCACCTCTACCTCCACAATACGGTTCCTTTCCGCCTCGTAGATGAGCGCCATCCTTAACGGGTAGCCGAGGGTCTCCTCTGCCGCCATGCCGTAGGCTGCAGCCTGGACGCGGATGTGCAAGCTCCGCCTCTTTCCCGGCAGGCTGAGCTTAGCCTCAACCACCACCAGCGTGTCATCCGACAGTACTGCGGCCAGGTCCACCCGGCCGGCTAGGCCCAGCCTACTGCTCGTAACGGGGTGCTCCCAGAGCAGCTCCCGGGCTTCGACACGCCACCGGGCAAACACCTCTTCGAGCCGTTCCAGGAGCCTCCACCGGGTCTCACCGCTCAGCCCGCCGGCCTCCATGCTGAAGGTGGGCCTCTCAGCCCACAACACCAGCTTGTGCCATGCCGCCACGGGGCACCAGTAATACTCCTTCACCAGCACTATAGGTATCAACCGCTGAGCCTCCATGAAGCTCGCACGCCCCCACGGAGCAGGTGTAGTACGGCAAGCTGCAAAAACACGATCCAACACGCAAGCCTTTACCGCCTGCAAGCCTAAAGCAAAGTACTATAGCTATAACCAGCGCAATACGGCCGACGTACTGCCCGTGGATAATCACCTCGTCCAGCTCATCTACACTTGTATGTCGACGTGCCACTGTTGCTAGCCGATTTCTATCATTTTCCTCGTATACCTCTTATACTGCTGGAACCCCTTAGGGCCCGTTACATGGAGGTCGACGGGGTAGTCCCAGGGTAGACCCTCCTCGAAGGCTCTGAGGAGTATGCGTTTCTTCGCCTCCAGCCTCTCCCGGTGGCTGGGGTCCCGGGGGAGCACTACCAGTATGTCCAGGTCGCTCACGGCGGTGAGTCTGTCCTCGGCTGCTCAGCCTATCACGTAGACCCGGGCTTCCGGGTAGAACTGCTTGGCCACGTGCTAGACTACTCTCACCGCTTGTTTCTGCTTGGGGTCGCTCATTATGCCGCCGTATACCAGCATTCTGCGGGCGTAGTCTTCCGGCACCACGAGGGCTACGACACTGTCTGTGCGGGCGTCGACGATCCTCGATGCTGCCCGTATGGCTTCCTTGGCCTTGGTGTAGCCTCCCCTGCCCATGAAGACGCTTCTCTGCACCCTGACGAGCCCGAGGGACTGGAGGGTCTTGGCTAGGAGGTCTCGGCGCTTGTTGTCGCTTACGTCGTAGAATACTACTACGTAGGGCACTCCCAGCCCCTTGTGGTAATACCTTAAAAGCCTGGGGGCTTATCCCTTCCCCCGGGTAGCTCCCAGCAAAACACGTTTAGCCGCGGGAACCGTGGGAGCCATGGTTCTCCCGCGGAGGGTCTGGGACTACATAAGGAGCCTGGGCAGCGAGGGCCCAGTCTACGCCGAGATAAGGGGGTGGAGATTCGATTACGTGGCTCCACGGTACCGGTACCGGCCCAGCGTGAGCGAGGTGGCGAGCTACTGTCCTAGCCACCGGGACGCCTACCTCCAGCACGTCCGGGGCCTCCAGCCCCCTAGGAGCCTGCGGGCCCAGTACGGCGTCCTGGTTCACGAGTTCTTCCTGGAGCCCTTCCGCCTCGTAGACCGTGGCGCTGACAGCCTGGAGGCCCTCACGGCTGGGAAGTACAGGCTGGCCCGGAGGCTGGGGGTCAGGGCTGACCGGTTCCTAGAGAGGGTCTACGAGCTAGGCGCGATACTCGCGCTCCAGTCCCGGGTCGACGGCGACATACCGTTGCGCGTCGAGCCCCCGATACCCGGCGCCCCGGTCGGCCTCAGCGACACTGTGCGCCCCGACCTCCTCGTAGGCTTCATCCCGGTGGAGGTTACGGCTGCCGGGCCCTGGGGTACATACGGCTCCAAGAAGGAGCTCCAATTGGCTGGCTACGCTCTCGCCATAGAGGCCTGGACCGGCATCCCGGTAGATTACGGGGTCGTGGTCTATGTTACGAGGAGGAGCGATGAGCCCAGGCCGGAGTGGCGTGTCGTTGTCATCGACGATGCGTTGAGGAGGAGCTTTCTCCGGGAACGCGACGAGGTGGCAATGATAGTTGAGAACCGCGTCGACCCAGGCCCCGCGGGTGAAGGCTGCCCCTCCTGGTGCCCATTCCGTGGTGTAGAGGGCTGCCCCGGGTGAGCCCGGGGTGCCGGAGGTCCTCCTCGTGGCGACGCCGGGGACACGGATCTACGTGCGCCGGGGGGTGGTCTACGCGGAGGCGCCCAGCGGCGAGAAGGCAGTTGTCACAGCTGACACGGAGCTAGTAGTGCTGGCTACGGGCTCGGTATCGGTTAGCGGCCGGGCACTGCGCCGCCTAGCGGAGCTGGGTGTGCGCCTCGTGGTTCTCGGGCAGCGGGGCCAGGTGGTGGCCGAGCACCGCCCGGTGGACAGGGTGAACCGCACCATAGAGGCCCGGATGGAGCAGTACCGCGTCAAGGCCACGGGGGAGGCACTATACTACGCCGCGGAGATGGTGTACGCGAAGATTGTGAACCAGGCCAAGCTACTGAGATACCTCGCGAAGAGCAGGAGGGAGCCCTGGCTCCGAGATGCCGGGTACCGAGTAGAGGGCCACGCCGACCGGCTACGCCAGATAATAGAGAACGAGGAGCCCACAACCCCGGAGGTGATCCGCAGCATAGAAGCCCAGGCAGCCCGGGACTACTGGGACGCGATAGCCCAGATAGCACCCACCCCCTTTCCCGGACGCCAGCCCAGGGGCGAAGACCACCTCAACATGGCCCTAAGCTACGGCTACGCGATACTCTACAGCATAGCCCACGACGCACTAACAGTGGCGGGCCTAGACCCCTACGCAGGCTTCCTACACGCAGACCGCAGCGGAAGACCAAGCCTAACATACGACTACGCAGACACCTACAAGCCAATAGCAGTCGATAAGCCACTGCTAACAGCACCGAGAAAAACGGACTGCCTAGACACATACATGGGAGCACTAACATACAACGCGAGACGCTGCATAGCAACCCTAGTACTCGAAAACATCTACAAAACACCCTACCCCGACAGCAGAGGCCGAAAGAAGACACTAAGAGACCACATATACACCTACGCCTGGAACCTAGCAGCCGCAATAAGACAACACAAACCCTACAAACCCTTCATAGTAGGACGTCTCTAACCGGTTCAACTGTTTTTTACAACGCGCATCCTACAGCTAGTTGTTTTGTCCCACTATGTTCTCCTATCCTGTGTTGTGGGTGTCCATTGCTGTCAGAGTTTCTTGCAATTCTATATATGTCTTCTTGCGAACATACACGTGGCGGAACTGCAAGTGTTCTTGCATTGCTCCATGCAAACCCATACAAATCCATGAGAACACATTCCAACCCCAAATCCATAGCCACAAGTACGCCCCCAGGAAACCAAAAGAAATAAAACAGCCACAAAACCGGGAGAAAAACCCGGACCCCCCAACTCAACAGAGAAACCCCAACACCCCCACAGTGCAGAACAACTCAAAAGAGAATTGCAAGGCAATCCAGCAGATGGCCCAGCAATTCCAGCAGCAGCGAACAACTCAAAAGAGAATTGCAAGTACGCATAAAGAAAGCACTAGCAGAACATCTTGAAGCATTTGCAGGAACAACTCAAAAGAGAATTGCAAGGGTACAGCCTTGCGAAGTTTTCCTCGGTCGCCAGGGCCTTTTCGAGAACAACTCAAAAGAGAATTGCAAGGCGATGGGCATCCCTGTGCAGATTGGCGCCAAGCCAATCAGCATGAACAACTCAAAAGAGAATTGCAAGCCCTTGGCTCCTCGGGAGGCGAGTGCTGCTTCCTGCACAGCTCGGAACAACTCAAAAGAGAATTGCAAGATGTATTCAACGAGGCCAAACTCCTCAGCCTTCTTTACTTCTCTGAACAACTCAAAAGAGAATTGCAAGCCTACCATGGCGGCCTCCACCCCACCCCAAACATTGTAGCTATGAACAACTCAAAAGAGAATTGCAGACCTCTCAAGCATTGACACGCCATGACCCGCAAGCGCCATTGGAACAACTCAAAAGAGAATTGCAAGTCCATGATGACACCCAGTTATCGTTCACCAACACCACTAGGAACAACTCAAAAGAGAATTGCAAGCGCTCACACGGTCGAGACCACGCTCTCCTCGATCCACGACACAAGGAGGCGACTCGAACAACTCAAAAGAGAATTGCAAGTCGTCGCTCACCTATCTCTCCATCACGATACGCAATCGCCACGTCTATGAACAACTCAAAAGAGAATTGCAAGGCATATGCAGTATGGTAGGCCTTCCTTGTCCCATTTCTCCAGCTCGAACAACTCAAAAGAGAATTGCAAGTCCAAGAGCTCTACTTGCCGTCTCTTCAACTCTAGATATTCTGAACAACTCAAAAGAGAATTGCAAGTCTCCGTGAGACGCTTCTCAAGCTCCTCAGGGTCAACGGTTTTCTGAACAACTCAAAAGAGAATTGCAAGAACTCGCTGGCCATCTCCAATAGCTGCTTGATCTTTT
This sequence comes from Hyperthermus butylicus DSM 5456, assembly GCF_000015145.1. NCBI lineage: Archaea > Thermoproteati > Thermoproteota > Thermoprotei > Desulfurococcales > Pyrodictiaceae > Hyperthermus > Hyperthermus butylicus. The sequence continues at coordinate 633,583 of NC_008818.1, forward strand.
GGAGAACAACTCAAAAGAGAATTGCAAGTCCCAACAGCGTAGCCGTACCTTCTCGCGTGGTCTATGAAGTGAACAACTCAAAAGAGAATTGCAAGTACATCATATCCTACTTCTCTACTCTCACAGTACTCTTCACATTTGAACAACTCAAAAGAGAATTGCAAGTCTCCGCCTGCTCGGCGGCCTGCTCTAGCGCCGCTATGGAACAACTCAAAAGAGAATTGCAAGCTCATTGCCAAGTCTTGCTTGCTGAACGTGAACTGCTTCGCGAACAACTCAAAAGAGAATTGCAAGTCAATGCTGCTGATGTTGCCGATGCTTGGCGTCGGCACAAGAACAACTCAAAAGAGAATTGCAAGCCTTGTTTGCAGACTCGACGAACGTCGCGAACACAATCGTGGAACAACTCAAAAGAGAATTGCAAGGTGAGTACGCAGACACCAAGGCCGCCAAGGTTTCACCCCACGTGTGAACAACTCAAAAGAGAATTGCAAGTTTCTGGAATCAGGACTCTAAGTCTCCTTTCCCAAACAAAGAACAACTCAAAAGAGAATTGCAAGTGGGAGCGCACGGGGGGTCTGCGCACACTTTACCAATTCAAGAACAACTCAAAAGAGAATTGCAAGACGAAGACGCTGTACGAGCTGCCGCCACCAGGCAACTACACACCAAGAACAACTCAAAAGAGAATTGCAAGCGTCATTGTACTCTTTTCGCTCAATTATTATTATGTCGTCGGGAACAACTCAAAAGAGAATTGCAAGGTGTTAGTAGTTCTCTCATGGTTTTCAGTGTGTTTACAGCGAACAACTCAAAAGAGAATTGCAAGATCCGAACTGTGCCAGTTCACATTCCATCATTTTTATAGAGGAACAACTCAAAAGAGAATTGCAAGTCTGCTGGATTGCGGGGACATGCGGCGCGAGCTCCCTCAGCATCTTGAACAACTCAAAAGAGAATTGCAAGTCCGTTCGTCCTCAGAGCGAACAGCTTCCTTGCGTACGCGAACAACTCAAAAGAGAATTGCAAGTGGACTGACTTCGATTACAAGCAGCACTACGACAATCTCGAGAACAACTCAAAAGAGAATTGCAAGGTTCTAGCTGCTGACCCCGACAGCCTCGTCGCTGAGCTTAACCGTGAACAACTCAAAAGAGAATTGCAAGCTGTATGTTTGCCGCAACATATCGCTATCACCTTGGGCGAACAACTCAAAAGAGAATTGCAAGAGGCATCATCGGCGCGTCAAGGATCACTCCAGCACAGCTCTCCGAGAACAACTCAAAAGAGAATTGCAAGACACCTCCACGCGGTCCGGTGCAGCCTCCACTTCCCTTTACAATGAACAACTCAAAAGAGAATTGCAAGGGCCGCGTAGACCATGTAGCCTACTGCTAGCGCTACGGCTGGGTACGAACAACTCAAAAGAGAATTGCAAGGTTTTTACTCTGCCAGGTGTTAACCTCGAATTCAACTCTCATCTTGAACAACTCAAAAGAGAATTGCAAGTTATCGCAGCTTGTTTCCTCTTCTTCCGTTTCCTCCTCCGCTTGAACAACTCAAAAGAGAATTGCAAGGCGGTCGCAACCCCATGCGCGTCGTAGTGGGCTATAATGAGGTCCTGGACAGCGAACAACTCAAAAGAGAATTGCAAGTTTAAATCCGGTTTTCTTTCAATTCCACTTCTGGGTTAAAAAAGAACAACTCAAAAGAGAATTGCAAGTATACTTGTTATATCTCACCCTGATGTCTAGCATTCTTCCACCTCGGAACAACTCAAAAGAGAATTGCAAGCTGGGGACCTGTGTCTGGAAACCTCGCTATTATCGCCCCGCCAAGAACAACTCAAAAGAGAATTGCAAGACACCATTTGCAACAATGAGGATGGTGGTTACTAGCGATAGGGATGAACAACTCAAAAGAGAATTGCAAGTTGATTATTGCCATGACTGTGAAGGCTAGCTGGCCAACGGCATGGAACAACTCAAAAGAGAATTGCAAGCGCAGGCTCAGGCGTGGCACGGCATAGAAAACACTTATACTAGGAACAACTCAAAAGAGAATTGCAAGTAGAACAATATATACGGCTCCGTGCCGTCCTTTGGCACCCTCAGCTGAACAACTCAAAAGAGAATTGCAAGACGAACGCTTTGTTGACAGAGACCGGTGGGGAGACTGCGGCAACGAGAATAACTTAAAAGAGAATTGCAAGCTACATGTCTTACACTCGTAAGACAGCACGTAATACATGTGAATAACTCAAAAGAGAATTGTAATGTCTCAAGGCTTGTTGCGGTTTTGGCTAGAATGGTAGTCAAGGATAGATCTTGTGCTGCCAGAAGTCCTCCTTATCCCTGGCTTCTTCTGGTTCCTCGAGGGCTAGGTGGAGTAGTTCGTTGGGGTGCCCGGCTATGAGGCGGTTGAGCGTCTACATCCTTACCTGTAGGGTGAGCGGCGAGGGAACTGTGTGGTGGCGCTGTACCGTGTGGGGGAGCTTCCGGGGGATGTGTCTTGGAACTCGCGTATTATGATCGTATCTTCTCTGTGTTGTTGCAGAATGGCTTCTAGGTTGTTCGATGGCCTACAGCAGCTGGTGCGCCTACTACGCCTATGTAGCCTCCCCTCACCGCGTAGCTAGCCATGACGGCGGCGTGGTCCGCGTAGTAGGGGAGCCTGGCCCGGTACTCCCGCGGCAATGGTAGCTCCTCGGCGGTCTTCCGGTCGGTGCGCAGGTAGATCTTCGTGTTCGCAAGAGTGGCTATGAGCGGGGAGAGGTCTGACTCTCGGTGGGTGGAGAACACTATCGCTATCCCCCTGCTTCTGCCGAGCCGTGCAAGCCTCTCAACTGCAGCGGAGAGCATTCGCTCGTACTCCCCGCCTCCCCTCGGGAAGAACAGGTGAGCCTCGTCGACCACGAGTAGGGCGCGGTGCCCAGCGGTCCTCTCCGCGTATGCCAGCATCGTCCTCAGGAACTGGTAGCCAAGCAGCACCCTTACAGCAGTGGGGCTGGCGGCTCCGCCTCCAACTGCTTCGCCAGCGTAGGCCAAGTCTAATACTATGGCGCGCACACGGCGCCGCCCCGCTGCCTCGACGAGCTCGCCGTAGGATAGGCTCGGCGCCTCCCCACCACCGACACGGATGACACCCATGGACTTTAGTATACGGAGCCTCGAAGCGAGGTGGGCCAGCGTCTGCCTGTGCACGCCGAGATCCTTCTCCGCATTAGCCGGGTTCTCCAGGCGCTTCAAAAGATCCTCTATTGTTCTCGCCTTCAGATTCCTAGCTATGTAGGGTAGGGCCTCGCGGGCACGCTCGGTCATGTATGGGTCTATCTGGGCTATCTCCTCGACGCTCCGCAGCACCAGGAGCCTCGGCGCGATGTAGAGGGTCGCCTTGGCCGTCTCACCCTCACATGTCACCTTCACGTCTACCGCATACACGGTATCCTCCCCGTCGAGCCTCGCCCTTGAGGCCTCAGCGCTGCAGCCATGACGGCTATACATCGTGGCCACGGCTTCGCGTAGTCTTTCAGCGTAGTGCTCGGCCGCCCTGTCGGGGCTACAGCGTCCATTGCTGCTGGTGCAAGGTATGGCTACGAGGGAGGCTACATAGCGGCCGAACACGGGGCTACCGGGCTTTGCATCGATGCCGTAGACTTCTAGCACCCTAGCCGTATCAGCATCCACGAGTCCAGCGGGTATGTAGCCGGGAAGCCCGGCCGAGACGTAGTCGCCACCGGCATCCAGCACGGCCGCCACCAACTCCCCGTCCATGTTGAGGGCAGCATACATAATGTTCTTGACGAGGCTCGTCTTGCCACTCCCCGTGGTCCCCGTTACCAGCACGTGCTTAACCAAGACACTCCACGTCAGCCTAACAGGTATAGCCCTGCCGCCAGCCACGTAAACCCGATCCATCACAGCGAGAGCGCCAACTGGTACGCCCTCGCTGTGGGCGAGCAGCGCAGCCAACACGTCGGGATGAGGGATAACCACGGGGGAGCCAGGGTCCGGCGGCGCCACGGCCGCTACGGGCTGTAGCTTCTCGAGCACGGCGGCTGCCTCGCCGGGATCCCCGGCCTTTACTAGCCGGGCCCTGGCCTCCTCGTCTAGGTGCACGGCTAGCATGGGCTCGAGGTGGAGCTTTAGCGGCGACACGTTGGAGAGAACGACCATGCTGTGCGGCTTCTCCAGCGGCACAAAGGTTGTTGGCGCCCGCTGGGCTTCGAGCAGCGGCTGCCTCTCCACCGCCACGAGCTGTGCTACTATCAGGTTGAATGTTTTCGGGTCGATTACAAGGTAGTAGTAGCCCGTGGAGAGTATCTCTGGAATCTCGTGGGCTAGCCGAACCCACGCCTCCGGCGGCATATCAACGGTTATCCCCGCCTGGCCCTGCTGCACAGAGACACGGGCAACCACCATGCCGCCCTGCAGGCCTAGAGGCGATGCTGCGGCGAGCTTGGCTGCTATCCTCTCCGCCTCCTCCACCCTGCCACGGTAGCTCTGGTGTAGCTCCCTCTGCCTCTCAATGTAGACGTCCAGGAGACTGGGATCGGGCAGAACCCTACACCCCCACAGGCTCCCACGTGGAGACCAGGGTGTCGTAGGTAAACGCTACAACTGTTGAGAGGTGTTTTAGCCAGACGCTAGCCTGGAGCCTTGCCACGCGGCGGGAAGCCTCATCTGCTAGCTGCAGCGATGCTGGCAATGGTATGCTGGCTGTTGGCAGGGTGTGGTTGCCCACGAGCCACTTTATGAGGGAGAGGTCGTGCTCAAGTATAGCGTCTAGATGCCTGGTGTCAATAGTGTACTCGCCGGTTCCGCTGACCGTTACAAGCTCATTGTAGTCGGGTAGCTCTACGCGGTAAATGAGCCTCGGCATCCCCGGCAAGCTGATGTAGACGTAGTAGATCCTCTTAACGGCCACACCTAGCTCGGTGAGCAGCTTGTAGATATCAGCTATGCTCCTGCCATCCCTTACAACCCCCCGGCGGTGGAGGCTCAAGCTTAACTGGCCATTCACGGAGAGTAGCTCGTCGAGGGAGCTTGGTAACAGCCTCCAGCTGTAGCACGACAGCTACAGGGCCTATGACGGCCAACGCCGTAGGGGCCTCGTAGTGCACGAGATGCCTCAGCCTCGACAAGCTCTACATCCGGCGTATAGGTTATATCTCTTACAACCTTCTCGAGCGCCGCTACGAGCAGCTTACTATTCTCAACACGCTTAACAATAGCTACAACCTCCGCACCCCTCGCCCTGGCGATACCTACTATTTTCACGCGGTCAGCGGTGTTTACGAGGTAGCTTAGCGTGTAGAGGAGCTTCACAGCATTGCTAATAGTGAATGTGCCCTTCAAGCTCCTAGCCGTGGTATGCAGAGTTTTCAGCAGCCCAGGCGTCATAAAGAGAGGACCGTCCACAAGTACCAGGGTGTCATTGGTGGCGCGCTCAGCAATCCAGCCGAGGAGCCGGTTCTCAAGATACTCCCGGTTCTCGTCAAGCATTTTGTTCGGGTCGTAGCCGCTCCCATAACCCAGGTTCGAGAGCAAGCTGCAGGAGGCTCCGCAGAGGCTCGCGGGAAGCGCCTCGGCCAGCCAGGCTGGATCCACCAGCGGCTCCGATGCCAGCCAGCCTGGCAGGCTCCAGCCATCATCGAGGCTGGCTGCAAGGCTTGCCGCCGGCGCCTCTGCTGGGACGTATGGGTAGAGCGTCGAGTCCGGGTAGGTGCCAGCGGTGAAGGCCCCATCATAGTAGGCTACAGCGCCAGCATAAACGCCTAGGCGGAGCGTATAGGCTTCAAGCACGCGGCTACCAGCGTCGACAGCGTATACACGTCCCGGATGCTCCGGCTCAACACGGGCAAGACTATGCACCATCACAGGCCACAGCTTGTCGCCGCTACGGATAGGCGCCATGGAATCGAGTATGCCGCCCACGCGCTGCTCCTCCGAGGCCTCAGCCTCGCCTAGCTGCGAGCCTGGAGGCCCCCGCGAGAGGGGCCGAGGCGGCTCCCTAGCCAGGCTAGCAGCCAGCCTTCCAGCCGCCTCGGCGATATCCCATATGGTTACCCGGCCAGGTGGGGGCAAGACAGCTGCCCCTGAACAGCCACTCCAAAGAGTGGAGTTGAGGTAATACTAAAAACATTCCCACTACACGGCCACTGGGAACGAAACATGCACACTATCCCACGGCAAACATTACACTATCAGCTGCGCCATCTCCCTGGGCGGCAGGCAGTAGATCCCAAGCTATACCACATGCACGCAGTAGCATTGAGCGGTGAGCAGTAGATTAGTGTCACAGCTAGCCAGCGGGATCGGCAATGATAGCTCCAGCCATAGAGCGTAGCCTGCCCGCTCAATCTGGGCGTAAATCGCTGCTTCGATCCGGGGCTTCGACCTCCTAGGACTCGAAGATGGCGCGCTAGCGCTTCAGAGCTCGCCGCGTGGAGGCTGGTGAATCGTGTACTATCCCTCTGGTATCCTCCTGGCATAGACTGTCACAAGCTATGGGGATCGCCGATCTTCGTGGCTGGGAGCTGTGGGCTGGCGTGTCTGGTGGACGGCTGGCCAGAAACCAGCGGTATGTTGTGACGGGCTTCCAGCGTTATGGGGCTGTTGAGGTGCACGAGGGTGGGGTCCCGTGGTGCTAGCATGCTATTATGCCGCGTGGTGTTGGCTTGTACTTGCCCCGGGCGCCCTGGCTGTCTAGCCTCTGGACAAGCCCCTTCTCTGCGAGGTCTGTAAGCTTCTTGTGCGCAGTAGACTTGGCCATTTCGAGACTGTCTGATAGCTCCGTCGGGCCCACGGGGTCCCCATCTTCTCCCATGCCTCGACAACGCTGCATAGAACTCGCCTGGCAGCCTCGTCTAGTACCTCGCCCCGGAGCGTGTCGGCCCCCACATGGGCTAGTATCGAGCTATCCTCCATCTCGACTCGGAGGCATATCCTCTCCTGCTCAGCGGGATCCAGCGCTAGCAGCGCAACAGTGGCCGCAATGACTAGGAGGCGGGGCCGCCAGTCAAGCTCAATACTATGCAGCTACTGGTCTCCCCGAGGGCGCTCCGAAGGATCTTCTTCACCTCCCTTACCAGGCTGGCGAACTCCAGGTCGCCCGCGCGGTCTCCACCGATTATCCCGGCTGCGTCTAGGCCTACGAGGCTCGAGCTGGCCCCGGTGGAGACTGCTAGCTGGCTAACACTGTTGTAGGCCTTCTCGACCCGGCTCCACGCGTCACTGCTAACCCTTAAGCCGACAACGATAATCTTCTTGGGCCGGTGGTCTAGTACGGCGCGTATAACAAACTTCTCGTCGAACCCCATTGTGGCTATGAGAGTGGGGCACTCCTGGGACATCCCCAGGCATGAAAGTGTCCTCCTCCGGAGGACAAGCCGCAACACCTTACAGCCTATCTGAGGAGGTTCGGTATAAATCTTACCGGTACACTAGGACGTGAACTAGCCCATCTGTCCGGGTGCTAGGAGGCCCCAACGCTTTGAACGCCGCCGCGGAGACTGGCCGCCCATACGTATGGCTCTATCAGCGGGAGAACATGGCGCAGCCATGAGCTAGCCTTAGCGCCGTGGACTAGCAGTGGAAGGTACGGATCCCGTGTCCTACGATCCAGCCCTGTAGCTGGACCATCGCGGTGCTCTGCTTGGGGTGTAGCTGCGTCTATAGGGGTGTAGCCCGCCCCGTAACCCCAGTGAGGCGAAGGGGTGTCCTCCCGAGGGGGCGTGTGGTGGCGCGAGGGTGCCCGCTGGCGGCCGTGTGAAGGGTGCTGAGGCTACCAGGCTCTACCGGGAGATAATGCAGCCCATATACTGGTGCGATGACTGTAGAATGGTTGTGATAGGCTCCTGCTCCTGGTGTAGTAGGGATGGTTTGAGGAGGCTGAGGCTCTCCCAGCCCGGCGATATAAGGCCAGCCCACGAGCACGACGTGGCTGTCATCCGGGAGGCTTTGGAGTATAGTGTCGGGCGTAGGGCCGCCCAGAGGCTGCTACCCGGCGGCATGGTCTTCCTAAATAAGGTCCAGGCTATCGATGCGGCGGACGAGGTTGTAGCAGGGGGCCTGGTTATAGGTACAAGGATATACGACGTGTACCGGCGGCGGTGGCTCTTCAAGCCAGACCGCGAGGGAGCCGTGCTTGTTGTCGAGGAGAAGCTCGGCCACTATGCTGTCCTGCGCCGCAAGCCCCGGGAGGGCGAGATAGTCGAGAAGAACGAGCTCCTGGAGGCCGACCTGCCCGGAGAGCCAGGGCTCTACGTGGCTTTCTCGGCTCCTGGAGGGGTCTACGGTGTTGCTAAGACGCTGGAGCGTGGAGGGCTACGCGTGCTGAAGACCTGGGTTCAGAGGCGCCGTGTCGAGAAACCCGTGCCAGCCGGGGACCGGTCGAGGCTCCTCGAGGTGTTCTCTGAGAGGCTCGAGAGGCTTGAGAGGGAGGCCGTGGAGTTCCTCGAGAACAGGGTTAAGGGGCTGGGCGACGTAATGGTGGCTGTTAGCGGCGGCAAGGACAGCACCGTAGCGGCAGCACTCGCCGTGAAGGCGGGGCTCCGCAGGGCATACTTCTTCGACACGGGCATAGAGTTCCCCGAGACCATCGAGACCGCGCACCGGGTAGCCCAAACCCTGGGCCTGGACATGGCCGAGATAAGTGCTGGCAACACGTTCTGGAGGGCCCTCAGACTATTCGGGCCCCCCGCGCGGGACTACCGGTGGTGCTGCAAGGTCGTAAAGTTCGCCCCCCTCGCCAAGGCGCTGAAGCCCCTGGTCAAGACCAGGCTGGTAACGGTAACCGGGCAGAGGGGCTACGAGTCAACCCAGCGGGCAATGGCTGGCAAGCTATCACCCTCCGCCACGACGGGCCGGAGGGACCTCCTAGCCGCGCCCATACAGGAGTGGACGAGCCTAGACGTCTACGCCTACATATGGAGGGAGAAGCTGCCCCTAAACCCCCTATACGAGATGGGCTACGAGCGCGTCGGCTGCTACCTCTGCCCCACCAGCAGGCTTGCAGAGATAGACGTAGCCCGGAAACGGCACAGGGAGATGTGGCAGCGGTGGGAGGACTACCTGCACCGCTACGCTAGGAGCAGGGGGCTCCCCCGGATCTGGGTCGACTACGGGTTCTGGAGGTGGAGGTTCAGCTACCCATCCGAGATGATGCACCTAGCCTACAGGCTAGGCGTAAACCCCCACCGGATGCTGGAGAAGCTCATAGTAAGCCATGCCCCCCACAGCATAGAGTACAGCAGGGAGGGCGTCTGCCACACACTACACCTGCTAGACGTAAACCACGACCCCCGCGAGGTATTCGACCTCCTCAAAACCACCGGGCTCCGGGACCGTGCCAGGCTAGAACCCGACGGAACCATCGTGGTCGTGGACGAGGAGCAGGACATAGTGCTGAGGCTCCGGCCCAACGGAGTCCTAGAAGTCTGCGGCAAAGGGCTCCAACGGGCAAGCCCCCGGCGGCTAGCAGCCATGGCACGCAAGATCCTAGCCCCAGCATACATGTCCGGCGCCTGCTACGGCTGCGAGGTATGCGTAGCAGCATGCCCAACCGGCGCCATGAAAGCAGCCCACAAGGTAGACGTGGGCCGCTGTGCCTCCTGCCAGACATGCACCTTCGTCTGCCCCGCCGGCGGGAAACTAGCACACCACGCAGTCCTGTCTCTAGAGAATGCACTAGCAGCTGAGAGGCAAAGCAGCCGCAGGGGAGGAAGGCTGTAGGCACGGCAATACACGATAGGCTTGTGGGAGAAAAACCGCTCTGCCGGGCTAGCTCATCAGCTCATTAGCCTGACTATCTTTGGCTGCGGCTTAACCTTGTAGTCCTCGAGCTTCAGGTAGAGCTCGATAGCTTTCCTGATAACCTCGCTTCTCGTTACACCCTTGAGACGTGCAAACGTGTCTAGACGCTCGAGGAGTTCTTCGTCCACCTTGAATGTTACAACTCTCATCCCGGGACCGCCCCCAACCCCCAGGCTAGAGAGGGGCAGGCACCTCTTGTAGAAGATTACCGTGCAGGGTATTACTAGAGGACGCTTACAAGCGCCGGACTACATGCGTTTCGCTTAAATAGAGGCCTCTTGTAGAGAGTGTATATGGGGCAGAGAAGAGTGCCGACAATACACCTCTCGCTGCCAGAGAGCGTTTACAACGAGCTAAAGGAATATGCCGATGAGATGGGGATGCAGATTACCAGCCTAGTCAAGATGCTAATCCGCGAGGGCCTCGAGAAGCTTAGGCGTGAGCGCGCGGAGAGGATGAGGAAGCAGGAGGAGAAGATGACGCAGGTGATGCTTCAGATACTCAACGAGCTGGAGCAGCTGCGCCGCGAGCTCCAGGAGTTCCGCACATACACCGAGGGCGAGCTATACAGGCTGAACAGTGTAGTATCAAAGCTTAGGAAGAGGGTTGACAAGCTCGAGGACGAAGTAGAAGCAAGGCTCATCCACGTAGAGGAGCCCGAGCTGGTGCCCTGACGCTCACCCGCTTACGCTACGTACGCCCCCGGCCCCCTGCCGTTGAGGGTCCCCCTGGCGGGCCCCGCCCCGGGACCGCCCCCAACCCCCTCAAACCACTCGTTCTCCCTGCTGTACCCCCGGAGATACACGTACTACTCCGTTGTGAATAGCTCCGTGTGTGTAGTGTATCTGCATGCTGTGCTCTGTTCTAGCGGTGTTTCCCCAGGGTGTGGGGCCTAGCGGCATCCATGCATGTTTACCTCTAGGTAAAGTGTTATGGTTGTGTCATGGAGGCTGTGTACATGTGGAGTTGCATGGGTTTTACCTGTATGTTACACTATTTGTATTCCCGTTTGCAGTGGGGCCCGTGTTGTTATGGGCTGGTAGCATCTAGGGTCGGATTGGTATCTTGAGGTAGTCCTCTGCTGCAACCACGTTGTCGTGGTGTATTCTTGCCTCGGCTAGGAGGGGGTCGGGTGTTTCGTAGCGTGCACTTATATGGAATAGTACTAGGAGGCGTGCATCTGCAGTGCTGGCGGCTCTGGCTGCGTCTCTGGCTGTGCTGTGGCCCTGCTCGTAGGCTTCTCGGGCCATGCTACTGGTGAATGTGGCGTCGTGTATTAGCACTGTGGCGTTGCGGGCAGCCTCTACCACTGTTGGGCAGGGCCTGGTATCGCCCGTATAGACTATCACTGCGCGGGGCTGCTCCTCCACGACCTCCTCCGGCCTCACAATCCTTCCGGCGACGGTGACCGGCTCGCCCCGCTGAAGCTTCGCGAGCAGCGGGCCGGGCTCTATGCCGAGCCTCCTAGCCTTCTCGATGTTTATCCTTGGCTTCCTCCGGGGCTCAACGAGTCTATACCCCATAGCGGGGATTGTGTGGGAGACAGGGAACGACTCGACCTCCAAGCCGCTGGGCAGCACCAGCTTCTCGCCGGGCTCCAGCTCCGCCACGTAGAGCGGGAAGCCGGGGAGCCACCTGCTGGCCCTAAAGGCTTCGCGGAGAAAGCCGTAGAGCCCCCGTGGCCCTGCTACGAGGAGCGGCGTCTTCCTGCCGAGCATCCCCATGGACTGTAGTAGGCCGGGAAGCCCGAAGAAGTGGTCGCCGTGCAGGTGGGTGATGAAGATCGCCTCGACGCGGAGCGGGCTCAGCCCAGCCCGGGTAAGAGCGGCTTGTGTCCCCTCCCCCGCATCTAGCAGCACTATGCTGCCACGGTGTACCACGGCTATGCTTGGGAGCCCCCGGTACCGGGTTGGCACAGCCGCGCTCGTGCCGAGAAAGACTATGCCCAGCTCCAAGGCCCCGGTTCAGCCCTCAGACTCGTAGCCAGCCACAGCCTCAAGAACGCTTTTCACCGCGTCGGCTGCCAGCCTGCCGACACTGGCTACGTCAACGTCCTCTGGCGCCTTTACAGTATCCGCAACGAGTATATGCACTATACCGGCCTTCCTCATCTTCTCCAGCGCCTCACCCGCGAAGAGGCCGTGTGTAGCAGCAGCTATCACAACCTCGGCTCCCTGCTCGTAGAGCATCCTAGCAGCCTTAGCCATGGTGCCGCCGGTGCTGACGATATCGTCTATGAGGACTACAGCTGCGCCACTCACATCCACCAGCTTGGGCCTCAGCACTATCTCTCCCGTAACCCGGTCCCTCACCTTCTCCAGGTAGTCGAACGGCGCGCCAAGCCTCTCAGCTAGGCTCTTAGCCCTGCCCACCGCGCCCTGATCCGGCGCGATAACGTAGACCTTCTCCCGGCCCTCAAGCAGCGGACGCAGCTTCTCCGCAAATGCTGGCGCGGGATCAACGTTTACGGCTGGGCCAGGGAACCACTGGAGGCTAACAGTCTTGTGAATATCAACAGTAACAAAGGCCTCTGCCCCGCTAGCGGCGAGGGAGTAGAAGAGCGCCCTCACGCTAACAGGCTCTCCGCGGAGAAACCTGCGGTCCTGCCTCGCATACGGAGTATAAGCAGCCACGACAACAACATGCTCCGCACCGAGCCCACGAGCAGCCTCGACCGCCAGGACAGCCTCCCATAGACGCTGCGTGGGCTCCGGGTAGCCCGTAAACACTATGACCGCAGTGCTTCCCTCAACCTCGCCCGGAAGCCTAACGTAGACCTCGCCGTCAGGGAAAACCTTCACAAACCCCTCAACGAGCCTAGCCCCAAGCCCCTCAGCAAGGCCGGAAGCAAAGCTCTCCGGCACAGGCCCAACACGAACGACTACAGCTCCGCCAGCCACACCCAGCACCCTGGAAGACCAGCCCACGAATTCGAGGAATAAACCCTTAGACTGCCACGCAGGAGCGGAGCTAACTGCAGCTGCTCAGCTAACCGGCTCCCCCCAGGCAAAGAGCAGCTGCCTAAGAGGCTGACACAGCAATGCTAGGCATACTGTGAGAGTGCTCGCGTAAGGAGCGGAAAAGCTTACCCTACCACGCCTCATGGCTAGTTATGGCTAGCCAATCACGCTACGAGGGATCACCCTCTATGATAGCTTTGGGCACCAGCGAGCCGGTTATCAATCCGAAGTCGTTGGTTGAAAATACAAGCCTCCATGTGACCGTGCCCTGTTGACGTTCTGGTATAGACCCCTCGATCTCGCCAAGCCCCTCCTGGAGGATGCTGAGGAGGAGTCTATGCCGAGGAAGATACCTATGCTGAGAAGTATCCAGGGCAGGTATGGCGATGCCAGGATATGTGTCTACAAGCTATACTTTGGTGCGCCAGAGTCCTAGCCCTAGAACTACTCATAGCTGCCGGCGTAGAGAAACTTGTTGTCTTCGGCGGTGCTGGCGCCATACATCCTCCCCGAGTCAAGATCTACGACCTTGTCGTGTCCACCTGGGGTATTAGGGAGGAGGGAACAAGCTACCACTACCTGCCCCCCGGGGTGGTCCCCAAGCCTAGCGAGGACATGGTTAAGCTCCTCGTGGATGCTCTCAGCCCCGTAGCACAGAGACTCGGCATAGGGCTCCACATCGGCGGCGTGTGGACCACGGATGCAGTGTTCCGCGAAACACGGGACAAGGTCGAAAGTACAGCTCGAAAGGGGTCTTAGCCGTCGATACGGAGAGCACGGCACTAATGGCAGTAGCAATGTACCGTGACGCTAGCCTGGACATAGCCCTCGTAATAACCGATGAACTCTACGGAGAACAGTGGAGGTTCTGGAGCGACGACAATAGAATGGCCGAGGTAGAGAAAGAGTACTACACAAGCCCTAATAGATGCTCTCGCTAGAGCCTAGGCACAAGCCTCATCAAGAACACTTTTACATAGTTCTCACATCATCAATCCCTTGTTTGGCTTGTAGACGGAAAACCCTAGGATGCCAGGATGGATGTACGAAAAACAATATTATGCGAGTATGCCAGGATATATAGTGTATGCAGTGCATACAATGACTACAGAGTATACTACCATAAGGGTGAAGAGGGAGACAAAGAAACTCCTAGAAAAGACACTCGTGGCCATGGAATCGAAGCTAGGCAGAAGACTCGACTATGACACGCTACTACGCCTACTAGCCAGGAAGGCACTCAGGGGAAACCATGGCTGCTAGAATGGCTAGTCAACAACCCTATAGGACAACACGACACTAACATGGCCCAAGAACTGTTGAGGCGCGAGAGAAAGAGGGATGAAAGGCCTTGGGCGCCCTAGAGGGTAGAATAGTGCTTGATGCAAGCGTGCTGATAGAGCTACTCGCCGGGAGCCCGGCGGTGAAGCCGCTGGTTGAGGCGATAATTGCTGGTAGAGTTGAGGCGTACACGTCGAGGCTAAGCATAGTAGAAGCATTATACGTAACCTGCAGGCTCTGGGGAATGGAGAAGGCTAGGGAGCGGCTCCAAAATACTCCTCGACTCAGAAATGATAGAGGTTGTAGAAGAAGACGAGATATGGGAATACGTTGCCAACTGCAAATGTAGAATACCAATAAGCCTCGGCTACTGTCATACACTAGCAGCAGCAAAGAAGTACAGGATGAGACCCCTATTCCTCCGCCCCGAGAGAGAACTAGTAGAGAACCAAGACGCCATAGCAGAATGGCTAGGCATAGCTCCACTCTACTTATCAGAGGCGCAACCCAGGCACGGCTGAAAGCACAAAACAGCGCAGCTAGAATGGGGCAATAATCTAGATATTATCGATGTAGCAAGAGTAAACATTGACGGAAAAGAAGGGTACCTCCACAGAGTTCCAAGCTAGCTAGCGAGGGGTCCGGATCAGGTGGGCGTGATGACTTGGGAGGCCCCAGGAGTGCGGCCCGCGGCTCAGCCGCCCTCGCCCCACGGGGCGGCGATGCTGAACAGGCTAGGCTCTGACCCTCTTCTAATCTCCTAAGCCCTATGCTTGCCCATGGGTGTCATGTGGAGCAATAGTGTTCTCGGCGACCTTCACTTATGTAGTATAGAACATGACCCTAGGCTTGTTATCGTGTGTTATTGTATTATTCCTTCTGGCTGAGCGTGTAATGCATAGGTGTAGCTGCTACTCTGGGACTGATAGAGCCCCTATTTCCTGGTTACTGCGTTACACTGTTACTGGGTGACAGACCTGTCTGCCTCGGAAACCGTCCGGGTGAGCAGAATCACCCGGCAGCGGCTAGAGGAGCTCCGCGCCAGGCTAGTTCTGGAGACCGGTAAGAGATACACCATCCAGGAGATAGTCGACGCTGCAGTAGCGATAGCGGCTAGGATGCGGGATGAGCTGCTCCGCGAGCTGGGAGCCTGGGAGCCGCTCAGCCGGGATGAGGCCGAAAAGCTGCTAGACATGTACAGCATAGATCTCCCCGTTGAGGACGTGGAAGAGGATATCGATAAGGTGCTATACGGTGAGCTTACTGGTTGACACTGGTGTCATATTAGCTGCGCTAGCGAGAAGAGAGAAGAGGCACAGCTGGACCAAAAGGCTAATGGTCGATATACTCGCTGGCCGCTACGGCGTCCCCTTCGTCACAGACTATATCGTCGACGAGGTGCTCAGCTACGCCGCTGCCCGTCTCACCCCGGAGGATGCTAGGAAGCTTCTTGACCTCCTCGTCCACCGCCAGGTGTTCCGCATAATACCATTAACGCTTGACGTGTTCAACCGCGCCGTAAAGCTCTACGAGCAAGCCCTGCCCAGGCTCAGCTTCACCGACGCAACAGCGGTGGTGGCGGCAAAGCTATACGATGTAGACTACATCGCCACAATGGATGAGAGGCTAGCAGACATGCACCCCAGCCTCTACCCGCAATAAGGCATACACAAGCCCGCTATACACAGGCTCGCCACAACCAGGTATTGGTGCCGTCCACCCGGCGGCCAAGCATACAACACATATGGCCAAGAGCAGCATAGGGGCGTAATGTTGAAGTGCTTTAAGTATACTCTCGCATGTCCAGCTGCTGGCGATATGAAAGTATTTTGGTGCTTTTCATACTTGTGGTTCTCACTAGTTCTATTGTCACTAACTCATCTCGTATATGAGCCGAGTTAAGTGTTCGAGGCCTGGATGCCTACGGTATGCGGGCTCTTCCACTTTCTCATTCTCTGCCCGTACCGCTATGCAGTAGAGCGTAGCTGCGGCCTGCGATAGTATTGTGGACCAGCAGTCGCCCGTGGCGGGCACCGTGTAGACCTGGAAGCCCGCCTCCCGGAGTGTCTCCAGTGCTTCCCTCTGTCTGTCACGGCTGGCGATCGAGGACTCGTACACCGCTACTGTCTTGGCTGTGTAGATGGGGGCGTGTACGAGCTGTTCCAGCCGGTGCGAGGGTGCAGCTTCGCCCCAGACCTCGGCCCTCTTCAGCTCGGCGTAGTGTGCCGAGCTGTAGGCCTCGCAGGCTCCGGCGTAGGCGTCTGCGCGTGCCAGTTCGCAGGGAGCATCTAGGTTTGCCACCTGGGGCTGGGCGCCGAGGAGCCCGGCAAGAGCGGCGAGCATCGCTACATGCCTAGCTGCGCCGATGCCCGATGCAAGCCCCGTGTAGACAAGCTCCACGGCATCGTTGGCCAGGCTTGCCAGGGGCGTACCTGGCCCCGTTACAGCCACGACACGGCCTCCAAGCTCCCGGTACCGCTGTGCAACATCCAGCACGGCACGTGTCCTACCGCCAACACTGAGGGCTACCAGGATGCAGCCCTTACGGGCGAGCCTCCCCAGCCGCCCAGAGTACAGGGCGTCGAAGGGATCGAGAGCCTCGGCTGTGCCGCCGCTACACGCCTCCAGGGCTAGAGCGGCAGCGTAACTATCACCAGCACCTATAGCTGCGATGCACTCGGCACCCTCTAGGAGGGGTTTGGTATGCTCAAGCTGCTCCGAGACAATGGCATTGATTCTCTCTAGCTCCGAGAGGATATACTTAGCGAGGTTAGCCAAGGTTTGGGCACCCGAAAATTCCGTGTCCGAGAAGAGTAGGCAGCACAACATATTCCCCTGCGACGCCACTTATATGTGGTGGTCAGCCAGAGCTTTAACTCCTAGCTGCATGACGCGAAAACTACCAGCATTAAAAGCCGTGCTGCATAGAGGAGGTAACGATCTGTGGCCCATCCATACGAGATTACGGTGAAGGTTTCGATTCTTCTCGGAGGACTCCCCATTAGCATTGATAGCTAGTGTTGACGAGGCCAAAGAAGGTAGTTGCATGTGTTATAGCGCTTGATAACCCCCGATAGCTATGTCTGATGCGAACTTCTTTATCCGCTAGTACGGTTCGACCATGAAGCCAGCAAGTACCGTATTGGCTCCCTATATATTGATTATCTCGCGTCTAGAATGGTTATGCTCATGGCGCTGTGCTTGCTCCAACATTTGTTTATGAGTTTTTGTACTGGTTAGCTTTCCGAATTATAATGTGTA
This sequence comes from Hyperthermus butylicus DSM 5456, assembly GCF_000015145.1. Taxonomy (NCBI): domain Archaea; kingdom Thermoproteati; phylum Thermoproteota; class Thermoprotei; order Desulfurococcales; family Pyrodictiaceae; genus Hyperthermus; species Hyperthermus butylicus. The sequence continues at coordinate 650,900 of NC_008818.1, forward strand.
GAATAATATAATTTTTAAAATATGTCATTTTAAGGTTAGTCCTATAACATCTGAGATACTCGTTATTACCTCCTAGCCAGCCGTTCTATCAGCGGTGAGTCCGGCAGCGTCGTTCTGGGGTGCCGTGGTGCCTTGCCTCGTGTCGAGCTACGGTTCCATGGCAGGGGCGGTCAGGGTGCGGTGACAGCTGCAAAGATTGTTGCTGCTGCCGCGATCATGGAGGGCCGGTATGCGCTGGCCTTCCCGGAGTATGGTGCTGAGAGGCGTGGAGCCCCCGTCGTCGCCTACACGAGGATCGACGAGGAGCCTATTCTCGAGAGAGAGCCAATCCTCGAGCCCGACGTAGTCGTGGTGCTCGACCCATCCCTAGACCCCAAGGTGTACATGTCTGGGCTGAAGAGCGACGGTATCCTGGTGATCAACACGAAGAAGACGCTTGACCAGCTAAGTGAATACATTGGAAGGGCTGGGTTCCGGCCGCCACGCTGCATAGCGCTGGTGAACGCTACTGATATAGCGTTGAAGCATCTGCGCGCGCCGATTGTCAACACCGCGATGCTGGGCAGCCTGATAAAGGCGGCTCGTGTCGTATCGCTCGACTCTGTTATCGAGAAGGTTAGGGAGACGTTTGGCGAGAGACCCCACGTTATTGAACCCAATATCCGGGCCATAGAGGAGGCCTACAACTCGACCCAGGTGATATGTAGTTGAGCGGGATGGAGAGGTATCTCGGCCGGAAGTACCCGCAGGGCTATGAGGACATACCCTTAGCAGCTATTGTGCCCTGGCCAGGCAATACTGCGGAGCTGCCGAAGCACGAGTGGAGGACCTTCAGGCCGGTAATCAACCAGGATAAGTGTGTGAGGTGCAGGCTCTGCTGGACATACTGCCCAGACGGCGCTATAGTCGAACTCGACAAGGAGTATGTTACAAGCACGGGCCGGAAGTACAAGATAACATTCGAGGTGAACTACGACTACTGTAAGGGCTGTGGTATTTGTGCCAACGAGTGTCCCGTAAAGGCTATTGAGATGGTTCCGGAGGAGAGGTGAGGAGGCCGTGGCCTCGGCGGTTGAGACTAAGCCCGTGGAGAAGGAGCTCGGGAAGCCTCACGAACGCATAGCCGCCACGGGAGGCGAGGCTGCAGCCTACGCTGCCAGGGATGCAGACATAGACGTGGCTGCAATCTACCCGATCACGCCACAGACACCCATCGCGGAGAAGATAGCAGAGCTCGTGGCTAATGGCGAGCTGGACGCGGAGCTGATACACGTCGAGAGCGAGCACAGCGCCATGAGCGCAACAATAGCAGCTGCAGCCACCGGCGCAAGGGTGTTCACCGCCACCGCTAGCCAGGGCCTAGAGCTGATGCACGAAATGCTCTACATAGCTAGCAGCCTAAGACAGCCCGTGGTAATGGCCCTCGCTACCAGAGCGCTAAGCGCCCCGATAAACATCTGGAACGACTACGCCGACGCGATGAGCATGAGGGATACAGGCTGGATAATGATCTTCAGCGAGAACGTCCAGGAGGTCTACGACAACATGATACAAGCATACTACATAGCTGAACACCCCGACGTACTCCTACCCGTGGTGGTAACCCTCGACGGCTTCATACTAAGTCACACGATGGAGGCCCTCGAGCTGATACCCAGGGACGAGGTGCTAGCCTACGCCCCGAAGAGGCCTCGTAGCTACCGCCCAGTACTAGACCCAGACAAGCCCATATCAATCGGCGTGCTGGGAGGCCCCAACTGGTACTACGAGGCAAAGATACAGCACGTCCTAGCCCTAAGGGAGTCCCCGAGGATAATCGAGGAGGCTGCGAGGCTGTTCGAGAAGCGTTTCGGCAGAAGCTACGGCTTCATAGAGAAGTACATGATGGACGATGCCGAGGTAGCTATGGTAGCTATGGGTGCTACGGCGAGCCTGGTAAAGGCTGCCGTGAAGAGGCTAAGGAAGGAGGGCGTAAAGGCTGGCATGATAAAGATCCGTGTATACAGGCCGTTCCCGGCAGAGGAGATAGTAAAGGCGCTCGAGAACGTGAAGGCCGTCGGCGTGCTCAACAGAGCGATAGCGTACGGCGCTCCAGTCGAGGAGCCCCTATTCCAGGACGTGGTGACAGCGCTAGCCGTGAGGGGGATAATGAAGCCTATGGTGAGCTTCGTCCATGGTATGGGTGGCAGGGACATATTCGTGAGGGAGATAGTGGACATGTACAAGAAGCTCCTCGACGCCGCAAGGGAGGGCAAGAGTGTGACCCGCACACTCTTCTGGGGCGTAAAGAACCTCGAAGGCAAACCATACATCTAGCCCGAGGGGTGAACGGGTATGGCTGTTAGGTTCAAGACCCTCTGGGATATCCCGCGCGAGGAGAGGTTCGCCCCTGGCCACCTAATGTGCCAGGGCTGCGCAGCAGCACTAGTAATGAGGATGCTGACGAAGGTTATTGGCAAGGATGCGATAATAGTTAACGCAACCGGCTGCGTAGAGGTCACCACTACACCGTTCCCCTACACGGCATGGAAGCACCCATGGCTCCACCTGGCATTCGAGAATGCGGGCGCAGCTGCTAGCGGCGTAGAGGCAGCCCTGAAGGCGCTGCAGAGGAAGGGTGCGATAGACCCGAACCGCAGGATTAAGGTTGTAGCAATAGCTGGTGATGGTGGCACCTTCGATATAGGCCTCCAGAGCCTCAGCGGCATGCTGGAACGCGGCCACGACGTAATGTTCGTGGTCTATGACAACGAGGCCTACATGAACACTGGCATCCAGAGGAGCGGCGCAACACCCTACGGTGCATGGACGACAACAACACCGGTAGGCAAGAAGATGCGCGGCGAGTGGAGGCCAAAGAAGGACCTCATAGGCATAGCGCTCGCCCACAGGATACCATACATAGCAACCGCGAGCCCCGCCTACCCGCTAGACATGCTCGAGAAGTTCCGCAAAGCCTACGAAACCAGGGGGCCAAGCCTAGTACACGTACTGAGCCCATGCACGCCGGGCTGGAGAATACCCACAGACAAGACGATCGAGGTTGCAAGGCTAGCCGTGCAGACCGGTATGTGGGTACTCCTAGAGATAGAGAATGGCAAGCCAAAGGTAACAGTGAAGGTGCCAAAGAGGAAGCACGTACGCCACTACCTCAAGCTGCAGGGCAGGTTCCGCCACCTAACCGACGAAGAGATAGAGCAGATACAACGCATGGTAGACCACTACGTAGAAGAGATAAACAAGTGGGTAGGCGAACAAGCCATAGGCCCAGTAGTAGAGTAAACCCGAGCATTTTTCTTTCGCACACCCACTCTCTCCTCACAGTCAAGCTCTACGCGCTTTCAAGCCTATACCTTGCAGCTCCATGTACTGGGCGCCTTACACAGTATCAGCTCCCTGCACAATCCTGAAGTATTCTGGTCAAGTATATCCTGGCGGGCATACAGCGTAGTAGCCGTGGCATGACAAGCGATTATGTGGCATAGTCGGAGTAAAAAGCATAATTGGCTACAATAGGGTAGCATTATTGTAGGTGGCGGTTGTCTAAGGTTATCCGTGTTAGGTACGAGAACGGCGTACTAAAGCCTCTTGAGCCTTTAGAATTTGAGGAGGGAAAAGAACTTGTCATCAGGATTATAGATGTTGAGGAGAGGAGAAGAGTGCTCAGGAAATACAAGGGTATTCTGGGGCCCGTGGACTCTAGGCTGCATGAGGAAGCCTTAGAAGAGGCTGAGCACCTTTGATATATGTTGACTCTAACGCGCTAGTATACCTGTTGCATGATGTGAAACCTAAATCCGACCTAGTATCTAGCTATCTGGTCCAAGTAGACCGGGTCTATACTAGTCTTAGAACTGTGGAAGAGGTGTCATACGTACTGATTAGGATAAAGGCTGCTAGGCATTACGGTGTAAGGGGTATATATCAGGTTAGGGAGGCGGTGAAAAAGCATGGTCTAGAATTTGTAGAGGAGGAATTGGCTGCCCTAAGAAGCCTATTGGAGGAATATGGGATATTAGGTTACTTCCAGGGGATGCCATTATCGCTTTGACATGTAGGCATTATGGTATTGATACTATCCCGACATTTAATAATGATTTTAGGCGTGTGCCTTGGCTAAGAGTTGTCCCCTAAACTCTAGGAATGGGGGTAGTAGCGAGCCATAGTGGTCTAAAGGTAGAGAATTAGTGGCTGGAAGCGGTTATCGAAATAGAAGCCATCTACAAACTATACCGTCATTATTCGGGGTCTCGTCTGTAGCTGCAACATGCTCGGAATTCACGCATATCTAGCTTGAGGTTTCGTATGCAGCCCCAAGCGTCCTGAACGAGTTTTTCAGAAATTTACTTAGTGTCAACGATCTCCTCTGTATAGAGCTTAATGCTGGAACACACTGTGCTAGAAGCTATGGATTCTAGAGCTGGATGGAGGCTTGGGAAGTGGGTACTCTTCGGGTACCTCACGTGGTTTAGAGTTGCAAGCATGCTATACGCCACGTCCGCTGATTCCTCCCTAACGGGTAGAGCAAGCATATCGGCATTCAGGACGTCCAGCCCACGCAGCCTATGCGCATAGCTATACATCGCCGAGGAAACGTCAAGGCACAATACCTCTATGCCGCGGCTTCTTAAAAACCCCCAGCAACCCTACCCGTTCTACACCCTATGTCCAAGAGTAAGGCTTTACGGAGGTCTATGGACGCAAAATCTCTCTACGAGGCTTACTAGGTACCGTACATCATTCTCTGGGCTCCACGAAAACATAACATCATAAATCTCAGCTCGTCAGTACAAGTCCACGTGGATGGCGTGAAAAGCTCTCGAACAGCATCTCGGAGAAGTATATAGAGTCTTGAGGATTGGCGGTGTATACGTTGCAGACCTCGTCGTCGGGTCGTCCGGATGTATTGGTATCTGCGAGGAATGGAGTGTAAGGTATATGGGAAGAAGCTGCACGGCCCGATACATTATAGAATCAATCGAGGACGGATACTATGTGGAACGCTTAGAACTCACATGCGCGGATGGCCTACGCTATTACTCCAGATCGAGGCTATTCGCGCCCAAGGCAGACAGCTTGGGTAGAAACAGCTGCGAGGACCGGCTTCGGCAAGGTGTTGCTACTCAAGCCGTTCACCATAGAAGCTACCAGCAAACCCCAAGGGAGAATCTTTGCAGTACTCGTCAAGACACAGCACGTCCAGCCCCGAGAGCACTAGAGGCAAGTACTCACCAGGGGGCGGTCTCGGAACCTAGTAAGGCTCTAGAGTAATGCTGTTGGTGAGTCTCTACACCTAATTACCTAGACGTCTAGGACGATGACGTTGCCTATGAGCGTCCTATAGAGGGTTCACGCTGACTACACTGTCGCTCACAGGCAAGTACTAGAGTAGTGCATGCCACAGGAGTCATGATGGTGCCAGTAGCTGGCAGTGCAGGGAAGTATGTTGTCTAAGTACCCGTAATCTAATTAACGTGGGACCCACGCATAGTAATACGGTGGGTTTATGGCTGTTCGCGTAAAGGTTGATGAAAGGGGTAGGATAACGCTACCTAAGGAGATACGTGTAGCCCTCAACATAATGCCTGGGGATGAGCTGTCAGTAAATGTTGTAGGAAATAAAATAATTATTGAGAAAAGCATGAATCCATTCGAAAAGCTAAGTAGACTACTTGGCAACATATCATTTGACAGACATCTACGTATCGAGGCTGAACGGGAAGCATTAAGGAGCACCAGGGAGAGGCTGGATAAACGTGCCAAGGAAATGCCTCCTCGAAACGGGCTTTCTACTGGCGCTCAACCCTAATGATAAGAATCACCAGTGGGCCCTCGAAGTCCTTGCTAGAGCTAAGAGAGGCGAGCTAGAGATTTGCATTTCGCCAGCTGCTCTAGTAGAAGTATCGCTCATACTGAGAAGCCAGGGAGTAAGCGATGATGTTATAGCAGAAGTACTCAGAACTATGGATGATGCAATAAGCCTTTATACTAGGCCGCAATACTGCAGCTTAACACTGCGACATCTCTCGTATGCAGCAGAGCTAAGAACAAAATACCAGAACCTCACATTCTTCGACTCCATACATGCAGCAATAGCCATCATAGACAAGTTAGCATACATAGACCTTGACCCTATAGTACGGGACGTAGTTAAATTGGAAACGAAACGCTAGGTATACCTGTCTACTCTAATAATACATTAGTCTTACCTAAGCCATATTTCTCCTTAACAAGCAACTTAAATCGACTTGCATCGTTAATTTGCTTAGGGAGACAAATGAGGATTCATAAACTTTTGGAGGGATTCATCTGGGGAGGTATTTCGATTAAGCCGGAGGGTAAGTTGCTCGATACAGTTCATATAAATGTGAATGCAACGAGGCACCGCCTAGATGTCGAGCTTAAGGCCCAGCTAGATGAAGTGGGAGGGAATTCGTGTCTGTGGCTTAACGAGGGCTTCACTCTAAAAGGACTCCAATGCGATAATGAATGTAAAGTGGGGGAGAAGAGAGATCCCCATATGGGTATCATAAAAACTGAACTGTATTGTAGCTAAGGACTCGGGTAATATCGAGATCCGCTATAGTGGGGTTGCCCGCCAGCTAGTGAAGGGTTTATGGGGGAGCATTAACGGGTCACACTTGCTAAGAGCTCAGACCTTATGGTATCCATACACTGCTTCCCCGAGGAACCTATTATGGCCACTGATAAGGGGAAGGCATAGACATGTAAGTCTCTGCGTTAGAGTGTTTGAGGGGCTTCAAGCCGTCTCCTCGCTCGGCCTAGAAAGGCAATCTGGCAGCACTGTTTGCTGGGAGGGGAGTGAGGCTAGTCCGGTGGATCTAGTTATTGCCAGGTTTAGGGAGGAGAGCGAGGATGTGTTTGCAAATATACACTTAAAGGCTTACAGTGTCGTGGATGGCGGAGCATCCTCCTCCCTCCGTGCCGTAGTAACAGCGTTAGAAGCATATGAGAGTCTAGGTCTCCCCCTCGACATTATAGACCGTTTGAATATTGTTGTTATTGGGGGGAGTGGAGGCTTCCAAGTAGACCATCTCATCTCACTTGACGTGGAACACCTAGCAAACAATATCGTACTCCTGGCAAACACCCTCCACGAGCTAGCCCACATATGGATAAGCTCAACCCTCAAGCCGGAGCGACCTGAAGACCTCTGGCTCTCGGAGGCACTCCCAGACTTCCTAATGGTCAGAGCACTGCAGACACTAGGATACAGCGAGACAGCACAGCGGATAATATCTAAAAACAGTACATAAAGCTGAAAAGGCGAGAAGCATCCTCTACCGCCCACCCACGAGAATACACGTACCACTAATCCCGAGCAAAGCGGAGATAGTTAGAAGCATCGGGACAGCACTCCTATATGAGGCATCGTTCCAGCGGTTGATGGTAAGCTGGGCAAATGCCTGCCTATTTATACTGCTATACTGCTAGGATAGACCCCCGAGACAGCGAGTTCAACAGCTCTATGATTTTAGCTTCTCTTCAACCTCTTCTACCAGCTTCTGTATCCTCCTAAGAGCCTCCTCTACATGCCTTTTGGTGCACCAGCCCTCGTAGAAGCATACATGCATCCCGGTGGCAGCCATCCATGAGTCGTAAACCCATTCACCTAGCTCATCCATCATCTTCCTAGAATACTCCCATAGCTCCCCATGACTAGTAAGCCTCCTCCCTTCTTTCCACTCAGCATAGGCCTTAACAGCCAGCGCTGCAGCACCCCAAGCCTTCTCCGCAGCCTGCCGGACATCACCCCTACCTAGCTCCTCCCGCGCCTGATCTAATAAGTCGTGAGCAGCCTCGACATACTCTCTGGCTCTCTCCGTCGGGTCAAGATCCCTTAGGACAAGCTCCAGCACATACTCCTCGAAGCTGAGGCCTAGCCTCCTAGCCTCCCTCTCAAGCCTCTCCACCACGCTACGGGGAAGCCTAACAGCCGCAACATCAGTCATACCCATAGCCTCCAAGGAGTAAACATGGGAGGATTCACCTAATTAAATTAAGCCAGAAACCCTGGTGACGAGCCCGCCACGGGCTCCGAGAACCTGGGACCTCCGGCCCCGGAGGCTGGCGCTCTGTCCTGGCTGGGCTACGGGCTCATCCTAGTTGGGTTCGAGGCTTGCCGTGATATATGACAGTACGTCTTGTTTATGGGGGTAGTGGTTGGTGCTTCAGGCTAGCTAGTTGTTTACTGCTTGTGTGGTTATACTGTTCAGTGTTTCTTCGATAAGCTTGGTGTATTCTCCTAGCAGGTGCCAGGGCCTCACTTTTCCCTGCTGGTACTGTCTCGCTATGTGTGATAGGTTATCAAGTGGTTTTCGTAGCTTTTTGCTGCACTGCCTGGCTAGTGGTGGTTGTTGTCTCAGTGCTATCCAGACTGTTGATGCTTTGAGTGTGTTGAATATGTCTTCGCTGGTTGTGCAGGGCAGCTCGCCGCCGTAGGTTCGCAGCCAGTATGCCTGGAGGCCGTATAGGTGTCGTGTTAGGCTGCGCTTCTTCATCTCAATGTGTACCTCCAGGTCTTTGAGGGCGGTGGCGGCGGTGTATGCTGCCAAGAGGCTGCCCGTTACGGGTACGAGGTAGTACTCGGGGGAGCCGTGGAGGACTGCGTGGATGGCCTCGTGGACGATGAGCGCTTCGGCCTCGGGTTTTGGCAGGCCGTAGACCCCTTCCGCGAGGGCGACGTGTATCCTGGGCACGCCGGTCCAAGCCTCGTGGGCTACTGGGTAGTCGGCTGCAACTAGGACCCCTTCCCTCTCCTCCTCGCGGCTGAGAGCGGCCCTTAGGAGGCTCAGGCTGCTGTAGACGTGTAGCTCCACGTAGCCCGGTCCGCCTCCCCTGCCATAGGCCTCGTCTAGGAGGCCTAGGAGCCACTCGACAGCCGGGCTGCCGACCGCGCCGTGGGTAAATACTGCGGCTACGGTATCGGCTACCCTGCGCTTACACGCGAACCCCGTGGAGCCGAGGCTGGAGGTCAACGGGCTGTACCACCACGCCTACGGCCCGCTATGCTATCCACAGCCTCTCGTCTGCTAGGCGTTTTAGGAGCGCTATGGCGGATAGTGCTGCTAGATAGCTTGTCCGGGGGTTCATGGGGCTCGGGGTGTTTTCGACGCGTATGGTGAGCTTTGAAGCCTCAGAATCCACGTGTATTTCGTGTATGTTCCTCTCCACGGTGGGATCGGCAACTATCTCAACAGTAGCCTCCTTCTTTGCCGCTAGGGAGAGTGCAGCGGCGACATTCACGTTTGCCGGGAAGTACTTGACGGCTTCGCTGGCGGGGCCCACGTATATCGTTGTCGGCTCCCTAGTCTCGTCCAGGTTTATCCCCTTCTCCCTAACGTACGGTGCGTCCTTAAGCGCTCTAGGCGGTTTCCTGGTGACTAGCCGCACAGACCTTATCCCGTTCAGCGACAGCGCGTAGACAGCATCGAGGCCTGCTATGGCGCCGGACGGTGTGTATATGTGGCGTCTCTTCCGGCGCGCGGCCTCCACGAGTTTTGCCAGGAGGTCCCGGTCCATTAGCGCCCCGACACTGAGCACTATGAGGTCGGCGCCAGACTCTAGAACTCGGAGGCCATACTCTCTCACGGCCTGCTGGCTCGCCGCCTCGACAACGACGTCTGGCTTCGACCCGAGCAGCTCTTCGAAGCATGAAGCGATGCGTGGCTTGAACCTCTTCAGCTCACTGGCTAGCTTCTCGCAGCGCTCCCTAGCAACGTCGTAGAGGGCTACCAGCTCCGCGTTCTCCACGACACCCTCATCCACTGCCTTGGCGAGTACTGTGCCTATGTTGCCGCATCCTATGACTGCTACGCGGAGCGTAGCTCCCTCACCTCTACAACCCGTAGGCTTAGGTCTACACGCACCGGGCTCATGGTCAGCATGCTCGAGCTAATAATGTCAACTCCGGTGGCAGCGTAGTCAGCCACGTTGGACAGGTCTATCCCACCACTGGCCTCTATGAGTACGCGGTCCCGGAGCCCCCTCCTACCCAGCTCCCCCACTATCTCCGCGACCACTTCGGGGGGCTGATTGTCGATCATCACGATATCGGCGCCAGCCTCTATGGCCTCTACAGCCTCCTCGAGGCTAGAGACCTCCACCTCGACGCGATGTGCGAAGCTCGTCCTAGCCTTGGCCCGTCGTACAGCCTCTGCCACGCTGCCGGCTATGCGTACGTGGTTGTCCTTGACTAGCACGGCGTCGCTAAGGGATAACCTGTGGGTATCGCCGCCGCCAACTGCGACAGCACACTTGGCAAAGTAGCGTAGGCCGGGCGGAGTCTTCCTAGTTGCCGCGATCCTTACGCGGGGGTTTATACGGTGGGCAGCCTCGACCATCATCCTGGTTGTAGTAGCTACACTAAACGTGTATATGAGGAGGTTTAGCAGGGTACGCTCGAAGAGTAGTATCCGTCTAGCCTCGCCAGCAACCTCCAGAACCCCCCTTGGCGGCTCGACCCAGGCAGCTTCCTCAACAAGCGGCTTGGCATTGAAGCCTAGTATGCGTAGGGCCTCCACAACTGGCTCTAGGCAGGCGGGCACAGCCCGAGACTTGAGCACGACGACTGCACGAGCCCAGAGCCCGCGGGGTACCGTGTAGCCCGTAGTCAGGTCGCCGAAGGGCGCGTCCTCCTCAACCCATTCAAGCAGCTTTTCCGCAACGGTGTAGGGGTCGAGGAACAACCCAGCCACCCACAAGGCTACCTTACCATCTCCAGGGAGCGCTCAAGGATTTCGCGGACGCGCCTCGCAATTGGCTCTGGTACGACTACCCTGGGCTTCAGCGTCTCTAGGGAGTAGAGTATCTTTAGCGGCGTAATCTTCTTCATGTTTATGCAGACGGCTCTGGGGTTGGCGGGTACTATCTTCTTGTCGGGGTAGAGCCTCCTGGCGCGGTGGACTAGACCCTCCTCGGTACCGATAATGTATACCTCGGCTTCGACCTCGCCTATCCTGCGGAGCATCTGGCTAGTACTCCCAACGTAGTCCGCCATGAGTCGGACGGGCCTGGGGGTCTCCGGGTGCACCATCAGGTAGCCGCGGGGATACTGTTCACGCACCTTCCTGACATAGTACTCGTCTAGGAGGAACTCGTGGACTGGGCAGATGCCACCAGCAGGGACAGCTACGACGTTTTTCCCGGTAGCCATAGCCACGTGGTCTGCAAGGTTGCGGTCGGGCGCGAAGAGTATAGTATCCTCTCCCAGCTTCCCAACAAGCTTCACCGCCGAGGCGCTTGTGACGATATAGTCTGCATAGGCCTTTGCGACAGCATAGGAGTTGATGTAGATGACGAGAGGTGCACCGGGGTACTTCTCACGATAGCGGCGTAGCAGCTCAAGCCTCGCGTGGTTGGCTAAGGGGCACGTGGCACGGGGGTCTGGATGCAGTACTATCTTGTCCGGGTTGAGTATCGCAGCCACCTCGGCCATGAAGTTAACCGCTGCCATAACTATGACGTCGGCGTCAACCTCCATAGCTTTGCGGGCAAGCTCCAGACTATCCCCGACAAAATCCGCTATATCCTGGATCTCGGGTAGCTGGTAATTATGGGCTAATATAACCGCTCTCCTCTTCTCCTTCAGCTCCCGGATACGCTCCAGAATAGCCTCCAAACCGTTGCCAGTCAAGGGGCTATTCAGCCCCAAGCTAGAACAAGGCCATATCCACCGATATATCCTTCGCTACAAAGAGTGTGCATACATTTACACCAAACATTCACACGAGGAAAATAGACCACCGCGACAAGCCCAACCCCCCTCTCCAAGCATTTCACAGCCCTTACAGCATCGCACAGCTAAGATACCACAAGACTCTCTTTCATCAGTTGAAGCAGCATAAAATTGTACATGTTTCCCGCTATGTACGGGCTAGAGGCCCGATAGGTAGGGTCCTCTCGGCTCTTCGTAGCTAAGGGGTTCAATCTGGTAGCCCGCGTATAGGTGCTCTCTAGCCGTACATGCTGTAGCACTCTATGCTCTTCTCGTGGAGTTGACGGCCTAGCCTCTTGACATACTCTATGTTCTCGATGTTTTCGCGGAGCCTTGCTGGTACTCCTTTGAGCTCGCTGGTGTATGCGGCGGCTAGGGGGAGCGCCATCGCTGCAATGGTGTCGGTGTCGCCGCCTAGGCTTATGGCGTACAGCAGTGTCTTGGCCGGGTCCCCCTCTGCTCTAGCATATGCGTAAACTGCCGCGGCTAGAGCCTCATAGGCTGGCGCGTCGTTGCCCAGGAGTTCGGCGACCATGACAGGGCTCTTGTCGAGGAGGCTGGGTACCAGCTGGAGCCTCGACCGGAACTCCTCGTAGCTCGTCTCGGCGGCAAACCTCTCGGGAGGCTGGCGGGGCTCAACACCCTCCAGCGCGTACCGTATCGCTAGTGCCTGCAGACGGGCAGCCTCGACCCCCAACGGGTGGGCATGTGTTATAGCTGCCTGCGCCTCGGCCATGGACTCCACGAGCCTCCTAGAACGGTAGAATAGTGGTATCGGGGCAACCCTCGCCGCGGCACCGTTCCCGTAGTTTCCAGCGCCGCCGTAGACCATGCGGGCAGCGTGGAGCCAGTGTCTCCCCCGGCGGATGGCAGCGATGACCTCGGCGGTGCCAGCATCGTAGAAGCGTACCGGGTTATCGGTATCAGCCTTTTCAGCCATCTTCCTCGCAAACAGGCTAGGGTTAAACCCGCAAGACTCTATGAGGGGCTCGGCTAGGAGTATAGTCAACTCAGTATCATCGCTGTATGGGTAGAATTCATGCACGCCAATAAGCTCCTCAAGCTCCGGGAAATCCTCAAGCCACCTCTCCAGCGGAGGAGGCCAGCCATACTCTAGCCGGAGCCCAGCAGCATCCCCCCACCGCTACTGCTTCGAGAACAGCGGAAGCCAGCTCGCCACCATACCCTCCAACCGGCATGCATGCACCCACTTACACACGTACATATGGGCTGCTATTCTGTAGCCTCTCCAACAGCCCTACAACGGCAGTATACTGTACAGCTATGCACGCCTCGTCAATCACCACTAGCTCTCCGCAGCCCCCTACGCTTCTGACCGATATCAAACTTGCGAACAGCGGGCAAACCAAGTACTATCATGCTGGAGCTTGTAAGTAGCTATATCGAGATCCAGCCTATCGTACCATGCCCGGCGGGTACCTGCCGGTGATAGTAAGTGACAAATTCGGAGGCTGCCATGGAGAGGCTACATCGCATGCAGTTGCACTATACGAGCCGGCAGCCTTGATCCGGTTGAAGAGCTAGGTTAAACTATGGGCAAGTAAAGATGTCATAGTAGAAGTCATCGTGATAAGAAACTTGAGAGATGAGCACTGCTGCAACAGTAATCGATCCTAGTCATGGCACGCGGCTGGCTAGGCTAGCTTTTCGAGTATCTTCTTGCGTAGCATCTCATACTCTTCTCTCGTAATGACTCCTTCGTCTAGTAGGCGTTTTAGCTTTTCAAGCTTCTCAATTGGGTCCTCCTCGGACTTTATGGTCTGAATCTGTTGTTGCTGCGGCTGTATTGCTGCTCTAGTAATTATCTCCTTTGGTTTCTCGAGGATCCACTCTTCCGTTATAATGTGCTTCTTCTTGACGATCACGGGGGCTCTATGGCTATTCTCTTTAGTGCCTCCTTTATGGCCTCCATGGCTTGTTTTGCTCTATCCTTGTCCATCCAGTCTAGGTTGATGTTCTTATCTTCTTCTAGTTCGAGCCGGAACTCCGAGCCGATAACGCCAGCGCGGTAGTATACACGCTGTAGCTTCTCGTAGGGTATGGAGACTAGCTCGTAGCGGCCCAGCAGCTTTTCGTCGAAGACTATTATCCTTCTAGTGGTTACTACAAGCCATTTAGGCTTCTCGAGCGCTATGCGCTGCTGCTTTACAGCCTTGATAATTGCCTCGTCGGGCTCCAGGTTTTCTGCAAGCTTTCGGGGAATCTTCGCATCAGACATAGAGCAGCCACTCCTCCAAGCTGGTATACGTAGCTGGCGTATTTTTCCAGGGGCACCTCTTCTCCAGGGGCTGGATAGCAGTACCCAGCATAATAGGTGTGTGGCACCCATACCCGCCTGTGTCGGCTAGAATTTATGCCCTTGTGGAGGTATAACATCTGTGTGGTTTCCGGTTTACCGTATCGGTTAGTAATAATAATTCAGGATGATGGATATTGTTATCAGAAAATAATCGATTTATCGTATTGGCGTAGCTGCTAGGCCCTTGGAGCATAGATGATATCGTACCATTGTGGAGCATGTAGCTGAGCAGGAGTGCACGGTGAGAGTGGTAGGGGTGGACGTGGAGGATTTTGTACTAGTCTTCGTTGGTGGAGGCCTCGGTGCTGTATCGAGATGGGTTCTCTCAAGCATCGTGCAGCGGCATGCAGGTATACTGTTCCCCTGGTGTACGCTTGCGGTAAACGTGATAGGGTAACTCTTGCTGGGCTTTGTTATGGGGCATCTAAGCTGTACGGTGTTTTCACGAGGGAGCAGCGATTGCTAATAGCTACCGGGTTTGCTGGTGGGTTTACAACGTTCTCAACGTTCTCCTATGAGACTCTAGCATTGCTCGCTGAGGCACCGCTCTACGGCCTGGCGAATATTATGGCTAACGTATTAGGCGGCCTCCTAGCAGCATACTCTGGGTACGTGCTTGCAAGTGTAATTCATGCAAAGCCGGTGGCTTAGACTGAGGATATATATTGGGGAGCGCGACAAGTACCGTGGAAAACAATTGTACCTCTATTTGCTCCACTTCTTCAAGAGCCGGAGGTGAAGGGGGCAACAGTTTACCGTGGAATAGCTGGTTACGGCTCGCATAGTCTCATCCATACAGCTGATATTCTGCGTCTCTCCGAGGACCTACCAGTAGTAGTTGAGGTCGTTGACGAGGAGGATGTGATACGCTCGATACTGCCGGAAGCGAAGAAGGTTGTAGGTGAGGGCCTCATAACTCTCGAGCCTGTAGAGGTTATCTACTATGGGCATGGTTGAGAGGGCGATCATGTAGAAAAGTGTGTTGGGGTCCTAGATCTCTGTAGCAAGGCCGGGGCCTGGAGCTGGCTCCACAGTTACACCCTCCGCTGTAGCCCTGTATCTCGGCGAGTTCCTGGCAGGGTCTTTCTCGAGGAAGAGCGGCGAGTCGAGGTCCACGTAGCGGGTGGCAGTGCTGGTAAGGGCTGCATGTAGCGCCTGGGCTATGCCGAGCCCTGTCTCCGCCATGCAGCCCCACATGACCTGGAGCCCGTGAGCCTCAGCTAGCGATGCGATTCTGGCGGCCTGGAGTGGCCCGCCAGCCTTTGCTATCTTAATGTTGATGACGTCGGCTGCGCCCATGGCGGCCACCCTGGCGGCCTCAACGGGGCTCCGCGCGGACTCGTCCGCTGCAATCGGCACGTCCACACGCTCCTTCACGTAGCGTAGTCCCTCGAGGTTCCATGCTGGCACGGGCTGCTCAACAAGCTCTAGGGCGTCGCCGAGTGTGTTCTCGAGCCTATGTATTACACGGACAGCCTCCTTTGGGGACCAGGCCTGGTTAGCGTCCACACGTATCCTGGCACGGCCCCTCGAGGCCTCATAAGCAGCTAGCACAAGCTGCGCGTCAAGCAAGGGATCACCTGTCCCAACCTTCACCTTAAGCACGTTGAACCCCTGGATCGACGGTACAGGTATGGGCGGCTCCTCCGGGGGCTTAGAGCGTAGCCCAACAATGTACTCTATAGTCTCGGCGTATAGCTCCCAGCCACGGCCACTCCTCCCAGCAATATCCCTAGCCACCCCGAGATCCGGTATTGATACCGTGTAGTCGGTAACCAGCCTCTCAGCAACACGGCCACCAAGCAGATTGTATACAGGCACTCCAAACAGCTTACCTACAGCATCAAGTATTGCCGACTCCAACGCAGCCCTAGCAGAGCTAAACCCAAGCCCATACCCGTGGATCACGCGTAGAGCCTTGCCCATCTCCTCTGGCAGAGAGAGGCCCCTCAGCTGCCCCGAGACAAGCCCCACGTACGACCCAATAGAGTCTATGGTCTCCCATGTAACCATCTTGCTTGGAGAAGCCTCGCCAAACCCAATAGTGCCATCCTCAAGCACAACCTTGACAACCACGCTCCTAGATACGCTAGCCGCAGAGTAGGCTATGCGGAAGACTCCACGAATCCTAGCCTCGACGACAAAGTATTCAACTCGGCTGATACGCGGCAAGACTGCAGGCCTCCACAGCGTAACTAGTGGCCGAGACCGAGAATAATTATAATAGTGACTATTAGAGGCCCCTCCATGGAGAAGCCTCCATAGTCTCTCCCTGGGCCAAGCCTTTGCGATTAGAGGACCGGTACACTCCACCACGCCTTCCTCGACATGGCTGCAGCTTCGCTATACGCCGTAGCTACTGGTATACAGCCGGCAGCAGCGACAACTACACCAGCCGTGAGCGTAAGCATAATCGCTGCCGTCGTGGCGGACATTCTCGCTATCCATGCTCTCCACGCCAAGCCTACACCGGGATTCGCCGGGCTCCCAATAAACGGCTAGTCTCAGCCATGCTGGCCCCAGCCTGCCGAGAAACATAGCGGTACACGTAATCCACGCAGGCCACGCCAGCAAGCCCATAGGCTGCAGTGGCGCGGAGAAGCCCCGCCTAGATAGTGACCCAGCTATCCCGGGATGAGTGTTCGGCTGCACTGTTTGTGGGGTGGTCGTGGTAATAAGCTATTTTAACAGTGTTCTATCCTACTCTCTCGCCCGGAGCAAAGCAAGTGTATAGAGGTGGAAGCGTGGCAGGAACCTCCCGAACACTAGTTATTGCAGCCATCGTAGCCATAGCCGTCATTGTAGGTGGCGTAGCATACTGGTATGCCGGAGGGGGCGGCGGAGAAGGCAAGAAGATCCTAGTTGTTGGTACGTCGCCCGACTTCCCGCCGTTCGAGTACATTGCTAAGAATGGTAGTGTTGTCGGCTTCGACATAGAGCTGATAAGGCTGGTGGCGAAGAAGGCTGGCTACGACGACATAGAGATAAGAACCATGGACTTCGACGCGCTGATCCCGGCGCTGGAGCAGGGCCAGATAGACGTCATAGCAGCGGGGATGACTATTACTGAGGAGAGGAAGCAGAGGGTCGACTTCACCATACCATACTGGCAGGTTGACCAGGCTATACTCGTAAGGGCCGACTCGGAATTCAGGCCGAAGAGTGTTGAGGAGCTGAGCGGCAAGACTGTTGGAGTCCAGACGGGCACCACGGCAGCGGACTACCTTAATAAGATTGTGGAGGAGAAGGGACTCAACATAAACATCAAAGAGTATAGCAGCTACGTACTTGCCGTAAACGACCTCATCGCTGGGAGGATAGACGCGGTTATGGTTGATACGCCGGTTGCGAAGATGTTCGAGAAGCAGTACAAGGACAAGCTAGTAATATCAGCTGTGATTGAGACTGGTGAGAAGTACGGGTTTGCAGTGAGGAAGGGTAACACCGAGCTACTAGACAAGCTCAACAAGGCCCTTGAAGATATAATGAATAGCCCCACCTGGGACGAGCTGGTGCAGAAGTATTTCGGCAGCGAGCAGCTACCATATACTTAATACTCAGCGTAGCGAGTAGCCAGGCACACGGCCCGGGGAGCGTGTACGGGCTTGCCCTCGCTCTCCAGCATTTTTGAAAACCTAGAACCCTACATTGGTGTAATCCTTTCGGGGCTGCCCAACACGCTCATACTAACCTTTGGCGGGTTCGGCATAGGCCTAATTGTCGGCCCCCTGCTAGCCTTCCTAGAGGTCTATGGCCCCAGGCCCCTCGCGAGGCTCGCGGCGGCGGTTGAGGAGGTTATCCGCGGCATACCCCTTCTAGTTATAATGTTCCTAGTCTACTTTGGGCTTCCAGAGCTAGGCGTGAGACTGGACCCCCTCACGGCCGCAGTTGTATCGATAGGCATCAGGAGTCTCGCCTACCAGTCGCAGATCATTAGGAGCGCTATACTATCGATACCCGCTGGGCAGTGGGAGGCAGCCCTAGCCCTAGGCATGAGCCCTCTCGAGGCATTCGTGAACGTCATTGCGCCCCAGGCGTTCCGCATAGCGATACCCGGCCTCGTAAACCAGTTCACCGTAGACCTCAAGGACACATCGATAGCCTACGCTATAGGCGTCGCGGAGATATTCACACAGTCCGTCCACGTGGCACAGATTATCCTTGACTACCTCTCACCACTCCTCTTCGTGGGCCTCATCTACTTCATACTCACCTATACGGCAAGCAGTCTTGCCTCAATCCTGTACCGCAGAGTGGCGATACCAGGCCTGGGCGGAGGTGCACAGCCGTGAATAGCGACATAGTGCTCCGCGTTGAGAACCTCTGGAAGAGCTTTGGCAGCCAGACGGTGCTCCGGGGCGTCAGCTTTACGGTCCGCCGCGGAGAGGTAAAGGTGATTATCGGGCCCTCGGGCTCGGGGAAGTCCACGCTCCTCCGCTGCATTAACCTCCTGGTGAGACCCGACCGTGGCAGGATAGAGCTGGAAGGCATTGAGGTCTACCCGAGGCCGGCGATGAAGATTAACAAGATACGCGAGAGGATAGGCTTCGTCTTCCAGCAGTTCAACCTATTCATGCACCTTACAGCCCTCGACAACGTGAGGATAGGCCTGGTGAAGGTCAAGAAGCTCCCGCCAGAGGAGGCCACGAGGAGGGCGGTTGAGGCACTGAAGATGGTTGGCATAACCGAGGATCTCTGGCACAAGTACCCTGCACAGCTTAGTGGTGGGCAGCAGCAGAGAGTAGCCATAGCAAGAGCGATCGCCATGGAGCCCTCCATAATACTCATGGACGAGCCGACCTCGGCCCTCGACCCAGAGCTCGTCGGGGAAGTGCTAAAGGTGATCGAGGAGCTTGCAAGGAGGAGGACAACGATGCTGATAGTGACTCATGAGCTGGACTTTGCCCTCGAAGCAGCGGACGAGATAATGGTGCTCGACCAGGGCGTCATAGTTGAGAGGGGGAGCCCAGAGGAGATACTGAGAAACCCCAAGCACGAGCGTACAAGGCGCTTCATCGAGAGGATTGCCAGGAGGAGGCACTAGGCCTTGGAGCTGCTGCAACGTATAGCAGAGCTGCTCTCGGAGCCCCGCTATGTGAGCCTACTCGCCGAAGGCATACGGAACACGCTCATACTCACAGCAGCCTCCTTCACTATGGGCTTCGCACTCGGAACCCTCATAGCGATTGGTAGGCTCTACGGCCCCAGGCCCCTCCGCTGGCTCCTAGCCGGCTACGTCGAGCTGATACGTGGCACGCCAATGCTGCTCCAGCTCTTCATACTATACTACGCGCTCCCCCAGGCCGGGATAAGCCTTGCCGCCATGACAGCCGCTATACTCGGCATGGGCCTCAACAGCGCAGCATACCAGTCCGAGTATCTCCGTGCCTCCCTACGCGCAGTCCACACGGGACAGTGGGAAGCAGCCCTAGCCCTAGGCATGACCAGGTGGCAAGCAATAACCAGCATCATACTCCCAATAGGGCTCCGCACAGCAATACCAGCACTAACCAACGAGCTAGTATACCTCCTCAAATATTCCTCAATAGCCTACTTCCTAGCAGTGGTAGAGCTCGTCTACGCTGGCAAGATAATAGGCTCGGAGACCTTCGCCTACCTCGAAGTCTACACGATCATAGCACTAGTCTACCTAGCATTCTCCCTAGCAATAACAAGGACCATGAAACGGCTCGAAAAGAAGGTCGCCATACCAGGCCTAGCTGTTAGCGCGGCTGAGAGGCTGCAATAAGCTCCACCCGGCTTGACAAGACTTGGCAATCCCAACATACTGCTTATCGGTGCCTACCCAGCCTCCCGGGGGTATCTTTCCATGTTTGATACATGCATCCCGGCTATTGGGCCCAATTGTAGGGGCAGCTAGTTGGCTAGGAGGCCTCGTGATTCCCGGGCCGTGACGCCGCCGTGTATGCTGCATAGCTTCCAGTGTATCGTGTAGAGTGTGTAGCTGATCATCGTTATGATGGCTGAGAGCTGCTCAGCCAGGTCTCTCGGTACGAGCCCCTCTTCTACGGCCTTGGAGATGCTTCTCTCGGCTGCGCGGAGCTTAACCGATGCAAGC
This sequence comes from Hyperthermus butylicus DSM 5456, assembly GCF_000015145.1. Taxonomy (NCBI): domain Archaea; kingdom Thermoproteati; phylum Thermoproteota; class Thermoprotei; order Desulfurococcales; family Pyrodictiaceae; genus Hyperthermus; species Hyperthermus butylicus. The sequence goes on from NC_008818.1 coordinate 671,036, forward strand.
ACTATGTCGGGGTCGCCCGGCCCGCAGCCAGTAAGGCTCCAGCCCCCGGGCTCGTCGAGGCCCTCACCAGCCTCGATGACAGGCTTAACGGCGTCCTCTGGCTTTATAGCGCCGGCTAGGACTGCTGGTAGCAGCCTGATAGCCCTCTGTATCCTCTCGAGCCTCCAGACAAGCTCTTGGGGTACCTCCATTCTTGCACGTGCTATTAGCGCCTCAGCCTCCTCCATGTAGCCATAGGCTTCGATTACCGGGCTATGTTTTGGCACAATGATGGTCTTACCGGCTACTAGCGCCTCTGTGTAGAGCCCCGTGCAGCCTGGCTTATCGGTCTTCTGCACAGGAGTTAGCACCCAGGTAACACCATATAAGGCTACAGGGATAAATCCAGTGTGCTAGTCAGCACCATGACGCAGTAGAGGCAAGAAGTGCGAACCAGCCACTACCGCCACGGGGCATGGCTAGATTCTGGGGCAGGCACGGCGCTGCACCGTGCGAGAGAACAGTGTTTTCGCCTATAGCCATGCCTGGCTCTGGGAAGTGCTGCCTAGACGGTTACGGGTGCTGCTGGCAGTATGCCTGCAGCGTGTGCAGCTAGCAGTATTGCGAGGCTTACCAGTGGCACACTAATATTATCATCTATGAGGCCCTGCTTCTCTACCAATGCCGCGATTATCGCTGTGAGCGCGCCTACAACGCCGAATATCGCGGCACCGACAGGTATTGATACAGCCATGAAGCCTATGGTGCCATCCCAGCTCTTTACGCGGCGCCTCTGCCTTATCCCCCTGATTATCCCGGTTACACCGTCGCCAAAGCTCATTAGGAATAGTGGGAACACGGCTAGCCAGACATTGAGGGGCCAGGCTACGAGCACCGCTAGTCCCCAGCTGAGGCAGTAGTAGACCTCGCTGATATTGCTCGGATCCTGGAACCACTCCATCAGCTTGCCAGTCCTGTGCGGCATGTATACGTAGGCTGCGAGGGCGAGGCCTAGGAGGAATGGTATCCAGGGCTCGCGGAACACGAACGGTAAGAGCAGCGCTACGACGCCACCGGCAGCCATGTGGATAACCTTCCTAGCAAAGTAAACCCCGACGCTCTCGCCCCACCTAGCCTTGGCCCACTCGTAGCTCCACCGGGCAAGCCCATACACGACAAATAGTACCCAGGCTGCGAGCGGCAGGCTCCGTAGGAGATCACTGATCAAAAGCCCGGGCTCGACAGCATAAGCGTCGAGCACCGACACGGCTCCAAGCCCCACACGGGCTCCAGGGAGGACGGAATTGGTGGGGCAAATAAGGAGTTCAACCAGCTAGTTTCTAGGCTCCTCCACCGGTCTCAGCCTATAGAGTGGCCTGCCGTTAACAACTACTCTCTCGACAAGCCCCATAGCTGTTAGTTTCTGGAGCTTCCTCCACACAACAGACTTGCCCAAGGCAAGCCTCCTAGCAATCTCACTCACACCTATAACACCCTCCCTAGCCAGGAGATGCAGGATAGCCTTATCCCGGTCGTCGAGTACACCCTCTCCCAGCACGACCTCTGGTCCCCCAGCAGCTTGGCTCGAAGCCGTTGAGCCGCCATTCCTGCCACTAGTCTTAGCTATCATGGCTTTCTCCGGCCTCACCAGGAAATAGCATGGCCATGCACACCTACAAATACCCCTCCATAATCAAGCCCGGACACTAAAACACCACCCTTGGCCCCGGCTGTGCCTCGCCCATAGCTACACCATGGCGGCAACTGGTACTAGGATGGTGGACTGCGGGGGTAGGGGTGCCTTTAGGGGGAATACTAAGTTGCTCTTTGAGCCAACCAACCTCTAAATGATGTCCTAGAGGCGCCCGAAGAGCCTGAGCTAGAACCAGACAATGGCAAACTGGATACGGCTCGGGACCCTGCGGAGGCTGCAGGGGGTGTCAAGATCTATTCCCTCCTCCTCTACGTCTACGTGGTGGCCTTGCAGCTCGAGGCAGCGCTGATAGGCTGTGCTGCGGAGCTATGCGTTGGTAGACCCCTTTTGCCTGCCTTTAGACCGATTTGCATATGCTGGGAGTGGAGAAGAAGCCTTGTAATCAACGCGATCTATGCTCTCGACGGTGTTATCCACGAGTATCTCGACGAGGTAAAGGCTGCTACCTCGAAAAGAGTGAGGAGGACCAGCTGTGAGATGCTATCAAGCCATGGCGGAGAGCCGGGTATCCTAGCACGTGACGTGGAATACTGCTAAGACACGGTGTCCCTCCCCTGCCAGCCTGTTATACTCCTCTATGGCTTGGCGTGTTGGCTTCAACACCAGCTTTGCACGGGCTGAGAATAACTCCTTAGCATCGTCTTCGACGGGTAGTGCTCCGTACTGACCCGTGCCGATGACAATGTAGTCTACCTGGCCTGCCTTGGATAGTATGTGCTCAGCCTCCCTCCGGCTGAGGGGTGTGTGTCCATAGACGTTCTTCCTGCTGGAGGAGAGGTATTTCGGTCTACGAGCAACAGTGCCATCAGGGTATATTACGACGTCATACTCGTAGCATGCACCGTTGATAACTATGTAGCCAAAACCTGTGCCCTCAACCCGCGGCTGCACCACAGCCCCGCCCCTCCACAACTCCACGCCATGGAATGTGTGGGCTCGCCTTCTCTCGATCGTGTGGGCCAACTGTACACTGGGCTGGTGTCGGAGAATTTAACGACGCTACAGAATTTTTCAGGTTGCCCTTGGGAGTGTGTCCTGGTGGCCGATATGCTTGTAGGCCTTGTAAGTGATACCCACGACGACGTCTCCGCAGCTCGTCGTGCAGCTGAGGTATTCTCTCGGCACGGCGTCGAAGTCGTACTACACCTTGGCGATGTTGTTGCGCCCTTTACACTGAAGGTGTTTGGAGAGGCTGGGATAAGGAGGCTCTACGCCGTCTACGGTAACAATTGCGGCGAGAGGCTAGGCCTTCAGAGGCTAGCGGTCCAGTACGGCTACCGTATCGAGGAGTGGCCCCTGCTCGTGGAGGCTGGTAACCGTAGAATACTCATGCTCCACGGCGTGGGAAGCCAGGAGAAAACACGGGAGCTCGTAGAGGCTCTCGCTGCGAGCCAGCGCTACGACGTAGTAGCCTACGGGCACACCCACCAGGTTGATGTGAGGAGGGTCGGCGGGGTTCTCGTGGTTAACCCTGGCGAGGCGTGTGGCTGCTTAACCGGGAGAAAGACTGTGGCGATACTTGATACCGAGACTCTTAGCGTCGAAATAGTGGAGCTGAGCTAGGCTTCACCGTGAGCCTCAACTACCAGCACATCCACCCTATGGCTTAGCGATATGACCTTGCTGGAGACGCTTCCAAGTATCAGCCTCTCCAGGCTACCCCTGCCACGGCGCCCCACTACTATCAGGTCGCACCCGTTCTCTTCTGCATAGCGTACCAGCTCCTCAGCTTGATCCCCAACCAGGAGAACATGCTTGACGTGCTCGAGGCCAGCTGCCTCCCTAACCTCGCGGACGAGCGCCTCAAGACTCTTGCGGGCCTGCTCCTCGAACATAGACATGTCAATATGCTCTGGCACCATGAGCTCGCCAAGGAACACTGTTGGCGGCGGTATCACGGTCGCAATGACAAGCTTTGAGCCGAGAGCCTTAGCTATCTCTATAGCCCTATTAACCGCTCTACGAGAGGCATTACTACCATCGTAGCCCACAAGGATGCAGCTATACGGCACCCGGCTACCCCAAGTCAAACCGCGAAGACGAGGGATTATAGCTTCTAGCCCAGCAGCTACACGACTATACAGTGCGCTAGAGCCTACCGCCTCCCACCGGCAAGAGCGGGCCTTCACACGAATAGTGCTGGAAGCCAGCGGGAGGAATGGAGCTGCTCTAAGTATTATAGGACGAGCAATTACTCCAGCATCCTCACCACGTCAAGATGGCTTGTAGAGACGTAGCCTAGCCTGCACGCCCTCGTATCTTCATCTAGCGCATTGGTCACCACTATGACCGGGAGTGTCGTAACCCATAGCTTTGAGTAAGCCTGCAATGGATTAGTCTGGGGTGAGCAGCTGTACACCGATTAGCCTTTGCGGCCGCGTAGGACATGCTACTGGAGGGATCGCGATGGCCAGCAGCGTAGATGGAGAATCGGTGATCCAAAAGCCCGCATCGTCTCAGTTGTTTGAGGGAATAAAGCATCCGAAAACCGGGAATATACCTGGAGTAAATCCGAAGCCTCATCCTTGGTTTGAGGAAAGAGGGGTATAGAATACCGGATTCTTGGCCATCAAAAGGATAAAAAAGGAGTAGATGAAAATAGGAAATAAAATGGAAATCACAAACACATAACAGCATCAAATACCTGGTGATTGGTGACTATAGTTGCGCCACGGTCACAACCATTCTATGCACATGGGCAACGAACATACAGATCACAGTATGCATGATAAGCATAGAGATCATGAGGGACACGATACGCATGAAGGTCACGGCATAGCAGTAGTTACCCCCATGGAGCACCATAAGGCTATGATAAGAGACTATAAGAGGAGATTCCTTGTATAATCAATCCTCACCATACCCGTTCTACTCATATCGCCAGAGGTGCAGGGCGCCCTAGGTTTCAAGCTAGTATTTCCAGGACAATCACTGCTACTATGGCTGTTATCGTCAGTCATTTACTTCTATGGAGGCTACCCATTCCTTAGAGGGCTTTTGAATGAGCTAAGGAATAGATTGCCTGGCATGATGACACTAATCGGTGTAGCTATAACGGTTGCGTATCTGTACAGCACTTTAGTTGTATTCCTAATTCCCGGCAAGACCTTCTTCTGGGAGCTAGCTACACTAATCGACGTAATGCTGCTTGGGCACTGGATTGAGATGAAGAGCCTCCTAGGAGCTTCTAGAGCACTAGAGAAGCTAGCCAAGGCGTTACCTACTACAGCCCATCTAGTCAAGAATGGAAGCTACGTTGATGTATATGTTTCCATGATTAAACCCGGCGATAAGATCCTTGTTAAGCCGGGAGAGAAGATACCCGTTGACGGGATTATCGTTGAGGGCGAAACTAGCGTCGACGAGTCGCTCATTACTGGCGAGTCGAGGCCCGCGTATAAGAAGCCTGGAGATAAGGTTCTTGCTGGCACGATAAACCTTGATGGCTCCATAATAGTTGAGGCTCTCGGTGTTGGAAAGGATACCTACCTGGCGCAGGTCATAGAGCTTGTTAAGGATATTCAGATGAGCAAATCTAGGGCGCAGGATCTAGCTAAGCGTGTCGCCGAGGAGCTAGGCATAGACGAGTACTATGCTGAGGTTCTCCCCATGAGAAGGTTGAGGTTGTGAAGAGGGTGAAGGCTGGAGGATACGTAACTGCCATGGTGGGTGACGGGGTTAACGATGCTCCTGCCCTAATGGAGGCTGATGTAGGCATAGCTATTGGGGCTGGAACTGACATCGCTATCGAGTCAGCTGATGTGATACTGGTGAAGAATGGCCCGAGAGACGTTGTCAAGGTGATAGAGCTGTCCAGGAAGACCTACAGGAAGATAAAGCAGAACCTGCTATGGGCGACAGGCTACAACGCGTTCGCAATACCTGCAGCGGCGGGAGCACTGTACGGTATAGGATTCCTCCTACCGCCAGCCCTGGGAGCACTACTCATGTCACTAAGCACGGTAATCGTTGCTATAAACGCGAGCCTCTTGAGATGATAGGGTTCAGTACCGAAGTTTTTGACCAGCTACAATTCTATTATTTCGTTCGTCTCAACAAGATTAAACATAGCATGGGAGCCTGGCTCTCTACCAGCTGGGTGGTAGTCATTAGTGATGAATCCTAGTGTGCCGTGGGGGGCATCCATACCCTTGTGGTGTCTCGGCTGGATTGGCTACAGAACTAGAAAACATGGAGGGCTTTTCAGAGAATCGGCTGAGAATTGCTGGATATCCATGAGCGCCGTTGTAGTAGCTGCTCTCCGCTCCCGTAGATGCTGGTGCATCCGGCTCACATCCTCTTTCGGCGAATGAGGCCATGAATAGTCGTGCCGAGCTAGCATTCTTCCGTGTCTTCGCAATGTCCACGCTCAGGGATTGCATGTATTTAGTCTCGGTGCCTCCCTGGGGGGCCGTGGCTGGTGCTGGTGAACTGTGTTGGCTGCGCCTGCTGTGGAGGCTCTCGCGGGGGCTAGAAGAATCCACGTGGTGTCCCACGTGGATCTAGACGGTCTTGTTGCTGCTGCACTGCTGGCTAGGTGGGCTAGGCGTCGCGGCGTAGAGGTGGTGCACGATGTTACTGGGGCTCGTGGCCTCTACAGGATGCTGAGGAGGGCGCTGCAGCTGGCAGCGGGTAGGCCCGGCACGGTGGTTGTTGCTGCTGACTTGGCGCCCCGTAGCCTCTCCGAGGCTGAGGCTCTCGCTGCAGCTCTCAACCCGAGGACAACGCTGCTATGGCTCGACCACCACGAGTGGCCCAGCGGTGCCCACGAGTCGCTAGAGAAGGCCGGAGCCATCATAGTGCATGACCGGTCCAAGACCACCGCGGAGATAGCATGTAGCCTCCTCAGCTGCTGGGGCGACGGCTACGAGAAGATGATTGTAGAGATCGCAAGGGCAGACGATGGCTGCAGCGATGACCCCTACGGGCTTGCCGACAAGTGGAGGCTGGTACTGCGCCACATCGGCTGGGACGGGCTGAGGAGGGCTGCGGAGAGCCTTGCCTCGGGTGAGGCGTGGCCGGGCTGGGCCCGCGAGGTCTACGAGAGGGAGGCCCCGAGCTACTACCAGGAGATACGGGAGAAAACCAGCGTTGAGAGGTACAGCTTCGAGGATGTAAGAGTGGCGGTGGTTACCCCGCCGCCTAGGGCTAGCGGCTGTGACGTGCAACGCTTCGGGCCAAGCCTAGGCCCCGGCGACGCCGACGTGGTTGTCATCCTTTACCCGCGCGGCATGAGTATTAGAACATGGGGTAGGCTCAACGCGAACTGTATCGCCTCAAAGCTCGGCGGCGGAGGCCACAGCCACGTAGCAGGAGCACCAAGGCCGTCACAGTCGATGAGCTCGGCACAGATAGCCCGGATGGTGGCGAGAGCCGCCCTAGACTGTATGGAGCCCAGTACTGCGGGACAGAGCGTGGATGCGGCTGGCACATCTCCAGGCAACCCAGCCCGTATATAGCGTCGTGGTGTGCATCTCCTTTCGCACTGGTTAAAAACGCGCAAGTTAACGCATACCAGTTCGGAGCGCATGTGGTGAGACTCTTGACGGGCTATGGCGAAGACGTACACCATGGTGGGCATGGAGCACATCACGACCCGGAGAAGATTAGGAGGGCCATTGAGGCGGCTAAGCAGCTGCCTAGAAAGCCGAAGCCCCAGGGCGTAGTACGCGTTGCTGCCGGCCTAGAAGAACACACAGGCCCCCGCAGTAGGGTTTCATGGAGCATTACTCACGCGCCATACCTGGCCATAGTCGATATAGCTGATGCAAATATTGCTGACATCCTTGTAGCCCCCAACCCCCTCGCGGATATGAGGGGCGGCGTTGGAATCGCCATCGCTAGGTGGCTCATAGACAACAATGTCGACATCGTTGTTGTAGGACACATTGGCCACCATGCACTCGAAGCTATCAACGCGAAGAAGATAAAGATTGTACAGCCCATGCCGGGAGAAACCCTCGTCAACGTCCTCAGAAGGATAGGCTTGCTAGCCTAGACGCCTACAATGGAGGATATTAGGAGGCTCGAGGAAAGGCTGGACAAGAGGATTAGCTGCGTAGAAGAGCGGATAGAGAGCCTCGTAAAATGGGTTGTAGGAATGCCAGCTACCATGTGGGCTACGCTAGCTGCAGTACTCATAGCCTCCCTCCTACGCTGACATCACGGCATTCTCACATATTGCTCCATATCGATGCAGCTATGGCTACTCGTTCTCGATAATTAACATTGAGTGTATCCACAATAACAACTCTCCTAGAGCGAATCGCATTATATTAAACGCACATATAGCATTAAGCTGGACATATGCTAGCCTCTCTTCCACAAGAAGTTTCATGAATACCATTGGGGGTTCACGACAACCTGTTCACAGATATTGAGCGAGCCGACCTGGCATAGTACAGCTTCTGGTTTTATAGTGCCTAGTATACACACTGTATACGTGGATGTCTCTGGGTGAGCGTTGTTATTAGCGTCCGTGTGCCCCGCTGGGTTAAGGAGAAGCTGGAGGAGCACGGGGTAAACATAGCAGAGCTTGTCAGGAGGAAGCTTATAGAGGAAGCTCGGAGACTCGAAGAAGAGGAGCTTGATAGGGAGCTAGAGGAGGTTGGCCGGATTCTAGCTGAGAGGATTGACCCCTATGAGGTAGCGGTGCTAGTCAGAGAGGATCGCCGTAGCCGGTGATCCTTAGCATTGTACGTGGTTGGCACGAGCGTGTATGTTCCGCTGATAATGCTGCTCCGGAGCCGCCTAAGGAAAGTCATGGTGGAGTATGAGTTTCACCTGCTAGACCTTACGCTCTACGAGTCCTGCAACGTGTTCTGGAAGGAGTGTGTAAAGCTCCACCGCATAGACCTGGAGACGGCCAGGCAGAGCTGCCGCCTGGCTGTAGCCCTGGCGAGATACGCTACTCTGCATCAGCTGGCCGAGCTGGATCCAGGCGAGGTAATCGATATAGCTGTAAAAGAAAAACATAACGGTGCACGATGCGTCGTACATAGCTCTAGCCAGGCAGCTGGGCGCACCGCTAGCCAGCAACGACCAAGACCTGCTGAGAGCTGCGCCGAGGCATGGCGTCAAGGTCTACAGTCTAGAGGAGTTCCTGGAGATCATAAGGGAGCGGGGTAGCTGGAAAGAATAGGTCAAAAGGATTCCCTGGCACCTACCTGTGTCCGTGTTGTAGCCTTTCTCGTAGCTGCTTCAGTGGTCTGCTCGCGTTCCTGGCTCAATGCTCCGGCTTTAGCTTGGGTTTCGCTTTCTCCTCGAGCATATCCAGAAGAGTTCTGAGCAGGTAGAGTATGTTCTCCAGCAGCCCTTACGACTCTTACCACGTGTTGGTGACTTATACAGAACCCTTGCATACCCGGGTTGAGTTTTAGTCCTTTCAGTTCAAGATCCTCTTCGGCTCTTCTCAGCTCTCTTACGGCTATGTCTGAGGGGTTGGGTACCACGGAGGCGAACCCTACGGGCTTAGCCACGGCAGGATAAGGGGTGGCTACAGCTTTTGTTATGGGTAGTCTCCATAGTGTTCTCTCGCGGTTTGTGGTTACTGGCTAGCCTTTGGCTATGTGCTGTAGTACTATTTGGTGTAGTGTTTCCTCGTCTGCTATTCCGGTGAAGCCGTCTACTGGCCTGCACTTCTTGAATATTACTGTTGTTGGTGTGGCCATTACGCCTGCTTCGTATGCTGCTTCGGGCGCGTAGTAGACGTCTACTTCTGCGAATACTATTCTCCTGCCTAGCTTCTTGGAGGTTTCTGCTGCGTACCGGTAGAATATGGGCTTGTACACGCTGCATGCTGGGCATGTCGGGCTGGTGAATATTGCTACTACTAGGGGGTTACGGCATATTATCTCCCTGAACAGCCCGTAGCTTGTGATGTATGTTACTGGCTCTCTCGCCTCTACAGCCTCTGCGGACTGGCTGACTCTTTGCTGCGCTATTCTCCTGGCCAGATTCTCTAGTATCTCTTCGAGCTCTCTATCCTCTTCAGCCATGGCCCTAGCCCCCACTATACTGTGGAAGTTTGGTATTAATAGTCTGAGGTATATTTACTTAATCCTATGCAGCCCAGCACGACTGGCCCTAGGCTGGTGTAGCCTTCATCGAGAAATTGGAGAGCAAGCAGAGCCTCTAGTAGGGTCTCGAGTAGCCTAGCGCTAGCATAGCCTGTAAGGCTCCCGTTGCGGCTTGGATAGCGGCTTCTCTAGGGTATGTGTATACAGCCATTTGTAGAGTCCCGAGGCTCATGTAGCTCTAGGGGTGCTAATGGGTGTTGTGATCCTATGATTTTACCGAGCTAGCTGCCAATGACGCTATTGATGTTGCACGGAGAGTTATATACAAGAATATCCCTGGTGTAGAGATAGCTACTAGGCGGTGAAGAGGAGGCTTAGTGCCGAGGCCCCCATGGTATCGGTGGGGGCCTGTGGCGTAAAGCGGTCGGCCTCGAGCCCCGCATTGCCTCTCTTGCCGGAGTCCGGGCCGTGGTGGATGCGGTTGAGAGCCTGCCAGCACAGCGGCGTACTGCTCGTTGGCAGGCTTGCCCGGGAGGCTGCGCCGCCAGTTGTGCCTGCCAGTGCTATAGGCTCCTGGCACTGGTGCAAGGTGAAGGCATGGCATGCAACCACCCTCTTTAACACTGGCTGGCTGCGCCTGGACAACCTCACAGATGAGGCTCTGGATGGCCTCGCGCTGCTCTGGGCAGCGGAGCTGGGCAAGAAGGCTAACCCCCGGATTATAAGGGGCAAGCTTGTGCATGGAGAGCAGCTGGCTGACGTGATCCTCGAGGCCTCCGAGTACCGCTTAGCAAGGCTGCTCTTGGAGGAGCGTGGCAAGGCGCTGCGCAGGCTACACAGTGATGGGCTCATACCCTGCCTCGGCCTCATAGACCCGGAGAGCTTTGAGGAGCAGCTCGCGCGCTACAGGACGGCAAGCGATATCGTCGAGTACTTCCGTAGGGAGGAGTGGCCCCTCATAGCCCGCAGGCCGTCGCACCGCAGCTACGTGGTGATAGGGGTTCCCGACGAGATAGCCTGGGACGACGGCGGTGTGAAAGTGGTGGAGCTGAAGACGACAGGGAAGCCGTGGCTCGTGAAGGCTCGCCGGCAGGGCTACCGGGCAGCACTAGCACAGCTAGCGGCCTACGCCTGGATGCTCGTGGACCGCTGGCCTCTCGAGACAGCAGAGCTTGTCTTCAAGGACTATGCCGGCAATACCGTGCTCCGGGAGAAGCACGACCCTCTAGAGCTAGCCGAGCTGTTCGAAAAGGAAATACTCCCAATAGCCGACGAGCTCGCTTCCCAGGAGCCGCCAGGGCAGCCAGCCAGGCCGCCGTGCCAGAGCTGTGAGTACAACACGGTTAGAGGGTAGGCCTAGCCCGGGCAGCACAGCCGGACGCCATGGGATATCCCGGAGCATAGCCTCCTTGTTATACTCCTAGTATACCGGTTAGGCGTCTCGTTTGTTGAGTAGGCTCCACATGTGACACCTCTCCTGCGCTAGACGGGGCTCCACATAAACGCTATACGGGTGCAATAGCGCTAGCCTCCTCCTGGTGGCCTGGGTGGGCGAGGAGCTGGACACGATTCTCCAGGCGCTTTCCCATCCGACGCGGCGCTGTATAGTAAGGGTTCTTGGCGAGAAGGAGGAGGCAAGCTATGCCGAGCTGATGCAGGAGTGTGGCGTAAATGATTCGGGCACGTTTGCCTTCCACCTGCGCAGGCTGCAGGGCATCGTGGAGAAAATGGGGGAGGGCAGCTACAGGCTAACAGGTCTTGGCCGTAGAGCGTACGAGGTTCTCTTGGCATTAATGGGTGAGGGCCGGCTTTCAACACGTGAACAGGGTGGATGGGACGGGATAGTGTATGGTGGTAGCTACGAGCTGTGGCTCACGGGGAGGCATCTGGACTACGCGGAGTCCAAGCACGCAAGGATAGTTATACGTGATGTTGACAAGCTGGTCATAGCAAGTGATGTTGAGCCGGAGAGGTTTGACAAGCTCGTGGAGTCTATAGAGGATGTGGATACTATTATTGCGCCGCGGAAGCTTGCCCCCATGCTGGAGGCTAAGGCTAGGGACTACGAGGAGATACGCTACTATGATGGTTTGGAGCCCCCGGTGCGTCGTGGTTTCCTGGAGAAGCTCGCGGGGATAGCGTCGTGGCTCCAAGCGCCTAAGCGTACAGTGCTACTCCTGGAGGAGAGTGTAGATCCCGGTGATGCTGAGGAACTGCGCCTAGAAGCTAGGGGCTGCGCCGTCAAGGTTCAGTCTAGCGCTGGTGATAAGCTTGTGGTGAGGCTCTACGGTAGGCGTGGCAGCAAAGCACAGACTGTAGTATCTAGGAAGGGTGGCGCGGTGCTTGTCTCATGCCCAGAGGGAGTTAGGGATGCGAGGCTCGAGATAGACGTGCCACCCAGCTGGAGGCCGCGCCTCACCATAGAGGCGAAGGCAGCAGCTGTGAAGGCCCATGGGCTTGCCGTGGCAGGGCTCGAGGCCTCGTGTAGCGCATCGGCCCTCAGCGCTGATGTCGAGATAGCTCCATCGTCTAGCCAGCCCGTACTAAAGCTAATCGGCAAGGCGACATCGGCTAGTGTGAAGGCCAGGTTTGAGCCGTGGCGGGGTGAGGCCCTAGCGGAGATCGATGCTAGCGCTTCGGCGGTGAGGCTTGAGGCGAGCCTGCCGCGGGGCACTGCCATTAGCTTGGAGCCGACCAGGCTCGACTACTCGTCGGCTGTGAAGCTCGTGGCTGACGGCAGGACTGTGCGGGGGGCGCTGGGATACCGGGAGGAGGATGGTGAGAGGAGGCTGAGGATACGATTGTCGGGCTCGGCGAGCGCTGTGAAGATAGTGTTGAACCGTGCCGGGTAGTAGTGCTTATCAAGCCCCGGCGGGCCGGGGCCTCTAACCAATCCTGGGCAGCGTGGCGGACCGGCTACTCATAGTGTTCGAGGGCGGGCCCGGGATAGGGAAGACCACTCTATCCAGGCTCCTCGCCGAGCTCCTCGAAAGGCGTGGCCGTAAAACCTGTGTAGTCTGGGATGCCGTCCGGGGCATAGCACCCGTCCTATCCAGGCTCTTCGGGGAGTGGTACCGTGCGCCGCGAGAGCTGATAGAGTACATGTTTCTTGGCTACCAGCTCCGCCGGCTCCACGAGTGCGTCGAGGCTGACACGGACACGGTGATACTCGACTACGGTGTCGAAGCACCGCTAGCATATATGGAGGCCGACGGGGTACCCTACCCTAAGGAGCTCGAAGAGCTCGCCGAGGCGGTACTCTCGGGGTGGAGGGTGGTCGTATTCATTCTTGAGCAGCCGGTAGCCTATAGCACCGATGTGGTACGGTGGGAGGATCCCCGGAGGGCCCAAGGCTACGCGAGAAGGCTCATAGCACGAGCGCTAAGCCTCGTGGAGAGGCTCGGAGCCGTCGCCTACGTGCTACCCGAAAAGCCAAGCGTTGAGGAGCGGGCCTTGCTGGCGCCTAAAAATGCTCGAGCTAGGAGGATATCTTGACGACGCCCTTAACGCTGCAGACGTGGAGGATGCCGGTGTTGGAGTCTAGCGCTCTAAGCTCAACAACAACCGGCACCTCCTGGGCGTGGAGAAGTTCGTCCGGCAGCTGCACAGCTATAATGCTGGTTGTGGGCGGTGGCAGTACCTGGATACACACGGCATGCGGCGGTGGCGACATATAGTTGGCCTCAACCGCCACGACAAGCGTATCGTTCACCCAGCGCGGCCAAGCACTGAGCTTGTTCAGGCTGTAGCAGGGGTTGGGCAGCCCAACAGAGTAGTGTATGAGGATAGTATCGTTACTAGCCACCGTAACGCCAGCGCTTAGCGTCATCGCGCCAGCCCTGCAGAGCCCTAGATGCTCCCCCGCAACCGGCACCACAGTGATGTTATCGACCGGCATGGGCTCGGTGCCTATCCAACCAGGTCCAGGCATGTGCCCCGGCACGCTGATAGACACGCTCCACATCATAGCAAGCATGAATACCAATAGCAACAGTATGGTAAGCCAGTCCATAAGCCCGCGCAAAAACAGCACACCTCCGGAAGGAGAGCAAGCCTGTACACCCTATTAGGGCGACTCCTTCAAAAAACCGTGCGGGACAATCCTATACAGTGGTGAGCTAGGATTTGAAGGTGTTCATAGCGGGCATCGACGGGCTTGAATACGAGCTGGTCGTAAGGTGGAGGCTTCGCGGCCTAATGCAGCGCTACTATGGGAGGCACGATGTAACAGTCGCTGTGAGACCTGGTGAGCCCCTCTACACCCCGTTTATCTGGGCCTCATTCCTCCTCGGCAGGCCCAGCTACGAGCTAGGATTCTCCTATTCGAGGCAGAGGGTTGAGAGGGACGCCCAGGCCTACCCGCCGCTACTAAGGCTGTTCTACAAGCTGAGGGTTCGCCTCCTAGGCTACCGCAGCCTCGGCATCAGAAGGCTCCTCGTGAAGCTGGGGCTATACAGCTTCGAGAGAGCTGGGGCAGCCGCAGAGAAGTACGAGACTATGCCCGGTGAGCTTGTTGAGCACACTTTCGTGGCGAAAGCGGAGAAGATGGGGTACAGAGTCTGGTTCAAGGAGTTCCCCTCCCTCAGAGACCCAACCTTTGCGCAGCACCGCGTTGGGCTGACGAAACTGTTCGATGCAGACTACGGGGAGAGGATAAGGTTCCTCTACGACATGCTCGATAGGGCTGAGAAAGATTTCCACGAGGCCGCTAGGATGCTCGACGAGTACGACCTGGTACTCTACTACACCTCGGTAATCGACGAGGCCCACCACCTCATCTATAGGCCTGACAGCCTTAAGCTCATGACTGTGCTCCGGAGCATCTACGGCAGGGTGGAGAAGATGATAGCGGAGCTGGCGGGCAAGAAAGGTGGGCGGGTAGCCATACTCGTTGTGAGCGACCATGGCTACGATTCAAGACTGCATGAGCACAGCCCATACGGCTACTGGAGCCTCAACGTAGAGCCTCCACGGAGGCCGGAAAAAGTGACAGACTTCCACGACATAGTACTGGAGCTACTAGAGAAGCCACCAAAGGGCTGATGAGCTGGGCTGGAGGCGGCACGGAGAGTGTGTAGCACCAGCTTAAGGCTTATCCTCCAGCCCTGGGTATCCAGTATACCGGCTGTGATGATCGCGCCGGAAGCGAACCCCGGACCGAGGCGCCGAGGAGGGGCGCTGATGGCGTAAGCCGGGTTGGCTGAAGCCCCAGCCCAGCCACTCCGCATTGTCTAGCGTGGAGGGAGAACTGTCCGTCGGGTTGTAGGTTGTGGCTGCCTCCCATAGGGCGTAGCGTTTAGGCCGCAGCGTCCATGTTCCCTCTATGTTCTGCGCCGCCAGCCCCAGCCGGTGGGTGTTAGCGGCTGGCCACAGACGTCCTCGACGTGTATCGCCCCGGCTTCTAGGCCGTCGCGGAGCTGCCGGAGGTACCGTAGCCACGGCGAAACCTGGGCGTAGCCCATTACGGGTATGAGGGCTGCCATTACTGCCACGGCGAGGAGTGGGAGTAGGAAGAAGCCGCCAAAGGGCACGTTGATCCACGCCAGTGCTGCGAGCGAAAACGCTATAACAGCAGCCGATACAGCCACCTGGATGAAAATCGTCCTCTTCGCGGCCGCGATGGCCGCGTCGAGAGCAGCTATAGCTGCTTCACGGTCGCAGGGCAAGACGAGGATGAACCCTCCAGGGCCAACCCAGGGGGCAAGCCACCCAGCCCCACATGGAACGCTACAGCAGCACGGGGAGCCAGCTACAACCATATACCTGCACCAGCTCCTCCCAGTAAAAAGGACGGGGCCCACCCCCGGGTCAAGCATAGACCCGGCATGCAGGGGAGGTTGCCGGGAAGGTTGTCGCAGCGCGACCTCGAGGAGAGGCTGCTGAGCTACCTGCGGGAGCACCCCGGCAGCAGTCCGAGAGAGATCGCCGACGCGCTCGGCGAACCCCTACAGCGCGTGAGGGCGGCGCTGGCCAGGCTCCGCAACCGGGGCCTCGTAGCCCGGGGCGAGGAGGGCCACTACTATGTAGTGGCACCCGCGGTCCGCGGCCTCTCGAGACGAGAGGTTAGGAGGCCCGTCTCAACAACGCTCCACGGAGACCTAGACGCGCTGGTCGAGGCTATAGAGGACCTGCGGCGCCGCATAGAAGAGCTTGAGGAACGGGTGGCTAGGCTGGAGGAAAGATGCCAGTGCAAGGGCTAGGCCGTGGAGGACTATACCTCCCAGTGCCCCTGGTATTACGTGTCTACGAGATAAGGGAGCCCTGGCCTAAACCCCGATTCTAGCCTGTATCGCTCAGCTGTTCCTGTCTCTCGAGAGGGGCTAGTCTACCTGTTCGCCGCGAATCTCCACGCCGAGCTGCTCCTCCAGCCCTCCATGGCTTTGGGGCATGGTTTTCTCCAGCTCTATCGTCTTAGAGGATAGGTCTATTGTTATGCGGTGCTACTAGCCCCTTACTACTCCGCGGAAACTATACAACGACCTTGCCTCCATCTACCCTGACGTCGGGCGATCTGAGGTCTACTATCTCCTCGGATTCCACCCTAAACATGTAGGCTATCGCGCTAGCTGCCTCATCGTCGATTGTGAATGTTCTAGCTACCCTTTCTACCGGAATGCTGCTTGTCAGGTTGTACTCCTCAAGGGCTACATAGAGAACGTTGCCTCTCAGCGTT
The DNA here is from genome assembly GCF_000015145.1 of Hyperthermus butylicus DSM 5456. Lineage (NCBI taxonomy): Archaea > Thermoproteati > Thermoproteota > Thermoprotei > Desulfurococcales > Pyrodictiaceae > Hyperthermus > Hyperthermus butylicus. The sequence continues at coordinate 687,420 of NC_008818.1, forward strand.
ATGTTCAGGAGGAACGAGTAGACGCTGGGGAAGCAGTACACCCAGTAGAGGATAAAGGGGGTACTATTATCGAGCCTGCCGCCCCACCAGCAGTATAGTCCTAGGCGATCCCCACAGCGGCAGCCTCCTCCCCCTCCCCCGTGGAGGAGTCCCCGGCTCCGGAGCTCATCGATTTCTGCGGGCGGAGCTATGCGGACTCCAATCTCAACATCCAACGTCTTAGCATCGACCACGTAGAGGAGCGGTGTGTAAAACACTCTAGAGCCGGGTTCCAGCTGCTAGGCCCAGATGTACAGTGTGTCGTCAACCATTACACATCTATACGTAACTATTCCGCTGGTGCCGAGGCCCCTACGGGCTAGGAGGCCCCCATTGCTTGTCCTTCTAGCTTCAACAATCAGCTCCCCGGGGCTGTCGCCAGCCCAGCGGTCATATACCATGTAGAGCTTCCCATCCACCACGCCGCAAGGACTAGCATCTGCATGGCCGAGGCTTATGCTTCAATCTTCCCTGAACCCTGTGTAGAGAAATGCGGCCACGGAGTAGATGAGCAGGAGGAGGAAAGCTAGCACCACCGCCCTAGGCCAGCTCAGCATAATACACTTTAGAGCCTCCCTCACACCATGCATCCACGACACATACATGCACCATGCTACAGCTTCTTTGACAGCCTAAACCCTCCCCACGGTAGATCCATCCTCCAAGGTTAAGGCCTGTGCGTATAACGTGCCGCAGGAAGGATATTTCTCAGCACAGCATTTACAAGCTAGTGTAACAGCACAACATGCAGAGTACGCATCATACATACCTTTTCCAGAGCCGATGCATAATGCTCCTGGCGACACGGTCTACCGCCAACTGTGTTGGGGGCTTCCGCTGACGTGGCTCTGATTCCCGGTCGAGGCGGCACTATTATCTGGAATCACTATTCGTGTAGCAACAACTCAAAGAGAATTGTAAGAGAATTGTAAAGGTATAGTAGGCTATGCACGGTGGGTTCTGTTGCCCACTATACCTCCACCTTTATGGCTATATTTGTTATGTCCCTCTCCAGTGTGCTCATCCTTGGAGTGGTGGAGTTTTGTTAGAACATGTGCGCATGAAAATGAATAGAGTTGCATGAAACTCTAAAAGACTTAATATACCATTACTATGCCATGGTTATTACGAAGGAATAGAATGAGAAATTGGAAGATAACGGTGTGCCACTAAGGTAGGCGTTTGAGGAGTATCACGCTGATGATTCAAAATTGGAAGTTGAAAGCTAAAAGATTGTAGAAACAGCATAAAAGTTCTATATAACTGATGGGTATGCAATAGGTGTTGAAAAGAGTGATGAGTTTTATGTACTCTGGTATAGCGTGTTAGACGTCTTGCTGTATTTTATGTTCCGAGTTCTTCTATTATTTGCCATATGTTCCTGTTTTGGCATTTATATTCTTCTTTTACTTTGAATGCTACTGTGTTGTCTTGTTTCTTGACTTCTATTATGTCTGTGTGCCAGCCTCCGTGTGCTAGTAGGTCTCTTGTGAGGATGCTTTTGTCCTTGCATTCCTGTTGTTGCATTTGATATACTGTTGCTAGGGGTGTCCACTCTGTTGGGATTAGGTTGGCTTTGAGCTTCTTTTTGAGCTTGCTTATCTCCCTGCTTTGTATGGATTCTATTATTGCCGTGTGTCTTAGTGTTTCTCTGAGCTTTTCCGCCTGGTTTAGTGTTGGGGTGGTTGTGTCTATTAGTTCTTCCTCAAGGATTTTTGCTATTGTATAGGTGTAGAGGATTGTCTTATATGCTTCTGTGAGCTGGCGGCATCTTGTGACCTCTAGTTTTTCCGGTGTCTTCTTTACGGTTATTCCTTCATGCCATAGCTTCTCTGTAGTGTTGTATGCTTGTTTGAGTTTTTCGAGCAGCTTTGCAGCGTATTTTGCTGTGTAGTAAACTAGTTGGGGTATGAGGCCGTATCTCAACATTTTGAGTAGTTTAAGTGCCTCGTCTACTGCTTCATCAAGCTCTTGTTTCTCGTCGCGGCCTATGGTGCATTCTCTGCTTGTCGGTTTTACGGGCGTCTTTTCTGCTGTGTTGATTAGACTGTCTATGTTTGAGATTAGGTCTAGTGTTGTGTAGCGCCTCGCCATTATGAGGTGTATGGTTGCTGTGGGGGGTTCAATGCTTGCTGCTGGTTTGCAGGGATATTGGCGGTTTCTGGCCAGTTTTTTCCGCTCGTCGGCTGGGAGTATTATGGGGTCGCTATTGTAGACTTCGACCTTTACGGTTTCTGCTTTGGAGTGTTTTAGTGATGCTGCTAGGGCGTGTAGGGCTGCAACTTCCTCGACTGCTTTGAGGGCTGTTGAGGGCATGTAGTTTATCCCGTGGGTTAAATCTAGTACTATCGCCTTGACGGTTTCTCCCTCCCATGCTGGTTTTATGAGGGTGTCTAGGAGCTTGTAATAGTAGTCTGTCGGCTTGCCCCTGAAGACCCGGTGCTTCTGGGCTATCACTCCTGGGAGTATGTGTACCTCAGCCTTGCCTTGGAGCTGGCAGAGGTAATTCTTCACATACCTCCTAGCAGAGTCTATAACGTCCTCGTAGCCTGTAAGGGTGAAGGCGGGGTCTGCTAGGGTGTCGGCGGCCACTATCAGTATGCGGGCTTCAGGGTAAGCCTTGGCTACTGCTGCCAGCCCGGTGAAAGATTCTACCTCAACAGTTTTTCCGCCAGCTTTAAGTCGGTACCTTGTGTAGGTCCAACCCGCAGGATCCCCCCATGGGGCGACCGCTAGGATTTCGCCTCTCATAGCCCTGGGCCCCGCGCGGGGCTGCCAGCGCTATACCAGCCTTAGCAGCTTGGCTTTGTGTGGTGTGGGTTTGCTGCATGGGCTTTGCGTTTTGCATAGCTGCTCGTATACCTAGTCGGGTAGTAGCTGCTACTATTGCCGTGCCGTGGCTGAATGCTTCTATTGCTGCCGCTACTGCCACTAGTTTTCGTCCTCCGCCCACCTCTAGTATTGTGACTGTGTCGAGCAGGTTTGCTAGCAGCTTCCTCAGAAGATTCAGGTGTTGGGGGGCCGTCTACGTCATTGAAGGGCAGTATTCTCACCTCGACCCTCACCCTTGGGGATCTACTGGTTGCTGGGCAGGAGCAGCTCGTGAATATTGCTGCTGCCTCTCTTGCTGCTTGGCTGCTTGCGGCTATGATGACGTGCTTGCCTATTGTGTAGCCTTGCCGTCCGAGTAGGCATGCTACTGTGTGGGGTGTGCCGGGCTTAGGCCTGAGAGTAAGACGAGCCTAACCCTCCCTCTCAAGAAACACTCAAAAAGAGAATTGTAAGGCATAGTATCTTGCCGACTGCTCTGCCGTCTCCTCATCGACGCCGAATAACCCAAAAGAGATATTGTGGCTGAGCTGTGTCCGGTCTTTTTGCGGAACATATTCCATGAGAATGCTTAAATGGGGGTTATAGTCGAAGGCTGGTTATTGGCTGTTAACGGTTGTTGTGTGGGTCTGGTCTTTCTCCCTGTGCTGATGTTTGTGATGATGGTCTGGGCTTGGATGGGTAGAATCTGCTATGTTGATTGTGTTTTTTGAGTAGCTGGTGTTGCTTGGCTTTCCTTTTCATCCAGTCTATTAGGTCTGCTATCGACTCTCCCATACTTTCCTCGCTTAGCACTACTATGTCGGGGCTGTGGTAAACCAGACGCGGAGTATTATTGCAAATAGGTTTCTGTAGACCTCAGCATCTCTTACCGCCTCCGCTGCGAGGCGTGTAAGCTCTTCAAGCTTCTGCTTTGCCGAGGGTACCGGTAGCCCGGTTCGAATTCACCATTCTAGCTCCCTCGCGGCTTCTTCTGCTCCCTTCCTGCTCCCAGGTTCTCTTCACATTTTCCTCTACGACTTTTAACTCGCCACCTTGCAAATAATAAGGCCTACCAGGCTCTTGTAAGCTGCCCACGCCTTCTCAGTCGCATCCCGCACATCACCCTGGAGCAGCAGGCGGTGAGCCTCCTCGGTGAACAGCATAAGGTCCTCCTGATGCACCCTCTCAGCCAGCCTAGCGGCAGTCCGGAACCTAGGGAACAGTTCCTCCAGGGAAACAGCCACAGCGGCCACGTCGAAACCCCCTCCTGGGAAGTCTAACGGTATCATAAAGTAAGTAGGCTTCTGGGGCTGTTAGTGTGCTGGGATACGTCCTCTTGTGATGGAGATAAATTGTTAAGTAAAGGTTAAAACTTGCCGCCTCGGCAACCCACTCCTGGCACTCTGCCTAATACCCCCTTCCTCTCTACGAGCGAGGGCTGAATGTGAATGGCGCAACAGGCTGGTAATGGTAGGCCTCTGGCTGGCTTCCTGGTTTTGGGCTATGCTGTGACACCCCTGCATCCCGGCGTGGGCAGGGCTCCCGGTGCTGTCGACCTTCCAGTCCAGCGTGACCCCATGGGCTACCCTATGGTTTACGCTTCAAGTGTTAAGGGCGCGTTGAAGGCTGAGTGTGCTAAGCAGGCTGGCGACAAATGCTTCGACGATAGGGGCAGGATAAAATGTAATGATAAGGATGAGGACTGCGCACTGTGCTGCTGCCTCTTCGGCCACGAGCCTGAGGCGGCGGAGGCCGCATCCTCCGTCCTGAGCGTGCTTGACCTAGTGCCGCTCTTCTTCCCGGTGCCCAGCCTGAGCCACGGCTACCTCTATATTACGACACCTTACCTGGCGAGACGCGCATACTCAGTTATGGAGGCTATAGGCACTAGTGGAGAGTACAACAAGCTCATGAAACTGCTTGAGAACATTGCTAAGCAGGAGCTGGGGGAGGGCGAGGCTGCAGGCTGTGTAGATGATAGGAAAGTCTATGTTGGCACTGACGAACTGAACGTAAAGAAAAAGCTAGGCAACTGCGAAGACCTATCTTTTGTAGCCAAGCTTGGAGGCCTGGCGGGCGACATACAGTCCAGGATGATCGTCGTCTCTGACGCTGTAGGCCCACTCTACGTTGAGAAGGGCCTCATTAGGGTTACGAGGGTGCGGCTGAGACTCGACACCAAAACCGTTGCCGAGGGCGGGCTGTGGACTGAAGAGTACATACCGCAGGGCACAATATTCCTCAGCGGCTTCATAGCAGCACTACCAAAGAAGAACACCTACTGCAAACATGTTAACGGTATTGAAAGCGGTGTGATTAAGGATAGTGGAGATCTTAAGAATCTCATTACGAAGCTTGCCGAAAAGCTGAAGAAAACAAACAACGTTTTCTACGCGATAATAGGGGGCAAGGAGACCGTAGGACGGGGCCTCATAAAGTTCACCATAGCTCTACCTCAGGGCCAACAGTAAGGCCGCTAAGGCGGGGTGACGGTGTTGAGCCGTAACATACTGCCCAACGACCCGGTTGAAGCCGCGCTTGAAGCCATGAGAAGGTTTGACAAGAACCTCCGAGACGCATGCAGCGACAAGGGCGAGCCTAGGGCCGATGCTATCAGCAGGAGGCTCAAGGACTTCCCCCAGCTGATACTTCAGTCTGGCCTTGTGCCTGCGCTAACCTTCTACCTCTCCAAGCTCAGCGAGAAGGCTGATCAGGATGCCTACGAGCTAACTGTCAAGGTACTGACTGAACAGAGGTTAGAGGGGGATGAGAGGAGGAAGTTGTGCAGGAAGACTTCGGGGGAGGGTGGAGGCTACCCTCACGTGCTCGCACTAGTACTGGTCTACGCTGCCGAAAGAGCCGGCTGCAGCGTTGACAGCATAGCCAGGATTGGCTCCAGCCTTGTCGGCTGCCTGGAGACAGTGCAAAAGAAGGGTGTCACTGTGGAGAAGCTTGTGCAGGCCTACGTTAACGAGCTGAAGAAGCTAGCGTCGGCACTATACCCGGAGAAGAAAACATGAGGTGCTCTGCAATGCCCAGCTTCATAAGACCAAAGCCCCTCGCTACACTCAGCTTTGTGAGCTTTACACCTTTATGGCCTGGAGGCCCCCTCGGAGGCCGCACCTACCGGTGTATTACCAGGAGATACTGTATCGGCCCCTTCCTCCCCGACTCCAAGCAGGTTATCGGGAGGGTCAGATGGCTCCTTAGAACCGTTGAGGCTACCCTCCAGGTGTTGACTGGGAAGCCAGTTAACTCCTACGCAGATGTCGAGTCGTTGAATGCTAGGATATTCGGGACCACAAGCACAGCCTCGAAGCTACGCATAGTCCTATCATACTCGCCCAACAGCGTGAGAAGCTACTTTGATGCCAGCACCGTGCAGGCCTTGGAAGAGGCTGCCAGGAGAGCGAGTCTAAATGCCAAGAGTATAGTGCAGCTCATAGAGGTTGACGGTTTTACAAGGCTGAGACACAAGCTGAATCTGCCACCTTTTGAGAGGAGAATATGGTCAGACTACGAGCGTTATCTAAAGGTGACAAGGAATGGGTCATTAGTACCCGATGAGTTGGCTCTACTCCTTACAATTCCGCGTATACGGCTTACACTACAGGGTATAAAAAAGTTCATTGACATATACGAGATGCAGCCTTTACGAGAAGGAATCGAACTAACTGTAACCATCTATGCCCGTAAAGGAGCTAATGTCGATTCTCTCGAGGCTAGCTTTGCAGTACTCGTTATAGTGTTCACTCTAGCCTTCATAGGCTTGGGTAAGGCAACATCAAGAGGTTTTGGAAGGTTTGCCCTTAAGAAGTACGAGATTAATGTCAATAATAAAGACCTTGTTGATGATGTGCTTGAAAGCTTTACAAAAGTAGTGAACTCTGTTGAGGATATGAAGAGTGTCTACATGGAGGCTGGCAAGACCCTTCTAATGCTCGCTCGGGAGTTGAAAGGGGTACCTGTGCCCTCATCGAAGATCGATGACGTGGCTGGAGAGGATGGATGGCATAAGGCGGTTCAGCTGGTTAGGAGGAGTAGAGTGCCCCTCTTCGCTACGAGTATAGCCTACGTAGCGCTTAAGGGAGCTATAGGGAGGATAAAGCATCCCTGCCCCTACGCAACAGCAGAGCTAGGCGGCCGGATTGAAAGCCGTCCCCATGGCTGCATAGATAATACTGTAGAGGTAGGTGATATTATAACTGCTCTAAGTGCTGTAGGGAAAGCCACACTTAAATCGACATGGAAGTTGTATCATGGCCCACAGCAGCTCAGGAGGGAAGGGGTTGCATATCATACTTGGCCTCTAGGTCTACCGCGAGGAGCCCAAAACACAGGGTATTATATTGCTGAGCACGCTTATACAGGTGAAAGGTGCGGCCCCAATCTAGGCAGGATTGCCAAGTTGAATAAATCCTCGAGGAGGCTTTCAACAGTATTCTTCACAGTAGCCTGCAGCGGCGGGGAATGCTTCGGACTTGTGCAGCCCTTCCTCTCCTACGAAGACTTTGCCGACGCTATGACCAGGCTTGTGCATGTAGGCAAGCATGACAAAACACTATATCACGTGGTCAGCGTTGCCCAGGCCTTGCAGCAGAGCAGGCTGGGCCATGGGGGATGCCCGCCGGACCCTGCGGGGCTTGCAGCCCCAAGGGACACCCCAGGCGCACGTACTGCCTCCGATGTTGTTCTCGAGCCTCTTCTCACGGCTCTCGACTGGATTGTCACGCTGTTAGGGTGAGGGGGATGGTTGAGACGGCGCCCTGTAGGAATATGATGCTGTGTATCGCTTGGAAGTTCAGCAAGCTTGTACTGGACACATTGAGTAGGGGTAGGGGTGCTGAGGAGTTTAAGGGGTTGAAATCTAAGATTCTAGAAATGACTTTGAACCCGCATGAGATCGATGTTAGTAGTGTCTGTCGCTCCATCGCTAGTATAGGTAAAGTCTACTATGAGCCTCTGGTTGAGGGGTTGGAGAGGCTTGGTTACTGTGTGGTAGACGTTACTGCTAAGACGAAGTCTAAGCTTATTGTGGGTGCTAGCAGTGGTCTTCTAGGCACAGTGCTGGAGGTTGGGCTCTCCTGGGACTACCTGCTAGACCTTCCATACATTCCTGCGTCGAGCATTAAGGGGCTGATTAGGAGCTGGCTAGTCCACACAGTCCTCAGCAACTACAAGCTTAGCGAGCAGGATAAGAGGCGTTGTATCGAGAGGATACTAGCCTTAACGGGTATAGGCCGCGAGCCGTTCACCCGCGATGAGAAGAGCTGGGCTGTAGAGAAGCTGGGCTCAGAGGTTGACCCCAGGAATACTGTGCCAAGCGCGGGCATGGTCTTCGTTGCTGACGCATACCCTGTTGGGCGTGGGCGGGGCAAAACTGGCTGTGGCCTCCTCGACTTTGATGTAGTAACACCCCACTACTATAGGGGCGGCGAGCCTGTAAGAGACGAGTTTGAAGCCCAGCCGAACCCGGTACCGTATCTCGTTGTGGCTGAGGGTGTTCCATTCCGGATAGTGGCCGCAGTAGGCCTCGTCGAAGCCGATATGCTGAGAGATATTACCAGCTGCATAGGCTTAAATGGTAGTGTTGATCCTTGTGGGCTGCTCAGCTTCATACTCCTCTCATCGCTCGCCGAGGGTGTAGGCGCTCGAACCGGAAAGGGCTACGGCATCTTCGACCTTGAAAGCGTTGAGGTGCACAGGGTGCAGAGGCCCACCGTTCAGAGGCGCAAACCGGGCAGGCTTGTATGGAAGAAGCGTGAAACACCCCATAAGCGTTCAACCACGTGACACTTCTTTAGAGCGTGAGCTTACCCGGGGGGTGGCGGGCCGATGTCTAGGCTTCACATGGTGAAGCTTGCAGCTCTACTCCACGACCCGGCCTGGAAGCCCTGGATTGTAGCTTCAGCCTTTCCCGGCAAAACAGGTACTGTAGGGAGAGTTCTGGCCAAGGTTGCGGGTAAGTCGGCTCCTGCAGGTGAGCTGGTGAAGGTAGAGGAGTGCGAAGAGCTTATGAAGAAGATGAAAACATATACTATTGAAGCTGATGCTCATCAGCTTGATGCTGCTGCGGCGGCAGTAGCTATACTGGATGGCTTGCGCGACGCCCCGATAATTGAGAAGCTTATCCTGGACGAGAAAGGAGTTGTTGCTGAGGCTGACAAGCTTGCGGCTAGCCTTGACCGCTGGGTGCTAACCTATAAGCATAGGGAGGCTAGAGACGTTAAGGTTGACGTTGGCGATGTGGCTTATGCTAACCCTCTAGACCCGCGGTTTAAGATGCCAGAATCGATGAGGAGTATAGATGCGGGAGTTGTGTGCAGGTATGTTATGAAGCTTAAGCAGCTCTACGGTGATGCGAGAGAGCTTCCTTACCCGCTGCTCTACAACCTGTTCTACCTGCTCCTAGAGCCCTTATGGTATGAGGTGTGTAGAGCTTGTATACCGTTGGCTGATACTAGGACTCCCACGCACACAGTGTTCGACCATGTCTATGCTACCGCGGCTATGGTCAACTGGCTCTACCCAGGTGGTGGTAAGCCCGGTGGCTTTCTTGTAAAGGTTGATGTGGCTGGTATTCAGGGCTTCATATCCGCCTCGAGGAAGACTCGCGACCTCTGGGCTGGCTCGTGGCTTGTATCGGCGCTCGCCTGGTTCACTGTTTCGGAGGCTGTTATGCTTCTGGGCGGCGACATAGTGTTGTCGCCCTACAACCCTGCGAACCCCTTCTTCATGGCAACGGTGCTCGAGGAACTCAGACTGGCAGGGAGCGAGTACAGCGGGCTTGTACGGTTTGTGGAGGATAAAGTGGAGAGGGCTTACCTCTGGAAGGGGGCTGCCAACCAGCCCGTAATACCTGGCACCATCTTCCTAGCCCTACCCTGCATCGACGAGGACGACTACGAGAGACTGCGCTTGGAGGCAGAGAAGCTGAAGACCGTCAGCGATGACGTCTTTAAGCTTCTTGAGGCGCTGAGGAGCTGCGACGGGGAAAAGCTGCGCAAATACTTCATTGGGAGGTTCTGGGAGGGGTGGAGAAAGGTATGGTGTGCAGCGATAGAGTCGGCAAGGGTGGGGAGAGGATGTAATATTGAGAAGTTCGCCGAGACCATAGTCGATCTAGGAGTTACGGATCTGAGCCCGGAGGCTGTTAGAGAGTACCTGGAGGCTTCGAGAAATAATCCCCCGATGCAGCTGCGTATAGTTGTTATCAACATAGAGGATGAATATGATAGGCTCCTAGGCTGGCTTAGAGAGAAGAAAGGGAAGCTTAGCAGCCTACGAGTGGAGGAGGCTGCACAGAAGCTTCTCTTCACATGGCTGTTCACGAGGGCCCTACCGGAGGCTGAGGAGCGGGAGTACGCTAAGAGCGTGAGCATAGATGCGGGATTCGCGATAGCTGAAAGCCTGGAGGAGGCCACTTCTAAGCCTTTGAAGCCTGAGTTCCACGAGTGTAGCATGTGCGGTAGGCTCCCAGCCATAGTACATCTAGCGGATGCAGCGAAGGTCAGAGAGTTCGCGGAAAGGCTTGGGGTTCCCGTGGTATTGTTCTCTGAGGGTGAGAGTCTCTGCCCCTACTGTCTGGTGAGGAGGCTCGTCTCGACAAGTGATGCCATTAGGAGGATTATGAACGGACTTAATCTCTACTACTCACTGAACCCCCGGCAGCTCTACACGAGGCCCCCGTCGACAGATGAGCTTGCTGCTATGGATAAGCTTTTAGCGATAGTCGACGCTCTAAGCAAGGATGAGCAGCTGGCCGCCGAGCTTCGAAGCTTCTTCTGCAAAGACGATAATGGCAGAAATGCCTGTGAGTATAGGGGTAAGTATGTGTCTGAGATCGTGGAGCGCTACGCGTACACGAAGGCAGGCCAGAAGGCCAAGGAGATACTAGGGCTCCTAGAGGCTATCTACGATAAGCTCCTGGGCGAGTTTGGTGAGGAGTTCCCACACATGCTCATAGCAGGCATACTGGCCAGCGAACAGCGCTGCGCAAGCCATCTCGCTAAGAGTGTGGCAAAAATCCGGGAGAAGAGGGAGGAAAGGGTTGGCAGTGAGGTGCAGGAGAAGGCTAGGGAGGTATGCAGCCTTCTAGCGAAGCTCTATAGTAGAGCTGATGGTGTTGCAGGGCGCTACTATGCTATTGTGAGGGGTGATGGCGACTACTTTGGCAGCAGGATTATCAAGGGCGTCTTAGACTTTAAGAGCTCCAGAGACTATGTTGAGGAGATGCTGAAAGCCATTAGGGATGAAGGGGCGCGAAGCCGCCTGGCCCCCGTATACTCTGAGATCGCCACATTACTCGTAGACCTCATGGAGGAAATGAAGCCGGAAACCCCCAGCTCAGGCTGCAAGAAGGGCTGCAAGGCTCTGCCAAAGCCTGCCACGCTGGTTACACCAACATACTATATGGCCCTGTCTAGGGGGCAGATGATTACCGCCCTTTACGACGCCGAGATAGTGGCAATGCTTGGCGGCTTCCCAGTGTATGCTGGCGGCGACGATGTCGCGGCTCTCGCGCCGGGCTACATAAGCAAAGGTAGACTAGAGAATCTCATAAAGGGCTATGCTACCAGGGCCACGCATATCAAGGACAGTATAAGGGCGGACACGGGCTTTGTGCCAGCACTCATAGCGCTCTACACCAGGAAGAACTACTGGGGACTACTGTGGGCTGGCAGGGGCTTCCACCGCACACCTATAGGGGCAGTGTACCCCGCCCCGGTTGCCTACGGTAGGAGCTATGGCATCTACATTGTCCACTACCGCGACCCATTCATGGCGGCTTGGAGGAGCGCTGGCGACCTTGAAGAGTACAAGGATGTAATTGCCTTCACAAGTCCACACGGCACCACAGTGTCTAAGGATGCAACCTTCCTAGCCTACGGGAGGGTGTCCAGTATAGCTGGCGTAGAGTTGGGTGCTGTAGCGCTACCCAACATGAAGCCTGGCGCAGGCAAGGAGAAGGTAATCACTTGGGGGGCTGCGGGCAGGAAGCCTGAGGAGCCGGAGCCGGTGGGGTGGACGCTGGCTCTCAGCCTCGATTTAGCTTCGAAGGTCGAAGAAGAGGACCGCGTTATCTCAAGAAGTCTCTACAGCGACTTCGAGAGGGAGTGCCCGCTAGCCATGCGTATAGCCCGGAAAATCGTACTCACCGGAAGCACCGACCTGCAAAGGATTGCGGAATCCCTGCTGGAAATGATTATCAGGCGGAACACGCCGGAGAGACATAGGAGGAAAATTGAATACATAACTAAGCTTCTCAAGGAGGTCGCTATGGTGGCGCCGGCGCCAGCTAAGCTTCTAGAAGCTCTTGAATGTGGCCAGCTAAGAGTCGAGGAGGCCGAGAAGAGGCTTAACGGGTTCAGCAAGCTTGCATGTCTTGCACCCCTGCCCTGGCAGATAGTCCTTGCAGCCTACACAATATCATCTGGGAGGAGGTGAGCCTCCTCGTGAAAGGATTCTCACTGCTTTTCGAGCCTCTGAGCTTCGGGAACTACAAGTGGCAGGGCGCGTTTGGCCCCTCGCTGAGGGGGCCGCAGGCCTACTCTCGTTCCTCGCCGCTACCACTACCATCAACGATGGCTGGTGCTGTTGCGGCAGCTGCCATAACGGCTCTTGGCGGCAACCTCTGCAGGGACGAGTGCAGGGGTAGCAGCTACCCCTACTGCAGCGTGGCTGGGACTTTGGAGGAGAAGCTCTGCCGGGGGGCGAGGCTGAGGGGCCCCTTCTACTATGTTGAGGGTGGTGGCTCGCGTGTGGCCTGTATGTACCATACGGAGAATAGCCTCATCTGCATCGACGATAGCGGCAAGGCTGGAATAGTTGGTGTGGCGCAGCTTCAGAGCGTGGGTATAGCGTTGGATAGTCTTTCGAGGAGCGCCCTGGAAGGCTACATCTACACGCTACTCTCCGTAGACCTTACAGCTACAGCCAAGAGGGTAGCAGAGAGGTTCGAGCTCCCCCACGTTAAGAGGTATGGGGTTCTCGTTGAGGTCCACGGAGAGTGCGGCACCGCAGAAAGAGTGGACGGTGCTATCGTTGTTCTAGGTGGCGAACAGAGGCCCCACCGGCTACACGTCCTAAACAGCCAGCCGCTCACAGAGTTACTAAAGGCAGTCCTGGAGAGAGCTGGTGGAGACTGCTACTACTGGCACATAGCAACACCCATACTCCTCTGCCGCGACACCATGCCGGAGGAGTGTAGGGAGGCGCTAGGGTCTCCCAGGGAGCTGCTTGAAAAATGTCTCGTGGAGAAGGTGATGGGTCTCAAGCCATGCCCTAGAGGGAGGCTGGTGCCGGAGGGTGGGAGGGTGAGGTTCTCCGCCATAGGCCTAGGCTACAGCCACTGCAGCTGGCACCAGGGGAGGTGGGCTGGGGGCAAGAGGAAGTATTGTGCAGCCATAATGCCAGGCTGGGGGATCATCGCAGAGCGAGTGGCAGACTGGGAGTCCTGGTATGTTAGTGGCGTAGGCTCCTATAGCCAGCTAGGCTGGGGCACAATAGCACCCTTACCATTAGACTTTCTTGAGAGCCTACGATGCACCGACGAGTAAGCTCTTTAGGCCGTAGAAGTGCGTGGTGAGCCTTCTTGAGTCTGAGCGGGGGGCTTGAAAACCTCGCAAAACTCCTATCCCCAAGGCATGTAGAGAAAGTTGAAGCCCAGGTCAGCATTGTGGGAGACGTGTGGAACCGGCTTCTCAGCGAGGCCCGCTTGTCCGGCGAGACTATAGAGACGGAGCCCGGTAGCGTCTGCAGGGTTTCGCTGAAACGCCTGAAGGAAAGTATGAGGAGGATAGTTAAGGATAGAAGGACGCACGCGGCCGTGAGAAGGGCTCTTGAGGGGCTTCTCAGCAAGCTCGGGAAGGGAGATCTGGGCTGCCCCGAGCCGGGGGCGGAGCTGGCCTCCAAGGTGGAGCATGTGAAGAAGCTCGTTGAAAAACTGTCCAAAACACTTTATGACGATCTCGACTGCGGCCAGCTGTGCGGCAGAGACAAGCGCTGCCAGGACAACTGTCATGTCGTGCTCGCCGAACTCATCGGGGAGATAAACTTTATGGGGTTCCTGCTGGACACATGCTACAATACTGAGAGGTTCAAAAGGCTCTACAGGGCGCTGAGCAGCCTGCTAACATGTCCTAGCCTGGATGAGGGGGATAGGCAGGCACTAGCTACACTGGTAGTGGCGGCCACACTCCTCCTAGCTGAGAACTATAGGGAGATAGACTGGCTCTATGAGCTGCTGAGGGCTAAGCTCGGCCTGCCAGTCACTCCGTGGCTTGGAGATGTTGCAGCCCTAACCTACGCTACAGCAGGCATACTCGGCGCCGATAAGCTCGGTACAAGCGTACGCTTCAACGTAGAGACCGTCGGCAAGCTGGTGGCAAAACTGCTAGAGTGCAGAACAGCCTAAAACTATACCCTTGCCACGAGAACAGCCACCAAGATCATGGCCTGCCATTTTATGCCAAGAAGCTAGCCAAGTCTATACCCCCAAGGAAACCGAGGAAGCTGCAGGAAGAGGCCATGGCGTGGAGGACTTGTGAAGCCTCCTGAGCCCGAGCGATTTTTCATGGCTCTCCGCTACCAGCTCCGTGTTAGCCCTGAGAGAATCCTCTAACTACTCTATCGCCGTCCGAGTGTTTATCAGAATGCCCATGGGCAAGAAGGCTTCAAAACCAATGAATGCTATTGCTTACAGAAGGCTCGGCCCAGAGAACAGTGAAGTCTACGTAAACATGGACGCGTATCCTAGTGCACGAGCTAAAAAGAATTCGAGAAGGAGGCCCCGGAAGTATTACGAGGACAACCGGGACGAATAGCGGGAGGAACAACCCCCTGCTCCACCATCGAGAACAGCTTCTAAGATTACTGGTCAACTACGCCAGGAGCCACCCGCCAAGGCCATACCAGAGCGCTTACTAGCATACCTGCACAACCACAAGCCTACGATCCTAGCTACCAGGCTATGCCGTAAGCTCGACAAGTTAGCCAGGGATTACCTAAACGACATAATTCTATCGCCGACACTTCCTAACATTAAGTAGCAATGGCAAGCAATGGTTCCTCCCAGTCAGATGCCATATCTATATGCCAAAGCTCTTACAATTCTCTTTTGAGTTGTTCGCCCGCTCCAGGACTCGGCACGGACCTCTATCCTAGTGCCTCCGTTCTTGCAATTCTCTTTTGAGTTGTTCTAGGCTATGTCAAAAGAGAAATCGCTATAAGAAAAACATCTTGCAATTCTCTTTTGAGTTGTTCGAGCGCCTGCTGCAGATCATAGAGTATGAATTGTCGAAGGAGACTTGCAATTCTCTTTTGAGTTGTTCAGGGAGGATAAGGACGACCCGCTGGAGGCAATAGCAATAGGTGTCATCTTGCAATTCTCTTTTGAGTTGTTCCCTGGCGAACATGGTTATCGTGCTGCCGCCCTCGTAGCCAAACGCCTTGCAATTCTCTTTTGAGTTGTTCACGAGTGAGGTACGGGCGTCGAGGAAAACTACGGTACATGATTGTCTTGCAATTCTCTTTTGAGTTGTTCATTTTTGCCGTTTGGTGGGAAGGTTCTCCCACCTGCTCACTTCTCTTGCAATTCTCTTTTGAGTTGTTCAGTGGTGACAAGGCAGCAAGTAATAGTGCAACTCTGCATACCGAAAGACTTGCAATTCTCTTTTGAGTTGTTCAGGTGGAGAGGCTGCTGGGCGGTGAGGCCCTGGCAGGTATAAAGACTTGCAATTCTCTTTTGAGTTGTTCATCCACTCCTCCCTGCTTACCTTCCTCTTTACGACTAGTCTTGCAATTCTCTTTTGAGTTGTTCCTATGTCCTCCTCCCGTAGGCTCAGGGGCCAGGGCATTAGAACTTGCAATTCTCTTTTGAGTTGTTCCAGCAGTTGCTCTAGGGTCTTCGGCACCCACATGGAGTGCTGTGGTGCTTGCAATTCTCTTTTGAGTTGTTCGGAGGTGAGAGGTATGAGTAGAAAATGTAAATTCGTATCTTGCAATTCTCTTTTGAGTTGTTCAGATGAGATAGAGCAGCTGCTAGAGGAGTGCGAAGCCGTTGACTTGCAATTCTCTTTTGAGTTGTTCCAAACCTGCGCTACCTCAACGACCTACCACCAACTATTGATATCTTGCAATTCTCTTTTGAGTTGTTCAGATGAGATAGAGCAGCTGCTAGAGGAGTGCGAAGCCGTTGACTTGCAATTCTCTTTTGAGTTGTTCCAAACCTGCGCTACCTCAACGACCTACCACCAACTATTGATATCTTGCAATTCTCTTTTGAGTTGTTCCCAGGTACGGTGACCTACTGCTTAAACCCGACTGCCTAGCACCAGGAGGGGATCTTGCAATTCTCTTTTGAGTTGTTCCATTATACCGATGATGTTCAGTACTGCTACAGCAATGGCAGCCTTGCAATTCTCTTTTGAGTTGTTCTGGTGGAGATTGTGAAGTGAGGTGATCGGCATGCAGATGTCTTGCAATTCTCTTTTGAGTTGTTCAAGAGAGGTGGCAGTGAGGAAAACGTTGATTGTGATGGAAGAAATCTTGCAATTCTCTTTTGAGTTGTTCGCGTGGTGCTATGGGTCGTCGAGGACTAGGAGGGCGAAGAGTCTTGCAATTCTCTTTTGAGTTGTTCCCTCCTCGGAGAGCGTTACATTGCTGAGATATGCCTTTACTTGCAATTCTCTTTTGAGTTGTTCTCACATGGCTCGGTTTTCCCCCAAAATCACGCATTCATTGTACGTCTTGCAATTCTCTTTTGAGTTGTTCATTAATCAAATCACAATCATTGGGAGCTGCGATCAACAAAAGAACACTTGCAATTCTCTTTTGAGTTGTTCCAAGCATCACCGCATCTACCGGCTCCTGCTACGCCTCGGCCCCAGGACTTGCAATTCTCTTTTGAGTTGTTCTTGATTGTAGGCGCGCAAGGCGGTGGTGGCAATAACGCTTTCGCCTTGCAATTCTCTTTTGAGTTGTTCTGGCACGCTGGAAGTACTACTACAACGGAGTGAACCAGTTGGACCCTTGCAATTCTCTTTTGAGTTGTTCCTTCGTCCTGTTCGGCAGTATCAACTATGTGAAGACTGAGATGCCTTGCAATTCTCTTTTGAGTTGTTCTCGCTCGCTGGCGGTGGCGTCGTCGAGATCGCAAAATCGAATCCTTGCAATTCTCTTTTGAGTTGTTCATACAGCTTCGAGGAACGCGAAGAGCCTGGCCGCTTGCTTCTTGTCCCTTGCAATTCTCTTTTGAGTTGTTCCAGTATGCATAGACAAGTCTATCGGCAGGATAGAGCCCTATATCAAGGCTTGCAATTCTCTTTTGAGTTGTTCAGAGGATGTTCGAGGAGCGGCTGAGGGAGATGCAGGAGACGATACACTTGCAATTCTCTTTTGAGTTGTTCTTAGTAGAATCATAGAAGAAGGTAGTATCAGCATCTTGATAGATCTTGCAATTCTCTTTTGAGTTGTTCTTGAAAAAAGACCTGCATGAGGTGGCTCATCATGCGCTTGCTTGCAATTCTCTTTTGAGTTGTTCAGAGCCCGTTCACCCGCATAGCGGTCAAATGGGAGCCCAGCGCTTGCAATTCTCTTTTGAGTTGTTCACCGGTGAGAGGGATGGTAAGGGTCGAGTTTCAGATCAATACACTTGCAATTCTCTTTTGAGTTGTTCTTCACATCATTCATTGAGTACACAACAGGAGAGAGCTACATAGAGGCTTGCAATTCTCTTTTGAGTTGTTCATAGTCATCGAATACAACGGCATATTCATGATGGAATGCAAACCTTGCAATTCTCTTTTGAGTTGTTCAGACCCTGAGAAACGAGACAGACTACCCGCCAGCCAGGCTCTGGAGGCTTGCAATTCTCTTTTGAGTTGTTCACGTTAGAAACCCCGATGCAGCGATAAAGACACTGAGCCTTGCAATTCTCTTTTGAGTTGTTCGATATTCCACGTAGACCACCACGAGACAAGCATACCGTTCGCTTGCAATTCTCTTTTGAGTTGTTCCTACATCTCGCTGCGCTACAGCAGCAAGGACGAGGCGTCCACTTGCAATTCTCTTTTGAGTTGTTCAAGACCATGAGTGCACAACGATGCAGCAGTTCTACATAGTCTTCAATGACTTGCAATTCTCTTTTGAGTTGTTCGAAGAAGGTTGGCAACAAATGGAGGGGCGTTAAAGCCCTTGCTTGCAATTCTCTTTTGAGTTGTTCAGCAAGCTGAAGTTTAAACTCTGCAACGTGGAGAGCTGCCTTGCAATTCTCTTTTGAGTTGTTCTGCACTGTGGGGGTGTTGGGGTTTCTCTGTTGAGTTGGGGGTCCGGGTTTTCTCCCGGTTTTGTGGCTGTTTTATTTCTTTTGGTTTCCTGGGGGCGTACTTGTGGCTATGGATTTGGGGTTGGAATGTGTTCTCATGGATTTGTATGGGTTTGCATGGAGCAATGCAAGAACACTTGCAGTTCCGCCACGTGTATGTTCGCAAGAAGACATATATAGAATTGCAAGAAACTCTGACAGCAATGGACACCCACAACACAGGATAGGAGAACATAGTGGGACAAAACAACTAGCTGTAGGATGCGCGTTGTAAAGGGTTCTGGAACAGGTTTGCTATGTGTTGGGTTGGTGGTGTGTTTTGTGGGTGGGATTGCTGTGGTGGGTGTGTTGTGGGGGTTCAGTGCCCAAGGATTTCTTCATGCCCCCCTTTCTGTGGGGGTCTGGGGCCCATCAGTTCATCATGGGGTGTTGGGTTATGGTTTCTTGCGTAGGCGTGCTATGTAGTAGCCTGTTGTGCGGTGTACGTGTGGGTGGCTGCGCTGTGCGTACCATGCCTGGTTTAGGCCTCTGCTGAACCTGTGGTATTGTGGTTCCTCCGGGTTTAGGCCTAGCTTCTCTATGGCGTATTGTGTGTTTTCCTCGTTCTCCATTAGTGTCATGGTGCATGTTGAGTAGACTAGTACTCCGCCTGGCTTGAGCAGCTTGGCTGCTGCGCGGAGGAACTGGCGCTGGTACTCCGCGGTGTTGGCGACGTCTCGGAGTGTCTTACGGTCGTAGATCTTGGGGATTACGCCTAGGCTTGTGCATGGGGGGTCTAGGAGCACGTAGTCGGCGACCCCGCTGCCGAGGATGCGGTCGAGGTATCTGGAGTCAGCCCGTATGACCTCTATGCGGGTGTGGCCGAGCCGGCCTAGCTCCATTCTCATCCTCTCGGTCTTCCTGGCGGAGTGGTCTACGGCGATGATCCTTGCCTCGCCCCTTACTAGCTCGTAGATGTGGCTTGTCTTGCCTCCGGGGGCTGCGCACATGTCCACTATAACTGCTCCGGGCTCCGGGTCTAGGATCCTGGACGCGTACATGGAGGGGAGGCTTTGCTCGTAGATGACGCCCCGGCGCCACCACACGGTGTCCCGGAGGCTTGGCACCCGGTAGCGGGGCCGGACGTTGACCGCTACGAGGCCCCTCCCCTCCTCCATTGCACGGCGGTAGTCCTCGGCTAGCACGGCGTTGGCGACGGGTACGCCGTTCTCCGAGACTACTGTGACCTCTGCTCCGGGGTTGGCGCACGCCTCGTCCAGCGCTACGACGCCGGGGGCGTACACGTTCGCGCCCAGCATGATGCTCTCGGCGGCCCTCTTGTCGACCACTAGCCTGCACCCGGTGTCCCGGGGCTCCACGGGCCCCCGGACCGGGAGCCACAGGGCCTCCGGCAGCTCCTCGTCAGCATAGACTTCCAGGCCCTGGGCCCTCATCTCGTCGAGCACCGTGCCGGGGTCAGCCCGGAGCACGTTTACCCGGACGTAGTACCTGGCGGGGGGCTCCAGTATCGCCTGGAGCGCCGCGCTTAGGGCTCCGCCGTAGACCCTGCGCAGCTCCCGCAGCAGCCCAGCATCATAGTCTAGCTGGGGCGGCGCCCGGATGTCCTCCTGGATGTCCTCCTCCTGGATAGCGGGGTTCCGCACACGGGGCATACCCGTTCACCCGGCCTCCGGGACCGGTAGCCGCACGCTGGGCAGACAGCCTCGTAGTCCTCCACCCTGCTTATACCCCGTGTGCGGAGGCTCCGGTACTCCAGGCCGAGCAGCGCGGCCAGGTTCTGGACGCTATAGTCGTCAGTGACCACCACGACACGGCGGCCCTCCCCAGCCAGCTCGAGCGCCAGTGCCAGGACGCTGAGGTCGGTCCTGCTGAGCGAGACGTGGAGCCCGTGCCGCGCCGCGAGCTTCTCCACCCTGCGGATGCTCCCCGGGGAGGGGTCGCGGACCTCGACCCTGCCGAGGCTCAGCGCCAGCTCCAGGCCCTCCCTGCTAGACGGGTCCCGGACCTCGCCCAGGACGAGGCTCGTAGTGTACATCCTGCCCCTCGGCGCGTAGAGGGGCCACCTGGCTATGAACGCGGTCGTGTCGAGCACGTAGACTAGCTCCAGGGCGTCCTCAGCCTCCTCACCCCCCGGTACCGGGCTATCCTCACCGGCGGCCCGCACAGGCAAGCCCTCACCACGGCCCCGCGGGACAGCAGCTTCTCGTAGACACCATCCACTATCAGCTTGGCCGGCCTGGTCGCGTGTATAAGCTCTACCTCCACCCCCGGCCGCCCGGGAACCACCACGCTCCCATACCGCCGGTCTAGGGGGTTCACCGGGGTCAACACCACCGCGTCCAGGTCGAGGTAGAGGACGGGGCCGCCCGCGCTGTAGCTATAGGCGGTGCTCCCCATAGGCGTCGCAACTATGAGGCCGTCACCCTCAAGCCTCTCATACACCGTGTCGTCGCCGGCCCGAACCCTCACAACCAGTATCTTGGAGCCCGACCCCAGCACAGCGGCCTCGTTGAAAGCGTAGACCGGCACACCCTGCACCTCAACGTGGAGCCTCACCCGCTGCTCGACCTCAAAGTGCCCCGCAACGAAGTCCCCGATCCTGTCGAGGGCCTCTCCGGGCTCCTCGTCGAAGAAGAACGCCTTCCGGCCGAGCCTCACCAGGTGGAGCACCGGCGTCTTGGAGCCCAGGAGCTGGAGGAGCCGGAGCAGCGTACCGTCACCGCCAATCACCACGACGCCGTCCACGTCGTCGAATCGCACGTCGGTGCTGGGGCCCCCGACCAGCCCGGCTATCGAGGCATCGTAGAAGGCCTCCGCCCCCGCCTCCCTCAAGCGGCGGTAAGCCTCTCTAGCCAGCTCCAGCGCCTCCCTACGGTCGGGCCTCGCGTATATGGCGACCCTGCGGAGCAACCCAGGCCCACCAGGCAACTGCACGCTGCTAGTAACGGAGCCGAGATGCGGCGAGACCGTACGCGCCGAGCTGAAAAAGCATGGGCTACGGGCTAAGAACCTACGCCCCACCTCGCCGCCAGCCAGGGCCAGGCTACCAGCATTCCCCGTAGCGGATACAGGCTCCGCGAGGATGCTCAGGGAGGAGCTGCTATCAGCGTGCCGGGGCCTAGCCGAGCTCATCGAAGCCGAATGCCTCCACGTGGAGAGGGTGGAGCCGCCCGTCTCCTACGTCCTCGTAGGCCCGGTAGCCATCGTCTCGCTGGACGAGAGGGTGAGGGGCCGGGAGAGGGAGGTGGCAGAGCAGCTGCTCCGCATCCCCGGCGTCCGGGCCGTCTACGGTAAGGAGGCTACGGAGGGCGAGTACCGGGTCCAGCGCCTCGTACACCTCGCGGGCGAGAGGCTGGAAGAGGTTGTCTACCGCGAGCACGGCCTGGAGATCCCGATCCCCCTGGGCAGGGTCTACATCAACCCACGGCTAGCCACCGAGCACATGCGCGTCGCGGAGATGACAGCCGCGGACGACACCGTGCTGGACATGTTCGCCGGGTGGGGAGGCTTCCCACTAGTAATCAGCAAGCTGGGCAGGGCGAGGCTAGTAGTAGCGAACGACGCCAACCCCTGGGCCATAGCAACGCTTGCCAGGGCCCTGGAGAGGAACCGTGGGAAGCTGAAGACCCCGATAATCCCAGTGATGGCTGACGCGGCGCTGCTCCCAGAGCTGCTAAGGCCCGTGTTCACGAGGATAATCATGAACCTGCCACACAGCTCCAAGCAGTACCTACCCGCAGCACTGAAGCTCTGCAGCCCCAGGGGCTGCACCATCCACCTCTACACCGTGGCTTCGAGCCCCGAGGAGGCAGCTGAGGGGATCACGGTCGGCGAGGTAGCCAGGATCGTCAAGGTGTTGGACTACGCCCCGTACAAGTACATCTACCGTGTAGACTTGAAACTGGAGGGTAGAGAGAAGAACCCGTCTACGATAGGGTAAGTGGTGGGAGCGGGGCGGGGCCCTGGAAGCCATGCATGCCCAGCACAGCACCCCCAGGCCCTGGGCCGGGATCAGAAGGCTGCTCGAGATGATTCTACAGCCTCTCGAGCTCATGGGAGAGCTGGAGCGAAGGCTGCGCTGCATCAAGTGGGAGCAGGACTGCCGGTTCCTGGGCCGCAACTGTATAAGGTACAAGCTAACATGCAGCGACACCAAGCCTCTGGGCCAGCTGCTCCAAGAGCTACGGGACAGTGTTAGGGAGCTGCTACGCTAGCAGCACATCCCAGCCCTAAGCCAGTGCGACGACCTCCCGGTAGGCTGCGCCGAGGCCCAGGAAGGCCTAGCTCGGATTCCGACATTCTTCATGCAGATCGCATAGCTGTAGCAAGCAGCTCTGCCGGGCATGCCGGCTGGGGTGTCCCAGCGGGGATGTAGAGGCCGCAACCCCATAAACCGCCTAAGGGGGCTTGAAGTCCGGGTCCTCCTCCTCCTCCTCTCCTCGGGGAGCTATGCTCACCAGATAGTGCTGCTTCGGGGTGCCGCGCCGGTGGATGCTCTGGCCTGGTGTCGCAGCCTCCTCGATGGGCTTGGGGAGCCGCTGCTGGTGCACCACTGGGACGCTGATGGTATCGCATCGGCGGCGCTTCTCGAGAGGATCATGGGTTGGAGGAGGCGCCTAGTGCCCCGTATAGGCTTCTACAGCGCCGAGGCTGTTACGGGCCAGGCGCCGCTGAGGGGTGCCGCTGGGCTGGTCGTGGTGGACTATGGCGTGCCGCAGCACCTCCCCGCGGCTGCACAGGCCCTAGGCGCAACCAGTATTGTCTACATTGACCACCACCGCGCCGAGTGCCCCGGCGGCATAGCCTGCTGCAACCCGGTAGCCCTGGGGCTAGGCGGGGAGGACGAGTATCCCTCCACGAGCCTCCTCCTGGCATGGCTGCTCGGTGCTGGGCGGGAGCACCTCGACCTGGCCCTTGTAGGCCTTGTCAGCGACCTCCCAGGATTCACCGAGACACGGTGGGCCCAGCTGGTGGAGGAGCTGGAGAGGATGCAGGGGTTCGGGCTGGCCGAGCTGCTGAAGGCTGTGGAGGCTGTTGACTCCTGCTACCCCCTCCTAGACACGGCATGCATAGACCACGCGGTGGAGCTGCTGGCGGCGAAGGGCCTCGCAGCCGTTCTGGACGACCCGAGGCTCATGGAGGCTCGTAGGAGGTTCCGGGAACTGGTGGGGGAGGCGCTGCGGGATGCTGAGGCGAATGCTATACGGGAGGGAGCAGTGATAGCCACCGAGGTCGCGGTGGACGCGCTGGTGACACCAAAGGTTGGCCGCATATTAGCCAGGGAGCACCCCGACAGCGTGGTTATCGTACAGCACTGGATACCAAACCTCGGCAAGGGAATGGTGTACGTGAGGAGCCGGAAACACATGGTGGGCTGGATAGCCGCCAGGGCACGCGCCATGGGCTACGAGGCGGGGGGCAAGGACCGAGTAGCAGTCATACACTACTACCAACAGAGCCAGGGCGGGAAGATAGTCGAGGCCGTGACGAGAATGCTGAAGGACATCCTTTAGGCCCCGAAACCCCGGGAGTACTGCAGCACGCTAGGCTAAACCCTATGTAGCTCAGGCTCGTCCGCCCTGTGCGAGCAGCCCGGATCAGGATGGCGAGGGTTTAACCCCTGGGCGATGGGTTGCCGTGGGGTTGCTCCGCAGCCTGCCCTGCTGGGGGGCTGATTGGTTGTGTGTAACCCTTTTTTAGCTGGTTGTCTTGGCGTGTTGCGGGTGAGGCTTGATAGCTGGTTGGTAGGGGTGGATGGCTGTGGACGTGTTTGTGCTTGGCGGCTACTCGCGCGGCATTGGTGCACGGAAGGTTTTGAGGGAGTTTGAACGCGGTGGCGTGGGCTGGGGCGAGGCCGAGGCTGTTATCGGGCTTGAGGAGGCAATGCTTGTCGGTGTTCAGGCTGGTGCTGGGCTGACCTACGTGTCTGACCCTGCTCTGGCGTGGCACGACCTGCTCCGGCCCTTCGTTGAGGCCTGGCGTGGCGTTGCTGTGGGTGGTCTCGCGAGGTTCTTCGACAACAACTTCTTCTACCGTGTCCCGGTGTTTACGGGTAAGCCCGATCCGAAGTACTATGTGCTCGCTAAGCGTGCAGTATTCCTCTCAAAGATTGCCCCCCGCGGTGCCGGCGTGAAGGTCTTCATGCCCGGGCCGGTGACCTTCGCAGCTCTCTCCGATACCAGCGTGTTCGGCGGCATGGAGGAGGCTGCAAGGGAGATAGCACGCATCCTCGGCGAAGAGGCCAGGAGGGCCCTGGAGGCCGGCGCCTCCGTGGTGGAGGTCGCCGAGCCGTTGCTAGGCGATATCGATGCCAGGCCGGAGCACGCCGGGCTCCTCGTGGACCTCCTCTCCAAGTACTTCCCCGACCCCTCAAAGCTCATCGTATCAATCTACTACCACCCGCCCAGCAAGGAGGTAGCAAAGGAGCTAGCAGTGCTAAAGGCACAGTACCTCGCGCTAGACTACGCTGATAGGCCGGAGACCTTCCGCGAGGCAGTAAAGATCGCCTGCCCCGAGGGCCTAGCTGTGGGTGCCGTGGATGCCCGTAGCATCTATCTGGAGCCTGTGGAGAGGGTGGAGAAGGCCCTGCAGACAGCAAAGGAGCTATGCAGCCCGGATAGGCTAGCACTAACAACGACAGCACCACTAGACCTCATACCACAGCAGCACGCCATCGCGAAGACCAGGCACCTAGGCCACCTCGCGAGGAGGCTCGAGGAGGGAGCCTAGGCAGCCACTACCCCGCCGCCATCCCCACATCCATGCACCAGTGCCACTGCATAGTAGAGCCATCGTGTACAGGCTTGGGGGTGTACAGCAAAGCTTATACTATTCAATTCCCGATGGAGTATCTGGTGCAGGGTGTGGGCGGGCCCGCCTGCTTCGAGGGGAGCCTCGAGGAGCTAGCTAGGATGTACGGCCTGGAGCTCCCCAGCTCTGTTAGGGGCCGCGTTACCGTGGAGGGAGACTGCGGCCTCATGAATAGGCTGGGCCGCGAAATAGCCATGGTGTTCAGGGCGTTCCGAAGCCCTCTCAGCATGCTGAACCCTATGAACCTCTTTAGGCTCATGAGCGCCCTCCAGGAGTACCGGAGGCTGCTCAAAAGCTGCTGCTACGAGGAGAAGGGGCGTGAGACAATTGTACATGCAGTACTAGGCGATGAGCGCCACGTGCTCCGTGTAAGAGCCCTGCTTGATGCGGGTAGCCCGCTGGAGCTGACGGCGCTGCCCAGCCTCTCGAGCCTCTGCACGCGATGCAGCAGCGTATAGCCGGCATAGTAGCGCCGCGCATCCACCATGGCTCTACCGTGGGGCCTCCTTGCCCGGTGTTTTCGGCAGCCACCACCCGCCACAAGCTATATCGCCGAGCCGCTAGGCAGTTGCCCACGTCACCGCTGTAGCCCGTGACGCTCGGAGTGCTGCCCGCCGCGGAGCTAGTGTTCTCCGCGCATTTTATCAGTGATAAACTGTTTTAGAGGTGGGAAAGCTTGATTAGGCGTATTCGGGACTAGGTGCCGCCCAGCGTACAAGTGTACGCCGTGCCCCGCTGCGGGGCTGCAGGGTGCTCAGCAAGGCTAGCTGGGGTGGCTGCTGGGTTGGAGCTGTGGGCTGAGGTTTCGCCGTCGCGGAGCCGCAAGAAGCTCTCGCAGCTAGCCGGGAGGTTGCACGGCCTAGCCGACTATATCGACGTGCCTGACTCGCCTATGGGCATACCTGTCGCCCATGCTCTTGGCGTTGCCGGGTTTTTGGCGCTCCGCGGACTGCGCGTCGTCGCGAACATAAGGCTTGCAGACATTAACGCCAATGCTCTGCTCTCCCTCGCCGGCGCCGCCAGGCTCCTCGGCGTTCAAGGGCTCGTGCTTCTACAGGGCGACCCGCCGGTCTACGGTAAGCATGTCGGCCAGGTCTCAACAGAGTATGGCGTCAAGCTTCTCCGGGGCTGGGAGGGCGCTGAGGGGCTAAGGCTCGGCGTCATACTCAGCCTCGCGCGGGGCGACGAGGAGCTAGCGTCGAGGCTCAGCCTCCCCGTGGACTTCGTCCTCGCCACAAGGCTCTGGGAGCCGGGGCAGCTCGACCGGCCCCCGATACGGGAGGCCCGCCGGAGGGGCATCCGCGTCATACCCTACGTCGTGGTTGCCCCCGAGAACCGGGTGGGCGAGTTAGCCAAGCTCCTCAGTGGCCACCAGCCAGTCTTCACCGTGGAGGAGATGCTTGACTTTGTTCTCGGGCTCCGCGGCCTGGTAGACGGCGTTCTCGTCTCCTCCCCGCTCTCACACAGCCTCCTCGTAGAGGCCCTCCGGAGGCTACGTGAGGCACTAGGGCACCGGAGTAGAGGCACCGACTAAACCCCCCTGCATGCGGGGCTGAGGGTTGAGGGGCTAAGCCTTGGCCTACCGGGTGCCCCGCGCGTTCCCCGTAACCGTGGTGGGCAGCTACCCGAAGATGCCGGAGGCTCTGGAGGCTATCAAGCTCCGGAAGAAAGGCGTTATAGGCGAGGAGGAATTCCATGAACGGGTCAAACCCGCCATAAGGAGCGTTGTCGAGGACTACCTCGAGGCCGGCGTAGACATAATCAGCGACGGGGAGCAGAGCAGGGAGGACATGGTAGTATACTTCGCCGAGAGGATCCAGGGCTACGAGATAGGGGACTGGGTCCGCGTCTTCGACAACGAGTACTTCAGGAAGCCCGTGGTAACCGCAAGGCTCGAGTACGTCGCACCAATGGCTGTCATGGACTGGGAGTACGCCCAGAGCATCTCCCAGGGCCGCCCAGTAAAGGCGATCATCACCGGCCCCTACACTATGGCTGACTGGAGCTTCGACCTACACTACGGCGACCGGCGCGAGCTGGTACTGGAGCTTGCAAAGGTGCTCCGGAGGGAGATAGAGGAGTTCGTCCGGAGGGGCGCCCAGTACATCCAAGTCGACGAGCCCGCCCTCCCCGCCAGGCCCCGCAAGGAGGAGGCTGAACTGGTGAAGGAGGCGCTCGAGATACTCTTCAAGGGTGTCGAGGCGAAGAAGATAATCCACATCTGCTACGGCAGGATCGAGAAGCTGATACCATACATCCTCGAGTTCCCCGTGGACCAGGTAGACTTCGAGTTCAAGAACTCTGACTTCAAGCTACTACCATACCTCAAAGAGTACGGTTTCGACAAGGAGCTAGGCTACGGCGTGATAGACGTCCACTCAACCCGCGTAGAAACCGTGGACGAGATCGTAGCCGACGTCGAGCGCCTAATGAAGCTCGACATACTCCCACCAGAGAAGATCTACCTAGACCCAGACTGTGGCCTCAAACGCCTCCCAAGAGAGATCGCCAAGGCCAAGCTGAAGAACCTAGCAGAGGCGGCAAGGAGGCTACGGAAAGCATACGGCTACGAGGACTAATACATGGTATAACAACTAGCTGCAATCCTCTTTCAACTCTTCAGGCCAGCAAGGAATTCCGCAAGAAGCTACCCTGTTTCTGCCAAGAACCCCCAGCGGTGCTGGGCCGGAACCTCCTACTACAGGGAGGCGCATCCCTAGGCTGTGGAGATAAAAGTATGCGCTAAAGGCTTTAGGCGGATTCTGCGGCTTCAACTAGGACGAGTATTTTGGAGTCATTCTGCCCTCTTTCAGCTAGCATTCTCCTCATAGCGTCCCTTGATCCTTCAAGCGAGAATAGGCCCCTTATCTCGGCGCGGCTTTTTAGTGCGAGGTTTACCGCAGCCTCGATTAGCGATTGGTTCTCCGTGGTAGCTGCTACGATTAGCACCTTAGACTTTCTAGGTATGCAGGAGCGTGGTATGGCAGCTACATCTAGCATGTTTGGGGCTGGCATGTATACCTCCACAAGGCTGTTGCCTGGCGGGAACATGCGTACGGGTATGCACAGTCTAGCCCTCAAATACGCAGCTATAATCGACCCCAACGCTATAGAGTAGGGATCGGGGGCGGGGAGCACCACATCTATCCTATTCTTCTTAAACTCGTTAACGATTTTTAATGCGGCAAGCTCGAGTATGCCGGGGTTCCTGAAGATCTCCCATAGCTCCCACTTACCTGTAATGGTCTTTGAGACGGCCTTCTCTATTAGTTTCAGCTCATTTATTTTCGCGATTATCTTTTGTGCTGTCTCTTTCTCGGGTGTTACTCTCAACGTGGTATATCTCCACAATACTTGGGATGGTATGTTTAGCATTTTCTCTAGCTCTTTAAAAGAGTAGAAGAACTTCAGTATCCGAAGCAGGTTAAACATTATGAACTTAGGGTTCTTTGCAATCTCTTCCTCAGCTATCTTATCAGACAAACTCCCACACCCTCACCAGCACCCTAAGCAATGACGGGGTTAAAACAAGGTTCAACGATGCACGTACAAGTAGCATATAGTACAATACAACTCCACCTACCAGGTGTAGCATCACAACATGCTACTCCAAGCTAGGCGCCTCGATCTAGCCACAACATTGTAGTGATACACGCTAGGATATAGCGCTCCAGTAGACATAGAGAAATCCGGCCGAGAGGCAGGTGGGCAGAATGGCAAAGGGCAGAAAAGAGGGCAAGAAGGGAAAGGGTAAGAAGCAGGAGCAGCAGCAGGGTAGTTAGATCCCTAAGGGTAACTGGTGGCTGAGACAGCTACACCAGGCCTAGGAGGTTTTTAAGGCGAATTATTCTCTATGCATGCGGGTCTCCCAGCGCTTCGAGCTGTTGACCGCAGGAGGGCTGGTACCACTAAACAATAAATGGTCTGGCACTGCGTCGTAGCG
Organism: Hyperthermus butylicus DSM 5456; assembly: GCF_000015145.1. Classification (NCBI taxonomy): domain Archaea; kingdom Thermoproteati; phylum Thermoproteota; class Thermoprotei; order Desulfurococcales; family Pyrodictiaceae; genus Hyperthermus; species Hyperthermus butylicus. Next base: position 716,348 of record NC_008818.1, read on the forward strand.
GAAACCTAGCTAGATGCTGGGCCGGGATGGTATCCTTATTAGTTTGGCTAGGCTTGCTTCTGCTCCGAGTACACGGGTACTAGGGAGCTACGCCATAGTGTTGCTGTTTACGATGCCTTGCATGGAGTGTGTAGGGGTATGGTTATCCGTGTACTGTATTTTGCTTCCGGAGACCTGGCTTATGGTGGTAAGCTTCACGGCCTAATGGCTGGCAGCATTTTTGCTGGTAGAATATCTGCTGTAGGGCTTGAGCTGCGTGACTGTAGCGTGCTGCTGCCGGGCAGTGGACGCCGTGACGCTAGGCTTAGCGGCGAAGCATACTATATTGATGCCTGGCGGCTCAGCGAACTCGACAGCAGGCTTGAAGGTTTTGGCGCACGCCGCGCAACAGTACGTGTAGAGCATGGCGATGTCGTGCTCAACGCGGAGACGCACCTAGCCGAGGACTGCAGGCCCGCCACAGACACAGCGGCTGGGCGGGGGTGGGTTCGTCTCCTCCTCGTGCTTCCGCCCAGGGCTCCGCCACCCGTGCAGCCCATGGCTGTCTACCTGGCTGATATTGCTGGCGTATCGCTCTGTAGCAGTGCTAGCCGCCTCCTCTGCCGTGGAGGCAGTATCGAGAATGCTGCCATGGCTGATGTCTATGTCGAGCTTGGCAGGCTAGCTGACTGGCTCGAAGAACTTGGCGGGGAGCCTGTACAGGTGACGGGTAGGATGAAGCCGCTCGACTTGACCGTGTTCGCGGTTGCGCCAGTGGCGAAAAAAGTGTAGTGTGTGGTGGCCTACTTTAGGTCTCCCTGTGCCTTCAGTATCGCTATTATCTCCTGCCAGTTCCTCTCAATATCCTCCTTGAACCTCTGTACGTCCTCTGGCTTGAAGTGGCGGAAGCGGCCCTGCAGCTTGAGGTACTCCTCCACCGGCTTCCTCTTCGACGGGTCTATGAGCTTGTTGCTTGGCGGGTTGAGTTTGAGCCTGCCGTTCTCGTACTCGTAGAGTATCCAGGCGCCCGTCTCCACTGCTAGCTTTGCTATGTGGACTGTTAGCCCGGGGTCGAATCTCCAGCCCACCGGGCACGGGGCGTGGAGGTGTATGTACTTGAAGCCACGGATGCTCGCCGCCTTCCTCAGCTTTGCTATGAAGTCCCATGGATAGCCAACACTCGCCGTGGCTACGTATGGCACCCTATGCGCAGCTACTATCTGGGGCATCGGCTTCTTCGACTCCCGCTTGCCGGTGTGGGTCGTGGTTGTCCAGGCGCCATAGGGTGTCAAGCCGCTCCTCTGGATGCCAGTGTTCATGTAGGCCTCGTTGTCCACACAGATGTATATGATGTCCTCGCCCCTCTCCGCCGCAGCGCTAAGCGCCTGGAAGCCTATGTCGGCCGTGCCGCCGTCGCCAGCCCACACCACCACCTGGGCATCGACGCCTCTCCTCTTCAGTGCGCGGGAGAGCCCGCTGGCTGTGGCAGCACTAGCGGCGAAGACTATGTTTAGTATCGGCATATTCGTTGCCTGCTTTGGTCCGAGGCCCTGGATGACGGATGTGCAGCCTGCTGGGACGACCAGGACAGCCTTCTCGCCCAGGGCCATGCCGAGGAAGCGTAGCCCCATAGCCTCTGGGCAGCCGGGGCACGCCGCTGTACCTGGCAGCACATACCTCTTCTTGGGTAGCGTCCTCAAGTTAACAGCCACGCGGGTTCACCTCCACACTCTAGGCCTTTGGGAAGGGTAAAACCTCCTCGCCGTGCATGATTGGGTAGAACTTGCCTAGGTGGTACCAGAGCGATGGTATGTAGACCCGGCCCTTCTCCTCGACCTCCGCTAAAGCCTTTTCGACAATAGCAGCTATGTCCTCGTATGATATGTCTACGCCGCCGACGCCTGCAGGCACACCTATCATGCTGGGCTTGGCTTCTAGGGCCGCGCTAAGCTCTAGGAATAGCGGGCCCGTCTGGCCGAAGGATACGCTGCGGTCCAGGACTATCACAGCCTTCTTCGATATCGCTGCCTCTCTCACCTCCTCCCAGGGGAACGGCCTCACCCAACGCAGCCGGAGTACGCCGGCACGGATACCCTTCTCCCGTAGCATGTCCGCTGCTATCTTGGCGTCACCCATCCAGGAGCCCATGCCAGCGATTATGTAGTCGGCGTCCTCGCACCGGTAGCACTCCACCAGTTTGTCGTAGTACCTGCCGGTGAGCTTGCCATACTCCCTGCCGACCTCAGCTATAACCTTCTTCGCCTCTAGCATGCTGCGGTGCATGTCCATCCTCATCTCCTCGAATGTCTCGTCGGGGAATATGTTGCCCATCGCAATCGGCTTACCGGGCTCCATGGTGTATGGCTGCCTCCTGGGCGGCAGGAACGCGTCAACAGTCTCCTGGTCGGGCAGCTCCACGGGCTCCACGGTGTGGCTGAGTATGAAGCCGTCAAGACCCACTATGCCTGGCAGGTAGACCCGCGGGTCCTCGGTGACACGGAACATTATTATCGTGAGGTCGAATACCTCCTGGTTGTTCTCGCTCATCGATATTAGCCAGCCAGTATCCCTCGTAGCGAGGATGTCCGCGTGCTCAACATGGATGTTCCATGGCGGGCCTATGGCCCTGGTTACGACGGCCATTACCACGGGTATCCTGCTTGCAGCTGCCCACCAGAGCATCTCGTACATGTACATTAGGCCGTGGCTGGACGTTGCAGTGAACGCTCTAACACCACCCACGGCTGCGCCGTAGGTTGCTGCTAGGGCGCTGTGCTCGCTCTCCACGTGTATCATCTCGGCGTCCATCTCACCCTTCGCTATTAGCTCATCTATCTTCTCCACGATGATGGTCTGCGGCGTGATAGGGTATGCTGCGACGACTTCAACGCGGGCGTATTTTACTGCATAGGCTACAGCGTCGTTGCCACGCATAGCCATGAGCCTACCCATAGCCAGGGATCACCCCTGCTCCTGCATCTTCTTGAGGAACTCCTCCTCGGAAACCATGCTTATGGCCTTCACGGGGCAGACCTGGGCGCATACACCGCAGCCCTTACAGTACTCGTAGTCTATCACGGGAATGTCCTGGCCTCGCGGCCCCCTCCCCGCAGCCATCTCTATCACGTGCTCGGGGCAGTAGAGCCAACACATGTAACAGCCAAACACACTTCTCAACGTTTACTACTGGTCTCTCAGTCCTCCACGTACCAGTCCTACCCATGGCACCCGGCGAGCCCGTTGAGAGGGGCAGCGGGTGCCCCGCCGGATCCACCACGGCTACGAGCCCACTCCTGCGGGCCCCGGACACGGCCTAGGCCACCTCCCTCCCCGCGAGCTGGACCATGCGTGTCTCCTCGTAGGCCCTCCTCGCCGCCTCAGCGTTCGCCTCGGCGATCTTTGGACTAGAGCTCCAGTACGACTTTATCGCCTCGACTACAGAGTCTATGGAGACGAGGCCCGTAGCCCTCGCCAGGGCGCCGAGCATCGCTGTATTCACCACCGGCCATCCGGCCACGACCAGGCCTAGCTCCTTGGCGATACGGGTAGCGTTAACGTAGTAGAGCGTGGCGTGCACACCCAGATCCACGGGCTCGGGGAGATTCGCTACTATCTTGCCGCCGGGCTGGAACCCGGAGAGGACCCGGTCCCTCTCAATGGCGAGCAGGCCGGGATCAAGCACTACTAGGACCTGGGGCTTCCGCACCATGCTGTGCAGCGGCACCGGCCCTGGAGCTATCCTGGCAAATGCTAGTACGTGGGCTCCACGCCTCTCAGCACCAAAGCTGGGTATCGCTTGGCCCCACTTACCCTCAACAAGAGCTGCCTGAACCAGCAGTGTTGCAGCGGTAACAGCGCCCTGCCCGCCACGCCCATGGAACCGCAGCTCCAAGGTTTCCCTCAGAACCGGGATGTAGGAGGCACCCTCTGCGCGTTGCAACCTGGACACGCTCTCCCAAGAAGATATTCCATTCATGATGGAACATTTTATACATAGCTAAATGCATAACAGAACTGTTACCAGGGTGGCCCGTCAGTACCACGACTAGCCATCTTGCAACTCCTCCCGCTGTATGCCATAGGCCCTCTACAGACCACAGCGCCCGGCTAGCAGCTTGCAAATACGAGCTGAGACTTCACGCCATACTGTGGCATGCGAGCCCCAGCCGAGGCAGCAGCGTGAAAGCCAACGCCACACATCCCATACGCAAACAGCAGCATCCAGCAGCTATGCCAGCTGCGAGGAAGCTACACCCTCACCAACCATAACTATCCAGAATCCCAGCTAGATAACAGGCGACTATGGGCGAAAGCCGTGGCCGCGCAGAGCAGTATAGCCGAAGAACCTGCTAGCCCCTACAAGCTACCACGTTGACAGTGCATGTGTGCTCGTCAAGATATACTACGTAGTCGACGCTCCTGCACGCCTTGTCGGTATGGCTTGGCACGAATCTTGCCCTTTACCGGCAGCCCTTAACACGCCAACAAGGGCTTCCATGTGTACAGAGTATGTAAGCAGGGGCTTCCCTTCACACCTGGCCAGCTCAAGCCTACATCCATTGTCTTCGCAGCGTAGATTCTTGAAGATCTGGAATGGGTGACGCTGCACACCATCAGGGCTGAGTAGGAAAACCCCGAGCAGCTCCTCGAGAGACAGCTCCTCCGGCTTAAACCCGGCCATAGCGCCGAACGTTCTAAAGCCCCGCTCCGCCCCCGCCTCAGCTATCATGGCCGCCAGCAGCGCAGCCCGCCTCTAACCTACAATTCTCGCAAGACTCTCAGGCAAATCACGTGTTAGAATGGAAATAGCCATCTCTATCAATCCACGGGAAACAGCCTCCACATTATCTATAAACTGCGCCATAAACGACGCCTCCCCTGGCTGGAGAGTAACACAGAGGAGGGCTGCAAGTAAGCCACTACATATGCCCACCTGTATATTCCCACTTACATGTTTTGCATAGTGTATGGAAACTATTGCCAAACCCATCCCAGGGAGAAATTGAGCAAGAAGAAGGCTGCCCCGTCACACAGCTCTGCCCCAACCCCATTTATCATAACCGTGTAGCACATACTCCGACATCCATACGTGGCGGTAGTATTCGACCTCCATAGGCTTGCCCAGCCTCACTATCACCCTAAACCCTATCGTGGCGCCGCCAGGCGCTCCCCTCGCCCCGGGCCGTGTCGGGTATCCATGCTGTTAAGGCTCCAGTCCTCCAGGGGGCGTAGCGCCTGGGCGAGCTGTTAGCCCCTGCCTAGGATTGCTTGGCAAGCTCCACGAGTAGTTTGAGCATTCTTCTAGCATTTTCGAGCATGTCGTGGTCGTTGTTGAAGAATACGTAGATCCTCCTGGGGTTCAGGGCTAGTACGCGCTTGGCATCCTCGAGCAGCTCCTCGTCCGTGTAGTTGTGAGCGTACCACAATACTCTACCGTGCATCCGGAGGTAGACAGTATCGTTACTCGCCGCTATGTAGACGCCTATGGGGGAGTCCACCGAGACAAAGGTGGCGCCTATCCTCCGGCAAACCTCTACGCCTAGACCGTTCTCAAACCAGCTCTCGTGCCGAAACTCTACGGCCATCCTCTCCCCGAGCCCGGCCTCGGCTGCGAACCGCTCAAGCCTCTCAATGTTCTCGCTGGTGGCCCGGTAGCTCGGGGGGAGCTGGAACAGGTAGAAGTCCACGAGGCTGTCGAGGGGCTTGAAGAGCTTGTGGAACCTCTCCCAGACACCCAGCGCGTTCGGGTTCAACCGGTGCACATGGGTTATTCTCCGGTGGACCTTGACGGCCCAGCGTAGCTCCCGGCCCCGCCGGGCCCATGAAGCAACCTGGCTCGGGAAGGGGAACCTGTAGAACGACGCGTTAAGCTCCACCGCGTTAAGCCCACTATGCCGCACATACCAGTCCAGCGAGCCCTCCAGGTTCCAGTCGTAGAGCCACCCCGACGTACCAACATAGATGCCGATCTGCGGCAAGTACGAACCCTGGAGAGGTGTAGAGTGCTTGCCAGCGTAGAGTGTGTTCCGGTAATCGTTAACACAACGGTTAGCTAGCAACTCTCGTGCCGCGGTCGCGCATGTGCCGGACAGTCCATGCGCCTAGTTACCCACGGGAGCGTAGTGGCTGTGCCACTGTCTAGCAGCTCCCAGGCGTTGACATAGTAGGCTTGCTTCTCAGGACAGATAATACTAGCATAAAAGTTAGTAAAGTTAGGTTAGTGATAGTGGCACATACGTGGCGTGGCTTCCTGGCCGGATGCCCCCTCTGGGAGGGGTATGGCGCGTCGTTTGGTGTTAGGTTACCGCCTAGCACTGTAAGGCCCCTTACACAGCTTCCTGAACATGGCGATATAGCTGCCCACTACGTGGTGGTGAATGGTGAGCTGATTACTCTTCACCTGAGCATTCTTGGGTATTAATGTATTGCCTGGACGTTCAATGCTAGCCCGGCATGAAGCCGTCAACACCCGTGACAGACATGATTGAATGGTTTAATATATCTCTAACCTTTTAAGAACTGGCTTTCTATCAGTATCGTGTTTGTCGGGTAGCCATGCTTCTCGAGGAATTCTAGGAGCTTGACGTCCCGGGTTAGCAGGTGGAGGCCCTTGGTGAAGGCTGTAGCGTAGATTAGCGCGTCTATAAGGTCTCGGAGGCCATCCCTGCGGAGCCTTGCAGCGAGGAGCCACGCCCTAATATCCGGGTCGGCCCTGGCATAGCCTGCTGCTATCGCTGTAATCCCCTGCTCTACCACGTGCTCGGGCACACCTAGCTTCACAGCCTTGGCTAGTGCTTCCAGCAGCGAGAAGTCTGAGTAGTAGAGCTCCACACGCCCCCGGCTCCGGAGCAGCTTTAGCCTCTCGAGTACCGGTTTTACACCTTCCACATCGACGCCGAGGGTTGGCAGTATGTAGCTAGTGTCGAGGAGTACGCGTTGCACTACCCCTCCAGCTGTTCTTGCTGCCATTTCTCGCTCCACTCCTCAAACTCTTCAAAAGCTACGCGAGCATACTTTGGACCCTTCAGCGCCAGCTCCAGCGGATCGTACACTGGCGTCAACACTATACGGCTGCCCTCGAGATGGAGGAGCAGCTCGCAGCCCTCGCGGAGGCCGAGGCGCCTCAGCACATCCCGGGGCAAGTATACCGCGCCCTTGCTTGATAGCTTCACCCGGAAAACTATACTGCTACCTTCCAACCCTATGATCCACCCGGGGAAGATTAGTATCGTCCAGGCTTCATATACCATTCTCCCGGTGCGACACTAGTCGGGCCCGGAGAGAGGAAAGCCCTCGGGGTAAGCCTTGCCAGGCCACGGGGTAGCGGTTCACCGCTACCACTGCTTAAATGCAAGGCATCAAATAATAGTCAATGATACCTAACGTAGTCACTGAGCATAAGCCTTTCTCGCGTCGGCCGAATACTGGGATTAGCTCAGCAGCATCAGATACAAGAGTGCTACGAGGATAGGCACCCATAGCTTTGCCCAATACACTTACCTGTGAATACATGTGTACTGTGCTAGCATGGTCCAAGCCAGGGTACAAGCTGCGAGTAGAGGCTGCTTTTCCTCTCCCACTCCTCTAGGAAGTCGCGGCTGACACGCGGCCGTTTAACAATGTCATAGTAGTCGTAGGGCTTTATGTCGAGAACTGGGGTTCCCGTCCACGCGTCGATACCTCTAACCCTTAGCCTTGGGCCTCTGAGCTCGACAAGCTCTACGACAGACACAGCTATGGGGTTTGGTCTTGGGGGATATCTGGTAGCAAAGATGCCCAGCTCTCTTCCAGTAACGCGGTGTTTGAGTTTTAGCCTAGCCTCTTTCGCCTCGTGGAACACGTAGACGATTATTAGGTGCGAGTATTCCTCTAGTCCCTTCAGCCCCTCAACGTACTCGTCGAACACTCTAATGGTGCCTATAACCTCGTACTTACTCTTGAGGCGTTTTCTCTCTGGTTCTTCGGGCTTCGGAAGACCCTCTTCAACTATGCCTATGGGTCTAAAGCAGTACAATTCGTTGTTCTGGCATGCCATACTGTGGAACCCGTTCAGCCAACTACAGCGGTGATGGTATTATTGTTACTGTAGAGGGTTTGCGTTGAGTAGGGTCCATGTCGCATATGGCTGGAGTTCAAATTCTAGTTTGCTGTGGCGGGCTAGCGGTTATGCCATGTGTGTTAATATGATGGCTTTCAGCTATATCGTCCATGATATTCCCAACACAAGCTCTCAGGAGGCGGCATCCCATGGTACCCTATAAGGCTTAACTAATCCCCCTCTGCTCACAGACGTGGAAAACTGCACGTATGGGTGGTAACTGGTGCTAAAGGGTTATGCTGGCCGGGTTGGATTTGTAGACCTATCCGCTGGGAGAACGTGGATTGAGCCTCTCGATGAGCGTGTGGCAGAGCTGTTCATTGGTGGTAAGGGCTTCCTCTACTACTACGGGTTCCGGCTGATACCACCCTCCGCCGACCCCTTGGACCCGAACGCTAATGTGCTCGTGGTTGCTCCGGGCGCCCTGGCGGGCCATGCCCCTGCAGCGTCGAAGATAGGGTTCCTGGCTAAGAGCCCGCTCACTGGCATACTCTGCGACACCTATGCCGGCCAGGTTTTCGCGTCGAAGCTGAAGCTAGCGGGGTTCGACGCCCTCGTAGTGCTTGGAGCTTCGGATGAGCCGGTCTACATCTACGTGGAGAACGGGAGGATAGAGATCCGGGAGGCGGGGCACCTCTGGGGGAGCAGCACGTGGGACACGTTCCAGGCTATCCGGAAGGAGACTAGGAGCGGCGCTAGCGTCGCGGCGATCGGGCCGGCGGGGGAGCGGCTGGTACGCTTCGCCAACATAATGGTGGATGGGTTCCGTGCAGCTGGACGCTGCGGTCTCGGAGCGGTGATGGGTGCTAAGAAGCTGAAGGCGATAGCTGTCTGGGGCGGCAGGCCGCCCGAAAGGGCCGACCCCAGCGCATGGAGGGAGACATACATCTCCATCTATAGGAGGGTGCGGGAGGACGAGCCTACGAGGCTATGGGCGAGGTGCGGCACCAACGACGGGGTAATGTCCTGCGCCCGGCTAAGCATGTGCCCGGGCTGGCACTGGAGGAGGCCCTGGCTCCCCCAGGAAGAGGCCGAGAAGCTATCCTGCAGCGAGGTGCTGAAGAGGGAGGCCCCGAAGAGTCTCTACCGGGAGCATGCAGGCTACCTGTGGGGCTGGGGCTGCCCTGTCAAGTGCAGCAAGCTCATAGTGGTTGGGAGGAAGGGGCTGGAGCACATAGCTGTTAAGCCAGAGTACGAGAACCTCGCTATGCTCGGCCTCGCAGCCGGCATCCTCGACGTGGACAGTGTAGCCTATCTCGAGTGGCTCGTGAACAGCCTGGGGATGGACAGTATAAGCTTCGGCGAGACCGTTTCCTGGCTGATGGAGCTCTACGAGGACGGGCTCGTGGCCAGGGAGGATCTGGCAGGGCTAGGCAGGGAGCCGCGCTTCGGCGACCCGGAGGCGGTGGCAGAGCTGGCCAAGCTGATAGCAGAGCGCCGCGGCATAGGCGCAGTGTTAGCGGAGGGCGTCGAGAAGGCAGCAAGGATACTCGGCAGGGGCGCCGACCGAGCCCTACACGTCAAGGGGCTAGAGCCGGCAGCGTGGGACCCGCGGGGCCGCCGGGGCCTCGTAGTGAGCTATGCCACGGCAGATGTTGGTGCTAGCCACCTGCGAGGCTGGCCGAGGCCTCACGAGCCTCCGAGCAAGGGCCCTGCGAGGGAGACAGTTGAGAGCATGATAAGGGACCGCGACTGGAAAGCACTCCTAGACAGCCTCGGCCTATGCAGCTTCGTCCCATACACCAGGGAGGAGGTGGAGAAGATCTACAGGGCCGTGACCGGCAGGGATGCAAAGGCTGACGAGCTTGTACTTGTGGGCTGGAGGGCGGAGGCGCTAGCAAGGATACACGCTGCGCTAGCAGGCAGAGTCCCCGAGGGCGACAGGCCGCCGAAGAGGTGGATGGAGCCCATACCCGAGGGCCCCCTGAAGGGTGTAAAGGCGGCGCTAGACTGGGACGACTTGCGGGAGGCGCTGCGAGAATTCTACCGACTAAGGGGCTACCACGAGGAGTACGGCGTGCCGCTACCCGAGACCCTCCAGAAGCTCGGCCTGGAATGGGCAATACCCGAAGCCGAGAAGGCCCTGGAAGAGGCTAAACGCCGCCTCCACCACGGCTGAAAAGGGATGGCCCACGAGGTGGCCGTCCTTACCCGCTTTTTTCCACTTTCACGCCTTGCTCATCGGGGAGCTAGCAGAGCTAATCCGCATACCACAGCGGGGAGCCATGGCCACAGCTTGGCTGGGCGCGGGCCAGGGCGGGGCTTAGGCTGGGGCTAGCTTTGCACGCTCCATGAGCACCATCCTATACGTCCTTTACCCTTCCGGAGAGAATAGGTGGGCCACGGGTGGGGCTGGAGACGCCTTGGACCCGTTCACTGCGGGCGTCCTACTAGTCATAGCTGGTATAGTGTTGATACTCGTGGAGATAACTGTGCCAGGCTTCATGCTCGCGGTACCCGGCACGCTAGCGATAATCTATGGAGTCATGCTCATAGTGTTCCCAGGCCTCGCGAGCGTATGGTAGGGCCCCTGGCTAATGGCTGTTCTCACCCTGCCACTATCAGCTGTAACAGTGGCCCTCTACCGCCGGCTAACACATCAGGCAAGGTTGAAACCACGAGCTACGAGGGGCTCATAGGTAAACCGGTATAGTCATCCGGGAGGTTAGGCCAGACAACATCAAGGGCCTTGTCCGCATAGGCAGCGATGTCTGGTCAGCAACAACCAGGGGCAAGCCCATACCACGCGGCACTAAGGTACGCGTAGTAGGCGTAGAAGGTGTCCACCTGATAGTCGAGCCCGTAGAGGAGGCTTGAAACGGCTAGGGGAAGGAAAGGGCGTTTTAAGGCTTGAGCAAGCCGAAAACGTAACGGGTGCAGAACTTCCTCCCCCTACTGTTTGGGAGGGCGTGACAAACATTGAACGGTGTAGCTGCTCTCCTAGCTCTAGTCCTTGGAGCCCTTGTATCAGCGCTTGTCGCTCTAGGCATCCGGGTCATTAGGCCCTGGGAGGTTGACATCTACATTCGGCTCGGCAAGTTCATGGGCATACTGCGGCCTGGTCTCCACTGGGTCCCTCCGTTTATAAGCAATGTATACCGCATAGACCTCCGCACACAAGTAGTCGACGTGCCGAAGCAGGAGGTTATAACGAGGGACAACTCTCCAGTCGTAGTATGACGCTGTTATATACTACCGCGTCATAGACCCGAAGAAGGCCTTCTTCGAGATCGAAGACTACCGGACCGCAGTTGTCGCGCCGGCGCAGACAACGCTGCGAAGCGTAATAGGCGACATGGAGCTAGACGAGATACCCTACAACCGCGCTGCAATAAACGCTAAGCTCCGCAGCATACTCGACGAGGCCACGGATAAGTGGGGCGTCCGGGCCGAGAGCATCGAGATAAGAGAGGTTGAGCCAAGCCCCACGGTTAAGAAGGCTATGGAGGAGCAGACGGCAGCGGAGAGGGAGAGAAGGGCAGCAATACTCAGCGCTGAGGGCGAGAGGATGGCCATGATACTCCGAGCGCTAGGCGAAGCCCAGAGGCTGAGGATACTAGCAGCTGGAGCATCAGCACTACACCCAGCCGCAGTAACGGTCCTCGGCCTAGAGACGCTAGCCAAGCTAGCAGACACACCATCAACAAAGCTGGTCCTACCATACGAGCTAACCCGCCTAGCTGAGGCAGTAGCAGCACACCTGGGTGCTGCAGCAGCCCAGCCACCATAGCTCGTCGAGCTCGAGAAGCTGGAGGAGATAAACAAGAAGCTCGAAGAGCTACTAGGCAAGCTCCCAAGCATAGAGGAGGTAACAAAGGGGATCCAGCAGCTCCGCGAAGAGGCGAAGAAGGTAGAAAGCCTACGCAATGTGCTAGCAGGAGAGGAGGTACGCCAGCTCATAATGCGTAAGCCTGAGGAGGAGAAGCAAGGCGGCTAAACAAGAGGAGACATTCGGCGCAGAAGAGGCCATAGCAGAAGCCGGGGGAGGCTACACCACGCAGCCCCATCGGGCAGCCATGCGGCTGTGAGGAGGCTTGGAAGGGGCGAGCCTCCCTGGAGAGGCTGTGAGCGCAAGCGGGGAGCCGAGCCCCCACTGCACCCCACACTTTTACCCCCAGCCATTCCATAGATGGGCCACGGTGAGCCCCTGGTATTGGCTTCCAGCGGTATCGCGCAGGGCTACCTGGCGAACATCCGTAGCCTCGTTGAGAGGGCCAGGGAGACAGACTACGTTATGCCCATCTGGCTCCCATACCTGCCACTACTGATAGTGCTTGCATCAATGTTCGGCATATTCATCGTTCTTGCTGCTTCGGAGGCTAAGCCGGTGTGGGAGATAAGGCATGGCGAGCCCGGTTTTGCGGTAGGCGAGTACAGCAGAGACAATGTCGAGTTCGCGCTCGATATCGGGGCCATATTCTTGTTCCTAGCCATGCTTATCGCTGGGCTAATAGTGCAAGCCTACGTCGTCTACAAATGGATTGACCGGAGGAACAAGCATTTCGCTAGGACGCACGCCCTCTACGAGAACATTGTCGAGTACCTGGAGGCACTGGGTATCCAGGAGCCCGAGATAGCCCAGATGAGGAGCATCGTGCAGGAGATGAGGTACCGCGAGCCGCACCGCAGCCCAGTGCTCTGGTTGATACTCATCATAATCCCGGTAACAATTGTCAGCCTGATAGCCCAGCTCTACGTCTACCACTTCCTCACAAGAGACTACTACGAGCACGAGGTCCGGGAGCAGATGTTCTACCGGCAGCTCTCGGAGCTGCTTAAGCGCCACGGGGTATACCTTGAACCGCCGGAGCAGACCGTGCCAGACCGCAACACGGTCCTATACATTATACTGTCGATAGTCACGCTGGGCCTATTCTTCCTCTACTGGGTCTATGTGATGACGGAGGATCCCAACCGGCACTTCACAGCCCACAGCGGCGTAGAGCAGAACCTCATCCGCGCCCTCGAATCGCTAGCAGCACCAACAGCCTAAACCCGCATGTAGGGCCCTACGGCGCTGTTTTACCCTCCTACCCCTCCATCTCCCTCGCTATGTCCCGGTATGCTGGTATTAGGTTTGCAAGCTTCGTCCACGTCTCCCGGCAGTAGCTCTGCTCGGGTAGGGGCCTCGGCTCCGGTGTCGGAGCAGGGTCGATAGCTATTGTACAGTAGACCCTCGGTGCTATCTGCTCCTGCTCCTCCCAGTCGCCCTCCAGCACGCCTCTGCCTAGGAGGCGTCGTATCGCCTCACGGTACCTGGGGTGCACAGGTTTCGGCTTCGCCTTGGCGAAGGGGGTGCCTGGCAGGGGTATGAAGGTGTGGAGCCTCAGCTGCGCCCCCATCTCTGCTAGCTTGTACATCGCGTCCACAGTCTTCTCCACGGCCTCCTCGTCCTCGCCCGGTAGGCCGAACAGTATGTCCACCACGGGGCGGAACCCATAGCGGACCACTAGCTCCACTGCCTCGAAGACCTGCTCCACTGTGTGACCGCGGTCGGAGACCTCTAGCACCCTGTTGTCACCGCTCTGGAGCCCCAGGGCTATCCTCCGGTTGGCGGCGAGCCGCTTCACAACCTCTAGCACCTCGGGCGTCACGTACTCAGGCCGTGTCTCGCTAGGGAAGGTGCCCAGGTAGGGTATACCCCCGGCTCTCCGGACGGCGGTGAGGAGCTCCTCTATCGCCTCCACGTTGGGCTCGCCGGGCCTCCTCGACATGTAGGCGAAACCTATCGGCGCCACGAACCGTATATGCTTCTTGCCGGCAGCCACGTAGTCCCTCACAGCCTCCTCCACAACACTGGGGCTACGGTACCTTACGCGGGCCTTGAAGAGCCATGGCACCTGGCAGAACCGGCACCGGAACGGGCACCCCCTCATAATCTCTATCGGCGGGTACAACCTATACCTCCTACTATGCGGCATATAACTGTCCAGGTCCACCAGCTCGATCCTCGTAATGCGGAACCTTCCATCATCGCGGAGCGCTATGTTTGGCACATCATCGAGGCTCCTCTCGCCGAGAAAGTGCTCGGCAAGCGCCACTACCGTGTTCTCGCCGTCACCCACGACGGCTGCGTAGACGCCCATCCTTAGGAGCTGCCAGTAGGCGCCCTCAGCGTGGGGCCCGCCAACAACCACAGTGAATCTCGCAGTGTTGCGGGCTAGCTCTGGTAGCAGGTCGAGGAAAACAGGGCTGGAGAGACCGTAGAGCAGCACCACCCGGCGCCCACGCCTCTCAAGCTCCGCAGCAACAGTGGCGGGGTCCTCCTCGACGAGAACCATGTCCACGCTGCGTCCGAGGAGCCCAGCAGCCTCTAGCGCTGAGGCTAGGTGTGCAAAGGCGTTCCGCGCGCCGTAGACGCTCCTAGCGACAAACACTAGGTCGGCAGGCATCCCCGGCCAGCACCCTCCCAGCAGTTCTCCAGGCTAGTGGAGGGCTATGCGGCAACCGTCTATGCATGTATCGTAGCCCAGCAGCTGCCACCGTCTACGCGGCAGGCTGCTGTACGGCTGCTGTGGGGGTTACAGCTGGTTTAATTGCCTCCCCACAAGTATCCCACAGAAAGGTAACGATTTAAGGTGACTTTGATGTCGTGGCCGTCCAGACACTATTCCTCGAGGAGCTAATGGGCCCCATAGGCCGCCTACTCTTCCTAGTAGCAGCCTGGCTCCTCATATGGAATACACAGATGACCGTGGCTGAGGCCCTGGTGAGGGATCTAACCAACGGCCTCTACCTAGCCTTCGACAAGGTGAGGAGGTGGGCTGGGAAGGACGTCATGAAGCTGTATTTCACCATGTGGTCAATCTACATAGCGGTATCATTCATCCTCATAGCACTACAGTACTTTGTGCCGGGTGCAAACCCCTTCGCCTACGTAAAGCTGGCAGCATTGCTATCCTTCCCGCCGATAATACTCTCATCACTCTACGCGGCTGTGGTGTTGCTGCGCTTCAAGAAGCTCCTGGACAAGCCGCTGCTAGGCCTACTCAAGCCTAACAAGCTAGCGGTCATGGCGCTGGCGGCAGCGGTATACATGGCTGTAGCGGGGGTAATCGCCTGAGCCTCCTCTAGCCCCCACCATGTTCCACGCTGTTCCCATTCTCCGCCTCGGCCGTCGAGTAGGTGTAGGCCCGTTCTAGCGCCTTCAGTGGCAGGCCCAGCCTCACCAGGCGGTGCCAGCGGGGCTCAACAGGGCCGTAGGCGTAGCGGTCTAGGTTCACGCCGAGGCGCCTGGCTGCCGTCCATAGCTGGCCTAGGCGGCCTCCCAGCCGGGCCCACTCGTCGACGAGCCTGGCGACCGTCTCGTCGCCCCTCGCAATCACCGTCTGGGCGTAGGCGTACCTGTAGCTCAGCGGCTCCACCGTCAGCACCTTGCTCTGGGCGCGGCGGAGGATCCTCACGCGGCGCTCGTAGGTGGCCCGGTCTATCAGCCGGTGGAACTGCATTGGTGTGTGGGGCTTCGGCACCATGGGGTTAACCGTGACCCGGATCGCCTCCCGGACCGGCGGCGCCCGCCTACTCAGCTTCTTCAGGGCCTCCGCGTACTCCTCCACGTCGCGGTCCGTCTCGCCCGGGAGGCCCAGCATGAAGTAGAGCTTGACGTGCATCCTCCGGGCCCAAGCCCACCCCGCGATCTCCTCCACCCTGTCGTAGCCTATGCATTTCCCTATGCCCCTGCAGAGCCGGGGGCTCAGCGTCTCCGGCGCAACCGTGACCACCCTCTGGCCAGCCCGCGCCAGGAGCTCCACACGGTCCTCGTTCAGCGTGTCGGCGCGTAGGCTCCCGATACTCGCCTCCAAACCCTCCCCGATCACGTGCTCGAGCAGCCTGTCGGCGGCGGGGTGGTCGAAGAAGCTCAGCGCGTAGAACGCGACGCGCCGCACACCGTTAGCCTCGACGCCCCGCTCAATCAGCTCCAGGAGCCTGCCGAGGCTGCGGTATCGCAGAGGCATGAGGAAGTGGGCCTCCATGCAGAACCTGCACATGTAGGGGCAGCCACGGCTAGCCTCAACCATGTAGGCTTCGCCCCAGGGCTCCCCGCTCCCCGGCACACGGAACTGCACAGTTGAGTGGAAGGCTGAGTCGAGATCGCGCACAACAACCTTCTCGACCCCCTCGCAGCCCGGCGCCAGGAAGCCAGGCCTACACTCGAGCTCCTCCAGCGCCCTCCACGGCCCGTGCTCGTAGGCCTTCTCGGCGAGGAGAGGCAGGAGGGGCTCAGCCTCGCCAACCGCGACCAGGTCCGCAAACTCCAGAGCAACAACCGGGTTCATGCTCGCGACGGGCCCACCCACAACAACCAGGGGGCCCTCGCCGCGCCTCATCTCTCTGCGGAGCAGGGGGAGCCCAGCAGCGTGGAACAGCCTGCCAAGCGTCACATAGTCCAGCTCATAGCTCACCGGGACAACCACGACATCGAACTCCCTTAGCGGCCGCCCAGTCTCAAGGCTGCGGGGAGCCGGCTCCGGCCCAGCCATCGACCTGGCCACTATACGCTCGGCATACACGTACTCGAGACTGTTGAGCAGATAGTACATGTTCTGGTAGGCGAGGCTAGCCACAGCAGCCTCGTATATGGCAGGGTATAACAGCCCGACACGGAGACAGTCCCGGCACCGCTTAACCACAACACCATGCTCACGCAGCAGGAACCACCCACGCTAGTATCCGAGAGCCAGCTACACTTGTACCCCTAATAGCATAGCAGCTGCTGGAAGAGAAGGGCTTGTGGCTGCAGCGTTTCTACTGCTACCACTACATCACCATGCGGGTGTGCCCAGTTGGCCCTGCAGATGTTTCCGCAATAGTATGCGGTATGCTGGGAGCTGCCATGCATAGTACCTGCCAATGCCTAGCTCTTGGTTGGCGGGTATGGATTCGCCTGTCAGCGTGGCTATAGCCTTGTATATGAGGAGATTGTGTTCCACGAGAAGCTGGCCTACCTGCTGGAGCCCCGGCGTGGCACTAGTGATAATGCTATCTGGATCCTCGAGCACCTCGCGGAGCTCAGCTAGGAGCCCGCGTGCCTTAGCCTCGGCGAGTACCGGCACGATAATACTGGCGTCGAGATCCCTAAGCCACGCCTTGATGTTCCACTGGTAGACAGTGGCGATCTGTATAAGAGCCCTGGGATTACCACCCGTAAACCTCCAAACATCCCCAACGAGTTCCGTGCCGGGAGCCCCGAGAAGCCCTGCAAGCTCCTCGAAGCCCTCACGGGGCAGACCCCATAGAAGCTTCACTGACACCCATGTAGGGTGGCGCTTCAGCTTCTCCAGGCTCAAGCCCTCACTCGTAGATGCAACCACGAGCACCGATGCTGGATTCTTCTCGGCCAGATCATACTCCACGAGCCTTAGAAGACTCTTAACATAAGCCTCGACAGAGTCGAGACCCAGAGGCCGAGCAACATCGTCCACAACAATAACAACATGCCTCCCCTCAACAAGTCTCCTCTCAATACTTGCCAATACACGGGCGACAGCATAGACGAGTATAACACCCAGCGGCCCGCCGCCAGCGCTGCGCACAGCATCCAGAATCAGGCGGCGAAGCTCATCCGACCCGGCAACAGCACGTCCAGGATCACGCTCCTCCAGGGCATCAATATATGCTACCAGATAGCTGCTATGCTCCCTCAGCCGGGCAACAAGCTCCCTCAACAGCCTAGTCTTGCCACAGCCCTCCGGCCCATATAGGTAGATCGGGACCCCAGAGCCGCGCTCGGCAAGCCCGAGAAGGATGGACAGCTCAGCAGCCCTGTCAACAAATCTAACATACACCCCTAAACCACCTGGCCAGCGGGACGCCAGGGCATGAAGTCCTCGTGGACGCCCAGGGGAGAGACCTACAAGGCCTTCACGCTTATACCTTCCCCTACACCCCTCCATGCATTGAGGAGTATCAACTCTTGGAGGGCCCCCTAATAGACCTCTAGTACCGCTAGCCGGGGCGAGCCGCCAGGTACTATAGCGGGATTCAGCAAGTATACATACTCCGTGTGGCCAGATGTCAACCGACATATGCGGCGGTGTACGGCTGTACCCGGGTTGTGGAGAGGTTTGCTCCTAGCCACACTATGCGTGTCCCTCCTCGTCCAAGCCTTCCCACTGCATGCTGTGGCGATGGGCGAGAGTCTGTCCAGGGGCTCGGTGCTCCAGTACGTGCTCTCCACGAACGAAACTGAGGGCTCCGTCACCCTGAACGTTACAGCAAGTAGTAGACAATATTATAGCCGTTGAGGACGCTGCTGTGCACACTATGCCTTCGACGGTGTATCCGTGCTCTCTGAGGAGCTCTATGAAGTTGTGGTCTATAATTAGCAGGGGGATGTTCTCAGTCCTGGCAGCTGCATAGTGTAGCGCGTCGATGTAGTTGCGGTGCCCTGCATGGTATATCCTGGCGGCCCCCATTACGCCTTAGCCGCGGCACGTAGGTCGTGGGTTCTGCGAATAACCCTAATCCATATCCCTGCACTGCCAAGCCTGCGATGCAGTCCAGGGTCTACGGCTATAGATAAGGGCTCATGAGGGTGAGTTGGGGTCCGTCTACCTTAGTCTTGGCAGTATCTCCTCCCACGACGGGACCGCTGGGGGTTTGGGTGCTCCACGGGTGTTCTGTAGACTGTGGAGCTCCCTATCCTCTGTTAGGAGTACAGCGTTGTAGTAGCATGCCGTGGCGTATATCATGCGGTCGAAGTAGTCCCTGACGCCCATTGCGAGCAGCTTGTCGGCCACCTCATCTACAGCACTATTCGTGGTTATCGTCTCGTGCAGCCTATCCTCGGCTTCTAGTGTTTCGAGCCCCGCCCGGTACTCTGCGAGTAGCCTCTCACGGAGATCGGGGCTGCGCCTGGCCAGCCGGAGAATTATCCACTTAGCCTCTACGAGGAGGAGCGGCGTATAGTAAACCTCGTATGCGTCCAGGAGCCGGGGAAAGAGCTTCTCATAGTCTCGGAGTCTTACTTAACGCCAAGGACCGGGAGGAGATAGGTAGTGTCGAGGAGCAGCCTAGCCATAAACCCCCTCCTCTGCCTGGGCCTCCTCGCTGAGCCTCTCAGCCCCCCCAGGCTCGAGCTCGACAACTGTACGCCGGATCTTCTCCTCAAGCGGGGTAACAGGCTTTATAACAAGCTTATCGCCGACAATGTAAGCCCTAACAACAACCCCCTCTCTAATGCCGAGCCTCTCACGAAGCTCCCTCGTAGTATAGATCTCGCCGCGCCTCCCGACACGCAGAGTAAACGCCTCCACAGCAGCCGGAACCCCCGACACACCGTAGACGCGTCGGAATAGTATAAACCTGCTCTGAAGCACAGCTCCTCCACCGGCAGGCTAGAGAGATGATCAGAATAATACTATCCACGCCTCGAAGCGGCAGCGCCAACACATGGAGACACCGTAGCACAGGCTGCAGGGTACCGCGTAGACGGGGCCATAGCACGACCCCTCGGGGCCGGGAGCGACAGCACTAACACTCTGAAATGCTATGGTGGCGTCTGTATCCATGCCCTCCTTAGCCTCTATGCGTGGCGGCTGTGCTGCGCTTTCGCAGGTGGTCTGGGAAGAATGCTGCCAGCATTGAGAGGGCGGCGGTGTACAGTAGCGCTGTCACCCTCAGGGGGAGCTCCACGTCGATGTCAAGCAGGGCGCCGCCAACGCTCCTCCCCAGCCCCACGGGGACCTGCCACGCCAGCCCGAGGAGCGATGAGCCGCGGCCCCTCAGCTCCCATGGGATGAGCGACATCTGGAACGCCTGGTAGAGGGGGCTCGCCACGTTCATCAGTATGGTCCTCACTATGTACAATGCTGCTGCCACGGGGAAGCTATCCACGAGGGTCATCGCCACGAGCAGGGGTACGCTCGAGCCGGTGAGTACTAGGTATGTGCGGAGGGGGCCTCCCACCCTCCTGCTGAACCTGGGCATGTAGAGTGTCAGCACTCCCATAGCAGCCTCCTGCACGCCGAACGTCGTCCCGAGCTCGGCGCTAGTCACGCCGTACTTGAGGGCAAAGTAGTAGTCTATATTGTGTATGGAGAGGGCCGCGCCGAAGCCTATCACCAGCTCGACCAGGAACAACTTGTATATCGTCCTCCACGGCACAGACACGCGTCTCCTCGGCCCGTCCACCCCCACCGCACAGGCAGCCCTGGGCTCCCTGACCCGCGCGTAGAGGGGGAGCGTCACGGCGAGCAGGACAGCCGCCCCCACAGCCAGGAAGAGCCTGTAGGACTCCAGCAGCGGCGCCCCCGTAGCACGGGAGTAGATGATGGGGAGCCAGCCCATGAAGCTCCCCAGAGCGCCGCCGAACAGGTTGGCCGCGTTCATGTAGGAGAAGGCCTTGTCAAGCTCCGCGTCCGGAGCCGTCCTGCTAACCAGAGCAGCCACCGCAACCCAGACAGCCCCACCCCCAAACCCTGACAGCACCGACGAGGCCAACGCGGGGTAGAGCCCGCCAAGCGAGAGAACAGCCGCCCCCACCGACCAGGAGACAACACCAGCAATAATCACCCCCCGGGACCCATACCTGTCGGAAACCCAGCCACCCACAAGACTACCAGCAACAGACGAGAACACCGACACAGAGCCTATCACGCCGTAGAGCGTCCCGCTAAACCCCTGGCCCCGGAGGAAGGGCGCATACACGCTCCAGAGCAGCCCGCCAATCACCTGCGACGCAAACGCAGCCACCAAAACCGGCCAGAGCCTATCCAGCCAATCCTCCCCCATACCCCACACAACCACCCCAAACACACCATGAAGCTAAAAAAGTTCAACCACACGACCCACAAGTAATGCCACGCCACCACGTGACGTACCATAACGGACACAACAAATACAGGATAGTAGCACATGCTAACGCAAACACACATGCACACCGTCTCCAGGCAGAAGCCACAAAAGCCACCGGCTCGGCAGGTGGCGAGAGAGCCATGGCGAAGGCCTAGGCCCGGCAGCCCAGCCCCAGCCGAACATCCTGTAGAACAGGTCCCTACCAACGTAGAACCCTAGCACGACAAGCTACACCGGCATCCCGGCAGCCCGCCAAGACACTCTAGCTCTCCACGAACTCTCTGAAGCGCTCAGCTTCATCCAGGAGATAGAAAGCATCTACTCCGGCCCTTCTAGCATTAATATCTAGCATTAATAGCTTGCACCCTATCGTTTGCCGCGAGTGGAGCATCTAGCACGCTAGCCAAGCCTATCCCTCTCCCAGCTGAGGATCTCGCCGGGCTCCTCACCGCCTTCACCAGGCTGCGGATCTGCCTGGCAAACACGACATATCCTCGTAAACCTCGAGGACAACCTCCTTACCCTCCCGCAGCTCTAGCCTCCCAAGAAGCCTCAGCACAACCCCCTCATAGCGGGCACGGACGACACTAGGCATAAACCCCAACCCCCTGTCTCTCCAACAGTGCTGCACACCCTTGTTCCACTCTTATTATGTAGCGTATACCGCTATCTATCATGTGTGGGGAGTAGCGTTGAGCGGTTATGTGGAGTTAAAGGTGCCCAGGAGTGGGCTGCAAGTGTTGCTGAGGGCTATCGAGGCTAAGGCTAGGAGGCTAGAACTAGAGATAACCGCCACGCTAAGCAGAATCAGAATGTTCGAGGAAAAGTATGGGATGAAATCTGAGGAGTTCCTGTCACGCTACATGAGAGGAGAGCTAGGCGACAGGGAGGAGTATATGGAGTGGTATGGAGAGCTAGTGTTCCTAGAGAAGGCAAGGAAGGAGCTAGAGGAGCTGAAGAAAATTGCGGGCACAGCCTCTCCGAGAATACCTGGAAAGGGTTGAAGCTAAGATAAAGGAGCTAGAGCCACTAATTTCATCCCTCCAAGTACATGTAGAGTAGAGAGCGCCTACTAGGCTCGTCCTAAAAGGCGTAATTTCCGGATGGTTTTGCGTGTTTGTGGGGGTTGGCGGGCTGTTGTACGTTGTTCTTGGCCGTAGCGGGTTGAGGGTTTCGCGTGTAGGGCTTGGATTGTGGCAGGCTGGTAGCCGGCTGTGGGGCGGCGTTAGCTTGGGCGATGTTGTTGCTGCTGCTGAGCGCGGCCTCGAGCTTGGCTTGAACCTGTTTGATACCGCTGAGCTGTATGGTGCTGGTAGGAGTGAGGCTCTCCTCGGGGAGGCTCTGCGCCGCGCCGGCGCCCGTGACGGTGTTGTGGTTGTCACCAAGGTTGCTGGGTATCGTGTCACGTGGGCTGGTGTTAGGAAGGCGCTGGAGGGTTCCCGGCGGCGCCTCGGCAGGAGCCCGGACATAGTGCTCTACCATTGGCCTCCACCTGTGCCCTTCACTGTGTGCCGTGTTGTTAGGCTGCTGGAGCGCGCTGTGGATGAGGGGTTGGCGGCGTATATGGGTGTAAGTAATTTCAACGCGCGGGAGCTCGAGGAGGCTGTCCAGTGCACCCGGCGCCACGAGATAGTCGTGGACCAGGTCCACTACAGTATTGCCCACCGTGTCCCGGAGAACCGGCTGATACCTACGGCGCGGAGGCTCGGCGTAACAGTCATGGCGTGGGGGCCGCTGGCAAAGGGCGCCCTCGCCGGGAAGACCAGGGCAGACAACATGGCCCGGAGGCTTGACCCGGTATTCCGGGAGGCGGCGAGGGACGACAAGCTATTGGAGACGCTGAGGAGGGCAGCTGAAAAGCTGGGCGTCAGCATGGCCGTTGTAGCACTAGCATGGCTTCATGGCAGGGGCGTGGTCCCAGTAGCTGGCGTTAGGAGGCCACGCCACGCCGAGGAGGCTGCAAAGGCTGCTAGGACAGAGCTACCCCCAGAAATCGCGGGAGAGATAGACGAGGCCTCCAAGAAGTATGTAGCGAGGTGGGGTACCTGCTACAACGAGTTACACTGGAACAGGTACATCCCACCGCCACTCCAACACCTCATCTACCGGCTCATCCTGAGGGGAATCTAGACAGCTCCTACGCCACGGCAGTAGGGCCAGTAGCCCCGCCCCCTATGGGAGACCCGGGAAAGCCTAATCACCCTTCCCCTCCCGCTGGGTAGTGTGGCGAGGCCTCTTGTGCCGAATGCTCGGCGCCGCGTGGTTCGGCGCAGAGGGCTCCCGGCTAGCCGCGCGGCTGGCAGGACTCCTCTACGAGGCGGCCCGGAGCGACCCCCTCCTCGAGGCCATCACGGGGGATGCCAGGCACTGCCACGGCTACGGCTACCTGCTGGTCTACAGTGATGGGCGTGGCTGGAGGATCCTATGGGAGCGTTACGATGCGGCAGACGAGCTCGGCCCGGGCGAGGAGTCCTGCAGAGCCAACCTCGACGCGCTGGGCTGGGCTGCCGAGAGACTGGCAAGCCTCGTCGAGGGCACGGCTAGAGGCGTACTGATGCTCCACGCCCGGCGCGCCAGTAGAGGCGAGCCCCGCGGCTCCCTCCACGCACACCCCTACCTGCACGGCATACCGGGCCGCAACGGCTACCGCATGCTCGCACTCATGCACAACGGAAGCGTGCACAAGGACGGGCTAGCCCTACTACTCGGCGTAGACCCGGCAGCCTACACCGACACCCACCTCCTAGCAGTATGGCTCGCGAGGCAGCTAGGCACCGGCAGAACCATGGAGGAAGCCGTGAGGGAGGCCGAGAAGTACACGAAGACAGCCCTAGACATAGTCCTAGCAGACATAGCGCCAGGCCCAAGCATAAGCCTCTACATCTACTCCCACCTCCCAGAGGGGCTGGACGCCAACAGGTTAGAATACTACAAGCCAGTAGTATTCACAGCCGGAGAGGCGAAAGGCTACATGTCCTCGACACTGAAACTCCTAGCCGAAAAGAGGGGCTTGAAACTCGAGACAGACGAGACAATAGGCAAGCTCTACCACGTAAAAGTTACAGGGTAGCAGGCAACACGACACCACGTCCACGCCGATAGACACCACGGACCAGTACACCGGTAGAGGCTTCGGCCTCGCCCTCGCTCATCACCCGCTGGGGCTCAGCCCCCTCCAGACCGCCTCCACACAGCCGCCAATGGGGTTTCAGCAGCACACGCCTCCCCTATTCTCACTAGATGCCACGCCACAATACT
Organism: Hyperthermus butylicus DSM 5456; assembly: GCF_000015145.1. Taxonomy (NCBI): domain Archaea; kingdom Thermoproteati; phylum Thermoproteota; class Thermoprotei; order Desulfurococcales; family Pyrodictiaceae; genus Hyperthermus; species Hyperthermus butylicus. The sequence goes on from NC_008818.1 coordinate 740,478, forward strand.
GCTAGCGCACGAGCCCAACCACAGGCGTTAACGAGTACAGTCGTGCCATACATGTCCATATCGGTGGCCCCGCGCCCGCTAGGGAAGCATGTTCAACAACATCGTTATAGGGGCGAGGAACTACTATAGCCTGAATGTGAGGGTGTGATGACCCGTCCACCTCCTGCTGCAGAGCCCAGGAGCGGAGGGCTGTGAAGTATTTGGGCGCCGCTGACCCCTGCAAGGGGCAAGTTGTAGACCATGATGGCGGCTTTGGCGGGCGTTTCTCCCAGCTGCCTGCTAACAGCGCGGGCTACAAGCCGGCCCCTCAACCGGCAAGCTACCCGAAGCACCATTACCCCTACAAAGCCATAGCCGTGGATCGCTAGTCCCTGCAGACCGAAAAGCCGCATGCCTCTACCAACCTCTTGTTCACCTCTGGTTCTTAACCTCAAACCCTCCAGCCGTATGGTCCCAGCCCGGTACCGCCTCTTGCGGGGTAGGCGAGGGAGAGGATGGAACACATCCCCGCCACGTACTGTGATGGGCGACTTGTCGCCCCTGCAGAGATCGAGCCCCCAGTAATCTCCCGGGTGGATGGTTGGAGCGCCTCGCGTCTTGCTTTAGACGCCACATGCCGGGGATGCTTGTGCTGCTCAACACGGTCTCCGAGCAAGAGTATGGTGTGCCGTTTCCCGTACTGCTCGCCGAGCGTAGCGAGGCAGCGCTGCTGCCCACATGGCTTCCAAGTATCTATCCATGTGCCGCCGCTACGCCATCTGCTCTGATGGTGAGCATAGCACTAGGCTATTGTCTGCCCCTCGCTAGCTGGACGCCCCGGCTGGGGCTCGTGTTATTGGTGTGGGCTCCCCATCCCCTAACTCGCAAGGTTCTACTATACCCTATGGGGCCTACACGGCTGCGTATGCTTGCATTACTGGTTACTCCCTGCTGCCGCCGCTGTGCTGGCAGTGCATAGTGGTGGCCGCGACGGTGGCGTGGCTACAGCTCGCTTGTCTAGGGGAGCGGTACCCGTATCACCCGGGGCACTAATACCTCCCCACGGGGCTCCTGGATGAGCGAGCTGCAGCGGCTCGCTAGGCTCCTCGGAGAAGCCTATCGCTCGCTGCGCGAAACACTAGACGTCTTCAGCGATATAACCCGGGGCATCGAGGAGCAGCTACGCAGAGAGTTGCTCAACGCCCTATATCGGTTCCCGGAACCCCGGACCCCCAGCCGGGAGGAGCTCGAAGCTGAGATTAGAAGGCTCCTAGGCCTCAAGGAGGGTGAGAGTCTTGGAATACTCGCCGGAGAAAGGCTTGATCGCCGTAGCGCTAATACCGAATCCCAGCTGCGAACCCGGCCAGGCGATACTAGAGATAGCGTCGAGGCTGGACGGGAGAAGGCTGGGTAACTGCCTGGTAATAGAGGCAGATATGGACGCCATATCCCTCGCAGACATCGTCGCCGACCACGGTGCTGAGAGACTTGTTATCCTAGGCCCGCTAGACGAGCCCGACAAGCCCCAGGGCATACTGAGGCTGGGAGAATACAGCTACATCCAGCCCGACGCTATCGACCCCGAGGAGCTGGTGAGTAGGCTCTGGCCGAATCTCACCGGCAAACTCTCCATACGAGACTACATTGAGGCTCTACGCTTCTTCCACAAGGGCGTCTTCGAGGCCTACGCATGCAATACTGCTGGCGGAAGGATAGACCGCGAGACCTGTAGAAGACTTGTCGAGGACTGGCTACGAAGGCTTTGCAGAGTCCATGGAGAGCAGGATCAGCGGCAATAACGGGCTAGAATCCCCACGCCAGCACGCAGCGGCTGATGCCACAGCAGCTCTGCTAGGAACAATGTATGGCTTGCCATGGCCAAACATGGCAGTCCCCGGACGGGCGGGGAGCGCTCATATGCTCCGGGGAGGCCTTGGAACGGGGATTGTGGTAAATAGTCTGGCTAGAGTCCCGGGCTTGTCACCTTGTTTTGGCTGCTGCCACTATTATTTGGCCTAGGGCTATTCCGCCGTCGCCTGGCGGCACCTTGCCAGGTATGTGTACTGTTCTACCATACGCCTTGGCGGCGTCTGCCGCACCCATGTAGATGTAGTCGTTTACTGCTGCACCGCCAGAGATGAGGAGTGGTTTATCGCGAGCCCCGTCATAGTTTTCTAGCACTGTCTCGGCCAGGTGGCGGCCAACCCAGTACATCACCGTGGCGGCTAGGTGCCAGGGCTCCACACCCTCTTCCAGCTTCTCCACAACCCATTCCAAGACCCGTAGAGGGTCGAGAGCGCTGAGGCCCTTGTAGCTTGTTGCTGGCGGCTCGTCGGGTAGTGGTTTGCCGCCGTGGCGTCTAGCATAGGCCTCTAGTACTATCGCTGGTTCACCCTCGTAGGTCCTCCTATACCTTAGGCCTAGGAGTGCTGATACCGCGTCGAGGAGTCTGCCAGCGCTGCTTGCTAGTGGTGTACGGTTGCTCCTGGCAAGCTTGTAGGAGGTTACTGCTTCCTCCTCACTTATCCCCTTGCCAAGGTGGCCCATCTTCTCGAGTAGCTGTAGTATCTCGTCCAGGCCCCAGCCCTGGGATAGTATGCCTATGAGTATTCTTAGGGGCCTCTTGGTGGCTGTATCGCCGCCCGGCAAGGGGAACGGCTTTATGGTACCAGTTCTCTCAAACCCTTCAGCACCAGCGATCATGGCCTCGCCACCCCATATAACGCCATCCACGCCGTAGCCTGCACCATCAACTGTTACCGCCGGGACGTAGTCCCATGGATCCAAGCCAGCATCAGCAGCTGCAGCTACGGCGTGGGCGTGATGATGCTGAACCTCGACGGGCTCGGCATCTAGCTCTTCTGAGAGCTTTGCAGCTAGCCGTCTACTCTCATAGGCTGGGTGCATGTCGAGAGCAACGCTACTAGGCCTCAGCCCATAGACTCTTATGAGCCACTTTAGCTCCTCCTCCAGCTCCTCGAGCTGGCCAGGCTCGTCGAGGTCTCCGATGTATTGTGTTAGCACGACCTTATCGTCAAAGCTTACTGCCCCAGCTGTTTGCAGGTCGGCTCCAACCGCTACGTGCTCCCCGACGCTGCGGCTGATACGTATCCATTCGGGCGCGTAGCCCCTAGCCCTCCTTAGGAGTACAGGCTTGCCAGCCGTGAAGCGTACAACACTGTCGTCGACACGGTGTACTATCTCCCTGTTATGCGTGAGTATGTAGTCTATTTCGCCGCCCAACTGGTCCAGGATACACTCCACGGTCCTGCACATCGGCATTCCGTGGCGGTTCCCGCTAGTCATTACTAGGAATCCGTCCCGCACCATGTGGAGGAGTAGGAGGTGGAGCCCAGTGTACGGCAGCATGATGCCCAGGGTGTCCAGGCCGGGGGCCACAAGCGGGGATACCGGGGCATCATCACGTTTTGGGAGTAGGAGTATTGGGCGGCGGGGGCTTCGGAGGAGCTGGCATGCATGGGCGTCAAGCGCCACCAGCCCAGCAGCCACACTACAATCCCTAGCCATAAGCGCTAGGGGCTGGGTGGGCCTGGACTTGATCCTCCTAACCCGGGCCACGACCTCGTCGTCTGTTGCAAGGGATGCTATGTGGAAGCCACCAACCCCCTTGACAGCGACAATATGGCCCTCATCTATCAGCCTTGCAGCCTCCGCAACCGGGTCTTCAACGTCTAGAGGCTCGCCACGACCGTCCAAGAGGATGGTTTTGGGGCCGCAGCGGGGGCAGCTGAAACCCTGCGCATGGTACCTCCTAATATTACCCATGTCCTCGTAGTCGCGGCGGCACTCCTCACAGAAGGGAAATTCTCTCATAGCAGTGTTTTCACGGTCATAGGGTATGTCGTACATCATCGAGAATCTTGGCCCACACCAGGCACAGCTGGTCCAAGGGTACCTGTAGAACCTTGTACCAGGCTCCAGGACCTCCCGGGCGCACCAGTCGCAGATGCCGAAGTCCGGCGGTATCATGCTTCGCTCCTTTCTGCTACGGCTACTCTTCTCTATACGAAACACCGTGAGGCCACGAGCTGGTACCGGCTCGACACGCATCTCCTCTATGATGGCTGGTGGTGGCTTCTCCTTCTCCAACAGGCTCACAAACAATCTAAGGCTGTCTGGCGGCCCCTCAACAAGTATTTCTACCTCAGAGCCGCCCATGTTGCGGACGTAGCCGGCGAGGCCTAGCCTCTCAGCTAGCCGGTGTACAAACGGTCGAAAGCCTACACCCTGCACGAGGCCTACAACACGTACCCGTAGTGCTTCACGGTTAGCCATACGCTACTTGCCCCAAACCATTTTCTCTATCTCCTCGGCCTTCTCCTCCAGGCTCCGGAGAAGCTCCTCTATTTCTCTAACCTGTTTCTCAAGCTCATCCTCTTTAACCTTCTCGATTATAACACCTGCATGCACCATGACCATATCGCCGGGCTTTAAGTCGCTGATAGCGCTAGCATACACCTCTCTAACAACACCATCGTGAAACTCTACAATCGCGATATCCCCGCGAACCTCCTTAACGAAACCGGGGACAGCCAGACACATACTAGCTACACCTCCAACTTAGAGGGCTTGTCAACAGTGCTATAGGCGCTGCGGCCGATAAAACCACCAGTATAAAGGAGAAGGTGAGCCATAGCTTCAACCCCTATGCGAGCCCCAGCTCTCTCGCTATCTCATCTGCTAGTCCTCCACCGCCGAAGCGGGCCCAGACGCTACATGTACCCTCGATACTGACCATGCAGGGTCCGTAGGGTGTACCTGGCGTACATACCTTCATGAAGAGTGGGCAGTCCGTCGGCTTGGCGAGGCCCAGGGTTACCTCGGCGCAGCGACAGCCCGGTGGAAGGTCGTAGCTCCACTCTTCGGGTGTTAGCTCCTTTATCCCGTACTGGTACATGGCGTCGTACCGGCGGTACTTGTCGCGGAAGGCTAGGCCGCTCTGTGGCACAAAGCCTAGGCCGCGCCACGCAGCATCGGTGACTTCGCAGCACTCATTGATGTAGCGCTGTGCCACCGTGTTGCCCTCCCAGCGGACTACACGCTTGTACTCGTTTATGAGGCGTGGCCTCCCCTCAGCGAGCATGGCGAGAATGTGGAATATTGCTAGGAGTATATCATGGGCCTCAAACCCTGCAACAACAGTGGGAACACCGTATTCCCTCGGCACGAACTCCCACGCCTTCGCACCAATAACGGCCGAGACGTGGCCTGGCGCTATAACACCGCGTATTGGGGCGTTGCGGTGACGCTCAAAGGTGTAGCGGAGTATTGGCGGTGTGAGTCTGTGCACATTTATGATCGTAAGGTTTTCTGGTACAACACCGTTAACTAGTGGCGCTGCTACAGCAGGCGCCGTGGTCTCAAACCCTACCGCGAGAAACACGGACTCTTTGCCATCCCTCTTAGCATGCTTCACAGCATCCATAAAGCTGTAAACCACTACCACATCGCCGCCAAGAGCACGAGCCTCCTCTAGGCTACGAGGACGTCCCTTATCGCCGAATGGACGGCCCGAGCCAGGCAGCCGATATGCATCGCCGTAGGTGTAAACACGGATCCCCTCTAGGGCAAACTTTATCGCAATGTCGACGTAGTAGGCGGGTGTTATGCAGACAGGGCAGCCGGGCCCAGCGACAAGCTCAACACCCTCCGGCATGAGGCTGCGGATTCCATTCCAGACAATGCTGTGTTCATGTGTGCCACAGAAATCCATTATCTTGATGGTGCCGCCGACACGTCTAATAGCAATAGGCGCAACTCGGTGTATAAGCTCTACAAGCCGGTCAATAACCTTCTTGTCAACCCTCCAGAGGCCGTAGAGGTTCACAACCTGCTTATCCAGGGTTGACGGGTCCTCCAAGCCATCAAACCCCGGACACCGCGATAGCTTGCAACTCGCCAATATAAACCTAAACACGAGTGAAACGGGGAAGTGTAGGCCATCTTTTTATAGTTCGCTTCGAGTAGACAAACTAGACGGCTAGCACGCATCCAGGGGGCGTTTCCTTCCGCCTTTCTCGGTGCTCCTGGCTACTTCTAGCTCCCCCGCTCTCTATCGGGTTTTTCCTCGGGGGCTACTAGCACGAGGAGCTTGCCCTCTATGAGTGCCTGGACAAGCTTCTTACGGCCGCTCGCTAGCGCTCTCCAAAGCGTACCCCGGGACACGTTCATCTTCTTCGCGGCCTCCTCTTGTGTAAGCCCCTCGTAGTATACTAGTCTCAGCGCCTCCAGCTCGTCTGGCAATAGGTAGACAGGCTCGCTAGGTATCGGCCTTCCCATCTCGTCTACGGGAACGAAAGCGCGGACACGCGGGCGGAACCATATCAGCCGGGGCTTTGGTGGTCTCCCCGGCCGGCTCCATGTCCACCGCCAGCGCCAGGGCCCGCCCGGCATACCTGCCATGTCCTCGTACACCCTGGGCCTGTGGCTGTAGTGTGGGACCCTAGTATCGGCAGCGCTAGCCCGGTAGCTTGGGATGCCGGGGCCAGCCCTCCCGGACCCCTACGTCAGCGTGGGAGGTTACCGCTCCTCTTGCCGGGGCTCGGGAGTAGTAGGAACTATTTTCTGGCGAGGGCTGTAGGACTTGTTGGGCGTTGGGCTTGCCGCGTATTGTACGGCTTCCTGGGGCGCCACCAGTACCTGGCGCCGTGGACGCCGGGTCTATTGAGGAGGCCGTGGAGGTTGCCGTCGAGGAGGCTTCCCGTGAAGAGGAGGTCTTGATTGTTGGCCGTGGCGCGTGGGAGGCCTACGGCGAGGCTGCGTGGAGGCTGCGGATGGAGGGTGGCAACTTCTACCTCTTGGAGGCCCTCGATGCTGACGAGGAGAAGCTGCACCGTGACGGGGCTTCGAAGCTGTTCATGGCGCGTCTAGCCTATCTTGCTAGACGCCGTGCCCGCGACGCTGTCTTAGAGCCTGCTGGCGGGGGGAAGAGGGTTAGCCGCCGCACGTTGCTCCGCACAGCTGTTGTCGGCTCCGCCATGGACTACACGGAGAAGCCGATACATGACCAGCTCTGCGGGAAGAAGCCCCTCGGAGACTACTGTAGCTGGTGCCTAGACGCTTGCGACGTTGAGGGGGGTTGCGCCGCATCCGCCGCGCTGTGCGGTGTTGAGCTGCTCCACGTGCCCGGGTATTCCCGGGCTGGGCTCCAGGACATGCTGCGGCTCCTCTCCATCACGGGGCCCGGCTACGCCCTAATAGCTCCACGCTCCGTGCTCGCCAAGCTCGTCCAGGAGCTAGGCAATAGCAGCCCCGGCCATCCCGTTGTCGTTGTGCCGGTCTCCTGCCCCTACGTCGTCGGGCTCGAGGAGCTTCTCGCCCTCCGGGGCCTCGGCCTGGAGCCCATCATGGTTGACGATGGCTGGGAACGGGAGCTGAGGAGGTGTAGGGAGAGCCGCAAAACATACCTCGAAACCGTGGCTGCCGACTACGAGGGGATTACCGGGGCCAGCCTCGCCATTGTGGAGGCCGGCAAGGCTGTCGGGCTCGTGCAGGAGGAGCCGGGCCTGGAGCCGCTCGGGGACGCGCTGGAGCTGCTCGGGAGAGGGCTGAGGCCCCTAGCGCTAGCTGTCGCCAAGAGGTCTGGGGTCTCGGCCGATCTGCGGACAGGGTTCACGGGGCTAGTAATAGTTGACCAGGAGCGCTGCACCCTCTGCGGCGCCTGCGCTAAGGAGTGCCCGACGGGCGCCCTCAAGCTGAGGGAGGAGGCGGAGGGTTCGGCTCTGCTCTTCCTGCATGACCGCTGCATAGCGTGCGGCTGGTGCCGGGAGGTCTGCCCAGAGGACGCGATAACGGTTAAGCGGGCCATAAACCCCGCCATCATAGACTCGCTGGTATCCCTCGTGGCAGGGGAGGAGCTGCGCTGCATAGTCTGCGGCAACCCGGTAGGCCCAACGAGGATGGTCGAGAAGGTCGTGGAGAAGCTGTTAGCGTCGGGCATCGACCCGGAGAAGATGCCTACTATACTCATGTGCAGCACGTGCAAGCAGAAGTATAGCCTAGGCCTCATAGACGAGGCGAAGGTAGACTGGGAGGCCCTGCGACGCTTCGTGCAGCGGGCACGAGCTAGGACAGCGGCTGGATAGGCAGCTGTTTAAAAGGCCACGCCGCAGCCTAGCAGCTGGGAGCACGGGTATGAGCATGCAGGTAACCGTGAAATACGACGAGGTACGCGAGGCGCTCCAAACGCTAACCGGGCTAAAGCTCCGAGGCAACATTAGCGGCCCCCCAACCTCCAGGCTCCCCCTCCGCAGGATAGTAGAGGACGCCATGAAGCCGAGGATAGCCGCTGTAGAGGAGTATCGCGGCAGCAGGATAGTAGCAGTGAAGATAGACGATAGCCTCTACCTGGTCTGCCACTTCGGGCTAGACCAGCCAGACGACTTCTGCATAGCGCTGGAAGGCGAGAACGCTTGGCAGCGCGTAGCCGAAGCCGCAGACAAGCTCTCGAGGAAGATGAACGAGTCCTACACGCTCACCCTCTCAGCCATAATCCACGCCCTCCAGGGAATCATAACCGGCGAAGAGGAGGAGGTAGAGGAGATAACCGACCCAGACCAGGTCATCGAGGAGCTGCTAACCTGGCTCCCCGAGTACATAGCAGTGGTAGAGTAAGCCTCCCCGAGACCGCCAGTTATGCCACGAACACTCTGAAAACGAGCATGCTCAGCAAAACTCCACTTCCGAAACCATAGCCTACTTTGAAACATCCACGACTGGATTCTCTTAAGAGCGTTGACCTCCTCCTGCCCGGACTACTCTGCCAGTCTAACAGCTGTGAAATACAGCATCTCTCTCTCGAAGAAAAATTGAAGAGTCATACAGTGCAGAATTGAACATGAGAGGAAGGGGGCTTCTATGCCCTCATTGAGGGCTAAAACCGTTATTGCAGCTTCCCTCGCAGCCGTTGTGCTCGCAGGCATAGCATTCTACGTGTCGCCAATACTGTCCGGCTACTTCCCGAAGCCGGGAACTGTAACTATTGTACTTGAGCCAAGCATATATAAAGCGGCTGGCAGGGAGTTCTCAGGGCATGGCCACATCTATATCAGCTACGGGGATAAGATTATTCACCGCGAGCTTGTTAAGGAGCTTGAGGAGGTTAAGGCCGGTAGAACGGTTAGGGTGCAGGTAGAGATACCGGATAACATTCTCGATGATTGGGCTAGGCATAGCAGGGCGCTAAAGCAGCTGCTCGCCGAGCAGAATTATGGGGTATCTGTCGAGATACCAGCTGTGACAGTCACATTCTACTTCACGTCTCCCAGCAGCAAAGTGAAGATCTGTACGGCAACCTACTCCGCAAGAGACTGGTACCTGGAGAAGCTCCATAACCCCATAGAGGCGGGCAAAAAGACCATCGAGGACCCCTTAAGGATGTTCGTCGAGGGAGCCATTATAAGGATAAACAGTGAGAAGCTGCGCTGCGGCACAGTGGAGACAAAAGCCCTTGAGGAGGCGCTAGTAGAAAACCTACAGAGCCGTGGCGTCAAGGCTAGCTGGCAGCCCGGCTTCGGGCTAGTCATAGGCGGGAACAAGACAGCAATGGTGGTAGCTAAGCCGGGTAAAACCGTAGACGGCTTAACAGCTACCACCACTGCTAGCAACTGTCCAGGCTACATGGAAGTAGTGTACAATTGGGACCTCTACAACTCCAGGTACAGCCCGCCCAGCAGCTGGTACGAGAGGCTGAGAGGCATACCTCGGAGCCAGGCAGAATGCCTATGGAGGCTCTTCGCTGAGACATACTCGAAGAAGTACTACTTCAACGCAGACATCTACAGCTACGACGAGGCCAGAAGCTACACCGTAAACAAGCTCGGCGGCGGCCTATACCCAATGCAGAACTTCATAGCCAGGCTCATAAACACCAACGGTGGCGCATGCACTGGAGGCTACATACCAACATGGTACCCCTCACCAGTACCAGACCCCAACCCAACACTAGACACGCCATGGCTGGGAGTAGTACTCTCATACACAACAACAGACCTAGAAACATTCAAACCGATACAAGTGTCTGGAGCATTGGCAGCAGGCAAGCTACAGTTCGCATACAGCGGTATATCATTCTTCGGCATACCGGTATGGGAGAACCCGTACGGCGGACTCCAGATGTATGCAAGCCCTGCCGGAACATCGGCTGAGGAACGAGCTTATGTGTTAGCTCCTACAATGTTTCTCTACCTGGGTGATGCAGCAGTCGTACTCTTCAACTCGGAGACAGTAACGTTTCCGGATGGATGCCGCTACTATGTGTTCTGGGCTGACGTGGCGTTCATCCCGCTCTACAAGATACAAAGCGTGGACTGGTCCAAGATGAAACCTGATCATCTAGACTTGACACAACTTCCTCCCAACTATATGGCGCTTAGCTGGAGCGCTCACGCAGAGCTAGTAAAATACGCCTATGCTGGAACCCGGAAAGAGACATTGCTCTATGAAACTTCATCGGCTGATGTGGTGGAGGGTGGTGCTGGCCTAGCAGCAGCGATATACTCTGTGTACCAGCCCTGGCTAGAGTCCGTGCTCAGCGGCATCCTGGGTACTACAGGGAACATACTAGCGTCCTACATGGTTTCCGTGATTAAAGCCGCTATAGGCTTTACCCAGTTCACCATAGAGGGTGAGGGCATGGCACACGCTGTTGAAGTAAGAGTGCAGGATGTAACGCCATATGCGTATCCTATTAGGATCTATAAGATGAGATGCCCTGACGTGCTTGCCGAGGAGTATACGTCGATAGGCTATGAGCCGTATACTGTAGAGTATATTGTTGAGGCAGGCGAGTATACTGGCGCTCCCCCTGGCGCGACCTAGAACGACAATACTAGCACCCGGCTGCAGCACCCAACATTTTAATATTCTTCAATATTAGCAATAGTTATATACATTATAAACTTTGAACACTACGAACACTACGGTAGCAATACAGGGACTCGCCAAGCCCCGGCTTGACATAGAACTTTGTGGCTAGTGGTAGGCTCTTATATTGATGGTTTAAGCTAGAAATAGTGGTGTCCAGGGAAGAGTGTAGGTTTATGTGGCAATAGACGTGCTACCAGCGTGTCCAGGGTGGGGTTCGAAAGGCGAATGTTGAGGCCTTGGGTGGTGAAGAGGAGAAGCGGTTTTAGGGCCTTAGAGGTGGATGATGAAGAGTTTTAGTTTGCCGTTGCAGCCAAGCTGGTTATACTTGAGATCCTAGACGAACTGAAGGGGCTGAGGGAAGACTTACAAGCTCTACAAACCCCCCTACCTAGAGAGTCTGAGCACGGCAAGAGGTTTTGACGGGTCAAACGTCGCGGAGGTACATAGGATGGGCCACATTGTCTGCCCATTCTTGCTCGAGAAGAGCCAGACCGGGGAAGGTTGCTAGAGAGGTGTTGAGCTGGTAGTGGCAGTAGGATCCGCGCCGGGCTCAAGCGCTAGTCGCTGGTGGGTAAGCGCACGGCTTTACCAGCAACGGAAAAACCGAGGTTCACTTCTTATGGGCTACTTGTAAGCCAGACCCTTTTCACGTCAGGTACTTTATCCAGCTCCTTATCCTCGCTTATCACTAGCCTTATACCATTCATCTTCATTGCTGCTACGTGGAGAGCATCGGAGGGTTTAAGGTTGAGCTTGGCTATTAGCCTAGCTGCCTCTCTGTACTCATCCTCGCCAAGCCCTATTACTGTAACGTAGGGCAGCACTATAGCCTCTATGAAGTCTAGCGTTACGCTATAGGGGATACCGTATTTCCTCTTGGAAACATAGATTAACTCGTCAAGTACAAGTACATCCGTGTAGAGCTTGTACCGGGATAGTATGTCCAGGTAGAAGCTCTCGTAGACGAGTCTACGCTCGTCCTCAGCTATAGTGTTGAGATATACTAGTAGTGGGGTGTCGAGAAAGGCTTTCAACTTTCAAACTCCTCCTCGAGATAGTCGGCTGCCGCCTCGCCCGGCGCTGGCTCACGTCTTCCCTGAATGCTTCTCAGCCTTGCCGCATGCGCTCTAAGAAGCTCTTTGATCCTATCCACATCAACCCGCTTCTTAGCGGGCTTTAGAAGTATACCATCCCTTATTTCAACTATCACCTCGTCACCCTCGTCGATGCCGACTGCCTCCCTCACAGCCTTCGGAAGTATAATGTAGCCCTTCCTGCCAACCCTGAGCTTGAGGGTCAAACCTGGCCCACCCAGGGGTGGAACTAGGCTGAGTAGCCACTAATTATTTGTGACACCTATAACCACACTCTAACCCGGCCATAAGCCATAGTGGATGAGTGTGTGCCTGGAGAAGCAGGACACACCAGCCTTCGGTGCCCCAACCACTTAATGGGGCTGTCTCTAGCCGCGATAGGCTTGTCCTGCGATGGTAGGTGCTCTCAGGAGTGTTTTCCAAGATCCTTGTGGTCAGAGAGGGTATGACGAGAGAATGGTTTGGGTTTTGGCTAGCGTTTAGTTGTAGGCTGTTCTCTCCAGCGGCCATTCTCTCGCTCAGACTCTAGGCTTTGACGAGCCCTAGGTATAGCTTTCCTGGCTCCGGGTGTGAGAGTGTTTCTGCTGAGCCCTCGATGCTGCCTGCCCCTGCACCAGTATGTAGCCCCTATCAGCTATCTCGAGGGCTTTCCTAGCGCTCTGATCTACTAGCAGCACTGCTATGTCGGAGTCTGCTATGCTTCTTATCGGCTTGAAGATCTCCTCTGCAGCTCTAGGGAGAGTGCTACTGTAGGGGCTTATCTAGCTTAACTCTGGTTGTTCCGGGCTCATGCTATCTTGGCTAGTTTTGCTATGAAGAAGCCTTGTGTCTTGTGTAGGTGTGGTAGCATGCGCTGAGCCTTTGGTAGGCCTTGTGGGCGCTCGCCGAGCACGGGCTCGGGCTCCACTATCTCCACGTCGGGGTGTGTTTCGAGGAGCCTCCGGAGAACCCATACCGTCTCGCTCCTCGTGAGGGTGCAGACGCTGTAGACTATCGTGGCTCCCCGGGGCAGCGACTTAGCTACTGATGCCAGTATTCGGAGCTGCAGGCGGCGGTAGTAGTGGAGGTCGCCTCTGGTGAGCCAGAGCTTGACCTCGGGCTCGTACTGCAGCCTACCAATATCAGTGCATGGAGGATCCACTATCACTACGTCCAGCTTTCTCCAGTACGGCATCCTTGCATCGCCAACGGCGAGATCCACGATGTGGCCTAGACCCAGCCTTGACAGCGTCCTCTTGGCCTCCTGGAGGCGCTGCGGCTTCACATCCCCCGCAACCACGTAGCGGGCGCCGAGCCACGCCATGTGGCTAGCCTTTATCGCCGCGCCAGCAGTGGGGTCAGCTGCCACCCTACCCCTGGGCGAGGCGACCCAGCCCACCAGTGTGGAGGCCTTATCCTGTATCGTGTAGAGGCCCTCCTGGTACTCCCTGGTGCGTGTGGCCTCAGAGGCACCCTTGACTATCCTGGCTACGTCTGGGAGGTCTTTGTCGGGTTCTATGACGACGCCCTGCTCTTGCAGCCTCTCTGCAAGCCATTTACGGTCTACGCCGGGTCTAATCCTTATCCAGCGCACTGGATCACTGTTCAGCACCTCGAGCAGCTTTGGCAGGTCTGGTATCCTGGCTTCCAGCAGCTCCTCCAGCATCCACCTGGGGAAGCTGTAGAGCACACTCAACCTGTCAAGCCCCGACAAGCCCTTCACAAACTCGCGGGGATCGGCCCCCCTCAGCTCCAGCAGCTTATCCGGGTCGAGCCCCGCCTTCTCCGCCAGCTTCCGGGCCCGGGTCGGCTTCAGCTTACCCGACAACGCCTCGTACACGAGGACCCTGGCTAGCATCCAGCGCTGAGAGTGGCTCGGGGGCCCATACCCTAGGCTCACCAGGACACGGTCCAGCAGCAGGTAGTGCCTTGCAACGCCAAGCGTCAACACCCTCACAATGGGCTTCATGTAGTCCAGCTCGGGGTTCCGGGAGAAGAACCCAACCGCAACGTCGCGGAGCGAAGCCCTCCTCCTAACGGTCTCAGCGAGAATCCTAGCGGCAACCTCCTCCGGCAGCACCATACCCTCTAACCCAGCTCCGTCAAACACCACACTGCGGTCTTCTAGGCTTCTCCCACCCACCGATCATGCCTATATAGCCCTCCGCCTAGCCATGCTGAGGCCCATGTAGTCCGGGAGACCCCTCCTAGACCATCAGAGCCCTTCACCAGCGAGGTGGAAGGCCTTATTCTGTCAGCCAGCCCAGCACCGTCGAGACAATAGCTATTCACTGGCGCGAGCCAGGTTAAAACCTAAAAATAATCTTCATGGAGTCGTGTTCCGATGAGGTGTCCTCCACCATGAAGTTTATGGTGCTTGTTCGAGGCTTTGTTCTAGGTGTTGCTCTCCTCCTAGCTGTATGGGATTTCCTCAGCGTATACTTTGTCGTCATGTCTGGTGAGGGCTGGTGGAACGGAGAGAAGCTTAGCGGCTGGGAGGCCATACGCACGCTTGCGCCTCTCTTCGCAGCGCAAGCTGTGCTCGAAGCCACAGCATTCTACATACTACACCAGGGATATAGGCCGTGGATTGCCTCGTTCCCCCAGCTGCTGCAGCATTGTTGCACGTCTATGCTGGGCTCCACATTTGCGCCGACTGCCCAATGTCGCCAGGAGAGGCCGGCTCGGCCTTGCCAGCGGGGCTAGCAGCTATGTTTGCCCCGTTCCTGCCAGGATCTCGTAGGGGAGAGCTCTCCAGTTGAGCCCCACCGATACAATGTGTTCTATAGGGGCTGGGTTGTTATAGATGCCGTGCCGGGTTGCTGATGCTCCGGAAGCACGTTATGCGGGTACACCGGCTTGGACAAGAATTAGGACTTATAGAAAGCCTCTTGAGGTTCGGTGGGCTGGGCCACCTTGAGCGCCGATGACAGGGGCTACAACGATGTCACCGTTGTTGTGCCAACGCTGAACGAGGAGAAGGCTATTGGGGCCGTTATAGACGAGCTGCTCTCTGTTGGTATTCCGCGGGAGCGCATCCTGGTCGTGGACGGGTACAGCACTGATCGTACGAGGGAGATTGCCGGGTCGAAAGGTGTACGCGTGGTGCTGCAAGAGGGGAGAGGGAAGGCTGCAGCAGTAAAGACCGCGTTGAGGTACATTGATACCCCTTACACCGTGCTCGTCGACGGCGACTACACGTACCCCGCCAACTACATCCCGGAGATGCTGGAAAAGGCTCGGAAGGGCTGCGACTGGGTTGGCGGTGCGAGAGTGAAAGCAGAGCCCGGAGCGCAATCGCTCATATACAAGCTGGGTAACCGGGTGCTCACAAGGCTCTTCAACCTCCTCTTCGGCACCAAGCTTCGCGACGTGCTCACCGGCCTCTACCTTGTAAGGACGGATGTGCTGCACGAGGTGGACTTCGAGTTCCACGGCTTCAGCGTTGAGAGCGAGATAGCAGCACACATGGCTAGCCAGGGCTACCGTGTATGCGAGGTGCCGATACTCTACCGGCGGAGGCTCGACCCCAGGAAGAAGCTTGGAATTCTCCACGGCCCACAGATAGCCCGGGACATGATCCGGCTCGCGTGGAGGTACAACCCAGCCTTCCTCATATTCATCCTTGGCGCCCTGCTGCTGGCACCAGGCATAGCCCTGGGGGGCTACGTGGCCTACAAGTACCTCGTCTACGGCGTGAAGCACCATGTTAAAGCATTGATAGCTACTACTACTATGACCTTGGCAGGATTTAACTCTCCTCCTGGCAGTGCTAAGCCTCTACCCGAAGAGGATGGAGATAAGGATTATGAGGAAACTCCGGGAAAAGACGGGCTAGAGCATCCCGAGGTACAGCTTCGATACTAGTGTGAGGATCTCCGCTGCGCAGTCGGTAACCTTGTAGTAGCCCTCACCGAGGCTTTCAAGGGCGCCACTCTGGGCTAGGAAATAGAGTATCCATTGCACCTCGACCAGCTGGGGATCGTCGAGCCTTATCTTCGGCTTGTGGTGAGCTAGGTATTCGAGCTTTGCCACTATAGCCAGTACACGGCCCTTATCCACGTTAAGCGGTATCAATGGAAGCATTACTGCCTCCCTCATAGACTCATGCTTATAGTACGCTGCAATGGGGCCGGCGAGGGAGGCTGCAAGCAGCGCTATGCCCGCCTCGGGCTTGAAGCCACCAGTAGCGTTTAGGTAGACCGTGTATCCTTCCCTGGCCAGCTCCTTCACGTCGCTGGTAATGGCTTCTACAATGTTTATGAGTCCCCGCCAGAAGTCTGTTCCGAGCCCAGAGACCATCCTCTCGGACACTTCTGCACCCCTGCATTTTCCTGTCAGGAAGCCCCTGAGTATTTCGGCTGCATACCTCCCCTCCAGCGTATCACTAGCATAGAGGACGATTCTGCCCACACCGGCACAGCCACTGCCGAGAACCCACTCCATAGCGTTCAGCTCAGCACTCATCCCATACGGGTCGCTCTTAACAAGACACTCCACGTAGCTCCAACACCTGCTATCCCTCCTCAGCTCGGCACACTTGCCCCGATCGAGCCTACGGGGATCAGCGCATGAAGCTAGCAGCTCCAAGCACCGGTCGCCAGGCCAGCTACAACCGTCATGAGCACCTCTCTGAGCCCTCTGGAGAGCATTACGCAGCACACTAGTACCAACAATCACGAGGTGTGCCTGCAAGACGCCTAGGCACCCCGCTGCACGTGAGAACCCGGAAGGCCGGGAGGTGCTGGGCTCCGGGTGGGAGGAGATGCACTAGAGCAGCTTTAGCTTTCCTGTTACCCGGTCAACAATAGGTGAAGGCGCTGGCCCCACAGCCACAGCCGTCCTAGTACCGGGTGGCAGCTCTGTCCGCCCCGCGTCAGCTATGAGGCTTGTTGGGAGCCCAAGGCGGAGCGCCTCCTGGTAAACCCGGAGCAGCTCAGCCTCGCTATCAACCTTCACCACGACCTTCTTCTGGCCCTGCCTCCTCCACTCCTCCAGCCACCTCCTCCACTCCGGATGGCCCGAGTCAAGAATCTCTAGTACAGCTTCAACAGCTGCATGAGCAGCCTGGGCAGCCAGCTTCCCACGGCTCATCTTTAGATCAGCCCTAACAACAATAACTTGCTTATACTCCGTGCCATCCACCATTATTAGCACCCCAGGCTGCCACAGCTGCTATCCCGCAGATCCCTAGCCTCTCACAATCTTATCATGCTTTTGAGGTCTTCTGGTATAATTCACCGCCAATACAGAGATAGGCTAACCCGGCCATTACATGTTCTTCGTCAAGTATATGGGATAGCTTTGCAGAGAGCCTCCCCGCCCCCTCCTCAAGCTCTTAATCCATCCTCTTTCTAGCTTCGTTCTCCAAAGCTCTCTTAACAACATCGCTAAGGCCTAATACCACGTTTGCCAAGCAGCCTCTTCAACTTCCTGTTATCTTAGCGGAAACCATAACATAGCCCAAGCACAACAGCATAGCCGAGTAGAGTGATTGACGCCGCGGAGTGGACTGCCATAATCTGCTGCTCAGACTGTAGGGCCCACATATGCAGCCGCTATAGCGTGCGCATGGCTTTGTGTAGCGTGTAGGGGGTAACTTTCTTCCGCTGCAAGCTGAAAGCATATTGGCGTGGGGTTCGGCGTGGCTGGTAGAGCTAAGCTAATAGCTGCCTTCGTTGCTCTCGCTGTCTCACTTGCCTACTTCGCTTCGCCCGACACGGTTACCAGCATGATAATCGATGCTGCGAGGACTGTATACGAACTCGTCCAGGGTCTTACCGGTGGAGGAGAGGCGCCGGCAGCTCAGCCGTCCACTGCCCAGCCTCTGCAAGCTCCTTCCTCGGCAACTGTGCCTCCAGGAACACAGGAGCCCTCCAGCGAGTTTACCGTGAGAGTGGAGGAGCTGAAGAAGCTGCTGGAGCAGCTCCAGCTTGTGCCCCTGGTGTCGGAGGAGGCTTCTAGACTGCTCTCCCAGCTAGACTCGCTAGTCTCTGCTGTCGAGTCCGGCACTGCCACCCCTGACGAGGCTCTTGAGAGGCTTGGAGAGCTAGAGGATGCGTCTAGACTGCTCGCCAGCCGTGTCGAGGAGTATGTTGGTGAGGCTGTGACGAAGGCTGAGCAGGTGGCGGAGGAGGCTAGGAGCCTGGTTGCGGGCAACGAGACCATGGCTCGTGTCTTGGAGCAGGTTCTTAGCGTGCTTGAGGAGGCTGTTAGGACTGCTCGTGAGGCTCTCGCTGCTGGACGCCACGCTGAAGCATATACTGCTGCCCGTCAGGCCTTGGAGGTTGCTGGCATGCTTGAGGAGAGTCTCCCACTGTACCAGATGGCTCTCCAGCTCCTCTCCAAGGCTGAGCAGCTCGCATCCGAAGCTAGGAGGGTTTCCAGTGCCGCGCTCAATGCTTCTACGTGGGATGCGCTAGCGGCTGCCGAGGAGGCTGCTGCAGCAGCCGTTGAGGCTAGGGCTAGGCTGCTAGAGGCCCTAGGCTCGTTTCCTCCGAACGCTACACTGGTTGAGGAGGCTGCTGGGCTTCTAGAATCTGCCTCGGCGAGGCTCTCAGAGGCCGAGGCGATGCTTTCTGCTGAGGCACCAGCTGTTGGTGAGGCTGTAGGAACGCTGGAAAGGATGCTAAAGCAGGCTAAATCCAGACTCGCGGAGGCCTTTAGGGCTGTAGAGCTTGTCGGCGATAAAGGCGTCAAGCAGTACCTTGAGGCGAGACTTGAGACCATCAGGCAAGCACTGAGCATACTAGAGGACTATGTAGCGAGGGCTGAGCAGCTACCGCCCCAACAGCTAGCAGCTGCTATACATGCAGCCGCAGCTGTTGCCGGAGATGTTGAGCAGGTGAAGCTCCTCGCTACAAGCTGGGCTGCCGTGCTCCAAACTGTCAAGCCCCGACTCTACGTGAACCCTGCTAATGGCTGGCTTGTGGCCGACGTACCGGGGACGATTGATGCCATAGCCTTCTACCGGGCCAACAGCCCTGAGCCAGTACTGGTTGTGAGAGCCTTCAACGTGGAGGATACTGTAGCCGAGATAGATCCCGTCATGGCGCAGTTCTCCCCGCTCCACAGCAGGCTAGCAGTAGGCCTATCCGAGCTAGCTGGGAGGCTCAAGCCCGGCCGCTACCTGGTAGTCGTAGCAGCCACCGACCCCGCCACCGGCGAACTCGTAGAAGCCTACCGGGGCGAAATAGTGGTCGAGAACGAGGGCTCGGTGACCATAGCCAGACAGCTCGAGGGCAACCCGGTATTCAGCCCCTGTAGCAACGTCAGCCCCTACCGGACAGCGATACTCTGCGGTTACACCCCATCAACACTAGCTATCATCAGCTTAGAGGTCTACGGCGCCTATAAGCCAACCTCGTCCGCTGAGGCTGCGTGGAGGGTGTTGGAATGGGTGGGTAGGAGCTTTACCTACGACACAAGCAAGGCTGAGACTGTACCCACGAGGATCTATACGCCGCTAGAAATGCTCTCAACCCGGCACGGCATCTGCAGCGACTATGCTGTCTTCACCGCTGCTGCACTGCTCGCCGGCGGAGTCGAGAGGGCACAAGTAGTGGTGATGCCAGCTACGAACCACGCAGTAGCAGCCGTAGAGGCTGAGGGCACCCTGCTACTACTAGACCAGCATCTCCCACCAATAGAGCCTGGAGACTATGTAGAATACGTTGCGCCAAAACTGAAGGAGAACCCAACAGTTACAGTCTACAATGTGGAGATGCAAGGCGGCCAGACCGGCATCCCGGTAGTTACAGCCTGGTTCGACACTAGGCTAAGCACACTCGACACCTATCCCGAGGACCGTCTGCCAGACGAGGTGTTCACGGACGCAGCAGAGAGGGCTGCGGCGAGACTGGGAATGGAGCTAAACCCGGTACTAAAAACCGTTATAGAGCAAGGGCTAGCCTACCACGTAAAGATCGTCTACGGCCTCTGGCTCGGAACGGTTACCAGCAAGCCCGTTCCAGTAACCGTCTACTACACGCCTATCCTGCGCAGCTACTGGGAAGAGTACATAACTTCAATACTCGCCGAGACTGTGGAGCAGGGCTACCCCGAAGCAGTAGAGGGCCAAGGGTCAATGGCAGCTCTACACAAGATAGTTGTGGTAGGAGATGGGAGCGGAGACGCATTCTACGTCTACGCGGTACCACTGGTAGGGCTACGCATAGACTACAGCGTCAAAGATGGAAAGGCGGTCCTACAGGTAAAGCCTAGCGGCGACATCTCACTACTAGTATACGATGCTGAAACCAAGCAACCAGCAGCCGGAGTAGTAAGACCAGGCTACATGTACACAACAATACCCTACATAGAGGCCGACGAATGGACCTGCACCCCCGCAGGCTGCACGATAGTATTCAGCCTAAAAGAGCTGGCCCAGCATCTACAGCCGGGCCGCAGCTACACCCTGACAGTCTGGATAAACAAGCATCTAGTCTACGCCATCCCGCTGCAATCCTAGCAGGTAGAGCCCAGCGTAAACGCAGACCTCGGACACGTACAGGGAAGGCCCCCCTCCTCCCCCGCTATGTCTGCGGCTAGGGTTTAGGACGGGAGTTCCCAGGAGTCTTTCCGGAAAACCCTACTATCCTGAAGAGGTGTCCTGGCTTTGGCGCGCGCCCTGGGCGTAGATCCTGGTACAGGCTCGTTTGACCTCGTTGTTGTTGATGGGGAGCACGTTGTCTGGGAGAAAAGTATCCCCACGGCTGAGGTTGCCCGTAATCCCCGAGTGCTTGTGGAGGCTATAAGGGAGGCCGGCCCAGTGGACATCATCGCTGGACCCTCGGGGTATGGTACTCCAGTGGTTTGTAACGAGGATATCGTCGACCCGGAGCAGTTCGCGCTCGAGATCCTGTTGTTGACGCCTCGGGAGCAGCTTAGAGCCGGACTAGAGAAGGGGCACGTTGGCATTGCTGTGTACAAGGCGTTGGCAGACGTTGTTGTTGAGCTTTGGCGTGAGCGGCTCCCCGTCTGCTACATACCCGGCGTAGTGCACCTCCCCACCGTGCCTCGGTGGAGGAAGCTCAACAAGATAGACATGGGTACGGCTGACAAGATGGCTGTCACCGTGCTCGCCGTCTACGACTACGCCCGGACGCATGGTGTGGACTATAGCGAGGCCACGTTCATACTCGTAGAGATGGGCTACGGCTATAACGCCGTGATAGCAGTCGAGAACGGCAAAATCGTCGACGGGCTTGGCGGCACACTTGTATCGCCCGGCTTCCTCACGATAGGAGCTGTTGACGCTGAGGTAGCTGTTGCGGGGGGCTGCTGGGAACGTAGCGACGTGTTTGAGGGGGGCGTCGCCAGCATCTGCGGCACCGCCGAGCTGGATAGGGCGCTTGCAATGAGTGGCCGGTGCAAAGAGGCGTTCCAGGCCCTCTACGAGGGTGTGGAGAAGTCTGTCCGGGCAATGCTGGCAAGCGTTAAGCCAAGGGAGATAATAGTTTCGGGTAGGCTTACGAGGATACGTGAGGTCTACGAGGAGGTTTCCAGGAGGCTTGAGAAGATCGCGCCGGTACGCCGACTAGGCTTCCTAGAGGGCGCCAGGAATGCTAAGGAGGCCGGGCAAGGGTACGCCATTGTCGGGGAGGGTCTTGTGGGGGGCGTCTTCTCCAGGCTAGTACGCCACATGGGCATACCCGAGGCACGTGGAACCGTGATGGACTGGATTGTACATCCCCGCCTACGCAAGGCTAGGGCGAGGCTACGCCGAGCATACCTGGAAACAGTGGTGCCGGGTAAGGCTGTGGAGATTCTCTGGGAGCCTGATATAGCCCCGTAGGATGTGGAGTGATGGGGCTACTTGAAGTACTCGAGTGTTTTTAGCCCCGACCCAGTGAGTGGTGCCAGCACCTCCTCGCCCTTGTCTATGCAGCCCCTCTCAACAGCCTCCAGGAGGGCCGGATATAGCGTCGCACTCGTGGGCTCGACTATGAAGCCCATCGACGCCAACATCTTCAGCCCCCTCCTAATCCCCTCGTCGTCGACGAGTATCACGCAGCCCCCCGTGGCCTTTACGGCTTCAGCAGCCTCACCGAGCCGGGGCGGCTCCGACACCATTAGGCCGTCGGCTAGCCTCGAGCTGCGTTCCTCGGCTTCGGGCTCCTTACCGTAGACTGCCCGGTAGAGGGGCGGGTTGGAGTAGCCCTGCACCGCGATGATCCTGGGCACGCTGTCTATGAGGCCTTGCTCGACAAGCTCACGGAAGCCATGGTAGATCCCGAGGAGGAGCCCGCCAGAACCCACAGGTACAAGCACGGCTGACCCACGGAACCCGTCCTCGAAGGCCTCGAAGGCTATTGTTTTCGCGCCCTCGACGTAGAATGGGCTCCAGGTGTGAGCCACATAGAACACGTCAGGCTTCTTGAGCTCCCATAGTACGGCCTGGGCAGCCTCGCCACGACTAGGAGTCAGGACCACCTCCCCGCCGAGGGCTCTTACAAGCCTCTTCTTTCCCTCCGGAGCATTGACAGGCATGTATATCCTTGCACGGAGCCCGTAGGCGGCAGCGTACGCGGCTACTGAGATCCCGGTATTGCCCGAAGTATCCTCTACAACCAGCCTGAACCCCATGCGGGAAGCATAGGCTAAAGCAAGGCTGGTTCCACGGTCCTTAAAGCTCCCGGTAGGGTTCAGATACTCGAGCTTGAAGAACACCCTAACCCCCTCAACGCGGCGTTCAACGAGCGGCGTGCCACCCTCCCCGAGAACGCGGGGAACCTCCAAGGGGAGCATCGAAGAATACTTCGCAAGGCCGCTGCAGCCGCTGCGGGGCTCCCAGCGCCGCGTATACCGGAGCTGCAGAGGCCCGCTACAACGGGGGCAGCGCCAGTAGTAGCCGGAGCCTATAGCCGCACTCCACCCACATCGAGGACAAATCCATTCAGCGCTACCAGCCAAGACAGACTAAGCCCCCGGGAAGACAACGTACACGCAGTCCCCTAAAGCTGAATACCTCTCCAGAAAGAGGGGCTAGGAATACTCTACAACACAACGATATTTTGTGGAACAGCATGGAGTGCTGCTAGCCTGGTGTAGTCTTGAAAAAACGGCCTAAGCTTCGGCTATAATGCTCCGAACACCCCTATGGCGGAAAGGCTAGCCTGCTGTGCAGTAATCCGCCTCAGTTGCTGTCAGTATGTCTTTCATCTTGTGTATCTTCTTGAGCGCGTCTACCAGGGCTTCCACTTCCTCCTTGGTGTTATAGATGTAGTAACTTGCCCTAACCGTGCCCCGTAGGCCTAGCCTGTAGTGTAGCGGGTGGGCGCAGTGCATCCCGGTTCTCACTGCTATGCCGAAGGTGTCTAGTGCTCTACCTACAGTGTGGTAGTGGAGGCCCCGCATGTTGAATGCTATGACTCCTCCTCGGTGCTCGGGGTTGCGTGGACCATAGAAGTCCACTATGCCTGCTAGCTCCTCCTCGAACAGTTTAATGGTGTAGGCTACCAGCTCCTTCTCGTGTGCCCGGACGTTCTCCATGCCTAGCCTCTCTAGATATTCTACTGCTGCTGCTAGGCCTATGGCTCCGGCTATGTTTGGTGTACCGGGCTCGAGGCGCCAGGGCAGGTTTGCCCACTCCACACTCTCCAGTGTTACGTCCTTGATTGCGCCTCCTCCGGCTATTACTGGCTCCACCTGCTCCAGAATGTCCTTGCGGCCCCAGAGAACACCGATGCCGGTTGGCCCGAGCATCTTGTGGCCGCTAAACGCTAGGAAGTCTACGCCTAGATCCCGCACATCTACTGGGAGGTGGGGTACTCCCTGCGCGCCATCAGCCACCACTATTGCGCCCACCTTCTTCGCCTCCCTAACTATCCTCTTTACATCATTTATTGTGCCGATGACGTTGCTCATGATTGTGACCGCTACTATCTTTGTCTTCTCGGTTATCATCTCCTCTAGTTGGTCGTAGCGAAGATAGCCCTCATCGGTTATGTCTAGATACTTTACCTTGGCACCGGTTAGCCTCGCCACCGTCCTCCAGGGAAGCATGTTGCTGTGGTGCTCCATGACTGTTACGAGTATCTCGTCGCCGGGCTTTAGCAGTTTAAGCCCCAGGCCAAGAGCTACCATGTTGATCGCATAGGTCGTGTTGTGGGTGAATACTATCTCCTCCCAGCTCCACGCATTGATGAACTTGGCCACCTTCTCGTGGGCCTGCTCGTAGGCCTCGCTAGCCTCTTGGCTGAGCGTGTGTAAGCCACAGGTGCACAGTTAGCGTTGTACTTCTCGTAGAACTCCCGAACCGCCTCTATGACCTGGCGGGGGCGCTGCGACGTAGCCGCATTGTCAAGGTAGATTATAGGCTTGCCACCAATCTTGCGCTCAAATATGGGGAAGTCCTTACGAATCTCGTAAGGGTTAAAGCCCAAGGCCAGCCCTACACCCGAGTTAAAGTGGGTAGAAGCAAATTGAGGCTATTATTCATTATTTTCAATCATTGCACTCAACTGCAGGACCCGGGAAGTGTAGGGCTGTGAGGAGTAGGTCGGCAACCCGAAGCCCCATGACGCCATGGGCGATGTGGGTTGCCGCGGTTTGCCGAGCCCCATCCTAGGCTTCGATGGGTGTAGCTAGGACTGCCTCGATCTCCTCTGGAGGTATTGGGCCTCTTCTCACCAGTCTCGGCTTGGGTGTTGTGAGGTCTACTACTGTTGACGGCGTACCCCCGGGGGTGGGGCCACCGTCTAGGTATATGTCTACGCGGCAGCCTAGTTGCTTCATTGCCTCCTGCACAGTGCAAGGTGAGGGTTTACGGTGGAGGTTTGCACTTGTGCCAGTGATTGCTCCCCCGACGGCCTCTATGAACTTCAGCGCTATGGGGTGGTTTGGCACACGCACACCGATCCTCCCGGTTCCCGCATGTAGTAGGCTGGGAAGCCCTGGTTTTGCCGGTACGACTATGGTTAGTGGACCGGGCCAGAATCTCTCGGCGAGCCTTCGAGCCCTATCGTCTAGCTCGGCTATCTTCTCGGCAGCCCTTAGGCTGGAGACCAGGACCGGTATTGGCCTGTTTGAAGGCCTCTCTTTCGCACGGAAAACCCTCCACACGGCATAGCTGCTAAAGGGGTTGGCGCCGAGGCCGTACACGGTGTCGGTAGGGTAAACTACGAGGCCTCCCAGGGCTACAATCCTAGCTGCAACCCGGATTGCTGCCATCGTAGCAGCTGCCGCACGAGGCGTACACCAGCTGGACAACCTGAGCACCCCCAAGGGGTTCTTGGGGCTCCAGGGCAGTTATCTCTACTCGCCACCATACCTCCCCATTGACACATTTATATTGTTTGTATTGTTTATATGATATGATTATTTTCTCCTGCAGGAATAGTTTCTAATAGCTTCCGACAAGCTTTTCACCGATGTGGAGTAGTGTTAAACAGCGCCAGTGTGATCGCGAATAGCCAGCTGGGTGTAGTAGCGCCTTGACACCCGATGCATGGGACGAGTTCGACTCCCTATGGGATGAGTATGTGGCTAAGGCTGTCGAGGCTGCTAAGCGAGCAGGGGTAGTGCTCGCCCGGAGCTACGATGAGTATCGTAAGGCTATCTGCAGCAAGCCGGTAGCTGTTGTAGTATTTACGAGCCCTACATGCCCGGCATGTGCTGCTTACCGGCCGATATTCTACGAGTACGCCCGGAGGATGAGCCAGTACCGTGGCAAAGTAGCGTTTGTAGAGGTTGACAGCTATAGCGCCTATGAGGCAGCGATGGAGGCTGGTGTTATGGCCACGCCTACTACAGTAGTATACCTCAAGTGCAAGCCCGTGGATGGCTTTATTGGGCTAGCCGACGAGGAAACCCTAGACGAAATAGTGCGCCCATACATCACCAAAGCCGTGGAGGAGGGTGAGGAGGACGAGTAGCAAGAGGCCGGGGGCTCGGACCCGCCGAGGACCCCCTCCCCATGCCGTGGCTCTCGGTGAAAGGGCGTCCCTCCCCATAACCCCCGGCCATGTCTTTATGTGGCGGTGACTCCTGGTGGATAAACGTTAGCTCTGCTGTCTCACGTCTTTTCAAGTGGCGAAAACGTTTTCTAGACCGGCGGAGCTTGCTAGACCGCGATGAGCCCGCCTTGCAGCCCAGGAGTGCTGTGACTGGGCGCGAGCTTCGCAGCATAGTTATTACTACACTGCTGGTTACCCCTAGCGGAGCGTTAAGCCCTGGCCTCCTATCAGCGTCAGCCATAGCTGTGGGTGTTTACCTTGGCGCTGTGGGTGGCCTGGTTGTAGCGCTGGGCCACATGGTTTTCGAGCTGCCCTACGTTGGACTACTTGTCTACTGGGCTGAGCGGTTCAACCGTGTATTGAGGAAGCTTGAGAAGCCCCTGGCACTGCTAACGCTTGCTGCGGCAGCTTACTTTGCAGCTGGGTTGTTCGAGACGGCTGCCGGGCTGCTCTGGGGCACGGGGGATACAAGCTACGGAGTTTCCGTGGGGTCTACGCCAACTCAAGCATTTGTCGCCGGGATCGTGTTTACCGGTGGGAACCCTTACTTCCTAGCATGGTGGCTGACCATTGGCCTGCCACTGGTTCGTGGAGCTGCAAGCCTAGGGGCAAGAGGTTTTGCTGCAATGTATCTTAGCCACGTATGGATAGACTATGCGTGGCTTGTACTGCTAGCAGCTGCTGGTGGCGGACTGGCCGGAATACCTAGCCTCTATGCAGCTCTGCTAGTAGCACTAACACTACTACTCATCGTCTTCGCTGTAGACGTAGCGCTGAGAGCCTTCACGGGTAAGAAGCTATTACCATTCTAGATGAGCCTTGGCAAGCAGGCCTAGATGAACACTTGTACTAGCACGCAGCCTCCTCCAAGCCCCACGTCGCCAGAGATAACGTCCACCACAGATGCTAGGAGTGCTTTTCCGCCACCGCACCCGGTGCATTGCCAGGCTTAGAGCATGTTTTGCTGAGCTTGCAGCGTCTTTGTCTACCTCGACTGTGCTACTGCTCTTAGGCCTCTAAGACCCTTCCATGTCGCCCCAGGGCGGTATAGATGGAAGCTACTCCACAGGAGACCCATCGCCCAATTCTATCCTGCCCCTCGTGGAAGACCTTATTACCTGGGTTTAGAGTTTGCAGCACTCACTCTAGGCGAGAAGCTGTATGGGATAGGTATGGGGTGGTGAGTACTTGTTCCTCCTGGTATGGGACCCGCTAACATTCACCGTGCTCGTGCTTCTCTATGCGGCTGGGTTCCTCCTGCTCCAGCTGCTAGCTATGCGTGTAGCACCCCGCGTAGCTGGGTTCATATCTAGCCGGGTGAGCCTCTACACCGCGATGCTCATCACGGCCGGCCTCATTGTTGGTGGTGGCCTCATAGCGATCTATGCTATCTACAGCCTAGCTGCGAGTTATGGCTATAGCCTGCCTATTGGGTTCCTGCTGGCATTCCTCATCGTAGCTAACCTGATGAGCTACCTGCTGGCGCCATACATGATCAATGCTGTTTACAGGGCTAAGCCTGACCCGGAGCTCCAGCGCATCGTGGACGAGGTTGCTTCGAGGGCTGGTGTTAAGCCGCCAAAGGCTGTTATCGTTGAAGGTCCGCCAAACGCATTCGCCTATGGCAACTTCCTTACTGGCCGCTACATCGCCGTGTCGAGGAGCCTCTACGAGATTCTGCCCCGCAACGAGCTCGAGGCCGTGGTAGGCCACGAGATTGGCCACCACAGGCACCGCGACGTAGTCATAATCATGTTGCTGGGCCTTGTGCCAAGCATACTCTACTACATGGGCGTATGGCTTATACGTATAGGGCTGTGGAGCGGCGCCTACCGTAGCCGCCGCGAGGGCAACGGCGGCCTGGCCCTTGTCGCTGTGGGCGCGCTGAGCGTGCTGCTAAGCTTCATCATGCAGGTAGCAGTGCTAACGTTTAGCAGGCTACGCGAGTACTACGCTGACGCCCATGGAGCTATCGTTGCCGGCGCGAGGCCCATGCAGCGTGCCCTGGCTAGGCTCCACCTCTACTATCAGGGCCGTAGGAGGGAAGAGCTAGAGAAGAGCAGTCTGAAGGCACTCTTCATCTACGCACTTGTAGAGGCTGCAGCATCACCATTCTACAGCTACACTGGCAGCAGCTGGTCCTGGAGAGGAGACATCGACAGCATCGTCGAGAGGCTGAAGAGGATGGAGGTCAATCCTGCAGAGGAACTGTTCAGCGACCACCCACCGATACCCAAGAGGCTAAGGTTCCTTGACAACCTCGAGCAGGCCCTAGGCAAAGCAAGAGTCTAAACAGCCAAGTTTTCACGACACAAAGCCACACTGCATGTAATATTTTACAGTGTGGTCTTCAATCCAGCCCCTCAGCAGAGTGGAAACATTCCCCTCCACGGCCCATGCACAACATATGTGCACTATGTTTCAACACGTATAGCCCAGGTTTTTCTCAGCACGTCAATCCTTAGTCACCATAATTATCTTGACGAGCTACGCATGGATATACCAGTGTGTTATTGGCAGCTATAGCTGATAGGGAGGAGCCTGCTGGATATAAGCAATGATGCGTATAGGTGTGTCTCGTAGCAAGGTGTGTCTTGGCATAGGTTGTACGGGGGTGTTAGCCGGGTATTCCAGCTATGCTTTCAGTTACCACCGTCTCCCTCTTTCAGCGATGAACCCCTCTACTTAGATGGTGATACGCCATATACCCTACTGCATATGGGTGTACCGCCTTGGCTCACACGGCTACGCGGTATATCGGGCTAGCTGCTGCTATTGAGAGGGTGCTCCGGGAGCTTGGCGGTAGTGCTGACGTGGATACCGTGCTTGCTGAGGTTTGGAAGCGCTACGTAGAGGGTGGGGGGCCGGAGAAGGTTACCATGAGGCTGTTCCGCCACCCAGCTGGCTACTACTGGAGCCCCGACGCTGAGGAGGCACTCTCCGTTCTAGAGGCTGCTGGAAAACTGGTAAGGCGTGGCCGGCACCTCGTGCTCGTTGGCTAGGCTTTTCTCCTCTTCTTCGCCTCCTCGTCGAGAGCCTTTATCAGGTCTATGGCCTTTCTTGCTGCTGCCCCGTTCTCCGGTGTTGTGAACACTGCTATTCGGTGCATGCCTAGCTGTGCTAGCTTCCCAAACCTGCTATACTCCTCAGCCTGCATGGCATCCTTTACGTCTACGAGCCTCCCACTGTTCCTCTCGTAGATGTTTATCTTCTCGAAGCTTGCTACGTGGACGCGGAGGGGCCGGATTATTAGTAGCGGGTTTTCCCTCTGCATCTCAACCAGCTCCTCTAGGAGTGGCTTTGCCCAGTCTTCGGCTAGGCCCTTCTCCAGGTAGTTGCTGTAGATGCCCCAGGCCTCGCGGCTCTCATAGTACGTGTAGTGTTTGGGATGGCGCCTCTCAACTATCATTGCTGCTAGTTTCCTGGCTTCGCTGCTAGCTTTAACCCTGCCCGCAACGATTTTCTTCATGAGGCTCAGCACCATGTTGTCGTCGAGCATGCCCCAGGCCTGTATTGCCTCCGGCTTACTCTCCTCTAGCTCCGGTGGCCGGGGTATGTCCACCTCACAGCCCTGGAGGCCCGGGCATAGCAGACCGTCCCGGGCGAGGACGCCCATGAGCCTCGCGTAGACAGCATTGTACGCCTCGACCACACGGTGAAGGTATACTTCGCTAAACATGTAGAATCTTGCAAGTAGGAATGTTTCGAGGATGCTTAGCCCTTTATCGAGAACTGCTACCTGGCACGCTGACTCGCTTACCCGTACACCGCTCAGATCCTCGCTCTCGGCTAGCAGGAGGGGTGAGGCTATGAGTACTCTTATGAGCCGGTCTACGTCGAATATGCCGTAGCGTACCCCGGCATAGATGCTGTCGCGGAGCAGGTAGTCCATACGGTCCACATCTAGGCCTCCTGCTATGAGCTGGTGGAGGACATGTGATGCACACTCGCTGGTGTAGTCCCTTGGAGCTAGCCCCGCGCCCCTCCCCCGGAGGATTAGGAATAGATCCTTGGAGAGGCTGTTGGTGAAGACTGGCTCGACGCCGGAGGCCGAAGCCATCTCCGCTACTGCTGGTATGAGGCTGTAGGTGTACTCCTCGTGACGGAGGGGTATACCCTCGAACTCCGATACCTGGAATACCCTGCGGGCCTCAACTATGCCGGATTCACTGGCATGGCTGAAGGGTAAGTGGCCGATATCGTGTACCAGTGCTGCCAGCTGGAATACCTCGATGCTGCGGAGCAGCGTGTTTGCAAACTCCTCGCCGCCCACGCCACGGTAGTGGGTTCTCGTGTTGCCAGCAAGGAACACTAGGGCCTCCTTTGCGAGGTGAGCAGCGCCAAGGCTATGGTTGAACCTGCTATGCTCCATACCGTGGTACACAAGGTACGCGAAACCGGTCTGCCTTATACCGCGAAGCCTCTGCATAACCCACGAGTCTACGACGGGTACAAGCTTGCCGCAAAGGTCGACATAGCCGTGGACCGGGTCCTTGAAGCTCTTTATCGGCGTACACCAGTCCATACCGCTAGCAGCCCTCCCCTAACCGAGGGATACTCCGGGCTACTAGAAATGCAGGTTCCAGCCCCGAGGCGGGGAGGCCGGGCTAGTTAAATAGGCTCCAGCAGCCTCCTCTTTTGGCCCGGGGCTACAGGTATGCCTAAGAAGAGGCAGAATAGGGGTAGGCACAAGGGCGATAAGGGCCGTACAAGACTAGTACAGTGCGACAACTGTGGCAGGCTAATCCCACGCGACAAGGCTATATGTATAACCAAGTGGTACACCCCGGTGGACCCGCAGCTGGCAAGAGAGCTAGAGAAGAAGGGCGCCATCATAATGAAGTACCCTGTCGAGAAGTGCTACTGTGTCAGCTGCGCCATACACTATGGCATAATCAAGGTTCGCCCCGAGGAGGAGAGGAAGGCCATACGCGGCCCAGTCATCTAGCCCCACGCATTACTCAAACCATGTTTTTACGCTTCAAAAGCAGTGAACCCAAGCTACTCCTCATCCTCCCATCCATGGAAACGGCTAGGTTGTTACCAGCCATCTCTGCTACGAACACCTAGCATACTACTAGCCAGCCCGGTGAACCTGCTATGAAAACTGTGGCGGAAGTACCCAGGCTTGAGCCTAGCTATACGCTCGTCTGGGTTGCCTATGCAAGAGAGCCAGCCAACTCTCCCCCCAAGCGGTGGACCGGGCTAGTGGGATATGGTAGGCTCGACATCCTCGTAAGGGTTGTCCTTGCAGCACTGTACCCTGGCGGGGTGCGTGACCCCCACTCGCTCCTCATAGCCTTCCTCGACTCCACCAAGCCCCGAGCAATAGTCCTTACCGGGGACTGTCTCCCCCAGAGGGCGGTCTACGAGAGCGACATCGGGGCATACATTCTCGAGGCTCTGCGGGGCGAGAGGTGTAAGAGCTACATAGTTTCTGGCGGGCTTAGAGAGTTAATCGCCTGGCTGAAGAGCCAGGGGTACCGCGTTGTCGTGCTCCATGAGTCTGGGCGCCCCTTTACAGGCTACCAGCCCTACACTGCCTACATCCTCGGGCTCCGCGATGACCCACCTCTCGGCGTGGGGGAGGATGCCGTAGAATCGCTTGGGGCTAGAAGCTATCTCGCAAGCCACGTGACTGCATTCATAAGGCTCGCATCCTCTATACCACTTGGACTCCAGAGGACCACGCAAGCTGGTGATGAGGGTTAAAAGCGGCCATAGGCCCTCGCCACGGGGGCCGATGGGCTGAGCCAGGCCGCTGAAGCACTCCACACAAAACAACAATAATACCGTAGGCCAGCCGGTAGCACCATAGCCACTGGGAGTGTTACCCAGGACTTATAGGCTGCCATCTCTCCAGCCTGTCAGGTGTTGAGGCTACCGGCTTGATAACCAGCACCGTCAAATCCTAGGCTTGGGGGTCTGCTGTGGGCAAGGTGCTCGTAGCAGTCGTGCTAGAGGAGGAGTACGCTAGGAGGCTTGAAGAGATTGCAAAGCGTAAGGGGATAACGATTGGCGAGGCTCTGGAGGAGGCGCTGAAAACACTACTCATTGGAGAGCCTAGTACTTCTTCCCAAGCCTTATACTCGTCACTGCGGGGCGGCCGCATACAGGGCATTGCTTGCCATTAACCCAGCTGGGCCTCTCCAGCGGCGAGCCAAGTACGCCTGCATCAACCATTTCTTCCAGTTTGAGTCCACATTCCTCCCGGCCACACCACGGGATCTCTACTATACCCCTCTCCTCCTCGAGTATCCTACGTGCCTCCTCTATGGTCTCGACACGCTTAACCATCGTACTTAGCCACTGCCAAGCTTTCTCGCGTAGGTTTCTCCTTATGTCCTCGAACAGCTTTGCCCGGAAGTCTGGTAGCTCTTCAAAGCTTAACCACGGTCTTCTCTAGGGTGTCCCTACGGGCTACGAGAACCGTGCCAGTCTCGGCTTCACGTAGCCCAACCTCGATGCGTACTGGTACGCCCTTGGCCTCCCACTCGTAGAACTTCCTACCTGGCCTCACATCCTCACGGTCATCCACGCGGAACCTTATCCCAGCCTTCTTCAACACCTCCTTAACCTTCTCGAGATGCTCAGCTACCAGCCTCTTCTTTTCCTCGTCATCTCCAGCTGGTATTGGTATAACCACTACCTGTATGGGAGCCACGTTTGGCGGCAACACAGCACCACGATCATCGCCATGTATTGCTATTACCGTGGCTACTATGCGGTCACTTATACCGTAGCTTGTCTGCCACGCATAGTCG
Organism: Hyperthermus butylicus DSM 5456; assembly: GCF_000015145.1. Classification (NCBI taxonomy): domain Archaea; kingdom Thermoproteati; phylum Thermoproteota; class Thermoprotei; order Desulfurococcales; family Pyrodictiaceae; genus Hyperthermus; species Hyperthermus butylicus. The sequence continues at coordinate 773,139 of NC_008818.1, forward strand.
ATACTTTCGTCGCGCAACTGTATCTTGACGTCAAAGGGTACCGTGAAGTTCTGGCCCAGGTGGTGAACCGTGCCTATCTGCAGCGTCTTACCATCCGGCATAATGGTGTCAAAGGCCACGGTATAGACTGCACCGGCGAACTTGTCCCATTCCGGCCTCCGGCTAATCACATAGGGTATGCCTAGCTCGTCGAATATCTTCTTGTAGAGCTCTATAGCCTCGGCAACCTGGCGGTCCGCGTCAGCGAAACTATCGTGCACCGTGTGGGCCTCCTTGAACGTGGTTACCTCACGCAGCCTTATCATCGGCCTCGTAGCCTTCGTCTCGTAGCGGAATATGCTGACTATCTGGTAGTACTTCTTTGGGAGCTGACGATAGCTCTTAATCCAGAAGCTCTCCATGTAGGTTATGCTTGTCTCGCTTGTTGGACGCAGCGCAAGCTTCACGTCAAGGGGCTCGTGCCCGCCATGGGTTACCCAGTAGACCTCACCCTCGAAGCCGCGTATGTGCTCGCTCTCCTTCCTCAAGAGGTGCTCTGGGATCAGTAGAGGCATCAGTATTTCCTCGTGCCCCGTAGAGTCCAGAACCTCCCTTACTAGTTCTATGATTCTACGGCGCAGCTGGAACCCGTAGGGCAGCCATATACCCATGCCCTTGACGGGGTAGCGTCCATAGTCGTAGAAGCCTGCCTCCTCGAGAATCCAGTCGAACCAGCGGGGGAACTCTCTCCTCCACCGGTCCCGGCTAGCACCCGGCAAGGGCTGTGGTACCTCGCAAAAGCCTCGGTGGCTAAAGGGATAACATAGGTGGGCTATAAAGGCTGGGCTCCCAGTGTGTAAAAATGCTTGTCTGACCTAGCGAGGAACGGACCAGCCTATGATTAGCCGGTGAAGATTATCAGTATTGCTACCAGCAGACCATAGATGGCGATACCTTCGCCGAGCACTAGGTAGATCAGCAGCTTACCGCTGACCTCGGGCTTCTCAGCCACTGCCGCGCTTGCAGCACTACCAGTCCTTCCAAGCGCAATGCCTGCACCAATAGCGCTAAGACCCATTGCCAAGGCGGCAGCAATAGCCTTCCAGCCCTTTGCAGCAGCCTCCGCAGCTGCTACAGCATCTTCCTGAGCAGCCGCGACTAGGGTTGTTGCAGCGAGTAGCGATAGAGCCGTGAAGAGTACTAGACCTAGGACAGCCCTCCTCATGGCATGAGCACCGCTCTGCGGGTTTGGGGGGCTCAATATAAAAAGATTGCCTAAATCTCGCTCGTACCGGAAATATTGGTTACATTACACGGGTTCAACAGCTTAATAGAGCCTCTAGGCTGCATGCACCGACACTCTGCGGGGGTGACATACGGGATTGCTAGCGCTCATATACTCTGCACGCGATCCAGCCGGTTCGGGCACCGCCAGGATAATCAGGGAGCTACTTGGCGGGGATAGGTGTAGCCTGCCACGCGCAGTAGAGTGCACACTACTAAGCAACGGGGTCTACCTGGTTGGCTTCGATGCTGACAGTATATTCCTCGACTTCCTCGGCGAGGTACTCCCCGCCAATATTGAGGGCTACGTGGTGCTTAGCAGGCATAGCGGCGGCAAGCCGAGTCTAACAGTCCACCACACGGGCAACCCAGGCCCCGAGGCACCCTATGGGGGTAAGCCGTGGAGCCTCGCACCAGCATGGCCACGTACTGCCGCGGGACTATTGAGGACCTACAGGCGGGTGGCAGAGGAGATGGGGCTTACGGGAGAGTTCCAGGTAACCCTCGAGGCTACCCACCATGGCCCCACAGAGCTGGAGAAACCTATAGTCTTCATCGAGATCGGTAGTAGTGAGAGGGAGTGGGTTAGGAGGGATACACAGAATGCTATGGCCGAGACTGTGATTAGGTTCATGGAGCGCGATCTTGTAAGCGTTGAGTGTAGCAAGGTTGCAATAGGTATTGGCGATACCCACTACCCAATTAAGCACACACGTAACGTGCTAGAGAGGGGGTACTGCTACAGCCACATATTCTCTAAGCACGTCCTGGACAACCTCACCCTTGAGCTGCTAGAGCAGGCGCTGGAAAAGACGAGGGACAAGGTGGACACCGTGGTTCTGGCAAAGGTTCCATCGCGGGTTAAACAACTCGCGAGGAGCTTCGCTGAAAAGTACGGGCTCCAGCTGGAAAAGTAGAGGGACAAACTAGGCGAGGCCTTCTCCGCCGCGGCGACGGGCTAGGCGACGCTTGAGCGTCTTCAGCCTTACAACCTCTTCTCTCATACGGTCGTCCAATACTAGCTTGATGTACTTTATACTGGACTCGTAGCTAGGTATGATGCTATAGTCTAGGGCGTTGAGCAGCCTCTGGGTCTCCTTTAGCTCCCTCAGCAGCTTCCTTAGCGCAGCCTCGGACTCCACAACTCGTATAAGGTCTTCGAGCGCCTCGAGCATTTTCCTCCTAGCTTCATACACCCTTGCTGGCAACCTTACAGCGGAGATAGCAGCCTCTGGCACCGTCTCCTTGCGCAGCCGGAAGCCTGGCGTCTTAACCGCGAATAGCACACGCTCGTACACTGATAGTCTTAGGCTCTCAGGTAGCCTCTCAATAATTGGCTTTGCCTGCTCGAGCCCACCAACAGCTGCTAGAGCCATAAAGAACTCTCCGTAGGCTTCCGCTAGCCGGCGGGCTGCCTCCTGGTAAGCTCTCTGATAATCGGCGCCAACCTGCCTTATGTAGAGGAGTAGTACGTCACGCTTCTCCTCAATAACCTTCCTTATTCTACGGAGCGTTGCTAGCTCGCGGCGGAGCCTGATAAGGTTAATCTTTGTTGGCAGTACTCGAGAGCCACCGAACTGTAGTGACAAGCGCTACTTCCCTCCGCTGCTCTGGCTCTGCTTCTTGCGGTACTTGGGGTGGTATTTCCTGATGTACTCGTCCTTGATCTTGTATAGCTCTGATTCTGGCAGTATTGATAGGATTTCCCATGCTAGGTCTAGCGTCTCCTCGATGCTGCGATTCTCGTAGAAGCCCTGCTTTAGGAATCTCTGCTCGAAGGCCTCGCCGAACCTTAGGTACTTGCGATCTACCTCGCTCAGGCTCTCCTCGCCCACAATGGCTGCGAGGCTCCTCAGCTCAACAGCCCTGCTGTAAGCAGTGTATAGCTGGTCAGAGACGTTTGCATGGTCCTCTCTGGTCTTGCCAGGGCCTATACCCTCTTTCATGAGCCTCGAGAGGCTCATGAGCACGTTTATTGGCGGGTAGATGCCCCTGTTGTGCAGTTCTCTGCTGAGCACTATCTGGCCCTCGGTAATGTAGCCTGTTAGGTCTGGTATCGGGTGTGTTATGTCGTCGTTGGGCATTGTTAGGATGGGCATCTGGGTTATGCTGCCCTTCCTGCCGTGGGCTCTGCCGGCTCTCTCGTATATGCTTGCTAGGTCGCTGTACATGTAGCCTGGGTAGCCCTGCCTGCCGGGCACCTCTTCACGTGCCGCGCTTATCTCACGCAGGGCCTCACAGTAGTTAGTCATGTCTGTAAGTATGACTAGGACATGCATGCCTAGATCGAATGCTAGGTGCTCTGCTAGTGTCAAGGCTACCCTCGGCGTGATTAGGCGAACGCTAGCAGGCTCGTCTGCAAGGTTGATGAACAGCGCCGCTCTCTTTATGGCGCCTGTCTCCTCGAAGAACCTCTTGAAGAATATTGCCTCATCATACATTACGCCTATTGCTGCGAATACTACGGCGAACTCCTCGCCGCTACGCACAGTTGCCTGCCTTGCTATCTGTACGGCGAGCTTGTTGTGTGGGAGACCGCTGCCGCTGAATATTGGCAGCTTCTGGCCTCTGACCATGGTGTTCATGCCGTCTATGGCTGAAATACCTGTCTGAATGAAGTCCTCTGGGTAGGCTCTCGCCGCGGGGTTTAGGGGCTCGCCATTGATGTCGCGGCGTACACCACTGGTTATCGGTGGACCACCATCTATGGGATCTCCGAGGCCGTTAAACACTCTGCCTAGCATCTCGTCGGAGACCTTTATCTCTAGCGTCCTGCCGAGGAACCGTACCTTTGTACCAGTCACCGAAATGCCAGTAGTGCCCTCAAACACCTGGACTACAGCATAGCCCCGCGCTGTCTCGAGAACCCTACCCCTCCTCCGCTCGCCGCTCGGCAGCTCAACCTCTACAATCTCGTCGTAGGCTGCATCGCTTATACCCTCAACTATGAGTAGTGGACCCCTAACCTCCCTAATCGTCTCATACTCCCTTATCACAGGTGAAGGACCCATAGCAGCCTCCATAGCTCGACCCCTCATCAACCAGAGGCGGGTGAGGGATAAAAGACCCCGACTAGGCTGCCTATGTTGCTGCTGATGCTCTACCAGCCTTAGCCTCTATCAGCTCTTGGAGTGCCTGGAGTAGCTCTTGCTTGAGCTTGTCAAGCTTTTCTAGTTGGTCGTTTGGCACGTTATATCTTGCCAGGATGAGTTCTCGTATCTTCGGGGCTAGCTTTTCACGTATCTCCTTCACCGTTACGCCACGCTTTATCGCCTCTAGAGCTGCGTGGTAGAAGTCTATGATTGTCTCTAGCTGCTTCCACTGCTTCTGGGGCGTAGCGAAGGCGTCTACTGGGTCGAACGCGTTCTGCTGCAGGAATCCTGTCTTGATAATGTTTGCAATCTCTAGTATCAGCTTGTCCTTCTCGCTTAGGCCCTCTGTACCAACGAGGCGGACTATCTCTCGCAGCTCGTCCTCGCGGAGGAGTATCTCGTAGGCCTCGTTGCGGTATTCTAGCCACTTGGGGCTTATGTTCTCGTGCCACCACTTAGCTACCGTCTCAACGTAAGCTGAGTAGCTTACTAGCCAGTTTATGGCTGGGTAGTGCCTGCTATACGCTAGCCTTGCGTCCAGAGCCCAGAACACCCTTATGAACCTCTTGGTGTTGGCTGTTACCGGCTCTGTGAAGTCGCCACCTGGCGGCGATACCGCGCCAACGATGGTTACGCTGCCGAGCCTCTCTGGCCGGCCGGGCACCTTCACCCTACCGGCACGGGCGTAGAACTCTGCAAGCCTTGATGCCAGATAGCTTGGGTAGCCCTCCTCTGCGGGCATCTCCTCTAGACGACCAGCAATCTCACGTAGCGCCTCAGCCCAGCGACTTGTAGAGTCAGCTACTAGCAGAACATCGTAGCCCATGTCTCTGTAGTACTCTGCAAGCGTTATGCCTGTGTAGATGCTTGCCTCTCTAGCTGCTACTGGCATGTTGCTAGTGTTGGCGATGAGTATGGTACGCTCCATCATTGGCTTGCCGGTCCATGGGTCGGTTAGCTTGGGGAACGTCTCCAGGACCTCCGTCATCTCATTACCGCGTTCGCCACAGCCAATGTATATGACTACCTTTGCAGCACTCCACTTTGCCAGGCTCTGAAGGGTGACGGTCTTACCGCTGCCGAAGGGGCCTGGTATAGCGCCAGTACCACCCTTAGCCATGGGGAACATTGTGTCTATAACTCTCATACCGGTAATCAGCGGCTCAACCGGCTCCAGCTTCTCGATTATTGGTCTCGCTCTGCGCACCGGCCAGCGGTGATACATCTTTAGCTCTATCTCCTTGCCGTCAGCCTCGACTACTGCTATTACATCCTCGACCGTGTAGTCGCCCTCAGAGGCTAGCCACTTTAGCCTGCCATGCACGTCAGGCGGTACGAGCACCTTGTGGGTTATGAGGCTTGTCTCCTGGACCTCGCCGAGGACGTCGCCGCCAGAGACCTTGTCGCCGGGCTTGAGCGTTGTGTTCGGCTTGAAGTGCCACTTTCTGCTACGATCAAGGGCGTCTACCTTCACGCCACGCCTAACGAATATGCTCTTGGTTACCTCACGTATAACGTCTAATGGGCGCTGGATACCATCGTATATCCTGCCTATGAGGCCTGGACCCAGCTCGACGCTTAGTGGCGAACCAGTACCATAGACTGGCTCGCCGGGCTTGAGGCCAGTGGTGGACTCGTATACCTGGATGTAGGCCTTGTCGCCGACCACTCTGTTAACCTCGCCTATCAGCCGTTCCTCGCCTACCTCAACCATCTCGTACATCTGTATGCCCTCCATACCCTCGGCTACGACTAACGGGCCTGCTACACGGATGATTCTGCCCTTAACCGGCAAGGCTTACCCTGCACCCCTCACATTACTGTCCAAGTGGGGGTTATTGGTTGAGCACCTCCAGTACGCGTGCCCGCGCCTCTTCGAGGGCGGGGGCGAGTATAACTTCTAGCCTATAGTCTAGGGTTAGCCCCGCCTCTACAGCCCTCACCGTGAAGCCGCCAGCGCCTTCAACGGCCTCTCCCACCTCGACCTCTATACCCTTCTCAGCCGCTACCCTAGGGGCTAGCTCTGCTACTATGGCCTGGTCGGGTCTAGCCGGATGAACTATGACTCTCCTCGACCGTCTGGAGGCCGTCTCGAGAGCCGAGTCGAGGAGCCTCTTGATAAACTCCTTATAGGCTTCAAGACCCACGTACTCCCTTAGCCTTTGGAGAGCCACGGACATTATTTCCTCGACTGCCTTAGCTCTTATCTCTGCTAGGCGCTTACGCAGCTCAACCTCCCTCTTAGCAGTATAGGCTTGTACCTGCTCCTCCGCTTCACGCAGTGCACGCCTAAGCTCCGACTCTAGCTTCGATGCTGACTCCTCGTATGCCCTCTCAACTATCTTCCTAGCCGCCTCAAGGGCCTCCCTAACCCTAGACTCGACATGCTCAGCTATGCTCGAGACCAACTGCTCTGCGAACCTTGAAGGGTCACCCACTATGCGCACACTAGACGTCATAGTGTCACCCCATTCCGAGCGCTCTGAGGAGCTCCTTCTGGACGTCTAGAGGTTTTCCGGGCTCGCGGAGGGTGGGTAGCCTGGAGACGACGATGGAGGGGTTTGCCTTCTCAAGGGTCTCTATGTCTCCAGCTAGCTCGTCGTACAGCTCGGCTGAGACAAAAACTATGGCCACATCCCTCCTAGACTGTAGGCTGCGTAGCACACCACGCGCCTCCTCAGCGTTGCCCACAGGGTAGCCCTCGACGCCAAGCATTCTGAAGGCATAGACTGTATAGGGATCAGCAATGACTATCAGTTTCCTCTCAGCCAAGACTGGCTCTCCTAGACGGAGCGGCGCTGGGAGCTAGTATTTATAATTGCAGCAAGCCTTGAAGCTTTCCAGGCCGGGACCCCATTCAGCCGGGTAAGGCTGCTAATGTCCCCACTAGCTGGGTGGCGGTGTCGGCTATGCAGGCCTCGCTGCTCGTAGCCCAAGCCACCGTCGAGGTCATAGTCGGAGTTCCCCGCGGCGAGTACGCTAGGACTGTTAAGGCTCTGGCTGAGAGCAGTGTATTCCACCCCGAGCCCCTGGAAGGTATTGTTGCCCACGAGGTTAGGAGGCTCCGCAATGAGCTGGAGGCTGTGGCAGAGCGGCTCCGGCAGGCTGCCACTGTCGCCGGTGTTGCTGCCGGCGGAGAGGCTGTGGTGAGGATTAAGAGTAGCAGTGATGCTGGGTTATCGGAGCTGCTACGCGAGCTATCCACGCTAGCGTCAAGCGTGTCTGAACTCGTGGAGAAGCTAGCACAGCTCCAGAACCCCGAATCCGAGCTCTCTAAGAAGCTCCGCATCCTACAGTACTACGCGTTCATAGATGTTGACCTAGAGAGGCTTACTAGAAGCCGCCACGTTAGAGCCAAGGTGTATCGCATACCGCTAGGTTTCGCCGAGGAGTTCATCGCTGAGCTGTCAAGGGTCGAGGGTGTTGTAGTAGCCTACACCGACGGCATTGAGCCAGGCTACATGACTATCGTAGTAGTATACCCTGCCAGGCTCGAAACCGAGGTTGGCAAGGTTGCGCTACGACACCGCGCCGAGCCCCTAGAGATACCGGAAGACTGGCCACGGATCCCTGCGCGCGCCGTGGAGAGGGCTAGGAGGGAGCTAGAGGAGCTGCCGCGCCGCATAGGCGAGTACCGGCCACAGATTCTCCGCGCACTAACAGCTGTAGAGGCTGCTGTGAAACTACTCAGGCTACTGGAAGCCACCAAGTTTACGAGGACCGCAGCCTTCATCCACGGCTACGTTGATCCATCCCAGCTCGACAGGCTAGAGGAACAACTCCAGGACATAGGCGTCAAGGGCTTTGTGATCCTGGTACGAGAGGAGAGCCACCGCCACGGAAAACCCGGCCACGGCGAGGAGGAGCACGAAGCTAAGAGGACGCCGAGCTTCTACCGGGTAACAAAGCTGCTAGCACCCTTCGCCGACCTTCTCTCGATGTCTGGGCATCCCCGGCCGGGTGAGGTCGTACCAGTTGTATTGATGGCTATAACGCTCCCAGTAATCTATGGCCTCATGTTCCCCGACCTGGGCCACGGCCTGGTACTACTACTCGCCGGCTACTACCTGTTCTATAAGAGGATGGGCAACGTCAACCTTGGCAGACTGGTAATGTACTTCGGTATCGCCGCAATGGTAACTGGATTCCTGGCTGGTGAGTTCTTCGGCCCCCACCCCGTTGTCGCCGGCTGGCTCTCAGAGGGTATATGGCATGGCCACCCACCGCTTGCTAGCCCCCTCCACGAGTTCGTAACAAAGCCCGCCGAGGAAGCTGCCGAAGCTGCAGTCCCGCTACTGTTCAACGCGATATACTTGTCACTGCTCATTGGAGCACTAGTAATGACCGTCTCCTCGCTAATATCGATTGTCAATGGCGTACTGCTTGGCGACCGCGAGGTGCTAGTAGCGAGTATCGGGAAAACCCTCATCTTCGGCTCGATACTACTAGCATTAACCCTCGGTGCAGCCGCTGGAGCTGGAGCCGCAGTACTAGAGAGAGCTGCTGGTATACTAGCTGATGCCGGTATGTCCCTCGTGCCAGAAACTACTCTAGGCATGGTGGTTAGGCTGCTCTTCAGCATTGGCCTGCTAACGGTGCTAGTAGCCCCCATAGTGTTTGGCCATGGTGGCCTCGGCGAAAAGATCATAAACGGTTTGATGGAGGCCTTCGACATGCTACTAATGGCTATAGGCAATACGGCATCATTCATGCGAATAATGGGTCTCATGCTGGCCCACAGCGGGCTAATGTTTGGCTTCACCATATTAGCAATGGTGGCTGGCCCCGTGCTGGGAGCAATAACCTACATATTCGGCAACATACTGACGATAGGCCTGGAAGCCCTAGTAGCCTATGCGCACTCCCTCAGGCTGCACCTCTACGAAATGTTCAGCAAGTTCTACCTCGACGAAGGTAGGCCCTACCAGCCCCTCCAGCTGCCAGCAACCGTTAAGATTGAAGCTGCCTAGCGCCAGGGTACACGAGGACCCATACTCTTTTAGCATCAAACTTCTCCTTACACAGTACCTCCCACACTACGCTACACGCGCCAAGGTTGGCGACGAGCCTTCACCCCAATGGTTAGGCCACCACCCTACCTTCACCGGCAACCATTCGCTCATCCTTAACGCTTGCCACTCCGAATCCGGCTAGTCCCACAATATCCTCTAGAGGACAATGCTGTATAAGTTCGATACTACCGCTGGCACTCTATGGAAGCCGCCAAGAGCCTCCATGGCGAGTGCGATGTGTAGGGTATCCTTTTAGCCGCGATGAGGCTTGGCTACGTGCCGGGCTGGCAGCGGCATGCCCCTCATAGACTATAGGCAAGCCGCACGTGTCGCAGAGGTTTTCAAACCGATTGTCAAGTCCTATGCATCGAGCCCGGATACTTTTACCGATCCACGCTTCTACCCTGAACCTAGCGCTGATAGTGAGACTGTAGCATTGTACTTCCTGGTAATGGTTGCTATGGATCACCGGCTCTCCAGACCCGGGAGGCCCTACGAGGCTGTCATCGATGGCGAAAAGTTTCACGGTGCAGACCTCCTCTACCGGCTTGGCATGCTGAAGCTTGAGCGTGACCCAGACTTCTTCACCGCCGATAGGCTCGAGAGGATCACCCCGGAAGAGGTCCGTGCATGGCTCTGCGTAGGCTCGGTATGCCCACCAGATCCCGCGTTGAGAGCTAGCCTTCTCCGCGACCTTGGCCGCAAGCTCAGGCTACTATACGGTGGTAGTGCGCTTAGACTCCTAGAAGAGTCCAGGGGGCTTCTCCATAGCTGGGACCCGGATTCTCCAGGCTTTGTCGAGAGGCTACGTGTCTTTGAAGCCTATGGCGACCCGGTGGAGAAGAAGGCTATGCTCCTGGCGAAGTTCCTGGAGAGAAGGGGGCTCCTGAGAATCCGTGATCCATGGAATAAGCGGGTACCTGTAGATAACCATGTGGTAAGAATTGCACTGAGGCTTGGACTTGTAGTACTTGAAGAACCCCTTCGCATCAAGGCTGAAAGGAAGGAAGACTTCACGCCATGGGAGGATATAGCTGTGAGAATAGCTGTGCGCGAAGCCTGGCACTATGTTGCCACGCGGACGGAAGTAGATGACTTCCTACTAGACGACATCCTCTGGACTATGGGGCGTAAAGTCTGCATACATGGTAGACCGAAATGCAGCAACTGCCAGAGCCACATCATCTGTAGAGGAGGGAGCCGCTGCCTACTAGCTGGCATATGCCCTGTTGGTCTTGGAGCTGCAGAGGCTATTGACGAGCCAGTATTCTACGACACATGGTGGTACTAACAAGCGCATGGTGTGCTACAGCAATGCCATCCACACCTAAATGCTGCAAGTGTCAATGCTAACTGTTACCCCGCTAGTATTATCGTCCGCCTAAATACGGTAGATGTATCGTCCCTAGAGGCGAGTAGACGATGAGCCCCGCTAGTCCCATCCAAGGGTTTGTTGCTGCCTACGTTTTACTGGTAGCTGCGCTGCTTGCTAGGTTGGGAGCTGTTGAGTCCATAGCTCTGCTGATAGCATCCTATACAGTCTTTACCTGGAGTTGGCGCGAGCTAGCGGGTTCGCTAGCAACTATAGCTACTAGCTGGAATGACTTACGTGTCTTTGTATTCATATTTGAGAGCATACTACTAGCAGGTCTGCTGAAGGAGAAGCAGGTTCTAGACAAGCTAGTGAATTCGATGGGCATACTGGGCTGCCGGTTTAGCTTTGCAGCTGTACCAGCTGTTGTAGGCCTCCTACCAATGCCTGGAGGTGCCCTCGTATCAGCCATAGCTATGAGGAAGAGGTACCTCGAAGAGGCACGTCTTAGCCCCGAGGCAGCCACCTATATCAACTACTGGTTTCGCCATGTCTGGGTTCCGAGTTGGCCCCTCTTCCAAAGTGCAGTCATAACAGCTACTATATTCGCTGTAGACCCCGTCGAACTTGTAAGACATACTTGGCCCGCGTCGATAGCAGCTATAGCTGCGGGAGGCCTCATAGCTTATATTATTACGAGGCACGCGTCATGTCCACGCAGCAGAGCGAGGATACAAGATCTAGTTGCCAGCATTTCACCATTCCTAGCAATAGCTCTTCTAGTGTTTAGCCTAGGCATCCCTCTCCTCTTGAGCCTAACCCTAGTTCTTGCAGCAACAATCACAGTACTAAGGCCTAACAGGAAGGAGTTCATGGCAGCATTAAAGCTCGCTACGAAGCCGAGAATACATGCAGTGCTTCTTGAAGCACTCATGTTCAAGAATTTGCTTCTAGCAACTAACGCGCCAGGCGAGCTACTTAGCATGCTCTTAGAGAGGGAGCTGCCTATTGAGGCTATAGTTTACCTGCTTCCGTTCATAGTCGGGCTTAGTGCTGGTGGCGAAAACTTCTTTGCAGCTGTAGCGATGCCTCTACTAGCCTCAGTAATAGCAAGTAGCGGAGCTATAGACTGGAAGCTGATGATTATAGCCTATACTGGGGGCCACATGGGTGTAATGGCTAGCCCTGTACACCTATGCCTTGCACTGACAGTGGAGTACTACGAGGCAAAGCTGGGGAAGACATTGGCGTATACGCTAGCATCAATAGCCGTTGCAACCGCGTTACTAGCAGCAATACTAGCCCTAACTCGACTATATTGAGAAAGGATCTATCTCTTCCATAGCTGCTGATTGTGCTAGAGTTAGTTTTGCGGCTTTGTTACCACAATTCTCCTGGCTCGGAGCGCTTGCATCATAGCGATAGTTGTTAGTATAGCTATAGCTCCGTAGGCTGCTGTGTAGCCATAGCTTCCAGCTATCTTTGATACTACGAAGAGGCCTAGCGCTCCTCCGAGATCGAAGCCTAGGACGTATACTCCTATAGCACGGTTGCCTAGGCTTGGCGGCACGCTGGTGCTCGCCAGTAGCTGGTGGCCCGGTATACATAGTCCGGAGCCAAAACCATAGAGTGGTGCTGCTAGATAGGCTAGATAGGAGCCCATACCAGCCACGAGGACCGTAAAGCTGATTGTTTCAAGAATGTAGCCTATTGTGAGCAAGAGCCAGGCGGGATATCGGGAGTACAGTCTACCTGATGAGAGTCTAGAGATGAATGCCGTAGCTGCTAGGAGTGCCTGGTACATACCGTAGGCCGTTGCGGAATAGCCTGCGTCGCGGAAGTGCATCTGCACTATCGAGGCCATCGTGAAGAATGCTACGCCATCTACGAGGGCTAGGCTTGTGGCGAGTAACAGTACAGGGTTCTCCACGAGAAGACTCCACGCGCTTACCCTTCTCTCGCCACCGCTGCTGCCTTGGACGCGTAGGCTTGGAAGACTCGTAGAGATTGCTGCGCCAACCAGAGCTACCAGGCTTGCAGCGGTAAACGCTGCATAGTAGCCCACATTGTCTACAAGTATGCCGGCTGTTACCGGGCCTGCTACGGTTGCAGCATTCAGCGTTGCCGACCTGTATGCTATGCCATGAGCTGCCCTGCCCTCCGAGAACACAACGGCAGCATATATTGAGGGGCCTATGAAGAACGCGTTCGCGATACCCTGCAGCATCCTCACTGCTAGAAAGTCCGTGAGGCTTTTCGCCCTGGCCGCGAGTACCGCTGCCACCGCGCCAGTCGCAACACCAAGAGCTAGGAGCGGCTTTGCACCGTAGCGGTCTGCTAGGCTTCCAACCGGCAGCCTGAGCGCCGCAGCTACAAGCGGCGTTATCGCTATGATCCAGCCGGATACGGTAACACTAAGACCTGTATCCCTCATATAGCGGGCTATTACCGAGTTAAGCATACTCACTGCCATGAAGTGGGAGAATACCAGCACCAGTAACAGGTAGAGCCTACGCAACAGCCTAACCCTAGGGGAAGCACACCCTCCTCCGGAACCAGCTTATGGGATTAGTGTTAGCTAGTGTCCAATACGTACACGCCGCAAAACCTCCGCCATGAGGCTAGCCTCAGCTAGCTCCTCAAGAACCTCAAGTCTATCCACAGCCTCGTAGATGGCCTGCCTGGGATCGTCGGATACGCCTACAGCTACCGCTCCATGCTTCTCGAGGATGGCTACGTTGCAATCCTTGAGCGCCGAGGCTACAGCTTCTGCGAGCTGCTCAGAGCCGGGCTCGTATGCACCAACCCTACCCACGCAGCCCCCAAGGTAGTACTTGGCCTCGACGCCTAGGAGATTTGGGTCCAACTCGACGCCGAGTGCTGCAGCGAGAACCGCCCGGGTGTTATGAGCGTGGACAACTGCCCTTACATTGCTGCGGCTGCGGTAGACTGCTAGGTGCATACGGTACTCGATGCTAGGCTTTCCCTCGTAAACCGTGCCGTCAAGCCCTATGACTGCTATATCCTCGGGGCTGAGTAGCGGCTTAACCGCCCCACTAGGCGTTATATAGATGAACGTAGTGCCGTCGGGCAACGTAACCCTTACACTTGCATTACCTCCAAGCAGGTTTACGAGCCCACGGTCATGCAGGATCCTCATAGCTTCAACAAGTGCCCTACGCACCTCAAGCCCTATAGGCCTATCCAACACCGACTCCACCCACCAGGCAGCAACACGCTGGGAAGGCCCCTTCTAAAGACTAGCCGATTATCTAGAGCCCCGCCGAAACAACACCATAAGCAACGTAGGAGTACTCGGTAATACTGGGGGCAAGACTCCAGTATTACCCTGTCCACCCTTCAAACCGCTAGTAGTACAGCACCGTCCCCCCTCCTTGACGGGTTGTAGGGTCTTATCGGACCCACCGGAGTCCTACTAGCACTTCTGCATAAGCCTACGGGGTGAATAGTTACAGAGACCCCGGTGCCCCCTCGTGCCAATCGTGTATAGGTGTAGGAACTGCGGGTTCATCCTCCACGTATTCGTGAAGGTTGGCCAGAACAGCTACGGTGTGCCCACGCCAAGCGAGCTAGCCTCATGGTATGGTGGTATTTGCCCCATGTGCGGCCATCCCCTTGGAAGGCCAGGGCTTGACGACATAGTGGTTAAGCCGAATGGCATGGAGGAGCTGAAGTACGTGCTTGAGGAGGCGAGACTGAGGATGAAGATAAGCTTTAGGAGTATTGAGAAGATACTAAGCCAAATCTCGGTACCCCGCTCCACAGTCTCAGAAACCGAGGCCGTCGCGTAAGCCGCCTAGAAGGGCTCAGGCGGGATCGAGGCTCCGCATCCCCCTATCCCTGGGGCTCGGTGCAGGCTACATTCATCAGAGCCCCTCGCTAAGGCTCCTACATGTTTTTGAAGTTGTCCCAGCCTCTTACGGAGAGTGTTCTCCCCCTATACGTTATCCCCTGTGGGCCCTCCCTAAGCCTACCTATTCTCGCCACAGCAAGGCCCAGCGTTGCAGCCCTCTCCTCAACTAGTTTTTCGCATCCACCCCGCACAGCGAAGATTACCTCATACTCCTGACCGCCGTAGAGCGCGAGCTCCAAGGGGTCCACACCATACTCCTCGGCGTAGCGTAGCGCCTCCGGTTCTACCGGTATATTCTCAAGCTCTACCAGCGCATGTGCAGCTTCTGCTATTTTACCGAGGCTATAGGCGAGCCCATCGCTAGAATCTGTGGCTGCTGTTATGCAGCCAGTGCCTGCAAGTTCTACGAATTCTAGCCGGGCCCTGGGCCTGGCGAACTCGCTGAAGGCCCTCGGATAAGCCTCCATGGCTTCTCGCCAGCGGCCCTTGGCGAGCGAGTCGAGGACGAGCCCCGCGAGGCCTATGCGTCCGGTAGTCACATAGACTGTGTCTCCCGGAGAGGCTTGCAGCCCTACGGGCTTCTCGGCGAGCCCTACTGCGGCGACGTCTATCCAGCCACAGTTGCTGCAGCTGTTGGTGTCTCCGCCAAGGAGCCAGGCGCCATGAGCTTGCGCCGCCTCAGCTGCCCCCCGCACTATGCCTTTGAGGGTCTCAATATCCTCGCCCGGGTCCAGGCCTAGGGAGACAGCGAAAGCTAGCGGCTTAGCCCCCTTGGCTACTAGGTCGCTCGCTGCAGCAGCAACAGCCTGCCAGCCAATATCGGCTGGCTCCATCCAGGGCGCCCATAGCGAGGCCAGACTACCACCATCAATCTTGAGTATGAGGTTTTGGAAACCACCGCCTACACACGCAGCATCGTCGCCAGGCCCTAGGCTCGGGCAACGCCACTGCCCAGCAAGTATTTCTTCTATGAGTCTTTTCACCGCCTCGTGTTCACCAAGCTCGCTGAGCTTCAAGCTGGTTTGCCCCACGTTGATAGTGGGGTCTTGGAGGCTAGTCCTGTGAAGCCCGAGGAGCGGAGCGCCTCCAGGATGCGGCTCCACGCTGTACTACTAGCTGTCACGACAACGCTTCCAACGCGTTCTATGCTCAGGAGGCTCACATCGCTACGCTCTACGATGACTTTTGCACCAGCCTCGGCAGCAAACCAGACAGCCGCTGCGACGTCGACTGTACGGAGGCGGCCCCGGACATCAACGAATAGTTCCGCCCTGCCCATGCCTGCCCATGCTATTTCCAGGCTGGCACTTCCCAGAGCCCTCACGCTCCGCTTATCACCAGTGAGCGCAAGGTAGCTGTGAACAGCGCGGGCCTGCTCTGGAGTTTCAACGTAGGCTAGTACGAGCCTATCATTCTGTTGCAGCTTGACACGAGCACCGCCCTCAAACGCGCCGTGGCCCCGGGCGAAGCTGAGTATAGGCCATGGGAAAACCGGGGCGATAGCACCGGCGACGATGCTAGAGAGGCGAGCATCACCATTCTCTACCAAGGCTATAGCTATGCTTACAGCACTCCAAGGTATGAGGGAGGCATAATTCTTACTCCCATCCAGGGGATCCGCAACCACGAGGAGAGGATCGTTGCCGAGTTTAACGACACCACTCTCCTCGCCGACAAATATGCCGCGGAACCCCTCGGCATGGAGGAGTTCCACTATGTTCCTCTCGCTCTCAACGTCGATCCTCATGCCTTCATCCGAGTCGTGCTCATGCACTGTGACGACGTGGAGTACCTCCTCAATACCGAAGCGGTCACGTAGAAACGCCGCAGCTTCGCCAGCAACACGTACAGCTAGGCGGCGCAGGTCCTCGAGGCTCCGGCGCTCGGGAAGCTCCACCCAGGCCTCCCACCCGGCCAGCTGGGCTAACCCCCTTTATCCATATTCTCCACGGCGGAATAGAGTTTCTACAAGAACACACTATAGGTAACACTGTATATCATCACTGTATACTATTGGGCTCTGCAGTCCTAGCCTAGCTGCTAGCCACCCGGCCCTCAAGCTGGTAGTGCTGTATCCCCGTCTTACGCAGAGCAAGCCTATAGCTTGTATCAAGGTCTTCTACGAGGAGCATTCCGGCCCAGTAGTCTAACACTCTGAGCCGGTGCCCTTGAAGCTCTCCGATATCATCCACTACACGGATCCTCGTTATCCATTCGAGGCTACGGGGGAGCACTGTGTACGCATTGAAACTACCCTCTAGGCCAAGTGCTGAGAGGGACTGGGCTAGCCTAGCTGCTGCACGGTCGTAACGGCCATTGAGTCTCTCGAGTAGCGCCACTGCCGCCGACAGTCTATGCCCAAGCCTTGCCGCCGCCCCCTCCGTCGCTAGGCGGTGCCTGCCAAGCCTCTTCTCGGCCTCACGGGCGTCGAGTAGTTCTGCTTCGTAGACCACTGCTGCAGCTACATGGGGCTGCTCTGCTATGCGCCAGAGGAGGCGCCAGGACTGGGTAAGCCCTACCTTGACGCGGGGGCCGCCGTAGTCTAGCACGTAGACCCGGAACATCTCGCCCCTCAACAACCTGGCAGCTGTAATGCAGGCTGAATCGACGCCCTGCGCACACTGCTCATAGAGAGCTTGCCAGCTCTCACGGTGGAGGCTGCAGAAACCACTCCGCGTCACAGCTAGCCGCATACAGTACCTCTGCCGCAGCGGATCGCCACGAGGCCCATCATGGAACCTGCATAGCCGCCCGCCAACGGAGTCCACTTTGAGCAGGGGCTCCCAGACAACCTCCACATCCGGCGACTGTTGATACTGGACAAGGAGCCCCACACGCTTCACGCGGAGCACGTGAAGCTTAACAGAAGCCTCCAAGCCACCACTGCCAAAGAAGGCGTCGAGGCCTCCGCCACGGCTGCTCGCCGTGTACACACCCTCCTCTACATAGTCGAAGATTACCGCCCTAACCACGTACAAGCCGCCCAAGCCCCAGAACCATGCTCAGACAATCTCATACTCATTAAGCCTAGAGGCTCGCCGCCTAGGATGGCATCCTTCCGGGGGCTTGCAGGGCTGGCTCAAGCCCCCCGGCTTAAAAACCCAACAATAGGCTGTAAGGGAGGCTAATGGTGGCCTACCGGTATGGCGCGTGCACCCCTAACCGTGGATGTTGTACAGCAGATGATAGGCGAAACGGTCTACGACCCCTACGGCCGCGTTATCGGTAAGCTTGTAAGCCTCGAGAGCGACATAGACGGTACGGTGCAGCAGATAGTTGTTGAGACAGAGAATAAAGACATAAAGTTCATACCGTCAGAGGCTGTTGAGGTTAGCGAGGGCAGGATAATCGTCTGGCCAGAGTGGAAGGTTCTAGCCTACAAGGTCCTAGCCAGCTACCAGAGAGCACTCAAGAGGCTAAAGGGCCTCGAGGAGATGTATAGCCGCAACGAGATACCAGCCGCTGTCTACCAGGAGCTCCGCCGCAAGCTAAACCAAAGCCTAGCCAGGGTACGCGACGAAGCTAAGAAGCTAAAATCACTCATCAAGAGCCG
Organism: Hyperthermus butylicus DSM 5456; assembly: GCF_000015145.1. Classification (NCBI taxonomy): domain Archaea; kingdom Thermoproteati; phylum Thermoproteota; class Thermoprotei; order Desulfurococcales; family Pyrodictiaceae; genus Hyperthermus; species Hyperthermus butylicus. Next base: position 791,245 of record NC_008818.1, read on the forward strand.
GATAGACGAGATAGACGACAACAACTTGAAGCTCGACAGAGCAATAGCAAACCTCAAGGTATCCTACATGGCTGGCGAGATAAGCGAGAAAGCCTACAAGACCGCCATAGAGTATCTACGCAGCGCAAAAGACAGCAACACCAGGGAGCTAGAAGACCTCAAGAAGACCGGCGCCAAGCTAGAATCACTAGAAACAGGTACGATCGAGATATCTAAAACTGCAAAGAAGAAGGAGTCGAAACCAGCTAGTAGAGAAGAAAAGCACGAAGCCAAGCCACCAGCTATAGAGGGTATACAACCAATACCCGTAAAGGTCATCGAAGGCTAGATAGGCAGACACCCCCAGGTCTAGTCCATCATCCACGTTTTTACACTGTTCCCATCACCGCAATTCCCTCCTCCCCCTACCACCCCCGCCCCTTCAAATCCACGTATCTTCGGTGGCCAGTCTAGCAGCTGCTGAGCCCCAGTATTTACAGTGGAGACGCTCCCGCCGCGGTACAGGGTATTTACCGGGTAATAGCGGGGGCGAGGGGCTAGCACTACGACCCATGCATACATTCTTGCATCGGGAGACCACCACAAACCCGGTAGCAAGGGTGATGTGAAAGTGTCTGCGATTATTTCACGCTTACTAGGCTTCCTCGGTGTTGGTGAGCACAAGCAGCCAAGCCTCAAGGAGAGGATAGACCATGCGATAGTAAAGCTTGAGCTGCTAGAGGACCGCGTAGCAGAGCTTCGCTACAGGTTTGAGAAGAGGAGCCGCGAACTCTTCGAGAAGGTTGTAGTACTGCTTAGGCGCGGGGAGAAGAGCCGCGCAGCAATCTACGCTGGCGAGGTTAGCCAGGTACGCAACATACTCAAAATGGTAGTCACAGTAGAAAACCTCATCATCATGACCAAGGAGAGGCTGAAGACTGTGAGAGACGTGAGAGAGCTAGGCCAGACCCTCATGGTGTTCGGTGCAGCACTGGAAGAGGTTAAGGACCAGATAACAAGCATCTACCCCAACCTCAACCTAGCATTTGAGGAGATAACCAGAACCGTTAAGAACATGATAGTCGAGACAAGCATGGACATAGTGGGCGAGGTTGACCCGGCAATAATATCCCACGACGCGCTAAAGGTACTAGATGAAGCAATGAGGATGGCCGAGGAGAGGATAAAGAGCGAGTTCCCAGAGCCCCCCGTGGAGCCCATCATACACCTCGAGACGAGAAAGCAACCAAAGAAGACACCAGTGCCAGTAGCCGTGCCAGCAGCACCCAGCTCCACGAGATCTGTGATGCCACAAGTTGCTATAGCCAGGCGCGAGCAGCAAAATCTTGAGGAGCTAGTACTAAACTATATCAGAGAACACAACGGCTACCTAGACCTCAAAGACTTTACAACACGCTACGGCGTAGCAAGGGATGAAGTGCTACGTGCACTATACAAGCTCGCAGAGAAAGGCCTCATAAAACTCTCCTAAAACCCATAGGCTATCGGGGCTCATGCTAGAGTTTTTCAAGCTCCTCGAGTATATCCTCCGTGAGTCTCCACCCAAGTGCCCCAAGTATTTCTCTCAAATGATCCATATTCTCTGTCTTGGGTATAGCGATAACACGCGGCCTGGATATGAGGTAGTTTAACGCTATCTGGATAGCTGTTTTACCCAGCTTCCTGGACAGCTCCAGGAGTTTGGGATGTTTTGCTACAGCACCACGCTCAAGAGGTGTATATGCTTGTATGGTAACGCCATACTTGAGCGCTATAGGGAGAAGCTCTTCTTCAACATGCCTCTTGTGCAAGATGCTATAGTGAACTTGGTTTACAACTATTTCAGCTCTCGACGTTGCGTGGATGGCTTCTAGAAGTTCTTCCGGGCCGAAGTTGCTTACACCTATGTACCTTGCATACCTCCCATAGATTATGCGCTCAAACCTCCTAACCTGAACACTTATGGGTAATTGATAGTTTGGCCAATGTATAAGAAATAGATCAACCATACCAACACCTAGCCTTCTCACACTTGCCCTTGCAGCCTTCTCTATCTCCTCCTCGCTCACAAGCCTCTCTGGCAGCATCTTAGTAGTAATGAAGACCCGGTCACGACCGACACTACTAACTACGCGGCCTACAAGTTTCTCGGCAAATCCAGCCCCATACATCTCAGCTGTATCTATGAGGTTAACCTTGCCCGATTCTATAGCAGCTAGCATAACTTGGTAAGCAGCCTCGGGCCTGCGTATAGCCCACGTGCCAAGTCCTATAGCTGAAACCCTATCCTTGCCAATAAGCTTCCAGTCACTATTATCAATGGAGTAGCGTGGCAAGACAGAATCCAGCCCCACATACCAGCATTATGGCTCTTTTACCCTTAATTTTTACGGAGCTTTTGGCTTGGATATTGCCATGCTGTATTCGGATCTGTTATTTCGATCCAATAGACTTTACGTCTACCGCTATGAAGCATAATGTTAAATTTAGCTAAATCAATATCTTTACTTTAACACGCTATCCCCATTGGAAGATCAATAACTATTTTGCTGCTACCATCAAGGCGCTACCCTGCGCATAACCAGCAATGAACCGTCTTGCATTGAGGAATTCCTGGGCTTGAGGTTTAAGGGGTTAGAGGCTGGTATCATGACTCCCCTGGCTTTTAACACCGGGCCATGCTATGGTTAAGACTACCATAGTGGGGCTCATCGGTGTCCGCTGGACTCCATAGACTTGAAGCTATAGCTAGGAGCTATGCACTAGCTGCTGTTAAGGCTGACCGTGAGGGGAGGATACAAGAGGCCATAGCGAACTATAAGAAGGCAATAGAGGTACTAGCGAAGATAGTTAGTCTGTATCCTGACAATCCGCTGGCACATGTCTATCGTGGGATTATACAGCAGTACCAGAGGAGGGTTGAGCAGCTCGAAAAGCTTGGAGTGCCGGCTACTCCTGCTGAGGCAGAGCAGCTTGAGGATTGGATTGTCGCGGAGAAACCCAAGATTCGCTTCAGTGATATAGCTGACCTTGAGCATGCCAAGCAGGCAATCAGGGAGGCTATCATATATCCCGTTAGGAGACCAGAGCTGTTCCCGCTGGGCTGGCCGCGTGGCATACTCTTGTTTGGCCCGCCAGGCTGTGGTAAGACTATGCTCGCAGCTGCTGTCGCCAATGAAGTTGACGGCGTGTTCTTCAACGTCGACGCTGCTACCATTATGAGTAAGTGGCTTGGAGAGGCTGAGAAGAGGGTTAGGATGCTCTTCGAGAAGGCTAGGGAGGTTGCTAGGTCTGGCAGACCAGCAATAATCTTTATAGACGAAATCGACGCGCTACTCGGCGTCTATGAGAGCGAGGTTGGCGGCGAGGTTCGTGTTAGGAACCAGTTCCTCAAGGAGATGGATGGCCTCCAGGATAAGAGCAATAAGCTCCACGTATACGTTATAGGTGCTACGAATAAGCCATGGAAGCTCGACGAGCCCTTCATAAGGAGGTTCCAGAGGAGGATATACATACCGCCACCGGACAAGAAGGCGCGCCTAGAGATATTCAAGCTGTACACGCGCAATCTCAAACTTGCACCAGATGTCGACCTCGAGAAGCTTGCTGAGATGACCGAGGGCTATAGCGCGAGCGACATAAAGGATATCGTCATGGAGGCTCACCTCCGCACTATTAGGGAGCTGTTCGAGGAACGGGGTGGCGAGGGCGACCCGAGACCGATAACTATGGAGGACTTTATAGCAGCAATAAGGTCTAGGAGGCCGAGCATAACGCCAGAAATGATTAGGCGCTACGAGGAGTGGTATGAGAGGTTCAGGGGCTAGCGTGGAACCTTACCATATGACTATTTCGCGATATATTGAGCGGGGCCTCCTGGCCTCCTCCCTGCATAGCAGTATGCGGCTGTGCACTCTACCACAGTGGGGGCACCTAGCTCCGTCACCTCCTCCAGCTGGCTGGGCGTGTATCCTAACACCCCACGGCTTCCTCGACAATAGCGGTTTTCCACAGCTGCACAATGTGTCGGTGACTGTGTAGCTCTCATCCCGGTAGAGGTAGACAAAGCCAAGGCCCTTATTCCGGAGCTTTTCTACGATTGTGTACGCCCGGTCAGCTGCCTCCTCCGATAATGGTATGACGTGTATCGCTGCCTCTGTATACTTTGAGGCCAGGTCGCTCACGATTACTCCGGCCCGGCGACTGCCATCGTAGAGTACGTGTATCTCGACTATGCGGAATTGCTCGTAGACCCTTGGGAGAATAGAGGTTACATGGTCAGGCATTGGCGGCTTCTCCACCGCGAGGACGTACTCGAAGACTGCAACGCTGTAGCCGTTACTAGCCGCTTCCTCCAGCCGCCGCTCCGAGACAAGCCCCGTAGTCCTAAACGCATAGACCCTTGGCGCGTAGCCGCCAAGGATGCTCTTCAGCTTTGAGGGCAACTCTAGCACCCAGTCCTGGAGCAGCGGCTCGCCGCCATCAACCAGTAGTACGTGGGGCCTCGCGAGACGGAGTCTTGCAAGCTCGTTGTCTCCGAGTCTGCGCAGCACTAGTCCCTGGGGACTAGCGTACTGTGACCAGAAACAGACACCACAGCGCCACGGAGCGCCCGGCACCATGATTCTTGCTGTTAAGCCCCCGGGACATGTATGGTATAGTGGCACTTCTTCAACCGGTAGGAGAGACATGTAGACAGCATGCCAGGGATAGAGGTCGCCTTGCCTGGATGCATCCACCACGCCGCAGCTGCTCCCACCGCTGCACGATAGTGGACAACGGTTACACGGCAAGGCCTCCGGCCGTCCCTCCCTACCTCCTGTAGAGCCACTCCCTGCTAGCATACCTGGGGGCCAGCTGTTCTGCCAACCTTTTCTCCTCGCCGGACAACGCGTCAATACGTATTGCATCGTAACCCAGTGCTATACGGAACCCCTCCACGAGGGCTACCGCCACCTCCCAGTAGTGGAGTTCGCGGCCAAGAAGCTGGGAGAGCGTTGCTACGCGGTCCCTTATCCTTAATGCTCCATGGCTTTCGAGCTTTGCCCTAGGGACGCGGAGGACCCTCTCCATCACGTCAAGGTTCGTGGCGTACAGCACGGTGCCATGCTGTAACACCGCTGTGGCCGTCCTAGCCTGCGCATTGCCCGAAACCTTTCTGCCACCAGCCACCACGTCGTTGATAGGCTTGTACTCTGCCTCCACACCGAGAATGCGAAGTGCCTCTACAACGCCGCGACAGAGCACACGGTAGCTCATGGCTACATCACGCAGCTCTGGACGGCCCTCAAGCCCCAGGACTATGGAGTAGGTGACCTCTCCATCGGTGTCATGGTAAACGCTTCCGCCCCCAGTAAACCTGCGAACAACGTCTATGCCTAGCTTCCTAGCCTCCTCCAGGTCTACGCTAGACTCTAGCCTCTGAAACCGTCCAATGGTTACCGCGTGGGGGCGGAAACGGTAAATGCGGAGCGTGTCGGGTATCCTTCCCATACTCCGCAGCCTAAGCAGCGCCTCGTCCACCGCCATCTGCCAGACTGCTGGAGCACCCTCTAGGTCCAATATGACCCGCAGCGTCCCCCGCACAAATCATCCCCCGAGGGCATGCAATGCCAGGCCACCTATTAGGCCACAGTCTGCCGTGCACAATTTAAACACGCGTTGTGCCGACTACGATAGGGTTTAGGGTCTTGCTACGTGTCGCAGTTATAGGCGGCGGAGCAGCTGGGATGGCTACTGCTAGCCGCGTCAAGCGCCTTCTACGGGACCGCGCTGAGGTAGTGGTGTTCGAGAAAACGCCATGGGTTAGCTTTGCCCTTTGCGGCACCCCCTACTACCTGAGCTGCAAGGTGAAGACGCTCAATGATCTCCTCCACTATCCCCTTGAGGAGTTTACGGAGAAGCGCGGCATAAATGTGATGCTTAGGACGGAAGTTACCGACGTGGAGCTTGACGCTAGGAGGCTCAGGTACCGGAGGCTAGACACTGGCGAGACCGGTGTCTACGAGTTCGACTATGTCGTATTCGCCACTGGTGCTAGGCCACGAGCGCCCAAGAATTGGCTACGATTCCGCAACGTCTTCACCCTTCACAGTCTCGCAGACGCTGATAGGCTTAGAGAGGCCGTTGTAAGGGATTCTGTACGCCGCGTCATAGTAATCGGTGCCGGCTATACAGGGATAGAAGCCGCTGACAACATCGCACTGCTAGGCCGCAGGGTCGTCATAGTGCATAGTAGCAAGAGGATTCTCAGCCGCAGCCTAGACCCGGATATAGCTGAAAAGGTTGAAGAACGTGCAAAAACTGCCGGAATAGAGTTCGTCCTTGGCAGAAGCGTAGTAGATGTAGAGGGCTCTGAGGGCTACGCTAGGAGTGTAGTCTTAGACAACGGGGAGAAGATGTATGGCGACCTCTTCGTAGTTAGCATGGGCATAGAGCCCAACGTCGAGCTTGCCCGGAGGGCGGGGGTGAGGATAGGCGGGACTGGAGCAATCTGGGTCGATACTAGGCTTAGGACGAGTAGAGAGGAGGCATACGCTGTCGGAGATGTTGCTGAGACCGTCGACATACTCACCGGGGAGAGAATATGGTGGCCCTTCGCCACTGCAGCCAATAAGATGGGGTTTGTAGCTGGGACAAACATTGCGGGAGGCGATGCATTCTTCCCCGGCGTTGTTAGGACTAGGGCCATGGGGGCCTTTGGCCTCTACATTGCCGGCACTGGTCTACTGGAGGAGGAGGCTCGTAGAATGGGCTTTGACGTGGTAACTGCAACTCTAACAGCTCATACCAGGGCCAGGTATATGGGCCACGGGCCGGAGATAGTGTTGAAGGTGCTCGCAGATGCTAACACTGGTATGCTTTTGGGAGCACAAGCATTGTCTGAGGATCCGAGCGCCTTCTGGAGGATTGCTGTGGTTGCGACACTACTGATGAAGAAGGCTAGCGTTTGGGACCTCTTCAACGCCGATATAGGCTATTGGCCCGGGGTGAACACTGTATGGGACCCACTGGTTGTTGCAGCGAGACTGCTATTACGCAGGCTCGGCACGAGGCCTAGGGAGGTTTCCCGCCAAGATACCGGCTCCAAAGGGGCCTAGAGACCACGGTGTTAAAGGCAAACAACGCGTAACCTGCAACTATTAAGGCTGGAGAGGGTTCTGCTACAACCTTCTCAGCCATGGAGGCTAGGGCGAGCCATGCAAACGAGTATATTGCTGCAGCCAGTCTCGCCCTGGTCTTCTTATCGTTTTCGAGCACCGGCAACACCCAGTTCTTGGCTGGGAGTAGTAGGAGCCCGGCAGCCAGCAAACCCACGTCTATGCCGAGTAGCTTTACCGCCGACATGTAGGTTGGACTTGTGGCTGCAGCATAGCCGGCCAGGGGGGTGGAGGCTGCGGCGGCGAGGGAGACGTATTCCAGCGTGTCGAGCCTCCTCCAAAATAGCATGCAGAGCACGCACAACGCAACCGCAACAAGGATGCCACCAACAACGTCTACGGGGTAATGTACACCCAGCACTACCCGGGAATAGGATACCGCTGCAACGTGTAGAACTCCCACAGCAGTTAGGACCGGGCTACGGGTATAGAACGCTATAACGAGCCAGAACGCGGTAGAAAGAGCGGCATGACCACTCGGAAATCCAGGCCCCGAAGCCTCTACCAGCCAATGCTCCCTCGGAGGCCTAGGCATTCCGAGGCCAACCTTCAACGCCACAACAATACTGGACACGCTTACTAGGCTCGCAACAAGCCTTAAGCCAAAACCGCTCGGCCCCAGCGTGTAAATGAGCAGACCCACAAGCATGTAGAGGGCTTCCTCGCCTAGCAGCGAGGAGACCTTGCAGACCGCCACCGAACCTGCAAGACAGCCAGCAGCCTCACCCATCGCGCCAAGGAGTAACAGCAGCGCTAACATCCTAAGCCTGCGCTTACCGGGCGTCTCCATGCCCAGGCTTTCCTCTCAATTCGCGCTCTCGGAGTAGCCAGGGTAGCCGCGTCTACTTAAGCTGTTACGCTACCAGGGCCTACCGGTGCTAGTGCTACAGCCCTGAGGCTTAACGTCAGGGCTGGGGCTTCCCAGAGTGTAGGCTGGGAGGTGATTACTTGAAGGTAGCAATAGTGACAGGGAGAAGGGCTACAAGCTTTTTACGCGATATCGCGCGAGAGCTAAGCAAAAGGATCGGCTGGACCGTAGACGTTGTTGCTGTACCGGTGGAGGTTGCAGCTCTCATACCGCGTGAGGCTCTCGAGCAAACCATTGAGAGGCTAGACTGTAGCTACGATATGGTTATCGTGCCGGGAACTCTGCCCTATAGCTTAGATGAGATACGGGCTCCGGACTGCCTCACTATTGTCAAGGGCCCAATCGACCCAACTGACTTGCTCATCCTCGCGGAGCTTGGTGAGGAGGGGCTCCGGGAGCTGAGGGAGAATAGGGTTCTCTCGCCGGAGCTAGTTGCTGGTAGGTGGCTTGAGGAGCTAAAGCGTCATCACAATGAGACGTTGAGTATTGAGGTTTGCGGTGTCCGGGTACCAGTTAGGCCTCCGCCAATAGTGGTTGCTGCTGAGCTATACTACCGACCCGGTCTCAGCATAGCCGATAGGGTTGAGCAGTTACTCTCAATGGGCGCTGACATCGTGGTCATGGGCTTCGGAGCAGACATAGACCCAGGAGAGGCCATGGAGGTTGTTAGGACTGCTGCAAGGATTGCCGGTCAAGTAGCCATTGATAGTCCCGACAAAAAGCTAGTAGCTAGAGCCGTGAAGGAGGGCTACGCATGTCTCGCCTTCACTGCTAGCGAGGCTAGCAAGCTGCTTGACCTGCTCCCTAGAGGCTCTAGCGTCGTGGTAGCACCATATAGGGCGGACTATAGCGTACCCAGCAACCCCCATGAAAGAGTCGCGCTCCTCCAGAGACTAGTCAGGGAGGCTAGGAGCCGGGGCCTCACACCCATAGCTGACCCCCTAGTCGAGCCACCGGGCCACGGGTTTGCCAAGAGCGTTACAGCGTACATCCTAGCCTCGGAGGTTATTGACACACCGCTCCTCGCAGGAATAGCAAACGTGTATGAGCTAGTAGATGCTGACAGCCACGGCCAGATTGCCGTGCTAACCCAGCTCTACGGCGAGGCTGGCGCCTCAATAATGCTCGTAACCGAGGAAAGCCGTAAGTCGAGATTTGCAGTAGCAGAGGCAGCCATAGCAGCTACGCTTACAGGGCTATCCCTGCTGAAGAAGAGGCCACCCAAAGAGCTAGGACTAGGCTTATTCTATGCTAAGGAGAAGAGGCCACGTAAAGGGGTTCCTCTTGCATCTAAGCCCGAGAGAGTCTACGATGCCTCTAAGCTCGCAGCCTGGGTTAGCTTCCGCCAGGACCGGCTCGGCAACCACCTCATAGCCGTGGAGGGCGGAGTTATAAGAGACTTGTACATTGGGAGCCGGGGCATTGTGGAAGTTAGGGGTAGAAGAGCTGAAGACATATACAAGGCCATAACGTATCTCGGCTTGGCAAGCGAACCATCCCACTATGCGTATCTCGGCTACGAGCTGTGCAAGGCTGAGCTGGCGTTAGAGCTTGAGTTAAGCTACGTACAGGAAGAGCCTCTCATAACACCGCCGTGGAAAAATGCACTCATCTACAGTGTCCGCGAAAAGAGGCCACGAAGGCTAGGATGACTGCTGCTCCTGGCTCTCCTGTGCAGGCTTTATCACGACGCTCCTGCCGCGCCACTCGTAGCGGCCCTCCCTGAGGGCCTTGAGTAGCTCTAGTGCCTGCTTGTCGTTAGGGTGCTTCTTTAGGTGTCTTTCAAGCCTCCGTATTAGGCGCAGCTTCCTGCTCATAGCTTAGCACCATGTTGTGCTATAGGCCTATAGGCGGGGCCCTAAAGAGCCTAACTATCCCCAGGGGCTATGATGAGCAGCTGCCTGGTTGCAGAGCCCCGAGGAAGCAGGGGCGATGCAGTTAACCCCCCTTCGCTGAGCCTTGGGCAAGTTTTGAGCGTATAACTACAGCCATGTCGGGATAGTCGGTCGCTATTCCGTCAACGCCGCGTCTGGCAAGCTCTACTACCAGGTTTGGCTCATTAACTGTCCACGCTACCACACGTAGCCCGAGCCGGTGGGCAAAGGATACAGCCTTGGCAGTTGCTAGGGGGTAGCGTGGCAATACTAACTCGCAGCGGAGCCGTCGACACTCAACAATCTTTCCTGGCGGCTTGAAGTAGATGATACCGGCTGGGATGCGGGACGCCCGGCTCTTAACAGTCTTCACCACTTCCTCGTGGAAGCTTATGATGGCTACATAATCCTCTGCCGTTTCGGACAAAATAAGGTCTATTAGAGTGTGAGTATCACTGGGCTCCTTCACCTCTAGGAATAACGCTATCCTTCCGCGAGCCTCAGCCAGCAGCTCCTCAATCCTTGGCACGTACTCGCCACCGGGCAGCTCTACCCTTCTAACCTCCTCGTAGCTAGCCGAACGTATATCGAGAATTCCCCCGCCATGTTTTACGACTGGATCATGACTAGCTACTAGCACACCGTCACCGGTTCGCTGCACATCAAACTCAGCTATGTCTGCACCAGCTTCTATAGCCTTTCTGAGTGCAGTAATTGTGTTCTCGGGGGCTAGGCCAGCTGCACCACGATGACCCACAACTGCGAAAGGCTTACGCGACAACCGTTCAAGAACAAGGTTCACGGCCTACCCCTCTCTCCTGCAGACGGGCCTAACTACCTCTATGTAGTCTTCGAGCTGTGCCACATCCTCTAGCCTACTTGGCGGCTTCTCTACATGCATTATCTTGACTATTGATGCTGGCTGGTTTAGGCTACATGCAAGTTCTTCCAGGTCGCGGAGGGCGCGCGCTTCAACTGTTTCAAGACCCAGGCTCTTAGCCCTAGGTCCTAGCACCCTGTTAGCAACTATGGCCTCAACATTCAGCTTCTCGCTCCTAAACTTGTCAACAACCATGCGTGCCTCGTATACAGGCAGTGGTTCCGGAGTTGCCACAATTATGAAGCTTGTCCGTTGTGAGTTCCTAATCTCGTCCCAGAGCTGAGTATAGCGGTTTTTCATCTCTTCCAGCTTCTCCAGTACAGGGTCGCTAGGCTTAACCTTACGGCCAAGAGCTTGAGCAATAGCATAGCGCAGCGATACTATGCGTTCGCGCAGCTCTATGAGCCTATTTACCCAGAACACGTAGAGCTTAGGGAGGAGCACTACCCTTACAGCTACACCCGTCGGCGGCGTATCTATAACCACATAGTCTACATCTCTCCTAGCATACAAGCTTGCCAGTATCCTTAGAAAGATCTCCTCCTCGAATCCTGGCGACTCACGTATAGCCTTGACGATATCGTCTATGCCTAGTGCCGAGAGCCCCGGAATAAGACGGCGTAGTAGTAACGCATACTCCTCCGAGACTTTGCGGGCAAGCACATCAATACCATATTAACCGCTCTTAGCCCAGGCTTAACCTCGGCTTCCTCTAGGGGCTTACGGAGCCCAAGGTATTCTAGGAGGTGGCCAGCAGGATCAAGACTTGCAAGTAGAACCTTGCCACCACTAGCACTAAGCTCATATGCAAGCCTTATGCAAACAGTTGTTTTGCCAACACCGCCCTTGCCAGTAACTATAACTATGTGTGGTTTAGACCAAGCCGATACATCGAGACCATCAATAATCCTCAAGGCTCGCTACCACTCCCCGCCAAACCTGCTAAAGAAGTCTGCTATGGTATCACTGCCCCTCCACGTCCGGTCAAATAGTATGTGAACCTCCTTTTCAAGATAGGGAGCTAACTCAGCAGCAATACCAAGAGGCGCGAGAGGGAGGCCCACAAGGCTTCCAAGCACCATGCTTAGAAACGCGTGTTCAAGCTCTATGTACTCTAGCTCTAAGGCCTCAACGCTCTGTTCGATGAGAGCTTCACCCATACCTTTAAGAAATGCAAAGAACTCCCTAACAACGCGCAACAACTTGCCAAAGAGGCTCAATGTTGTACCCACGCTCCCATTCTAGGCTTGACTGTATACGCCTGCGAGAAAAATACTATCGCTGGGAGAGGCAGAGAATGTTGAAAGTATGAGAGGGTTGAGACCTCGAAAAAACCGTGTGGGAGAGTGTCTTACAGAAGTTCCTTCTCTCATGCTGGCTGGGTTCCTGCTTGCTTCTTAATCATTTGCAGTCCGCGGACGAAGAGGTATAATAGCACTAGATCTAGCGCGAGCGATATCGCAACGATGCTGCCTGCGCCGTACTTCTGTATCGGCGGGTACTTTGGCGCAACGTATACCAGCCACCAGAACAGAGCTACCGTCACTGTTATCCATAGGAACCATGCTGGCACTTGTATTAGCCAGGTGACTTTGCCACGCACCTTGAGTATGGCGTATACCCACAGGGCGCTGGTTAGTAGTGCTAGTGCTGCTAGTAGCTGGTTGGTGCCAGCGAAGGCAGGCCATATGATGTTATATGCTGGCTGTAACTTGCCACCAATCATTACGTATGGATAGGCTAGCACGAAGCCTATAGCTGCTGCTATGAAGCTTGCCGAATACCTGTTAGCGATAAGCTTGTATGCTGAGCGGCTCCTCTCCTCTAGCCAGTCGAACATCTCCTGCCACGCGAACCTGGCAAGCCTTGTTGCAGTGTCAAGCGTTGTTAGAATGAATGATGCTAGAGCTACTGCCGCAAAACTTGCCATCACCTTGCCGACAGTGTCTAGGCTGCCGAACGCCTTACCAACCATGTAGCCGTAGCCATAGATGAACCTCTGAACCTTATCGAGAGCTAGTATGCCACCCTCCTGGTAGTCCGGTATGAGGTTAGCCTTGCCTGCCGCCTCTAGCAGCTTGGGGAAGTCTGGCTGACTCCATGCCAACGCTATCGGGATGATAACTGCAAAGCTTGAAACAGCACCTTCAGTTAGCATGCCACCATAACCCACTAGTAGCGCATCAAGCTCGTTTGCTAGCTGCTTGCTCGTAGTACCGCTCGCCACGACACTGTGGAAGCCGCTTAGAGCGCCACAAGCGATTATCAAGACTATTGCTGGCCAGAATGGCGTCTCTACTCCCACGAAGATTTTGGGAGCAAAGCTGGTGTATGCTGGAGCGCTGAACTTGTAGGTGAATACGCCTAGGACTCCTATCAAGCTTATGATTACGAAGCTCCATAGCAGGTAGGCGTTGAGGTAGTCGCGTGGCTGTAGTAGGTACCAGACCGGCAGCACGCTAGCTACAAAGGCATAGGCTGCTAGGAGGATTACCCAGAAGTGGTAGGAGTCTATGGTGAAGCCCAGGAAGCTTATCGTCGGCAGATAGAATGGATACTTCATTGCATACGCTATGCCGAGCACCAGGATTAGTGCTATTATTGCAGTACTCTTAACGGTGCCCAGTCCCGTCCTATACATGAGTATGCCCAGCATCACTGCCAGCGGCATGTATATCATGGCTACCGTGGCTGCCTCAGGTGTTCCAGCAAGTACCTTTGCTGCAACGCTTAGGAAGGCTCCTATGACTAGGATTAGCGCTGCATAGACGTATGCTAGGAAGATATACCTAGCCTTGCGGCCCATAACGTTCTCGGAGACCGACATTATCGATACTCCGCCGTGCCTCACGCTAGCCATCAATGCTAGGTAGTCGTGGACAGCGCCGATGAACACGTTGCCAAAGAGAACCCATATTATTGGCAGTAGCCAGCCATAGGCCATCGCTATGGCTGGTCCTACTATGGGGCCTGCGCCGGCGATACTGGCAAAGTGATGACCGTAGAGCACATACTTGTTCGCCGGCACATAATCTACACCGTCAAACTTGGCAAGTGCTGGCGTCTTCCTCGTAGGATCAGCCCTTACAACCTTCTGCTCTAGGAGCTTTTTACCGTAGAATACGTAGGCTAGAACGTAAATTACGATGATTATTGAGGCTGTAATACCTGCGGTTGCGAGCGCCACGGTCACCTCACCTCTCAGCCTGAAGCCTCTTCCCTATACTGGCTGGAGCAGTACCAAAGGCTAGTGCTGGGCCTATGAGGAGGCTAAACCAGCCGATTATTATTGCTGCAGTATCAGCTGTCATTCTCTCCTCGGAGCCTAGATATCCCTTGGATGGACCAGTAGCGAAGGCGTAGATGAACAGTATTACCCCCAGCGTTATCAGTAGGTATCCGAGCAATCTAACCGCTTGGCTCTGAGCCATCCGTACACGCCCCCGGTTCACAGCAGTATGCCAAAGCATTTCCTTGTGTTTGTTCGCGATTGTACAGCTTATTAAAAATTATCCTAGATTTGTTAAAGGCGTATACTATTTGTGAAACCGGTCTGAAGTAGGCAGTAGCTCGAGGACAGGCGATACTACTCTTACCCCTGGTGTGCCGCATAGTAGCCTAATAGACTGTAGCCATATTGCTGGTTTATCGCTGGAGGAGCTGGGTGTAGGCAGTTGAGCAGCATACTAATGCTCTACATCATAGCTATTGCTGCTGCTGTATCAGTTGTATGGTTCTTCCACATAAGGCGCGTCATGCTGATGAGGATGAGGGGGCTCGTATCCCTACTCGAGAGGAGTTTCAGACCGAGGGATACACAGTACATGCTTCTAGGCTACCTTGTCGGGTTCCGCGCAGAATACCTGCTCGGCGACGGGCCAGCTTCTAGGGCTTGGATACTCTACACAACCCCGCCCTACCACGTGTTCTTCTATCTCCCAGTCATAAGCCTGGGCAAGCGTAGGGAGAAGCTTGAGATAACACTGCGGCTCCGCAGCCCCTTGCCAGGAGAGGCCCATATCTATGATCCCGGTGACCGTGGCGTTGTGAGGGCCGTAGTGGCTGACACCGCTGGTGCTGGCCGGAGGCTCTATCGTGGGACAGTGAGTATTGCTGGCCGCGAATTAGAGGCACTCTATAGCGGCGACATAGCGCTCGCCAAAGCCAAGAGCCTCTTCGAGGAGCTTGTTGCCGCCGGCGTGGATGTTAGGAGGGTATCCATAGTTGATCGGCTCCATGCACTCCATGTCTCAGTGGTACCCCAGCTGGATACCGTTGAGGAGCTTGTTAAACGGGTGATGGGGTTCGCTGGAGAGCTACAGTCTAGCCGTTGAAGGCTTAGTTGTAGAGCTTGATGGACGCACCATACTCCGTGGAGTAGATCTCGCTGCTGAGCGTAATGACTACCTTGTTGTTCTGGGACCTAGCGGCTCGGGTAAAACCACGCTGCTCCGTGCTATAGCTGGGCTCGTACCGGCTGCGAAGGGCAGGATACTGATCCAGGGGAGGGATGTTACCAGGCTACCACCTTGGGAGCGAGACGTTGCCCTGGTACAGCAGATACCTGGGCTCCTCCCCCACCTCACGGTTGAGGAGAACATTGTACTGGCGGCTATTAGCCGTACTGGGCTCCCAAGGAGCGAGGCGCGGAGGAGAGCTAGGGAGCTAGCTGAGATCCTGAGAATAATGGATGTCCTCAACCGGAAGCCGGGGAGCCTCAGTGGCGGCCAGCTACAGCGTGCAGCTATAGCACTCGCACTCGCCATGGAGCCCTCCCTGCTACTCCTCGACGAGCCCCTAAGCCACCTCGACCGCCCACTAGCCGAGGAACTCCGGGGGGTGCTTAGAAGGCTGCACCGCGACTACGGTATAACGATAGTACACGTGACCCATGACCAAGACGAGGCTCTGGCGCTTGCCACGAGAATAGCGATAATGAGGAGCGGCAAGATAATAGCATTTGGGGAGGCACCTACTATATACTATAGGCCGCCTAGCCCCGAAGCCGCAAGATTTCTCGGCCACAACTTGGTTGACGCCCACCTCCTCGGCCAAGGCGAGGGAGTAATAGCCATACCTCCGGAGGCCATTGAGCTGGGGAGCGGAGAGTACGAGGCAACCATAGCTTCCGTTGAGGTTGAGAGGGGCCGTTACACTATGAGGCTGCTGGTTAACAACACCGTGGAGCTTAGAGCATACGTTCACCCGCTAAGGGCAAAGAGGCTGAGGCCCGGCACGAAAACCCGCTTTAATATAGACTGGAGCCTTACAATCACATACCCGGCTGAGACAAAGTGAAGCACCCTAGGGGGAGGAGGCTCTACATAATCTTAGCATTTGCACTGGTAGCCGTAGCTGCGGCTAGGTATGCTGTGCTGGTGCATACTGCTAGTAGCTCGCTTGCAGGCTTCTTCGGCAACGGGTTCTGCGATCCGGGCAGCTGCGCCTTCTATATAGAAACCAAGGGCATACTGAAGAGCTTAGACATAAGATTCTCCAGTGAATGCGTTAAGGCCCATATGCCGGGCTATGGTGTCCCCGTGGACGAGTATCTCGAGGCAAAACTGTGGAGGCTAAATAGCAGCACCTACCGTATCGTAGTCAAGACAACACCACACACATACCTGGACTACGTTGTGGAGACTAGTCCTTGCACGAGGCCCCGTGGCAATCCAGTTCAACTTGTCTATACCCGGGGGCTGATGGTGAGAGCTAGGACTGTTGCACCGGTAGAGCTCGAGGACGTCGTGCCCACCGCCTGGTACGCCTACACCATACTGGTGAGTTTTAATGGGAGCTGTAGCCTCAGCATAAAGCTGTACGCGTTCCAGGACCGTGTGGCGTGGGAGACTGTTCGCGAGGGACAGACCAACACTTCAACACTACTAGTGCCTGCTGGTGGCGCATTGGATGTGGAGGGTTATGGGCCAGAGTATACTAAGCTCGTGCTTGTAAACTACTCGGATACGAACTGCACAGCAACCGTTAGGGTCTACCGCGTCCCCGCTGTAAAGGTTGGAGCAGTATTCGAGGACTATAATGTAACGCTCTCCCTGCCACTGCTTACAGGGCTCCCAGCTGGCAGATAGGCTTGAGCTAGTGGAGGCTGAGCCCGCCAAGCTTGTCCCCTAGGAGGCTTGCAGCGTAGCCTAGGGCTAGTCCGGCTGCTACATCTGCAACGTAGTGGTTTGCTGTGTAAACTGTGGCAAACGACATTGACGCTACCCAGGCCACTGCTACCAGGAGGGAGCGCCTCGAGCCCCCGTATAGTTTGACATAGTAGTAGCCAAAGATCACCGCCATCCCAACATGCATGCTTGGCATTGCAGCATAGGGGTTAGGATCTATCCGAGCCCCCATAACAAGCTCAACCAGCTTTAGCACGAGGTTGGGAGGCCTCTCAATACATGGCAATGCTATCCAAGGCGGCGCCGTAGGTGATAGTACGTAGACAGTTATAGCTACAGCGCTCGCTACTAGGAATGCTGCTAGCAGCCTACGGAAAAGCTTGGGTTCGCGAAAGGCTAGGAGCACTGCGAAGGCGAAGAAGTAGACGGGGTGTAGGGCGTAGACTATGCCTGTATAGATGTCGAGTACTAGGAGCCGGTGAAACTGAAAGTACACCGCGAGTGGAACCCCGAACAACGCAACTTCAAGGTCTACGTAGGGAGCGTAGACAGCATAGCTCTGGAGGCGGAACGCAATACCACGAGCCATCTCGTACCCGGCGTAGGCTAGGACGAATGGAACCATGTAGAGTAGTACGCGCAAATACGGTCTATCCAGCCGCAGCTTCCACATGTTCACACCAATCTCTTAGCACCACTAAGCTTGGAGGTGTCCAGGTAGCGCTGAGCCCTCTTCCACCGGGGCCCGAGGATGTTCCGGAGCCTTTCAAGGGTTAGCTCGCCCTTCTCTCTGAACTCAACTATCCTCCTAGCAGTCCTAGGCCCAATACCCGGAACCCTCAACAACTCTCTAAACTTCGCGGTGGTAGGATCCACCGGATACCACTCAGGATGAGCCCATGCAAGCCGATCCTTCAGCCTCGCCGTATCGGGAGGAATGTTTCCCTGCTCGTCCAGGAGCGGCTCAAAATCCCCCAGCTTGAATCCATACCTTGACAGCAGCATCCAGGCCTCGTAGAGCTGCCTAATCCTCCACATCGGCGTAGGCCTCCGTATCTTCTCGGCGAGCGGTGTTCCGGGCACGGGGGTATAGGGGCTGAAGTGCATAATGCCAACACCGCTTGCAGCGAGGCCCTCAGCGAGCCGTAGAATGTCGAGGTCGGATTCGCCACTAGCACCAACAACCAGCTGCGTGTCTACACGCTGCGGGCTACCTGCTACACGAGCAGCATAGAGGAGCTTACTGAGAAGGTCGAGGCTCCAGCTACCCTTGCTCGGCGCTATCTCTGCAAACTGGGTAGGCGATGGAGCTTCAAGGTTTAGTCCGACACGGTCAGCGAGCCTCAAAGCTTCACGGATAAGACTCGGCGGAGTACCAGGCATGAGCCGTACATGAATGTAGCCGCTGTAGCCTCTCCTCCTAAGCTCCCAAACAACACTCAACAAGTCCTCAACAACACGCTCTGGATCACCGTAGAAGCCGCTACTTAGAAACAAACCCCTCACGAGACCCCGACGGTAAGCCTCAAGGAAGACCCGAACCAGCCTTTCAAGTTTCCAAGCCTCGCGGCGAACACGACAAGTAGTAGAGAGTGGACAATAGCGACAGTCCATCCGGCAAGCACTACTCAACAACGTCTTGAATAACGGACCCCCCGTACTGCGATACACTGGGATTTCTACACGCTCGAAGCGCTCAGCACCCTCCACTAAAATGCTCGGACTGCGCCACTTCCAGCTCCAAGCCACAAACTACCAGCCCAGCCCTATCCTCTACACGGGTGATACCAGGTATAGCCTTCCCGCCATGACGGTTTACCAGCACAGAATAGTGTGGGCCAAGATCTGGGTTGTAGCTTAAAGCCCAAGTTTTCTCCTTTGGAATATGGGCATCTCTTTTAGAGGCTCCTAGATACATCGCGGCGACGAGGACTAAACCTGCATCATCTACCTCGAGGCCACCAGCCTTGTGGGCTTCGAGTAAGTGATCACCGTTTGTGTAGACGGTTAGTTGGTCCGACACCCTATTCCAGCCTTGCACCATCATAGTCCACGTCTACGACTCTAGCCTCCAGAGACCCCCAATACTTCTCTAGCACGGCTGAGACCCTTCTCATAACCTGGTCCTCCTCACCCTCCCTTACAACTGCGAAGAGGGTTGGTCCTGCGCCGCTTATGTTGAATGCTAGCGCGCCTGACTGGAGAGCCTCCTTCTTGGCTTCCCAATAGCCTGGAATCAGCTTTGCCCGTGTCGCCTCAATTGGACCTCCATAATTTATTGTCTTTATTGCTTCGTATGGATCTGCACCGCTGAGGCCGAGGGCTAATGCAACCGCCTTTTCTACCCATTCAACTGCATCGCTGTGCTCTATAGTTTCTGGGAGAACCTCCCTCATAACTTGTGTTTTAGCCTTTCCAGGCAACAGTCTTAACACCATTGTCTTCGGGATAAAGAGGACTATTCTCATGCCTGGCGGTAGTCTTAGCCGTGCTATTCTCGGTTTTTTACGGTTTAGCAGAATGACCAAACCACCCAGTAGGCTGGCAGCAACGTTATCGTAGTGTGGTGCACCCGCTGTCAGCGCCTCAGCAAGGCCAGCAAATCGTACTAGCTCTATCGGCTCGAGAGGACTACCAAGGAGCGCGTTGATAGCGTACACCGTGGCTGCCGCTGTAGCACCACTACTCCCGAGACCCATGCCGGGCGGTATGCCCTTCTCAACAGTATACGTACATGAAGCTTCTCATCTAGATACTCTAGCAGTTTGCGGGCTGCCACGTATGCCGTGTTAGACTCACCACTAGGTGCACCAACAGCTTCAACTTCAACTCTCGGCTCTGAAGATTGTCTCCCAACAACTTCAACGGTGACTGTGTCGTATGCATAGCTCACAGCAAGTGCTGCAAGGTCGAAGAGTACGCCTAGATTAGCAATGCTTGATGGTGCTTTAACTCTCACCCTGGATACTGTCATTGCAGTGCACACCTATGGTATGCTAGGCCTTACTCGCTACCGGTAATTTGAACCTTTCTTATGGAGTTAGCCGGGAGACCATATAGAGCCAGAGCCACTGTAGGGCAATGATTGTAGATAGCATACTGCCCGTATGCTGACACGTGCTATCCTCATAAAAACATCTAGATAACCTATGCACCAGTGTAACCGGTGGCAGGCATGAGTACAAGACGTGATAGCCGTGAAAAGGGCCCTACCACGAAGGTTATCCAGGCACTGTCTTCAGCTCTGGGCAGCGACCCCTATGCTCCAATAGTTACCCCGATATATCGTACCGCGCCATTCATGTTTCCTAGAGAAGATTCGCCAATGATACGTGGTAGGCCCTACAAGTACTCTAGGGAGGATAACCCAACCATAGTTACCCTAGAGAAGGCTATTACGATTCTCGAGGAGGGCGAAGACACGCTTGTATTTAACACCGGGATGGCTGCAATCTCGACTCTATTATTTGCATTACTTGGCCCTGGCGACCGTGTAGTAGCGACACGGGAAGCCTATGGATCGACACTACACCTCCTCAAGGAGCTGGAGAGGTGGGGCGTCAAAGTCGTCCTAGCAGGCCCGGACAGCGGGGATATCGCCTCCGAGGCTAGCAAGCCTGGAACGAAACTCGTGTTTGTCGAGACTATTACTAACCCACTTCTACATGTTACGGATGTACCAGAGGTTGCCAAGGCTGCAAGAGAGTCGGGGGCCATACTCGTAGTGGACAATACTTTTGCAACGCCAATCCTCTTCCGGCCCCTACGCCACGGAGCTACGCTTGTAGTACACAGTCTAACCAAGTACATGGCTGGCCACAACGATGTAATGGGTGGCTCGGTAACCGGGCCAGCCAGCATAGTGTCTGACAGGCTCTGGGAGTGGAGGAAGATCATGGGTACAACTATGGATCCCGAGCAGGCATTCCTCGTGGCGAGGGGCTTGAAAACACTTGAAATCCGGGTGAAGAGGCATTGCGAGAACGCGCTCAAAATAGCTGAGTTCCTAGCTGAACACCCCAAGATACGCGAAGTGTACTATCCCGGCCTGCCTGGCAACCCATCTCACAGTGTTGCAAAACGCCTATTCCCATCCGGTATGTATGGCGGAGTTGTAAGCTTTAGAGTTAGGGGAGGAAGAAACGAGGTACTGAAGCTGATGAGGAGGCTCACACTAGTAAAGCCTTCACCAAGCCTTGGAGCTCCAGAGAGCCTACTAGCATACCCTGTTGAGAGTAGCCATTCATCACTATCGCCGGAGGAGAGGAAAGCTCTCGGGATAACGGAGGACCTTGTCAGGCTCAGTGTAGGCCTTGAAAACTATGAAGATATAATAGAGGACCTCGACCAGGCACTATCGGCGTTATAGCTCGATCAATGTTTTACACACTAGCCGGAGAGGCTAGCTCACATACATACATACATCAAGCATTGTGTTTGGGGATTGTTAAACCTAGGGCGTATCCACCCCTAAAAACCTGTATAGTACTGGCTCCAGCCGTTTCCTAACCTCAAAGATGTGATAGCCGACTAGTATCTCCTTAGGCCACCTAGACGACTTCCTACGCGCCTCATCCCAGAGCCTCATATGCTTCCTCGGTAGGAATACCACTACCTCCCGGAGCCCCCTAGCAGTTAGGTTAAACATAACCTTCGCCAGTATGTCTGTCACTAAGCTGTGAAGCTTGGGGTTTTCGAGCACGATCTCCGGTGGGACTTCATAGCAGCAAGCAGGGTACTCCTCAGCCTTCTCGTATGGGACTAGGACTAGGAGGTCGCTGAAGTATAGCCATTCTATGCCGCGTGGTTTGTTAGCCTTGCTGTCCCATAGGCCTAGACGGCGGAGGAGACCGCGAATACGTCTACTCACGGGGCTCTTGGTGTAAGGCTTGACATTACTGCAAGGTGTTACTATCGCAACGCTGCTCTGGGGCGTGTATTCCTCTCGGAGCCATGTCCACCACTTTGCTACTGCCGGGTGCTTGAATGCTTGAGGGCCGACAAGCTGTGGATCCAGAGGGGCTTCGTGGCGGGGCAAGAATCTCCCCTCACTGTCTTTACGGAAGCTTATCCTGCTAGGCCTAGCTGTCAAACTTATGCTTGGCTGATGCTGCAGACTATACTCTACTGCTGCCTCGGCCAAGACGACAACCCAGATAAGGTAATACCCATGAAACCGTGTAAAAGCCACGCGCCCCCACTCCAGAGCAGAGCGTCACCTCAGAGAACGAAGAGGTAGGAATGAAGGGGGAGCGGCGGACGGCTGAGCCACGCCAGGCCCGCTCATCAAGCCGCCAAGGGCGGCGGCTTTGCGGGCGGGCCCTGGAGTGCCGCCATGATATGATTATTGTAGTGCTAGACTCCCTTATGAGGATACTCCTAAGCGGGTTACGACTGGCTAGTCTACAGGGGCTGAGCTGACTCGTTGTCTAATTCTATGTTCGAATTGCAGGACCGGATTAGAATGGTATATGGTATAGGAGCCATTATTTGGACATAGTATTGTTCACTACGAATGACTGTTAATACCATTATTGTGTCTTGAAGGAGGGGGAGAGTGTGATGCGTATAGTTGATCTTACTATGACGTTGAAGACTGGCGCGCCCGTGTTCCCGGGTGATCCACTGCCAATAGTGCGTACATGGACCACTATAAGGGAGCATGGCTACTACTCGAATCTACTAGTGTTTGGCGAGCATACGGGAACCCATGTTGACGCTCCAGCACACTTCATTGAGGATGCACCTACGGTCGATGAGGTGCCAATAGAGAGGTTTATGGGCAGGGGCGTGGTAATCGATGCTTCTAGCCTTGATGGGAAGGCGCTAATTAACAAGGAGTTTATCGAGGCTGAGCTGAAGAAGCTTGGGGTTAATGTTGGGCCTGGCTGGGTGGTGTTATTTTACACTGGCCACGACGAGAAGGCTGGTAAGCCCGAGTGGTTCGAGCATCCCGGCCTTGACGAGTCCGGGGCAAGATACCTCGCAGAGAGGAACGTCAATGCCGTGGGTATTGATGCTCCTAGTATAGACCATGAACCGTTTCCTGGCCACAGAATCTTGTTGTCGAGGGGCATATTGATATATGAGAATCTTACGAACCTACGAGAGCTGCTCGGCAGGCCAGGCTTCCAGTTCATCGGGCTTGCCGCTGAAGATTCTGAGAGGCTCAGCGAGTCCGGTGCGCGCCATAGCGATACTTGAGGCATAAGCCGGGAGGCCAGGCAATGTTGTGACCTCTAAGCTATAGAATCGGGAAAGAGCCTATTCCGACGGGGGAGGCGCAGAGGAGGCGGGTAGGACCGCCCGGAAGGACTGTAAAAGATGCAAATGGGAATGATCCTTCCTAGATCACCCTATCGTTTTAGTATACGCCTATGCTGAATATTCTCTCCTCATCTGCTACTGCTGCTTCGCCGCGCGGCGCTAGAGATAGGAAGCCTAGGCTAGCAAAGACCGCGCCAGCAGCAGCAAATGCCTTCGCTATGGCGGGGGTGCCGCCTATCTTGTCTATCAGATTCTTGGCAGCCTCGTTAGCCCAGGACACACCACCCCAGTCTACGATGGCGCCACTGGCAGTCTTCGTGGCCTCGTTGACGCTGCTTGCTCCGGCCACAGCTAGGAGCCACGCGACAGCCATCAACACAGCCCCGATCTTGAGGGCGTTGTTGTTAAGCTTTATCCCCAGCATCCAGATAGCAGCAATCCCCATAACATGGTAGAGGAGCAGCAGTACGCCACCAGTACCCGCTAGGCCCTCTGCGCCACTATAGTAGCCCGTCAGTATTCCCGCCACGCCGAGCAGGCCAATCAACCCTATACCGGCGAAGGTTGGCTTACGAGCCTCCGCGCCATAGGATAGCCAGCCAGCAGCCGTCAATACCGCCGAACCTGGACCCGCAAAGGGAGCGGATAGGTAGCCTATGCTGAGCAGTATCTTGGAGTACACGCCGGGCTCCCCAGCACCTAGATGATAGGCAAGACTGGGCCTAGCAGTCTAGGGGGCTAGTAACACCGCTACAACCCAAAGATGATGTGTATGGAGAACTCTAAGAGCGTGCTAGGCGTGGAAGAATATTTGGAGAGAAGAATTGAAATACTGTTGAGGCTATCCTGTGCGGAAAACGGTTTGGCAGTTACTTTTTCGCGTACAGCCAGCAGGCTACCTTGTGACCCTGCTTGACCTCGACTAGTGGTGGCTCCTCCTTCTCGCAAAGGCTGCGTACCTGTTCGTTCTCATCGTAGGCTAGGCAGCGTGGCCTGAATCTACAGCCTTTGGGGAGGTGTATGGCACTTGTGACTTCGCCCTTTATTGGGAGGTAGCGTGTCTTCAGCCTGTTGCTGGGGTCGGGCTCGGGAATCGCTGAAATAAGTGCCTTGGTGTAGGGGTGGAGTGGGTTGTTTATCAGCTCGTCTGCCTCAGCCTCCTCCACTATTTTGCCCAGGTACATTACTGCTATCCTGTCACACACATAGCGCGCCAGAGCTAGATCGTGGGTAATGAATAGCTGTGCCAGCTTGTGCTTATCTCTTAGTTCATTAAGTATCTCCAGCACCTCAGCGCGTATGGAGACGTCGAGCATCGACACAGGCTCGTCGGCCACTATAAACCTCGGGTTTAACAGTAGAGCCTTCGCTATGGATACACGCTGCCTCTGCCCGCCGCTAAGTTGATGCGGGTAACGGTTCACGAAGTCCTCGGGTGGTGTTAGCTTAACCATCTCCAAGGCCTTCATAACTATCTCGAGACGCTCCTCGTAGGTCTCGCCAATGCCGTGTATTAGCAGGGGCTCCTCTAGAATCTCGCCTATCTTCATGCGTGGGTTTAGGCTGCCAAAGGGATCCTGGAAGACTATCTGTAGCTCACGACGCAGCGGCTTCATATACTTGTCAGGCACCTTGTAGATATCCACTATTCCCTGCTCCTTGTCAACAATGGCTTGGGGGGCTAGCTTAGCTATCTCCTCAAGTGTTTTCTCACTGGGCCTAAAGAGAACCCTACCGCTAACCACGGCGTTCTCTACAAGCCTTATCAGTGCACGGCCAGTCGTGGACTTGCCGCAGCCGCTCTCGCCAACGAGGCAGTATGTTTCGCCTGGCTTTATCTCGAGGCTAATCCCGTCTACTGCGTGTACGTAAAGCTGGGGTTTACGGAGAATAACGTCTAGCAGTGAGCGGCGTACCGGGTACCAGACCTTTAGGTTTTCAGCCTTAATTACGAAGCTCATACCCAGCCCTCACCCCTCACGCCTCCTACCTCCTCTTCAGCCTGGGCTCGACAACTGTCTCGAGGGCTAGGCCTAGGAGTACGAAGGCTAGCGAGGTAATGCCTATCAGTATGCCTGGTGGCAGTATCCACCACCAAATTCCATAGCTACCTCCAGAGCCTATGTAGGCGCGTGCATCGGCTAGTATGCTACCCCATGTTGGTAGGCCGTGCTGTATGCCTAGCACACTGAGACCTGCCTCTGTCAAGATGGCGTTTGGCACCGAGAACACCAGCGTTGCCATAGCATATGGCACTATCTGTGGTATAATATGACGGAATATTATCCTCACGTTGGAGGCGCCTATCGCCCCTGGCAGCATCTATGTATGGCTCGGCCTTAATGCTAAGCGTCATGGAGCGCACTATGATTGCTAGGCCTCCCCAGCCCAGCACCACTAGGACGCCGATGATTACAAACAGCCTATACCACGGACTAACATCCATCGCTTGCAGCGCTACACCGATGAGCACTAGGATTGGTAGGAGTGGAATATTACCGATAACGTCCACTGTACGCTGTATAAGCTCGTCAACCCAGCCGCCATAGTAGCCGCTAACCACGCCCGCTATAAGGCCTATAATCACGCTAGATACGGCAGCAAAGAAGCCTATTAGCAGTGCTACAGGGAAGCCGTAGAGCAGGCCTAGGTATAGGTCGCGGCCCTTGTCATCGGTACCCATGTAGCCGTAGGCGGAGCCCTGCACTATTATCTCCAGCTCCTGTACACCAAGCCTATTCTGCTCTATCTGCTCCATGAGGGTTTGCATCCGCACGCCTGGAGCAGAGTACAGCAATACAACGGTTATCTTATAGGTGCCCTGTAACGGTTCGACCGCACCGTTGACCATGCGGCCAAATAGCAGCTTAATAGCCATACCTTGCGCCCGCTCCCTGGTAAGGTTTTGCTCGCTGAAGATGCTGACAAACTGGTCAGCAAGTATATTAGCGTCATAACGCTCCACACCGCGCTCAGCTAGAGCCTTCACCGTCACCGTCTGTGGCCTATTGACGAGCACCGTTATGCCATCGGGCCGTGTGACGAATACGTACGGCGTTACATGTAGAGCCCTGCCACTAACGTTACCAGGATTAATCACAAGGTATTTTATCAGCAGCCCCTTCGGAAACTGGGGCTCCTTAAGCTCGTATGTAAGAGTATAATTCTGCACATAGCCTGCACGCAGTATCGTCGTACCAGTGCCTGGCAGCGTAAAGTTCAGTATGCTGATACCGCTAGCCGTGGGCGAGTCATAGACCTTGGCTACGTGGGGAGCCGTCGGGGCACCGAATACGCTAACCCAGGCAGGCTCTGCTAGCTCGGGATTACCCTCCCAGTACTTCATGTTGTAGGTCCACTTGTCGACGAAGTCTGGAGGCATTGTTGTAATAGCGTATACTGATATGACAACAAGCGCTACAACCAATATTATTCCAAGCTTGCCCATAGTCTGGCTCCAGACTTCCTTAAGCACCTCCCTTACGCCACGGAGTCTTTCAGACCAGGTTCTCCGGAGGGCCATCTCCGCACCACGAGTACCCATCCTACGAGCCACGCCCACGTCACCCCCGGAGGCACATGTTTCGGGGCTAGTATCTCACCCTCGGGTCTAACGCGACGTAGAGAACTTCTAGTATGAACCTAGCAACTATGTAGACAACCGTTGTTATGTAGACGAGGCCTATTATTGTGGGTGCATCGCCGCTCGAGATAGCCGCGTAGTATAGCGAGCCCATGCCCGGCCAGTTGAACACCGACTCCGTGATGATGAAGCCACCAATGCTAGTCGCAAGTGATAGTATGACAATGGTTGCTACTGGGCCCGCAATAACCCTTAGTATGTAGCGGCGTATCACCAGCCTCTCCGGCAGCCCCTTAGCCCTAGCCACAGCCACGTAGTCCTCACCTACAACACGCAGAGCTATAGCACGCACGCCGTAGAGCCAACCGCCAAGCAACGCTATGACAACGGTGGTTATTGGCAGCCAGGAGTAGTAGAGAAGCCCCTTTAGTGCACCCACCGGGTCCTCGGTGAAACTATTAATGTACTTTATAACACCATGATAGTTTGTCGGCGCTATACGCAAGTGGTAGCCAAAGATGAAGATGAACAGTATGCCAAGCCACCACACTGGCAACGCATTCATGAGCGCTGCATAACTGATAGCAGCCCTGTCAAGAAGGCTCCCACGTCTGTAGGCTATGAGAGGTGCTAGCCACAAAGCAATAATTGTACAGATAATCTCGGCAATAGTCAACATAACCACTGTACGCGGCAGCGTTATCAGTATAGCATCCTTAACCTTTAGCGGCAGCTGCTCACCAACAATGTTTGCAACCTCCTCGCTCTTCACATACCCCAAATCAAGTATCAGCGCCCTCACAGCCATGGGGACAACACGCTGAGTCCAGGGCTTATCAAGTCCATAAATTTGGACCAGCTCTTGTCTGCGTTGCTCAACGAGCTTCTGAATATCTGCTGTAGGAATATTCTGCTGCACCAGCTGCTGCCTATACGCTTGCAGCTCAGTCTCAACAATAGCCTGCAGAATCTTCTTATCATAGCCCGTAGCACCGATAATCACCGCCGTCGCCAACATTATTACGACTAGGGCTATTGTTAGTAGAACAGCACGGCGAACGAGAACACTAATAATCCTAGACGTTGACGACAAGAGCTAGCACCTCCCCCTATTGCCCTTAGTCCCAGCTACCATAGAACCCAGCTCGTGGGAATATAATTATAACTGCAACAGCCATGTTGATCAGGAAGAATACCGGGGAACAAGTATACAGAGACCACCATCCAGGACCCCTAGAACCCGTACAACACTGAACACATGAGAGGTGAAGTCTCACCCTCTGTAGACGCTCCAAACAAACAAACCACGTCTTACAGAGGGGCTGACTTTTGATTTAACGAATTCCGGAATGGGGCTGAAGCGCTAGGAGAAGTTATGGAAGGAAAGACCGGTGAGGGTGTGCGAAAAATAATGTGTGGAACGTCTTGTGGGAAATAGTTGCTAATCATGCTGACGCCATGCTAGCGTTTATGCTTAGCTACGCCTTGCAAAGACACCGTAGGCTATGGCTAGTAGCAGTATTAGGTTGATGACACTTACTATTAGTGCTAGGTTGGCCTTACTCTCTGCTGCAGCTGCCTTGTTCGTCGCTGTTGCTACATCGTCCTTGGTTGCTAGCCCACTTATACTGCTCTTGAGCGTGTCTGGCAGCTGCTGCACCGTCTTTAGCAGGTCTTGTATTTGTGTGTTTACACCACTAATGGCGTTACTAATCGCGCTAGCCACTTGCTCACCTAGTAGCTGTCTTAGCTGCTCTATTTGCTTCTGGATGTTCTCCTGTACTTGTTCTATCTTCCCTGCCGTCTCGGTAGTCTGTAGCGATACTGTCTGCTCCGCTGGCAGTGCTACACTTTCACTATAAGCTATCACTGTTAGGTCGTAGACAGAGTATTCTGCCAGCGTAGCTGTCAGGCTGGCTGGCAGCTTGATTAGGAAGCCACCAGGTGTCTCTTCAGCCTCGCCTACAGCTATTACCTTGTTGGTCTCTGGGTCGCGTAGCACATACTTGACATGTAGTGGTGATGGACCTGCAACTGTTACTATGATCCTTGCCTCCTTGCCTGGCGGTACTAGCGGTGTCTTGATACCAGTGATTGTTACCGGTGCTGGCAGGCCGAATACCCAGTCAGTTGGACCGAATGGGTACGTTGGGTCTCTGAATGCCTCTAGCTCCAGCATCTGGGCGTCCTTGTCGAACTTTACCAGCTTGAACGGTCCATCGCTAATCCATGCGTTACCGTAAGTGTCGATCCATGCCTTGGCCTTCTCTATCCTGTCAGCCCACTCGTCCGGTGTCATTAGCACTGTGCCGTCTGGTAGTGTGAAGTAGCCCTTGTAGGCGTCGTAACTTATCTCGTCAAGAGCCTCCTTTATAGCTGCGGCGTGGTCTGCTAGTACTAGGTTGAGCTGTGGTATGTTCTCCTTCCTGGCCCTAGTCTCGTCGAGCGCATAGGTCTTCTTGACGAATGCTAGGTAGTCCATTGCGAAGATTACTGGTGCGGGGTTGTACAGCGTGAATGCTGCGAAGTCGGCAATGTAGTTGGGGTCGAAGTGCCAGTAGTCAACGTATACCTCCACCTTGTTCTCGCTTGGCAGGAATCTGAACGCTACTATCTTTTCGTAGATCTCCTTAGCCGTAGAGGCGATTGCACCCTCGATCTGGCTCTTCTGCGGGTCATAGGTTATGTCTAGGTTCTCTGCCAGCCACGCCATTATGTCCGCGAAGGTTATTGGCTCACCGTCGTGCCACTTGCTGCCAACTAGCTTGGATACATCGAATACCACCTTGCTGACAGCCTCTATCCTGCCTAGATCCTTGGCGTATACCCACCTGTCGTTCTCAGCATCCCACCAGACAGCATCGTCGGGTACCGGTAGCTTGCCCTCTGGCCCAGCAGTCTCAACTGTGAACGGTGTTCTGAATGCTATTGGCTCACCATTGAACGGGTGTCTCCATATGCCGGGATCGTAGGTTGCGCGTGCTGGGTCTACGCTGTATACGTCATCAAAGCCGCCGAATGGGTTCCAGATAGTTCTAGCAGTGAATACCCATCTGTGGCCAACCTTTAGTGTGCCATCGCCGCCTGCTACGTAGGCGCCACGTATGAAGAATGGTGACCTCAGACCAGCGCCTAGGTCTAGGGTGACACCCTTAACCTCGCTCCTCGCTGGATAAGTGTCTAGAGTGGATACAATCCAGATCCTTAGGCTCTCTTGTATGCTTAGCTCGGTAGCCTTCTTTAGCAGGTCAATGAATTCCTCCTTGCTCTTGAAGCCGCCTAGGGATATGATCTTGCTGTACTCGTCAATGGTATCGTTCCTGTAGTTCCACCAGGTTGGCTCAGCCCAGCCTACTACCCAGCCGAACCAGGGTGCTGCGAACTGTGTCACCATCCATGGGTCCCAGCGGTCTATTGCACCCCTACCCCAGCCCTCAGTGTAGAAGTGCCACTCGAAGTCCTTGGGGTCACTCGCGTATACCTTAGTGATTGCCTCACCGAAGGGTACTATCTGCCTTAGCACCTTGATGCCAATGGTCTTCTCTAGCTCGTCGGCGAACATTTTACCAATATCTAGACGCTCGTCCTCCTGCCTTATGATGCCTATGACTTGTATTGGCTTACCATTGTAGTACCATACACCATCCCTGTACTCGGCACCAGCCTTCTGCAACACGCTGAAGACAATCTCCTTGGCTAGTGTTGGATTGTAGCTAAACTTATACTTGGCAACTACATCGATTACCTCCACGTATGTTGGGTCGCCAGCGCCATACACAGCGTACCTGGCAATGGCAAAGCCCTTGTAGATGTTCTTTACGATGTAGTCTCTGTCCACTAGGTAGTTCATGGCAAACCTTATCTCCTTGAAGCAGAACGGGTTAATGTCAAACTTATCGCTCTGCCAGAGAACCTTGCCACCAGCGCTGGTTACGCTGGTCTCCGGTATCTTGGCACATAGTTCTACAACAGTGATGTCCCTGTCCTCAATACTCACACCCACTGGCGGTACCTCCTCAGCGCCCGACGGCACGTAGGTTGCGTAGGCAATCACTACCGGGTCTACGCCTAGTTTCGTGGCTGCCTCCTCCTTGGTTAGCTTGCCCGGCAGCTCTACGATCATTACTGGAGCTGGGTTGAGGCCCAGGTCTACTAGGCCTGCTGGAGCCTGGTATAGCTCTATACCTTTCTCGCCTACAAGCTGCTGCGCGGCAGCTGGCCTTAGACCGAACAAGTAAACGTCGATGTCACCAGACTTTAGTGCTTGCACTACTTGCTCTAATGTAACCTGCTTC
The DNA here is from genome assembly GCF_000015145.1 of Hyperthermus butylicus DSM 5456. Taxonomy (NCBI): domain Archaea; kingdom Thermoproteati; phylum Thermoproteota; class Thermoprotei; order Desulfurococcales; family Pyrodictiaceae; genus Hyperthermus; species Hyperthermus butylicus. The sequence goes on from NC_008818.1 coordinate 822,279, forward strand.
CAGATCACCTTGTCTGATGCTGGACCCTTCTCACCTTGCGCCTGGGCTGTAATCGCAACGCCTAGGCTTGGTAGGACAAATACCGCTATTAAGATTAGAGCTATGAGCTTTCTCACGATGGGTCACCCAGCGTATGCGGTTCCTACCCTAATCCGTGTTGTGTTTAGGTAAAGCATAAGGCGATGTTAAAAAAATTTCCTATGCTAGTTATTGGCTGGGATTGCAGTGGAACACGTGCGAGATTTGAATGCTGTTCTGAGAGAATTAGAGCCGAGCTGTAGATGGTTCGTTAGTTGGCATGTAAGCCTCAGCCCTCTGCTGGGAGCCAGACCCGCTGCTAGCACACTAAGCTCATAGGGTTTTTGACTCGCGGAGCGCTATGGCAGCCAGTGCTGCCGCTAGGAGCGTGGCTGCTGCTAGCGCGGGAAGCCTAAGCTTTACGACCTCCACACCTACAGCACTTGTACACCCCAAACTATCAACGTCTACAACTATGCTCTTTAGCTTTGATTCCACAAGTTCCAGCTTCAGCTTTCCAGCTGCTATGTTGTAGCTACAGGTAAGATTGTATAGTTCACCGCCATGCATTTGCCCTATATCGATTACACTGCAGCCCGGCACATAGATTGGCAGTTTACCGTAATCGCCCGGCAGAAATAGTATAGCACTATTAGCTTCCACTACTAGGATGGCATGCGTTACTGCGACCGGATAGAACCAGTTTAGCTCTAGTACACCAGGCTCAACACTCTTCATAACCGATGGTGGTAGTGTCTCCCTACTAGTCTTGAGGAGTACCATGTGTAGCAGCGAAGGGCCTAGTGCTAAGCTGCCACCCTCTGGCGGGAGATAGGCTACTGACACGTTTCCCGAACAGCTGGTATAGTTGCACTTGTAGTATAGTACCTCGAAGCCCAGGGGCTGCGAGGCAGTAGTGTTGACCACAGCCGGTTCAAGGGTTATATTCTGAACAGGTATGACGCAAAGCCCACCGAGATCAACCTCTCCAGACTCGACATGCACATCAGCCATAGCCACCACTATTAGTGCTATGGTCGAAAACATTAATGCTAGAAACCCCACTATAACGCTATATCCTCTACGCAAGGCGATATAACCCCGTGGTTGCCCCTGGGCTTCTCCTCGCGGAGTCTCCCTAGCCCCCAGAGGCTAAATCCGCACAAGTGTAGCTGTGATGCTGGGTGGAACTTGTTGAAGCTTACGAGTAAAATGCTTGCCGCAGGTATTGGACTGCTATTGCTCGCACTTGCCTCCTCGATAGCCGCTATGACGCCTACGTCCAAATATGTGTTTACCCGCGTGAAGAATATAGAGTCCGGCAACTCTACCATAGCCCTACTAGTCGCAACACTTGTAGACGAGCCTATAGAAGGCGTATCGGGTATCGATCTAAGCCTCGTAAATAACGGCGGTGACCTAAGGCTTGTTATGCTACGCAGAACCAATAGCGGTATAGTGACAGAGAACTATACCATCGCTTCGGGCTCATCAGTCAACATTACCGGCATAAGGCTAATGGATACCTTGCTGCTCCAATCACTACAAGGCCAGGGTGTAAACGCTACAGCATATATCACATTAACGATTTACGAGAGGAAGCTACTAGGGCTGAGTGCTGTAGCTCTTGCACTCTTCATAGCTGGTACCGTAGTTATAACTACAGCTATAGCGCTAAGGCTATCAGGTCTTGAGGTTGGCGAATAACCAGCCATGAAGAAGACTTGATTTTCCTAAAAACCTCGTCTTTGCACTGCCGAACGCGTGATGGTTAGAGATTCTCGCTGCAGTTAGTAGCGCTGGCGACGCTGGAACTCACCGAGCCTTCTCCGACCCCGGCGCTGCCATGACGCCTTAGGGGTCTCCTCGGGTACTTCTTCGGGCTGAGGAGCTTCGCTATCGTCGAGTCTGCGTATTCCGCCACGACCTCCAACATTGAGGACTACGTTGCCCCGATAATTAGTTGTCCAGGCGCCCTGGATCTCGACAGCCTCACCCTCCGACAATGTACCGGCTGCACGACCCCAGAGTGTTAGCTTCACCCTACCTGTCTCGTCGCCTACCACCGCCTCGCTTATCGTACGTGGACCCCTACGTGTCTCTATGACTCTGGGAGCTTCGGCTTCTAAAACACGGACTCGGACTGTTACGTTATCCATTCCGGGTTTAAGCTCTGATATTTTTACGGGGGTTTCCTTCTGGCTACGCATGGATACATCGACTCCAGCTACGCTAAACGAGTATGTACTGGCTCTCAGAGGCTTATATCCCTGCCGGACCAGTTGGCTGTGATGATGCTGGCCTGTGCTTAGCCCCCTACGGGCTGTGCTGAGAGGGGGCTTGGGAGCGGCGGCTGAGCCTTATTGCTTCAGGCTTGACGGGATCTGGTAGGAGGTCACGTAGCCTCCACACCCTTGTCTCACCGGTTACTAGCGAGCGTGAAGCGATCACAGTGTCATCGTCCGCAAACTCTGCTATCACCTGGCGGCAGGCTCCACAAGGCGGTAGTGGTAAGGTTGTATCTGACACTATTGCCACTGCCTTTATCCTGCGGCGGCCAGCTGTAATCATTGCCGCTACTGCCGCCCTCTCAGCACAGATTGTTAAGCCGTAACTTACATTCTCGACATTGACGCCCAGGTAGACTGTTCCATCGTCTGCTAGAACAACTGCTGCTACATGGACCCCACTGTAGGGGGCATAGCTGTTACCTATGACTTGCTTGGCCCTCTGGAATAGCTCCTCTAGATCCACCCCCAAGCTAGCCAAGGACTCTCACCCCTGGAGCCGGGGGCATGCTATGCATAGCATAGCTTCTCAGCTAACAACTCAAGACCCTAGAGGCACATTCCTCAAACACGTACGCCCAAGGCCAGCTACTCCAGCCGCGTGTAAGGCACCTGGATAAAATAGTGTCATGGTTACTGCTTCGCCTAGACCTGCTGGACGCCACGTTATTAGGTAGCGCTAAGCAGTGGAAAGTATGGGCGATGAGGGAGCCTGGGGGATCCCCCTAGCCCGGACGCCCCCGCCCACAATGGGCGGGGCTGGCTGAGGAGGTGGCCCCCTCCCCGAGCCCCGGGCCTATGCCTCCTGCTACCTACCGGAGACACCATACAACCCAACCTCCTCCGGGATGATTCTCACGTTCACCTTAAATGATGATTGAGAAGAGAACAATATCGTTATAGCTCAGAAACACTATTGAAGTCACAATAGTGCATATAGCTTACTACGAAAACCATTATGCTTCGAGCCTAGTGCTTAATCCTATACCTTGATCACAGATGGGCTGCTCCACATAGTCCTTACAATATGCAACATGCACAGGAAAAGCAACCATACAGTCTCAATGACTGGGCCATTGCAAATGACCCTTACATTGCGCACGTATCCTTCATTGGTTTGTTCCTAGCTCTTCTCTCGTTTTCGCCCTCAGAATCTTCAGTCTCGACGTGTTTGCTTTTCACTCAAGGGCAACCCTATGAGAGGCTTGGACTATCAATAGGCTGGGAGTATGTCAAGCTTGACAGGAGAGTGGCACAGAAGACAACGTTCAAACGGGCCCAGCGTGCCTAGTTTCAGCGTAGATGCTGGCTAGCGCTGTTTTGGGGTGGGCTAGTGTGACGGGTGTTAAGGTTCCCCTATACGATGTTCATAGGGAGCTTGGTGCATCGCTTGGAGAGTTTGCTGGGTGGCTAGTCCCCATAGATTATGGCAGTATTGTTGAGGAGCATGTTGCTGTGAGGAAGACTGTTGGGTTCTTCGATCTAAGCCATATGGCTAGGATAATCGTGTCAGGCCCCGATGCCGGCAAGCTGTTGGACAAGCTGGTGCCACGCTATCTTGAGTCAGAGCCAGGCACTATGCTTGGTCCAACAGCGTTCCTAAATGAGAACGCTGGCTTTGTTGACGATGTGATGCTCTACAACCTTGGCGGTAACCAGTGGATGATTGTTGCAAACGCTGTTAACCGGGAGAAAGTGCTAGGCTGGCTCAACGATTGGCTCTCAAGGCTAGGGTTTACAGCCAGCGTTGAGGACAAGACGTTGGAGCTAGCCATGTTTGCCGTCCAGGGTCCAAAGGCGGCTGAGCTTATGGAGAGGCTTGGTGCACCACGCGAGGTCTTGGAGCTGAAGCTGTTGAGGTTCCGGCTCAACGTAGAGCTATCAGAGGCAAAGGCAAGGGCATTTCTTGTTTCGCGTAGCGGGTGGACAGGCGAGGATGGCTTCGAGATCATAGCCCCAGTTGGTGAGGCTGAGAAGATACTCCGCAAGGCTGCTGAGATAGTTCGGGAGCTCGGAGGCAGACTATGCGGACTAGGCGCGAGGGATAGCTTGAGAATGGAGATGGGCTTCGTACTCTACGGCCACGAGATAGACGAGGAAACAACACCCGTCGATGCAAGGTACTGGTGGGTCTACCAGCCCGGCCCAAAGGAGGACTGCGTGGGCTGCAAGGCTCTTCGCGAGGCTCTACGGCGCGGCGCTGTAAAGGTAAGAGTGGGGATTAGGCTCTCGAAGAAGGCCCGCATAGTGCCACGGCAGGGAGACAAGATATACGTTGAGGGTGTTGAGGTAGGCCATGTGACCAGCGGCGCCTATAGTCCAGTCCTCGGCCGGAGCATAGCACAAGCATACATAAAGCCAAGCCACGCCCTCATGGGGCTCACCGTCGAGGTTGAACGGAGAGGCAAGAGGTACCAGGGCAAGATAGTCGACTTCCCACTAGTAAAGCCTACATCCTCACCACCACTCTAGCCATGGTGCTCCTTAAACGACAAAGAAAATCGGGACTCACAAGGCCACCGAGCAGTTTTACCCACTCACATCCATCAACCTAGACCCTATCCTCATAATACATAACAATCCACACTATCATAGTACTTGAGGAGATGCCGAAGCTGCACACCTAAAACAACACATTTCAGTATGGCTGAGCGCGGAGCACCAGCTCCAGCAACGACCCCGAAGATGATGCCCCAGCCCTCTGAGCCCTGCTGGATTCAATTCAATCCATCGTCTCCTATAGCTGGATTCAAATAGCCCAGCAATGGCTTTAGAAGCCTAAGCTCAGAGAGCCTCTGGAGACAAAGACATCACCAACCTAATGTCGACTTTGATTTAGCGTGCCCTCCAGGTGCAACAACCATGCCCATGGTGTATCACGATGGTAGAAGGCGGGCTGCAATATATGCTCCTGGCGCCTATGGCAGGGATGAGGGAAAGACTGGCCACGACCTAGTCATATTTAACGGCGGACTCCTATGGGATCTCATAGCCGTAGTAGACCCGTTTAACGCTGGCCGCGACGCAGGTGAGGTACTCGGGCTAGGCCGTAAAGGCATACCCATAGTGCGAAGTATCAAAGAAGCCATCGAGAAGGGTGCCGAAGCAATTATTGTAGGAGCTGCACCCGTTGGCGGCAAGCTGCCCGAGGAGTGGAAGCGAGATCTTCGCGACGCGCTTGAGGCAGGCCTCGATGTCTATAGTGGGCTTCACACCTTCCTCTCTGACGATCCGGAGCTCCGGGCTGCCGCAGAAAAAGGCAATGCCAGGATAGTTGACGTCCGCAAGCCTGATCCCCGCTATTACCGTGTCTGGGATGGCCGGGTTCTTGGCACTAAAATGAAGCGGGTCCTCATAGCAGGGACAGACTGCGATGCTGGAAAGAACATAGCAACCTACACTATATATCAAACCCTAGTACGTCGCGGAGCTAAGGCCTGCATGATAGGTACGGGCCAGACGATGTTGCTTCTAGGTGCTCGAGGCCTGGTAATGGATGCTATGCCAAGCGACTTTGTTGCTGGCGCTCTGGAAAAGATAATCGTTGAAGCCTACGAGCAAGGCTGCGAAGTAGCCGTGATTGAGGGCCAGGCTGCAATAACCCACGAAGCCTACGGCCACGTTACCCTAGGCATACTCCGTGGAGCTTCCCCAACACACATAGTGGTAGCACACGTGCCAGGCCGCCGCTGGCGATCAGCATTCAGCCACGCATGGATGCCCCTCAGAGCCCCCGAGCCAGGCGAAGAGCTAGTCTATCTCAAAGCACTGAATCCCTATCCGAACCCGGTACTAGCTGGAATAACGCTCAACACTAGCATGTACAGCTTGGAGGAAGCGAAACGAATCGAGGAAGAGTATACCCGTACATACATGGTGCCAGCTGTTGACCCATTGAGAACAAGCGTGGACGCAATAGTGGAACGGATCTTGTCGAGCTAAACTCTAGCCAGGGTTGCAAGGGCTACAAGTCGGGAGCCAGTAAGCAGTTCCAGTTGTTGCAGCAAAACCCGTATCCATGTTAGGCCTATTTTCTCGCTGTACCGAGCCCTAAATCAACGTCTACAGTCTCGGAGCCTAGTGGTCCCTGGAACCATATCTCATCTGTGAGGCTGTGCAACAAGTGATACGCTCTTATATACACCGTTCCACCGGACCACACGCTCATTCCTCTTCATAGGTGCTACCTGCCTAATACGCGGTAGATACCTGGTAGTATATTGTGGCGCTGCACTAAACACTGTTCTTGCGTGGGATATACTCTACTGGTGGGACTGCGTGAGCCTCGTAGAAGAGCCTCTCGCGCTTGAGTCCCTTTCGGAGAGCCTCTACAGCCTCGTAGACGAGGCACAGGCTACTGGGCTCTCCCTGCTACGCTTTATGTCCGCAGTGCGCAGTGTTGTCACAGCCTTAGTGCTTGGCGGAAGACTTGAGGGGGCTAGGCTACTAAAGATCGCTGAGAGCTACTCTGCCTCGGAGCGGCCGGCTGCAAGAGCCCTCGTGGTGTTTGACGGGTTTGCCTTCTACCTATACGCAAAACCCTACATAGACGTGGGCGACGTCGATGTCGCCATTGACGAGGCTGGTGATGTCGCTAAGGAGCTTGGCATAGAGGTTGTACCCATCATCGCAGGATACGAGTTTAGCGTTTACTGCCGAAAAGTACGCGAAGAGTATTGAAGTCGAGACTGTGAAGCTAGAAGCCTAGGACTTTACCTCCTTCAGCTTCTCCTCTACAAGTCTTCGGGCTAGTGCTGGGTCTGCCCTGCCCCGAGTCTTCCTCATAACCATGCCTACCAGGAAGTTTATCGCCTTCGGGTTTTTCAGCGCATCCCTCACGGCCTTGGGGTACTCCTTGAACACCTCCTCCACTACGCTACGCAGCACCTCCACATCCGCTATCCTACGGAACCCTAGCTTCTCAACCAGCTTCTCGGGGTCAGCACCCTGCTTAGCTATATGCTCAGCCATTTCCTTAGCTTGTCTAATGCTGATAACACCGCGGTCAAGGAGCTGCATGAGCTTTGCAAGGTGCTCAGGCTTGACCTTGGTGTAGAGTCCCCGTAGGTCCTCATCTTTTAGCCAGTTCAGCAGGTCATTTACAAGGTAGTTGGCCATGCGCTCATAATTACCCCTATACAGCCTGGCAGCGTCCTCAAAGAAGTCTGCAAGAACCTTACGCGAGACGAGTATCTTTGCAAGCTCCATCCGCACCCCATACTGGGATGCTATCCTCTTAGCCCTTGCATCTGGTAGCTCGGGCAGACTGTTGCGCAGCTCCTCCACTAGCTTCGCACTTATCCTTACTGGCGGCAGGTTGGGGTCAGGCATGTATCTGTAGTCCTCCTCCGTCTCCTTAACACGAGCTGGCAACGTCACCTTGCGCACCGGGTCCCAGTGGCGGGTCTCACGCTTCACATTCCGGCCCTTCATTAGGAGGTCGCGTTGCCTTGTAATCTCGTAGTAGAGGGCCTTCTTCACCTCGCTGAAACCACCAATATTCTTTACCTCGACCCTTTCTCCACCTTCAATGCTTACGTTAGCGTCCACGCGGATTGAGCCTTCTAGCCTGCAGTCACAAATGCCGAGATGCTCTACTATGCTGTGGAGTTTTTCGAGAAAGGCTACAGCCTCCTCGGGGGACTCCATATCTGGCTCGGTTACTATTTCGAGAAGTGCTACGCCGCTCCTATTGTAGTCCACTAGCGCATAGGGGCTTGCTAGTGGGCTACCGCCGGGGTAGACAATCCTGCCAGGATCTTCCTCCAGGTTTATCCTCCGTATCCTAATCTTCTTGGGCCCCTTGCCCGTCTCTATCTCGATATAGCCGCCCCTGCATATGGGCTCGAGGTACTGTGTTATCTGGTAGTTTTTGGGAAGGTCGGGGTAGAAGTAGTGCTTCCTGTCGAACCGGAGAATGTTGGCTACCTCGCCGTTTATTGCTAGGCAGAGTTGTATCGCCTTCTTGACCGCCTCCTCGTTGACTACTGGGAGAGCGCCGGGGAGACCGAGGCAGACAGGACAGACATGGGTGTTTGGCGGGGCGCCACGGTAGTCAGCGCTACAGCTACAGAATAACTTGGTCTTGAGACTTGTTATTTGTACGTGGACTTCAAGCCCTATAACCGCCTTGACACCGCTTACAGCCATACCCTGTCTGGCACCGTGAAGGGTTCTAGATCTGCTGCAGGTTAAACCAGTTATCGTGACTGCAGAGGCTGCTGTGGAGTAATAATAGATATCACCCCCACCCAGCCAGAACAGTCACTCCCTATAGTGGGGTAGCCGGGTCGTCTAGCGGCCAAGGATGCGGGGCTTTGGGCCGGCCGGCTGGCCGGGAGGAACCCCCGTGACCGGGGTTCGAATCCCCGCCCGGCTACCACTACAACCCGGCTCTCTTCCCCCAATCCCTGCGAATAGCCTCCGCTAGGCCATCCATCGTATACTTTTCTGCTACTATGGTCCTGGCCCTGGCTAGCTTGGACTCCTTCAGTGCTGCCAGGGTAGTTGGCCCTATTACTGCTGCAGTAAACTTGTAGGAGCCGTTGTAGTGCCTGGCCAGTGTCTGGACTATGCTCGGGCTGGTGAAGACCACGTAGTCGAACTCATCTGCTATGCTTGCAGCTATTCTTGCAAGCCTCTCTACGGGTTTCGCGGTGTAGAGGTGTACTATGCGGACTTCGACACCCATGCTCTGCAACAACATGAAGTCGTTATGCTCTGCCGCCGCAGATCTGGGTATTAGTACGCAGCGCGGATTTCTCCGACGGAGCTCCTCCGCCACTGCTTTTCCACGGTACTCGCCTGGCACTAGGTCAACCCTTAGCCCTGCCTCTGAGAGCACATTCGCAGTGCGGGGTCCGACAACTGCTACGTGTAGTCTACCTTGCTCCTGTAGCCTTCGTATCTCAGGTAGCAGCTTTGCGAGAAACCTTGGCGCCCTAGGACTCGTAAATACTATCCAGTCACAGCCCCCGAGCAGCCTAGCAACCTCTTCCACAGCCCCGCTCCTCGCTACGACTTCTACAATGGGTATGTGTGCCACATACCCTATCTCGGCTAGTGGGCCCGGCTGGGAATCGGGAGGACGAAGCAGTAGTATCGTCGGCTTACCCGCTAACTTAGCCGCCAAAGCTTCTCCCTCAGCTCAACCACTCTACCAATAACAATGACAGCCGGGGGCGCGATGCCCGCCTCGCGTGCCTTCACGGCTATGTTCTTTAGGGTGCCGATTACCACGCGCTGGCCCGGAGTTGTAGCATTCTCAACAATCGCGACTGGAGTCTCGGGATCTATGCCAGCCTCTAGGAGCTGGCTGGTTATCACTTCAAGTCTCCCTACACCCATGAGTATGACCAGTGTGTCCACGGCGGATGCTATGGCTGCATAGTCTATGCGTTGTTTCTTGCCCTCAGCTTCTCGCCCGGTTACAACTGCAAAGCTTGACGCTACATACCTGCTTGTAACGGGTATACCCGCATAGGCTGGGCCTGCTATGGCACTGGTAATCCCTGGCACAACCGCACAGTCTACGCCACGCTCCCGTAGGTACATGCACTCCTCCTCGCCGCGACCAAAGACGTAAGGGTCCCCGCCGTGTAGCCTCACGACCGTGAGACCCTGACATGCCAGCTCGTAGAGCAGCTTGTTTATCTCCTCCTGCGTCATAGCATGCATGCCTGGCCTCTTACCAGCATATATCAGCTTCGCACCTGGCTTGGCTTCCTCTAGCAGCTCTCTCGGAATAAGCCTGTCATAGACTATGACGTCTGCTTCCCGGATCAGCTTTAGCCCCTTGACGGTTATCAGCTCAGGGTCTCCAGGACCTGCACCAACGATGTAGACTCTACCACTGCATTGCATTACAGGCTTATCCCCTCCCTTGCTGCTAGCCTCCTCAGCTCGAATGCTGCCTCTAGGCCTACCTGTGTAGGCTTATCCGGATCACCCTCGACCCTTACTTCAACCCTTCGGCTGCCATCGGGAGATGCTAATGCTGCATGGAAGTAGAGGGTGTTGCCACGCAGCTCAGCGTAGGCTCCGAGTGGGGTGTGGCAGCCACCGCCAGCATAGGCTAGGAATGCTCTCTCAGCCCTAGCCTCGGCCATAGCCTTCTGGTCTGAGGCCTTCTCGAGGATCGGGAGTATGTCGCTGCGACTGGACAGAGTATAGACCCCTATTATGCCCTGGCCAGGCGCTGGGGGCAGGATGTCTGGAGGTATACGCCAATACTCTATGTCTACACCTAGCCTCTTTAGCCCGGCCTCGGCAAGCACTATGGCGTCATACTGTCCTTGCTCTAGCTTTCGAAGCCTGGTATCCACATTACCCCTTAAAACCTTGAAGACTAGGTCGCGGCGGACATGTTTGAGCATTGCAACCCTACGGGCGCTCGATGTTCCAACGATAGCGCCGCTGGGCAGATCCCATATCGTCTTCTCCTTCCCGCCTCTCACAACGAGCACGTCGTAGGGTGGATCCCTCGGCGGCGTCATGGCTAGTACTAGACCGGGCGAAATAGCGCTAGGTACATCCTTTAGACTGTGAACTGCTATGTCAGCACGTCCCTCCAGTACTGCAAGGTTTACCTCTTTCTCGAAGAGGCCCTTGCCGCCTATAGCTGTAAATGGTTTGTCCTGGTGTATATCACCTCTAGTCTTGACTATCACTAGTTCATACTCTAGGCTTGGCTCGACACGTTTTATTGCCTCCAGAGCTATCATTGTCTGTGCTATGCTGAGCTTACTACCCCGCGTAGCTACGCGGAGCTTCATGGTTATCTAAGCCTCTTAAAGGCCTTCCTAAGCTTCTCGATAGTCTCGGAGACTACGTCGCTCGTGTGGGCTGCACTCGTGAATATTGCCTCCATCTGGCTTGGCGCTATGAATACGCCTAGTTTTAGCAGCTCTTCGTGTAGCTTCAGGTAGAGCTTCTTATCGCTCTTTGCTGCGTCCTCGGGGCTCCAAACCTCACCCTTTACGAAGAATATCTGCAGCATGCTCTCCACATGGTTTACAGCAGCGTCTATACCATAGCTTAATACGAGCGATTCTAGCTCTTCTGCTAGCGCTCTGCCCGCCTCAGAAGCTACCCGGTATGGTGTGCCCTCCTCGAGAACTTCAATAGTAGCCAGCCCTGCAGCCATTGTTACTGGATGCGCGTTAAATGTTCCAGCATTGAAGACTTTGCCGCTAGGTGTCAGATGCTCCATTATCTTCCTGTCAGCCACAACTACGCCGATTGGGAAGCCGCCACCTACTATCTTGCCCAGCGTGGTTATGTCTGCCTTTACTCTATAGTATTCCTGGGCGCCGCCCAAGGCTAAGCGGAACCCAGTGATAACCTCGTCCATTATTAGCAGTGCTCCATGCTCGCTTGCTATGCGGCGTAGCTCCTGGAGGAACCCCTTCTTTGGCGGTATGACTCCTGCATTACCTGCAACTGGTTCGACTATTATTGCTGCCACCTCGTCACCATGCTTTGACATTATCTTCTCTACGCTTTCAATGTCATTGTATTTTGCTACGAGTGTTAGCTTGGCAACTTCCTCGGGTATACCCTTGCTTGTCGGTACTCCATACTCTGCTGCTGCACTACCAGCTCCCACCAACACAGCATCATGGGCGCCATGGTAGCATCCATTAAACTTTACAATGTACTTCCTGCCAGTGACACCTCTTGCGAGCCTTATCGCAGTCATTGTTGCTTCTGTGCCCGTGTTTACAAAGCGAACCATTCCACCGGGATGGTAATACTTGAGTATCTTTTCTGCAAGTCTTATCTCCAGCTCGTAGGGAGCGCCGTAGAGCCAGCCCTTCTCCAGCTGCCTCCTAACAGCCTCCTCCACACGGGGATGTTTATGACCGAGGATTAGGGGGCCATAGGCCAGCACGTAGTCTATAAGTTTCTCGCCATCAACAGTGTAGATGTATGGGCCCTCAGCCCGCTCAACATAAAATGGGTAGGGCTTAACCGCTGCACGAACAGGGCTGTTGACGCCACCAGGAAATAGTGTGAGTGCCTTCTCGTAGAGAGAGCGGCTCACCTCGCCAGGCAAAGCGGGAGCCCTCAAACATTCAGGAGCCGCTTAGGTCCCTTATACTGTGAACGCCGAATATCCACGAGGACAGTCACTGCTAATAGGTTGTTGGAGGCCCCAACGGCTAGTCTCGGGTGAGGAGTGGGTCACGGGTCTGAGCCCCACGGACGAGTAGGGGCTAGCCCCCCTCCAACCCAGACACGGCCGTGGGGCTGTGAGGCTGGGGGGCATAGCCGATGACGAGCGGTGCATCAAAAACACTGTAGTATGGAGAATTATAGCTATAGATACTGGTCTTGAAGCAGCTAGCTGCGTTACTCCTCCTTCTTCTTCTTGGCTCCTCCTCCGCCACCCTTACCCTTCGGCTCTATGAACTCTCTGAAGTACCAGCCGTGAACCCTCTTTATGTGCTCTAGCAGCGCCTTCCTACGGAACATGCCTCGACCACAGACGGGGCATGGCCTAGCACTTACCATGCCTTCGTCACCCTGGGTTGTGGTGGTGTACAGCTGCAGAGGCTAATACTTCTCCCCTAATTGGGGCTAGCTACTGCTACCGGTGGCTTTGAGGAGTGCTTTCCGGGTTTTCTCGAGCGTTGTTGGGGGTACCGCAACTATGAATGGTGCTGCGTATCGGGGTTTTGCCGCCTCCACTATGACTTTCTCGCTGCCGCCTGCGTGGAGGTATCCTTCGGCTATGAGTCTTGCCCTGGCTGCTGCTTCGCGGGGGCTATATATTGCGGGATAGTATGCTGCTACTGCTATGTCCCACGCCATGTCCTCTATGCGTGTGCTCCGCCTGGCTTGTTCAAGGTCCACAATGTATAGGCCGCGGGGTGAGTCTATGAAGTTGCTTGGATTTGTATCCCAGAGCACTATTCCCTCCTGGTGTACTGCTGCCAGGAGCCCTCCTAGCTCGCGGTAGACTGGGGGTAGTGGGCTGCGCTGTAGAGCTGCAGCTAGATCTGTGCCCTCGACGTAGCTGTAGGCCGCTATCCTCCTCCGGGGATCAACTAGTATTGGTTCGGGCACATTGAACCCCTTCTCGGCTAGCAGCCTGTTAAAATAGTACTCATTGTTTAGCCTGGATAACGGGTTTAGCCGGGGCTTTGGAAGTGGAAGCGAGGTTATCGCTGCTACTATCCACTTGACCGCCGTTACATCCCGGTACCTCTTAATCACCGCTGTACGAAATCCCGCCACCTCGACCAGCTCGACACTCCTTATAGCAGCAACGCGTTGCTTCATAACACTCTTAGCCATGTCGAGGAGTCTCTTTACGCCGGTTAGCGCGTAGAGCTGCTCTTCGAAGTCTAGGAGCCTCGTAGCTAGCTTAGCAGAGTCAAGGCGGACGAGTAGCAGCGGGTCTACGAGTAGCGGGTGTGGACGTACCGAAAACCCCTCCATGAGGAGTGCTGGGTCTATGAGGCTTATGAGCGATGTCGAGGATAAGCTCTGGGCGAGCGCTGAGAACCTCACGCTGCGGCTCTTCCCCTCTTCCCGGTCTCCGATGACATCTGCTATGCGGATAAATCGGGGCCACTTGGCTAGCCTTCTCAACCACTCGTAATACTTGGAGCTTCGCAGCGCTGTGTTGAGCGGAGAACGTAGCCATAGGTAGAGGTGCTGGAGCCTTGAAAGCCTGGCAATCGCCGGATATATGTCAGCCATGTACGCTCTTTCAACGTTTACCTGCAGGAGCTTCTGAAGCCTCCTAGCCTCCTCAAACCGGAGCCTCTCCAGATACCTTCCCGCAAGAAGCTTGTACTCCTCCCAGTTCCGGGTCTCAACTGGCTTTAGCAGGAGGAGGCTAGCCAGTGTCTCCCCGAGGGTTGAGGATTCTATGTCTGAGACAAAGAGGTCCTCGTCTACCGTTAGTACTACCTTGTCCCCGCTACGTATAGCACAAGTTTCTCCGCCTAGGCGTAGCTCAAGTACATAGCTCGGGGAGAGCTCGTAGACAGCTAGGAGTCTCGAATCACTGCTGCACAGCGGCATGGCCCGCTAGCTCCTCCCCGCAACGCCAGCCACACATTCCCTCTCCGGACAGCTAGCCGCGAGGACGTATAGCCCTGCTTTGGACTATATAGCGTAGCCTGGGTGCTCCGGGGTTTGCCCCGGGTCTGTATGTACTATGACGAGGTCTTCAGACTTCATGAGCCTCCGTATGGTTCACACCCAGAGAGCCCGGAAAGGCTAGCAATAGCGCTGGAATCGCTGGCCAAGACGGGGCTCTATACGCTGGTGCATATACAGCCAGCGCCTAGGCGTGGCCTGGAGCGGGATAGGATACTTGAAGTACACGATCCAGCCTATGTCGAGAAGGTTGAGGAGCTTGCTGGACGTGGCGGCGGCTACATAGACCCAGACACCTACGTTGGGAAGTACACCATACTCGCAGCCCATGCATACACAGCCTCAGTGCTCGATGCCGTTGACAAGCTAGTTGAGGGAGACTGCAACATAGCTATAGTACTCGGACGTCCACCGGGACACCACGCCGGCCGTCGCGGCGTCGCAATGGGGGCTCCAACGCTGGGCTTCTGTATATTCAACATCTCGGCACTAGCAGCAAAACACGCTGCCAACCGCGGCGAGAACGTGCTAGTTGTAGACTTCGACCTGCACCACGGCAATGGGACCCAAGACATACTCTACAGTGATGAAAGGATTGTACACCTAGACTTACACCAGGATCCTTCAACAATATATCCTGGCACGGGCTGGCCATGGGAGAACGGGTCTGGGAGGGCTAGGGGTACAAAGCTAAATGTTATAGTGCCTGTTGACGCTGGAGACGATGTCTATATGATGCTGTTCCAGAGGGGCTTAGAGCTTGCACAAGCAGTACAGGGAAGTCCGAGCCTAGTCATTGTTGATGCCGGGTTTGACGCCTATGCAGGTGATGGGTTTGGCATGTTGTACCTCACAACGAACACGTACTACGAGCTGGGCACTACGCTGAGAAGAATGAGGACACGGATACTCGTCGTGCTTGAGGGTGGCTATAGTATTGGGCTGAGGAGGGCCCTACCAGCATTCATCGCGGGCCTGCTTGGCGAGGCCAACCCGTATCCAGAGAAGAGGAGCGAGAGCCGCGACGCGGTGTGGAGGACTGCACTGGAGAACTTTGAGCGACTTGAAAAAGCAATAGCAGAGGCAAAGAGAAATGCTGGCAGGTTCTAGCTCTAGAAGGGTGATATGAAGTCCTCCGGCTTTGGCGGCTCTGGCGGCAGACCCTTCCTTTCACGTATCTTCTTCACTAGGTCCATTAACATGTTGTCTGGTACGGGTGCCCACCTGCTGAACTCTGTGCCCCAGAATGCTCTGCCTTGTGTAGCGCTCCTAAGCTCTGGCGCCAGGTCGAAGCTCTCGGCTACCGGTATCTCCGCTATAATCCTCATCATTAGACCATACTCCTTCATGTCTATTATCTTGCCGCGCCTCCTAGATATGACTGCTATCACGTTGCTTACATACTCCTGTGGTACACGAATGTCCAGCTTCTGTATGGGCTCGAGCAGTGTTGGTTTAGCTGTGAGCATACCGGCGAATATTGCGTTCCTAACAGCTGGGTAGATCTGGGCTGGGCCCCTGTGTGCGGGGTCCTCGTGTATCACTGCATCGTGCAGTACCACCTTGATGCCGCGAACAGGCTCCTTGGCTAGTGGACCCTCCTTCATTGCTAGGCGGAAGCCCTGGATAATAGTGTCCTTTACCTCACGTAGGTGCTGTACACCGGTTGTCTTGTCTACAAAGACATTGATGTTCTCATCGATAGCCCATATCCTCTTGGCCTCGTCGTAGTCCCAGCCTGCCTTCTCCTTTAGTATCTTAGCCCTCTCATACGGATCCTGGTCCTCGCGGACAACACCAGACTGTATGAGCTTTATTGTCTCCTCGTCAAGCGGCTCAACGCTTATGTATAGCTTGTTGTGCTTGTTGGGGCTCTTGCCCTCGAATACCTGGCTCTTAGCCCTAATGGTCTCTCTGTACACTACTATTGGCGGGCTTGTCTTTACCTCGAGGCCAAAGTTCTCCTTTAGCCACCATACAGCAATCTCAATGTGCAGTGGACCCATACCGCTTAAGAGGTACTCGCCGGTCTCCTGGTTGATCTTTACCTGTAGCGTTGGGTCCTCAATGCTTAGCTTGTAGAGGGCGTCAATAAGCTTTGGCAAGTCCTTCGGGTCCTTCGGCTCGATGGCTACCGTTACTACTGGCTCTGATACGTACTTCAGCTGCTCGAATGGTGACACCTTCTCCTTCCACTCAACAGCAACAGCTGTCTCACCAGCACGTGCATCCTCGAGGCCAAGGGCAGCACCAATGTTACCTGCTGGGATCTCGTCTACAACTTCACGGTCTGGACCCATGTAGATGCTTACCTGTAACACCTTGGCCTGCTTCTTAGCGTTTATCAGCCAGACCTCCTCGCCCTGCCTTAGGGTACCGCTGAATATCCTGCCAGTTGCTACTAGCCTCCTTATCTTCGGGTCGACCCTCATGAATGATATCGCATAGACCAGTGGGCCGTTGGGATCAGCCTCTAGCATTGCCTTACCTACTTCACTATTGATGTCGCCCCTCCATATCTTTGGTATCCTGTATCTCTGAGCATCCCTCGGATTCGGTATGAACTTGACCACTGCGTCTAGTAGCGCTTCATGGAGTGGTGCAACCTTCGTGGCGAACTCTTCTACTGCATCCTTACCCTTCTTGTATGCTTCAATAATATCGCTGAACTTTATCCCCTTCTTCTGGGCCATCGGGATACTTATGCCCCACTTGTCACGTGCACTACCGAAGATCACCATACCGCTTGTTGGGTTTAGCAGCCACTTCTCCCTGAACTCTGGATCAGCGTAGAGGCGTATCAGGTTGTTGACCTCCTTTATTATCTCTATGAAGCGCTGCTGTATCTGCTGGGGAGTGTACTTTAGCTCCTTTATCAGCCTGTCGACCTTGTTTATGAATAGTATCGGTCTTACTCTCTCTTCGAGGCTCTGCCTCAGCACGGTTTCAGTCTGGGGCATCACACCCTCAACAGCATCTACGACCAGGATAGCACCGTCCATCAGCCTTAGGCTCCTGGTCACGTGGCCGGAGAAGTCTACGTGGCCGGGGGTGTCTACGAGGTTGATTACGTATGGCTTGCCCTGGTACTCGTGGTAGAGGCTTATGTTTGCCGACTTTACCGTGATGCCTCTCTGCTGCTCTACCTTGAGGTAGTCTAGTGCTAGCGCCTCACCCGCGATACGCTGCGAGATAATACCAGCGGCTGCTAGTAGCGAGTCGCTAGTCGTCGTCTTGCCGTGGTCTACATGGGCAACGATACCAATGTTACGTATCCGCTCGATGTTATTCATTATCTTTAGGATTTCGTCTACATGCTTGACACGCATACCCTACTAACACCCGGTGAAGGGGCGAGTAACGGTCCCCGGGTTATAAAGTACTGGGCTCTCTCTTGTTGCCCCACCCGGCTCCCGCTCCATGGGCGTCAGGATTGCTGCTACTCCCGCTCTGCTTTGGAAGACGTATATGGAGCATGTATTACGCGGTACACCTTTACGGCTCTCTCATAGCCAAGAACCTTCTCAAGCTCAACTATTGATGCTCTGCATATAGCCTCTATACTGCCGAATTTTTCAAGGAGCCTCTCCGCGAGCCTAGGCCCTATGCCGGGCAGGCTCTGGACAACATATAGCTGCTGCATCCACAGCTTCTCGAGCCTCGGCTTCCTATGTATAACCACGGGCCTCTGCTTCAGAGCCTGCTCACGACACGCAACACTATAGATTATTTTTGCTGACTCTTCCGGACCACTGCTCCAGACGATCCTTACACTATAGTCGAGGCTTATCGCCAATAGGGCAAGCTTAACCTGCAATGCACGCGAGGTAACCCTTTCCAGCTCTGCTGGGTCACCCTCAACGAGTATTATTGGGACTTCATAGTGCTCGCTCAGCCTTCTAGCCTGGTCGTAGAGCCTGCCATCGAAAAGGCTTGCTGCAAGGTCGTGCATGGTCTTCCTCTCGAATGCAACCCTATCCGAAACAATGTAATCGCCGACACCTGCAACAGTGTAGATTACGGCTGCACCCATCTCCCTCAATAAGCGGGGAATGGGGCTAGCCTTCTCCCTCTCGTCAACGTAGACCCGCGGCCTACTACACTCGGGCAAGAGCTGTACCCCGTTTAGCTGCTGCACAACCCGTTAATAGCTTGTAAACCATGGAGCTAGGATGCCCTGGAGGGGCTGTGAGGAATACGCTAGAGGCCGACACGAAACCCCGGGAGAGTCGCGTGAGGATAGTCCGGCGCACCGAGCCCTTCAAGCATTGCTTGGACCTGCTGTGGCAGCAAGTTTTAGGGGTTCAGCACCGGGTACCCCGGGCCTGGGGTAGGACTTAGACTAGGGCTGCGAGGGGGGATGCCTTGGCTAAGACTAGTGGGCGTAAGAAAAAGGAGCCCGTGAGCGGCACGAAGAAGGAGCTTGTCATACAGACTAGACCCGCCATAACAAGGGACCAGGTCGAGAAGGATGAGAGGAAGCGTCGCCTCCTCCTAGTGTTAAAGGCTATGGAGGACCAGGGCGGCATATATGAGAGGAGTCTAGCCCACCTAGTCTACTGGCTACAGAAGGAGAAGGACTTCGACCTAGGCTACAACTTCTACCTTGTAGGCGACGTACCAATATCTAAGGAGCTACACGAGGACATTGTGGCACTACTCTATGTGGGCCTCGCCGAGACCGACCCCAAGACCAAGAAGCTTAGGCTTACAAGCGACGGGAAGGAGTTCCTAGAAACCAAGGGTTACGACAAGGAGTTCTATGATAAACTACAAGCAGCCATAGACGAGTATAAACCGAAGATAGCAGCTATAGATGCACAGATAGAACTCACAACGATACTCTCCAGGCCACGTGCAGCCCGGAGAAGGAGGCTCTTCTAGCCTTCCCACATCCGCACCTTTTCCATCCTCCCCGCCTAATCCTGCCTCCCGCTGTACTGCTGCGCCGCGTTAGCGATAACCCCCTCCCCAAAGACACTCCTACCATATCTCTACACGGCGGGGGGTCAGGGCCCCGGCGACGCCGCCGCTGGCGGCTGGGTGAGCCGGGAGACGAATTGCACGTCGCCCACCATTCCTCCATTACCGTCCTAGGGTTCTAGGAGTGATATGAAGAAGCCCTGGGTCTGGTGCAGGCTTGGCAGGAACCTTGCCGTCTTGCGGGCTACATCACCGTAAACAGCATAGCCATGGGCGGCGGGGATTCTTGGTCTCCGTAGGCTTGCTGCGCCACGCTCAATAATCTTTACTACCTGCTCCTCACCCTCCATGGGTAGGATGCTGCAGACAGCATAGACTGCTGGAGCCCGGTACTTTAGCGCTGTTTCCAGCATCGCAGCTTGGAGTGGGGGGAACCTTGCAACCCAGTTGAGATCGTCTAGGTGGAGCTTTATTGCTGGATCCTTGCCCACTGCACCACTGCTTGTACATGGAGCATCTAGCATTACTTTTGACGGTTTTAGCCTTAGGTGTAGTGTTGTAGAGTCTGCTTGTACTACCTCGATACGGCTAATATCAACACCATACATGCGTAGTAGGCGCTTTGTCCTCTGGAGACGCGCCCAGGAGACGTCTACAGCTATTATCCTCGCCCTGTTCTCAGTGAGCTGCATCACCAGCGTATCCTTTACGCCGGGGGCCGCAGCCAAGTCCAATATCACGTCTCCAGGCTCCGGCTCTAGGGCCTCGACAACCATTGCTGAGGCCTTGTCCTGGAACACTATTTCGCCACGCCACATCTCCTCAAGATGGTGTAGTGGTTCACTAAAGTCTACAACCTCCAGCATGTAGGGTAGATCCCGGTCTCTGCGCACTATGACGCCTTTCTCCTCTAGCCGGGCTGCAACACGATCCGGATCAGCCTTGAGCGTATTGACCCTTATCCACCACTTCTCCTCGTTGAGAGACGCCAAGAGCCTTTCAGCACTGTAAGGGCCGAGAAGTTGGAGTATCAGTTTGGTAAACCAGGTGGGAAAAGAGTATTTTATTGCAAGTTTCTCAGCTTCAGAGCCTGCTGTCTCAATAACGTCCTCTATACTCTCCACATGGCGTGGCAGTGTCTTCAGCAGTTTCCTCCGCAGCCTCTCTACTCCATCGATGTAGGGCTGGAGGTACTCCTTCTCCGGGCCTAGGAGGGCTAGCCATAGCCTTGCAGCCCTCTTGGAGCCGCCCGTAGCGCCATAGACGTACTTTTCTATGTGCCTTACCGTGTGGTAGTCCGATACTATATCATGAGAGACCTTGTAGAGCACCCTTGGCGGTACAATGTTCAATGCTTTACGGTACTCTCTCGCTGCAGCTTGGTAGGCCCTATCATGGCTTACATGCCTTGTCAGTACATGGTAGAGGACACGAGCACTAAAGTCTACTATGACCTTTACTTGTCTCTCCATAGCCTATATACGCACCCGAGAACTACCAGGGTTACCGGGATACAGCCAATATTGTATCATGAGCCAGTGATGATAGGTGGGCTTACCAGAGCCCGCAAAAGGGGGCCGTGAAGAGTGTGGCCGTATCTGAGGAGCCGGCACAACCCCAGAATCTTTACAGGCTAGCTCTGCTTTTCTCCGAGGAGGTAGTCGAGGAGCGACCTCTGCCCCCGTGGAGGTTGCGTCGTAGCCTGCTTCTCCACGTACCAGCCCGGAGCTATACGCTTCAGTGTGGACCATGTTCTCCGTACGAACCACGGCGGGTTTGCAGGGTTCCGCCTATACTCTTCTGCAAGCCATGCTATGGTCTCGGGATCTGTTGGATAGCCAGAGCCCCTTACACCGTAGAGCCTGCGTAGCATCCTTATCTCCGCGTCACGCACAACCTTAGCAACAATACTCGCCGCAGAGACTATGGGATACGTTTTATCAGCACCCGGCTCGGCTATGACGCGTACGCCTAGCCTACCAGAGAGTCTTGCAGCCAGCTTCTCGGGGCTACCCACAGCATCGACGTAGACTGCCTCGGGGCTATCGTGGACACCAGCTATCCTTGACGCTATGTACTCGAAGGTCTCGACTTCTAGCTGGTTTAGGTTTACAGCATCTAGGAGCGCTGGAGGCAGCTTCACTATAACACTGTGTAGTGCTACGCGGAGAATCTCGCCGTAGAGCTTTGCACGGACAACCGGTGTGAGTTGTTTACTATCCCTAACCCCTAGTGCTACAAGCTTGTCGATATCATTGCTGCACACAGCAACTCCTACAACGACCATTGGCCCTATAACTGGCCCTCTACCAGCCTCGTCGATGCCGATAGCATAGCGGCATCTTCTCCGTTGCACCATTCTACACGCCCCTTCCAACTGTTAGCCACAAGTATAGCCTGCTAGCCCCTCATATGCTATGCATGCTGCCTCCTCTGGGTCGACCAGCTCAACCCCCTTAAGCTCTAGGCCCCAGCGCTCCACGAGTTCCCGAAGCAGTGGCTCAGCAGCTTCGAGTTCCGGCATGCAACTGTTATCGTGCAGGAGCAGCTTACAACCCACATAGGCTTTAACCTCGTTGCCGCTTCTAGCTATGCTCACCGTTTTCACTGCGCCAACGCCCTCTACGTCCAGTCTCTCAGCCAGCCTCGCCACGAGGCTGCACTCGCCGCTACCCGTAACCGGCTGGCCCGACATGGCTGCCCGGTATACCCTCGCTAGGCACGCCAGCTCCTCGCCTAGCCCGAGCCGAGCCTTCTGAACAACAATGTCAGCCGCATGCTCTACTAGGCTAGCTCTATAGGCGTCCCCTCCAGTAAATGCTGCATTGATATGCCTCTTAGCCTCAGCTGCCAGGTTCACGCCGCTACGGGCCAGGGCATCAAGTACTACTAGCGTGCGGAGGTGCAGCGGAGACTGCAACCGTGCAATCAACTGTACTGGTAGCTCTGAGAGATTGTATCCAGACACGACCATGTAGGCTGCTTCTACGAGCTTTTCACCACCATACCCTTCAACTACTACCGTTGCACTAACTGCTTGCTCGCGGAGCCAGCCAACGAGGCCAAGTATGGAAAATAGTGTTGGCGAGTCCCGTGGCGACAGCGGGTAAACCTGCACTTCTACCCCAAGCTCACGGTAGCGGCTGGCCCTCACTAGCGCTTCAACACCATCGCCCACGACGAGAACAAGATCCGCTGTTGCTGCACGACGCAGTAGCTCCCTACCCTCGCCAATCTCGGCAAAGATGAGGTTAGTAATTAGCCCCGTCAAGCCTTTACTACACCCTTGGCGCTGGAGGAGGCTCAGCCTAGTATGCGGTCTTCACAGCACAGCTGGGAGCTACGCTCCCGGATTCCACATCACAGCCTCCACCTATGAGGAAGGATGTGTACGGGTTTATGACTTCAACCTTGCCTATCTAGCTCTACCAGTCTCTTCCGACTTCTCGGTGCGACGTTCGCTTACCTCTACGCGCTGCCTCGAGTATTGATGGAAAGAGCGCATCGGTAATGTCTTCGAGTAGTATCACGCCTGCATACTTGTAGCCGGGGCCTGCAACAACCCACGTAGTCAGCACCATATATCACCATTTCCTCTAGCGCTCTAACAATACAGTCATCAATGTAGACTATTGGTGGCTGTGTTAGGGAGACCTCGGCGACAAGCTCTTCCGAGCGTAAGGCATAGCGGAGATCAAGCCCTATGTAGCCAGGGTCTAGTACACCTACAATTCTCCCGTAGTCATCTACGACCGGCATTATGCGGAGCTTCTGTCTTATCATCCTCTTAACGACGTCTCTGAGTTTTTCGTTCCAGTTTGCAGCAGTTATGTGCCTTATCGGGAACTCTCTAACCTTTATACATGTCTTCTGGCCACGGAGGATCTCAAGGAGAGACTCCACGGTAAATATAGCGGGGGGCACCTTGTGGGGTAGCTGTGACTCAACAATGCTGACGTTGCCAAGGGCAAGCGACGCCGTTAGGGAGGATATGAGGGCTGGCACGACTAGTGCTGGTGTACCACCTATCTCTGCCACGAAGAATGAGAGGCCAACAGATACCTTTGAAGCTGCACCAAAGAGGCTCGCCATGCCGAGGTAGGCATAGACCCCTGGGGGTATCCCGGTGTAGTCGTGGACTATGAGGCCAAAAACTTCACCTATCATAGCCCCGGCGAATAGGCCTGGTGCTAGCAGCCCACCACTACCACCACTACCGACTGTCAAGGACGTAACTACTATCTTTAGAATAGCCAGCAGCAGCGCAGTCAAGAGTAGGCTATCGCCGAATAACCTTACTAGACCCGGCATTTCGCCTTGCTGAAATCCTTCGAGCATCAACGAGAGTAACTCCTCACCAGTACCGAGCACATGGGGCACAAAAGCGCCTATGACACCAACGAGCAACGCACCAATGACGGGGCCAATCCATTGGGGGATACGATGTTCTCTATGGAGCTTCTCGAAGACCCTCCTGGTTCTCGTGAACACGTAGACATACATATAGGCAAAGGGTGCAGTGAAAAGACCTAGCAATATGTAGGATGCTAGCACATCCAAGCTATACATCCTCGATAAACTGTCAATTGCGAGTGATGGCAGCTTATACCCTGGGCCCAGGATGTGTAGGGATAGGGAGTACGAGATTATCGACGCGAAAAGGGCTGGTATCAAAGCATTTAGCTCCATATCCCTCATGTAGAGTACTTCCACGGCGAATATTGCTGATCCTACGGGGCTCTGAAAGATGAATGATAGAGCCGCAGCCATGCCGGCTACAAGCATTATCTTTCTCTCCACAACACCCATGCCAAGGTATTTTGCTATTGAGGAGCCTGCAGCACCACCAATCTGTATTGAGGGACCCTCTGGCCCTGCACTACCGCCGGTGCCTAGCAGTATAGCCGATGCCACCGCCTTTACTATGGCTACCCTCGGCCTCATTATACCGGCCCTATGGTGGTACGCGTATACCGCCGCGTCTGTACCGCCACCAGCCGCCTCGGGCTCAAACTTGTAGACTATCAAGCTTGCAGCTAGCGCGCCGACACCGAGTATAACGGGTATCAGTGGTTTGTGTCGAGCTAGGAGCGCAACTATGGAGTAGTCTGATATCTTCATAACTATTTCCGGCCCAGCTACGCCATGAATGTAGGCTGCGCCCGCAAGAACAAGCCTTAGAAGCACATAGAACAAGCCTATGGCGAGTGATGAAACTACAGCAGCAACAATGCTTATGAGGAGCCAGCGTTCAACATAGCCCAGGTGTTTTAGCACAGCCCGTACAGCTTCGTCAAGCTTCCTAGCCAGAATCGCTATTACCGCCATGACTCTACGCGTCCCCATCAATGCTAGCTGGAGCGGTGAGTTGAATAAGAGGAGTATTCTCCTTAAGCCCCCGCGCCACTGGGAGGGCTGGGTGGCCAGGGTATGGCGGCGAGCCAGCCCCTCGTGGATCTTGCGCAGGTAGCAAACGGTGCCCTCGAAGAGGCGCGAAAGGCAATTGAGTCTGGAACCTTCCTAGTACGAGTCTATGCGCTGCCACGCCCCAGGCTGAAGATTAGAGCTTCGAAGAGACTGATTGAGGTCGACGAGGGCCGCATGGCCAGACTAGAGTACGCATTATTCCGCGCGGTATCGGAGGCTAAGGCGAAAAACGCGAAGCCAACGTTTAAGGAGTATGCCGAACTCGTTGGCGACTACAAAGCTGCAGCAGCCTATCTTGCCACACTATGGCGTATGGGTTACGTGGTCTTCGACGATAATGAAAAGGCCCTCAAGATATACGAGGCTGCTGTATCGCTAAGCCAGAAGGGCTATGAGAGAAGGATCGCCAAGGCTCTAGATGCCACATTCGACCTAAACCTTGAGGTCCTACAGAAGCTACCACATGACGACATACTATGCGTATACCGGGAAGGCGAGTACATGTGCCGCTACATTGTTGCTAACTGCGAGCGCAGCCAGGCTAAGGCCCAGGTACGCGCCCTAATGGATACCGTCAAGGCACCGAAGAGCTAAAAAGGCAACACTACTGTTTTTAGACATTAGGCCCAGCGGTAGGTCACCTGCTACTTTATCTAGAGCCCCGGCACCCCATACGCATCAGCGCACGGCCCAACCAGCTCCTGGTGGTGACGGTTTGGTGCTCACTATTCGCTGGTGGCTTCATGCATGTTTTGAGATAGAGTATGAGGGGAAAAAACTAGTTATTGACCCCCACGATGGCGGCAGTCTTGGTGTCGGGCTCAACCCTCCAGCAACAAGGGCAGACTATGTTCTTATAACACACGACCATTACGATCATAATGCCGACAGCGTAGTAGCTGGCGATAGGACCTTAGTCGTAAAGTGGAGGACCGGCGAGTTTAGCCTGGGCCCATTCCGTATTAAGGGCGTGAAACTTCCCCACGACGAGTATGAGGGGAGGCTCCGCGGCTTCGTTGTAGCATACCGCATTGAGGCCGGCAACATTAGCATTGTACACTTGTCTGACCTGGGTAGACCTTTACGCCCGGAGGAGGCTGAGGAACTAAAGCCTGTTCACATCGTGATGCTGCCTGCAGGTAATGTGTACACGCTGCATCCGCGCCAGGCTCTCGATTCTGCAGCGCTTCTTGACGTAAAGATTGTTATCCCGATGCACTACTGGATTCCAGGTATGCAGCTACCCTTAGAGCCCCTGGATACCTTGCTACGCTACGCTAAGAAGTGGCGTGTGGTTCGCTACGACTCTAACGAGATTAGTCTAGGCCTTGAGGACATCCCTGAGCAGCGTACGCTGCTAGTGCTGGCACCACCAGGCCAGGGTGCAGGTCGACATGGTTGATTGCGGCGAGACTGTGCTCGAGCTGCATGGGACGGTTAAGAGGTTTAAACATGGCCCTACAATAGGCCCCATATCGTTTACCGTGCGTCGGGGAGAGGTCTTTGCGCTTATAGGCCCGAATGGCGCGGGGAAAACAACCACCATAAGAATGGTGCTTGGCATCTATAGGCCTGATGAGGGTTCTGTTCTTCTCTGCGGCTCGCCCCCGGAAAGGCTGAAGCTTTACAGTCTTGCAGCTTACGTGCCTGAGGAGACAGCTGTATACCCTAAGCTTACTGGGTGGGAGCACCTAGTATTCTACGCCACACTATATACCGGTGATAGGACCAGAGCTGTCAAGGTTGCAGAGAGGGCTGCAGAAGTCTCTGGGCTTGGAGACGCCCTTGGCAGGCTCGTGGAGGGATATAGTAAGGGTATGAAGAGGAGGCTCATACTGTCTCTAGCTCTTGCACTTGAAACACCGCTCCTCGTATTAGACGAGCCCACGTCCGGACTCGACGTTCATAGTGCTGTTAGGATGAGAAGGCTTATCCGGAAAGCAGCAGACGAGGGGCGGGCTGTCCTCCTTTCGAGCCACAACATGTTTGAGGTGGAGTACCTGGCTGACAGGGTTGCCTTCATAGCTTCTGGCAAGATAATTGCCATAGGCACTCCGGCAAGTCTTAAGCAGAGATACGCCGCGGAAAATCTTGAAGAGGCGTTTGTGAAGGCTGTAGAGGCTGCAGCTACGGTGTAGCGGCGTTGAAGCTGCTACGTGTGCGCATACTTGCAAGGAAGGAGTATCTAGAGTTTATACGCGATCGACGCACAATAGTGTTAATGGCTGTTTCAGCGTTCCTCCTACCGCTCCTAGGCGTGCTTGTAACAGGACTTAAAACACAACAGGAAGCACTCGTAGCGATAGTTGACTGCGATAATGGCAGTTATTCTCTACAGTTAACAAGCCTTCTTGTCAAGACCTTCAACTCCACGCCTGGCTTTAGGGTTGAACGCATACTCGGTAACGGTTCATGTAGTCCTGTAGAGGGGGCAGTGTTAACCATAATTGTGCCGCGAGGGTTCACAGAGAATATGTCATCCATCGACAAGCCGGGCTACGTGTTTCTCTATAAGCTCGTTGGCAGTACAGCTGCAGAAGATGCTACCTCCATAGCCAGGTACGTGGTATACCAGTTTTCGAGGCTCGTTGCTGAGCATCGTGTAGAGCTACTGGCGGAACAGGCAGGTATAAGCGTAGATCCCAAATATGTACTTGATCCGGTGCGCGTCGCCTCCAAGACCGTGACTGTCGAGGGTAGGCCAGCAACTGAGGCTCAGGAGAGACAGGCTATGGTTGCTCGGTTCTTGGCATTCTCTGTCTTCTTCGTGCTGAATCCGGCTGCCGTTGCAGTTGCAGACTCTATTGCTAGGGAGCGAGAGCTGGGCACCGGGGAGCTGTTAGCTGTCTCTCCCATAACAAGGTGGGAGCTCGTACTTGGAAAGACCGTTGGAGGGCTAGTTGTTGCAAGTATTGCTGCTGGCCTCGACCTGGCAGCTGCACTAGCCTACATAGAGTTCTCCGGAGCACTAGTAGGATTTGAAATGGCTTGGTTCCACGCGCTACAGGTTGTGCTGGCCGTACTGGTTACAGCCGCTATAACAATGCTTGTCACGCTACTAATACCTGGACGGCGCGCCGCCACCATGGTTGCTAGCCTCGTAACCGGTGCCGCGACACTAATCTTCTTTGCAACCCTCTTCGTAGACCTTACCTCACTTCCCCCCATTATCAAGGTCGCACTCTACGCGATACCCTACACTCATACAGCACTAGCAATACTATCATACGCGCTAGGCGACACTATTACGGCATTCCTTCACACAATGCTCATCACTGGATTAACAGTCGTCGCCATCTATGCCGCAGCGTCGCTATATAGGCCAGATAGGCTTGTTAAGAGATGGTAGACATGTGCAGGGATGATGTCTGCGCCGCCGCAGACGAACCCCCGGCGAGCCCCAGGCAAGGAAAGACCGGAGGGGGCGATGAGCGGGGAGGCCGCACTGACCCCGCTAAATCTGGCTACACCCAGTACGTTAAACAACCTGGCAAGCAGCGCCAGACGATACCGCGAAAACAAGTATATGAAACTCGCTGGCGGCAGCCTATACCTTGAGAATCCTTGAACCCCATCTAGAGTTATTGGAGGCTAAAACTTCAAGTTATTGTTGCATCCCACGGCCAGACCATGTTCATGACGTCTTCCCTTCTATTGTTAGTAAACTCCAAACCACCTACGTTATACTACGATATATTACGTGATCGGTGCCACTCACTGCACATGCTAAGCTATACCACTGCTATTATTCCACATGCTATGCATCAGCCTATCACGTTCATTGCCTCAGCGGGTTACACATAAACACTCATAAACGCTGGTCCGTTGACCAAGATGATAGGTGAAGAGTTAGAGATTACACCCTCTCTTTACCTACTATCCACATTATTTCTTTTTTCACTAAACACACTCTCATAGTCCAATATACGGCCAAGGGTTCTCCTACATTCCGTCACGCCTTTAACGTATTTTGTAACCTCCCCTTCCCGGAAAGAGACCAGCGCGAGCCTTTTATCAGCATCGTATTCCATATACTTTACGTTGCTAGCATTTACTGCCAGACTTTCAAAGAAGCGGCGCGGGTTCTCTACTGCACACAGGCTATCGGTGCTAAACACGCCTTTATCTGCATGCAATACCACCCTCCCATTCATGAGCACTGTTACCGTATCGGCTTCCAGAATTGCTGGCGTAACGACATGATATGCTCTAATGTATTATTTGATTCTAGTTACCTTAAGGTATAACTCGCAGCTAGAAGCTCTGACATGCAGGCAGTTTTACACTCTTGCTGCAACGCTCATTGCTGTGCCGATGCCGGCGTAGTAGAACTCGATAACCGTTATCTTGCCGCTCGGGAAAGCTGATGCCTCTGCGAGCTATGTTAGCTTTGCTGACTAGAGATAATGTTATTGAATTCTGGATGAAACAACAAATAAAAAGTTCGTTCTTTATGATATTGAACCTTGTCACTGATTGTATTTGCCGTAAGGCCATGCCATAGATAGGGCTGTAGTATACATAGGGGCTACTTTCATGGTTTAGCTTAATGACTATGCAAAAACTAAGATTAGTATGAATGAAAAGCTAGATCTATAACTATTGCGGATAAAAGGTAAGCTTGACGGGCTGTATAAAGGTGCAAGCAGGTAGCTGCCGTTGCTCTTGTTAGCGCAGCGACAATCTGGTATTTATATTGGAATAACGACGAATGATGGCTACATGGATAGTACGTTGCTCTGGTGCTGTATTGATCGCTACTTTGGCATTGCTATTACAATTTCTTGCAGTGAATTGTATTGGGATAAGCTGATTATGTGTGTTTCATAGTCGCTGTTTGCTAGTATTGCTTCTATTTTCTCAGCTATTTTCCTACCATGTACCTCTACTACAATCTGTTTAATTAGTTCAGGATTTAGTATTCCCATTTTTGCAGCATCCTGAATTATTTTCTCTTCATGGCCTTCAACATCAATCTTCATTAGGTCAATCTGGCTTAGCCCATGTTCCCTGAGTAGAGTCGCCAGACGTACTGTTCTCGTTGAAATGATGTATGACGGACTGCTCCATCCTAGCTGTTTCAGATAGCTTGTTTCAAGCGATGCATTTGCCCAGTATGGGGGAACGTAAAGGCGTGCTAGGCATCCATCGCAGATTGATACTGCTCTAGGATCTACGCGGGCCACGCTCTGGAGCTGGTTGAACTGGAGATTTCGGTATAGTATGCTGCGCGCGTGGTGGTTTGGCTCAACCACTATAAACAGACCTTGCCTGTTTACGAGTTGAGCTGCACGAATAGTGAAGAAGCCTAGATATGCGCCTATGTCCACTATGGTGGAGCCAGGTTTTATTTTAACCGTTGTCCCGAGCTGGTAGTCGTTAAAGCAGAATATGTGGAGTATATTTGCCCAGGCCTCGGGGAGCTGGCTGCATGGTACTGCAAGCCTGGCACCCTTCACTATTACCGTCAGCTCAGTGCAGCATATCCCGCCGGCCTCTACTGCCTCAATGAGCTGAGCTATACTGTGCTCGTCTATGCATCCTTTAGAGTTTTCTGCGAGCCAGGCAATGTATTCCCTGTCACTCATAGGTTCTGTTTGGCTCAAAAGGTTCCCCCAGAAATGACGTCATGCTACACGATATTAGGCTTAGCCAGCTAGACTAGATAGGATGGGGATGAGGCTCTGGGGGCTCCACGAGCCCCAGGAGGGGCTGTGAAGAATAGTCCCATCACCGACCCATGACTTGGGAGTTAAGGTATTAGGGCTCTACAGCGTCAAGCTCCTGCCTCTGGCGGGTGATGAGCTGGGTCCTTCCGGTTGCCCGCGGAGGCTGCCAAGCCGATGTCGATGGTTTCGCGCACTGACGTTCAATAAGGGGGTGAGCAATGGTTGCGGCTTAAGGTTCTAGGATGTAGCGGTGTTGGAGGCATTGTCGATGCTCCGGCATCACTCTGGGATGCCTTGGTAAAGCTAGCACTCGTAGCCATTAAGGGGGAAGGCAGAGTCGAAGGTGTTCCTGCTTCAAGCAGGTGTATCCGGAGCCTACTTGACCTAATGCGTGGACTTGGCTTTGACGTACGGCTCGCTGCTGGAGTTGTAGAAGCTAAACATGTAAGTGAGCCGAGACGCAGCATTAGCGTTAATATCGACTGTGGACTCTTCCTCGGAGCTATCGCCCTAGCAGTAGCATCTCAGTACCTGGAGCCTGGTGTAACACTTGTACTGAGGGCCCGAAACGAGAGACTGTTAAAGGCTGATCTGCGGGGCCTGCTTGAGTTTGCTACTGCTCTTGGCTTGCGGGCATGGCCAGGTGGATCGCTTTCACGCCTAGTTATCGTTGAAGCTACGAGTGTTGGACCACTTGCAAGACCAATTAAGCTCTATACGGGGCAAGGCTACATTGCTGCTGCAGCTCTTCTAGCCCTGGCAGGGAGAGGCGGTACACTCTACCTGCCACCTTGGAAGCCTCTTCGGGGGAGAAGAAGGCTAGAACACGTAGCAGCAATATTATCCGCTTTGGGTTACCTAGTCGAAACCACCACAATAATCCGGGTCAAACCCAGCGAGGGTAAGGCAGAGCTTAGGGTAGCGCAGGGCTATGCTGAAACCCTCCTGTTAGCTGCTCTTGTTGCTCCCTGTGCCAGGGGAGGCATCATAGAGGTTCAAGGACTCCCCGAGCAACAGTGGGGCGATGAGAAGGATGTTGAGTATCTACTAGCAGCCATGGGATACAACATTGAACGTAACTGCAGCAGAGGAGTATGCAGCTTGAAACTGCGCTGGGAGGAGCCCAGGAGCCTTACATTCAGTGTAGAGGAGTCCCCAAGCCTCGCCTATGGCGTTACAGCGCATGCAGCAGCTTGGGGTAACACTGTAGTGTCAGGACTTGCCACACTTGCTAATGAAGTACCTGGAGTCGAGACTGTTGAAAAGGCTCTCCAAATGCTCGGCGTGGAGGCCTATCTTGAGGAGGCTGGCGACCGCCTATACGTTGGGGAAATACCATTAGAGCTACAGGAAGGCTACATACCTGTTTTAGAGTGCTTAGGGAGTCCGCTAGCATGTTCAGCTGCTATAGCGTTGCTTCACCGGCTTGGCAAGGGAGCAGTAAACGGCGTCGAAAGCCTCGACGACCATGCTCCCGGCGTACTTGAAGCAGCCCTAAAGCTCGGCATGGCGATCGACATAGCCTAGCAGAATGCTAAACCTTTATTTCCAAGAACCCGCTCTTCCCGGCAGCTTCTCTGGGGAGCTAGGCATGCCCGTAGGCCGCAAGTACACAGCATACCGTAAAGCACTAGAGCAGTTGAAGCTTAAGCAGCTAGACGTATACCGCTACAAGGATCACGACGAGATCCGCCTACTCACACCCGACAACCGTGTCGTACTCGTTAAGCTGCCCAAGCACCGTGAAGAGATGACGGTTGAAGAGTTCATCGAGACTATTAAGAAAGAGCTAAGGCTCTAGCCCACCCCCGGTTTTTGCTGCATGCCTAAGGCATGACGGTATACCTTCGCGCGGCACCATCTCTGGACATCGCTGTATTGCGAAGCCACATCTTCTCTCTAGGAAGTCTACTAGTCTGCATGGCTGGTCGCGTACCCGGTTTTCCATGTAGACACAGCGTGGCCCAGCATAGGCGAATATCTCTGGGTGTATCCGGACTAGCTCTTTCCAGGCGCGCCATGCCAGCATCCTTATCTCCCATTGTGCATGGCTACACATGCGGAGCGGTAGGAAGCTCTCTAGGAGCTCTCTAGCATTCATAGTGAACACAATACGTGTACGGACAGCTTGGGGCAACAAGAATCTAGCATCCTCCCTCGGCACGCCAAGGCTTAGTAACCGATAATACTTTGCAGCAGCTAGAAGATACGCTTCGACAGCCCCCCGGAGAGTTACATTATCGCCCGTAAGGCTTGGCGGGATGACAAATCCTTTAGATGCTATGGACGCTAACGTAGCCGTATCAAGCACTGATACAGCTTTCTCCAGTACCAAAGCATAGGCTTCGTAGTCGCTGCGACCCCGCGGCTTCTCCGCACACTCCACGCCTAGAGCCTTACAGAGCTCTAGAGCCATGTTGCGTAGGAAGCCCTCTGTATACCTCATACTCTGCTGGGTATAGCTCGCAATACGGTGACGGACAAGCTGATGACTACACACACGGCTACACTCAGCCTCGAACGTGTACACGGCATGCTCCAAGGGAGAACCATGACCACGTCTTATAAGCTCCATAATCCATCGTTCAACCCCAGCCTCATCCATCTCCCAGGCTTTCTCGACTGGCTTCTTTGACACCGTGATCCGGGCAGCTGCCGCCACAAGCCGAGGAGCATCCTTGGTATACCTTAGCAACCTAAGCCGAACAGGAGGTTCAAGTACCACTGTGGATTGCAATACTACCCTCAGAGAGACATATAGTGACGAGACTACAGGGAATGAGCTGTGGCCAGATAATACTTCACTTCATTAGGAAAAGGATATCCCAGGACTAGAGTTCACAATGTTTACATGTGCTATTCTCTGTTAGCTCTACTACTACCTCGTCACCATTTGTCTCTGTTTGTTTAGTCTCGAATAGCTCTGTTGCGCGCTTGTCTTTTTCTAGCTCGGATAGCTTCATACGCTTTTTGAGGTGTATCATCCTCATGGCTTTACGGTCTTTCTGCTGGCTAGGCTGCCATGCCTTCCCCCTTATAGGTGATTGTGGTATCTCTTTATGTTCGCCGCCAAAGTAGATTACTTGGACTCCCTTGCTCTCGTCGCGATACACTGTTACTCCCTTGAGGCCTCCTAGCCATGCCACGAGGTATGCTGTGTAAACCTCGTCTTTTGTAGCATCCTTTCTCAAGTTTATGGTCTTGCTTATTGCTTGATCTACGTAGAGCTGGGCTGCTATCTGGTGTGCTAGGTGGTACCATAGGTCAAAATCCATACTCATTGTGAAGAGCCTAGCTAGCTTCTCTACCTCTGCAAGGAAGCCATTCATTATACCCATTTGTATAAGCTTCTCTCTTACCTCCCCTAGGGCCCAGCGTAAACTACCCTTATGCCTGCCTATAGTCTCGTAGACCACTTTTACAGCATCTAGTGGCACATTGTATCTCCTTGCAGCCTCCAAGAGCTTCTCGCGGAAAGGCTTCACGACCTCCAGGAACTCACCTATTGCTACTACACGCCTATATACGAGGGCGAAGTACGGTTCTATGCCACTACTGGTACCAGCTATGATGCTTATCGTGCCTGTAGGTGCAACTGTTGTCATAACAGTGTTTCTCGGCGCCCTGGCCCCAAGGCTCCTACCGTAAGCTTTCAATACCTTCCAGGCCGCCTCGGGATTATAGACTGCAAGCGCTAGTAGCAGCTTGGGGCTATTGACAACTATGACTGGACTGCTCCGGAGAGCCCTCTCATAATCCTCCCTCGTAACTCCGAAGACCTCGCGGAGCACCTTCTCCACAGCTTCCCAGCGCACTAGCTTGACCGTACCGTTAGGCTCTATGCGGCTTTTAGCTTCGCCTACAAGTCTTTCCAGCATATCCTCGGGTATCTCAACTGCGTGATAGCATACTTTGAGCCAGCCATCCTCTACACGGGAGATCCTAGAGGCCTTTAGTAGTGCCGGCGTGTGCAGCTCCACTAGCTCCTCTGGCTCAGCCTTCTCCACGCATCTCATACTCTTCCAGTCGTACCTCCTACACTCGAATGCAGGGGCATGGCCTAGCTTGGCGCCTAGCTCCCAGCTACGCTTCCAGCTATACACCTCCAATGCTGCCATGACTATGAGTGTAAATGCTACTGCCTCCTCGCTATCGTAGGGATAGCCTAGCTTTGCAAGAGCATCGGCTAGGCCCATTATGCCTAGGCCTATCTTCCTAGTAAACTTGTTTGCAACTGTCTGCCTCGGGTCAGGGTGCTTGTTAAAGTCTATTACGGCATCCATGGAGTCAACAGCTAGTTGTATGTCGCTCATAAACTGGGCCAGGTCAAACTTTCCATCGGAGATGTACTTGTCTATGCTCATGCTGCCAAGATTGCATGACTCGAAGGGGTATAGGGGCTGCTCGCCGCATGGATTGGTGGCATAGACTGCTCCTAGCCATGGTGTTGGGTTCCACTTGTTGTGGTTGTCTGGGAAGAATAGGCCGGGGTCTCCGCTTGCCCAAGCGTTCTCGACTATCTTCTCCCAAAGCTTGCGCGCAGGATACTTCCAGGCATATGGATTCTTTTGTTCCGGACTAGTTTCCCAACCTGTGTATCTTGCTTGCTCTTTGAGCGCCTCCAATGCTTTTGTCTTTGCCTCCTCTAGAACGTCTTCAAAGATGTTTAGGTACGGGTTTTCTAGTAGCCAAGGATACCTCTCCAATAGCTCTCCAAGTCTACCCAGGCCGGTTGCCCTTGAAACACTATAGTGTAGCCGGTAGACCCCGTCGCCGCTATCGCTGTAGCGGGGGTTTACCATCCACCAGTCTTCGCCCCGGAGTATTGCCTGCATGAATGCATCGTTTGCTGCTACACTTATGTTGAAGTTTGTAAGGTTAGCATCCTGCAATGGCGGCTCTTTGGCTTGTATAAAGCCGGCATCTTCAACTGTTTCCCAACCCTCCTCACTAAGCCTCATTACTATCTCTTTGTAGACCGGGTCTATCTCATAGCCCTCCCTCTCTAGATGCTCGATTAACCGTTTAGTCGTGTCTATCAATGCCTTCAGCTGTGGCGGGAGCATGTTGCGGAGGGCATGCCAGGGATTGAAGTGAGGGTTATATATGTCAGGATGCCAGGCATGCATTATGCCCATGTTTGCTCCGCGCCGCTTACCACCCTGCTTCACAGTCTCAGTAACCATGTCGTAGATTTGCATGAAGCTTAGTGGACCGGAGGCTTGGCCACCAGTACTCCTCACAATATCCCATCTTGGTCTTAGCTCGCTAAAGCTGAAGCCTTGACCCCCACCCCACTTGAACGTCATAGCCTGTACAGTGGCAGCATCCATAATGGCTTTCATGTCGTCATATACCGGTGTTACATAGCATGCTGAAAGAGTACCATAGGCACCATCAACATACATGTTGAATAGGGTAGGAGAGTTAAACATGAACTTGCGAGCTATAAGTAAACGGTAAAGCTTGACTGGGTCAACCCTCGTGGAGAACCCCCATGCAACTCTAGCCATAACCATTGAAGGTGTTTCCATCGGTACTCCATACTCGTTACGTACCATGTATCTTGCTAGAAGGACTCGTATAGCATTGTATGTGAAGCCCTTGTCCTCGGGGCAAATTTCATCCTTTTCAACACATTCCGGTAATCCTACCAGCCTGCCGCCATTGGGGGCAAGCTCACGATATGCCTTACGGACAAATGCATAGATTTCGCGTAGTAGCAGCTCCTTTGCCTTCTCTTCGGCCTCTGGCTTGTATAGACTTTCCCTTATCAGCTCAAGTTGTTCTCGGTCGCTACTAGTCATTAGCACTGCGGACCCCTAAGAGTAGGATCTATCCGCCGCCCTTTCGCTACCTGGTTAATGACGCGAGAGTAGTACCTTATGAGTATAAGGCCTAGCTGATAGCTGCCACCATATACCCCAATATCAACACGTGATGCTTAGCTAGGGCTTGTCTGCAGGCTTAGCGGTAATATCCGTGATACCTCCAGTTCACATTTGGGAGTTATGCTGCCTGTCAGGCCTGACTGAAGTGAGGCTAGGTAATGCTTATAGCTGGTAATACTTTGGGATTGAGTTACGCTATGTAGATTATGATCTTGTCGTAGGGCTCTTCTTCGAAGTATACCTTACGTTTTGCCTGCATATAGAGCATCAAATCTCTCGATGTTATAACGAAGTAGTCGTAAAGAAAACTTGCTGGAGTTATTACCGTAAGGTAATGCTCAAACTCAAGGTCCGTGTAGATTACCTCAAAATTTCCAACATAATTTCGGCCGACGATGTCTACACGTGGAGGGCTTAGCGGCTTTAGCTCGTCTGCAAACCCTATGAATACTGTGCGGCGGTTACGATCCTCCACATTGCGCTTGTATGTATAGCCTCCCTCTACGATTACACTGCGGGGCTCAAAGTATAGTGTCATGTTTTCACCACGT
Organism: Hyperthermus butylicus DSM 5456; assembly: GCF_000015145.1. NCBI lineage: Archaea > Thermoproteati > Thermoproteota > Thermoprotei > Desulfurococcales > Pyrodictiaceae > Hyperthermus > Hyperthermus butylicus. The sequence continues at coordinate 859,160 of NC_008818.1, forward strand.
ATCGTCATAGTATCTCCGGCTACGACGAGTCCAAGTGCGCCACCATTCCAGCGTATGTAGTAGCTTGCACGTCTTGTCAACCGTGCACACCTAGGGTTTCATGGCTGTAGCGGTAGGAGTTAAAGACTGTCCCTCCCTGTGAACCTTGTGAGCAAGCTACTCTTCATCGCCCAGCGGGACTTCGAGGAGTTTTTGTAGCTCGGCTGCTAGCATTTTTGCTGCAACAGACTGTGGAAGCGCTGTATCCTCTTTGCGTAGCTGTGTTGGCGCTTTGACCCGCATGCCTACACCGTCGCGTATCTCTATCTCGTGCATCCGTAGGCTGTGTTCGGTCTGTCTCATCTTCTCGATTATAACGTATCTCCGGAGCTCTCCTCTCACTACGGCTTTGCGAAATCTTATAATGCCATCAGCTACGTGTTCTATGCCGAAGCCAAAGCCTAGACTTGTTGTTACAGCATACTGGCTTGTTAGTAGTGCTGTGAAGTCCCAGCGCGCCAGTATCCTCTTAACATAGTAGCTGTATCTCCTGGCCATTGCTGGCTTGTCGAGCCAGAAGGCCGACATGGAGTCTATTACTAGGCGTGCCCTGCCATAGCCTAGGTAGCGTTTAGCCTCTATGATCTTGTTTACAAGCGTCTCCACATCTAGCTCGGTTAGGGACCATGGATCGTCGTGTCGTCCCATAAGCGCGTCTATTATGACTAGCTTTCCATCATCTATCGCCTTCTCGAAGTCAAAACCGAACATTGCCGCTTGCTTTATTATACTTTCCCTTGTCTCCTCCGTTGTCACATATATGTTCTTGTCTCCCTGCCTAATACCTTCGGCTATGAAGTGTATTGAGAATATCGTCTTGCCCGTACCCGGCTCTCCCACAACAGCTACAAAGAAGCCCCGAGGGATACCTCCCTGTATCAGCTTATCAAATCCTGGCACGCCAGTCGGCAATCTCTCTATAGATGGCTTGGTCGAAGCCATAGGTTCTACCGCACCCAGATACGTTTAGTTGTACTTGTTTCCGCCCTAATTTCCCCTTGGGACTAGTCACAGTTTATGGTGTAAGGTATGCGCAGAACCCGGTAGGTGTACATGCTTCGAGTCTTGAGAGCCGCAGATTTTTACTCTCTAGCTCACGTTGCAGACACCGATAGAGGTCAACAAGCATTATCTCCGCTGAGGCATCCTTTAATCCAAGTACATCGTTTAACTTTTTATGATCATACCGCGAGAGGCATCCCTCCAGAACCCTGCTAAGCCAAAAGTAGTCAACCACGACATTTCCTTGACCAAGGCTACCTTCAACACAGACCGTTACGCGATAGTCGTGGCCATGAAGCGACGCTGACTTACCACCTAGACTCTGAAGCTGAAGGGCAAGGGAGACCCAGGAGGAGGCACAGACGCCTAGCTTTACACCGCACAATACCCCGGCCACCCCAGCATTCGCAAGCCCTCTGTGCTTGTTTAGGCCTTGCAACCTCCAAGGCTTTAAGACGAGTGTTCATCCAGACCGTTCCCAGCGGTGGCGCCTCTCCATGGCTCTACCAGGCATCTATGCTGCTTTAACGCTCCTCGGCAGAGTTGATGATGTGCAAGTGCAGCCGGCTGGTGTGGATCTCCGTGTTGGAGAGATACACCGCTTCTTGTCCGAAGGAATGTTGGCTCCCAAGCGTGTGCTGCCAGAGACCGAGCCCGTTGAAGCTAGGGATGGCTTCTGGTTTTTGGAGCCGGGCTTCTACAAGGTTGTCTTTGCCGATGCTGTCTACGTGCCACCCAGTGCTGTGGGTATCTGTCTCCCACGTAGTAGTCTCCTCAGGATGGGAGCCACGCTGTCTTGCGCTGTATGGGATCCAGGGTATATGGGACGCGGTGAAGCACTGCTTATAGTTGGTAATCCTCACGGTATCAGAATAGCTGTCGGAGAGAGGATTGCACAGATGCTATATATCCGTGTTGAGCCGCCACCAGCTAGCCTCTATGCTGGATTCTATCAAGGGGAAAGGCTGGGTACACGCTAGTGTTTTATTAGCTGGCTCCCCGGTGAAGCGGAATGGGTGGTACATGTAATGGTGCTTGAACGCCTTGAGGAAGCTGCAGCTACCCTCGACTCTATAGCCTCCAGTATCCGGCGCGGTATACGGCCCGCAGAGACGATAGCTGAGAATAGGGCTAACACTGCAATATACACTATATCCGAGGCCTTCGAGGAGCTGGCTCTAGCGCTGCGTAGGCTCAAATGTATAGCTGACGCTAAGGGCATCAAGGACTCTTCTGTAGTCGGGCTCTGTACTACCTGGAGGCTTTACGAGTCCGACGGTGGCCTCGTACTGTTGAGGATTAAGCCAGAGACCGTAATAGCGATACGGGATGGACATGTAACGTTCCACCGGGACGTCTACAAGCTAGAAGCTGAGGGCGCCACGGTAAAGCTCTGCAAGTGGAACTACTGCAAGACCATTAATCCGCTCGACAGGGAAAAGATCATGAAGGAGCTGCCCCAGATATTCTACCTGCTGCGTAGCATCTCAAACATGGTTCGGAAGACTGCTGAAAGCATACAGCTCTGCGCTCGCCGGGAGGCAGCGGAATGCGCGAGGCTCTAGGCCCAGTCGAGGCATGGCTCATCAGAACTAGGTACACCATAGGCTTTGTGAAGGGGTGTTTTCATCCCCTCCCAAGACTCTTCTATGTACCCCGCATCGTGGAAGGCTCAAAAACATGGAGGGAACCCTGGCGCCTAGCCCTTAAAGATCCCGATGTCATGGTTGGGTCTGAGCCCTGCCTTGGAGGCAGAGCTGTCCCCACAGCGGATCCACTCCATGTGAAGATGGTCTCCCCCGTAGATGCTGTCAGGAGCCTGACTGTCTGCGAGAGGCCACTATGTAGGGCTGCTCTCGAGCTGCTAGAGTACCTTGAGAGCGGGGGCGCTGACTATGTAGGAGTTACTGGCGGACTCGCCTACAACCCCGACTCTGCCAGCGACATAGACCTTGTTGTCTACGGCGCGAAGAACACTGAAAAGGCATACCGTATCCTCGAAGAGCTTAGGGCTGAGGGTGTAACAGCCCCTCTCCACGGCCTCGGCCATGGATGGACACATGATGACTGGGTACTCCACCAGAAGCTCGCCCCTCAGCGGCTGCTAATGGGTCTCTTCAGAGGCTATGAGTATAATGTGAGACTTGTAGACTGCACAACCCCGGCTCCCTGTAAGCCGCTAATAGTTCGCGGGCGGCTCCGGGTTACCGGCAGAATAATCGGTGGAAGTCCTACTACAACCCCCGCCATCTACATTCTATCCCTATTCAAACCGGTGCAGTGCGGCAAGGTCCTAGCAAGAGTGTTGCATGTCGAGACTTTCAGACTTAGGTACACAGAGATACCAGTGAAAGCTGTTATTGAGGCTTGGGGCGTCCTCGAGGAACGTGAGCCTGGCTTCTGTGTACTTGTGCCAGACTGGAGAGGGGGAATAAAGCTGGTCAGCGGCCTTAGCACCGTGTTGCACGGAAGCCTGGAGGCCTAACCCGTATTACGTCGGGATTTACAAGGTTTGGTGGTATCTTTCCGTCGCGGAAGGCGAGCAGGTTCTCTAGAACCGCACAAGTCATTGCTTGTCTTGCTTCTCGTGTAGCACTACCAATGTGCGGGGTTAGAACCACATTCTTAAGGCTTGTGAGAGGATGGTCTGGTGGTAGTGGCTCTTCCTCAAACACGTCGAGACCCGCGCCAGCTATCCAGCCCTCCCGGAGGGCGCGTATGAGCGCATTGGTGTCTATGACTGCCCCTCGCGCCGTATTTATCAGTATAGCCGTTGGCTTCATGAGTCTTAGCTCTCGCTCCCCGATCATCCCCCGGGTCTCAGGGGTTAATGGCACATGTATCGTTACTATGTCGGCCCTTTTCAACAGCTCCTCGAGGGACACATACTCGGCGTTCAGCTCTCTTTCCACATGCTGTGGCGCACGCCTCCTACTATAGTAGAGCACCTTCATGTTGAATGCGCGAGCACCAATCCTGGCTACAGCTCTGCCAATTCTCCCAAACCCTATTACACCGAGGGTTTTGCCGTAAAGCTCCATGCCAAGCATTAGCTCTGGATGCCAGCCAGTGCGCCCACGGTACCACTCGCCACTCCGGACATAGCTGTCTGCCTCCACTATGCGACGCGCAACAGCGAATATGAGAGCCCATGTGAGCTCAGCTGTCGCCTCTGTAAGCACGTCCGGGGTATTAGTTACGTACACTCCGAGCCTAGTAGCACACTCCACGTCAATGTTGTCGTAGCCCACAGCGTACTGGGATACTATGCTAAGCCTACCACGAGTACCAGCCTCGAGAACGGCACAGTCTATACGGTCTGTAACAACGATACAATACCATCAACCTCGCCAGCCTTTCGACTAGAACCTCGTGAGGTGGATGATGCCACTCCGGCCAGACTTCAGCATTAAATTCTGAAAGCAACCTTTCAAAGCAAGGGCCCGGCAGTCTACGTGTAATAAAAAGCTTTGCCTTCAACATCAGCACCCCACATTCTGCAGAAAGAGACCTCCGAACAACAAAAATCCTACACACTCCTTTAAGAACATAATCTTCTCTTCCTTAGCGCCCGGGTACAGACCGTACACATAGACTCCATGGAAGGGTATAGAGCAAAGGGGCAGAGTAGCCTCTTGGGATGGTTTTGGACGTGCCCAACAGCTAGTCTATCACATACAAATCATATCAAATTATGCTATATAGGATGGGTACGAGCAGTAGTAAAGTTATGGAGAAAAACAGACTGGTTTGTGTGGGTTAGAGGAGACCACGTAGCTTCATAGCCTCAATTACACGCTTTACTGCTAAGGCGTAGGCAGCATCCCTCATTGGATGCTTCTGTGTGTCGAACTCCTTGTGCCAGAAGTCCCAGACTGCTAATGTGTTGTGGACCATCTTGTTTTCTAGTGCCCTCTTGGCCTCCTCCTCTGTTATCCAGCCACCCATCCTGTTGTTGACCCACTCAATGTGGCTCATTATTACACCACCAGCATTGGCTAGAATGTCCGGTATTACTATGATGCCGCGCTGTGCAAGGATCTTGTCGGCTTCCGCTGTGGTTGGGCCGTTGGCTGCCTCGGCAATTATCTTAGCCTTGATCCTCGAAGCGTTCTCCTCGGTTATCACATTCTCGATTGCTGCGGGTACTAGTATGTCTACATCTAGCTCTAATAGCTCCTCATTAGTTATCTTCCTCTCTGCCTTCTCATAGTTGATTACCGAGCCGGTCTTGCTCTTAACCTCCTTAACCTCGTCTGGGTTGAGGCCCTTGCTGCTGTAAATGCCGCCCTTGCTGTCGCTTACAGCTACTATTATCGCGCCCATCTCGTGGAGGAACTTAGCCGCGTAGTAGCCAGCATTGCCATAGCCTTGTACAGCCACCCTCTTGCCCTCAACGCTGCCCCAAACTTTCTTGGCAACCTCTCTAGCAGCAACAGCTGTACCGAAACCTGTGGCTATTACACGGGTCTCGAGGCCGCCTAGTATCTTTGGCTTGCCAGTTATGACGCCAAAGTGGTGCTGACCAGTCACTCTGTAGTACTCGTCCATCATCCAGGCCATTATCTGTGGGTTTGTATAGACATCTGGTGCTGGTATGTCGTGGTCTGGGCCAATGTACTTGTATATCATCCTTATGTAGCCACGGGATAGCTGCTCAAGCTCGCGTGCCGAGAGCTTGTGCGGGTCTACGCGAATGCCACCTTTACCACCGCCATATGGTAGGCCCGCCAACGCGTTCTTCCAGGTCATCATCATGCTTAGAGCTATTACCTCCTCCTTGGTAGTCTCTGGGTGGTAACGTATACCGCCCTTGTATGGGCCTAGAGCGCTATTGTGCTGGCTCCTCCAACCAATAAAGACCTTAACTGTACCATCATCCATACGTACGGGGATCTTAACCTGGATAACCCTCTCAGGATGCCTTAGAGCCTCATAAACATCCTCGCCGTAACCTAGAAGCTCGACAACCGCACGGTGTAGGATCTTCTCGGCCTCTTCGAGGAGGCGGCGGGAGTCTGTAGCCATGATTGAGCCCCCGCTGCTCCAGTTTGTATAGACAGTTCTCTGAGCTATTTATCGTGCACGTTCTCTTTTCACAGTGTTTATTTAGAGGGAGCGATTCAATGATAAACGTAGTATACGGTTGGTCATCCCAACAATTTTAGTTTTAGTCTGCTCCAACATCCACTCGTCACAACCGCTAGCTACATGAGCCACAGCAGGGGTTAGTAAGATTACCGTACGCTGCTATGATATGTTCTGCGGTGGATTCATGACTCGGCCTAGGAGGGAGCGCGGCAGGGAAACAGGACACCCTGGCGTTGAGGGTACTATAGTGATTCTGGATCTCGACAAATTTGGCGAGGTTGTAGCCGAGAGGGGGTGGAGTGAGTACGAACCTAACCCGGCAACGGGGTTGCTGACGAACCTTGTTGAGAGGTTTGCCCGGAAATGGCAGGCTGTCGTTATATATGGGCTCGACGAGGAGAGGGGGACTGAGGAGGCTGTACTCGAGATACCCTACGTGGAGCCAGAGGAGGTTAGGGAGGACCTAGAGGCTATAAGGAGGGAGGTTAACCGGCTCGGAGTAGGCGTGACTATTGTCGCAGTGAAGGGCATTGTTACGGGACAGCCAGCTATGGATAGGAGGGAGGCCTACTATGGCACACCATTTAGGAGGTATGCGAGAAGCCTACTTGAGAAGCTTAAGCGCCGTGGCGGAAACGCCGTGTTCATCGGCTAGTAGTCGATAGCTGCTCGTATGCTTGTAGGCTCTGTTGTGGGTAGCACGTTAGCTTCAAACTCTACCCTTACAGTCTTCTCTTCCCGTCTTCCAGCCACCACGCCTTCGTAAAGTATCCTTCTCAGCTCCTCCTCGATTTCGGCCTCTTCGAGCTTCATGTAGTGTTTTGCTAGCTCGTATAGCCTCGCAAAGGGCCTACTTGCACCATTGTATCCAAGCCTGTTGTTTGCAACCTCAACAAGCATCCACGCGTTGAAGAGGGCTCTGGCCTCGAAACTTTCAACAAGCATTTCATGGGTTAAATTGAGATGCTTTGAAGCCTTTTCCAACAATGCATGGTAAATCTTTATTTCTTCACCCTTCAGCTTGGCTGGACCGAAACGCACCTGCTGCTTGCTAATATGTCTCTCGCCAGCACCTGGAATGATTATCTTACCATAGCCCGCCTTGTGCCGCCAAGTCTGTGTATCACCGCTATCCACTCCTATCAGTTTAAGCAGGGGGATTACTGCCGCTGATGCGATGCCTAGCGCGTGAAGCTTACCCCTCCAGAGCTTACGCATCAAAATAAGAAACAAGAGGGCCTTGAGCCTGGAGAATTTGCCGGCCCGCTGCATAAAGTATGGTATTAGCCCTCCCACAGCCGCTATACACGCGTTAGACGTGTACTCCACGAGCTGTATGCGAAGTGACTCGCCAATAGCCAGGTGGAAGACCGGTATAAGGCGCCCCTCCTCAACCTTGCCACGAAGCATCGACTTTAGAGTCATGAACGTACTAACGGTCTTAGCTATCTTCAACGCTCTAATATCATCACTATCCCGTGGCGATGGAGGGTAGTCGAGGCTCACATAGTAGTCCGCATCTATTTCACGGTAGATCTTTGCTATCCTGTACGCTCCTGGATCAATACCCTCTCGGAGGAACTGGTAACCACCACTATCAAGCCACAGCTCAACGTCATCTGTTAACCCTAAAAGCTTACGTAGACCTCGGCCCCTCATGCTGCTCAGCTTCCGGCTCTTGAGGATGCTATACGCGTTAACCATGACACCGCGGATTGGAAGTATACGCCACGGGTATATCGTTGTCTCAATCGGCGTTCCCAGGATCAGCTTAAAACCGTTACCAGCCATGATGCCGCGCCACTGATGTTAATACCCTTGATGTAGGGACTAAAGGTGTTATCCAAGAGCGGGAAACCAGATACATAAACACATGTTGAAGCATACTCCTATATTAGCCTTGACCCCCTACAACAATATGGGGTGTGAGGAAGCTCGAAAGGGCTGAAGCCCCCAGGAGCATAACTCCTGGGGGAGCTGTGAAGACCCGCGCAGCACCGACCCCATAACCTCCTGACGGCTGTGATGAAGTTACGCACTCGGGGAGCCCACGCTATGACCGAGTCCACCTCGCTGATGCCGCTTTAGCCGGAGTAATGCTACACATGTAACTAATCCCGCAGCCCTCTACACGGACTAGCAGCTGGTCTTCAGCTGTCTCCACGGACAGGCTAGGCGTTGAGCAGCCAGGCTTAGCGATGACCGGAACTACAGTTCTCCCATACCGCACCTCGATAACTACTATACCTCTTAGCCCAGCCCCAGTGTAAGCCGCATAGGTTTCAAGAAGCAGGTTTCTAGCAGCCCTAAAGCCAGCTAGAAACCCAACCCATGCATGAGCTATTGCTAGGCAAGATAGCCTAACCATTGTCTCAACAGGCTCGCCGTACGGGTCTATTGAGATTGCCCAACCCATCTCCACATCTTCAGTGCTAACATTGTAGCGGGCCTCCCTAATCAAGGCACTACACCGTTCTAGGGCTCGTAGTATATCCTGGGTTTTAGGCCGAGCTTCTCTAGTGCGTGTAGCCTACGCTTAACACTTGGGTATAGAACCATGTACTCAACCTCTAAACCCTCCACGACCTCAGCACCTGCGAACTCTGCAATTCTCGAGACAAAGTTTGCCCAACACCGTTCATTCCCGAATGAAGCGAAGACAGCTACGTGGAAGTCTACACCACAATCTGCAAGGTTTTTCACAGCGTAGAGCTGATAGTTAAAGGCCTCTGGCTTTGCGGCTGTGAGCTTGCTAAATAGCTCCGCACTACAAGCCTTTATGGAGACTCTCACATGGAGATTACGGTACTCCGCTAACTGGCATGCCTTCGACCGATCATAGCCTAGTATAATACCATTCGTTTCAAGGACGAAGATTAGGCCGCGCTCCCTCGAGAAGTAGTCTAGCAGTTCTGTTAGGTGGCTCCATCCTATTGTCGGCTCGCCGCCGGAGAGCCTTACGATTCTATATCCCCTACTCCTAGCGATACCGCGCAGCCTACGGTAGGCCTCGTGAGCAGTAACCCAGAAACCTATTGTAGGGTCATCTCTAGCTCTTCCGGACCAGCAAAAGACGCAGCGAAGGTTGCAGCCAACCACATCGCCTACTGCACTGCCGCCGTAGAACCTACTGCCCCTAAACCTAGAGTACTTGCGCTTGCTATTCTCAGCAACTCTCTTCTCTAATTCCAATCCAAGCTTTACCGGGTCAAACCCCCTAATCCTCACGGCGCCATACTCCTCTATGCTACCAGTATAACTTTCTAAGCCCTTATTTTGCCGCTAGTACCGAATATTGTATGCTGGATGAGTGATAGAACCCCGGCTGACCGCGAGCTGGGCTGCAGAGGGGTGACGAGGTCCTATCCTGACTGACGCCTCTACACTAATACTATGTTCACGCTTCTTCTCGGTACGTTGAACGCCATAGATAGTACTGGGCAGACAGCAGTGAACAGCATTAGTGTTGGTGCTTCAAGAGGATTATTGTAGAAGTATAGGGTTTGCAAACATCCCTTAACTATTACTAGTGAGGACTTTGATATCTGTTCGTATATGTGTTCATGTTCCTCCCTTATCACTGTTGCTGCATCACTTCCAATGTCTATAAGGTCTGTAAGGAGGCTTCCGAGGCCCAGCTCCTCCACATCGTTTACTGCTGCATAATCTTCAAAGCGTTTATTGCGTGCTACACCGATAACGTCTAAGCCATAGTCTTCGCGCAATATCTTGACCACTATGGCGTCATAGGGTAGCTCGAATACGGATGCAAACAGATAGTATACCACACCGCCAACCCTTGATATCTCCTTAAGCTTTTCAAGCACAGCCTCTGTGTCGTTACCGCCTATTCTAAAAGCAGAGCTAGCCGTAGCCAAATCCACAGCTGATGGTGGCTCCTCGAATACCTTGTCGGGGATGTTTAACGGCCTATATCCCGTTGCAAGTGCGGATATGAGTAGTGCTTTTGCAAGCTTTTCCTCGACGGGCTTCTCTGCAAGCGTCTCCTCCACAGATCTTGCCCTGGCCACTGCCTTGTCTATTGCAGCCTCTATTATCGCCTTATAGGGATCCAAGCCGTTGAGCAGTGTGCGGAGCCTGCGGTAGAGAACCGTTGCGAGAACAGCAGCCTCTATGTCAGGACCTATGTAGAGGTTTGCCGATTCAATAATCTCACGGAATATTGCTAGCCTCCTAACGTTATCCGACTCTGCATGCTCAAGTTCTATAGCCCTCTTCATGAGATTGCATGCAACACAGTAGGGAACAATACGCAAACCACTTACACCCTTCCACCCTCCCGGTGATCCTCCAAAACCTGTACAAAAACACTGAAGAGCACTAAATCAACGTCACTCCGGAGAGTTTCTATCCTGGTACCCCCTTCCTCCCCTCCGGGCCTACGCCACCCAGCTAAGCTCATGGGAAAAATATTCTTCGGGAAGGTATTTCGGAGACCATCACAATGCGGAGACTAGCCCTCTGACTTGGATTTCTTAAACCTCTCTATGGCCTCTGCTATCTTCCTCTTAGCCTCCTCAGGCCCCCTCCACTCCCTAACCTTAACCCACTTGCCTGGCTCTAGCTCCTTATAGTGCTCGAAGAAGTGCTTGATCTTCTCGCGGAGTATTTCTGGTAGATCTTCAACACTCTTTATGTTCTTGAAGCTTGGGTCCAGCTTATCCTTTGGCACTGCTATAACCTTGCTGTCCGGCCCCTCCTCATCCTCCATTACTAGGAGCCCTATTGGCCTAACCTCTATAATAGTACCCGGTAGCACCGGCTGGTTCGATATGACTAGCACATCTACAGGATCACCATCCTCCTCCAAGGTGCCCGGTATGAAGCCATAGTTGAACGGGTAGACCATTGAGGTGTAGAGGAACCTATCTACACGAATAACCTCGGCCTCCTCGTCAAACTCGTACTTTACATTGCTACCCATGGGTATCTCTACTAGGACGTTGACTATATCGGGAGCCTTCTCACCAGGGCCTATTCTCTCGTGTATGGAGGCCATTGTGTACCAGCCATGGTGTCTGGGCTCTATGCGCTAGTATAAATATATTAGTTCTTGGCTTTGTTGTGCTCCAAGGGGCTGTAAGGAGACATTACAGGGCCTAGTGGGGTGGCAGGCTTGCCCATCGATAAGGCTAAGATAGAGAAGGCTGTGAGAATGATCCTTGAGGCTATCGGGGAGGATCCAGAGCGTGAAGGGCTCCGTGAGACGCCGCGACGAGTTGCCGACATGTTTGAGGAGCTGCTTGAGGGCTATGACTTCACCGAAGAATACACATGGTTTACCGAGGCTACCGACCTGGTTGTGGTTAGCGGTATAAGGTTCTATAGTCTCTGCGAGCATCACCTGCTACCATTCTTCGGTGTAGCCCATGTAGCTTATCTTCCTCGCGGCAAGGTTATCGGTTTGAGTAAGATTGTGCGTATAGTTAACAAGTATTCTAGAAGGCTACAAATCCAGGAGCGTATGACTAAACAGATAGCTGATGAAATCTCCAAGGCTACAGGCTCACCCGACGTGATGGTTATAACTGAGGCTGTACACCTCTGCATGGCTATGAGGGGTGTACGTAATGGGGCGCCAACTGTCGTAGCTGCAGTGCGGGGCGAATTTGAGCGCGACCAGAGCCTAAAGGAGGAGGTTTACAGGATTATAGAGCCACATAGACTGTCAAGGGTTATCGCGCTTAGCTTCTTCTAGCCCGCTTTTCTCTTCCATTTCCACGTTTTAGCTCATACAATGCCATTACAAGACTTGCAACCACGTTATAGCTCATTCCTTCAACTCCAACTGGTATGACGACCAAGTCACGTGGCTCTGGTATCTTCTCAAGAACCGTTCGGGGTATGCCGTAGTCCTCCGCGCCTATAATTAATGCTGTCTTCTCTGCAGGCTCTACCTCGGATAGCAGCTTGTCGCCGTAAACCTCCAGTACTATGTACTTGTCGGCGCTAGCTAGTTTTACAACCTCCTCAACAGAGTCTACAAAGACCATATTGCTTCTTACATAGTCTGGCAAAGACTCTAGCCTGTAGTCGGTGCCTGGCCTACGCACAACGTAGAGTCTAGCGTTAGCACTATAAGCTATCACTGCCACGTCCTGCAGGTTCTGGGGGTTTTTGGGATGGTAGAAGATGATGCTGAGTTCCATTTCGTCATCTACACCCCGCCATCACTATTTGACGCTGCAGTTATAGCCAGGACTATCTATGCAGGGCTAGGCGTTAAGCGTAACTGGCGTATACACATAGTGGGTGTTGGGAGCCGCATACCCATCAAGCTCCTCCTCGAGTCACGTATACCCATAGGTCTTGCACTTGAAAGAATCCGTACCAAGGAACCCCACATAGTGAGCGGCGAGGATGTTTACATAGTTGATAGCCGTGGCAGGCCCGCCTGGGAGTTCGGCAGAGAGCCTAGAGTTCTCGTAGTAGACTATAGCGGCGTATATGCTAGTCAGCTTGAGGATAAGAGAGCAGTACGTGTTCGCGGCTTGGGGCTTCAGAGCATAACCTATGAGGCTATCTCTGTCATCTACGAGTTCTTCATTAGGAGGATGTATGGAAAGAGGGGTGTCAAGCACATTACTGGCGACATACGGAGTGCTGTCTACCTTGCACGAAAACTTGTAGAGATAATGAGCAATTTTGACAATTACGTGCTGGTTGAACCGAATGCCGTCGTCTACGTCTTGAGGAGAGTATATCTCTCCGAGGGCATTCTATTGGATCCAGCAAAGTACAGTATCACTGTAGATCCCGTTGCCGGTAGCGTAAGTCAAGTCATAGAGATGAATGCGTACACCCGTAGGCTTAGACCACTGGGCAAAGTCTACGCAAGACTTGAGGATGAGGTGTTTAGTGTTGAGGACTGGAGGGGTGTAAGGTACAGATTCTACATAGACAAGGCTAGGCGTGCTGTCTGCGTAACACCAGACTACTGTGTCTCCACCGGCACAATGAAATCTGAGCTGCCGCCATCGATACTGTAGTCCACAACTATCTCGTAGCTCTTAAGGGCCTCTAATACATCACGCAGTGGCCCCCTAGCAAGCCACCCCGACACTATACAAGCGCTTAAGTTTTCGGCACCATACACTCCTAGGTCACTGAGTATACGTCGTATAATATACTGCAACTCTTTCCTAGCCAGCAGGCAGAAGGGGGAAGGCTGAGGCGGCACTATGGCAAGAATATTTTCGCCCCCAAGCCCGAACGCTACCAGTATACAAGGGCCCGAGGCACATTTAGCCTTAAGCACCAGTGCCGCGTCGGGCAGCTCCCCAGCCTCCCTACTAGTTCTCCTCCACAATATGACCCCAAGCCCGCCAAGCCCGCTCAACATATTCCCCACAGATGAGAGTAGCCTAGACAAGTATTAGGGCTGCCCTGTAGACCAGCTAGTGTGGCTGGGCCGGTGAAGCCTCCACGCAGGCCTGAACCGGTGATGAGGCTCGGGCAAGCAGCGAGGCCCCCAAGAAAGGGCTGAGATGCCATGCCTAGATGGCGATGGCTCAACGACGAGCTTCTCGTGAAATTTGTTACACGAGCACGCAATCGCTGGAGTGACTTTGAGGTGCTGCGCATTGTGCAGAAGCGTAGGAAGCAACTGTTATATGTACGTGTTCAAGGCATGAATGTCAAGCTAATAATATATCCTGACGGCACTGTAAGGTCTTTCGGGAGGAGTGAAGGTCTTGCACTAGCCGTAAAGAGGGTTCTTGAGAGGGTGCTGGGCGTTGAATAGTATTGAGCCCAGAGTTGCCCGCGAGACACAGCGCCAGAGGATAAACGCTGCTATAGAAGCCCTTTCTAGGCTGCTCCGAGAAAACATTGTTGATCGCAAAAAGGCTGCTAGGGTAGTTGAGGAGACTTACCGGGCTAAAGCGGTACAGCCCATCCGTGGTAAGGCATGGCCTCCCGATATATGGGATAAAGAGCTAGCCACACTCTACGTAATAGCTAAGCATGCATTCGCCCTTCACGAGGAGAACCCAGACTTCTTTCACGAGCTCTTTAGCTACGAGGAGACCCTTGAAGAGGCTGCTAAGGCTATTTTGGAGAAAGAGCAGGAGGAGGCTAGGAAAATATCCTCGTTCCTACTCGGCGGCGACGTATCAGACAATGCTGTTGCTAGACTGCTACGGGTCGTAGCTACGGCGGTAGTGTTAGGTTTCGAGGACGAGGATAAGCTGATCAAGCTGCTGAACAAACTGCCAAGAGTCTTTCCCGAGGCTGAGAGGACTGTAAGAAAGTACTCAAGGTTTTACATTGCGCTACGTGTTGCCCAAGCTATTGCTGCCAGGATAATCCGCAACAGAATAGACAAGGAGGCGTTTAAGCAAGCGCTAGCAGCGAGAATAGGCATTGAGAAGGTGATACCCGATGACGAGTATATAGCGTTTATAGCAGCTAACGTTTTTGAAGTACCACAGCAGAGGCTGCGCAAGATACTCTCCATAGACTCTGGCTCTAAGCATGTAAAGCGCAAGGGAAGGATCTCAGCCGCGGGTTCATAGCCCATCCCGACTATGCGGTTGGCCCCTTGTAAGCCTCATCACGGCCCAGACCTGGTTAGAGTAGCGTTTCGGGGCATAAAATAGAGTAGTTTAGCTGGTCCTGTGGCGCTCTAAGTCGATCCTCTTTAACTCCTCGATTAATGCTTCAATAGCATTGTCGAGTGCTTCCTCAGCAATCGTCAACGGTGGGGCTATTCTTACTACTGAGATCCCAGCTGCTATGAAGAGGTAGCCCTTCTTGAATAGCCTCGAGAGCAGCTCTGCTAGCTCCTTCCTTGCCGGCTCCTTGGTCCTCCTATCTCTTACAAGCTCTACACCTATCATTAGCCCCTTGCCCCTAACATCGCCTATGAGTTCTATCTCCTCCTTAGCCTCATTCAACCTCTTTAGCACCTTTTCGCCGAGCCTCGCGGCTCTCTCACAAAGCCTCTCCCGCTTCATGTAGTCTATGACTGCTATGGCAGCTGCCGCAGATACCGGGTTGCCACCAAAGGTTGTTGCATGGCCACCAGGCTCTATCGTCATCACCTTTTCACTGCCAATAACGGCACCTAATGGTAGACCACCAGCAATGGCCTTAGCCGTCGCTACAACGTCTGGCTTAACACCCCAATGCTCTATGGCAAACCAGCGCCCAGTCCTGCAGAACCCTGTCTGAACTTCATCGCTCACAAGCAGTATGCCATGCTGTCTCGCTAGTTTCTCCAGCTTGCTAAAGAAATTGTCTGGCGGGACTACATAACCTCCCTCGCCTTGTATAGGCTCAAAGATAAACGCTGCCACCTCAGCCGGATCAACCATCTTCCCGAAGATCCACTCTTCAATATAGCCTATGATTGCCTCGCCGCATTCTTCCGGCGTCTCAGCACGGAATGGGCAACGGTACGGATATGGGTAGGGTACGTGGATAACGCTTGGCAGTAACGGGCTAAACCATTTGCGCTGTACTGGCTTGCTAGCCGTCAGCGATACCGCACCCATGGTTCTGCCATGGAATGCGCCGAGGAAGGCGATTAAGTACTGGCGCCGGGTAGAATACCTTGAAACTTTTATTGAGGCCTCTATGCTTTCGGCTCCGCTGTTTGTAAAGAAAACCTTTGCAGGTTTCTCAACTGGCGCTATCTCTACGAGCTTTTCTGCAAGCCTTACAGCTACCTCGTAATAGAAGTCGGTGAGACTATAGTGAGTAAACTTTTTGAGCTGCTCAATTGCAGCCTTTACAACATCTGGATTTGAAGAACCAACATTTAACACAGCTATACCAGCGTTAAGGTCTATGTACATATTACCATCTACATCCCACACTAAGTAGTCCTCAGCACGCTCAACTACAAGTGGGTACCACCTGGCAAAGCTCTGCATTAGAAGCTTCTGATCTTTCTCTATTACCTCCCGGGCCTTTGGGCCCGGAGGCTCAACTATAATCCTGGGCTTAACCGGCTTGTCTGAGGTCATTACACACCACCATGCTAAGGGCATAGCGTTAAAAGGGGGACGGCGTCACCCCCCGCTGGCCGGGTAGGTTAGGGTATGTCGGGCGAGGATAAAAGAGTCTACACTGGGATTATCCTGGGCTACAGGCTTGGAAGCAATACACAGTATGAGAAACAAGTGTTGATAAGAGTTGACGGGGTAAACGATAGGGCTTCAGCTTCAAGGCTAATAGGCTGGAAGGTCTTGTACCGCGACGGCAAGGGTAACGAGTACCGGGGCAAGATAGTACATGTACATGGCAGCAAGGGCGTTGTGATAGCTGTCTTTAAGCCAAACCTGCCAGGTCAGGCCAGGGGAGGCAACGTCTACATCTACCCGAAAGGCATTGAACTCGTTTTTGAAGAAGAAAAACAGTAACTGGACCCATAAGCTAGTCCTGCCCACCAACATCAACGTTTATTATGTATTGTGCAGGGAGCCCGTTCTCCAGCACCTCCCGAATCCTCCGTAAATGCGGCGCTAATGCTGATGGCCTAAAGTTCTTTGAGTCCAACTGCTCAGGCTCAATCCACTCTATCCTCAAGTGCTCCTCTCTAGGCTTGATCTCCGCATCACCTACATCGCATAGAAAGTAGAAGCCTACCTCATGGACCAGCCCGCTCCTTCTCTTGTAGAAAGAGTCAACGATAAATATCAGCCTCATGTTCTCTATCTTCTCTATCCCAAGCTCTTCGTGAACCTCCCTCTGGAGCCCCTGCACGATAGTCTCGTCGGGCCTTATCCTCCCCCCGGGCAGCCTGTAAAAATCACCCTTCTTGCTGAGCTGAACTAGTATTTTTCCGTCCCTCAGTATTATACAACGCGCCGCGACTCGAAATAGCATCGTTGGCCCCGTGTGGTGGTAGAAACTATAGATATTCTAGAGTATTTTACAAGTCGCGGAAGATACTGCATAACTGCTAGAGTGGCGGGACTAATACTGGAGCTTCAACTGTGTATCCAAGTCTCCTCAGCTGCTGGGAAACCATGTAAGCTGTATCCTCGTCTTCTACTATTGCTACCAGGCGCGAGCCATAGGCATCGATGAATGCTGTAGAAGCTCCCGCACTTATAGCTTCATTTATGAGGCGTAGCATCCTCCTAGCCAGGGCTCGGGGCAGTCTTTCAGCCACGACACTTGCTACCGCGTCTACTAGGGCTAGGGGGTCAGCTATATGCTCGAGTACAGCATCCTCGATCGCAGATTCTGCTTCAGCTATAGCCTCCAGCATCCTAGCGCCAGGTAGGGGTTTCTCTAGGGAAGTTACAACTATCCAGTAGTCTCTGAGACTACCGAGTGGCACTATGGTGTTTGAGAGCATTGCAAGGCTACCCTCAAGGGAGGCCATCGCCGTCTCTATGCCCGGCTCGTCACTCAGAGCTCTTGATATCACGCCGAAGGTTATCTCCTCGCGTACATAACCCTCATAACCTATCCTTGTAAGCACTCGCGGAAGTATAGGTGATGAGAAGGCTACCCCCCGACCAAACAACTTGACCTCAATGTTCTCTCCCGCTGCTATACTGCCAAGACTACAAGCTTGCACTATCACAGGAAGATCAGCTGCTATTGCTACTCCCACAAGCCCCAGCCTTGGTATCAGAGTGACTGCTGTGTGCGCCTCCACCTCTATACATCTAGAGACGCCAGTTGCCGTGAGCACTATACCGGTGTACAGTGGGTATACGGTATCCGCCCTCTCTATCAAGGCGATAGCTCCCACATAGATAGTGGCTGCACGAGCTGGGAGAGGGCTAGTGGGAGCCGATAACACCCAACTATATACACTAGACTAGCTGGAAATACATAGCCTGTCTGGACAATCTAGACTGGTCCCTGGAGACCCGGCACCCCCAGCTCAACCTCGTAGACACGGAACCCCCTTAGCTCAAGAGCCTTCTTCACACGACTCGCGTGCTCTAGATCTACGAGGACTATCGCCGTACCACCCATCCCTGCACCAGTGAGCTTAGCCCCGAGGGCACCTTCGCGCCTTGCTATCCACACTATCTCCTCAAGCACGGGATGCGACACACCCATAGCGTTTAAGAGACCATGCGCTACATCCATTAGTTCTCCGAGCCTTACGCTATCCCCCCTAGAGAGCGCCGCCAGAGCCTCTTCAACGATACCATCAGCTGTTTCAAGGAGCCGCCTGCCCAGCCTACCCAGCCTCTCAAGCCTTACTGTAAACCGTTCAACAGCAATCCTAGTAGACCGAGAAACCCCACTATCAACTATAAGTAGCCTAGTATCCCGCATTCCCCTAAACTCTACGCGTTTAAAACCACTGCCACGTCGATAGAGTATAAATCCGCCATATAACGCAACGGTATTGTCAACGCCGCTCGGATTCCCATGGACAACCTTCTCAGCCTCAAATGCAGCACGCCATAACACATCATATCCAGGCTCCAATCCGCCAACACAAGCATAAGCAGCTACCGCAGCTAACGCTGTAGCAGCACTACTCCCAAGCCCCGCCCCAACCGGTATGTCAGACTCTATACGTATACGTGCAGGCCACAAGCTACGTCCATAACTACTAGCCACAAGCCTAAATCCCGCTAGAAGATTACAAAACCTACTACAGCTCTCCATGAGGTTCTCCCCGATTCTATAGAGCTGCGAGAAGACCCATAACCCCGATTCTGAAGGACTACCATAGGCCCGTGCTCTCAAGCCAATAGCAGCTGCAAGAGCAAGGCCGCCATGAACAACCCAATGCTCGCCAAACACTATAACCTTAGCAGGCGCTGACCATGCACACCCCAAACACTACACCCGTGAAGCACAAGAGGACCCACTATTAGCCAGCTATAAAACCCAAAATTCACCACTTAAAAGGGAGAAGCTGCTAGAGAAGTATGAAGCACGGGGGTACCGGAAGCGGGAAAAAGAGATCAGACCACGGGAGCTACCCTCTCCCCACCTCATATCCTTAGCTGCAGATTGGGTAGTCGTCTGGTACCTTGGCTCTGAAGTACTTGCCTGTTTCGGGGCTCTTGAATAGGCCTATCTTGACGCCCTTCCTACCCTTGGGTGCTAGCTGCCACACCTTGATTGGTACCAGCTCTACCTCCTTACCAGTAGTAGGGTCACGAACCTTAACAGGCTTCTCACACGCCAACCCAACACACCCCACAGACAGCTACTTCTCGTGTAGAGGGTACCTCCTCCACTCTTTTATAGGCTTTACGTTTGGGGCCAGCCGGCCGGTTGCGCGGGGACAGCGGCCCCCCTGGATATACTTCTGTATTACCAGAGCTATATGGGTGGGCCCCAGTTTCGTAGCCTACCCGGCCAGAAACAGCATTGAGTATGACTAATCGTAGTTCCACGAACAACATTAAATTATTAAATAATTAAACTAGATGTTTACTTAGTCGAGTTGGGCATATATGGTAAATAGAAGACCACAATAATGGCCATCGTTCCAGGACTTACCGAGTCTATTCACTCCAACAAGTAGATGTCTTAAATGTTCTTAAGAACATCTCCATCTGACAATAATAGTGCACGTCTATCCAACACTTGACTCGTATAACACACGGAATAATGACCATTAGCATGTGCTTGTATTTGTGAAGTCTCATTGCTACAAACTATTTATCAGGCAGAATCTTGCAGAGCCGTGGGGCGGTAGCTTGGCGGCAAAAGAGCCGAGTCTACAAGCTAGCCGAAACTTTAAACCGAAGATAGAGGAGAAGAGGTGGTCGAAGGAGATAGAGCTGGAGCTTATAGAGAGATGGCGAGAGGAAGGACTATACGAGTTTGACCCGGCTAGGGAGGGCCCAATACTTGTTATAGACACTCCCCCACCATATCCTAGCGGTAAGTGGCACGTTGGTGGTGCCGCACACTACGCACAGATAGACATGATCGCCCGCTATTTCCGCATGAAGGGTTGGAACGTGTTTGTCCCCTGGTATGCTGACCGCAATGGCCTACCCGTAGAGGTTGCCGTCGAAAAGAAGCATGGCATACTGGCACACGAGCTAGCCAGAACAAAGGAGGGCCGCATAAAGTTCCTCGAAATGTGCAGGAAGGAACTAGATCGCGTCGAGGAGGAGCTTGTGAGGATATGGACTAGGCTCGGCTGCAGCTTTACATACATCCGCGATGGTACGGATAGCCCCGAGTACCGAAAGATAACACAAGCAACATTCATCGAGCTGTGGAAGAAGGGGCTCATATACGAGGATGAGAGGCCCGTAAACTGGTGTCCCAGATGTCGTACAACGCTCAGCGAGGCAGAAATAGAGCACCGGGATGAGGACGCATACCTCTACTACGTCAAGTGGCGCGTCAAGGAGACCGGCGAGGAGATCGTGATAGCGACGACAAGACCCGAACTTATAGGGGCTGCGAGGGCTGTCATCTACAACCCCCGCGATGAGCGCTACAAGAAGCTCAAGGGGCTACACGCAATAGTACCGATTTACGGCTATGAAGTACCAATACTCGAGCACCCCGCTGCAAAGCCCGAGTTTGGTACAGGCCTAGTAATGATTAGCAGCTATGGCGACTGGACAGACGAGCAAATCATAAGGGAGTTAGGCCTCAAGCCCAAGGTGATAGTACAGCCGGACGGGACAATGAGCGATGAGGCTGGCTTCCTCCGGGGGTTACTTGTTAGGGAAGCCCGTAGACGGATGGCTGAGGAGCTTGAGAAGCGGGGGCTACTGGTAAAGAAGGAGCAGATAAGACACAGAGTACCGATATGCTGGAGATGTAAGACTCCGATTGAGATCGTCCACGTTAAGGAGTATTTCCTCAAACAGTTAGAGTTTAAGGAGGAACTTAAGAAGCTCGTAGATAAGCTCCACTTTAGACCTGAAAAGCATAAGCAGAAGCTGCTAGACTGGATTGAGAGCCTTCGCATGGACTGGCCAATATCCAGGACCCGGTTCTATGGCACCGAGATACCGTTATGGCATTGTAGGAGGTGTGGCGCCAAGCTAGTGCCCGAGCCAGGCCGCTACTACAGACCATGGCTTGAAGAACCACCATGGGACCGCTGTCCAGTCTGTGGCGCTCCCCGCGAGGAACTCGAGGGAGAAACGAGGATATTCGATACCTGGTTCGACTCGAGCATCTCTGTGCTCTACGTATCGGGCTACCTCAGAAACCTAAAGCTCTTCGAACGGGTATACCCCAAGGATGAGGAGCTACCTTACACACTACGCCCCCAAGGCGTGGACATTATCCGTACATGGCTCTACTTTACACTGCTAAGAGTGTACCAGCTGCTGGGTAAGCCAGCATTCCGCTGGGTTAGAGTAACCGGTATGGGGCTCGACCCGAAGGGCAGGGCTATGCATAAGAGCCTTGGCAACGTTATAGACCCAGAACCATACATTGAAACGTATGGAGCTGAACCTTTCAGGTTCTGGGCTGCTGCCTCTGCAAAGCTGGGTGACGACTATAGGTTTAGCGAGCAGGTACTAAAGACGGGCAAACTGTTCCTCACTAAGCTCTGGAACATTGCCAGGTTCGTATCCAGCTTCCCCAAGCCAGAGAAGGACTACAAGCTGAGGCCAATAGACCTGGCATTCCTGGGCGCCCTAAATGATCTCATAAGACGTGTAGACTATAACTACGGCGTCGAACTAGACGTACACCAGCCGATAACAGAGCTATACAACTTCACCTGGAACGTATTCGCAGCCCACTACATAGAGCTAGTCAAGTCCAGAGCCTACAATAGGGAGAGCAGGTTTAGTCCAGAGGAGCAGAGGGGAGCCTGGTACACACTACACTACATTCTCGACGCCCTGCTGAGAATGCTAGCACCAATACTGCCATTCATAACTGATGCCATATACCGCCGGCTCTATGGTGAAAGTGTCCACAAACAGAGGTTCCCAGAACCGAACCCAGAGTGGGACACCAAGCACAAGGATATGCTGGAGCACATAACGAGGTTTAACAGCGCCATATGGACATGGAAGAAGGAGCACAACATAAAGCTATCAGAACCCCTCAGAGACTACGTGATCTATGTCGACGAAAAATTTGCAGACTATATAGAGGATCTAGCAGAGCTACACCACGCTGAAATAGTCGTAGGCAAACCCGAGAAGTACGAGTATAAGCTAGCAGACGACATATACCTAGTAAAGAAGAGTTAGCCTCAACGGGGATGCTGAGCCCGGGAAGACTGAGCACCAAGACATGATGTATCGGATTTCGACTGACCCCTACCAACATAGTTTAAACACAGCTCTACGTACAACTCATCTCCTGGACCCGCGACGCCCGGGGCGAGACCGCCCGTCCGGCGGCCCTATGACCCCGGGTCTCCCGGCCTTCAGAAGACCCTCCCCACTCGCCACAACCCATTCTACCGCGGTAGGGCTACAGCTGTAAACCTCGCAGCTTCCAGCTGTAGACTTCCTGGTGCAGCATGCATGAACTACATGAAGCTGGAGAGGCTTGCAAAAATTGTTGAAGCGTTAAAGACTACGCCGAGAACAGGCTGGCTCCTAAGAGGAGTTTACCCAGCCATAGCTGAGACCATAGCTGCACACATGTATGAATCGGCTGTCCTAGCACTAATGCTTGGAGAGGAGCTGAGAAGCTGTGGCATAGAGGTTGACCCTCAGCACGCTGCAGCAGTTGCTATTGTCCACGACGCAGCCGAAGCAATAGTAGGTGATATTGTAAAGTACACCGCGGAGGCTATGGGTAAGGAGCTTAAGGAGAGAATCGAGGTCGAAGCCGCAAGGAAAGAGATACCGTCAGTGCTCCTCTTGAAACTGCTTGAGGAGTACGTGGCCCAGAACACCATGGAGTCAGAACTCGTAAAGATCGCTGAAATGCTATCAACACTAATCCAGTCCCTAAGATATATTCAGCACGGCTTCTCCAGCGTCAGCGAGATAGCCTGCTCCACGGCACAAGGCATAGATAAGATACTTAATGGCGACATAAGGCTGGCCTGTCTACGCAAAACGCTTCAACGCTACATCGATATGGGACTAAGATACTGTAGCAAGAAGTAGCGCAAAGTAATACACAAGATAGCCATTAGGGCCTCTTACCCTTATTTAACAAAGAAAGATTCTACTTCAACATACTAACTGCCATAAGGCCGTGGCTCTCTCAGGGCATGCTATTGGCGCCTCAGGCGATATGGGCACGAGCATGTAGCTTAGCTCCCCTCTCCTGATACGATATGAGATTAAACAATGGTAGGGAATACAACCTGTAAGTAAGGCTATTCATAGGATGCATAGTGTCCTACCTGTGTACAAGGCTTAACAGAAAAGTTAGGCGATATGGTGTTTCTCCCACTTGGGAACAGGCGATTAATCTAGGTGCTACAAGGGTTATCTCTCGTGCTAGTGCATCAGGAACATATGATACTTGGAATAAGCTGGAACATGCATTCAAGGAGTACAAGGGATCAGGGCTTTTTATCCACTGCAACTCCTCTAGTGTTAGCTCGTAGTCTGGGCCCCTAGGAGTATCTTAGGGTAGGATACGTGGTTGCCATCTTGAAACAAGTTATATAGAGGTATGAGCATTTCGCTTACAACATATAATATTCTACAAAACGTTAACCAGCATTGTATGATTATGGTTTTTCTTGTGGTAATGGCTTCAAGCAAGAATGTGGTTGTGGAGCTACGAGTTATTCGTCAGCTCGCTGGTGGTGGGATAGGTTGTGCTAACTCTTTCACCTTTAACGCCGTTTTCGACCCAGTATAGTACTTGGTGAGGGTCAGGTGTGTGTAGGGGTTCTCCTAACTCTCTTGCTAGAAGTGATAGGGCATATGCGAGTAATGGTACGCTGCCCCAGACACGTTTACCCATAATGCTTGCAAGTAAGCGTCGATACCTTTTTGCAAGGTATTTTGCTAGTTTGCGCCTAGCCTCGCTGGGCTCCGACGCGTATACTATCTTGCTCTTCACGGCTAGCCTAATACTGCCCCTCGTGAGCCCCCTTGGGGCCATGTAGACGTAGACTATGTCTGCTTGGGCATATTCATTCCCGGAGAGCCTTCCTACGAACCGGGCAAGCCGAGCTAGCCTCCTTGCAAGCTGCTGGGGTGAGGTAGGTCTTGATCTCTGGGTAGAAGCGTAGATGGCTACTACGAGTGGATGCGAGCCAGGGAGATTAACAACTGCGACGTGAATTCGCCTATCGCCGCTAGAGTAAACGCGGATTGGGGTAAAAGACGGATCGATACTGCTTCTTGCCACTGCAGCAATGCGCCTCGTAGCCCGGAGTACTGGGAGCAGCAGTTTGTTAGCAGTCTCCAGGGCTGCCAGCTGTCTATCCATACCCTGTTACTCCCAACAACTGGGAAGAAGACGCTCCTGTAATAGAGAATTGTAGGCTGGTCCGTCTGGTCAGGAGAGAAACTGCGGTAAGTTGCACTGTGCCAGGTCAGGGTAGCACGTAGAACAGCAGTCATGGGACAGCCAAAACTTTATCCTGAATAGAGCTGGCTGCCAATTATTCAGGGTAGTCCGCGAGAAGCTAGGGTAACCTGACAGGCAACACAGCTAGGTGCTAATACCGGCTGTGATGAGTGGACCACGAGCTGAAACCCTCCAAGACCTGGAGGGTTTGTGAGGAAACCCTGCATCGCTGAGTACGCTTGTCTTTGTAGTTCCCTCTACGGAGTAGTGTAAGCCAAAATGATGGTCAAGGAATCGTCCGTATTGTTGTATATGTTGGGAGTAGGGATTAGCTGATGAGAAGAAGGATCAACCAGGTTGAGGGGAGGCGGCCCGATCCCGGCTTGGGGGAGCTGCGGGGCCTCGCGGACCCCACAGCTACCCCCAACGCGGCCGGCTTAACTTCCGGGTTCGAAGTGGGTCCGGGTGTTGCCCGGCCGCTATGGCCGGGTCGGGCCGTGTTGTAGCGCTATCCTCCCGGGCTGATTTTTATTTCTTTCTCCTCCTTTTCTTGAAAAGGGTCATTGATATGAGTTCGGATTCACCCTCCACGTATATTGCGTGTACTACCATTGGTTTGCCGCAGCGGGGACACATGGTTCCCTGGTCTACAAGGCCAACGTAATCTCCCTCCTTAAACCGCCGTGTCTTCTCGTAGCCGCAGCTCGAACATCGTAGTAGTGTTATGGGTGTTACTTCGCTCTCTTCTTCGGGCTTCTTTAGCTTCAAAATGCTCAGTGTGGTGTATATTAGCAGTATTGTTGTTGAGAGTATGAATGCGAGGTAGAGGAGTTCTGCCAGCTGATTATCAATCATGGCCTATTCCACCTCTACGAGTTGTTATTGTGCGACTCCTATTGTGTTGCCTACACCGACGACTATGACGGTGTCGCCTGGCTTTGTTACTTCGAGGACTAGTTTTTTGACCCTCTCTACGGCCTTCTCCACACCTTCAACAATTTCCTTCTTCATTGCTGTTATCGCCTCTTCAACCCCCATCTTAATGGCTATGGCGTATAGTGGTATGTTGTGTTTTACCGCTATCCTCTCAATCCTTATCTTCTTCGGGGCCCGGATCGCCCATAGCCACGCCTGTACCTTCAGCAATGCTTCCTGTGGGCTCTCCCTCCATCTTCAATGCGGCGTCTACAGTTATGATGGCTGCTATTCTCTGGTGTAGCCACTCCTCGACAAGCCTTTCAACGGCTTCTCCTGGCCTTCCGACGGTGCTTCCGGGACCCTTAGCTTTCACCACGACTATGTTTCTACCATCCATCTTATGTACCGAGTATATCGTATCCTTAGCTACCTCTATAGGTCCTGCTATGCGCGGGAGGCTCGTCATGAGTCTGTAGGCTGCTAATGGGCCAGCTGCGTCGCCTATAGGCACACCCTTAGATATGACTTTTGCGGCGTCATGGTACGTCTTGGCTATCCTCATGAAGAATGGAAGCATCATCCATAGTTGTGCTACGAGGAGAGCATTACGTGTCTTAATCCCGGTGAGTAGTATGTGGCGCACATACTTGTATATCAGGTTGAGTGCATTGGCTATTGCTAGGAGCGTAACAATATTCTTTACTTGAATATCACTAATTCCCTCGGGCAACCTTGAGGCTACAACCTGCTCTATCCTATCCTCCTCGGTGCGCAGTATTTTTTCAAGCCTCTTAGTTATATCGGTAGGCTCTATGGATACTGGTTCGACGACGAAGTACTCAATGGTCGTCTCAAGAATATTGTCAACATCTCTTGCTTTTAGCTCCGAAAGCCTCCTCCTGGCTAGCTGTTTTACATCGTCCCTATACTTCTCTAGTATACGTAGCCTAGCCTCAATTTGACTCCTCCAAATCCTAATCTGTAGTCCCTGTGCTACACCTAGAAAGGCAAGTATCGAGAGTACTGTTGATATTAGTATGCTTATTGCTATAATCCATGTAGCTAGTGAGGTATCGGAGAAGATGGACGAGGACGTATTAGCTAGTGGTAGCAGCTCTGCCACGAGTATAACCCCTCCAAGGAGATTTCCCAGGCTGTGCTAGGCTTGTGTGCATACCCGGTTCTCGGATGGTGCCAGAAAAACTTGGCGCAACATAATATTGGTTTCTACTAGGTAGACGTGGTGCCACCACAGCTCCTTCTCCTTTGTTCCTCTGAAGCTGATTACTGTTCTACGCTGTTGTGATGATTACTTCGCCGTCATCGCGGATTAGTACTGTATGCTCGAATTGTGCTACAATGCCTCTACGCTTCTCGACTAGTATGGGGTACTTTGTTAGAAAGCCCATTCTGCTAAGCTTTCTCAGAGACTGACGCAGCTGATCCACGCTCGCTACATCTCTTAGCCAACGTTCGGTGAATGGTAGTGTTTTGAACCTCTTCTTAACCTCCTCGAGGATGTTGCGTGTCGTATCGTCAAGTCTACGTTTGAGGTTTGGCTTGGAGAGAGAGTATATTGTCACAAGTTCTCCCTCCTCAACTACGCCAGCGCCATTGGTGCCAAATGGCTCTATAGCATATACGTGGCTTGGCTGGAAGCGGCCACGAGCAAATGGCTCGTAGATGTTTGGTATGCTTTCGCCAGCATGGACACGGTAGCGAGCTATGCTGTGGCCGCCAAGGTTTGCTACGGGCTTAAATCCGTACGAGGATATTATTGTCTCTATTGTCTTGCTTACATCGGAGAACTTGGCGCCAGGTTTAACCGTTTTCAGTGCCTTCTCCAGCGCCTCCCTAACAGCTTCAAGGAGCCTAGCGTACTTTCCACCGGTTAAGTCTATGGTTGTGGCTGTGTCGGCGATGTAGCCGTCTACATGCACACCGACATCTATTTTGACAACAGAGTCTTCGGGTATGGTGGAAGTGTCATCTAGTGTTGGGGTATAGTGTGCAGCGATATGGCTTACGCCGATGTTACACGGAAATGCTGGCTGGCCGCCAAGTTCGCGGATACGATTTTCCACCCATTCGCAGAATTCTAGCACGCTTAGTCCAGGCTCTACCCTTCTACTAGCCTCCTCTAACACTTGTCTTGCTATACGGCCCGCTTCAAGATATGCCTTGAGCGCTTCCTCCTCCACAGCATGCCCCCACTTAATGGCTTGGATTGGCAGGGTTTAGTGCTCTACTAACATCATAGTATATGACATGTGGCCTCGGGGGTAGGGGCTAAGAGTTTTGGAGCTACTCGGTGTAATATCTGGACTGTAGCCGGAGGTGTGTAGCATGGGGTACGTTAGGTGGCTTGGCCACGCAGCCTTTGAGATAAGCATCGACGGCTACACTGTCCTCATCGACCCCTGGCTTACAAATCCATTATCGCCGGTAAAGGTTGAGGACTACCGCGACAAGGTAGACCTCATCATAGTAACCCACGACCATGGTGACCATCTTGGCGAGAGCGTTGAACTGCTAAGGATTAACCGGCGTGCAAGGTTTGTAGCCGTATATGAGCTTGCAAACTATGTTGCTGAACAGCTTGGCGGTGCAACTGATAGAGTTATAGGGGCTAATATCGGTGGCCCAGTCCGCATCCCCGACATAAACCTTAAGGTCATGTTCTTCCCGGCAACGCACAGCTCTAGCCGTGGAACACCCACGGGTGTACTGATAGTAGGCAAGGAGACGAGCATATACCACGCAGGCGATACCGGCCTTGCAGCAGAGATGGCGCTTGTGGGCGAACTCTACAGCCCCAAAATAGCACTAGTGCCGATAGGTGGCCACTTCACGATGGATGCCTATCAGGCTGCTAAGGCTATAGAAATGCTTAGAGCCAAGGTGGTAATCCCGATGCACTACAACACGTTCCCAGTAATCAGGGCCGACCCAGAAGAGCTAAAGAGGTATGTGGATGAGTTCAAGCTGGATGCCAAGGTTGTAGTGCTCAAGCCTGGCGAGCTATACCAGTTCTAGCCTATACAGTCACAACAATACCCCATAAGTCTATTTTTACGTCTAACCAACCTCCTCCCGCCAAGGGCTTCAGTATCTTGCAAGGCAAGATACCGGTTTCAGAATCTGAACATAAGCTCCTAGAGCTACTAGTCGGCCGCGTCGAGGCTGGTAGAGAATATGACACTGAGACCTTGGCGGAGCTGGCTGGGCTTGATAGGAGCAAGGTAGAGTCACTGGTTAGGCTCCTAGCAGAGAAGGGGCTTGTTAGGCTCCGCGAGGAAACTATGGAGAAGTACGTTGCGACCGAGGAGGCTAAGCGTTATCTACGCGAAGGGTTTCCCGAGGAGAAGCTTGTAAAGATCCTAGCTGGGGCCGGCGGCGAGGCGAGGCTGGATGAACTCCGTAACGCTATGGGCCAGGAACTCTCCATAGCGCTCGCTAATGCTACGAGGAAGGGTTGGGTTGAGGTTCGCGGTGGCAGGGTTAGGCTTGTAGTGGACCCCTCTAAGGCTGTTGCCGAGGAGAGGAAGCTCCTAGAAAAGCTTGAGATTGGAGAGCGGCTTCAGCCCAGTGAGTTTCGCCTACTGCGACGGAGAAGGTTAGTGGAACGCCTAGCTGAAAGGAGAACTATCGTTGTGTTCCCAGAGGCTCCAGAGAAGCTGCTAGAGCAGGTCGTCGTTGAGGTTGGTGCACTTACACGTGACCTCATAGCTTCGGGGCGTTGGAGAACGGTTCGCCTAAGGAGATACAATGTAGCGGCTGAGCCCCCCAGGCGGCGGCTCGGCAGGCTAAACTTCTTCGTAGAGTTCATAGAGTATCTGCGCGACGTAATGAAGGAGATGGGATTCCAAGAGGTTGATGATGCTCCAGTGGAGCTAGAGTTCTGGAACTATGACGTGTTGTACCAGCCGCAGTATCATCCTGCGAGAAGCCCTACCGACACCTTCTACTTGAGCAACCCCTCCCGGGGCGAGCTGCCGAGCGAGCTTACTCCAAGGGTGGCTGAAGCGCATGAAAAGGGGCTTGCGGGCAGCAGGGGCTGGAGGTACCGGTGGAGTCAGGAGCTTGCTGCGAGGCTGATACTGCGTAGCCACACCACAGCCGTGTCAGCGCGTGTGCTAGCCTCCAAGCCTAGGCCGCCATTCCGCTTCTTCACCATAGGCCGCGTCTACCGTGTAGAGACGATTGACCCAAGGCATTTGCCTGAGTTCCACCAGCTGGATGGTATAGCGAGCGAGGACGGTGTTAGCCTACGCTGGCTACTTGGCCTCCTAGCAGAATTCCTGGAGCGTATCGGGATAAGGGAATACAAGTTTAGGCCAGCCTACTTTCCCTTTACCGAGCCCTCAGTCGAGGCCTACGTGAGGGTTCGCGATCAGTGGCTTGAGGTTCTAGGTGCAGGACTGTTTAGGCCGGAAATGTTGGCAGCTCTAGGCATAGACTATCCTGTAGCAGCATGGGGCATGGGTATTGAGAGGCTTGCAATGGCACTCTACGACCTCACAGATATTAGGCAGCTGTACTCGCACGATGTCGAATTTCTCGAGAATATACCTGTAAGGTGGTGGATCTATGCCAGTTCTCAGATTTAAGCCCGGTAGGGTGGAGGAGGTCATAGGAGTACAGCTCGACCAGGCATTGAAGCTAATGGAGAGGTTAAAGATCGAGGTTGAAATAGACGAGGAAGGTTACGTGGTAGCAGAGCTAGAGGTAGACCGGCCCGACATGTATAGCCTAGAGGGTATCGGTCGCCAGGTCAAAGGCTTGTTGGGGGTAGAGAGGGGGCTTCCCCGCTACAACATCGTCGAGACAGACTATAGGATCGTAGCAGATGATGTACCCACGAGACCCTATGTCCTTGGTGCAATAGTATGGGACGTTGATGTTGACGAGGACTTCTTAGAGGAGCTAATACAGTTCCAGGAAAAGCTACACGTAAGCCATGGAGATAAGAGGCGTAGGGTCGCAATAGGTCTCCACGATCTCGACAAGCTTCCGGGCAAGACTATCCACTACAAGTTCGAGCATGTGGACATGGTGAGGTTTACACCGCTGCACGGCGATAGGGAGATGAGCCTTAGGGAGGTGTTTAACGAGACACCTCAAGGCAGAGAGTATAGTGGCATAGCTCTTCAGGGCGATAGGCATCCCGTACTCTACGCTAACGGCGAGGTTATCAGTGTGCCACCAGTGATAAATGCGGAGCTTACAAAGGTTGAGCCTGGAACCCGTCACCTCTTCATTGATGTTACGGGGCCCGAGCTGGGCATTGTAGAGGATATCCTAGCCATACTAGCTACAAACCTTGCTGAACGTAGCCGTACAAAGAGGATAGGTCTTGTAAGGGTTGAAGCGCCATGGGGTAATCGTGTAGTACCAGGTCTTGAGCCTCACCGGTGGCGGCTCAGACTTGCAACTGTTGAGAGAGTCATAGGGTTGAAGCTCTCGGCGAACGAAGTCGCGCAAAAGCTTGAGGCTATGAGGTTTGGTGTGGTCGAGGTTGGAGGAGATTATGTGGACGTCCTGGTGCCCAGGTTTAGGATAGACATTATGCACGAGGTTGACCTGGCTGAAGAGGTAGCACTAGCAATAGGCTTTGATGCCCTCAAACCTGAGAAGCCCAAACTGATGCTGCGTGGCGGTCTGCTACCCGTACGGGCATGGGAACGTGAAGCTAGGAAGCTCCTAGCAGGCCACGGCTACGTGGAGGTGAAAACCTATACTCTAGTCTCCTGCAGGGAGCAAGAAGCAGTAGGAGGTATACCGGCAGAGAAGCTTGTCAAGATAGCTAATCCCGTAAGCGTTGAGGCTGACTGTGTGCGGGCAACCATGCTGCCGAATCTCCTGCGTATTGCAGCTTCGAACCAGCATAGAATACCACTACGCATCTTCGAGTTGGGCGAGGTTGTCGAGGTAACAGGGGAAGGTGACCGTGGCGTGCGCTACGGCAGAAAGCTAGCAATACTATACATGGCGGACAAGGCTGGCTACGAAGACATTCAAGCAGTGGTATATAGTATTGTGAGATTAACAAACGACGAAATAAGCGTGATAAAAGAGTATACACATCCACTCTTGATCCAGGGCAGGACAGCACTAGCCAAGACAAAGCGTGGACTAAGAATAATCATTGGGGAAGTTCGCCCAGAAATCCTAGAGCGTTATGGCATCGCGTACCCGATAGCTGTGGCTGAAATAGATTACACGGCGCTCGCAGGGGGTGCCGCTGTCCCCCGCCCCTAACACCCAGCCTCACAGACCCCGCGTGGGGGCCTCCGGCTGGGCTCTTATAGGCGGGAGTAACGGGGCGGCGCGGCACCCCCAGACAGTTAGCTGCATGTTTAGGATTGCACACCCTCCCCGGATATATTTATCAGAGCCTATTTTCAGGGCTGCAACCGAGCAGCTCTCTCAGCAAAGGTCACAATTACGGCCTAGGTGTAGGGTCTATGGATGTGGAGGAAAGGCTAAAGCTCATCACGAGGAACACTGTTGAAGTTGTAACAGTTGAAGAGCTAAGGGAGAAGCTTGAGTCTGGCGAGAAGCTAAAGGGTTACATAGGCTTCGAGCCCAGCGGACTCTTCCACATAGGCTGGCTAGTATGGGCCTTTAAGGTAAAAGACATGGTTGAAGCAGGTATCGACTTCTACCTGCTGGCAGCCACCTGGCACGCTTGGATCAACGACAAGTTTGGAGGTAATATGGAGCTGATAAGAAAAGCTGCTCGTCACGTAGTAGATGTTCTCGAAGCAATAGGTGTTGAGAGGTCAAAAGTAAAAGTCGTCGATGCCGAGGATCTCGTATCCGATAAGGAGTACTGGGCTATACTGCTAAAGGTTGCAAAGTCTAACACTCTTGCACGTATGAAGCGAGCGCTAACCATAATGGGTAGGCGTGCTGAGGAGGCTGAGCTAGACTTCTCAAAGCTAATCTACCCAGCAATGCAGGTTACCGACATCTTCTACCTTGACCTGGACATAGCGTTGGGTGGTATAGACCAGAGAAAGGCTCACATGCTTGCAAGAGACACAGCGGAGAAGCTGGGCAGGAAGAAGGTCATAGCGGTACATACACCACTCATAACGAGCCTACAGGGCCTGGGCAGGATGAATCCCGACCAGGTAGACGAGGAGACTCATGCTGTCGAGTTTAAGATGAGTAAGTCTAAGCCAGAGACAGCACTCTTTGTCTACGATCCGCCCGAAGAGATAGAGAGAAAGATACTGAGAGCATATTGTCCAGCTCGCATAGTGAGGTACAATCCGATAATAGAGATAAACAAGTACCTCCTCTTCAGCAGGCCAGGATTCAAGCTGGTGGTTGAGAGGCCTGAGAAGTACGGCGGGACGGTAGTGATTGAGAGCTATGAGGAACTCGAGAAGCTCTACGTGGAGGGCAAGCTCCACCCACTAGACCTCAAGAAGGCTACAGCTAAGGCATTGATAGAGCTACTTGAACCCGTGAGACGGTACTTTGAGTCCAATCGGGAGGCGCGCGAACTACTAGAAGAACTAAAAAAGGCTACGGTGACGAGGTAACGAAGTTGGTAGGATAGAGCCCTAAACTTAGGCTGGGCTGTGCAGTACTGGAGGCAGATATGCTGGCTAGCTATACTCAACAGTCTTTGACTGGGAAGCGTAAGGTGCTGTAGGGAAGGTGACAGCGTTGAAGTACTTGATAAAGGCTAAGATAGAGGTTGAGGGGCTCGTAGATAGGCATGACATTATAGGTGCTATTTTCGGTCAGACAGAGAACCTATTCGGCGAAGAGTTTGACCTCAGAAAGCTACAAGATAGAGGACGTATTGGCAGAGTGCAGGTAGATATAAAACACGAGGGTACACGCACGATTGGAGAGGTTGTTGTTCCCTCAAACCTTGATAGAGTTGAGACTGCACTAGTAGCAGCAATGTTGGAGTCGGTCGAGAAGGTTGGTCCCTACAAGGCGCAGATAAGGGTCTACGACATAGTTGATGTTAGAGCGCAGAAGATTAAACGTATCGTTGAGAGGGCAAAGGAGATCCTTAGGATATGGTCGCTGGAAAAGACTCCAGATCTGCGCGAGGTTCTGCGTGAGATTAGCGAGGCTGTCAAGCGTGCAGAGGTCATAGAGTATGGGCCGGAAAGACTCCCGGCAGGTCCGGATGTGGATAAAAGCGATGAGATAATAATTGTCGAGGGGCGTGCTGACGTAATTAACTTGTTGAGGTATGGCTATAGAAACGTTATCGCCCTTGAGGGTGCTAGGGGCAAGATACCAGAGACTATAATCAAGCTCGCTAAGACGAAGAAAGCCATAGCATTCGTCGACGGCGACCATGGTGGCGACTTGATTCTCTGGGAGCTGTTAAAGGTTGCAGACATAGACTATGTTGCTAAGGCTCCGCCGGGTAAAGAGGTTGAGGAGCTAACGGGCAAGGAGATTGCTAGGGCTCTCAGAAACCTCATACCAGCCAGGGAGTATCTGCAGATCCTTGAGAGAAAGTTCAAACCAAAGCCAGCTGTAGAGGAGAGACCTCAGCCCCCGCAGCCACAGCCGCCAGCTGTGCAGCCAGTACAGCCTACTCTGCAGCCGACAGTAACTACTGTCGAGGTGGTGCGTGAGGCTAAGCCTGAGAAGCCTACGGTGCAAGTTGAGGTTGAGACCTTTGAGATACCACCTAGCGTTATAGAGGAGGTTAAGAAACTGAGTGGAACGCTTGAAGCAGTACTATATGATAGCAAGTGGAATCCTATAGAGAGAGTGTCAGTGCGTGACGTCTACAACGTACTAGAGAAGATGGAGCCGGGTAAGGTCTATGCTGTAGCCTATGATGGAATTGTTACACAGCGTATGCTGGATATTGCTGCGGAGAAGCAAGTGAGGCTTCTCATAGCTAACAGGATAGGCAATATTGAGAAGAGGCCGCCCAAGGTTGGGATACTAACATTTAGCGACCTAACATGATGCCATTATGGTACGTATATGTTCGGAGCTATGAGGGCTAAGGTAAAAGCTGAGACGAGAACTGTGACTGTCATGCCTAGTTTTTCACCTAGAACCCTTATGGTTACACTTCTCAATACTTGTGCACCATCAGTTACAAATATTGGTACAGCATTAATCAATGCAAGGCCTAGATTTGCAGTCAGTGCGAGGTTAAGTACAATGTTTAGTATATAGGCGATGTATGGGCTAAATCCGAGTTCTGCAAGGCTTATAGGTACCTCTGCAAGACTTATTCCTATTCTCTCAGCGCCAACGGGTTTTGTCACGTTTACTATTTCGCCGTTCCATAGCACTATTGTCAGCGATAGTGAGACATTTTCTGGTCCTTTTCCCTGGTAGAGGGTGTGGAGAGTCTCTACGAACTCTGACAGACTTGTAGTCTCTGTTCCATTGACATATATGGCTTTTACTAGGGTATTGGCGGGTAGGCCGCTTGCAGCTGCGGGAGATCCCGGTTCAACATCTACTATGGCTAGTGCGAAGCCACTTGCAGCTAGCGTGTTTAGCAATGCTATGAATAATAGCGCTAAGACCGTGTTTGCTAGTATGCCAGCAGAGTATATCCTCAGCTTGCTTCGGAGGTGCGCCCGGAGAAGCTGCTCTTCATCCGGCTCAACAAAGGCAGCGGGTATGAGGCCTAGTGCTACGAGAAAACCGGCAGACTTGACTTCAACACCTTCATAGCGTGCTGCTAGTGCGTGTAGAAGCTCGTGAGCTATTACGGCGAGTGAGAGGCCTGGTAATAGGTAGAGGAAGGTCTCAACGCTTATTGTTAGCCCGGGTATTATAGGGACTAATGGTGCTGTCCCGGCTGCCTCCGCGCGTGTCAGAAGTAGTATGAGCCTCCGGGCTAGAATGTAGTAGAAAAAGCCTGCAAGCAAGACAGTGGCAGCAATGCCAGCATCAAGCAAGTAGCCTACAAGCCTATAGCGTCTAAGCTTCTCAAACACCTCAAATCTGCGCGAGATCTTTATCACAACTGCTAGCGAGCTTATCGAAACCCTATCCCCCAGTCTCCCCGCGGCAATCCTAGACGCTGCGAACGTCACTACAAGCCATACAGTAAGATATGCCGCAAGTAGCTCTACCGTGCTAGCCAAGACCTCACCTGCCGTAACCTGCGTAACCTCTATCAGCGGAAAATTAAGCCTACACCTAGCACTGACCTAGAGGGCTGCAATTCTGGGAGGACGCGGGGGAGGCATGGTTAGGGAGAAGGTTGAGAGGAGGGGCGAGTACCGCTACGTAGTTTACGATGATGAGCATTGGAGGTTGCTAGGTCAGCTTCGTGAAGAAGCAGCCCGTATTATGAAGCCCCTCCGCGAGGCGGGGCTAGCACCAATAATCCATGGCAGTATTGCTCGGGGGGATGTACACCCGGGCAGTGATATAGATGTACTTATACCGTCCATAGTTCCATCATACCTCGTCGAGCTTGCGCTTGAGAGAGCTGGCTTAAGACCAGCATACAAGCTCGTAGTGCAAGCTACGCCCCAAAGCACACCGAAGGCCTACATAGTGTTAGATGTTGAAGAGAAGCGGGTAGTATCGTTTCCACTAGCAAAGCTATCCAAAACCGAGTACGAGTTCTACTATTTCGGAGGTGCGCTAAGCTACGAGGAACTCGTTGATGGTAAACGTGTGCCAGGCGTGGATAAGAGGCTTGTCCTAATAGAGCCAACTAGTGAGGGGCACCGGGAATCTCCCGTCATGGGCAGAGAGGCTGAGGTCGCAAGAATTGTTGGTGTTAGTGTGGAAACCGTGCTTGAGCGTGTTCGGGTCCTAACACGCCGTGATGAGCTTGGTAGAACCGGGGTATTCGTCAAGGTTGAACTCGAGCCTTGGGAGTCCGTTGAGGAGGCGGTACTACGCATAGCGCGGGAAAACCCATTGTTTAGACGCGCGCTACGCGTCAAGGGATCGCCCTTGATCTAGGAGGGCGAAGCTGGTGTGGTCCCAGCTGCTCCGAGACGCGTATACCGTGTAGACGGTGTGTATGTCCTTCTGGGTGTGCTTCCAAGGGGCTGTAGGCTCTGTATAGAGGGTGCTAAGCTTGTAGTATTCGTTACCGGGCTATGCGATGAAAGGTGCTTCTACTGTCCCGTATCGAGTGCTAAGCTATACCGCGACGTTATCTACGCTGACGAGGAGCTTGTGAAGAGACTCGAGGATATAATCGACGAGGCATACTCCATAGGTGCTGATGGGGCAAGCATAACTGGTGGAGATCCGCTCGTAGTACTAGACAGGACTATGAGGGTTATAAAGACGCTAAAGACTGTGTTCGGGCCCGATTTTCACATACACCTCTACACAAGTGGTCGCTACGCTACAGCTGATACGCTGAGAGAGCTGGAACGTGCAGGCCTTGACGAGATAAGGTTCCACATTGTCAACTGGAGTTGGGGGCTTGAGAGGCTCCGTAGAGCCCTAGAGGTCGTTAAGCATATGGATGTTGGGGTCGAAGTGCCAGTCTTCCCAGACCGGGTTGAGGAGTTGAAAAGGCTTATACTAGAGCTTGACAAGATGGGTGTAAGCTTCGTAAACCTTAACGAACTCGAGGTCTCAGAGAGAAATATCCATGACCTCCTCCTAAGAGGTTACCGGGTATCTCCTAACAAGCCAATTGTTTATGGTAGTGAGGAGGCTGCCGTAGAGATCGTTGAGTGGGCAACCCGTATGGGTGTTAGGCTAACCGTACACTACTGCCCTGCAAGGTATAAGGATAGAGTTCAGATGAGGATCAGGCTTATACGTAAAGCTATAAGGCTTGCGAAACCCTATCAGAGAGTTACGCCGAGCGGCATGTTAGAGTATGCAGTGATCCCGGAGGATAGGGCTCCTAGACAGTGGGGCGAGCTTCTAGAAAGGCTAAAGGTGGGATATGCTGGTCCCGCCTCGCTGGCAGAGATGGTGCCCAGTGCAAGAATAGTGCGCGTCTACCCATCCCGTAGACTAGCCTCCCGTCTCCCCAGCGAAGTTGATAGCATAGCGGAGTAATGCGATAACGCCACCTAGCGCCTTAACCTTATACCCCACGGGTGACTCAACGCTGACAAAGTGTATTTTTGCACGTGTAGCGTCTGCAAGTCTTAGCAGTTCGTCAACCCTAGCCCTAACCTCGGGATCAGGATGATGTAACGTCTCGTCAAGAATTAGCAGCTCTTCTACTGCGCCCATCTCGGCAGCCCTGTAAACCTGTTCCAACGTGTAAGCAATCCTTCCCGGCTCCTTTGCCAGCCTCCTCTCAAACTCCTCGAGTATCCTCTCAGCCTCAACAACAGCGGCATCCTGGAGCGCTTGTCTCATAATGCCACGTCTAACCTCCTCAAACACACCTGCCTCGCCGCCCATAGAAACATTGTCAACGAGTATCTTTACGCCTTGCACTAGTCCCCGCAGCTTTTCTGCGACAAGGTTCTTGACTGTGCCAGGCCCTGCCGCCACCACCAGGAGGGCATTCTCTCTTCTAGCAACATCAGCTGTAGTCTTGGCAATTACTGTTACTGCTTCGCGGAGCTTATCCTCCCTCGTAGGATCATCTTTCCCTGGGAGATGTAAACCGCCACTAGCAAGTATCTTGACCCCTTGTCCCCGCACAACGGCAACAGCATAGTCGTCATAGTCTACCGCTACGACTACAGCCGCCACGTTGTAGGAGCCTCGCTTGAGCTTCTCTATGAGGACTTGAGGCCAACCACTAGGCTTTACTATGTCTAACTCACGGCCAGGCTCGATACTAAGTGTATGGTACTTACCCACTACGCCATACTTTTCCGGGCCCTCAATGACTATGCCGCGGATACGCAGCCTCGTCGTAAAGGCCTGGAACTCTACAGCCTCTACTCGCACGGTGAGAACCATTGGTATGCGGCTACTTCTACCGGATCCGCGATCCCCGAAATGTATCTCGCGCAGTGTCTTCGCGCGGACAAGATCACCTGGCTGTATAACTGTTGATAGTAGCCAGATGTCATCGGTGGTCTCTGGTACAACTCTTACAAGGCCTCGCTTAGTGTCGACCGCTAGGATTTTCATAATGCACCCTCTACCACACGGTATGGGGTATGGGGTAAATTACTCCTTGAACTGCTGCGTAAAAGTACGTCCAGTGGAGCGTCGTGAGCTGGGGCAAGTCTATGCGATAGAGCGTGAGTCGTTTGACCAGCCATATAGCTTGTGGTACCTTGAACTCCTTCTATCCCTTAGTGGCGGTGAGTACTTCCTAGTGTCAGTAGCCAACGATGATAGTATCACGGGCTATATTGTGGCAGTGCCTATCGGTGAAAATGTTTGTCATATAGCCTCTATAGCTGTTAAAAAGGCGTGCAGAAGGCAACGTGTTGCTACATGCTTACTACAGAGCCTCTTCGAACTATGTATTGAAGATGGTAGAAGGATATTCGTATTAGAAGTTGAGCATACGAATATGCCAGCTCTACGCCTCTACCGCACGAATTGCTTCCATCCTCTACGCGTAATACCGAACTACTATGGTCCTGGGAGGCATGCCCTTGTAATGCTGCGCTATGAGGCGTATAGCTTGGCTCTCTAAGGGTTATTAGCGAAGTAGGTGTACAGTATTACCGGGGACGCTATAGCCTTGGCCGAGGAGATAGAGTTTGTACTCCTAGATTCTAGCTACGAAATAGTCGGAAAGGAACCAGTAATCGTTCTTTGGGGTGTGACGCTTAGCGGTGAGCGTGTGGTTCTCCTGGATCGCAGGTTCCGACCCTACTTCTACGCGCTCATAAAGCGTGGTTTTGAAGAAAATGCAACAGCAATAGCAGCTGCTATAAGGAGGCTTAGCAAGGGTTCAAGCCCAATAATAGCTTTAGAGGTTGTAGACAAGAAGTATTTTGGTAGGCCGCGCAAGGCTGTCCGAGTAACGACTGTG
Organism: Hyperthermus butylicus DSM 5456; assembly: GCF_000015145.1. Classification (NCBI taxonomy): domain Archaea; kingdom Thermoproteati; phylum Thermoproteota; class Thermoprotei; order Desulfurococcales; family Pyrodictiaceae; genus Hyperthermus; species Hyperthermus butylicus. Next base: position 898,497 of record NC_008818.1, read on the forward strand.
ATACCCGAGAGTGTCAGAGAGTACCGAGAGGCAGTCAAGAAGATAGATGGTGTAGAGGATGCCCTTGAGGCAGATATAAGGTTTGCAATGAGATACATTATAGACAAGAGGCTATACCCTTTCATGGTGTACCGTGTACCAGTAGAGGATGTTGGTAAGAATCCAGGTTACCGTGTAGACAAAGTATTCTACGTTACCGGTGAGCCCCAGAGGATAACAGATATAACGAGAATAGACATGCCCGATCTAAGGCTAACAGCATTCGACATAGAGGTCTACAACAAGAGTGGGAGCCCAAATCCTAATCGAGATCCTGTCATAATAATAGCTGTTAAGAGCAGTAATGGAGACGAGAAGCTCTTTGAAGCAGACGGGTATGATGATAGGAAGGCTATCAGAGGCTTTGTGGATTACATAAAGTCCTTTGACCCAGACATAATAGTAGGCTATAACAGCAACGGGTTCGACTGGCCATACCTCATGCAGCGAGCACGCAAGGTAGGAGTTAGGCTGGATGTAACACGTCGTGTTGGTGCAGAGCCGACTACAAGCGTCTATGGTCACGTGTCGGTGCCAGGCAGGCTTAACGTAGACCTCTACCACTACGCTGAGGAAATCCATGAGGTTAAGGTTAAGACTCTCGAGGAGGTTGCAGAATATCTTGGAGTAATGAAGAAGAGTGAACGTGTCCTCATACACTGGTGGGAGATACCGAGGTACTGGGAGGACCCGGAAAAGAGGCCAATACTAGAGCAATATGCGCGAGACGATGTAAGAGCCACCTACGGCTTGGCCGAGAAGATGCTTCCATTCGCGATACAGCTCTCAACAGTAACCGGTATACCCCTAGACCAGGTTGGAGTAATGGGTGTCGGTTTCCGGCTCGAATGGTATCTCATACGCGCAGCTTATGAAATGAATGAGCTTGTACCAAACCGTGTCGAAAGGCACGAGGAGAGCTACCGCGGCGCGGTAGTCCTTAAGCCCCTTAAGGGTGTACACGAAAATGTTGTCGTACTAGACTTTAGTTCGATGTATCCCAACATAATGATAAAATACAATGTTGGCCCTGACACTATAGTAGACGACCCGGCCGAGTGCGAAAAGTATGGAGGTTGCTACGTTGCACCGGAGGTTGGCCACCGGTTTAGGAAGCAGCCGCCAGGCTTCTTCAAGACGGTCCTGGAAAACCTGCTAAGGCTTAGGAAGCAGGTTAGAGAGAAAATGAAGGAATTACCGCCAGAGAGTCCAGAGTATAGACTTTATGATGAGAGGCAGAGGGCCCTCAAGGTATTGGCTAACGCTAGCTACGGCTACATGGGCTGGAGTGGAGCAAGGTGGTATTGTAAACGGTGCGCTGAGGCGGTAACAGCGTGGGGTCGGAGCCTCATACTCTCAGCCATAGAGTATGCTCGTAAGCTAGGCCTCAAGGTCATATATGGTGATACAGACTCCCTATTCGTAACATATGACCCCGAGAAGGTTAAGAAGCTGATAGACTATGTGGTGAATGTGTTGGGCTTTGAGATAAAGATAGACAAGATATACCGTCGAGTATTCTTCACAGAGGCGAAGAAGAGGTATGTAGGTCTACTGGAGGACGGAAGGATAGACATAGTAGGCTTTGAGGCTGTGCGTGGTGATTGGTGTGAGTTAGCCAAGGAGGTTCAGTCAACAGTAGCAGAGATTGTGCTGAAAACAGGCAAGATTGACGAAGCTATACGCTATATACGCGACGTGATAAAGAAGCTTAGGGAGGGCGAGATACCGGTCGAGAAGCTGATAATATGGAAGACGTTATCCAAGAGGCTGGAAGAGTACGAACACGAGGCGCCTCATGTAGTTGCTGCGAGGAGGATGAAGGAGGCTGGGTACGATGTCTCACCTGGCGACAAGATAGGCTACGTAATAGTACGTGGCGCGGGCAGAATATCGAGCAGAGCATACCCCTACTTCATGGTGAAGCCTTCGGACATAGATGTAGATTACTACATAGACCACCAGATAGTACCTGCCGTATTGAGAATCCTCAGCTACTTTGGCGTAACAGAGAAGCAGCTCAAAGCAGCATCAACGGGGCACCGGACGCTGTTCGACTTCATGCGGGGTAAGCGTGGCTAGCCGTTAGGTAGAATAGGCCGGAAACGCTGGTAGCTCCATACGTATAGGCTGGGAATGAAGCAGTACAGCAGGGTGTAGGCGTTGATACTAGCATCGTGGCGTACACTAGCATGGATTATAAGACGTGCCGACGTAGTGTTAGAGGTTGTGGATGCGAGAGACCCCATTTCAACGCGGAGTAGGCGACTCGAGAGAATGGTGAATAGCCTCGGCAGGAAACTGATAATAGTCATAAACAAGGCTGACCTAGTGCCCCGTGATGTCGCCGAGAAGTGGAAGAGAATATTCGAGGATCAGGGGTACCGGACGGTCTATATCGCGGCTAGGGAGCACAAGGGTACACGCATATTGCGCAAAACAATAAGAGAGGTTGCCGACACGTCACCGATAATAGTTGCTGTAACAGGATTCCCAAAGACTGGCAAATCAACAATTATTAATGCTCTCAAGGGGCGACACAGCGCTCCTACAAGCCCTATACCCGGCAGTCCTGGGTACACCACGCACTCGCAGCTCTACAGGATAGGCGAAAACCTCTACATGATAGACACGCCAGGCGTCATACCTGTTGAGGGTGGGCCCCTAGAAGCGGTTATACGTGGCAGGCCTCCGGAGGAGCTGAAGGATCCAGTAAAGCCTGCAATGATGCTCCTCGAGAAGGCTCTTCGCTATAACCCTCTCGCAGTTAAGCAGGCCTATGGGATAGATGAGACAGACCCGTATAGGATACTTGAGTTGATAGCAATAAAGCGTGGTTGGAGATACAAGAGAGACGGTGAACCTCTAGTAGAGGAAGCGGCACGCACAGTGATAAGAGATTATCACCGTGGAAAACTCCTCTTCTACGTGCCGCCCGAAGAATACCTCCGCGGCAGGCTTAACCAGCGACTACGCAAAACTACTGGTGGAGAGTGGCTCTAAAATTGGTTCCCAACACCTTTCCTTGGATGGCTCACCGAATAGTGCTGGGTGCAACTGGTCTTGCACAGCTACGTAGTCGTAACTGGCCGCCCCGGCGTTGGTAAAACTACGCTCTTCTGGAAGGTTGTACGGAAACTCATGGATGAAGGTGTGGTTGTCAAAGGATTCTATTGCCCAGAGGTTCGTGGCCAGCAAGGCTACAGGATTGGCTTCAAGATAGTATTGCTGGATGGTAGTGGCGAAGCCTGGCTAGCTAGGAGAGAGGGTTGCAATGGGCCAAGGGTGGGGAGATATTACACCTGCCCTGAAGCCGAGACCATAGCATCCAGGGTGCTGGGAGAACTAGGCAAGGCAGACCTCATAGCTATAGACGAGATTGGCCCCATGGAGCTAAGGCTTGCCGGCGTACGCAGAACAATATATCGCGTCCTTGACAGCGGCAAACCGGGCCTCTTTGTGGTTCACGAGAGGCTCTCGGATCCCTACATACTAGCTAGGCTGAAGCCCAGCGGAGTATGGTTCCACGTAACCATAGAGAATAGGGATGTGCTGCCCGAGAAGGTGTATGAAGCGGTTAAGCAAGCAGTTGCACGAAGCAAGGGCGTAGGAGAGCTTAGTCTATAGGCCCCTATGGCTCAGCTAACATCTAGAAACTTGGAGGGCGGGATGCCCGCGCGTTCCAGCGCTGATGCCTAACCCGGGGGCTGTGATGTAGTCTACACCTTCCGCCCCCGGGTACCGCCCGCAAAATCTCATCCTCTAGCATAGCCGCTAGTCTGCAAGGAGGAGTATGAGTAATAAACCTAGACGCTAGAGTCGGTGCTGCCCGGGGTGTAGTGGGCTATGAGCGAAAAGTGCCGGGAATACATAGTGGTAGTTGGTGACAAGCAAATCTTCCTTACACCTGATGTCTTAGAAATAGTCCACAGGTATATACACAGGCCAATGAGCCTCGAAGAGCTTGCTAGAAGTCTCGGCCTGGACGGCTGGGAGGAAGCCTATGAGTTTATCAAGCGTATACCAGCATGGATAATGTGGATGCCAGTAAGCCTCTGGAGGCTAAGGCTCGAAAAAGAGGGTTGTCTCGAGTTCTTCGAGTCTGCCCGCTCACAGGGCGAGCAATAAGTCTAAGAGTCCCGAAGAGACTGCCTCTTAAGCATCAACAGTCTTTATGATGACACTCTTCCAGGCTGGGCTAGCACAAGAGGTTTTGATCATATTGCCGTGCAACGAGCTTGTAAAGCTAGTTAACGTCGTGAAAGTCTACGGTAGCGGTGAAACTAGAACCTATGGTCTTCGCGGGGTATCTCTCACGGTTTGTAGTGGCGAGTTCATAGCCATTATGGGGCCGTCAGGTTCTGGCAAGTCTACATTACTCAACATTATCGGGCTACTAGATAAGCCAACTAGCGGCAAGGTGTACATAGATGGTGTTGATGTTGAGGAGCTCAGTTCCCGTGAGCTTGCAATGCTGCGCAACCGGAAGATAGGATTTGTATTCCAGCATTTCAACCTCATCTCAAGGCTTACAGTCCTGGAGAATATTGAGCTGCCACTGATAGCCCGAGGTGTTCCTAGGAGGGCTAGGAGAGAACTTGCAGTTAAGGCGTTGCTGAGAGTTGGCGGTGATACCTCGTGGCTTGCTAAGAAGCCTACACAGCTTAGTGGTGGGCAGCAGCAGAGGGTAGCAATTGCAAGGGCTATAGTAGGCAATCCCGACCTAATTCTTGCCGATGAGCCCACCGGCAACCTTGACCGTGTATCGGCTAGGACCGTTGTCAAAACGTTTATCGAACTCAACCAGGCGGGGCAGACGATAATACTTGTAACGCATGATCCTGAAGTCGCTAACTGTGCTAGGAAAATCTACGTGATAAGGGATGGCAGGATTGTTGGGAAGCTAGAGCCTGATCCTTCGAAGTGTATACTCAATACCGTCCAGTAGGTGGTAGAGGATAGTAGCCGTACAACCCATACAACCTATCGGTAAACGACATATATGGCAGCGTGTAGCCGGTCTAGTTTGGGGCTAACCATATGGCCCTCACCTCTAGAGCTATGAGCTTAGCAGTCCGCATAGCCTTCATCCTCGTGGTTCTGCAGTTTGCTTTCGGGCACACACTCACGGCCTCATCAGCTTCACAGCTCTTCACACTCATAGACTATAGCTACAAATCTTCGGTGGGTGCGCAAGAGATCTATCCTGGTAGCAACAATGTAGACCTTGAGGTTGTTGTAAAATATACTGGCTCGTCAGACATAGAGGCCGTGGCTGGCTGTTTAGAAGATCTACCAGCTGGGTTTACCCCCTCATTAGGTTACTCGGGTTGCTCGCCAGCCTACATGCTCAATGGCTCAACCTATGCTACCGTTAAGCCCGGCAGCACGGTCTTGTTTAGATACAAGCTCGACATAGCTAGAGATGTTGCACCTGGTACATACATGCTAGGTCTTAAGATAAGTTATGTAAACTCTAGCACCGGTGAATCTGCAACCTATACTCTGTGGCTACCAATAACCGTTTCCATGTACCCTAGACCCCAGCTCGAAGTTATCGAGACGTATTGGGAGCCTGCAGGCTACCCTGGAAGCAGTGGGGTAACCCTCGTAATAGTGTTGAGGAATAGTGGTGACGTAGATGTATCCTCGGGTACGGTGAAGCTAAGGCTTCCACAGTGGTTTGCGCCTCAAGAAGCGACTTTACAGCTACAGCCGGTGCCGAGGAACAGCTATGTGGAGATTAGGGTTTCCGGAATCTCGATCTCCCCAGGCACTGAGCCTGGAAGAGTATACTATGGCTACCTTGAAGCCGATGTGACAGCAGTAACAAGGGATGGTGTATCGTACACTGCGCAGATAGCTGCAACATTCACGCTAGAAGTTGAGGAACCCCCACAAGTAGAGCTTGAAGTGCTCGATTACGGTGTTGCAGCATCAACGCCTGCTCTAAACACTACCGGTACCAGGCTCTACGTTACGTTACAACTTGCAAGCCCCGATATAGAGGTCCGAGGGATAGTTGCAAACTTTGTCATCGAGGAAGGGGCAGTATTTGCTAATGGTAGCAGGTATTCGATAAGCTACTACCCGGGCCCCTACAGCTATGGCGATGTAGTAACACTTGTCTCTGATAGCCTAGTAGCAAGTGGTAGTGTGAGATTTAGACTCGAGCTAGAAGTCCTAGGTGTCAGAGACGGAGCTGAATTCTGGCAAAAGCTCAGCTACAAGTTTAACGTAAACCTCCGCGAGCCCAATCTCCGGCTTAGCGTCGCCGCTATATACTGGGATGGTGGTGTAGCATACCCGGGCTCTGAGGATGAAACCCTAACAGTTATCCTAGAAAATAACGGACTAGATGATGTTGAGGCACTAACAGCCACACTGCTTCTAAGCAATGGCTTTACTCCATATAGAGTCGCTGTCTCTGGAATCACTGTTCCCTCCGGCAGCCAGGCAAAACTATCGTTCCATGGCATATCAATTGGTGCTGGGGTAGAACCTGGCTACTATCCGGCTACGCTAGTGTTAGTGGGCACAGCTAGAAACAGCGATGGTAGCTTCTATGGCTTCAATATAAGCCTAAAGTTGCTCATACCTGTTGAAGAGTATGGTGTTAAGCCCTACCGGTTAGTATCCTATGGCTGGGTTGGTGGCAATGGTTATACGACTACGCGTAATGGGGCCATAGAGGTCGAATTACAGGTTTCTGAGCCCATAACCGTTAGGAGCACTATTGTAAGGGCGATACTGCCTCCAGGGCTAGAGGCGGCAAATCTGCTTGAGCTAAACAAGACTATCAGCGGTCCAGCAGCGTATGGTGAGACAATATCGCTTGTTTTTCGTGGCATAAGCGTTGTAGATGACGAGAAAGCGGTGCCTGTTATACTTGAGGTTGAGGGTTTGGCATCCATTAATGGTGTTGAAGCCTGGTATAGACAGTACTTCACGATGGTGCTTCCTGTCCAGGAGCCAGAGCTTAAGATAGAGCTGCTGGACTATGGCTGGAGTGCTGGCTACGCCTCAGTCAATGCTAGCGGTGTTGAACTGCTTCTCGTAATGCGTAGCGAGCATATAGGTGTAATACGTTCACTCAATGCAACTCTGCACCTTCGCGGTGCAAGGTTTCTCGGAGGCTATAGCTCTGATACAGTCTCAGTAAACGGCCCCATATCCTACGGGCAAGTGTTTACACTCCGGTTTACTGGCATAGAGGTCGAAGATGAGAATATAACAGCAGTACTCACCGTCTACGCTATAGTTGAAAGCGACGAGGGCTACTATGTAGCTCGTGGCAGGTATACGTTTAGCCTAGGGGCAGAGCAGCATCTCCCCATGCTAGTCATTTCAGGTGTAGAGTACCGTTATGGAGGACAGCCAGCGCCGGTAATCCCGGGCCAGGAGGACCTCGAAATTACCGTAGAACTAATAAATACTAAGCCCTATGTGGTCTCAGCAGTTAGTGTTAATCCGCGTCTGCCAGCAGGATTTAAGCTAAAGCTAATCGAGGGAACATGCCAAGCTGGCGTAGCACCGGGCGATAGTTGTAACATAAGGCTCATAGTCGACGTGGATACCGCTGTCGCTCCTGGCAGCTATCCGGCTAGTCTTGCGCTCGTATACTACGTGAACAGTGACGGTGCAGTACTACAATTTAGTGACGAGCTAAGCTTCACAATAAACGTTGTGCCATTGGAGGCAGTAGCTCCTAGGCTTGAACTGTTATCCACGTACTGGGGTACAGCACCAAGCATAGCATATGCAGGGGCTGGTGTTACACAGCTTACAGTAGCGATCTACAATCCTGGCAGATATAGTGTTGAAGGCGTCTATGTTGAGTTTAAGCCGCTAAACTCGAGCGTAGATGTTGTGAGAGGCACCAGCTATTGCTCTCCAAGCCTTGCCCCCGGTGCATCTTGCACTGCTCAGATCCACCTAAGCCTTGAAAGGGTTGATCCTGGCGTTATTCGTGGCGTAGTTATTGTAAGGTACCTGGTCAGAGTGTATGGGGTCAACAGTATTGTTGAGAGAAACTTTACTGTAGACCTTCCTGTTGCTAGTTTCGGTGGACGTGAGGGTCTACTGTTAATTGATGCTGGCTGGCTCAATAATTGGCATGTATATCCCGAGACAGACAATGCAACACTCGTAATTACACTAGCTAATGGCTGGCCATTCCCCATATCTGGCATACTGCTGGAGCTACAGCTTCCTGAAGGCTTTACAGGCTCGAATGGCACGGTTGCAGTGGCATATGTTGATGGACCTATTCCGAGTCTTTCGAGCTTCCAGGCGCACTTCACTATAGGTGTCGGAAACGTTGAGCCGGGCAGGTATACTGCAAGGCTTATAGCGAGGTATATCGTTGACGTGACAGGAGCAAGTATTGAACGCAGAGAGGCTTACAATGTTACGTTGAGGGTTTCCAACCCTGCTAGCGATGTTGAGTTTGTATCAGCATACTGGGTTGGCGGCTCGCCAGAGCCCGACACGAAGGGAGCTATCCTGATGCTAGTATTCCGCAACAATGGGTTTGCGGAGATGCGTGGAGCAACTCTGCTCATTAATCTACCCGATGGTGCTCGCTGCGCCATTAACAACGAGACTGCGGCTAGGCTGCCTATAGGTTATCAGCTGCAAGGCCAGCCAGCAACTATGCCAGTGGTGGCAAGCGAGCTTGAAGATATAGCTAGGCTTGTTGGTGTATTGCAGCAGACTAGTCAGAATATAGGAGTGATTACAGCTGGCTCACTCGTAGAAGCTAGACTTCCGCTAAACCTCTACCTCCGAGAGCCGGGTACACTGAAGATTAACGTGACGTTAGACTTTATTGATCATTGGGGCTCAAGGCGCAGGGTAAACTTCAGTGTTGAAGTCCCCGTTCTTGGCTCGGCAAGGCTTGTGGAGGTATATCTCCCAGAGAGGCTAAGCATCTCTGAAGGCAAGGCTGCGGCAAACATGACAGTAGTAAATGTTGGAACGTCAACACTCTATAACGTATATGTCTACATTGTGCCACGTATACCTCTACTGCTCCCAGCTACGACAACCCTTTACATTGATGAGCTAAGGCCTGGTGAGCCAAAGAGCTTTAGCATAGAGTTCAATTACAATCCTGCAGGCCTTGCATACTACTATGGTGGTGAGGGTGGGGATTATGCAGCGGTACCTATAGTGTTTACGGTTGTATATCGTGATGTTACTGGCTACATGCACATATTTAACGCGACTAGAGTTGTAAGGCTAGAACCGTTCATCGATATACGGCTAGGCTCTGATGTTAAAGCCGAAGCTAGAAGTGGTGAGTTGATAGTTGGAGGCAGTATAGCCAACTATGGGATCTCCAAGGCTAGAAGTGTTGCAGTCATCGTGGAGACGTCTTATGCTAGCGCTATGAGCTTTGTAGGAGACATAGACCCAGCCGGCCAGTCTGCATTCCGCGTAGACCTGCCCCTTAAGGGTCCAACCCCTAGTACTGTCAATCTAACCATAATGTATCGTGACAACTATGGTAAGACCTGGAGCAAGACTGTACAACTGCCGGTCCAGATTACCGAGGTAAACGTCACAACAACGGTGCAGCCGGAAACAGGGCACAATAGAGGCTATATAGTGGTGAGTCTGGTAGTTGCAGCATTTCTTGCAGTTGCAACGTTCATCATATACCGGTTCCTAAAGAGGCATGAGGCTAAGCTTCAAGGGGCTTAGTGGGAGGATGCTAAGATGCTAATCCTACAGTTTATCGTTGATGCTATGAGGCTTGCACTGCGCTCGCTAAGCGAGAAGAGACTGCGTGCAGTTCTAACAATAGTGGGTATATCGATTGGGCCTCTTGCACTAGTGGCGATGACGAGTGTTGTTAAGGGATATTCAAGCTACGTTCTTGCACAGCTCCAGAGCCTAGGCCAGAACCTCATAATCGTTACTCCAAGCCAGGGCTACAAACTAACCGAGGATGACCTACGATTCATAGAGAGCCTGCCAGGAGTTAAGCATGCATCTCCATTTTACCTCTTAACCGGATTTGTACGTGTTGGCAGTGAGGAGAAGAAGGTAACAATCTATGCTACCTCGATAGATCTCATGTTCGAAGCTGTTAATGGTCTCGAAATAATCGAAGGATCTAAGCCCTCTGAGAGTGATCTAATAAGGGCTGTTATCGGTTACAATGTGGCTTTCGATGAGAACGATAGGCAGGTCTACCATGCGGGAGACCCGATTACTATATCATACTATAGGGCTGAGCGTGCGAGGAAGATAGAACGTAGGCAGGTCACGGTTATAGTGTCTGGCATCGTAAACCGTTTTGGTGGTGCGCTATTCCTAAGTCCTGACGACAGCATATTGCTGAATACTGAGGCTGGCCGCAAGCTATTCGGGTTCTCGGAGTGGAGTGGCATTCTCGTGCTCGCCGAAAATAGTAGGTACGTGCCACAGATAACTGAGGCTATTAGAGCAGCTTATCGTGGCTCTGTAGAAGTAATGTCTTTCCAAGGGATTGCGAACGTTATTAACTCGATTGCGAGTGCTATGGAGTTTATAGCATTTGCTACGAGTCTAGCAGCTTTCGCAGTCGCGGTAGCTGGTGTTGCTGCTACAATGATAACTTCCGTCATAGAGCGTGTTAGAGAGATAGGTGTGATGAAGGCGCTTGGTTTTACGGATACGCAAGTACTTACAATAATACTTCTCGAAGGAGTAATAATGAGTCTCATCGGTGCAGCTATAGGTATAGGTCTCGGCATAGCTGGCGCCTACGTACTCTCCTCAACAGGATTCACTGTGCGTGGAGTAACTATGCAGTTTACAATAAAGGCCGAGCCAGCCATAACAGTTGATCTTATAGTATCGACGTTGCTAATAACCGTGTCTGTAGGGCTTATAGGCGGATTATTTCCGGCTTATCGAGCAGCAAGAATACCGCCAGCTGTGGCACTTCGCTACGAGTAAAATGATTGTGTTGTTTGTGTTTTAGCGTACCACGGCGTAGCAGCCAATTGTCTTCTCGTAGATAATGCCGTCCCTCCTGAAGCTACTAATAGCCTCCTCTACAAGGCTAGACTCGATGCCTTCAGCAGCTGCTCTACGCTGTATCTCTCGCAGTCTTGCACAACCCTCGTCACTCTCTGACTCTAGCTGCTCTATGATCTCCAGTATCCTGGTCAGCTTCTCCTGCTTACTCCTAGGCTTGCCAGTCATAATCACATCTATGTCTATGCGGCCACTCTCCACGTCGAGTCCAGCACTCTCGAGGAAGGCTTTCATGAGTCTAATAGCAGCTTCTGCATCTTCAACAGTTACTTCGTTTCTTAGTGCTATCCGTGCATGGGCTTCCGCCAGGCGTATTAGTGCTTCAAGCTGCCTCGTGGTGATCGATATTGGACCCTCCGGGTTTTCACTGCTCATCCTCCTCATTTCAACGAAGAAGTCCTCGATGAGTTTGGCTGCTTCCGGTGTGAGCCTGGGCCTAACATAACGTCTTGCATAACTAATGTACTTTCTTAGTAGCTCAGGTTCTATTTCAGGTTTGATAAGCTCCGTCTCACGGTGCGCCTGGAGGACGTGTCTCGCAAGCTTCCTATCCTCCTCGGGGTTTGGTGTGTCGCGAAGTATGAATATGAGGTCGAACCTTGATAGTATGGTTGGCGGCAGGTTTATGTTGTCGGCCAGCGTTCTATTGGGTAGGTATCGGCCAAACTTCGGGTTACCAGCTGCTATAACTGTGGTTCTCGCGTTTAGCTTTGCTACTATGCCGGCCTTAGCTATACTAACCGTCTGCTGCTCCATCGCTTCGTGTATTGCCGAGCGATCCTCATCTCTCATCTTGTCTATCTCGTCTATTGCAGCTACACCGCCGTCAGCTAGTACTAGCGCCCCAGCCTCGAGATAGTACTCTCCCGTAGTCTTGTCACGTATAACGGCAGCTGTCAAGCCTGCGGCAGTAGCGCCCTTGCCGCTGGTGTAAATGCCGCGTGGAGCTATCTTAGAGGCGTAGAGGAGGAGCTGGCTCTTGGCTGTACCTGGGTCGCCCACAATGAGTACATGGATGTCACCGCGTATTCGTACACCATCGCGGAACAGCTTGGGTACCCCGCCGAACAACGCGAGAGCTATAGCCTCCTTGATGTCCCAGTGCCCGTAGATTGCTGGTGCTATGCTTGCAACTATCCTCTTATGTATCCATGGATCCCTTGCCAGTGCCTTTATACGTTCCTCGTCCTCCCTAGTTATCTTGACCTCCTCTAGAACCTTCTGTGAAACCTCTATGTGGTTAGCCTCTATGTAGAGATCATAGATAGCCTTCTTTTTCCTAGTAGATGTGTCAGGCTTAATCCTCACGATACCGACGACAGTAACCCTATCGCCGGGACGAGCACTATCAACGAGTTCGTCTTGTAGTACGACCTCTATACTGCGTGGCAGCTGGCCGGGGGGTACTTCCTCAGGCCTTTCTTGCAGCACTATACGCTGCCAGTCTATCAACTTTGACTTCTCCGGTATCAGCCTAAATGTGCCGCTTGAGGAGCCACAGACGGGGCATGTTGGTGGTTTTTCTAGTTCCTCGCCAACTATCTCGCCTTCGGGTGGCCACTCAAACTCGTGGCATGACTCCTTTGTGCAGTGCTGAAAGACAGCCTTTACTATCTTCTCCCTGACCGGTGTTGTTCTTACGAGAATGCCTTCGAGCATTACTAGCCTTCCTATGTACTCGCTTCGGAGCCCACGTAGTGGTGTTGTCTTTGGGAGAGCGCGTATCCTGACACGGAACCTCTCTATACCTTCGGCATACTCTGGCGCCTCAGAAGTCACGATGTCTTGGACAGCCTCTGCGGCTTGCCTTAGAACCACGTCTGGATGATCAATTAGCAGTCTAGCCAGCTTTGTATCGAAGACATAGAGGTCATTGTAGTCTACTACTAGGCTCTTTTGTCCCATAGTTATCATTTGCCTTATCCTATTCATGTACTTGTATTGACCACTGCGGTCGCGGTAGGTTCTTATGAACTCGTAGAACCTCTCCTTAACATCTAGTACTGCTTCCTCAACAAGTGCTATTGTCATGACTCGTCTTACCCTACCTCTATAATTTTCCTAGCTGAGCCCGGCTAGTGTATTAGACGCTGTAATACCCCTTATAGGTGAAATTCCCCAAGTGGCTAGCCTGGCCTAGGGAGAACTAGTTCTCTCCATCTCTCGAGAGCTTTCTGCAGCAATTGTAGGATTGTCTGCTCCTCTGGAGATAATTTCGAGTATAGCTCGGCAATATTTGTTGGGCTTCGGAGGCTCTGTAGTATTATCAGTAGCCGCTTATCCGCTATCTCTAACAGGTATTGTTGCGCCTTCTGCTTCTCTTCGAGAAGTGCAGGATTAAGCTCCCTCCTAACCCTCTCATCTAGCAACTTGATGTATTCCTTTGCTTCCTGGTAAAAGTACTGGGGCAGCTGCTCAAGGTCTGCGGGAGTCCTTGTTGAGAGTGTTGTAAAGTGTATCCGTGCTATATCCTCAAGCGACATGGGAGTCTCGGAGAGCTTTCCCAGTTCTTCCTCCTCGATCGCCCTGCTAAGCCAGTAGGGAAGCTCAACCTCTATGCCTTTCTGGAGTTCCACATGTACACCGTCAATTGTTACTGTGCCGTGGTCGCGTGTTATTGCAACCCTTACTGGGCGAAGGAGGTATTCTAGCTCTGCTATTCGCAGCCTAACATCTAGCTCGTGAAGCTCCAAGGCTCCTTTAACCCTCTCTAGCCCCTAGTCCTAATATAGTAGTTTGGTGTGGCTAGCTTCTAAGTATGGGGGTAGTTGGGGTTGGCTTCAAATATAGCTGAGCTACTATGGGCGGAAAAGTATAGGCCTAGGTCGCTTGACGAGATAGTTAATCAGGAGGAGATTGTTCGGAGGCTTAAGAAGTTCGTTGAAGAGAGGAATATGCCTCACCTCCTATTCGTCGGGCCGCCTGGTACGGGGAAGACAACTGCAGCACATGCACTAGCTCACGACCTGTATGGAGAGAACTATATGCAATATATGCTTGAGCTTAACGCAAGTGATGAGAGGGGTATTGATACCATTAGGACCAAGGTTAAGGAGTTTGCAAGGAGTAAAACGCCGGCTAATGTTCCGTTTAAGATAGTATTGCTGGATGAAGCTGATAATATGACTTCTGATGCGCAGCAGGCATTGCGTAGGCTTATGGAGATGACACGGCGTTTACGAGGTTTATACTGATAGCGAACTTCCCAAGCAAGATCATAGAGCCTATACAGTCTAGGTGTGCAGTATTTAGGTTTACACCGCTAAAGAAGGAGGATGTTATTGCCAGGCTTAAGTGGATATGTGAGCAGGAGAAGTGTAAGTATACCGAGGAGGGTCTAGAGACGATATATGAGATTAGCGAGGGTGACATGAGGAGGGCCATAAACATACTACAGGCAGCAGCCGCTCTTGGCACAGTTACGCCCGACATAGTCTACAAGGTTGTCGGTTTAGCTCACCCGAGGGAGGTTAGGGAGGTTATAAGGCTGGCATTGGAAGGCGAGTTTATGCGTGCTCGTGAGAAGCTTAGAGAACTAATGATAAACTATGGGCTTAGCGGTGTTGATGTGATAAAGCAGATTCACCGCGAGATATTTGGTCAGGAGCTCAAGCTGCCCGAGGAGATCAGGGTAATGATAGCTGATTATGCTGGTGAGATACAGTACCGGCTCGTAGAGGGTGCTGACGACGAGATCCAGTTGACAGCGTTCCTTGCATGGCTAACGCTGCTAGGGCAGAAACTGAAGGGCGGCAGTTAGCATTTCTACGGCCTGGGGAGTGAAGGTTTATGAGCGATAAGCTTCCATGGATTATAAAGTATAGGCCGAAGAGGGTTGAGGATGTTGTAGACCAGGAGGAGGCTAAGAAGCTGTTTTTACCGTGGCTTAGGAGCTGGCTACAGGGACGTATCCCGGAGAGGAAGGCAGCCCTCTTCTACGGCCCAGCAGGTGTCGGTAAGACTAGTCTTGTTGAAGCTGCTGCTAACGAATATGGGCTAGAGCTTATCGAGATGAATGCATCTGATTTTAGGCGTAAGAGCGATATTGAGCGTATAGCTAAGATTGCTGCTACACAGTTTAGCCTCTTTGGCAGAAAGCGTAAGATAATCCTTCTAGACGAGGTTGATGGTATTTCGGGTACAGCTGACAGGGGTGGATTGGATGCCATATTGGAGCTGATAAACATTACTAAGCATCCAATAGTTATGACTGCTAATGATCCATGGGATCAGAAGCTTAAGCCTCTACGTGATGCATCGCTTATGGTGCCCTTCTATAGGCTTTCAGAGCGCTATGTAGTGCAAGTTCTCAAGCGAATATGTGCTGCAGAGAATATTGAGTGTGAAGATGAGGCTCTTAAGCTTATTGCACAGCGTGCTGAGGGGGATCTAAGATCGGCGATAAATGATCTACAAGCTATCGCTGAGGGCTATGGTGTAGTCCGAGTTGACCTTGTCAGGGCGCTTCTCGCTACCAGGGATAGGCAGTACTCGCCGTGGGAGATGCTGCGAAACCTCTTCATGTCAAAATATATATGGCAGGCTAAACGTGCAGTAACACATACAGACCTAGACTATGATACACTGCTCCAGTGGATTAATGAGAACATAGCTGTCCAGTATACACATCCAGAGGATATTTGGCGTGCACACGAGGCGCTTGCTAGGGCCGACATTTTCCTCGGACGTATTAAGAGGAGCCTATCCTGGGACCTGCTTCCATATGTCTTTGATCTTGTTGGGCCTGGCGTAGCACTAGCTAGGAAGAAGAGTAAGTTTAAGTGGGCAAAGTACCAATTCCCTCAGAAAATACTAATGCTTGCTAAGACGAAGGAGGTTAGAGAGATTCGTGAAGCTGTGGCAGAGGTATTTGCCAAGAGGCTGCATACATCTAAGGCTACTGTAAAGCGTGAAGTCCTACCCTTCCTGTTCATAATCTTCCGTGAAAGGCCAGACTATGCTGCAAGAATAGCTATAGGCTACAATCTTACGGATAACATGATAAAGTACCTAGCTGGCCCCCTTGCTTCAAAGGTTAAGGAGCATATGAATGCCCTACTTATGAGGTTGGAAAAGCCTGCGACAGTATCCACAGCTACAACTGCGACTACAGCACGAACCACAGCTGCAGAAACTTCAGTGGCAGCTTCGAGAGCGGCTAAGAGAACTAGTACATCTCGCCGTAGAACTAGTAAGTCTAGAAGGAGAGGTAAGGGTAGCGGTACTCAAACAACACTATTCTAGACTCCTTTTATGAGCCGTGTTTGACTTTGCTTGTAACCTTTACCTCTTCTATAACAGTGTGCGGGTATAGCCCACGCTCATCTTTCTCGTACTTCTTAACCATATCCCATACATTGAGTAAGGCCACAGTAACAGCTGTCAAGGCCTCCATTTCGACGCCAGTGCGTGCTACAGCTTTTACGTAGGCACGACAGCCTACATGCTCGTTATCCTCAACCCTGCATTCGACGTCAACCTTAGTTATCTCTATGGGGTGACACATGGGCAGCAGTAATGGCGTAAGCTTCGCAGCTTGTATACCTGCTATCGACGCCACGGTTAAGGGGTCGCCCTTCTCAATTTTACCCTCAAGTATACGACTTATTGTTTCTGGGCGTAGCTTTATTCTGCCGTAAGCTTCTGCTTCGCGTACAATAACATTCTTAGCAGTTATATCAACCATGGAGGGTTTTCTGCTCATAGAGACTCACCTAGGAGTCTCAGTGTTTCAACCAGTACTAGTGTCCTTGGGTTGTTGAGCTTTAAGCTGTAAAGCCTAGCTCTTCCGACACGTGTCTCCTCCACTATGCCAGCAGCTTTTAGCTCCTCTAGGTGTTTTATGAGTAGGTTATAGTGTAATCTTGTTTCGCGGAGGAGCCTAGTAATGTTTACCTGGCCGTTACGCAGGAGTACAAGGAGTATCCTGAGTTTCCCCCTACTCGATATTATTTCGAGAAAATATGGCTGCTCATTTTCATGCAAGGCTTAGCGTTCCTCCCGCTTATACTCTATGATCTCTCTAATACGTTTCTCAAGGAGGTCCAATGGGCCAACACTAATACCTATAAGCGTACTCTTACCCCGATACCCCTTGCCGGAGAGACGCGTCTCTATTATGCTCCTCCTCTTTAGGTCCATGACGTACTCGTATACTTGCGTGTGTCTCCTTGGTGTCTCTCCGTACTCCTCGCATATGTGGTGGTATTCAGCTTCAACCTCGCCTATTCTAACGTAGGGTTCTCCGCTTCGCTGTAGGGTTCTAACTATAGCCAGTAGTATTAAGAGCTCGTGGAGCGGTAGGTGTGGGAGTGCGTCATTAACCATTACTGATATATCGGGGTTTGTTTGTGTAAACGCTCTCCTAACATGCTCTATTGTTACCCTTGGTGCGCCTTCTTTATCAGCCTCCTGGCCTGCCAGGAGCAGTATTTCCAGAGCTAGCCTAGCATTGCCGCTACCGCCAGTATCTGCACCAACAAGCTCTGCTATGTATGATAGGACGTCGTCGCCAACTGTTCCCTCATAGAACGCCTCACTACTTCTATACTTCAGTATGTCGTAGAGCTCGCGGCTAGCATATGGCTTGAAGTTTATGATGTTTCGAACTAGGTAGCTCTCTGTGGCCGAGTCGAGCCTACTTAGGCTTGTGAGGCTCCTAGAGATGAATATGAAGCTTATCCTCTTAGTGTATTCTGAGTGTTCGTCGTATGTTCTTACGAGGAAGTATACTGCATCATTGCCTGCAACCTCTATGAAGTAGTCGAACTCGTCAAGGGTTAGTATGACGTACATATCCCGGTTCTCCAAGTATTTCAGTATTATGTGGAACATCTCTTGTGCGGAGAGGCCGCGTGGGGGTATGGGTATCCGTAGCTGGCGTGCTATCTCTTGGACTACAAGGTACAGTGTGCGGTCACGATGGCAGTTCACATGGACATATTCAAGGTTTATGCCGCGTTGGCGTGCTAACTGCTTAAAGTCGCTGCCAAACCTCTTGGCGGTTACCGTCTTGCCGGTGCCGATGCTGCCAACGAGTAGTACACGCTGTGATATACTTCCGGGCTCAACTAGTAGTGGCCTAAAGTATGTTGCAAGATTCTTGAGCTGCTCCTCTCTGTGCGGCAGGTAGGCTGGCACATACTCTGGATAGAGCTTGTCGCGGCTTCGAAACACTGAGGGTTTTTCAAGTATACTTTCGATTATGTCGCGTGCGGTAGGCATAGTTTCGGCCTACCACTACGAACTCTCTGCTGTAATACCCTTTTTATCCTCCCTCCCTGCTGCGCTTATCTCTCCAAGCCTTCTAGTACGCCAGAATGATAGCCTATCCCAGCCATTATTGATGAGGGCTAATACTATGCCATAGCGGGTATCTTCAAACTTGAGAACTCTAGCTGCGCGCCTCAAAACATGTATATCAAACTGTCTGGCGATGAACCTTGCTAGGAATCTATTAAACTCCTTTTCGCTGCACTTGCCAGTAACATAGTATTTTCTTGGCTTAGCCTCAACATTAACAGCCTCTAAGCTATGCAGTATCCTCGCCAAGACATCGACAAGCTCCTTGGGTAATTCTACGCCCTCGCTATCGCAGTGTACTCTCTGATTTACAAGCTTTTCAACCGGGACAAGCCTCTCAAGATATGCTGGTGGTTCTCTCACAATAGCCTGAAAGGCCCTCCAGGATGAGAGTTTCCCGCTAAACACGTAAATGATGGGGTATGCTTTGTCAAGCTCAACTAAAACCTCGTTATCCAATGGGTACAATGCATTGCCTATCTCATCAGCGCCAAGTGCAAGGTTCCACTTTTTGGCTGTCGCGATTAGTATGAGTCTACGTGTAGGCATGGCGGTAACCCTTGCTAGAGAGTTGCCGGGTAGTGCTAAGCAGGTAGCTGGTATGCTGCTGTTACCGGGTGGAGCGACTGGTAAGCCCTAATACCAGGATAGATGCACTCTCCACTACAGTCCTCCTCGATGCGCAACAGTTCGTTATACTTCGCGGTCCTCTCGCCCCTAGCAGGTGCTCCAGTCTTAATGAACCCTGCCCTAAGCGCTACCGCGAGATGCGCAATTGTTGTATCCTCAGTCTCTCCACTGCGATGACTAACAATGACCTTCAGATTGCTAGCCATGGCCGTATAGGCATAGTCTAGCGCCTCAGTAAGTGTACCCACCTGGTTAACCTTTAGTAGTGCTGCAGTCGTAGCTTTCAACTCTATGCCACGTACAAGCCTCCCAATATTAGTCACGTAGAGGTCATCCCCTACAATGAGAACTCTGCCAAGAAGCTTACTTGTCAGCTTAGCAAAGGACTCATAGTCCTCCTCGTAGAATGGATCCTCAATACTCCTAATAGGATACTCATCAACCATGACGAGATAGTAATCAAGCAGCTCCTCGGCTGAAAGTCTATGTCCGTCGACACTATAGGTTCCAGACTCGGCATCGTAGAATTGTGAAGCTGCTACATCAATTCCTAACACAACATCTGCACCAGGCTCGTAACCAGCTAGCTTGATAGCCTCGACAAGCGCGTCAAGGGCCTCCTTGTTAGACTTCATGGGTGGTGCATAGCCTCCCTCATCACCGACGTTAATGGCGCTAGCTCCATATTTATCCTTCAAATATTTCTTAAGCATCTGGTAAACTTCAACGCCAATTCTTAGAGCTTCGCTGAAGCTATCAGCGCCTACGGGTGCAATCATAAACTCCTGGAATGAAAGCTCGTTACCAGCATGAGCACCGCCATTAATGATATTCATTAGTGGAACAGGCATCACAAATGTCCCGGTACCACCGAGGTAGCGGTATAGGGGCATACCAGCGGTATCAGCAGCAGCTTTTGCAACAGCAAGCGAAGTAGCGACAATAGCATTGGCGCCAAGCCTTGACTTGTTGGGTGTGCCGTCAAGATCAACCATAATACTATCTATTAGCCTTTGCATCCTCGCGTCAAGACCCGTAATTCTTGGTGCGATCACGTGATTTACATTAAACAGTGCACGGTCAACACCACGGCCACCAAACTTTTTACCACCATCACGTAGCTCTAGAGCTTCATGCTTGCCCTTCGAGGCGCCGGCAGGAGCAGCGGCCCTGCCGAAGCCTCCTCCACGCGTAACAACCTCAACCTCAACGGTAGGATTGCCCCTAGAGTCCAGGATCATCCTAGCCCTAACGCGAGATATTATATAGCTATCATCGTAGCCAACGGGCAAGCTCATAATAGAGTCCACCCCCTCAGCCCAACCGAGGGAAGAGTATCCAATGCGCATACTAATTGTTGGCGCAGGTAAACTAGGCTCACTCCTAGCCAAAAAGCTCTCGGAAAAAGGCCACGACGTAATAGTCATAGATGTTGATAAGCAGAGAGCAGAACAAGTAGCGGCTGAAGCTGATGTGGCGGCATACGC
Organism: Hyperthermus butylicus DSM 5456; assembly: GCF_000015145.1. NCBI lineage: Archaea > Thermoproteati > Thermoproteota > Thermoprotei > Desulfurococcales > Pyrodictiaceae > Hyperthermus > Hyperthermus butylicus. Next base: position 918,986 of record NC_008818.1, read on the forward strand.
TAGAGATGCGACGGATCCTTCAGTCTATGACGAGATAAACCTAGCAAATATAGATGTAGTCGTGGCAACGACAAATAGGGATGAGGTAAACCTCTTCGTAGCACTAATGGCGCGTGAGTATGGCGTGTCAAGGGTGATAGTAAAAGTTAGAGATGCTAGGATAGGCCAGATAATAACGAGAATGGGTATAGCAGAACATGTAGTGGTAGAACCCCAGGTAATAAGCTCCATAGTTGAGGGTTTCATAGAGGGTAAGTACAATATTGTAGAGTTAGCTCCAGTCTTTGTTGGTGGATTTAGACTAGTAACAATAACAATACCCGAGGGGAGTAGCGTGGAGGGACAAATGATTGACGATATTAAGTACCCAAGGCATGGAGTTAAAATCCTCGCAGTATTCGACGGGGAAAACTTTCACGACCCGAGTGTGGTAAGACTTGAAGCTGGCTACCAGATAATAGCCCTAGTAAGAGACGACGTCATAGAGGAATTCCTAGAAGCATTTAGGTAGCGGCATGGGAGGGGTGTAGGCGTAGTGGTGGAGATAACTGATGCAGTGGCACAGCTAAATACAACGAAGATACTCATCTACGTTAAGAATACGCTGCTAGGCCCGATAGTAAAGCTCGTACTCTTGGCGATTATAGTCTTCATAACACTCCGGATAGTGCGCTTCATACTTGGAAGGTTACAGCGTAGAGACGTAATCTCAAGCACTGTAGCAGAGCACCTTTATAAGCTAACGTCACTAGCGGTTTATGCAACTGCAGCTGTAATAATAATCTATATGTTTACAAGCATACGCGAAGTAATATATGCCCTCATAGCAATATTTGTTGCAATACTAGCCGCAAACTGGAGCATGATAGCTGACATTACGGCATACTATATAATGCTAGCATCGAGACAAGTATATCGCTCGGCAAGCCTAGTAGAGCTGCCAAGACTCGGAGTAAAGGGCAAGATAGTAAGCATAAACATGCTCCACACGCGTATAAGAACACCAGCAGGAAGGATAGTCTACATACCAAACCATATAATAGTAAGCGAGCCTATAGTCCAGCTCACCGGTATACAGGGAGTCATAAGCCTAGAACTCGAAGTGAAATTGCCCAAAGATGTACGTACATCGAACTCCCTCGAGTATATAGAGAGAAAAATACGCAACATACTCGGCGAGGCGAGAATAGCTACACGCCCCCAGGACATAGTAGTCCTAGTCGACGAGGCTACAGTGGACAAAGCTCGGCTAATAGTGCAAGTACCAATTGCTGGTGTAGAGCCTAGGCCTTCAACGATAAACAATGTCGTATCAATACTTGTCAATGGCCTCAAAGAACTCGAGCCGAGTATACGGGTTAAAACAGTAACCTAGCTAGGTCTGCAGAGATAATGCTTAATTGATAAGAGGTACACCCCGGGCTCTATGGTACAGCACAGTCGGGGGAGTGTAAAGGCCTTGCCACGTAAGCGCGACCCATACGTGTGTCCACGCTGTGGCACAAGAACAGAGCCTGCAAAGACGTGGCAGCTCGTGTCACCATTCCCTGACTCAAGGGGTAGGATAACAATAACAGTCATGGGTAGCTTTGTATGTCCAAACTGTGGTCATCGCTGGCGGGCAGTTGTATCAAAGATAAAGGTTGGTGGTGATCAAGTAGAGGTCGAGACTGGCAGCGGGGCAAAGGCAAGACTGGCAGGTGAAAAGGAGAAGGAGGAGCGGAGAGGTGAGGTAATAGAGATAGATATAGACGAGGAGTAGGCCTCTCTTCGGTGGGCAGCTTGAACGAAAAGAAGTTGGGCTATTTGCGCTGGGGGGTTTTGGCGGTAGCAGCAATACTAGTAGTGTATGGGCTTAAGCTGACCCTATCTTACGCCCTAAATGTTTCAACACCATTTGTTGTCGTTGAAGGCTCTAGCATGCTTCCATCACTCTACACTGGAGACATAGTTATCATACATAAACCATCCCCAGACAAGATAAAAATTGGAGATATTATAGTGTACCGTAGCCTGAGGGGTAACCTCGTTATACATCGCGTCGTAGAGGTGACTACGGCTCCATACTGTAAACCTGTTTGCTATATAACGAAGGGCGACAATAACCTCCACCCAGATAATATGATAGGTCTCGAGCCACCCAAAGGGGTAAGCTACAGCGAAATTATTGGTGTAGTTATAACAGTGCACGTAGGCCTAGGCGAGAGCAAGGCCAAAGTACCAGTAAGGATACCGTACATGGGGCTTCTAAGCTTTTACTTGAGAAGCTAGCAGCTAAGCTGTAAGACCTTTGGGGCAAACATTCCTAGCCAGTAGGTACTTTGCAGCCTCTCTTACCCACTTACCGGTAGAACGCATTGCTGCCAGCTTCTCAAGATACTCTCTGCATGTGATGCCAGTTCTCCGCCGCCACTCGTGGTAAGCCTCTACAATCTTCCTTATAGCTGCCTCGTGATAGCTACAGTATTCTCCCTCGGCCCTTCTACCACATATAGGGCATTGTCTAGGAGGCTTTAGAAGCCCAAGCGAGTATGCTAGCTCCATACCAACAGCGTGCATCGATTTGACCTTGAACTCTGAGAGTATGCCAGCGAGAAACCGTCTAGCCTCACTAATAACAGCATCCTTCGAGACCTTTCCCATGCGTATAGCTTCGAGTAGCTCTTCGAACCTCCTTGTCAGCTCAACACTAGTTATATCGGGGAAGTAGGTTTGCAGTATATTGGCAACAGTTAAGCCTAGCTCAGTAGCTTGAACTCTGCCTCCCTCAGAGCGTAAGTAGCCTCTCTCGAACAGCAGTTCGACAATCCGTGCCCTGGTAGCCTCGGTGCCTATGCCCTTAGACTCCATCCACTTTACAAGACTCGTCTTAGTATGCAGTTCTGGAGGCTGTGTATATGATGTCTGTACGGATACACTCTTCACTTGTATGCGTTGTCCACGATATAGCCGCGGTATATACTCCTCCGAGGGCTTAGCCCAGTAATATATCTGCATCCAGCCAGGCGAAACAATCCTCACACCAGTAATTGAGGCAGAACCCAACCCCTCGGCAGAAAGTATGAGGCGAGCCCTAACAAGGACGGCGGGTGGAGCCATGCTGGCCAGAAACCTCCTCACGATAAGATCGTAGAGACGCAGGTGATTCTTACTCAGACCAGAATGTGGCGGCTCGCCAGTAGGGTGAATAGCTGGATGCGCAGGATCCTCCTTAGGCCCGTTATTGACACGTAGAACACCTCTCGTCGCTCTTAGCAGGTATTCAACTAGCTCCCGATAGCGTGTCTGTCGAACAAGTGCTTGTACAATAGCACTGATATCTATTGTCGGTGGTATCTTCTGGCTATTGGTTCGCGGATAGCTGATAAGCCCCTCCAGGTACAGTTCCTCAGCAAGCTTCTGAGTATAGTAGGGGCTAAACCCTAGGATTCTCGAAGCCTCTACCTGCAAATCACCAAGGTTGAAGGGATATGGTGGAGGTATGCGCTCAACATACTCGCTATACTCCCTCACAACAAGGTAGCCAGTAGCCCTTAGCTGACGCGCCACGCGTTGAGCCTCACTTCGTAGCTCAAAACTCGCAACTTGTAGTCTTCTAGCTTTACCTCCAAGCTCTACTGTAGCAGTAACAGTAAAGTATGGCAGTGGAACAAACAGGTTCCGCTTAATAGTCCTGGAAACAGCCTCAACAAGCGTTGGCGACTGAACCCTTCCAGCACTCAAAACCTTCGAGCGTCCAGTTACGCTCCGCAACGACTCCATGAGTGCACGGCTAATATTGATGCCCCACAACCAATCCAGCTCATGTCTTGCAAGCCCGGCATTAATCATGTCCCAGTCAAGCCGCTCAAGCCTGGAAAATGCCCTACGAACATCCTGCCTAGTCAAAGCGCTAAATTTAGCTCTAAGCGCTCTCTTCTCAACACCTAGTGCACGGAGAATATTGTAGCCTATTACACTACCCTCAATATCATAGTCGCATGCATTTACAAATCTAACAGCATGCCTGGCAAGCTTCTTAATAGCCTCGAGAAACCTGCGAGTATGTGCCGATGAACTATCAACTGCCCATAGGGGTGCCCAATAATACTCAAACACGGGGAATCCATGCTTATCCGTAGTTAGCCCAAAAAGGTGTCCAGCAGCAGGCACTATAACGTAACGTGTCCCCATCCATGTAACAATCCAGTATGGTATGCCCCCAAGCTTACAAGCTATGGGTTTATCGGAGAGGGCTTCAGCAATCTTTCTAGCAGCTTTGGGCTTCTCAGCAATCACAAGTGTATAGCCAAACCCGGCACTACAATACCCAGCTCTTACCATCAATACCCCACTAAGCTAGCTAGGATTAAGCAATAGAATATGTTGTTCCTTTAAAACAGCTAGGAGAGCTAACGGAAGGCATATAGCTTAAGGTTAGCTAGCTACGACCCTACTTAACCCTAAGCCTATCAAGGACGACGAGCCACTTGAGTGGTATCGGCTGTACATCGCCTCGACGAGTATACCTAACAATAGTCATAGGCAGTACCCCGATCTCAAGTTCCTTCTTAGCGATTAGCACAGGGTCCTCTCTAACATGCCGTGGAAGCTTTTCAACATCAATTAGTACCGGTGCACCCATACTTATCTGGAGAGCCCTTACACCTATTACACGTGCACGTTCAAACCTGGTTAGCCATGGTGGCCCAATCTTTATCCTAGCCTTCAACTCTTCGATGTTGTATTCCTCTGTTGTCATAAAGGTCCCCGCACAGCTACTACCTTGTAGAGATATTTAAAACTAAAACATGAGATTTGGGGGGAGTAGTGTATTTAGTTTTGAGAACAAAGAGAGCCGGACTACCGTCGGTTAGAACTAAAATCTGTGATTAAAAGTTATGGGTTGGGTTACTCCTCTTCGCCGCCCTTCTTGCCCTTCTTCTTCTCCTCAGTCTTTGGTGCGGCTGCGATTACGTCGTCGATCTTTAGGATTGTTGTTGCTGCTTCAGTAGCGCTCTTTAGCACCTGCTCCTTGACTAGTATCGGTTCGATAACGTTGATCTTTACCATGTCCTCCTCGATCTTGCTGTTGAGTACGTTGATGCCTGCTAGGGTCTTGCCCTCTGCGTGTAGCCTCCTTAGGTCCATCAATGCTTGTAGTGCGTCCATGCCAGCGCTCTCAGCTAGTATCATTGGTATCTCCTCGAGGGCTTCTGCGTAGGCCTCTACTGCTAGCTGCTCCTTACCGCCTAGGCTCTCGGCGAATTTACGTAGCCTTAGAGCTAGCTCAACCTCTACGGCGCCGCCGCCTGGCACGATCATGGGCTTTCTTAGCACATTCCTTAGCACGTGTAGTGCGTCGTTGATGCTTCTCTCAGCCTCGTCTAGCACCATGTCGTTGGCGCCACGTAGCAGTATTGTTACGGCCTTGGGGTTCGGGCAGCCCTCGATGAATACCATCTTGTCGTTGCCAACCTTTCTCTCCTCGACGAGCTTGGCGAAGCCTAGGTCCTCTGGCTTTAGGTCGCGTAGGCTGCTGACGATGCGGCCGCCAGTAGCGTACTCCAGCTTCTCTAGGTCGCTCCTCTTTACCCTTCTTACTGCCATGATGCCCTTCTTTGCTAGGAAGTGCTGGGCAACCTCGTCAATACCCTTCTGGGTTATAACTACGATACCAGCCTTGCTTGGGTCAACACCGTCCTTTTTCATCCTCTCGAGGGCGATGTTGTAGATCTTCTCGACCATCTCCTTTAGCAGCCTAGCCTCTTCGTCGAGGAATGCCTTTATCTGCTCTGGCGAGGTAATGTTGATCTTAGCAGTTATCTCTGGCTTCTCAACCTCTAGTGGAGCGTCAAGGAGTACTATGTAGGCATTCTCAACTCTCTTAGGCATGCCTGGGTGTACAACCTCCTTGTCAAGGACAATGCCCTCTACTAGCTGACTGTCTAGCAGGCTGCCACCCTTCTTCTTCTCAATCTTTATCCTGTCAAGCCTCACTACGTAGGTGCCGTCGCCGCGCGGCTCGGCAACCTTTAGCACAGCTTCTACAACCATGTCTGTCAGCTTGTCGAGGGTGGCGCCACTACCAACATACTTACTGTAGAGGGATGTCGAGGCTATCCTCTTTAGCAGCTGCTTGTCATTAATGTCCACCTTTATGCCGAGCTTCTCTAGTTCTGCGAGGGCGAAGTCTAGTGCCTTCTTGTAACCCTCAATAATAGTTGTTGGGTGTATGTTCTGGTCAAGCAGGTTTTCTGCCCGGTCTAGCAGCATGCCAGCGAGTACTACGGCACTAGTAGTGCCGTCGCCTACCTCCGCGTCCTGGGCCTTAGCAACCTCCACCATCAGCTTTGCTGCAGGGTGCTGTATCTCCATCTCCTTGAGTATTGTTGCGCCGTCATTGGTTATTGTTACGTCGCCGAAGGAGTCTACTAGCATCTTGTCTAGGCCGCGTGGGCCTAGACTGCTCTTTAGAACCTCAGCTAGCACCTTGGCTGCAAGGATGTTGTTTCTTAGCGCCTCCCTACCATAGACGCGCTGGGTGCCCTCCTTCAGTATAAGTACTGGTACACCAAGCGCCATTATGCTACACCCCTACGCGCCCACTATCCTATGTCCGGATAGATTGCCTTCGGGGTGCTTCTATATAAGCGTTACTCCAGGATTTGTTGGTACAGGGACAAGGCTTCCAGGGGGAGGGGTGGTTCTAGCGGAGGGAGATTCCGAGAGACTGTGGAGTGATGTTATACCTGCGGAGTGCGTAGAGTATGCCTCTCCGTATAGCGTATATGTCGCTCGAGTAGTTGTAGAAGAAGCCAAGCTGCTCCCAGATGCGCTTACCCTCGAGGTAGAGGAGTAACCGTGGCGGAGAGCCAAGCTCCTTCTCTACATCCCTAACAAGTGCTGCGTCAACCTTAACGACGCGTATAACTGGCTCAACCTTGAAGGCAAAGTCGTCAAGTAGGGATGCTAAGTAGCGGCCGTGTGGGCTTTGGGAGTCGTAGACGAGGATGAGTACGAGCCGGTGAGCTTCAATGGTCTTTCGCAACTCTTCAAGAGTTTCAACTTCGAGCATGTTGCTGTCTCCTCTCTGCCAGCAGTTTCCTCAAGTACTCCCTCTCCTCACGTGTCAGGTGCAGTATTATATCGGTTGGCTCTAGCCTTGTAGAGGGGGGCTTTACGGTCTCGCCAACAATGACATAGCCCTTCTCAATAGTCTCCTCAACCTCGTGCTCACCATAGAACTCCACGAGTTCCCTCAGCCTCTCCTGGAAGTCTATAGCCTCCTTAGCCTCTCTTTCACTTAGCGTGTACCCACACACCATACAGTATAGGTCTGGGGTGACTGCTCTAAATCCACAGCGCGGGCATGGTATGGGTGTTGGTGCGCCATGCATCTCCCAGATACTCCTAATTTGCGGTACTAGATCCCTTCTATCGAGCCTTAGAGCCTCATGGTATAGCTTTGATACATGTTTAGCGGCTACTGGTCCTCCATAGCTAACTATGAATTCTAGCTGTTCCGGAGTAAACTTCTCAAGCCTCTCGAGTAGATATGCAGAGGCGAACAGGTAGACGTTGTTGGCGGTAGCCTTCATCCTAGAGATTATAGTGTCTCTTGACGGTCTCGAGCTATACTGCGATAAAATGCCCTCAACTATAGGTCTAAGCATCTCCTTGTAGGCTTCACGTTGGAGGCCGAGTATGTCCAGGCCAAGCTGCTGGACAGCATCATCTACTATGGACTCGAGTAGCTTGTTTACATCGATGTTGGAGCCTCGTCTAACACCAGACGATCTCCTTCTAGTAGTGGAACGTGTACGCCTAGAACTAGTCCTGGCAGATGTACTTGTACTCGTTGATGCTGTAGACGATGTAGTTGCCGCCCGCCTCTTCCTCGTAGTCCTGCGAGCCATGCCCTCTAGACACCACCCGGATAGGGAGCACAGTCGTTCCAGCCTGTACACAGCCTCATACCTGGGATGGGATGTGTCACACCAATAGCTCTGAAATGCAGGAGCCACCCCTATAACTGGTTCCGGCAGAAGAGATAACGCTATGGGGCGGGAGATGAGAGCACTTGCCCCCCGTGACCCCGTGGTGGGGGTGAAGAAATTACCGCGTAAGGATCCCGCCCCACCTAGTACCTCTCATCATACCAGTCATGCCCCGTAGGCATGTATATGGGGCCGTTGCGGGCTGCATACCTGCTTATAAGATAGCTCAAAAGTATTTCGAGCTGCCTCCTCTTCCTTCTAGCGCTCCGCAGTGCTGCCTCGAATTCCTCATAGGTTACATCCTTGCCTCTAAACCAGGCCCTGACAAGCCTTCTATATATGAACTTGAGGAGCTGTTCATACTCCTCTTCTAGGTCGACGTTATAACGGTACTTGTACACGATGTGTTCTATCATGTCACCGAGGTATTTGTCGATAAGCATCAGCAAATCCTCGCTCATCCCTACGTCTTCCTCCACGCATACGTGTTGAAGCTAGCCTAGCCCTATAACTCCTTTCCCGCGAGTATTATATGGGCCTACCTGTGAAACCCCAGGTATAGAACCCCGCAGCAACTCCATTCAGTCTCATCGAGTTTGTGGTTTATGGGGGCTCAGCGGCTACCATTCTCGTCATAGAGGCTTGTCTGGCCGAAGTTTCTCGGCAGCGGCCAGAGTTCAGCACAGCCCCATTCACTGCTGTCTGACTAGATCCCTAAGGAGTTAACGGCTGCAAGGGAATTGCTGGTAGTGATGGGGCTCAGAATGCTCGTGCCTCTGCATATCCCTCTCACTTAGGGCTACGCAACAGGGCGCTCATCATGGCCCGTAGACGCTAAAGCTGCAGAGTCCCCCTCTTCTCCTCTCTGGTGAGTGTATGAAGCCCCAGCACATAAGAGTGAGCCCGGACCGTGTTGCAGCTAAAGTGGTTGTAGTGGGTGATCCTGCCAGGGCTCGGTTCATAGCCGAGCACCTTCTCGAGGATGCCGAGCTGGTTAACGAGGAGAGGTGCTTCCACCTCTATACTGGGTTCTACCGTGGGGAGAGAATTAGCGTAGCCGTGCATGGTGTAGGTGCAGCTTCCTCAGCTATAGTCTTTGAGGAGCTTAGAATGCTCGGTGCAAAGGTCATGGTCCGGCTTGGTACTGCTGGTGCGCTAATGCCAGAGCTTGATATAGGTGACATGGTTGTCGCTACTGGTGCAGCCTACGTTCACGGAGGAACCATAGGCTCCTACGTCCCCGATGCTTGTATGGCCACAGCACCAAACCCGTTGCTTCTCACAAAGCTATATGATTATGCTAAGAGGATACACGGTCGTGTAGTCTTAGGTCCCGTGTTTAGCAGCGATGCCTTCTATGCTGAGGATCCGGAGTTCGCCAAGAAATGGTTCTCAAGAGGCATAGTGGCTGTTGAAATGGAGGTTGCAACTCTCTACGCACTGGCGGCGCTGAGGAGGTTCGATGCTGCAGCTGCACTCGTCATATCTGATAACCTCGTCGTACCAGGTAAGGAGGAGTTACGGCACCACCGCGAGCTTGAACCCTACGTGGAAAAGGCTGCCAAAGCAGTGCTCGAGGCGCTTAGAGACTATAATCCCAGTAATATAAGCTAATGGTTACCTGGAGCCTATGAGGAGGCCTTGGACGTGCTGAAGGGTGAAGAGAGCCGTGGCTCCCGAGGCTCTAGCCGAGGATGTGCGTAGAATCATGAGAGGGAAGGGGCTAGAGGTTAGCGAAACCCGTTCGCGTCAAGCAACACTGGACGGTGAGATGATAGGATACCACTCCGTCTCCGGCTACAAGCAGGGCTCATACAAGGTTACGGTTAGGCTTAGCCCGGAACCTGCGAGCACAACAGTGGTCATCAATGCTGCTAGTGAGCAGCAAGCTCAGAGTGCAGCTACACGCCTCGAAAAGCTAGGATTCAATGTTGACGTTGAGGGTGAGAGGGTACACGCATCGATAAAAACCGTGCAAGCAAACATTTTATCAAAGGCTATCGACATTGCTGAGGAGGCTTCAAAGCAGTCTTAGAGACTATGTTCGCAAGTACATTGTAAGGCTGAACTGCAACGCTGGAGGCACGACGTGCAAACCGTCAAGCACCGAGTGCCAGAGGTTTCTCGCCGAGCCAAACCTTCCACAGGCACTACTGCTAGCTGGCTACCGGCTACTAGACTGTACCTGCAGCAGTGGCGGGGGTGTCAGCATAGAGCTCGTTGGGACGAGCGGGGACACTATACCGGCAAGACTCTGCCTAGACTGTGGAAGCATATTTCCAGCCCTTACCCTTAAAGCTCAGCTGCCACTCTCAACCAGTATTCCACCCTACCGTGGCCCCATCCAGGAAGCTATGCTAAAGACTGTAGAGACTATTGCGCAGTTCTGCGCACATAGGAAGGGGCTACCACTACTCCTTGACACAGTGTTGGCCGAGCCAGCAAGAATGTGTAAGGTTAAGCTGGGCTGTAGGCCGATACATATCTCATCATTCGAGAAAGCAGATTTAGGCACGGTATCGCCACGGATAAAGCTTCCAACAATACTGTCATGGATTACATTGAGGCTCCGAAAAAGCATCGAAATTGAAGCACCATGGCTCTGTGTGGAGTCCAACAACGGGGCGCTGCAGCTTGTCTGCTTGAGCGAGACATGCAGATTTGAGGTAACACATTGTGGAAGCGTGAGGCTCATCCATGGCAAGGCTATAGCTCTGCCATCATCTACGAGGTGTAGCCCAGCACTACTCCACCTGGTGTACCTTTACGGCACACTATACAAGAGCATTGATGACGTAAATGTAAAGCCCTGCATCTGGAGCATGACAGGTCTAGCCATACTAGGCGCCTGGTACTCTACTGGCGAGAATGGAGAATCAATGATGCTACTGGTCTGGAATCCGCTCAAGAAGAGTAAGCTCCACGAAATAGTATTTGAGAGACATAGGATTGTAGAGGCAAAGCTTACAAGTCCCGCCACCTGGTTGGAGGAGCAGCTCATACCTCAGTACAATAGGCTACGTATACCACTACCGCCACATGGGGCTAGGCTGGTCTATGTTAGGCTTCGAAAGCTGCCAAGACTATTGTCGAAGAATGCTAATGGTTAGCGGGGCATGTTGATGCACTACCAAGTTTTTCAACTCTCTTGCGTAGCTCTCGACATAGATTGCACATCTCGTTCGAAATTTCCCTATTGTCTATGTTGCCGCTAACTACACGCTCGGCAAGCTTAAATATATGTTGATACAGCTGCTCGTCATTCAATATAGTGTCTATGTAGTCGCTACCTCTCCTCCGTAACAAGTAGTTAGATATGGCAGCCGGTGTTAGTCGGAGAAGCTTGGCAGCCTTGTATATTGATAGGCCATAGTCTCTCACGAGCACAATAGCTATTGAAGCCCTAATGGATGGAACATACTTCTTAACTGCTACTTCGCACGGTGTTACGAGTAGTGTTTGCTCACCATTCATAGCGGCTAGCCCATATTTTCAGCTGTTTAGATTCCGGGCTAATAATAGCTTTCCTTAGCTCATTGTAGTATCCGGATGGTGTATTATAAGAGGGAAAATATTCGAAGCATACGAAACTTGTATGTTTCGTTTCAGTGAAAAGAAATTAAGAGCATATTGTTTAAAGTAGAGAGTATGGCTTCCGCGGGTGGGAAGTAAAAGGTGGGTAGCAGTGTTCGACCCTGTAAAAATGGAGATAGACAAGGAGACTAGGGATGCGATTAAGGAAGCTTTTGAGGATCTCGTGAAGCCGGTTGAAATAAACGTCTTCATAGGTCCTAATTGCAGGTATTGTGACGAGACAGTAAAGATAGCTAAGGTTCTCGAAGAGGAGGCACCGGTAAAGAATGGCAAAAAACTAGTAACCATGAAGATATACGAGAAAGATAAACATGTCGATGTATTTAAGAAACATGGTGTGGAAAGAATACCAAGCTTAACCCTTGTCGAGGGAAGGATAAAGTATACCGGTACGCCTAGCGGTGAGGAGCTAAGAGGGCTCGTTGAGACAATAATAAGAATCTCTCAAGAGGATAGTGGTCTCGACGAGACAACAGTTGAGAAAATAAAGTTGATAGAAAAACCGGTTCACGTGGAAATCATTGTTACCCCGCAGTGCCCGTACTGCCCCTATGCGGCACTACTATCAAACATGTTCGCCTATGAAGCGTGGAGAAACGGTAAGACCGACTTCGTATCGGAGATTGTTGAAGCCTATGAGAATCCCGACATAGCTGACAAGTATGGTGTAACATCAGTACCAGCAATAGCTATCAACGGTGTGCTAGCATTCGTCGGCGTGCCTTACGAGGAAGACTTCATAGAGAGAATCATCGATGTAGTTGAGCGTAGGAGGACCATAAAGACAGAGTTCCTTGAAGGAGCAACCGGCATCTAGACAAAGATTCCCGGTAGGTCGATAGACTCGTCTGCCTATCTGGCTTTTTATAAAATAACTCCTATAGCCAGGCTATAGGGGCTCAGCCAAATGCCTTCTCATCACGGTTCCCGATTCAGCGACGGGAGTACTCGTCACAGCCCATTCAGAAGAGGAAAGGGGAGGAAGCCTCCCTAATCCATATAGTGGCGGTACTAGTTACCACCCAGCAGCTCTTCGATTTTGCGCTTAGCTATACTTGCTACCAGCTTACCGTCGACCTTGCCTCTTAGCTTTGGCATTACACGGCCCATAACCTTGTTTAGTGCCGCCAGCCCTCTCGCCCTAATCTCGGCTTCGAGCTGCTTTACAGCCTCCTCGACAAGTTTCTCGACCTTCTCCACAGGTACCGTCTCTATGCCCAGCTCGCGTACAGCCTCTTCGACGCTCCTTGATGGATTCTCTGCCAGGTACTTTATGAGGTCTGGCACAGCATCCTTGGAGACTTTGCCCTCTGCTATAGCCCTCACGATCTCTTCTATATGGGTGTCTGAAAGGTTGCTAACGGGTACTCCTTCCCTTGCAAGGCTTCTCAGTATGTTTGTGAATAATGATGCTATGTAGGATGGTGCTACGCGGCTCCCATACTTCTCGGCGAGTTTTTCAAAGAGGTCTAGGTGTATGTCCCTTATGATCTGTCTTGCTAGCTGTTCGCTGAGGCCATACTTCCTAACCAGCTTTTCTAGTTTCTCGTGGGGCTTTTCCGGCACTATTTTGCGTGCTTTGTTGAGCAGCTCCTTGGTAACTTCTAGTGGTGGTATATCAGTCTCTGGATACATTCTAGCCGAGCCAGGCTGTGGTCTCATAAACTTGGTTGTGCCATCTTCCTGGGCAGCTCTAGTTTCCTTAGGTATGCCTTCGAGCGCCATTTTTGCCCTCTCCTTTACAGCTTCCAGTGCCTTCCTGGCTTTGGGCTCTTCATCCGCTACTATGACTATTGCATCCCAGCCCTTCTTGGCATTAAGAAGTTTATATAGCTCCTCGACTTCTTCAGCTGATATACCGTAGCCTGGTAGTTCATCGGTGTGGAAGAGGCCTCCTACACCACCCCAGAAGCGTGCATAGTCTGCTAGCTCTGTTCCAAACCTTCTGCCTGGTTGCACCTCAACACCGAGTAGGCCGTGGAAACCTGGCAGCTTGAGAGCTAGAACCCTGCCTCCACGCTTGACTGCTCTAGCTATGATCTTTGACTTGGTCTTCTTAAACACATCTGTCACGTCGGCTATCTCCTGGGCATCGATATCTTCCTGCCTTACACCCCTCCTCTTTAGCTCGTCGCGTATCTCCAGGAGCCTCTTCTGTCTAATAGCTTCGTAGAGGACTATCTTCGGTATGAGTTCTAGCCTCTGTACACCCTTAATCTCGGTCTTTACTCCGCCCCTTATTGAGACGTTAAGGTCCTGGCGTATAGTACCTATACCCCTCTTTACCCTGCCGGTCAGCCTCAGCAGCTGGCCTATGGCTAGGGCAGCCTCATAGGCCTCCTCGGGAGTCTCAATGTCAGGCTCAGTCGATATCTCTATGAGTGGAATGCCTAGCCGGTCAAGCATGTAGTGTACGTAGCGGCCCTCCTCCCGTAGCTTACGGGAGGCATCCTCCTCTACAGCTATAGTTGCTATGCCTATCTTCTTGCCCGACTCGAGTTCTATCGAGCCTCCCAGGGCTATTATTGCGGTGCGCTGGAACCCTGTAGTATTTGAGCCATCGATGACAATCTTCCTCATGACATGTATCTCGTCTACGGGTGTAGCGCCAAGAGCCAGGGCTACAGCGAGCCCTATAACCACTGCCTCCTGGTTAATCTCATGTGGAGGTTCCTCGTCAGCCTCTACTAGGCAGCTAGTAGCCCTTGGCGCATGGTAGTGGTACATTCTACCCTTACGCCATTCGAACAGTGCAGCAATGTCTACCTCGCCTAGCTCGCTACGGGTAGGCCTTAGTTGCCGAACAAACTCGTCTCCTGGCTCGTCCTCGCTGGAGAGCCTTGTGGGGCAATTGCAGAACAGCTTGGCTCTAGTATTTAGCTGTTGGTGTATCTCAAGGCCAGCCTTTAGCCCCAGCTCCCGAGGGTCATACTTTGAAGGGTCTACCTTGGGCTCGATCAATGCGGCCACCTCGGGTATAGGTCTACGGTGTGTCTCGGATTGATCTCTCCAGCTAGGTTCTCGCGCATGAGTCTCTTTGCCTCCTCAAAACTCGAGGAGTGCGCTAGAACCCATGAAAGCTTGACGAAGGCTGTCTCGGGGAGCATATCGTCACCTGGCACGACACCTGCAGCTAGTAACTTGCGGCCGGTAGCGTAGACGTTCATGTTAACCCTGCCGAAGAGAGTTTGTGAAGTCATGACGACTACAATTTCGTTCTCCACAGCCCTCCTAATACTGTCCACGAGCCATTCGCCCACGTGGCCAAGCCCAGTACCTTCGAGGACTATGCCTCGGTAGCCGCGATCCACGAGAAAGTCTATGATCTCCGAATCCATTCCGGGATAATACTTTACCAGTGCAACCTTGCGCTCAAACCCATTCATAACTCTTAGCTCTTGTTCGCCTCTGCGTTGCAGGGGCTCTGAGACGAGTTCTATCCTCCTCTCAAACGGGTAAACCCTTGCTAGTGGCCTAGCATTAATACTCTGGAAGGCGTCACGCCGGCTTGTATGCATCTTTCTAACCTTCGTGGCTCTATGGGCTAAGGCGTAGGTGTCGCCGGTCTCTCCGTGCATAACCACGGTAACCTCGGCAAAGGGGGCCCTGGCTGCTACGAGCACAGCCGATATGAGGTTGAAGGAGGCATCGCTGCTGGGCCTATCACTACTCCTCTGGGCACCCACGAAGGCAATAGGCACTGGAAGCCCTCTAAACGCAAATGCTAGAGCAGAAGCTGTATAAGCCATTGTATCGGTTCCGTGTGCTACTACGATGCCCTCAAAACCCTCAGCAATACTCTTGGCAACGGCATCCACTATACGTTCCCAGTACTCTGGTCTCATGTTCTCGCTTAGAATATTCATCAGAACCTCGGCTGAAACTTCGGCTATAAACCCGATCTCGGGAACAGCCTCTACAAGATCACGTGCAGACATTGCAGGCTTAACAGCGCCGGTCTCGTACTCAATCTTACTAGCAATAGTGCCCCCAGTACCGATGATCATAACTCGTGGCCTCTTCTCTAGCGGTGGTTGCTCCTCCAGGAGAGGAACCACGGCTGGAGCGCCGGCAGCGGCCTCCCTCAATATGGCCTCGCGTGTCTTCACAACAGTTATCTCGGTGTGCTCGTCGACCCTAACACCGATATTATAGCCGTTATCCAGCTTAATGACTATAATTGGCTTGGCACTAAGCGCGTAGCGTGGCATCAGTATGCCCTCGAAAACCCTGCCATCACGTTGCACAATCCTTATCCTATCACCAACCCTTGCACCAGCTCTTTCAAGCAAAGCCCTGGCAATACCAGTGTAGCCTGGAACAGTCTCCAAGGCAGACCTAGCCCCAGCAAAAGCCAAGAATAAAAGCCTATATAAGGACTCCACGCCACTCTAGCAACGTTCTGGGGGAACACTATGCCAAGCCACGGTTCACTAACAAAGGCGGGCAAGGTTAGGAAGCAGACACCAAAGATCCCTGCAAAGCCCAGGAAGAACCCAGCGCCAAGGATGCGCAACAGGAGGGAGTACAAGAGACTGCTAGTGAAGATGCAGCAGGGCCAGCTAACGCGCTAAAGAGGGCTACATCAAAGTCCCATCCCGATAATCCTTCTTTTATCCTTCTAGATATTTTGGTAACCAGCTTGGTTTCCAGGTTCAATGCTTCTCTCTTCCTTCGGCCTAGCGGCTGTCAATAGCTTCTGATATGAGGAGATGGCACTAACCAACTCCATGTAGTGATTGGGTAACCCGTCATGGAGATAAACGCGGATAACATATGGTGGTGCGTCAAGATAAGAGAACAATGTTATAAGCAGTTTTTCGGCCTTTGGGCGGTGGTTAACCCAGTTAAAAACCATCTCTATCGCGCCAATAGACTCCTAGTGTGGGGTTAGTCTTTGCGTACTAGGACGATCTCGATGGTGCTAACCCTGCTCTGGCGGCCGTCGGGATTCTGTATTACCTGGCTGTCAATCTTGATCTCCTTGACGTCAACCTTGTCTGGTAGGAACCTCTTCCTGACGATCTCCACAGTGTCAACAGCCTTGCTTATGGCGCGGCCCCTAGCCTTGATGACTACCTCCTTGACGCCCTGGTTTAGCAGGGTTAGGGTTGCTAGTACGTAGTTCATTACAGGCTTCTTACCTACTAGAACTACATTGCTTGGAGCTGCGGTTGCCTGCGCCATTTCGCATCCCCTCAAGCCTTGGTGTCGTGTACCCACCCGTGGGGACGGCAGTATTTATGCTTTTCCATTTTTCTGTAAGGCGTTTTCTGGCTTGGTGTTACCAGCTCTCCAGTTCTATACCCTGCGATGCTTGAAGCGAACACTACACGTCTGGGATGGAGGTAAGCTAGCATTGACGCTGACGCTGCGACCAGTCTATCACGCAGCATGCCCTAACTGCGGGGGACCGATATCAGCTGTACGCCTCGTAGAAGGTCTGCCTTGCGTTCAGTGTCTTCCTACCGTGGGGGAACTATCGACGGACTATTACGAGCGCATAGAGACTATTGGTAGGCTGCTTGCCGAGAACGGTAGATTGAGGGGGTATTGGTACCTATACAGTTCCACGAGCCAACTCCGCGAGTTTGAGGAGTTCTTCGAGAAGCTGACAGGTCACAAGCTGTGGAGTGCGCAGAGGACCTGGGCTAAGCGTATGCTGCAAGGCGAGAGCATAGCTATTGTAGCCCCTACAGGTGTTGGTAAGACCACACTACTCAGCGTATATGCAGTCTATCGGGCCTCGCAAGGCTTGAAGGTCTACTATCTCCTACCCACAGAAAATCTTGCTAGGCAGGTTACAAGGAAGCTTGAAACACTCTCTAGCCGCTTGGGCGGGGGCATACGTGTAGTCTCATACTACTCCAGCCTTCCGAAGAGGGCTAAGGAGGAGAGCCTCAGAACAATAGAGGAGAGGAGCTACGATATACTGGTTACTACGACGGCATTCCTCTCCAGGAGATGGAGCCTCATAGAGGGTATACGCTTTGACTCAATACTCGTGGATGACGTGGATGCTGTTTTGAGGAACTCAAAGAACATTGACAAGCTGCTCCAAGCCCTTGGCTTTAGCGTAGAAGCTATAGAAGCTGCCTACAACCTGGTAAAGAAGAAGATAATGGCCACTATAGCTAAGACTTCCGGTAACATTAAGAGATATGAAAAACTCCTACAAGATATTGAACAGCTCGAGGCGATACTCTCCCAAGAACTTGTTAAGACTACTCCAGGTCAACTTGTGATAGCATCGGCTACCGGTCGCGCTTACGGGCTAAAGCCCAAGTTGTTCCGTGAGCTGCTAGGCTTCGATATAGGTAGAGTCTATGACTACACTAGGAGCATAGCAAACCTCTATAAAATAGTCAACGATCCCGTGGCAGAGGCTGTTTCACTCGTAACCAGGATGGGTGGTGGTGGCCTCGTATTCGTGGCGAAGAGGTTTGGCAAGAATGTCGCGAGAAGGATAGCAGAGATGTTAAACGAACGTGGCATAAGGGCTGCAGTAGCCCTCGCTGGCAGAAGAGTCCTAGACCGCTTCGCATCCGGAGAGTACGACGTGCTTGTCGGTGTAGCCTCCTACTATGGCGTCATAGTACGTGGTATCGATATGCCAGAGCGTATACACTACACAGTATTCGTTGGTGTACCAAGTCAAGCTATAGAGGCTGGGAAGGCGCTATTATCACCGCATCGTATTGCCCGAAGCGCTGTGGAGCTGTCCCTTGAGGGTGCTGAGGAGCTTGCTCGGAGGCTCTCGAAGCTAGCACCCAACGAGGTAACAGTTCTACGTATAGCGCTTGAGAGGGGAGAAAGGCTTGAGGGTCGTCTAGGCGAGATCCTCGAAATGCTTCTAGAGACTAGGAGGAAGCTTCTACACGCTATAGAGGAGCTGGTATCTATTGAGGGTTCGGTGGCGGTTGGTGGTGCCCTGTACAGGTTTGAGGATGGAAAGCTTGTAGCAATACTGCCTGACGCGCCAACATACGTGCAGGCTAGTGGAAGGGCAAGCCGCATGTATGGCTCCGCGATGACCCATGGGATAAGCATAGTGCTTGACGTCGATGAGATTCTGGTGAGGCTCCTTGCCGAGAAACTGAAGAGATTCCTTGAGGATGTAAGGTTTGAAGAGCTTAGCAGCGAGAAGCTCGCGAAAGAGCTTGAGAAGGCGCGTGCTAGCAGGCGTGGTGGTGTCGGAAAGAAGGTTGATATTGAGACGTGTCTAATAGTCGTAGAGTCGCCTACCAAGGCTAAAACAATAGCAGGCTTCTTTGGGAGGCCGGTGCGTAGGCGCATAGGCTCAGTGGTGGTCTACGAGACGACATTTTACAACCCAGTCTCTGGCAAGATACACGTAGCAGCTATAGCGGCAACAGCAGGCCATGTATACGACCTAACCATAGACGACGAGGGAATTTATGGTGTCGAGCTTGGCAAGAATGGAGTGTCGCCGATATACAAGCCTATAAAGAGGTGTTTAAGCTGTGGCCACCAGTTCTCATCTTCAAGCCAGGTATGCCCACGGTGCGGCTCATCAAATATTGTGAGTAAGGAGGATGTAATTGGGGCACTGAGGCAGCTAGCAATAGAGAATGAGGTTGTCTACATAGCCACAGACCCGGATGTCGAGGGCGAAAAGATAGCCTACGACATCTACCTCCTACTCCGACCCTATGCTAGGAAGATAATGAGGATAGAACTTCACGAGATAACTAGGAGCGAGCTAAACCGCGCCCTTGCCAACCCCAGAGAGGTGGATGTAAGGCTTGCGGAAGCCCAGATGGTCCGGCGTATTGAGGACCGCTGGATAGGATTTGGGCTAAGCCAGCACCTATGGCAGGTATTTGGCAAAAACTGGCTTGGTGCTGGCCGCGTCCAGACACCGGTTCTGGGCTGGATAATAGAGAGGTATAGTGAGTGGCGTAGTAACCTGGGCTACAACCTCTACATAAGGCTGCCCGGCGGGCCGCTCGTGAAAATACATTATGATAGTGCTAGCGGGGCTCGCGAAGCGGCAGCAGCAGCAGAGAATGGTGTGAGAGTAGTCAGCGTCGAGGAGGAGGTTGTGGAGATTAACCCACCGCCACCATATACGACGGAGTCGTTAATTTACGATGCCTCAAGGCTCTATGGCTACCCTGCACAGAAGACTATGAGGGTGGCGCAGGAACTCTTCGAAGCCGGCCTAATAACCTACCACCGTACAGACTCAACGCATGTATCTGGGCTTGGCCAGCACATAGCAAGGCTATACCTTGAATCAAGGGAGGATGCCGAGCTACTCCAGCCCCGGAGCTGGGGCCCCCAGGGACATCATGAAGCGATTAGGCCCACGAGGCCCATTGACGCCGAGGCTCTCCGGAGAATGGTTGCCCTCGGCGATCTACGCGTGCCTGTAACGCTTAGGGAGAGTCATTACCGGCTATACGACCTCATCTTCCGCAGGTTCATAGCGAGCCAGATGAAGCCTGCCAAACTGAAGCGTAGGCGCATAAGGCTTGAAGTAGCTGGGAGCCAGGTCGAGATAGAGGTATACACTGCCGCGCTAAGGGAGGGTTACCATAAGTACTACCCATACCCCAGGCTCCACATGGCACTGGACAGCGTAAAGCCTGGCGACGTGCTGAGGCCAGAGAGGATACTGGTAAGGAGGGGCTCAACGGTATACCTCTACACGCACGGTGAGATAGTCAGCCTAATGAGGGAGAGAGGACTGGGGAGGCCAAGCACCTACGCCAAGATAATAGATGCTCTGGAGCGGCACGGCTACGTGATAGAGAGCAAGTACCGCCGCCGCCTAGTACCAACAAAGCTCGGCATAGAGGTCTACGAGTACCTCGAATCCAGATATGGAAGCCTAGTGTCAGAAGAGCGTACGAGGAAGCTCTACCGGGACATAGAGGAGATAGCATCAGGCAACAAGAGCCCGGTAGAGGTTGTAAACGAGCTGCTGGCCGAGCTATCAGAGCTGCTCGAGACATCACTGAGACAGTATACCGGCGAGGTAAAAGCCCTCGGCTAGCCCTTCCTCCTCCTAAACCTCCACACGGTAGCGGCTGGATCAGGTGCTGGCGGCAGGCTGCGCTTATGCTCGCTAGCCCGGTGTAGCTCTAGTACGCGCCTAACCTTCTCGATGGGGAGCCCGGTAGCTTTTGCAGCTTCCTCGGGCGATAGCCCCTTGTCAAACAATGCGTAGAGGATCAAATCTATCTCTTCATACTTCATGCCTAGCTCATCCTCTGCCAGTTGGCCAGGCCATAGACGTGGGCTACTAGGCTTGAGAGCTATCTTCTCTGGCACACCGAGATGTAGGGCTAGCCTCCTAACTTGAGACTTGTAGAGGCAGCCTATAGGCAGAAAGTCGACAGCGCCATCACCGTACTTTGTAAAGTAGCCTATCAGCAGCTCGCTGCGATCACCAGTTCCCGCTACAAGTAGACCCTCCATGTTTGCGTATAGGTAGAGCAGTGTCATCCTCACCCTAGCCCTTAGATTCCCCTTACTACGCCGATCCGGTGCCTCACCCATGGCAACCAGATAGCTGGCCACAATGGGTTTGATATCTATCAGCTTGTAGCGAACTCCCAGCCTTTCAGCAATTCCTACGGCATCGTGGACATCCTCCTCCGGCGTCACATCGGAATCCGGCATCACTAGTACTAGGACACGCTCCGGACCCAGAGCCCTAACCAGCAAGTACAATGTGGTGGTAGAATCTACGCCTCCACTTAGACCAACAACCACACCCTTAGCGCCACTTGACTCAACGTAGCCCTTGATGAATTCTTCTATGGAGCGGGCAACACCTTCATAGTCCAGGTCTAGAAGTTCGTTGAGAGTAATCCTCAAGTCCAGCACACCCGCAAACCCTACCAGGCCCCAGAGATTTTTACGTGTAGGCTACATCAACACTAGCTAGCAAAGCTCGCCTTATACCCGAACTCGTTATACTACTCTACATGGCGCACACCCTTGCTGGGAAGGCCGGTTTTCGGTCTGGGCAAAGCCATAACATCGGTTGATGTGGCAGTTATTGATGCTAACTCTGAGTGGATTGGCGTTAAGAGGCTACAGCTTATGGAGAATGCTGGCCGCAGTGTTGCCGAGGAAGCTGCAAAGCTTGCCAAGCCGGGAAGCCGTGTTGTCGTCTTTGCTGGGCCTGGAGGTAATGGTGGGGATGGACTGGTAGCTGCCAGGCACCTAGCCTATATGGGGTACCAGGTTACTGTCGTGATGATTGTGAAGCCCGAGGAGATACGATCCCCCGAGACAAGAGCTATGTATGAGGCCCTGGCAGCTATGGATCTAACCGTGGACATACGTATTGCGCGAGCACCAGCCGACGTAGCACCTGTTGAAGCCGATGTGGTGATAGACGCACTTCTAGGAACAGGGCTGAGGGGCGCCCCAAGGCCCCCGTACAGTGATGCCATTGAAGCGGTAAACTCTAGTACTGGGTTAAAGCTCGCTGTTGATGTCCCGTCGGGCCTTAACTCAGATACGGGTGAGACACCAGGAGCCTATGTAAAAGCCGATATAACCGTAACATTCCACAAGCCCAAGCCAGGCCTGCTACGCAGGCCAGACGTCGCTGGTAGGCTCGTAGTAGTCAGTATAGGAGCACCCCCCGAGGCCGAGGTATATGTTGGTCCTGGTGACGTAGCCTACAGGGTAAGGCCTAGGAGCTGGAAAGCCCATAAGGGCTCATCGGGCCGTGTCCTCATAGTTGGCGGTTCCCAAGACTATGTGGGCGCTCCTATACTTGCAGCGCTAGCGGCTGAGCGTAGCGGCGTAGATCTGGTCTTCCTGGCAGCGCCGGAACACGTAACAAGAGCGGCATCACATCACCCAACGATAATACCGGTACCTCTACGTGGCAGCCCCAACATACACCCAGACCACGTAAAGAAGCTAGAGCAGCTCCTGGATCGCGTGGATGCAATAGCCATAGGTATGGGCGTAGGCCTCTCTGATGAGACGAAAGAGGCCATACCACAGATAATAGTGAAAGCGCTGGAGAAGGAGAAGCCGGTGGTCGTGGACGCTGATGGAATCAAAATCCTAGGCGAAAGGGGCATACCCAACTCCAATCGAAAGCTAGTAGTCACACCCCACCAGCGCGAATTCCAAATACTCTTCGGCGATGCATTGTCAGGCGTAGACGAGGACATAAAGGCCAGAGCCCTCAAGGCAGCCGAAAAAGCCCAGAGACATGGGCTAGTGATACTACTCAAAGGTCCCATAGATATTGTGACGGATGGCGAGAGAATAAGGCTAAACCGAACCGGCGTACCAGCCATGAGTGTTGGCGGTACAGGTGACACATTGGCAGGCATAACAGCAGCACTCCTGGCAAGAAAGCTAGAACCCTTCCATGCAGCCTCCATAGCAGCCTTCGTAAACGGTCTAGCTGGAGCACTAGCATACGCCGAGAAGAAAGACTCGATGACGGCCATGGACCTCATAGAGAAGATACCAGAAGCCCTCAACAATCCCATAGAAGCAGCAAACAGAGTACCAGCATACCAGCGGCTAGTCCGTGGTAGAATAGAATGGCAGCCACCAGTGGGCCGCTCTGAGTCGTAGGCAGCCCCCGGGATAGAGAGATTGTAGGCCGCGAAGGGCTAGAGGCTATGAGGCCCCTCGCGGCCCTCCCGGGGGCTGCCATCTAGAGAGGAAATCCCTACCTCCGCTAATTTCAATGCTCCGCCCATAGTTGTGGGGGTCGGCGTGAGACTAGGCCAGTCATTCCACGCTCTCCTATCGTGGTCCTAGACTGCCCGCCTCTCCATCCCCCAGAAGCTACAGTACGTACGGGTAAGGCTTTAAATCGGCTTTTTATAGGGGTTATAAGGGGGTTTGCTGGCGTGCCGACTGGTGGCCAGAAGTTGAGCCAGATAGAGGCTAGGAGCGAGGCTGGTGAGGCTAGGCCGACGGCTAAGATAGAGAATATAGTTGCTACGGTTTCTCTTGACCAGCAGCTCGACCTTAGGCTTATAGAACGTAGTATACTCACTGTAGAGTATAATCCCGAACAGTTCCCGGGTCTTGTCTATAGGCTTGACGAGCCAAAGGTTACAGCGTTGATATTCAAGTCTGGCAAAATGGTTGTCACTGGTGCTAAGAGCACAAAGGACCTCATAGAGGCTGTTAAGAAGATTGTCAGGAACCTCAAGAAGCATGGAATACCAATCTATGGTAGGCCCAAGGTACAGATACAGAATATCGTAGCCTCGGCTAACCTCAACGTCTGTGTTGACCTCGAGAGGGCTGCACTTACGCTTGAGAACAGTATGTACGAGCCTGAGCAGTTCCCAGGCCTCATACATAGAATGGATGAGCCGAGGGTAGTGCTCCTAATCTTCAGCTCGGGCAAGATGGTTATCACGGGTGCCAAGAGAGAGGAAGAAGTCTATGAGGCTGTAAACAAGATATACGAGAAGCTCAAGAAGCTAAGAGCGATAAGGCCTTGCTAGCCAGTTTTTATCCTCAGCCCACGCTTCAGAGCTGCGAGCACTAGCTCTTTTACAGCATTCCGCGACCTAGACCTCACTATAACAATGCTGCCAATATCTTCGACTACGAAGCCAGCCCTAAGCTTCTCCTCAACTTCCCTAAGCACCTCTCCTAGGGTCTCGCTAGGCTGCTCAAATACCACGACATAGTAGCCTTGGGGATCTCTCCTTGAGAGTATGTCTTCCAGCAGCCTCCTAGCCCTAGCCATGATGGGCTAGCCTCCAGGCTCGCCGAGTATGCTTTCAATCTGGTAGCTAGCTATCAGTATCTTACTGCTCTCCTCAGAGACGTAGCGTTCAACAAGACTGGTTATTTTCTGTGTTAGCTGCTCAACGAGTCGATGTGGCATCTTGGAGACAAGCCTCACCAGTGCTAGGAAACGCAGTATCGCCGAAAACACCGCCTCCTCAAGCGCTCCCAGAACACTTGAGGCTAAGGGATCCCCATCTACTGCTAACTTACCATATTTCTTAACTAGTTCAGCGTAGGTTGAGGCTATTCTTATCTCGTGAAGCGCGTAGCTGGTAAGAGTAGCTGAAAGCATGTTGTGTAAATTCACATCTATAGCATCCATGTGTGTTGAGAGGGCCTCCATAGCCTTGTCTAGAAGCATCGGCACAAGCTTCTCCAGTTCGCCCACGAGAAGCCGGAGGTAGAGGCTATCAGGCAACACGCCAGAGTCTATGCAGCCACCATGTTCCGAAAGAAACCTGGAGACGATCCCGGCTATGGATTCGAGATTCGTTCGTCCATCACCCTCTTTGAGCTCCTCCAGGATCTGTGCTGCAATGCGGTCCAAAAGCTTCTCCACGAGAGCAAGGCACTTACCATTTTCCATGTCCTGCTTCATCAGCAACCTACCCTTCAGTCATCGCTAGTGCTCAGTTAATCGGGGTGTATCATCACGCAGCTCTCCGCACAACCAGCCTCTAGCCAGCGGCTTTTACCTTCTAACCAGCTCTCTTATCCTTGAAGCCATGAGCTTAAGGGCCATCTCCTTCCCCGCAACCTCGCCTGGAGGGAGGTACTCCACATCTACGCCGGGTATAAGCCTGGCCTGCATAGCTAGCTTCTTGTCTCCCGTAAAGAATATGACTCCTCTATACTGGTTTGCAAGCCTCTCAAGAAGACTTAGCACATCGTAGTCGTCTCTGGCGGGCTGTTGGTATACACCTGGGGCAATACGTATTGGTCTATCAATACCTCTCCCGAGAACCTCATGGAACTCGAGAGGCATGTCATGCAGCTCCCTAGCAAGGATCTCGGCAAACCCCTTAAACATCTGGTCAAAGACAACAGCATATCCTGCCGCTTTCTCAGTCTTGGCAGGAGCTGGCCCTGCCGCGGCTCTCCGGCTTAGGCTTTCCCGTATCTCTCGGAGATCCTCGGGATCTAGCTCTACAATGAGCTTAGCCTTGTAGATCTCGGTGCTTTCTCCGCTGCACTCCTCCGAGGCCTTAGCTAGGGCGTCCAGTAGGCTTCCTACGACCATGTAAGGCTTACCGCCACATACAACTATGTAGGTGTGCACCATTTCGCCTAGCCTGAATAAAAGGGGTTCCATACTGTAGCTCTTAACTCTTTACCCCTCTGTCTTCGACGAGAATGAGGTCTATAGCTAGATACTGAGAGCATTAAGAGTGCGAGAATAGTGATACAACTTGCCAATTATGCAATGCTTTCATACACTCTAGAAATATGCAAGGAGGCTTCATAGGCTAGCGCGTATGGCAGGAAAAACTAAAGCTATTAAGATTAGCATGAAGTCGGAGCATATAATTGGACTCCGTAGGGAAGACCATGATGGATATAGTAAAGAATACGTTAACAGACGTTGTTTTTAGGATAGCTTGGCCACAACTATCTCAAGAAGTAGTAGATTACGCATAATGGGCCTAGTACAGCTACAGCTACTAAGGCTCATCCAAACCATGGTGCTCCTGCCAAGCCGTGCATGCAATTCGGATGGAGGTACAAGACGTGAATGCAAGGCATAAACTATCACTAGCGCTATATTTTTGCTACATGCCAGGCGTAGCGTTATAGCTTAGTAGCTTGGAAACGAAGCCGGTGCTGATCCCGTAAAGTGTATGTGGCATTATTATGTTATTGTGTTAAAGTTCGTGACGGCAGATCTCGGCAACGGCTAAGATAGCATTCAGTGTAGTTAGCTTTGTGATAAACCCTCCTTAGTGCTTGTGGGGTCGGTATATCGCTTATACTATGGGTTTTGTAGCATAGCTGAGACAGGTGATAGTGGTAAAAAGACTGTGTAGTGTTGTAAGATTGTAGAAGCATCATCTTATGATCATGACTGATGTTGCCGAGTTTATGGTTATAGATAGGGCTACACTCCCAATCATTAGATCCTCGTTTGCTGTGTTTCCGCGGGCGCCAAGGACTACTAGGTCGTAGCCTCCTTCGATGATTTCTGATATTATCTCATTTGCGACACTGCTTGTCTGTGGGTTATACTCCTTAAACTTTATGTCCACTGCAACGCCCTTGTCCCTTACCCTCTTCTCTATGGCTTCCCTAATCGCCTTAGTATCTGCTCCCGGTGCGTGAACATGGAGTACTGAGACTTTTGATCCGTAGCGCCGTGCGAAGTCAAGTGCCACTTCTAAAGCTCTCATGCTTGATTCTGAGCCATCTACGGGTACAAGTATTCGGCGGAAGAGGTAGCTTATGGCATAGCTTGGTTCCAGTACAAAGCTCATGTCATGTACACCCTTCTGCTATGCGGGTTTGCTAGTTTGCTGACCATCCATATTATCTTATTGCTTTCTTGTCTGGGTGTATGGTAATAAGTTATAGCCCCTATGGCGTTGGCTTGGTTGTTATGGTATTCTGCCCTTCAAGAGGCCGAGTCTCTCATCGGTTATCCTTATGGTCTCCTCGGCTGTCTTGGCTAACTCTGCCACAGCCCTTATAGCATCGATGTTTTCTGGCACTACGATTGCCTCTTGGTGTACTGCTTGCATCCACATAACCTCAACGCCGTTAACGGCTATACTGTCAAGCCATACTATTAGCTCTGGGATGTCGTAGCGCTTTCTGCCTAGGTCCCTAGCATACTCTACTAGCTCGGCAGTGCTTGCTAGCCCGTAGCTTGCGTCGGCGAGCAGTATTCTTGGTGTGGACTCGAATGTTGCTACCACGTCCTCTCTTGTTACAGGCTTCTCGAGTTCAGCGTAGACTATATGTACGTGCATTAGTGTTGTTGGAACCACTACTGCCATAGTTACTATGTCGAGGTCTGGCAATACAGTCTTAACGTCAAGAGCGTGATGGCTAGGCGTCTTTACAGGATCAGGCTTTATCGCGTTGACAGGGCCACGTTTAATCTCCTTAGGATCTGCAGCCCTCCGGACAATGGTTGCTCTTACGCGCCTTACGGGGGCTAGTCTTGATATACTACAGATGGCACGTAGAAGGCCGGTAGTGTTGCAGGATACCACACGCAGCGAGGTTTTGCCAAGTGCTTGTTCGTAGTTACAGAGAGTGCTAAACGATAGCTCTGCTATGTCGGCTTTTTCACCGCCCTGAAATATCATCTTGACCCCGGCTTTCTCGTAGAGAGGCTTATACTTTCTACCAGTACCTCCGGGCGTAGCGTCGACTATGACATCGACTTTCTCGAGCAGCTCCTCTATGGTGCCAGCTGGCTCTATGCCCTTAGCTTGAAACTCCTCTAGGCTCTCTTTTGGCACGTAGACAGGTATTCCCCTGGACACAGCATATTTTGCGGTATAGTCTGGTTTTGTTTTTGTGACACCAACAAGCTCCATGTCAGGCTGGAGCATTATTGCCTCAGCTACACGCTTACCTATAGTTCCAAACCCGTTTACGCCAACCCTAACCCGTGCCACGGCTCTTCACCTCTCAGGGGGAAGAGCTTGTAGTGGTTTATGTGGAGTGTTTGGCTGAGAGCTGGGGGAAGAACTTACGAGCAGATTTTGCGAGGGCTGTGAGGCCGGGTAGGTCTTCGCCTGCGAGGAATAAGAGGAGTGCTCCACCGCCAGTACTTAGGTGCATGTTTTCCTTATCGGCTAGCCCTAGGTTGGAGGCTATTACGTTGAGGTGGCCGCCGCCGATTATTACATAGGCGTTTGACTCTGCTGCAGATTTCACCAGTTCTTCGGTGCCTTTCCTAAATCTTGGATCCTCTATGACGCCAGCGGGGCCTCTGAGTACTATTAGCCTAGCTTCCTTCATCATCTCGGAGTACATTGAGATGGTCTGAGGCCCTATGTCTCTTATTACACCTTCTATGCCTGTGCCAACAGCTTCTACACGTACCTCGCCATTATGCTCTGTTACGAAGTCCACTGGTGTTTCAAGGGGAAGGCCTCTCAGCAGTAGCCTGCGTGCCCTGGGAACTAGTGCTAGAATACCCTTAGCCTCAAGGACTTCAATGTTTTTCCTACCGATGTTTATGCCCTTGGCAACCATGAACAGTTCTGCTACGAGGCCTGTTGCAAGAATGCGGTCAGCGGCTCGGTTTGCGTGCAAGTACTCCAGTATCCTAAGCGTATCGTGGACCTTACCTCCTCCCAGGACAAATACTCTCGGCCTCTCCTCTGGCTTGTAGAGTTTTGATAGCGCGTGCAGCTCTCTCTCGAGAACTCTGCCAGCAGCTGATGGGAGTAGCATTGGGAATCCGACGATGCTCGGCTGGCTGCGGTGGGCGGTTGCAAATGCGTCGTTTATATAGTAGTTGAAGAGGGGGGCTAGCCTTTGCACGAAGATGCTTCCGGCATGCTTTTCCGGTGTAGCCTCTATGATCTCCTCCGATACGAGTCTCGTGTTATCCAAGAGTAGTATCTCGCCGGGTTTAAGCTCCTTTATTGCCTGCCTTGCTGCGGGGCCGATAACGTCATCAACAAACTTTACCGTCATGCCGAGCCGGTCTGAGAGAACCTTGCTGTGTGGCTCTAGGCTCGTAAAGTCTGGCTCACCGGGTCTGCCCTGGTGCGAGATTAGTACTACGGCTGCGCCGCGTTCAGAAAGCTCTCTGATAGTCTTGGCATGAGCTCTGATACGTGTGTCGTCGAGTATGCGGCCAGTCCTGGGATCTATGGGGCTGTTAATATCGATTCTCACAAGTATTTTAGAACCCTTTACACCATAATTCTCGTCAAGGTCGTCAATGGTGGGTATAACCTCTCCATTACGGAGAAGGCACGGCAAAAGCGCTCCCGAGTGGGGAGGGTAGTATACTGCATCCGGGGGAAGCTAAAAGAGCCGCGCATAAGTTAAAACAGCTGCTAACGGGCGTTGAGGAGATACCCCGGGATCGAGTCTGACGGGGTGACGAGGTGGTCCTTCGCCGAGCCCTCAATTATCCTCCTATTTCCCTATTTCCCGGGGCTATCTGCCGGCTTCTACAGCCTCTCTAGGCTCTCCGCGGTACATACGCCTTCTTAGCAGCTCCATCACTCTCTCGTGTAGCTCCATTAGCAGTTTCTTCCTATCCTCCATGAGTACTATGTCGCTATAGCCCCTAACCACTATGTGGTGGGCGAAGGGGCTCGGTACTGTCGTAGGGCCGAAGTAGTCCACCATTACATGGCCCTCGTGGAGCCACTCTAAGACAAGCCGGGCATTAACTATGTCCATGTAGTCCTCGAGTATCTCGCGATAAGCCTCCTTAAGCACGGGGAAGCCCGGTATGCGCTCCACAGCTTCTAGCAACGTCTGGGCGTTGAGCTGGAGCGTGTGAGGGTCCTTCTCTCTACCACGGTACCTTCTCAGCAGCATGAAGCTTCTCTCGGCGCAATATCTAAACCTTCTCTTCAACAGCTCGGTGTTGCGTAGCACTCTCTTGAGAATATCTTCTAGCTCATTGGGCTTAACGCTGTAGACTAGCTCTTCAAGGTTTATGTCGTCTCTCAGCCCTGGCACTGTGAGCATGAAAGCGTTATCGGTCACGGTGACGCGCACATTAGTTCCTGCTATTCTTGTTAGCTGGTAGGCGTAGGCCCTGGATAGTGCATCATTTACTCTGCGACCGAAGAGGCTATGGAAGATTATTGACGTAGCGTCTGATTCTAGGTCGTGGAATAGCTCGACAAGTATCATCTTGTCGCTTGGGACCTTGCCTCCTGTGAAGAGGTATTGCTCGAGCACATAGTCGTAGATATTCTCGGCTGCATGATGCTCAAGGTTGTAGTGCTTAGCAATTAGCCTCACAGCCTCCTCTCGTGGTACTCCCTCCTCTATCATCTCGGTTATCCAGCGGCGGAAAGCACCGACTAGTAGCGCGGAGTCAAAGGCTAGTGGTAGCATCTCGGAGAACCAGCTTGGTACGGTGGGTTTTTGTCCCTCGGCGGGTCTAACGTAGATCCGCATGCCCTCCGAGCGTATGAACTCGTATGTCTTGCCACCAAGGACGAAGATGTCGCCTGGCGTTAGTATCTGGACGAAGGGTTCTTCCAGGTCGCCCACATAGCGTCCGTCAAGAGTAAACACCTTTACCTTAACCTCGTCGGGTATGGTGCCGCTGTTGAGGTAGTATATCATCCGTGCACCACGCTTACGGCCGAACACTCCCTCCTTCTCGTCAAGCCATATCTTTGCGTAGACCCGATACTCCTCGAGGCCATAGCGCCCAGCTAGAAAGCGTAGCACGTTCACAAAGTCCTCGAGGGATAGTGTGTGGAAGCTATAGCTTCGCCTCACGAGCCGGTAGGCCTCCTCAATACGCCACTTCCTCTCAAGGGCCATGCCTACAAGATGTTGTGCCAGAACGTCTAGCGGGTTCCTGGGTATGTGTACCCTGTCTATCTTCCTCTCAAGCGCGGCCTTGGCCAGCACGGTGCATTCTACCAGGTCGTCGCGGTCGACAACTATGATCCTCCCCTTGCTAACCTGTCTAATGTGGTGACCGGCACGGCCAACTCTCTGCAGGAGCCTTGAAACGCTCTTGGGGCTGCTCAGAAGGACTACCAGGTCTATGTAGCCTATGTCTATGCCCAGCTCCAAACTGGTAGATGATACCACTACCTTTAGCTCTCCCCTCTTCAGTTTCTCCTCGACAGCAAGCCTTAGATCACGGCTAAGACTGCTATGATGTGCCTCTATCTCGTCGAAGTCTGCTATACCCTCCTCCTTCAATAACTTCTTCAGCTTATAGACGACTTTCTCTGTCGCACTCCGCGTATTCGTGAATACGAGCGTTGTGCGGTGCTCTCGTATTAGTTTTGCAAGTAGTCTATAGATAGCCTCGTTCACTTGCTCAGCAGGTGTATGTATAAGGTCACTAACAGGGCATAGAACGCGGATGTCTATCGGCTTAGCGAACCTGGCATCGACTATAATGCAGTCCCTAGGCTCGCCGGTGTCGCGGAAACCTACGAGGAACTTTGCAACCTCTTCCAGTGGCGCAATTGTTGCCGATAATCCTATTCTCTGTATAGGCCTGCCAACAAGGTTCTCAAGCCTCTCAAGCGAGAGGCTTAGATGTGAGCCGCGCTTACTCGATGCAAGTTCATGTATTTCATCTACTACCACCCATCTCGTGGTAGCGAGTCTTTCTCGGAACCTCGGCGCATTAAGTGCTATCGCTAGGCTCTCCGGCGTTGTTATCAATATGTGTGGTGGCTGCCTTGTCATGCGTTGTTTCTCGCTCGGAGGAGTATCACTCGTTCTCACAGCAACCCGTATCTCGGGAAGACTATGGCCCATACCCTCTGCTACACGCCTTATACCCTCAAGGGGGTCGAGCAAGTTACGTTTCATGTCATTGTTTAACGCTCGAAGGGGTGACACGTAGATAGCATAGATCTGTTCCTCAAGCTCGCCAGCCTCCCCCAGCCGGAACAGCTCGTCAATAATACCTAGGAACACTGCTAGAGTCTTGCCAGTCCCCGTGGGCGACGAGACGAGAACATTATACCCCTTCTTAATCAGCGGTATTGCGCAACGCTGGGGAGGCGTGAAGCTTCCATACCTCCTCTTAAACCATTCTGCCACATATGGCCTAAGCAGTTCATATACGCCCTCGTCGCCCGGGCAGTGGCCAGCATACACTATCGCCAAGGGCTAGCACCACCCTACATCAGCGCCACTACGCCATACACCTTACCCTTCTCCACCGGGCCCCGAGGGCTTAATTTAGAAACACGTCGCCCCCTTAGGGGGTTTATGGGGGGTGCAGTGCCACAGACAATAGTTGTGACATTTAAGGTTCCGGTGGAACTCGTGGAGAAGCTTGATGAGCTGGTAAGGATGGGTATATTTAAGAATAGGAGCGAGGCTCTCCGTCACGCTCTCGTCATGCTGTTAAACAAGTATCGGGGTGGGCTATTTGCGGAGGAGGCTATCAGAGGAGGATATCAAGGTACTCTACAAATTGAGGGAGATGATATCGAGGTTTAGCTCCGAAGAGCTCAAGGTATTCGCCTATGTTTGGGACAACATCTCAGTGGGCGAGCTTCTCTTCGAGCGTGACCTCTACACCATATACAAGGTGTCCAAGCCCATACTCGTAGCTAGACGGTTGAGGGAGAAGGGTGTTATAGAGAGGGGTGAAGGCTGCTACAACCTGGCAAAGTGGCTCCGCAAGCTACGCAAGAAAGTGGGTAGCTTCGGTGAACTCCGAGCGCTCCTAGACAAGTTGCCCTAACGGGATGGGGGTGCATGGTGGGTCTTGGCTATTCTCGAGGAGCTATATGTTATCAAGCAGCGGGATTTTAGTGAGAAGCTTCGCGAGCTAACAGACCCTAATGTTGTCTACGTCACCGATCTTGTTACATGTAGTCATAAGAGGATTATGAGGTTAAACTATCCACTGCTAAGCTTCCAGTTTGAGCCACAGTTGCTTATCGGCGAACTTGTGCATGCTGGGCTTCAGGCGCTGCTGGCGAGGGATGGTTCTGAGTGGAGGGCTGAGGTACAGATTGAGGAGAGATATGATATTGATGGTGGGGAGGTTGTTCTTAAGGGGCGTGCAGACCTCGTCAAGTATAACGATGGTGTCCCGGAGACGGTCGTAGAGATTAAGACTGCGCGCATGCTCCCCGAGGGAGCGCCACTAGAGCACCATGTTATGCAGCTCCGCATATACCTGCAACTCCTTGGTGCTCGACGTGGCATCCTCCTCTACGTCACCCCCGACCGCCTCGTAGAGTTCGAGGTTGAACCCGTAAACGTTGACATAGGGGCTCTTATCCGGGAGACAGTTTACGATATGAGGGCTCCACGCTATGACTGGGAGTGTCGCTATTGCCCCTTCCGCAAGTTCTGTCCCTACGCCCGGAAGGCTAGGCAGCAACAGTAAGCTGTAATTGCTGCTAGTCACTTTGCTCCGGAGTCCTGGCTGGTGTAGGGTGTAGGGTTGGCTTGCTCAGGCTTCGTGGGGACCTGCATACGCATAGCAGTGTGAGTGATGGGAGAGAGTCGCCAGAGGAGATAGTGCTAACTGCAATCGACAAGGAGCTGGGCGTGATAGCGATCACCGATCATGACAGTTTTCTTGGCTCTTTAAAGGCTAGGAAGGTGGTGAGAGAGCTAGGGGTTGAACTCGTAGTGGTTATCGGCGCTGAGATACGGACGGAGGCTGGTGACATACTAGTCTACTGTAGTGAGAACCCACTGGAGCGTATACCCCGCAACCCGTTCGAGCTAGTTGATGTCGCCCGGGAGGAGGGCTGCCTTGTAGTACCAGCACACCCCTTCGACATACGCAGGAAGGGGATTAGCGAACTAGTCTACCGCGGCAGGTGGGATGCTATAGAGGTCTTCAACGCCTATAGTGACCCCCTATCAAACCGACGTGCAGTCGAAGCTGCCCGCGTCTTGAAGCTTCCAGGCTTAGCCAACAGTGATGCTCACGTGGCAGCAGCGATAGGATCAGCATACAATATCATCGAGGTTAGGGAGCCTAGCGCTGAGGAGGTATTAGAGGCTATACGTGTTGGGAGAGTCACGCCCGTCGCGGGTAGGCCGAGTATATCGGCCGTCTTTAGCCAGGCTGCTTGGAGCATCAAGCGGCGCATAATGCGACGTAATAGAGGGCCTAGCAGATTAAATTACCTTGAAGAGGGAGGTATAAGGTATGAGGAGAGCTAACCTAGCTCCTTCTCGGCGGCCCTAGCCAGCGCCTCAGCCAGCTCCCGGATCTTTGCCTCGGGATCCGAGGCCTTCATGACCGCAGAGGCTACAAGTACACCCTGCGTCCCAAGCCTTATCGCTGCCACAGCATCCTCTCCAACTGTTATGCCTGCACCTGTCAACACTACTGCCTCTGGGTTAATCATCCTTATCAGCCTAACAGTTTCTCTCACAATTTCAGGTTTGGCTCTAGAAACGGGTATGCCGGTGCCAATAAGCTCTGGTGGCTCGATAGCAATCATCGTAGGCGACAATGCCGCCGCAGCAGCTGCGGCTGTAGGAGTATCAGCGCATACAAGTACCTCCATGCCTAAGCTTGTCGCTCTTCTAATCACGAAGTCTATATCGTTTAGCCCGACACGGTGCTCGCTATGGTTTATGATTGTTCCGCGGGCACCAGCTTCTCTTAGAGCCTCTAGTGGGAGAAATCCCGTGTGAGGCCCGGGCTCCACCGCGTCAGCATGTTGGCTATACACCTTTACGTGCTCTACAGCATCGCTTACCCGTACTATCTCGGTTGCTGGAACAGCCACAATAACCTCAAGGCTGCCTCCATACTCGGCGGCTACATGGTCTGCTGCAAGAGCTATGGCTAAGCCTTTCTCACCAAATGCCGTAGGGTATGCCTTAAAGTTTATCGCGAGTATGGGCGTGCGGCGACTAGTCATTGCATCCCCCTTCTCTCTCTTCACCGTGTAGCGGGCAAAAAGCCCAGATAGCAGTACAGTGCCCAAAACATTGCCACCTCCTTCATGCGCTTAGAACTTTGGAGGCTCGACATACTCTAGGACTCGATCCCTAGCCCTTTCGAGGCGGCGCTGATGCTCCTCGAGGAACTTTGCTAGGAGTTCAGCAGCATACTCCTTATCGGGGCCGCATAGGAGCCGGCTGCCTCGGCAGTCTTCGTAGATCTTCCTTAGCTGTGTGTCATCCTCTATGAGATGGTAGAGGTAGAACTCGTACACTGTGCATTTCTCTGGCTCGCCGCCCAGGCGACGCTGCTCCTCTACCGTGGCACGGCCTCCCGTGAGTGCCCGCTTAAGCTTCCTTACAGCAATGTCCACAGGATCTGTGAGGAATATAGTGTACTCCGGCCTAGAGCTACTCATCTTATTGCCGTCAAGCCCAGTCTGGAATCGGTGGTACGTCGATGCAGGCCTCCTAAGGCCTAGCTCGTTCTCGAACCTAGCAGCTATATCCCTAGTTAACCTTATGTGGGGATCTTGATCAGCTCCCACAGGCACCACGACGTACTTGAAGCCACCGAAGTAGTCTAGCTGTGGATGTAGAATGTCGGCTGCTTGTGTTAGTGCTGCCATTATCTTGCTGGGCTCTAGATCGCCATAGATTGCGCTCATCTCCTCCAGTGTAACCCTCCGCGAGAACATCTGTATGAGCCGGTAGTAGGGGGTCTCATAGTTTGTCTGGAAGTAAATGTGGGTGTGTTTGTTCTTCTCGAGCCCGAGAGCTATCAGGTTAGCAACATACTCGTACAATCCTATCTCTATGATTTTTCTCCTGTCAAGCCTCCTCACAGCATAGGCCTCAGCGTCGGCTATAACGACGAATATTTCGAAGCCAAGCTTCTGATAGTATATTATCTGGTCGGCAACCATCTTGTGGCCGAAATGGAACTTGCCGCTTGGCATAAACCCGGTCACTAGAGCTATACGCTCGCCAGACCGGTAAGCCTCAAGTATCTTCTCGTAATCGCGGTGGCCGAATATGATACCGCGCCTCATCAATCTATGAGGCTTACCAAATGCCTTCTCTACTTCTGGTAGAAGAGGCTGGAACGGCTTTATGCCAAAATAGCGGAAGAGCTTCTCGTACTCAAGCCTTATAGCCGAAGCCCATGGATCTAACCTATAGCCCTCCACAATAAGCCCTCACCCGAGCCCCCATCCCTTAGGCTGGGCTACTAGATGGCGGTTCAAGTAGAGCCTCTAAGAGGTCTACTTTAAACCCTTTCCGGCTAAGAGCCTGGATTAACGATGATGTAACTCCTCCAGGGTTTATTCAAAGGTTTTTATGCATCTAGGAGTCCACACTCCTGTCGAGGTGCCTGGTTACTTGGTTCTCGATACTAGGGTGATCCTCGAGCTTATAAGGGATAATATGAGAGTCCGCGGGCTGCCACTGCCTGTGCCGGAGGATGTGCTGTCAAAATGGACTCACGGTCTAAGCATTCCCCGCGATGGCGAGTATTTGCTATTTACTGGCGGGCTATATCAGCTCCTACCATACATCGAGGCTCTTGTGGGACAGCTTGAGAAGTTGGAGAAAGGCGTTATTGGAGGACTAGCGCTCAAGCTTGCTAAGAGAGTTGCAAAGATAAGCGAGCTTGCCAAGTTTGTTGCTAAACCCGATAAGAGGATGGAAGAGTTTTCGACAAAGGTTCTTCAGAGTATTGTCGTGCTACTAGAGGCAGCTGGTGTAGACTTCTACTATAGGCCAGAGCTTGACGGGTATAGCGGTGCATTACTCTACGACCTTGGGCTTGACAAAAGCTTCCAGCAGCACGCCTTAAAGCTGTATGAGAGACTGCGGGAGGTGGGTGTACAGAAGATCGTTACGGTAGATCCCCACACCACGCATATGCTTCGCAACGTATACCCCAGATACGTTGGGGGCTACTCGATAGAGGTCAAGTCATACCTCGAACTACTCTACGAGAACCTTGCCAAGCTAGAGTTCCAGAACGCCAGCGGTCCAGAGGTAGTGATACACGATCCCTGCCTCTATGCCAGGTTCGAAGACATACTTGAGCCGCCACGCCGCCTACTAGAGGCTGCAGGGTACCGCGTAGTAGAGCCTAGGAGGAGTGGCAGACTCACCTATTGCTGTGGCGGACCCATAGAGGCTGTAGCGCCAAGGCTTTCAAAGAGGATTGCCGAGAATAGGGTGGAAGAGCTCTCAAGCTACTCGACTATTATTGTCACACTCTGCCCGATATGCTATGCGAATCTGAGCCGCGTAGCTCCGGACAATACGCGTGTAGAGGATATATCCATATTGCTTGCTGAGAGGCTGGTGAGCCGTGCCGGTTGAGAGGATTACCCTGCAGGAGGCTCTCCGCGAGATATACAGTGTGCTAGACGACGAGACGTTTCAGCGTGGCTTGAGGACTGGTGTTAGAAATGCTGAGGGGAGATTTCTGAAGATTCTAGCTGAACATCCTGAGCTGGAACAGCTTGCGAGGATGGTTGAGAAAGCTAAGAAGGAGGTGATATCAAAGATAGACTACTACATAGACATGGCTATGAAATCCCTTGAACGCGTACATGCTAGGGCCTACCTGGTTCACACAGCTGAGGAGGCGAGGGAAACGGTACTCCGCATTGTTGGGAGTCGTAAGCTTGTAATATTTTCGAAGAGTATGGTTGCCGAGGAGCTAAAGCTGAGGGAAGCGCTGGAGGAGGCCGGCAACGAGGTTTGGGAGACTGATATGGGTGAGCTGCTCATACAACTCAGCGGCGGGAAGCCAATGCATACTACTGCACCGGCAATACATATGTCCCGTTTTGAGGCTGCAAAGCTTCTATCGAAGAAGCTTGGAATCAGGCTATCCGAGAATCCCACACCAGAGG
This sequence comes from Hyperthermus butylicus DSM 5456, assembly GCF_000015145.1. Classification (NCBI taxonomy): domain Archaea; kingdom Thermoproteati; phylum Thermoproteota; class Thermoprotei; order Desulfurococcales; family Pyrodictiaceae; genus Hyperthermus; species Hyperthermus butylicus. Next base: position 956,781 of record NC_008818.1, read on the forward strand.
AGATAGTATCAGCTGTTCGGGACATCCTCCGGGACAAGTTTGTACGTGCAGATGTTGGGATAAGCGGAGGCAATGCGTTAGCAGCTGATTCAGGTTCAATAGTGCTAGTTGAGAACGAGGGCAATATTAGGCTAGTCACTGGATTGCCACCGGTGCACATAGCTATTATGGGTGTTGAAAAGATAGTTCCCACACTACAGCACGCCCTAGCAGCAGCCATCGTACAAGCAGCTTGGGCTGGCTTGTACCCACCAACATACATAAATGTCATAAGTGGTCCAAGCTCAACATCAGATATTGAGAGGAAGAGAGTCTATGGTGCCCATGGTCCCCGCGAGGTCCATGTGGTACTCGTAGATAATGGTAGAGTTAGAGCAGCTAGACATGAGGTGCTCAGCGAGCAGCTCAAGTGTATTCGCTGTGGTAGGTGTCAGTGGGAGTGCCCAGTCTGGCAACAAACAGCTAACGTGTGGGGAGGCCCAGCGTACGGCGGCCCCATGGGCATTGGTTGGACAGCTATAACCCTCGGCGTAAAGGAGGCGGCTGAGCTAAGCATGCTCTGCCTAAGCTGTGGCAGGTGTGACGAGGTGTGCCCGGTGCGTGTACCGTTATCCTCGATAATCCGGTGGCTGAAGAGACAATATGCTAGCAGCTTGGATAAGGGCTAGAAGTGGTGTTTGCCCCCGACCCCCAGCCGTGAGGGTCCGCCGCTCATCCATCCCCAGCATACTGGGGTGTTGCGGCGGCGAGCCCCGCCAATTACAAACTATCCATAAGTGGGGGTTTAGGTTCTACGGCTCCTCGACTTCTGATGGAGCTATGCAGCCGGTCTCGTAGGCTCTAACTACGGCTTCCCGTAGGGCCTTCGCTGCGTGGGAGTGTAGCTTACTACTCCATGTTGCATGTACTATACAATTATAGGCGTCTAGGGCTACATGTAGTAGCTTCCTCACGGTGTGACAGCTAGGGGGTCTTGTGCGGGCCCAGTAACGGAGCCTCGTGAGTGCTATTAGTAGCTCTATGCTGCATCCGTAGCTCCTACTATAAGCGTGTACTGCTTCTCCGTCAATTCTCACATGTACGGGGTCGAAGTATACTATGAGGAAGCCAGGCTCAACCCTATGCCTTGCAGTCACAACGGCTTCAACGTGTATGCCTGGATACGCTATGCAGGGCACGTGGAGACTCTTCGATGGCTGTAGCGGGGGTGGAGGGCCTAGTATGGCCTCGTAGAATGGGTGGGGTGTTACTGGAAAGCTTATGCATGCCTCGTAGAAGGTCTCCCCTTCTTCTCGGAGCTGTGTGCCAGGGTAGAGTCTCGCTGCAAGCCTATCGTCACTAATGTATATGCCAAGGGGTGTCACGAGGATCTTGTGCCCCGAGGAGAGGACAGAGACCGACTCGTTGAACGAGCTTGTATCGAGGATAGAGCGTAGAAGCTCGAACATAGTCTCCCCGAGCTTGTGGCTAGAGCTGTACGAGGATATTAGACGCGTAATGGGGTATAGTCGTGATGGGGACTGTTATGCCGCAAAGCTGCTCTCAACATTGCTCCACGAGGCTGCCACCGAGGCGAGATATGTTGAGCTACGTGAGGTGTGCAGGCTCTTAGCGAGTTGCAGCACCATATGCGTAACCGGCGGCTCGGAAAGCCTTGAGAAGTGGGTGCACAGTCTAGGGTCAACTTGTGAGTGTATAGTGGCTGTTGACGGGTCTACAAGTCTACTCTTAGGTTACGGTATCAAGCCGGACATAGTCATAGGCGACTTGGATGGTTCGTGGCAAGCTACACTTGAGGCGGCAAGGACTGCTATCGTGGTAGTCCATGGGCACGGTGATAACATCGCTGCGCTGCGCTACATGGTTCCAAGGCTCCCGGCGGTTCATGGGACAGTGCAGTGTGAGCCAACACCGTATACTAGTCTCGTGCCTGGGTTTACGGATGGCGAACGTGCGCTTGGTTTAGCCCTCTTATGCGGCGTGGAAAGTATACATGTCTATGGAATGAATGTCCGTGAGAGGGTTGGCTGGTGGTCAAAGCCCTGGCTAAACCGGAGCGTGCCAGCTTGGGGTGAGAAGGCGCGTAAACTTGTAATTGCAGAGGCGGTGTTCAAGGCTTTTCGGGTGTATGCAGAGAGGAACAATATTAGGCTCGTGTGGCACTGATGAGGGAATATTATGCTGAAGGTGTAGGAGTGATGACTCGGTTCTCGGCTGAGCGTCCATCCCATGTAAGAATCTCCACAGGTGCTAGGATTCACCTCGGCTTCTACGGGCTATGCAGATCTCACGGCAGGATACTTGGTGGTATGGGCCTTGCCGTAGACGGGGTTGGCTACACAGTCAAGGCGAGAGCTGGCAGGGATGGTGTTACAGGCTGCCAGAGCCATAGGGTTAGAGAGATCCTAGAAAAGGCCGTGAATGATCTTAACGCTCTTCCAGGCCCAGTCTCTGTTAAGGTTGAGACTTGTATACCGGAGCACGTGGGCCTCGGCTCTACAACCCAGCTAACACTCGCAATATATGCTGCTGTGGGGCTCCTAGCTGGCAAGAGTATCCGAGAGTCCGTTGAAGTTGCTGCTAGGGGGCCTTACTCCGGCATAGGTGTTGGCACGTTCCTCTACGGTGGCTTCATAGTCGATGCAGGTGTTAGGATTGGTAGTAGGCTTGCAAGGCCAGTGTTTAGGGCAGAGTTTCCCAGCGAGTGGCGTATAGTTGCGGTCATACCGGAGACGGAATGGAGGGTTGCCGAGGGCCCAAAGGAGGACGCGATGGTTGAGCTCCCGGAGGGCAGTAAGGAGCTATGTTCTAGGGCCATGGAGGCGTTGCTGCGCCTAATAGCTCCGGGTATTGCCGAGAAGGACTTCGACCTTTTCACTAATGGTGTTGAGATGATCCAGAGACTTACAGGCGAATACTTCTCCGGGGTACAAGGAGGGCTCTACTGCTGCAGCGAGTCAGAGGAGGCTGCGAGGCTCATACACTCTCTTGGCGGAAGAGGTGTCGGACAGAGTAGTTGGGGCCCGCTAGTCTACGGGTTTTTCCCCTCTGAGGAGAAGGCGTTGAAGGCTTATGCAGGACTCGTTGAACGATATGGAGAGGAGCGCGTGCTCCTTCTGAGGCCGAGGAATAGGGGAGCAGTAGTTGAGGCGAACTAGTTTTGCCTCATGCTTCTCTCTCGTTTGCATCGTCTATGCTTGACTGCTCCTCACTTCTACTCTTGTGCTGTAGCTGACGCGGCTTCACGAAAAATTCTTGTGCTTCGTAAGTTGATATTATGCTCTCCGCTGGGATGCCTACGGGGGATTCCGAGTCCTTGCCATAGTAGTGCTTTAGTATCTTCCGAGCAAGCTCTTTGAGAGCAACCATTACGCTGTGGGGTCGTGTATGAAGCCCCTCAGCCACGGAGTCCCAGCTCCTACCCTGGAGCACCTTAGATATAGCTATGTACTCCTCTTTCTTGCTTAGCGAGAGTCCCTTAGTCTTAGGGTACATTATCCAGTATGCCCTTATGAGTTCGTGAAGGACGTCGGCTACCGCCTCATATGTCATCGGGCCATAGGCATATATCCATAAGCGGTCTACCTGTATCGGTGTGAGAGCGGGGTAGTAGTTGTCGAATATCGGGTTTCCAGTCTTCAATATGAGCATAGCCACCTCTGGCTCTAGGTCGCGGTAGGGATCGTGTAGGCTCTCTAGTAGTTTCCTCTTAAACTCTCTGTTAGCAATGTCTACGAGCCTAGTCATGGTCTCTGTTATCGGCTTTATCACTAGTATTGTGTATTCGCCGCTAACTGGGTTACGGTCAGGCGACATGTGGACAGGGTAGAAACCATTCTTCACCCAGAACTTTAGTAGCTGCTCGTTAACGCCAAACCCGCTTCCAACCCAGTCAAGCCCTAGCTCCTTAGCCTCCTCGTACACCTTTTCGAGAGCAAATGAGCCTATACCTCTACCTTGCACCTCGGGATGCGTTGCAATTCTTACTATGCGCCAACCCCGTGCATGGCCAAACTCTCTTACTCTTAGGTGTTTTAGTGTCCTATCAGGTATGATGTTGCCTGGTGTCTTGCCTCCACGTAGTAACTCTTCAACCATCTCGTCGTCTAGGCCTCCCTCCTGGGCTATCTGCAGGGCACATACTATCTTTCCAGAGGGTAGTCTTACACCGCGTATGATGTGGTGAGGAGCGTCAGCTAGTATTGCTAGGTCATCCGGTTCATTCCGGTAGTGGGCCAAGACGTAAATGCCGAAGAGTTGGCGTAGTGTCTTCTCGCCCTCGGGACTGAAGAGTTCCCTTGGCTCAAACTTTACGTATTCAAACTGTTTGGCTTCTATAGCCTTTAGATCCTCTTCATCTAGCTCTGCTGGCTCGGCGTCAAGTAGTAGGGCGTCAAAGAGCCACCTCTCTATCGGATCATCCTCGGCATACCTTATGGGCTCGTGCATTTCAACCTCTATAAGCTCCGTATTGGGATCGTTTTTGAGTGCCGGTAGAAACCTTACTGAGAATCCTCTCCCAGCGCCCTCGTAGCCGTGTATAGTTGTTGCGAAGACTAGCTTCCGGTGGCTCCGCCATATCTTGTGTAGGAGTGGAATATGCATGCCAGCTGCCTCGTCAACTATCACTATATCGGCCTTCAGCCTTGGTACATGTATTGGCTCCCAATACTCTATGCTAAACCCTTTACCGTGTATCTCGAGGATATTGTCGCCCCGTCTTACGATGTGTGTCTTAAGCTCTAGCTTTTCCGCTGCTTTGAGCGCTAGTGTAAAGAATGACTGTACATTGCTAAGGTTTGGTGCTGTGACAACTATACGTACACGGCCAAGTTCCTTCCGCAGCCTAGCAGCGAGGCCTATTGATGCTATGCCTACGGCTCCAGACTTGCCACGTCCCCTATCCGATGTTATTATTATAGCTCTACGCTTCTTCTTAGGCTTCTCTAGAAGGGATTCGAGAACCTTTATGACATTCACCTGGTCCTGTGTCAGTGCAAGCTCGTATAGCTCTCTGGGGAACTCCGTCTTCTCCGGTATCTCTATCTTCTGCTCGGTCCTCCTCCTTAACGGGTAGTCGTCAGCTTTTATTATTTCACCATCGTCAGTGTCAAATATAAATATGCCCTTGTGGTCTAAAAGTTTCCTCTTAAACCAGCTAATGAAGACGTGGCGTGGTTCATTGTAGCCTGGCACTACAAGGTTTTGTTTGAATATCGTTATCCATTTGTCCCACTTGCTCCATGGAGGTACCATGAATACTATTAGGCCTCCACCCTCCACTATGCCCACAAGCCTACCTACATCGTTTGGTTTTAGGTCGTTAACGAGATCCATTACTAGTAGCTTGAATGTTGTACCTAGGTATCTATCGCTTTCCTCATACCTTGCTATCGTATACTCTATCATGTCGGCTTGTGCCTTCAAAGTCCGCTTGACTACCTCTTTTCTTATCTTCGCGTCCTTGAACTCATCGTGGAACACGTATAGTAGGGGTAGAGGCTCCTTACCCTTTAATCGCCGGTAGACACGCTCATAGAAGAGTAGGGCGCGAGCTACTGTAGCTGCTACCTCGACGGGATCCGTACCGGTTACGACCAAGAGCCTCCTATGCCTTGATACTATGGCGCGTTCTATGGCCTTGCTCAGCTTTCTCAGCAGCTTGTTAAACGATGAAGGTACGTACTTTTTGAGTTCCTCCGCAACGTTCTTAGCTAGGTTTTCGATATCCTTCTTCCCCAGCTCGCTGTACTCTGCTGGCAGGCTCTCCAATACCGCTCCCCGCCTCGCTATAGGCTGTCCTGTGAAGTACCTGACGCTTCCCCACTAATGCTGTATACTATTACACTGTTCCTACCCTGGGAGGGCTAGAATATGTTATCGAGGGCTTCCAGTTCCTTTAGCATTGAATACTCTATTGTCTTCTGCAAATGTTTTTCAAGGTCTCTAATGGTTAGCGTTTGCTCCTCCTGCTCCTTCTTGCCGATTATCACGGCGTACCTATAACCTTGTCTTGCTATCCATGCCAGCGCCTTATGGAGTTTTTGCTCGACGAGCATTGTAGAGGCGATATTCATTCTTACAAGTTCATCCTGGATCTCTGCTGCGTAGGGAAGAACCTCAGTACTCAGAGCCACTATGGCTGCCCTGACAGGTTTTGCTAGCAGCTTATCCAGCTTGCTTAGCTCCTTGAGTGCTGCTAATGTACGGTCTAGGCCTATAGCGAAACCTGTCCCGGGTACGTGCTCGCCCCCATAAAGCTCTATGAGATTATCATATCTCCCTCCGCCAGCTATACTTACGGGAATAGCTTTTGTCTCTACCTCGTATATGATGCCGGTATAGTAAGCTAGGCCTCGCGCAAACGATAGGTTCACTCGGACTTCAATGCGGGTGTTGTAGGTTTTTATTAGGCTTGCTATGGTTTGTAGCTCTTCTACAGCTCTAGCAGCCTCTGGGTCTCCAACTGCCTCCCTAGCGTTTTCGAGGTCTGCGGGATTCCTCCATAGCTCTTCCAGTAAGCTTGCAAGGTCTCGGCCAACCTTCTCTTCGACAAGGGCTAGTGCTTCATTATACATTTTCTTATCCATTAGGTGTAGTATGTGGTCTTGTAACTCCTCATCAACACCGTACTTCCCGAATAGTATCCTGTAAAGCTTGGTTGTACCTAATTTCAGACTTATGTCATCCAGCATGCCGATGCTGTTGTAGAACGCTACTAGGAGCTTTATTGGGTCGAAGTCACCCTCCACGCCCTCAGCGCCAAGGTATTCGACTCCAGCCTGCCAGAATTCACGGTATCTTGCCCTCTGCGGCTCTTCGTATCGGAAACAGTTAACTATGTAGTAGAGCTTGATTGGTTTTGGTCTTGCTCGTAGGTGTTTAAGGTATATTCTCGCTATACTAGCTGTTGCTTCGGGTCTCAACGCTACTTCGCGGCCAGCTTTGTCCCGGAAAACATACATTGTTCTTCTTATCTCCTCGCCGGATTTGAGGGCAAAGAGTTCGAACCTCTCCAGTGTTGGTGGAATGACTTCCTCGTAGCCGTGGAGTTCTGCTAGTTTTGCAAATTTTTGCGCAAGTAGTGTTAGTGCTTTAGAGTCTGGTTCTAGTATGTCTCTAAATCCCCTGAGTGGTTCGAGAGGTATTCTCGCCGGCATGCTGCATCGTCCTCGCTGGTTGTGGGTGGAAAAGCGTCACACTATAGTACGTTATGTCGCCGTATCTATCGACTATGGCTAGGATTGGTTCCCAGTTGTTTTTAAGTGCTTCTTCTACAAACGAGTTTATGAGTGATAGGCTTACAGGCCTATTCTCTTCTAGTACGAGGATGTAATGCGTATATTTCGTGTCTCTCTTGCTCCTCCTTAGGAGGAATGTGTGGCTTCGAGGGCCGGGTACAGGTATTCGCCCCCTCCTTCGAAGGTCAAGATATACTTCAAACTCTACCCATGCGTAAGGGTTGAGTATTGTTAGCATGCGCATAAGCTGCTCGAAATTTAGCATGCGACCCTGCTCATCGTATAACCGTGCAGCTTCGGTATAGAGCAGGTATAGTGCTTCAACAGGCTCGACTTCGCTGGGAGTGGCTCGCTTGGGTAAGTATCGCTGCAGTAGTTCTACGCCCTCCTCCACTACTATAGCGATCTTTTTCTCTCCTCTGTGCAACCTAAGCACTATGGTCTCGTTGGTTTTCCCCCCATGTAGCTGTACCCCCTGTAGTTTACCGTGTTCTAGCTAGTGAGGTTTAAGATGTTCTATGCTTGGCTTGCTAGGAACTGGTGGCTATGCAGTGGAGGATATTCTTGCTAAGCTTAAGATCAAGCCTCTTGAATGGGTTGAAGATAAGGAGGGGCCCAAGCTAAGGTGGTTGGATACACGTCTCCTTCCGTGGGAGGAGGTTTACCGGGAGACAAGGGACTATAAGAGGGTTGCAAAGGCCATCAAGGATATGGAGATACGTGGCGCTCCAGCTATAGGTGTTGCAGCTGCCTACGGTCTGGCACTGGCAGCCTACTACTCCAAGGCGCGTGATGTCAACGAGCTACTTGCACAACTAGAAGAGGCTAGGAAGGTTCTAGCCTCCACAAGGCCCACCGCCTACAACCTCTTCTGGGCCCTAGAAAGGGTGATGAAGGCTGCACGTAACGCGGAACAGCATGGAGTTGATGCAGTTGTTAGGCGTGTTATAGAGGAGGCAAGGACTATACACCTTGAGGATGTTAGGGCGAATATAGAGCTCGGCCGTATCGGGGCTAAGCTAATAGATGATGGCGATACGATACTAACACACTGCAACGCAGGTGCACTGGCAACGTCGGGGTATGGCACTGCAGAGGGCATTATGAGAGCAGCTGTTGAGGAGGGTAAGAGGATAAGGGTAATTGCTACCGAGACTAGACCCTTACTGCAAGGTGCCCGGCTTACAGTATGGGAGCTCTTAAAGGAGGGTATTGAGGTTAGGCTCATAACAGATAACATGGTCGGCTACGTCATGTACAAGGGTCTTGTGGACAAGGTTATTGTTGGTGCTGACCGCATCACAGCTGACGGCTACGTAGCCAACAAGATTGGCACATACATGATAGCAGTATTAGCTAATAGGCATGGTGTGCCATTCTATGTTGCTGCACCTACTTCACATTTGACCTCAGCATTGAGGGCGACAACATACCTATCGAGGAGCGTAGCCCTAACGAGGTTAGGACGGTTCTAGGCAAGCTAGCAATAACAGTGCCCGATGTACCAGTGTATAATCCTGCCTTCGATATTACACCCCCAGAGCTTGTTACTGCTATAGTTACTGAGAAGGGTATAGTGACGCCACCCTATCGCGAAAACATAAAGAGGGTCTTCAATAGGTCCTAGGGCATATGTTTCTTTTCATCCATATACTTGCAGTATAATGTAGGCCGACAGTAGAATTATTGGTGGTACATGGTTGTAGAATGGTATGCGCCAGCTGGCATAGGTTAGTGCATAGCTTATAGCTATACCTATGACTGTTATCAGAATCACAGCGGCATGTACATCTATGACTGCGTGTTGTAGAGGTTGTGTAAATGGTAGTGGGGATGCAGTAGCTGAGGTGATCGTTGTTGATAGTGTTGTATCGGAAAGCATATTTGCTACGAGCACGATGGCGAGCTGCATTGCAGCTATTACGCCGGCGAGGGTGGTAGAGTAGGCCATTGTATATGTGTATATTCGTGAAACTGTTGTAGAGACCAGTTCTAGTATCGCAGATGCTATGTGGAGTGATTTAACTGCTTGACCTCCAGCCCTGAGAGCTGATGACACGGTCTTTGATACAAGGTATGCGAGCTTGTTTGCATCGCTTGCTCTCAGCGGGATAGGCCTCCCAGTTCTAAGGGCGTATATTATCTGGCTGCTGGCGTCTCGTCCCTCACGCTTAATTATGGCTACAACTACATCACGCGTAACGCCCTTTACTGACACTATTTCGACAAGGATTCTTGCGAGATAGGCTAGCCTCTTAAGGCTGTTAATGTAGTTTTTAGCGTAGAGTATATAGTATAGCTTAATTGCAAGTGAGCCGGTTGCAAGTACTGGCACAAGTATAGAGAATGTAGTGGAAGATATATCTTTCACTACTAGCAGTGATAGTGCTGTCAAAGCTAGCGTCTCTGCTGCAACACCAAGGTATGGCTTAACATTCAGCTGGAGGTATGTGTCTAGTACGCGTATGCGAGCCGATATAGCTATGGCGGCAGAGGCAGCTATTACCAGTAGTGCTGCTAAGTATATTGCTGCAATGTTTTCTGCAAATATAGAGGCAAGTATAACAGTTAGTAGGACGAATGCTGTAAGCGTTGATATAGCCTCTATTGCTGTTGTTAGAGCTGAGAGCTTACGCCTAATAACCTCCTCGAAGTTAGCTATAACACTATTAACAACGCCTAGTAGTACTTCAAGAGGCTTACCGCTAACTAGATATCCAGTGGTATATGAACGTATTGTGCGTCTTATCACGTCAATATTTACTGCTTCGGCCAGCTTTTCTAATGCAAGTAGCGAATTCGTATACTTCTTATATAGCGCGACGTAAAACTTTGAAATTTTCGTAAATTCCTTCATGATACTGGATAATTGTTTATCATTGCTAAGCTCTGCTAGGGCTTCGTGGGGTGCTATGTGGCCACCGCTATGGGCTAGTGCGTAAAGTAGAAAGAGTGGTAGTTCGGCCGTGGCTCTATCAGCGTCTATTCTCAATTTTTGCTCCAGCAGTGTCATGCAACCACCTCTGGCTAGCGTCATGAATGTTTTTGATAGTGTAAATTGTGGCTAGCATCTTCGAACTATAGTACTTGTATATGTTGTAAGAAACTCTGAAAAGCTGCACGTGTAGCAACTTTCTATGAGCTTTACAAGCTCTTCAAGCTCAGCAGCTAAGCTATCTAGGCTTAATCCTCTTGTCTTAGCTATGAGCTTTAACCTGTAGCTCCTTGCTAGGAGTTCGTCAAGGCTCTCTGGGCTGTGTGTATCACTGCTGCTATTCCACGTGAAGAGTTTCTCTATTTCTATTCCCGAGGCAGCTGGCTTTATCTCGACTATCTCTACTACTCGTCTTGCTTCAACACCGCTTGGGAGTCTAACCCTATGGACAACAACTATGTTCCACAAGAGCTGCAGGAATCCGTCATCAATGCTTATAGGTCTAGCTCTGAGCCTATAAATGGCAGACTCAACAGTATCGGCGTGAAAGGTAGAAAGTGCAGCATGGCCGCTTCCTGCTGCGTGAATGAACACTCTAGCTTCTTCGCCACGTATCTCTCCTATAACGAAGTAGTCGGGGCGTCTTCTAAGTGCAAACTTTGACAATTTATACATGTCTATGTCTTCGCCTTCAAGGCTGCTGTAGGCATAGCGTGTTACTAGACTATCCCAGTGGGGATGGTGTGCAAGGTTAAGTTCAGGTGTATCTTCAATAGTTACAACGCGATAGTATGGCGGTATTAGAAGCAATAATGCTTGCAACAATGTTGTCTTACCTGAAGCCGTTGGCCCTATGACCAATATTGCTGGTTTGTGAAGCAGTAAGTACCACAAGTAGGCAGCAGCGAGTGGCGAGAGGAATCGTGTCCTAACAAGGTGTGGTAGAGGAATAGGCTCCTCCCTATGCTTGCGGATAACTATTGAGGAGCCATGCCTACTAATCTCTCTTGAGAAGGTTGCAGCTACACGGTGACCTCCTGGAATTAGTGCTTCAAGGTATGGATGTGCGAAGCTTACATCGCGTTCAGCAAGACGTGCTAGCTGGATAACGAGGCTGTCGAGAACACTGCTGCTGAGTCTAATATTTGTGTTAATCCAACCTATAGGTAGATCCCGATGAACTATTGCTACGGGTTTATCCGGTGCATTAACAGCTATCTCCTCTATATTACTATCGAGTATGAGAGGGTATAGTGGACCATAGCCGCTAAGACCTTTACGCACATAGTAGCTCATTGCGATGTAGTTAGCTCTAACTTCTTCATAGTTTATACCGTATTTTTCGGTAAGCTCCTTTAACTCATCAAAGCTTGTAGGTAGACCGTCAAGGCCTTCAGCTATTATAGCCTCCAATAACGCAACAATAGTCTTGAGGGTCGATGGAAAAGATGTATCTGGCTCAATGGTGAGTGGTGGCTCTGAAACGCAGTATTCAACATTCCCCGACTTAATTCCTATAACAACTCTTACAGCTCCGTGCACGTCGTATTCATTAATAATCTTCTCAAACCTTGCATCACAGATCACAGGCTTTATCATATCAGCTAGAATGGGGTCAATACTGGTTGCAGTTTCTCTGCTAATCCTCCTCAAGGCTGTAATGCCTCCAATGGTCCCCATTAGCGAGTAGTCATCTATCTTGCAGTCGTTACGAGCACAGCATGGCGGTTACGGCAATGAGTGAAAAAAATTATCAAGATGTGGTAACGTGTAATTTCGGGCGCTAGCTTACCTCTATGGGCTCTGTTGTGTATAGCTTGCCGCCGGCTTGGTACATTAGTACCAGTACTACGGGCCAGTCGCACAGATTCTGGTCAACAGGTATCTCTATGAGCTTTTTCTCGCCGCCTTGCACAGTTATGGGTGTTGTCAGGTTGTGTGTGAATGTGTAGCCGTTCATGCAGCTAACCTTTGATGCTTGCACGGTGATCGGTGTCGTCCCTGCATTATCTACCGTTACATATATTGTGGCGGTTTCGGGGACGTACTCTGCTATCGAGTATGCCACCGGTTTGTCGGCCATAGTGTTTACTGTGTTTAGGAAGTACTGATACACTATGAGGCCAGCTGCTATGCTGGCCATCAAGAGTATCACGGCCGAGACTATTGGAGAGACTGCTCTCACGACTCTCACCCACCCGAACGCTTGTCTCCATAGCTATGCTATACGGAGTGGTAACATTCTACATTAGTTAGTGGAAAGGCATTTATTCAGCGAAGCTGTTTCGGCGGCTTATTCTTGAAATCCTATAAGGGAAGCTTAGCCTAACGAGGATTGAGGGGTTAAAGTGCCGCCGAAAAGGCAGCGGGCAGCTGTACAGGAAAGCTTCCGTAGCATGACACCTTCGCAGTTCTTCTATGAATACAAGGAGGTAGCTGGATTTGGCAGCCCTGCACGTGCACTCTACCAGACAGTACGCGAGCTAGTAGAGAACGCACTCGATGCAACAGACGTTCATGGAATACTGCCAGACATAACAATTGTCATTGAACGTGTCAATGAAAATTCCAACTACTATCGTATAACGGTTGAGGATAATGGTATAGGTATACAGCCCCAGTATGTCCCATATGCGTTTGGCCAAGTACTCTATAGCTCGAAGTATAAGCTACGCCAGGCTAGGGGCCGTTTCGGCCTCGGCGCAAAAATGGCTATACTATACGGGCAGATAAGGACTGGCAGACCCGTCGAAGTCTATACAGCTCCAATAGGCTCTAGAAAGATCTACTACTTCAAGCTAAAGATAGACATTGAGCATAATAGGCCAATAGTACTCACCAAAGCCGAATACCCGAACCCGAAGGGCTGGCACGGCACAAGGGTAAGCCTAGTAATTGAGGGGGACTGGTGGCACTCAAAGCACCGAGTCTACGAATACATTAAGCGTACAGCTATAGCAGCACCATACGCTAACATAGTGTTCATAGACCCCAATGGCAATGTGGTTATCTACAAGAGGAGTATATCTAAGCTGCCGAAACAACCTAAAGAGGTAAAGCCTCATCCACATGGCGTCGACATAGAGTTGCTAAAGCAGCTTATAAGCGGGTCTCAAGCAAAAACTATGGTAGAATTCCTCGCCGAGGCATTCCGGGGCGTAGGAAGAAAAACTGCTGAGGCGTTTCTCGAATGGGCAGGTATAGCTAAGAATCTTGATCCTCATAGCCTTGATGACAGACAGCTAGAACTACTAGCCAGAAAGCTCCGGGAATACCAGAAGTTTAGAGCACCAAGCGCAGATGCCCTATCTCCGTTCGGGCCCGAAATAATCGAGGCGGGACTACGCTCCATACTAAAGCCAGAGTTTGTTGCGGCGGTCACGAGGAGGCCTAGGGCGTACGAGGGTCATCCATTCATAGTAGAGGTAGGGATAGCCTATGGCGGAGAAATACCTCCAACCAATGAGCCCATACTGCTGCGGTATGCTAACAAGATACCACTCCTATACGACGAGAAGTCTGATGTAGCATGGAAGGTTGTTGATCCACACAATTTTGACTGGAGGAACTATCTAGTAACATTTCCCGCCCCTGTGGCAGTACTAACACATATAGCAAGCACTAAAGTCCCCTACAAGAGCGTTGGCAAGGAGAGTGTAGCAGATGTACCAGAGATAGAGCAAGAACTCCGCAATGCGCTAAGAGAAGCTGCGAGAAGGCTCAGAGGATATCTGCTACAAAAGCGCAAGGAAGAAGAGGCAAAACGCAGAATCATAACATTCATGAAGTATACGCCCGAGATAGCTAAGAGCCTAGCAGTAATACTAAAGGACTACAATGTGAGCGAGCACACAGTAAGGGAGATGCTACTATCAGCCATGAAGAGGAGGCTGCGCATAGAGGATGACAAGTTTGCAAAACTAGTAGAGGGTCTAGAGGTAGATATTGAAGAATAAAGAGGGGGTAGGGCGTGGCTGAGGAGTATGTAGACGTAGTCGATATTGAGGCTAGGAAGAAAGCACTAGCGGTGTTCAGGGAGAAGTTTAAGGAGATACTAGAGCAGGTAATGAGGGGTGAAAACCCCACAATAATGCTTCCAAAGAGGACACTATCAAACACAATATACGATGAGAAGCGTAAACTACTACTCCTGGGCCCTGAGAAGCTTAAGCGTAGTTTCTTCGACCTTCACGAGTCAAAGAAGTTTATGCAGACACTTCTAATGGCAAGAATAATATATGAAGCACTTGAACGTAATGAATACCCAACTATCCGTGACCTTTACTATCGCGGCAAGCACACCATAGTGTATCGTGAGCCTGGCGGGAGAAGACACGAAGAGAACACTTGGGATGAGCAGCGTGAATCAGATGCAGTTATACGTGACATAGAGGTATTCACCGGGCTCCTCCGCGAAGAAATGCTAATACTGAGTAAGGAGAAGGGCAAAGTAGTAGGCAACATGAGGATAAGAAGTGGAGGCGACATTATCGATTTAAGCAAGATGGGTCACGGCGCCTACGCTATAGAGCCAACACCTGACTTAATAGAGTTCATAGACGTTGATGCCGAGTATGTGCTAGTCGTAGAGAAAGACGCAGTATTTCAGCAACTTCACAGAATAGGATTCTGGAAGAAGCATCGTGCAATACTAATAACAAGTGCTGGCCAGCCAGACCGTGCAACGAGAAGATTCGTGCGAAGATTAAACGAAGAGTTAGGCTTACCAGTCTACATACTAACAGACGCGGATCCCTATGGATGGTATATCTACAGTGTCTTCAAAATAGGCTCCATAACCCTAAGCTACGAGAGCGAGAGACTAGCTACGCCCAACGCCCGCTTCATAGGCGTAAGCATGACAGACATCTTTGGCTACAAGAGCAAGAAGCCATACCTAACAGAACAGGAGAGAAGAAACTTCATAATCAAGGCGAAGGAAGCAGACATAAAGCGTGCCTACGAGCTAAAGAACTACAAGTGGTTCCAGACAAAGAAATGGCAGATAGAGATAGATATCTTCCTAGAGAAGAAGGCGAAGCTAGAGATAGAGGCTATGACAAGCAAGGGTCTACGATTCCTAGCAGACAAGTACTTACCAGAGAAGATCGAAACTGGAGACTGGATAGAATAACTACGTAACCACGAGAATCGATAATTCCAGGTAACAGCAATGTAGAAACATGGTGAGGCAGGAAACATGTCCGAGTCCTTCTTCTGCAGGTTTGGAGTCAGCGAAATAGCCTCAAGAATAGACCATGCAGTACTAAAGCCATGGAGTTCTGTGAGCGAGCTAGAAAAAGCCATCAGGGAGCTAGAAGAGCTAAACCTCAGATGCCTAATAATAAGCCCAACACACCTACGCCTAGCGCGAGAGAAGACGAACAAGTGTCTAGGCGTGGTAGTAGGATTTCCATTCGGCTACTCAACAATAGAGGCTAAGATCAAGGAATTGGAAGACAGTATAGCACTAGGTGCCCAGGAAATAGACTATGTAGCTAATACGCAACTCCTACTAGCAGGCAGGACAGAGGAATATCTCAACGAGATCCGAGCAGCAATAACAATATGTAGAGACTCTGGTGTAAAATGCAAGGTAATAATTGAGGCTCCAGCATTGCCCAGAAACCTGCTGGTAGAGATCGTCGAGAAAATAGCAATGATGGATCCGCATCCTGACTACATAAAGACTAGTACAGGCTACGGGCCAAGACCAACATATGTGGAGGATGTTTACCTCATAGACCAAACGCTCCGTAGAATAGGTAAGCGAGACGAAATAGGCATCAAAGCAGCAGGCGGTATACGCGAAGGGTTACAAGCGGCAGCGATGCTCCTTGCAGGAGCAGATGTTATAGGCACAAGCACTCCTAGACAAGTAATCGAGACGTACAAGGAACTCTGCAGAATCTAGAATCAGCACCATACATTGTGATGAAACGACGGTCTCATGAGCCTCTTGGCGATGAAGACCATTCTCCTTGCTGATGGCTTACTTATAGAGCTGAGGGCTCAGCTGAGACAGGTCTCCGCACCCTTCGGAACCCCTATACTCATCACGGCCCATGGAGACTCAAAACAGCTGTCTCGCATATACCCTGCTAGCCTAGAGGGTGCTAACCCTTTTCCTCCATAAGCTCCGCAGTCCTAACTTCCTCATCTTCCTCAACACGTTTCATTACCTCGTGAAATGTGTTCTGTTTGCAGTAGGGGCAGTAGTGGTATAGCCGTCCATTCGACAGCTTAGTCAGATCAAAGCTAACCTCAAGAACCCATGTCCTTCCGCACCTTGTGCAACGTAGTAACCATTTAGTCATGCATACTCACCTCCTCTTCCTCCCGTGCCTTCCCCTAGTAGTGTATTTTTGCTGCTTGTTGGATTCCGAAGAGCTTGACGATAGTAGCCCTTGTCGTACAAGCTCTGAGAGGGCTCTCCGAAGCACTTTACGTACACGCCACCTACGTTCAATGCTGCCGAAGAGCCTTACGGCTGTTGCACGAATACTATTCGTCGAGGTTAAGTCTTTTAGTATCTTTTTCTCATCGTCGCTAAGCATATCACCAAGATATCTAAGGGCGAGCCGGGCTATATCAGCTGGCTCAAGGCCTAGGTACGGGTCTTGCGGCTCGAGAGACGTTAGATCTTGTACAACCTCAAACTCTATAATTGTTACATAGTCATCGGGTTTAACTTCGCCGTATACCTTCCTAAGAGCGTTAATGAGTTCCCCTAGGTTTCTAAAGCCATCCTTTCTAGCGTCCTCATCGGTAAGCTCCTTTACACGTTTGTAGATGACATTTGTTACGCGAACCTTGGCTACCGGGCGGCCGCCACCATGCACTATTAGCTCGTTGTACTTTACCTTAACCTTGCCAAGCCTTATTGTTGCACGTTTACGTCCCGATAGTATATCGTCTACGTATTCGCCCTTAACCATGAGGTGTCTGCCCAGGAACTTCGTCTTATCACTCCTCTCGCTAGCAGCTCTCTGCTCCTTAATCATATCGATTAGACCCTATAGCATTAAGAGGGGGTAAACCTCCTTTAAACCCTCAGCAAGCTGTAGATTATGCTGGGGGCTATGAAGGATCCTGCCCCCGGCTTATATGCTAGAGCCGGGCAGCCGAAAATAAGATGCGTATGTGGAGGGGCCAAAGCGCTGAGCCCCGCTATTCACTGCCTTCGTAGATCTCTGCGGGATTCAGAACCTGGTGCGGCTTAGTCTCTGCTCTTGCAGCGATTACGGCACCAACCTTAACCCTCTCGAGCGGATAAGACGTTGTTAGTATTATCTCATTGCTAACCATCTCTATAGGTGTGTTTAGGGTTATTGTATAGGGTGCTAGACTAGCCTCCTCGCCGATAATACTGTCAGCTACATAACAGTGCGAGGAGATACTTGCAGAGTCGTATACTATACTACGTTTAACCTCTGTGTATGCGCCAACAAGCGCGTTTGAATATATTGCAGTATAGTTCCGGACGAAGCTGTGTGCCCCTATGCGGGCACCTACACCGATATAGACAGGTCCCTTGATGACTGCATAGTGATCTATGAAGGCTTTTGTATCAATGTAAACTGGTGGTTCTAGAACGCTAGTCTCCTTCACAATGGCCTCATCATGTATATAGATCCCCTTGTGTCTGGCTAGAGCTAGCCTTGTTGCAAGAAGATAGTCCCATGGTGTATCTATATCCACCCACTCTCCAATCCAGTGATTCGCATTAAGTCTACCGGTATGTGCAAGGTGGCGGAGTACGTCGGGAAGTGGTTTTCCGCCACGACACACTAGTTCGTGAAGCTCCTTGGCAGGAAGGGAGGCTAGCCCAGCAAATATGAGGCCCCCTTGTCCGATGGCATTTACCTGCTGGCTTATCGGGTCGGCATCTATGCGTAGAAAGGTTTCACGCATTATTACGGGTTTAGTAACGGTTATCAAGGGCTCATAGCTCCTCAGAAGGGCATTCATGTGGGTGTCGATAAACCCTTCGCCAAAGTATATGTCGGAGTAGATTAGCGTTACAAGGTCCTCTCCATGAACACTAAGTCCGGATAAGCCATCACATATAGCTCCCTCTATGCCCGGCGATCTCTGGGGGACAAAGTTACATCCCTTCATGCTACAGTACTTGTACACGTTTGGGTCGTCAGAGACCACTACTATAGTATCAAAATACCTTCTTGCTGCGCGTAAATGGAACTCAAGGAGTACGCCTCCCGGGAAGCGTAGGAGCGCTCTAGACCTAGTACTAGTCACCACGTAGCGTAGCTTCTTTGGGGGGCCACCTGCAAGTATGATCGCCTTCAAGGTTCACGCCACCACACAGTTACTCGACTGTAACAGTCTTTGCGAGGTTACGCGGCTTATCGGGGTCACGGTTTAGGGCTACAGCCAACTTGTAGGCTAGCAGCTGTGCTGGCGGTATTATAGCATAGGGTATGAGGAGTTCATCGTAGCTGCCAACATCTATGAAGACGTCTACGCCTTCTAGCTTACCATAGGGTGTTGTGCCAATAACGATTGTGTGGGCACCTCTTGCTTTCATCTCCATAACGTTGCCTTGCAGCTTTTCAAGTAACACATCCTCGGGTGGCACACCGAGGAATATGACTGGGAAGTCCCTCTCGACAAGTGCTATTGGGCCGTGCTTGCTCTCTCCGGCTGGATAGGCTTCTGCATGTATGTAGCTTACCTCCTTGACTTTTAGAGCAGCTTCATAAGCTAGGGGTACACCGATGCCACGACTTAGGATGTACATGTTGCCCTTATTCTTTAGTACCAGGACGAGTTTATCCAGTATGCGTAGGCTTGCATCTATACTTCTTGCAGCAGCCCTGCCAGCCAGGGCTAGTTCTTCAATAGCTTTCTTATACTCCGTAGTTGTAATAGTACCCTCCTCGGTTGCGAGTGTTAGTGCAAGCGATGTTAGTGCCAGGACTTGCGTGAGGAAGGTTTTCGTTGCTGCGACACCTATCTCGGGGCCTGCCCTAGTATAGATTGTTGTATGTGACTCTCGTGGTATAGTGCTTCCGAGAACATTGGATACGGCTATGATTTTTGCGCCTTTAGACTTGAAGGCTCTCAGAGCTTGCAGGGTATCTATGGTTTCGCCGCTCTGACTAACAGCTATAAGCACGGAATCCTCATCTGCTACATCGGAGTAAACGGTGTATTCACTCGCTATAAACGGCGTAGCTACTCTCTTAGCATACCTTGCTATGTAGTAGGCAAAAACTAGGCCTGCATGATAACTTGTTCCTGCACCTGTGATAAACACTTTTCTAGCCGATGCTATCAGCTTTGCAGCCTCAGCCAGCTCTTTTGAGGAGAGAAGTCCTGTGTATGTCTCGTAGAGAACCCTAGGTTGCTCCATAATCTCCTTTAACATGTAGTGGGGATAGCCGCCCTTCTCTGCATCCTCAATACTCCACTCAACCCGTATCACTCGTGTCCTCCAGTTGATTGGTTTCCCGTCCTTCTCGATGTACACCTTGTAGGGTTCTATGAACCCGTACTCTCCGTCCTCGAGTACTATTACTCGGCGTGTATATGGTAGTATGGAGGGTATGTCGCTAGACACCATGTTGAAGCCTTCGCCAAGCCCTATAATGAGGGGGCTGACTCTTCGCGCAAAGTATATCCTTAAAGGTTCACGTGCGTTTATGATGGCTATAGCATATGCTCCTTCGAGTACCTGAACTATCTTGCGTAGGGCTTCTAGTCCGTCAAGTCCTTTCGAGACATACTCCTCGAATAGGTGGGCGATAACCTCGGTATCGGTATCGCTTCTGAACATGTGGCCCTTTGAAGCGAGCAACTCGCGCAGCTCTGCAAAGTTCTTAATAATTCCATTGTGTACGACTGCTATTTCACTCCTACAGTCTATGTGTGGATGCGCATTTCGCTGGCTAGGCTCGCCATGGGTTGCCCAGCGTGTATGCGCTATACCTGTATGGGAGCAGTAGGCTTCAATACCATACTTTTCGACCACGTGGCTGATTCTGCCTTTATCCTTGAAGACAAGTATTCTAGCCGTCCCACACTCTATAAGTGCAAAGCCGGCGCTATCGTAGCCCCTATACTCTAGCCTCTTTAGACCATCAACAAGCATCCTGGTTATGCTTCCAACAATCTCTCCGTCAGCTGTGATACCAACGATTCCACACACGGTCCATAGCCCCTCCAGGCTTCAATCTTCTAGTCTTCTACGCTACAGGACTGTCTGGGTGCACACTCTTCGCGAAAGACATAGAATTGAGAGGGTATAATATGATACCGGGCTGGCTGTGATGAAAGAACCCCTGTTACGAGCAGTTGCAATGAAATGCCTTCAGCGTACTGAGCCCAAAAACATCTACTCCAGCGCAACCTCCTTCTCAAGGTATACTAGCGTGGGCCTCTTGGATACGTAGCGTGGAAGTGTTGACTGTACTCTCGGGTATCCCTCAAGGTCTTTTAGCACCATTTCCAGCAGCTCCTCGGGCTTCACCGCTACCCTATCGTTGGTGCGTCGTATGGTTACGTTGACGGTGCCGGTTTCCACCTCGCGGTCGCCTATAACCGCTATGTAGGGTATCCACTCCCTAGCTGCATCCCTTATCCTCCTTCCCAGGCTTAACTGTCTATCATCAATATCGACCCTTATAAGGTGCCGTTCCAGCAGACTTGCAACCTTCTCGGCATGGCTGAGCTGTTGCTCTGAGGACGGATTGACCGGGATTAGCCTTACTTGTATTGGTGCCAGCCATGTTGGTATGTAGGGTGTCTGGCCGCGCCGCTCCATCTTTACAGCGGCATCGAATACCATGTATATGTATCTCTCAATGGAGCCTATGAGTGCAGTATGTATTATCACAGGGTAATGCTCCTTGTTATTCTCATCGACATATCTTATTCCGAACCTTTTCGCGTTGCCGACGTCAAATTGGAAAGTTGCTATCTCCCGGGGCCTGCCAGCAGAATCCACAATGTGATACTCGACGTTAACTACCCAGTAGTATATGCCTGCCGGATAGACTGTTATCAAGGCAGGCTTCCCATCACGCCTTACGAGTTCTAGTAGTAGGTTGCGTTTCTCCTCCCAGAAGTCCTCGGTTACATTGTATACGGCGTAGTATGTCTGGCCTAGCTTCTCAGCCTCCCGGTGTATAATCTTTTGCAGCTCCTCAGCAATCTTTACCGCTTCTTCAACGCTGCGAGCCAGTATGTGAAGGTCGGGCATATAGAATCTGCGTAGCCTAAAGCAGAGTGTAACCTCTCCACTCTGCTCGAGCCTGTAGCTATCGGCAATCTCGAACATTCCGAGCGGAAGGTCCCGGTAGCTGAGAACATAGTCTTTAAGCATAGAGAACTGTTGATGGCATGCCGCGTATCTCATGACGAGGTGTTTCTTATCAGCCCATAGTTCATAGAGGCGGTCGCCGAAGAGTGCTGCATGTTCATAGACGGGCTTTTCTGCCAGGTCGAACATGTTTGTACCCTTAACCTTTAGCACGGGGATTGTGAGGCTTCTAGCAAGTATCCATGCATACTCGCCTACAGCCTCTATCATTAGTGTAGCGTGTGGCTCGTAGCGCATGTGTCCGTAATCGGATAATGGCTCCCATTCAAAACCGAATTTTGCGCACAGCTTGTTAACTGGATTTTCAACTCCGCCAATCTCCTTGCCGAGAGCCTCCTTCTCTATTACAGCCCTAAACTCTGGAGAAGCCTTCTCAAGGAACTCTTCGGGACTATAGACTTCGCCCTCCGGGGTTAGAACGTAGTACTTCTTCTTAACCTCAACCCTAGCCGTGGTCTTAGCCTCGTAGTTTCTTGAAAGCTCTGATAATGGGTGACCGTGGCAGTGCAGCTCAAACTCCTTATACCAGCCAAATGGTGCCCTGCTAACCTCAAACTTGTCGCTAGCCAGCTTCTTTATCTCCAACTCGAGCATTGCTAAGATATTCTTGGCTTGATGAGGCGGTGCAAGCTTTTGTGAGAGATGGGCATAGGGGTACACGACTATCGTCTTAGCTCCAACCTTTGAGGCTATCTCAACGATATCCTTGGCAGCAGTCTCTACGACTTCCTTTGGGTTGCTAGTATCGCGGCTCTCAACAGTGGTAAATACGACGAGGGCGTTCTCGAAGCTGCCTTCTCCTTGTACGCCGTTAATATCTTCTGCCTCAGGTATAGCTTTCATCCTTGTCCGGTAGATGAACCGTTTAGCATGTATTAGTAGCACTCTCAAAACGCTACACCTAGGCCAAGCAATTAGCCCAGCACATCACAGCTCGGCGAGGATTATTTAAGGGGTTTCGCGGGTCGACATGTGCTTTTAAGCTAAGGCCGTCAAGAGAATAGTTTCGGCCGGGTCAAGAGCAGTATATAAAGGTGTTACTACACCTTCATGCCCGGGATAGTAGGATGGCTAAACAAGAAATAAAGTCGATAACCGATCTTCCTGGCGTAGGTCCAGCTACAGCTAACAAGCTAATTGAAGCAGGCTATGCTACCATAGAAGCTATAGCTGTTGCGACGCCACAGGAGCTGAGCGCAGCAGCAGGCATACCGCTAACGGCTGCCCAGAGAATAATAAAGGCTGCACGTGAAGCTCTCGATATAAGATTCAAGACAGCCCTCGAGGTAAAGAAGGAGCGTATGCAGACCAGGAAGATAACAACTGGCAGTAGAAACCTTGACGATCTACTAGGCGGCGGAATAGAGACCAAGACAATAACAGAGTTCTTTGGCGAGTTTGGTAGTGGAAAGACACAAATATGCCACCAGCTAGCTGTAAACGTGCAGTTACCCATTGAGAAGGGAGGTCTAAGCACGCAGGACAGGGTAGCTAAGGCTGTCTACATCGATACTGAGGGAACATTCCGGTGGGAACGCTTAGAAAACATGGCGAAGAGATGGGGGCTAGACCCCGACGAGGTTATGTCGAACATATTCTACATAAGAGCCATAAATAGTGACCATCAGATGGCGATAGTCGACGAACTGTTTAACATAGTGCCCAAGGAGAACATTAAGCTCGTAATAGTGGACTCAGTTACTAGCCACTTCAGAGCCGAATACCCGGGCAGGGAGAACCTTGCTGCTAGACAGCAGAAGCTCAACAGACACCTGCACCAGCTTGCAAAGCTAGCAGAGGTCTATGATCTAGCAGTGGTAATCACGAACCAGGTTATGGCTAGGCCAGACGTCTTCTATGGCGATCCAACCCAGGCTGTAGGTGGGCATGTATTATACCATGCGCCGGGTGTGAGGGTGCAGCTTAGGAAGAGCAGGGGTAACAAGCGCATAGCAAGAATAGTGGACGCGCCGCATCTGCCAGAGGGCGAGGCAGTGTTCGTGATAACAGACTACGGCATAGCAGACCCGGAGGACTAGCGAGCTAAGCTAGCACCTCCACACTATGCAACTATTACATGCTGCTATAGCTTCTTCATCTAGCTCTACAACCGATCTTTTCCAGTGAAACTTGATCATGCAATCGTCAAGCACTATAACTGGTACTTTAACACGTAGCTTGAGGCCGCTAAGTTCGTCGCGTACATGCTCCTCATCGCTTTCGAGCTTGATACTCTTAGCAACGCATACGAATAGCATCCTGCGGAGAGCCTGGCGCTCAAATACTATGACGCTGTACGTCCCCTCCCCAGCCTCTATGTGTGCCGAAGCACTGGTAATAACGAGTCTCAGCTGTCTGTCATCTCGGCTCGAGTAGGGGAGCCTTACCGGCCTAAGCCTGGCAGTAACTTCGCCAAGCCGGCTACTATGAATACCGAGCTTCGACAAAACGGTATTAATGGCGGCTTCCAGACAGCTATCACTCGCCATCAAAGAGCCCCCTAGGAGGGTGAGGAGTAGGTGTACGCTGCTTTAACAGCTCTAGTCGTGCTAACAATACTCTCACTCTACGATATAAAGCAGCGCGAGCTGCCTCCGCAAATAGTATACGCAGGGCTAGCTGCAACTCTACTAGTACGCATAGCCGAGTATATGCTTGCAAGTCTAAACTATGTAGGTCCAATACCAGCTAGGGCTTACATAGCATTAGATCTGGCGCTGCTGTCATCATATGCTGTTGTAGCCCTACTAGGGCTCCACGGCTGGGGTGACGTCTTCACACTAGCAATAATAGCAGCTGCATCTCCCCTTCCCGAGGGAAATATAGAGCTTCTACCCCCGCTCCTCCTAGCAACAATATACTATGTCGCCATAATGGTCCTCTATGCGATAGCTAATGCAGTCATAAACATCGTAAAACATGCTGATAAGCTTGCAAAGATACCTCTACGCTACAGGATAGCTTACTTACTAATCGCGCAGCCGATACGAGCCAAGCAGTTCCTGGAGAACAAGCGGAAATGGTGGTATCCACTATCACTATGTAGCTACAAGATAACTTTCAACATATACCACAACCCCGAGGACGTTGCAAGAGAGGTTAGGGAGGCAATAAGGAGAGGCTGCATACGCAAAGAGGACACGGTATGGGCAACATATGGCATGCCGGCGGTCCCCCTACTAGCGGCATCCTACTTCATAGCCCTGCTAGTCGGAGATAAACCCCTACTAGCACTAGTATCAGCCTAGACGCTTTGAACCGCAGAGCCGAGGAGGGGTGCAGCAGAATTGTCTGAGCCGCTAATGCCTGTATTGTTTGCCCCATGGAGATTCAAGTACATAAAATCGACGGTTGAAGCCGAGAAGCAGGTCTGCATCTTCTGCGAAGCGCCACGAAAACCAGACGATGAAAGCCTCATACTATACCGTGGAAAACATAGCTACGTAATAATGAACCTCTACCCCTACAACACGGGTCACGTAATGGTAGTACCCTATAGGCATGTGGCAAACATAGAAGACCTATCCGACGAAGAACTGCTAGAGATGGCAAGACTAGTCAAACTATCCATAAAAGCCATAAGGGAGGTATATCGGCCCCACGGGTTCAACATAGGCATAAACATTGGCCGTGTAGCAGGCGCCGGTGTAGACAAGCATGTACACATACACATTGTTCCACGCTGGAACGGCGATACAAACTTCATGCCAATAATAGCAGGCGTAAAAGTGGTATCACAAGATGTGAAGGAATCATACAAAATGCTCAAGCCGGCCTTTAACCGTGCAGCCCACGAGCTAGAGAGCTGGAAAGACCCTTCTCAACACCATCAAGATAAAGCCTAATCTCACCTATATGACCCATGATCTCGTCCCTAACCCTTGAGAGGCCGCGCATGCTATGCAGCGCTTCCATACGGTTCCTAACAGCTGCAGCGTACCTAGCGAGAAGCTTAGCCTTCTCAGCATATGCTACAGCAGCATCAAACCCAGCGTCAACAAGCATCTCCAGTACACGCGCAAGCTCAGCCAAGTCGTTCTCAAGTCTTCGGGAGAATAGGCTGGACTCTATAGCTAGTAAGTCGTCCTCGATCTGGGCTAGTAGTTTTATAGCCCTTCTAACGAGTTCTATTGCTTGTTGGCTAGCCTTCCCTAAGCCTGTAGACCATGCGCTTTCTCTCATAGTCTGGCTCCCTAACAACTATATTCTCTCTAACGAGGCTGCTCAAAATTTCTCTTATCTCAAACTTCCTGGCAGACCCAGCAAGCCTCGAGCTAACACCCTCAAATATCTCGTCAAAGGTTAGTGGGCCTCTAGCCTCTTTCAAGACCTCGATTATAGCTCTGGCCACGTCCTCCCGGCCCAACCCAGTTACACCAAACCCCAAGACAGCAGTAGTGCGGGAAAAACGCTATATTGCGGACGCACGTGCCGTAGAACCCTTCCAGGAGAAGGGTGTAGCTATGGGGGACTACGAGCTAGTACTTGTTGAAGAATATGAACTCCTCGGCGAGAAGAGGTACAGATTCCAGCTAAAAGGCACATCAATATTCCTAAACGTCTCAGCAAACAACGTTGAGGAGGCGCGCGAGAAAGCCAGGCGGATGGTTAGGGAGATACAACTAGATGCCCTTCTCCGCTACATAGCTGCACAAACTGAGCAGAAGACGGCCAGTTAAATCTTCTTTGATGGAGCCCGAGCCTTTCTTAGCTCCTCGAACTCCTTTACAACATCCATAGCTGCCCTCCTAAACTCTCTCTCGTCGAGTCTCTCCACGAACAATCTAAAGAACCTCGCCAGGCACGACTTACTATGAAAGGTTAATTCCACGTTAGCCCTCCTAATGATTATGCCTTGCCCCTCCGGGAAAACCCTACCGCATACAACACAAGTATACTTCTTCACCGCCATTGCTCAGCGCCGTAGTAGGGCTTGACGCATAATTATATTAAACCCTATCGCAGCAACACAACCACTCTCTAGGGCTGCATCCTAGACTTTGAGGAGGCAACCTACCAGCCCGAGCAGCCTGCTGGTGTTAGGGTAGTCTCCCGGAAGGCAAGGGTAATGAGCGAGGAGAGGGTGTATATGCAAAGCAGGCTAGAGTTCGAGGGTGCTATGTCGCTACTCCACGAGAAGGTACGGGAGCTAATACGGCTCCGTGGCTGGAGAGAGCTGACTGAGATCCAGGAGAAAGCGATTAAGCCAATACTGGAGGGTCATAATGTATTCATTGTAGCGCCCACTGGTTACGGGAAAACAGAGGCTGCACTACTACCCATACTCTCAAGGATGCTTGAGGAGAGGGTTGAGCCTGTAGCACTCCTCTACATCACCCCGCTGCGTGCACTAATAAATGACATCTATGAACGCATAAGCTGGTGGGCATCACGCTTTGGTTTCATAGTGGCTCGAAAGCATGGTGATGTGCCGCACTCGGAGCGCACTCGGAGGCTACGTCATGCACCACACATCCTAGTCACAACGCCCGAGAGCCTAGAGATAGATCTTGACTGGGCGCCAAAGTTCCGGCAGTATTACCGCAACCTCCGCTGGGTTATAGTTGACGAGGTCCACGAGATAGTTTCCAATAAACGAGGCGTACAGCTAGCAGTTCTACTCGAAAGGTTCCGCCGCATAGCTGGCGACTTCCAGCTCATAATGATATCTGCTACTATAGGTGAGCCAACGATAGCAGCACGAGCATTTACCGGTAGCTCCCGCAGACCATTAACCGTTGTCTCGGTCGAAAAGCGGAAGCCAATAGAGATAGTTGTGGACTATGTAGAGGCGCCGAGCACTAAATTCTGGAGAGCAGCTGCAGAAAAGCTTGTAAAGCACATGGAGCCCTTAACACTTGTGTTCGTGAACTCTAAGCATGCTGCCGAGAAGCTTCACGGCGAAATAGAGAGGATGGGTGTTGAAGGAGTAGTTGTTCACCATGCCTCAATACATGGAGAGGAGAGGCGCCGCATAGAGAAGATGGCGAAGGAAGGAAAGCTAAACATGATAATAGCAACGAAGACTCTAGAGCTAGGCATCGACATAGGTAGTATTAGGAAGGTCATACTCTTCCGTCCAGCTGGCAGTGTATCCTCCCTCCTACAGAGGCTCGGCAGGAGCGGCCACACGATAGCTGGCAAGATAAGCGGGATAGTCCTAGCTACGGATCCGCTGGAACTCCTCGAGGCAATAGCGGAGGCTAGACTAGCAGCTAAGGGTAAAGTTGAGGTGCCAGAGCTTCCAGTTAAACCTCTCGATATGGTTGCTAGAGCTATACTCGGCATGGCGTTATCCGGCGAATATACAGTAAATGACATGTACGATATACTATCCAAGGTCTACTACTTCCGGGGCCTAACTAGGAGTGAGTTTGACGAACTCATAGACTATCTCAAGAATGCAAAAATGATAAAGATTAACAACGACGGGAAAGTGTCGTGCGGCCCACAGTTCTACAAGATATGGAGATTCGACGCTGGTGATAGCAAGTATAGCTGGTGGGTGCAAAACTTCTCACAGTTCTTCACGACTATAGGTGAACGGCGCGCCTACACCGTCCGAACAGTTGACGGCAGGGTTGTAGGTGAGCTTGACACAGATTTTGTTGTAAAGGTTCTACGTGTAGGCCACGTTATAAGGCTTGGCGGTAGGAACTGGCAGGTTATAGGAATAGACGAGCACAATGGAAAGGTGGTCGTAGCTGAGACAGAGCAGTCTATAACAGCTATACCATTCTGGAAGGGTAAGGGGCCAGAACTATCGAGGCTCGTCATAGCCGAGCTCGAGAAGGTCATACAAGAAACGCATCGTGGTCAGCTCAACATCCCATCTTCAGTCAAGCTCACTGAGTCTGCTGCAGCAGTACTAAACGGTATCATAGGCGAGGTGCGGAAGTACCGCTACCCAGCCCCGGCGAGGAATAAGGTAATCGTTGAGAAGCTTGCAGACGAGGACGTCTATGTCGTGTTAGCACCGGAGCGTGTGGTAAGGACTCTTGCCTACTTGGTAATGCTTGAGGCCTACCGGTCTAGTAGCGATGTATACGTGAAACTTAACCACTACGGCTTTGCGGTACCCTCTCACTCAATAGCGTTTAATCCGCTAAAATTCTTGGTTAGCCTTACACGCGAAGAGTTCGAAGAAAGGCTAAGGGAGGCAGTTACGCGGTCACCATACTTTGCGGAGGAAGCACACAATATACAGCTCGTATTCGGCGTAACTAGGAAGATAAAAAGGAGTGATGGCGTGGCCTTTGAGGAGATTGCAAGGCAGACGCTTCAAAATTACTTTGACCCCGAAGCTGCATGGGAGCTAATACAAGGTATACGTGAGGGCAGGATAAAGATCGTTTTCAACCAGAGTAGAACCAGCATGTATGCCAGGAGTGTAGTTGAAGAGGTTCCCGAGAAACCCTGGGTAGGCGATGTCGGAGAGTTGATAGCAGAGACGCTAGAAGGCATGGCGTTTACGGTTGAAGAGCTTGCAGATGCTATAGGTGTGCCGCCAGAGATAGTTGAATCCAAGCTACGAGACCTCGGCAAGCCTGGCGCTGATAACCGTGTATTCTACTTCATAGATGTTGATACTGGCGAGATTAGATGGGGCCTAGTAAGGGATGCAGCGGGCATAGCTGTTTCAGAGGAGTTCTCGTCATCGTTCACGCCGTTACAACAGGATGGGCTATACCTGGTGCTCGTTAAGAGTGAGAATGGAACACTGATACATGCCATAGTCCGCGTAGCAGAGTTCGTGAGGAACCCCGAGAAGCTCCTAGAACAAATACCATTCCATGAGATTCACGAGGTGAAGGTTGTACCGCTAACCGGTTACTATGAGGGGCAAGCGCCTAGGTACCAGCAAGTGCCGAGAGAGATAGTGCCATATCTAGTACTCAACGCTATAGCATTCATACAGAAAATGCAGATGAGCAACCCGCTGATATAACACCATATGGGCGATGAAGACCGCCACGCGCCTGAACTCATGATGAGGGTCCGTGTTTCAGAGCCCCCAACACCTTTACGGCTGGGCGTGATGAACTCTCGTCTCCCGAGCAAGTGCTATGAGGATGTTATCCCCGGCTGACCCTTAGCAGGGTTGCTGGAGTGGTGGCAGCGTCTTGGCCAGGCTCTATACGTACCTAACCGTGACGCTGAGTTTAAAGCCGCAAAAGTCATTGCCACAGCTGATAAGCCTTGTGGAGATGTCACATCCCTCACTAGAACTTGTGGACTTCAACGAGGAGACACGCCGCGTCGTCATACGTGCTAGGGCTTCTGAGGCACCCTTCCTCGAGAAGCTCCTCAGGGACTATGCCTCCTCCGCCTCAATAGAGGTTAAGGCTTCCCTCCGTACAAAGATAGATGTCAAGAAGCTGCGTAGCATCGGGGTACGCTACATAGCCTATGGCGGCAGAATTCTCTTCTACACGCGGTGCAGGGATGACGCGGTTTTCGGTGAGGCAAGGGGTAGAGAGATATTGCTAAAGTACTGTAGGTGGGCTAGCAGTGTGGATCCAGCAGCTCTTCCCCCAGCACTCTGTAGTTTCTCCCAGATAGAGGGTCTAGTCGAACTCGTATCCAGCGCTAGACGGTGTTTCGGGGAGCTGCTTAGAACTCTGGGGCTGGCCTAGAAGGTTTTGTTAGGTGTTGCTTGAAGCGTATGTTTTAAAGCACTTTATGCGAGATAGGCAGCGCGGAAGGGGGAGGTGTAGGGCTTGGCTGTGGAGGAGAATGTTGTCGTTATTGGTAAGAAGCCTGTCACAGACTACGTTCTCGCAGCGATACTTTTGTTCAACGAGGGCTATGATGAAGTAATCATTAAGGGTCAGGGCAACAATGTGAGCAAGG
Source organism: Hyperthermus butylicus DSM 5456 (assembly GCF_000015145.1). NCBI lineage: Archaea > Thermoproteati > Thermoproteota > Thermoprotei > Desulfurococcales > Pyrodictiaceae > Hyperthermus > Hyperthermus butylicus. The sequence goes on from NC_008818.1 coordinate 987,154, forward strand.
CGGTTGATGTGTATAATGCATTAGCAAATAGGCTTCAAGATGGTATAGAGCTTGTAGATGTTAAGATCGATAGTGTTGAGCGTGGTAGGAGACTCGTACCAGTTATAGAGATAAAGGTTCGAAGAAAGATAGTTTAAAGATGTGCTAGGGCCACCAAGACTTCTTCCAAGCTTCACTCTATACTCCTGGACGACCTAGCTACGCCTCTAGTTGCCTCTCCGCCACACACATATAACTCCATATCCTCAGCTAGCTAGTGCTAGAGAAGACTAAATTGTTGGCTAACTTCTCGGCGAGGCGTCCTGCCTTGGCTGGTGAGGCTGCAATACCGAGCGTGGCTTGGAACGAGCAGGTGGGGCTGCTTGCGCGTATAGTTGTTGCACTTTTCGCGGGTATGCTGGTTGGTATTGAGCGTGAGAAGGCTAGGACTGTAGCGTTAAGGAGTAGGAGGAGGACGGATGTTGAGGAGATAGTTATTAAGGAGGTTCCTGGGCTTAGGACCTTCAGTCTTGTAGCGGTTTTCGGCTCAATACTTGGGATACTATGGAGTGGTGGCTACATAGATTCGGCACAGACAGCTGTTCTACTAGGCGTATTTGGCATTATTGTTGCCGTCTTTGCTACACATAGGCTCCTAGTAATGAGGTCTACTGGTATAACCACGATAATCGTATTGTTAGTAGACTTCGGCATAGGTCTCCTAGCAGGTCTAGGTCTTATACTAGTAGCTGTGAGCGTAGCCGTCCTCTCAACATTCATGCTGGCTATAAAGCTGCCGGCGGAGCGTATAGTGGGCCGCATAAGGTACGAGGAATTCCTCTGGGCATTGGAGCTTGGTGTTATACTGATAGTTGTTGGTCCATTCTTCCTCGGGCTCCCAGCGTCATTCTATGGTGTTAGTCTTCGCAGCCTCTACCTCTTCTTCGCACTGGTACTGGCGACGTCCTATCTGGGCTATGTTATGGCTCGGCTTAAGGGTGGCGAAGGGATAGCGTATACAGCCTTCTTTGGTGGCCTAGCTAACAGTGAGGCTACCCTTGTAGGCTTGCTTTCAATACTTGATCAAACGCTTCGGAGGCTGCTAGCATTTGATGTTACAGTATTGTCGAATACAGCTATGATACTAAGGAACACGGTTATAGCAGCAGTGATGACCTATGTGTCGGGTTATGTAGATTATGAGGTCGTAATACTAGTCCCTCTTCTAGCTTCTACAGCCCTAGCACTATTGCCTGCAGTACTTTCCTGGCGCAGGGCGCCCCAGCGCATAGCGGGGATCGAGTCTCTACGCATAGAGAACCCGCTGCGTTTAAGCACTGCAGCTAGAATGACGCTTCTCTATGTAGCTATAGCCTTTACGGCCAATGTTGTCCGCAGAACTGGTATCCTCGGCTTAATATCGGTAGCTGCTGCTGGCGGCTTCGTTTCAAGCGGGGCGACAATAATTGCGCTCTTCTCCGTAGATGGTATTGATCCGGCACTACTCCCGGCACTGGTCCTCATAGCCGTTGTCATGGGTGTCTTAAACAAGCCCGTCTACGTCTACATAGCTGGCTGGAAGAGCCGAGAGGTACTAGCAAAGGTTGGGGGGGCAACGCTACTGCAAGCAGTCCTTATGGTTCCAGGGCTACTCATAACCCTGCTACTCTAGCTCATCGGGATATTGGCTATAATGTGAAGCTAAACTTCTGGAACAATGCTGCGTACCCCGCATCAACTAGAACGGTTAGTACGCGGACGCCGGCAGAGTATAGGCCTGCAACAGCATATGCTGGCGCATCGGTTACATCGACTACGCGTGCCGAGAAGCCGCGTGTAATTCTCGCTACTCTCCTTACAACCTCCTTAACGTGTAGCCTTGTACTCGGCTGTAGGGGTACACGGTATACATCTACAATCCTCTCCGCGGCAAGGACTTCGAGGAGTGTGTTAAGAGGCCCCCACCCCTCTACGGGCTCAGAGGACGCAATAACCCTGATCCTGCGTGCACCTTTAACCCTGGAATAGGCTATCGCTGCTAGCACGGGCTCCACGGCTGTCCGAGCGATGACAGTGTCAGGCACAGCGTCGCCTCCTACCCTCTGAGCTATCGCTTCAAAGGCCTCGTCAAGCGACTCCAGCACTGTTTCGATGAGCTGCCTCCTAACATCCTCCCTTCCCGATGCCAGTGCCAGCCTGAAGAGGTCACCTACGCCGAGCCCGGGCTGCAAACCCCTCTACACCTCACAAGCAACCCTTGCGGTTACTATGCCGCTGCTAGCCTCTATAACGCTGTAGCAGCTTGGCCTTGTAGCCAGAGAGCCGGGGCAAACATGCAGTATTCCGTCAATGTAGAATGTGCCGGGACACATGCATTCCCCAATAACCACCGCTAGGGGCTTGTACTGGTAGAGCTTGTGGAGCTCAAGGAGTCCCCTCCTTGCTCCCGGCAGCGTAGAATAATCCATAACCATGTATGGTGGGTAGTAGGTTGCAAGTATGAAGCTTCTGGGCTTAACCTCCCCTAGCTCTCTTAAAAGCGAGTAGATATTGGCTACGGGCTCTCTCCCACCGATACCGCCAAAGTAGAGCCCGTCAATGTACGCCAGGTGGCCCTCTACGAGGTAACCAATCGAGTCTATAACTCTTGCAATATGATGGTCATCGCTTCTCCCAGCTACTCCTACGACAACCTTACACAGAGCCGCAGCCTCTTCGAGAACCCTCGCAGAGCCCACATCGCCGAGAATCAGCAGAACGTCGCAATCCCTGAAGATACTCTTCCAGCTTGCTCTATCAAGGCCGCGTACAGCTATTATCCGCATATACGGGCCCTCGGCGCTACAATGCGTCTACATCCAAGTGTTCAGGTCCGCCCATCGCTCCTCACGGGGCCGCCACTCTCCTACATACCCGGCTACAACAGCTATTATAGCTGCTGCCCGCAGCCTCCAACTCCGGGGGAGGAGTGGGGCCGATGAAGCACTATGGTAGCGGGTATGGGGAGGCCAGCCGTTGACCGGCACGCCGGCCCCCGAGGCCCTAGCAGGTAACCTCATCTATTTCCATTCCGTGGTTCTTGTTTATCTCGTGTTGGAGCAGGTAGAGCAGATCGCTGAGCCTATTGAGGAGACGGGCTGGAAGCTCCACTTGGCCCTGCGGGAGCCCTACCTCCCATACACAGCGCCAGAATGCTCTCTCAGCCCGCCTTGTAACAGCCCTTGCAAGTGATACGGCAGCAGCTGCTGGGTGGCCCCCATTCAGTTTGAACGTTGGCTCAAGGTTCTGGGAGAGCTTCTCCACCAGGCTTTCAACCCACTTGAGGTCTTCGGGGCCTAGACAGGTGCGGCCATTAATGGTGAAGCCTATACGGAAGAGTAGTTGCTGAACCTTCTTTAGTATGATGGCTATGTGTCTATTCCTCTTGTCGAGCCACTCTAGAATGCTCATTGCCAGTCCTATAGCTGCTTCAGCCTCGTCGAGGGTGCCGACAAATTCTACACAAGGGTGAGACTTGGGAACCCAGCCAGCGCAGGGTACGAATGTGTAGCCGCTATCACCGAGGCCGGTGGAGAGTTTTAGCCCTAGTCTTTGCTCTACTGGCACAACCACCGCCGTTAAAGCATTGGCCTACACGGTGGTTTTACGGGGTTTAGGGTACATCGCTGTTATTTGGTGCCAGAGGTTTTGCAACTATTTAACACTTAGTATCTAACGGTTTTCAATATGTTTAAAGGGATGTTTGGCTGCGTTGGTACATGGAAGTAACGGCCAACTTTCGATGAAGGTGTAGCTCGGCTTGCCTCTAAGCGAGGTTAACTTGTTAATAGGTGGTCCTCAAGGCTTGGGCATAGAGACTACAGCATATGTGTTGACAACGGCGTTTACCGTTGCGGGCTACGGTGTTCTCTCTGAGAGGGAGTACCACTCAAACATTATTGGCAGGCATAGTTACATAATTATGAGGATTTCATCCCGGGACATACCCAGAGCTCTCACCTACCCGATAGATATTGTAGCGGCTATCGATGCTGAAACAGTGTTTACGCATTTCGAGGACGTTAAGCAGGGGGTGTATTCATCTACGACAAGAACACTGAGAACGTGGAGCTAGAGACCATAGTCTCCATGGACTCGGCTAGAAAGGAGAGGCTGATAAAATACCTTGACAGTCTAGGTGTAGGTCACACGGTAGGCGATGTAGTTAAGCTCCTCGAGAACCGTGGTGTAAAGACAGTGGGCATAGACTATAGGCAGCTTACGGGCGAGCTTGCAGAGAAGTTTGGCGTGCCGAGAAGAATGCTGCAGAGGTTTACAAACTCCATACTTGCGGGTGCTGTAGCTGCGCTAACCGGTCTTGACCTTGAAGCTATTCGTGAAGGCTTTATGAAGAGGTTTCGGGGAAGAGAGCACATAGTCGAGCCTAACATGTACATAGTCTCGAGGGCTAAGGAGGTAGTTGAGGCCCTCGTTGGCAGGATATTTGAGCTCGAGGAGAGCAGGCTACCCTATGACGAGCTGCTGATAGTTAGCGGTAACGAAATAGTAGCAATGGCAAAGGTTGTTAGTGGCGTACGTTTTCAGTCCTACTACCCAATAACTCCTGCTCAGGATGAGAGCTTCTTCCTCGAGAACTATGAGGTGCTGGACGACGGGTCAAAGAAGCTCGGAACAATAGTGGTATTCCAGACCGAGGATGAGATAGCGGCAATAGCAGCAGCTATTGGTGCAGCACTAACCGGTGTAAGAGCCTCAACAGCTACTAGCGGACCCGGTTTTGACCTTATGGCCGAGGGGCTCTCTTGTGCCGGCATGTGCGAGGCACCTGTAGTGATTACGTTCTACCAGCGTGGCGGTCCGTCGACGGGTATGCCTACCAGAGGCTCGCAGAGCGATCTCATGGATGCCCTATTCGCTGGGCACGGCGAGTTTCCAAGGATCGTAATAGCGTCCGGCGATCACCTTGAAGCATTCTATGACACGTTGAAAGCATTCAACCTAGCCGAGAAGTACCAGGTGCCGGTCATACACCTTCTCGACAAGTTCATAGCAAACAATGTTGCGGTAGTACCTGTGCCACAGATAGAAAAGCTGCGTATAGACCGTGGAAAGCTTGTGTTCTGCTGGGAAGGTAATGGGTACAAGAGGTTCAACCTTAGTGAGGGCCTAATCTCGACAAGGGTGCCCTTCGGTGGTGCAGTAATGTGGTATACTAGCGACGAACACAACGAGGAGGGCCACATAACTGAGGATCCCGAGCTAAGGATAGCGATGGAGACTAGACGTAATGCCAGGCTCGAGCTGATGGATAGGGAGATACCGGAGGATGGTGAGAGAGCAATACTCTACGGTGGCGAGGATGCTGACTACCTGCTTGTCGGCTGGGGCTCAGTTAAGGGCACTGCTATGGAGACCGTGGATATTCTGCGGCGGGAAGGGCTACGGGTGTCCTACCTGCACATAAGGTACTTCCAGCCATTTCCGTCAAGGTATGTGTCGAAGCTGCTTAGCAGCATAGGCGCCGACAACGCGATCCTAGTTGAGCACAGCTACCATGGCCTCGCAGGCAAAGTTATAGCTATGAATACTGGGCATGTTATTCGCAAGCGTATAGTCAAGTTTACCGGTCGCCCGATCTATGTTCACGAGCTTGTCCAGGCTGTAAGGGATGTTGTTAGTGGGAAGAGTGAGAGGGTGGTGTTGAAGTATGGCGCGTAGGCCAGAGGAGTACCGGACTAGCCTCTGGATAGACTGGTGCCCAGGCTGCGGCAATTATGGTATAGTTACAGCGCTAACACAAGCCCTGGCGGAGCTAGAGCTTGACCCGAGGAAGACCGTGATAGTATCTGGTATTGGATGCTCTGGCAAGACGCCACACTATATAAATGCTAATGGGTTTCACACGCTTCATGGTAGAGCAATACCATTCGCTACTGGTATAAAGCTTGCAAACCCAAAGCTAACAGTAATAGTGCACGGTGGCGACGGTGACCTCATCGGTATTGGTGCTGGCCACTTTGTAGCCCTGGGTAGAAGGAACATAGATATAACCGTCATAATGCATAACAACCAGGTCTATGGCCTTACTAAGGGTCAGGCATCACCGACACTGCCGCGCGGTATTAAGACCAAGGCGTTGCTAAAGCCGAACATACAGGACATGCTTAACCCAATAGCGCTAGCACTAGCTGCAGGCTATACATTTGTAGCACGATCCTATGCCATGGATATACAGCATTTGAAGGAGATGATTAAGAAGGCTATAAGGCATCGCGGAGCAGCGTTTATCGATGTGCTACAGCCATGTGTAACCTACAACGATGTTTACACGGTACAGTTCTATCGCAAGGCACTATACAAGCTTGAGGATGACCCGTCCTGGGATCCAGTGGTTAGAAGTCCCGAGGAGGAGGCTGAGAAGAAGGCAAGGGCATTCCTCAAAGCGATGGAGTGGGGTGACCGGATACCCATAGGCGTGTTCTACCAGAACCCGCTGGTGCCAAGCTTTGAGGACCGTCTAGCGGAGAGACTGGGCAAGGAGTATCTCGAAAACCCGCCAGCACTACAATCCATAGCTGACGGTGAGGGCAGGCCCATAGTATCGACAGAGGCCTTCAAGAAGATATTTGCACAGTCCATAGTTAGGGTGCGGAAGCGCGGCAAGCAGCAAGGCTAGCTTTTTATCACTATAGTGGGCTGTATGTCGTGTCCTCTCTAACCATAGTTTTGTTTTATTGGCGTGTGCTGCAGAGATACCATGTGGAAACCCTTTAGCCCCTCTACCCGGAATCCCAGTAAGCATATGGGGCTCCTCCTAGAGCCACCCATGAGTCCTCGGTATGCCGGGGGGCGCAGCTACCCTTGGAGGCTGAGACTGAGGTTACGAGTAAGCGGCAGGGCTTAGGGTTTATTGTTAGACGTGCCAGACCTGAGGATCTGCCGAAGGTTATAATGATAAACAAGGTTACATTGCCAGAACATTACCCCGAGTGGTTTTGGCGCGAGCATCTCGAGAAGTGGGGCGAAGCGTTCTTCGTAGCAGAGGTTGACGGAGAGGTTGTAGGCTACGTCATGACCCGTGTGGAGTATGGGCCTCCGTTTGTTGCTAAAGGGCTCATAGTCAAGAAGGGCCATATCGTCTCGATAGCTGTGCTTGAGGGGTATCGTAGACGTGGTATAGGCAGGGCCCTTATGGAGGCTGCTATGGAGGCTTTGAAGACAAGGTATGGCTGTAAAGAGGTCTACCTCGAGGTTAGGGTCTCGAATAACCCGGCTATAAGGCTCTACGAGAAGCTTGGTTTTAAGAAGGTGAAGGTGCTACACATGTACTATCTTGACGGCGAAGACGCATACCTCATGGCTCGCGAACTCTAGCCCCATCTAGCACCCCATGTTTATAAGTTCTAACCCGACTGTAAATCTTCACGGATTGAGTGTCATGCAACACTTGAGGGTAAAGATTATAGCCTCTATAGGCCCTTCATCCGGCTCTCCCGAGGTCATACTCAGGCTTGCAGAGCTTGGTGTTAGCGGCTTCCGCATAAACTTCGCCCATGGTGAGCCGAGTCTTTGGCGTGAATGGGCTGAGTATGTTAGAGAGGCTGAACGCAAGACTGGGAGGCCGCTAGCCCTTATAGGTGACTTGGTGGGTCCTTCAATCAGGCTTGGAAGGGTGAAGAATCCGATTAAGCTTAACGCGGGAGACAGGGCTGAGTTTAGATGTGTTGAGGAGAGCGAAGGCGGAGATACGAAGATCATACCGCTGCCCGTAAGGAGGGTCTACGAGGTTCTCGATGAAGGCGACTTAATAGTCATGGATGACGGTAGGGTTAGGCTTAGGGTTCTCGAGGTATCCGGATATAGTGCTATTGTTGAGGCATTAACACCAGCGACTATAACGTCCAGAAAGGCTATAGCTATAAGAGGTAAGGATCCGGGCCTCCCAACACTCTCCCAGCGGGATGTCGAGCATGTAAAGTTCGCCCTTGACAATGGCTTTGACTACATAGCTCTTAGCCATGTTCGCACTCGTGACGACGTTGACGCGCTTCGTCTCATCGTTCTGCGGGAGGGCGGTGACGCGGGTATAGCCGTAAAGATAGAGAATAAGTCGGCAGTAGAGAACCTACAAGACATCATTCGTGCAGCAGATCTCGTAGTTGTCGCGCGCGGAGACCTAGGGATGACGTATGGTCTTGAGGAGGTTCCAGTACTCCAGGAGCGTATCGTAGCTGCAGCTAGAAGTGTAGGTAAACCCGTCATAGTCGCTACACAGCTTCTAGAATCGATGATCGAAAACCCTGTCCCAACCAGGGCTGAGGTTACAGACGTGTATGTTGCGGTGCGGCAAGGTGTGGATGGCCTTATGCTTACCGGCGAGACAGCTATTGGACGCTACCCAATTGAAGCTATCCGCTGGTTAAGGAAGATTATTACTCGAGCTGAACAGGTACTACACATTGAACGTTATACCCCCAAGGATAAGAGATGGGCATACGCTGCAAGCATTGTCGAGACTGCGGAGAAGCTTTCGGCCGCTCTTATTCTCGTCTATAGTATAACCGGCAGCCTACCCCCATGGATAGCGGCTTCTCGTCCGATGGTGCCTGTTGTAATCGGTACAGGCAGCCCCCAGAGAGCACGTAGGCTAGCCGTGCTGTGGGGACTTGATGTCCGCATAGTGGAGGCTGGAGGTTACGAGGAGGGCCTAGCTAAGCTCGAGGATGTGTTGAGCGAAGAGGGTTTACTATCGGAGGGCGACGTCATTGTTGAGGCTTACCGTGAAACAGAGCATAAGCAAGTAATTGTCGTTAAAAGGGTCTTTAAAGGGCTTACTTGAGTCCAAGCTTTTTCAGTGCATAGTATATCGTTGACTCCGGGCGGCCTAGCTGCCTAGCTATCTCATAGACCGTTGCGCCCTTGAGATATAGCTCGCGTATTGGTGCTAGCTCCTCCTCTGTCAGCCTCCTATGTTGCCGGTACCTACCCTTCCTCCTTTTAATTCTGCCCATGGCTTCAAGCTTTTCTAGCGCCTTGTACACAGTGCTCATGCTATTGTTGCACCTCTTAGCAATCTCTTTGACCGGTACGCCGTCCTTGTAGAGCTTCTCGACTATGTCAAGGCAGTCGTTAACGGAGGGCAAGGCTTGTCCCACAAAGCCTGGGACTGCAAAAAGGGTTTTTCAGCATTCGGTTCCACGCGTCCTGTACCGATATGCGGGGCCCGGTTTCGTGGGCGTAACCTGGCTTTTCAGCGTGTGAAGGATAACACTAAAAACCTCTAGCGAGAACGTATAGAGAGTTGACTGAGCAAGCCACATGAGCAGCCCTATGCAGTGCATGGGGTGCGTATGTCGTGGCTGTTGGGGAGGGAAGGGTTGTAGCCTTTGTGCTTTGTGTAACCGAGATCGGTAAGGAGTACGAGGTTGTAGAGAAGATCAAGGATATAGCGAGGCAGGTTGGCGTTGAGGTCGAGGCCTATGTAGTCTATGGTGAGTACGATGTTGCGGTAAAAATCGTAGCTGATAATCTCAAAAAGATAGACAAGGCTGTTACTATGATTAGGAGTATACCGAGTATAATGAGGACCGTCACCCTCATAGCTGCCGAGTAGGCATGGAGATTCCGTGACAATCGTGTATCCTCCTTTTTCCCGGTGGCTAGCTCGCATTTATTCTCCGGGGACTTACTGTTGGGTTGGGGATTGCTTGGCCCGGGCATCCATAGCTTTTGCGGCCAGCAACTAGTTGTTGAAGAGCTGTCCAGGGGCATCTGTAGGTATCGTAGGCCTAGCGGTGCCGTCCAAAAGCTAGTACCATGTGAGGGTCTTCACGTGTATCCGCAGCCACCGGTTTATTATCCGGAACATGTAACCAGCTATGTTATGGTCAGGTTTGAGGAGCCGATAGTAGTCGACAAGGGTGCTTCTACCAACTTTTGGGTCCACATAGACTTCGACGTCGTTGTTGTCGCGGGCTCCGAGGAGGATCCTGCAAGAGTAGTTGATGCGTTCCCGTCGACAGGCAGGGGAAAGTATGCGCTATATGGACCGCCCAACCGTGGACTACTTGCAAGGTATGTTCGTGCGCAACCGCTCATGGAGCCCGTAACCGAGCAGTGCCGTGGCCTTGCACGCGTCGTGATCGTCAACCAGGGGTTGCAAGCAGTTGAGGTTACGCGGGTTGTCTTCCCGGCGCTACACGCGCCAGTCTACTTTGATGAACAAGGCGCTGTTTACTATCCTGAGATCCGTGTGGTGGCTACAAGCTATTTTTCCAGCCATAGTAAGCGTTTCCGACAAGCCGCCCAGCCGGGGGCTACGGAGGGCGCCGCTGCTTGCAAAACCCAGAAGCATAGTCGGCGTACATGGGGTAGGGCTTATCCGCTCCCCAAGCTACGTAATGGCTCACGGTCTATAACGGATTCGAGAGGCAACTCAGCATGGTGGGGTCTGGTAAAAAGAGTAGAGCCAGTCCTAGCCAGGGCACCATAAGGCATTGTGTCGCCGAGGCCTGGAGGTAAAGTAGCTTCTGAGGATTGTAGGTCCGGTTCGAGGAAGGGGCTGCTGGGACTAGCTACTACATGGCTTGTAGATATAGCCTTGAAGCACTACGCCAATGCTGTAGTCCACAAAGTATGTATTGTCGTCGCCTATGAGTGCTATGCTTGTAGCTACTACCGGTAGTGGGGGGTCTGTGCGTATGTTGGCGATGCCTGCATCAGTGAGGTATGGGTTCTGGGTGTACCCCATTACTACTAGGATTTTGTCTGGTGGCGCAGTAATGTTGAACTGTACAAATACTCTGTCGTTTCTCTCATAGTATAGCACTATACCGTTGAGTAGTCGTGCTCGTAAAACTAGGAGGCGGTAGGGGAGGCTTCGATCCTCCATATTATTGTAGGCGTAGTGTATTGATAGTGTTACATCGTCAATTGTCGTATTTACTTTGAGGATACTGTATTTCTCTGCTTGGCCTAGCTCTATCCATGTGCCGTTGGGGAATACTAGCCATGCGAGCAGCTTGGACTTGAGAGTATAGTATATTGTCACCACGGCTCCTAGGCCTGGGATGTACACTATATCGTCTACGAGATAGTATTTGAACCACCAGTATCTGTTGCAAGCGTTGGTGAGGGGTGTAGTGTTTACTCCGAGGCGCTCCAGCATTGTGAGGGGCTTTGGTGTTGCCCAGCCTGTAGGGTTATTGTATATGAGGCCGCTGGCGCATATGTTGTACTCGTCTCCGTCTATTGTGCCGCTGTTGTAGGCGTCGTAGTATGCTGCAGCTAGTAGAGTGTTGAGCTTCCCCCCGGGTATGTAGCCCCGGTAGGCTTCTGGATCACTCGTTATATTGTAGACCACTGGGTCCAGGTACCAACTACAATTTGTCATGTTTGAATATATGGATGTGAGGTTTAGGCAGAGTTGTGGCTCCAAGAGTTCGGTGGCGCGTACGATCCTGCCGCTAAGACAGAGCCCTGCTTTGGTCGGGTCAATCTCGTAACTGTAAAGCCAAAGAGACTCCCCACGGACAAGTATTACGACCGGCTCATTGCATGGCAGCTCCAGCAGGGCGGTATTATTCACTACGGGGGCCCTAGCGATAGGCCTGCGGCTTGCTACGCTGTAGGCTATGACCTCAGAGGCCTTGTGGCCCATAGCTATGGGTTTTATGGTAAGCCTTACTGGGAGCACATTGTTGATGCATTCATCTGAGAGGGGAACTAGCTCCATGCGTGGCGGTACTGCTGCAGCGGCGGCGTGCACGGCAGCTCTCACGGTAGTCTTGGTAGCGGAGACCACGTATGCAGCTATTAGCGTAAGCGAGAGCGTAGATATGAGCGCGACTATAAGCGCTGATACTACGCCTCCAACACCCTTCAGCTGCAAGCCTCTATTACACCCAGTAAGGGGGCCTCTTCCAGGCACGGCTGGGATGGGGACTAAGTCGTAACTATTGGCTGGAGGCGTCCCAGTGGGCTATTCGTGGCCTAGCTCTATCACGATAACCTTCTCCCTCTCGACAACCCGAAGTCCATAGCCCGAGGCGAGCCCCACGACGTAGCCTACTAGGGGGTCTTTGCTACCGCGGAAGATGAGGACGCGGTTATAATCAACGATGCCTAAGCCTAGACGGTCGGTTATGAGGGATATCAGCTCTGAAACGTCAAGCCCAAGCTCCCTTAGCGCGGCTCCCAGGCGCTCGCCCTCAACCCTAGCCTCCCTGGTTCCGGCCCCGAGGAGGGTGCGGGGCACCGGTACGGCGCCAAGTCGGGCGAGAGCCTCGAATAACAATGCACGCCTTATGAGGCTGGGTGCGTGGAACCCCCTTTCCTCAGCCTCTGCAGCCGCCTCCACGAGGCTCCTAACGTATCCTGATATGGTGACGCCGTAGCGGGTGGCTAGCTCCTGGAGAATCCTTGCATGCTCCTCGTCGAGCATAATGCTTTTACGCCGGGGCAAGGCTAACCAGCCGCCTTAAACCTTACAACCACGAGGCCTGGAGACTCATCACCACCATTGACGGCTAGGCCGAAACCCTCTACTACGCCAGAGACAATGGCATGTACAAACCTCCTTATACGACTCCCAGATAGTACAGGCGATGCAACAACAATTTTTCCCGATTTACCCTCGTCAACTATGTCCACAGCCATGCCTGGCAGCAGAGCCCTCAGAACCATCGCCAAAGCGAAATTATCGTCGAGGCCCCTAGCGCGGGTAGATGCAGCAACAAGGCTGGCAAGTCTCGCAACGCTAGAGGTGAACTCCTCTACTGCATCATCCTCTGCCCTCTCCAGGACTCGAGCAAGAGCCTCCAATGGCACCGGAGCCATACCCAGCCGTGCCACGTCTGCAAGTACGGCGCTATCAGATAGCACCGAGGCAACATCATCGCGGCTCCGGAGGATACGGACAGCCTGGCTCAGAATAGTCTCAACTAGCTCTGGAACACTCATACCAGCTCTCCTAGCAATAGGTGTAAGCTCTTCAACAAGCCGTTCACTCACTGGTATAAGCCTCCTAGACCCCTTCGGCACTCACAACCCACCCTAGCCGCTCAACCGTCACGCCCATACACTACTCAGACCCGGTCCATGATAAGAGGTTCCCGCTCCAACACCCATTTTACACAACACTGCATGCAAGAGTAGGCACACCCGCCTTAAACCCCCACCAACCCGCTAACACCACCGGCCGGAAAGGTAAAGCCCAGAAAGAGGTGTAGCTCGGCATGAGTAGGCTAGCCCTAAACATACTCACAATACTCCTCATAACACTCCCAGTCATAGCTCCAATGCTACCAGTAGCAAAGGCACAGACGGTATACGCTGAGATAATAAACTGCACCAACTGTGTAAGTGTGATTAACAACACCTATGCAGTGGTTACAATCGGCAGCGAGATAACGTTCCTAATACATGACGACGACGGCCTAACCTACAACTGGGAGAACATCACAGCCAACATAACAGTCAACGGTGTACTTAACACTGTAAACGTAGGCTTCTACGGGATCTACGGCGACTACGTGGGTAAGCTAGTAGTCGAGCAGGTTGGCGGCCTCATCAAGGTAAGGTACTACTACTATGACAACGCAACTGACAGCTTCGTCGACATGGGTTACCTCAACGGTACAATCACCGCTACCAACCAGACAATAGTCATAGAGTACAAGGGTGCCAAGATAACCCTAGTGTACCAGCAACCACTAGCAACCTACACCCTAGAGATCTACGGCCGCCTACACGAAGGCAAGTACTGGCTACCAAGGCTAGGCGATGACGGCGTAAACAACATAACAGCACTATACAACGCCCTTGGCGAGTGGAGGATAAAGGCCGACCAGCCAGTATTCACGCCCGGCAACAACTACACTGTAACACTCTACGCTAGGCTTGTAGGTGAGACAACACCACTATTAACACAGGACGTAGTATTCACGGCTAGTGACGAGTACACACTAGTACCAGCCAACGCCACCGAGGCAGAAAAGATCAAGAGCTTCCTACTAAATCTAAGCAGCGCAGTCAACCCATGGTACATTGAGGGTATAGACTTCGCCAACCCAACAATGATGGGCGACATGCTAAAGCTAAAGGCCGAGATACAGGGCTTCGGAGAGACAGCCGAGGTAGATGCAGTAATATTCGTCAGCATAGCTAAGATAGAAATAGACAGTGCTGGCTTCAACAACCCAGAGGTAACCATAACAGTATATGACGCTGACACCAACCTAGACACAACCGCTGCAGAGGCAACACCATTCACATTCGACATACTAGTGAATGGCGTACCAGTAATGCAGCTACAGCTACAAGAGACTGGTGCTAACACTGGCGTATTCACAGCAACAACAAACATGTTCGACCTATACAGCTTCGGTGTCATCAGTGAGACCGACAACGTGATAGACTACAACTTCACAGAGGTACGTGTAGACGATCCATCAGCAAAAGTGATATGCTTCAGAGGTGGCAGCTTCACAGTAACCTACTACGCAGCAGAATTCAGCGTCAAGGAGGAGCAGCTAACGCTAAGGAACATCATACAGTGCTGTCCACCACTAAAGCTAACACTGCAGATAATAGATGAGGATCTCAACCTGCCAAACCAGGAGATAGTAGCAATAGCAACACTCAATGCTGGCGACTCGCTAACCAACGTTGTTGCCTACTACTACTACAACGACCAGATAACGACTGTACCAGCACTGAACTTCTCAATGTACATGGCTGACGAGGAGGGCAACCTCTACGACCTAACAGTACGCGAGCAATTCACCATCTACTTCATCAAGGTAGCGCCTGGCGTAGTTGAAGCTAGCATAGATCTATCAAAGATCGACTGGCAGGCTACAAACGCTGCAGCTTCAGCAGCTGGCCACCAGCTAACAAAGATAGTGATAGTATACAGTGACAGGTTCAACCCGAACCTAACAATAGTCAACAAGCAGGCAGAGGTAACACTACAGAACGTAACCATACAGGTTGACCGTGACACCCTACCAATATCATTCAGGATCGTAAGCAGCAACAACCCACCAAGGATAGGCCTTGGTAGCTGTCCAGCATGTGCAGCCTGGGAGGTTGACACCTGGTCTGATGTATCAGCCCAGACAGTACACATAACAATCTACGACGATGGGCACAACGAGGACTGCTGTAGTGTTGACGTGATAACACCAGCAGAGATAGAGCTAACACTCTACAAGGTAGTTGACGGCCAGACAGTAGTATTCGGCAGCGGCACTGGCAGCCTAAGCATCGACCTATACGCCATAAACGCCACTGGCCACTGGGTAGACTATGGCACATGCTACATCGAGGTAAGCGACCTGGTAGAGACTGGCTTCAACACTGGTGTATTCACCGGCACCCTAAGCATCTACTCAGAGATCGACGTAGACCTTGACGGCACACCTGATATAACAATAGCAGGCTGTCCATCACTATGGCTGCAGGGTGCAACACTAGAGATTAAGTACACAAGCCCGGCAGTAGGCTTCGCAGTACAGAAGATAACATTCGCAACCTACACAGCCAAGCTACAGCTAAACACACACGTAGTACACTATGGCGACGAGCTAGTGATAACAGTCGAGGACCCAGATGCTAACCTTGACAGCACAATCAACGAGGCTATCAAGGCAACACTAAGCTTCTACTGCCCACTAACAAGGACAACTGAGGAGTACACAGTCTACCTGAAAGAGACCGGCACCAACACTGGCGTGTTCGTAGGCAGCATCACCATCGACTCCAGGCTAGCAGGTCCATGCGTAGACCTCTACTGTGCAGAGCTAACAGTAACCTACGTGGACAGAACACCATTCGACGAGAACACACTGAACTACGCCGAGCAGCTATTAAAGCAGAACCTATCAACATATGGTGTCAACGGCTTAATGATATTCAGCGAGTGTGACTGTAACAAGGTACTAATAACAGATACGATAGTAGAGCAGCCGGTCAAGGGCAGTGTGGAGGTCTACTACAAGTTCCCAGCAGGGCTAGAACAGCTAGCACCATGGAACAAGGTTTGGCAGAAGGTAACCAACGATGTAGTACCAGCCTATGAGGGCATTGAGCTCAACATAACAGTCTACGACCCTGACAGGAACAGACTCTACGATGTGGTAGACAACATACCGTACAGCAAGATAGCAGTAACAATTGAGGGCCTCAACGCGCCACCACTAATACTAGAGCAGCTAGTTGGCAGCGGCTACCTAACAGAGACTGGCGCCAACACCGGCACGTTCAGCACTGTCATAACGCTAGGTGACCTGCTGGCAGGCTTCCAGAGGCTTGGCTACAACGTAGACCTAACAAGCGTAATTGGCAAGAAGATAGCGTTCATCTACTATGATGACCAGACAGCATGCCAGGCAGCAATATGTGGCAGCTACACTGGCGGCTCCACCAGCGTATGGATCAAACCAGTAGACATTGAGGGCGGCGTCACTGTAATCAATGCTGTAACTGGTAAGCCGAACCCAGACAACATCTACAACTGTGGCTGTACAATAGGCAGTTGTCCATCAGCAACTGGCGATATAATAGACATCATCGTCAACGACGTATCGCTGCTAAAGTACGTGCAGGCTGGTGGTATACGGCTGGTAGGCAACCTAACACTAAGGCTGCTCTACAACAATACTGAGCAGCCACTAACATACGGCGGTCTCGAGACACTAAGCTACATCGGCTATGAGAACCTAACACTGCCAGGCAGCAATGTAGTCATACCAGTACCAAAGTTCGCTGCAGAGAACGTACTGATCTACTGCAGCGTACCACTGGCAACAGCCGGCCAGCCATACATAGTAGCACCAGTAGGCAGCAGGGTCAAAATAATCTACCACGACCCAGCAATAGAGGCTGGTACTGCTAAGGACGTAGAAGTAACAATTGGCATTGGCGTACCAGGCCTACTACCGACACCAGAACAGTCAGTACAGTTCGTTGAGCAGCAGCTAGAGGTTAGGGTATTCAATGGCACAGCATTCGTAGAGACGACAACAGTCAAGCGCGGCCAGCCAGTATCGATCTACGTGCCGCTCAACTACGATGCACTAACGGTGAGGACATACACTGGTGCCAACGTATTCACAGTGCTACTAGTAATCAAGGATGCAGAGGGCAAGGTAGCACTATTCACGTACACCTACATTGACGTCAGCAAGATGGAGAACGAGGTAAGCTTCGGCATACCAGCAGAGTTCACCAAGCTACTACCAGCGGGCACATACACTGTAGAGCTATACGCTGTAACCAGCCTAGACGCACTAATGCCACTATCACCGGTACTATCATTCCAGCTAACAATAACCGAGTAACCAGCGAGTTTGAAGGGGCAAACCTATGACCCAACGCTTTTTTACACATCCAGTTTACGGGCTTCATGGTTTTTACTATGCAACTATGTGTTTGCCTCAATGCTTAAATAGCTACCCGTGTAGGATTCGTGTAATGGTGTAAGAACATATGGCTTGGAGGATTAGGGGGAAGGTGGTAGCAATGAAGACAAGAATGATACTGGCAAGCCTTGCAGTGCTAATCTTCGCATTCTCGACAATCGCTATGGCTGCTTCAAACTATGCTAGCTATGGCCCAGTAGAATTCTACACCGACAAAGCCAGCTACCTGCCTGGCGAGACTGTAAGGTTCACCATAGTGATACATGATAGGACTGACTTCCTCGACAGGATAGACATATACATTCTCCGCAACGGCCAGGTAGAGTACCTATGGCACTACCCGGCAGATAACGGCACCGGCGTAGTCTTCTACCTACAAAACGTTAACGGGAATAGCGTAATTACGTTCAGCAAGGCATTCAGCGAGAGTGGAAGTTATGAAGCAAGAATAGCCATTCCAAGTCTTAACGTGGCTGCAAATGCTCTAGCAATAACATTCACTGTGGGCCCGCGATATGAGATAGCTGGCATAGTCGTAGATGAGGAGGGTACACCGGTAGCTGGGGCCACTGTAACAGTACTAGAGACGGGCGACCAGGTCACAACGAATAGCACTGGCGGATTTAGCGTTGGCGTCTCCTCACCAGGGAACTACACGCTATACGTAAAGGCTAACGACTTCCTACCAACTACAGTAACTGTCACTGTTGAGGATGTTGGCACAACAAACGCTGGCACAATAGCTATTGAGAGTGTAGCACACGCCATAACAACCATAAGACAAGAGCTAGAGGATGTAAAGGCCGTCCTCACACAGCTAGAAGCCAACCTAACAAGCCTAACCGAGGACTACCAGGCAGCAATAGAGGACATTTACAACAGCATAGCATCTCTATCCGATAGGCTCACAGCAGTAGAGAGTGCTGCTAGCCAGCTACAGAGCAGCCTCAGCAGCCTAAATGCAACGGTTAGCCAGCTACAGGAGATGCTAGGTGAGCTACAGAGCCAGCTAAGTAGCCTTGCACAGCAGCTAGGAGAGCTATCCAAGGGCCTAAGCGTGCTGGCACAAGACCTTAATGCAAAGATCGAGAAGCTAAACAGCGAGATAACTAAGATAAAGGAAGCCTACGCAACTAAGGACGAGCTAAACACAGCTATAAACAATGTCAACTCGAGAATAGACCAGGAGAAGGCATCTCTCGAGCAGCAGATATCGGCGCTCAACGAGGAGATAAACAAGCTCAAGCAGAGGCTCGACCAGCTAGAGTCAGCAACAATACAGCAGCTATCAAACAACATACAGCAGCTAACCAGCGAGCTACAGTCGCTAAGCGATAAGATAGATAGCGCCTCCCGGACTGCACTCATAGCAGTCATACTAGCAGTGATAGGCATAGTTGTAGCTGTAGTAGCAACAGTACTCGTATACCGCAAGATAACAGCCTAAAGATATTAAGGGCGTATGAGCCCCAAAACAAGTAGTTTTTTACGCTATCATTATCACCCACAGCCTTGTTGCTGGCCCATTCTTCTCCTTGACAATATCGTTGCGCAACTCTCGCATTCCTCAACCTCCCCGGCTGCACTTACTAGGCTAGCTTTCCAGCCATTATCTGAAGAGGGACACCAGCCCCCACCCGTGCCATTGCCATACTAGTTTTGCTTGTGCGCGACTAGCCCGTTGTGTATCACTGTTCACACATGATATTGTGTTATAGCGTTTAAGATAAGTTTTTTAAATTGTATTAAGGGTGTCTGGGCTTATGGAGGGTAGACATGTTGTCACGTAAGGCTTTATTATATCGTTTTGTATCAGCGTTTACAATAATGATATTCATTCTACCCTATATACCGATGGCTGTAGCAGAAGGACAGACAGATAGCGGAGTTAACGTGACAAGCGTGGGACCATACATACATCCTGCGTTTAAGACTAAGGAGTACTGGGAGTATGGTGGCTTATCTGGCAAGGTTTTCCGGGAGATTCTAAGCCTAGCTGAGGAGTTTGCTAATCATAGAGGGATAGTTGTTGAGAAGCCTAGTGAGCCCTATGCAGCTGCTATACTACTAGTCGAGCCACATGTAGATATGAGCTTCTATCGGAGCCTTGCAAAGGCTATTGTAATTACAGGTATCTACCCAACACATGCCTATACTATTGTGACTGGCTGGGTTACGCCGAGCAGTATTGAGAAGCTCTCAAAGATGGCCGGCATCGTGGCAATACTGCCTGACGTGACACTTGACAACCTCCTATCGAGTGCAAGGAATGATGAGCTACTCAGAGAGCTGCAGATGATGGGCCGGGTAGATCCTGACGAGTTAATAGCTTCGAAGCCGGTGCTTGAGAAGCCGAGAGAGCTACCAGCAGCTCCAGCTGGTCCCGTGGATCTCCTATCAATACCAGGAATGTACCACTATACTGTCAATATTACTCGTGCAATAGAGGTCTGGAGCAAGTACGGTATTATGGGTCAGAATACGACATTGGCAATCATAGACACTGGTGTAGACTACGCTAGCCCAGGCCTAGGCCTCGACGCTATTGCCAGGGACGAGTATGGTATACCGCTAATCTTTGATGCTGATAGCCTAGGTCTTGTATTAACACCAGTGCCAGCAATACCTGTAAACGAGACACACGTATACGTCGATGTTAGCGAGCTCTACTTCTTCTACCCGCCATACAACGTGTTTAAGGATAATGTCAGCTTCGCCCGCTTTGGAGATGTATGGCTATACTGGAACCTCCCAGAGTACTGGAGGGTACCACTGGACGTCTACGCCGGCTTTAGCACCTCTGGTGTTGTGCCAAGGTTTGGTATTGCAGTAAGGATAATCAGTACGCCCGTAGGTACTGTAGCCTTTGGCGCGCCAGTGCTAGTCTACGACAGTGACGGTGATGGCTACTATGACACCGTGCGTGTTGACATGACCACCACTTACTACTACTTCTACCAAGCAGTAAACCAGAGTGGAGCACTAGCAAGTCTCTACCTATACCAGCCACCCTATAGTGGGCCCGACTATGACTTTAGCGACGAACCAGCAATAAGGTATGGCAATGAGATAGCGGCACTGGACCTGGATGGCGATGGTGTATACGACTTTAGTGTTGGTACACTAGCAGGCTACATCTATGATGCCTTTGGTATTGTGCTACTGGAAGAAAATAATGTTCTAAAGCAAATGCTAGCTGGCCTAGAGCCCGGCTATGGCGTCAGCGTGTTCAACGTGTGGGACATGTGGAGCTTCGACTACCTAGGCTATGTGTGGCCAGGCATGGATGTATGGGCTGGTAGGTACGTTGTGCTAGAATACGACTTCCACAGCCATGGCACCTTCTGTGCCACCACTGCTGCTGGTAGGCCGGCATGGGGCTACACAGGGTACGGTGAGTACAGTGGATGGAGCCTAATAGTGGGCCAGGCGCCTGACACCAAGATTGCTGCAGCATCCGCGCTCTCCATGGGCAACGTGTTTGCCGCTGTATACTTCTTCAGCGGGTTCGACGTGGTTAACCCATATGGTGTCGAAAACGGGTTCTTCCACTACTACGTCCCGGTGCCGGGCAGCGTCAATCCATGGATAGCATTTGAGGGTGGCATACTTGTCTGGAACTACACGGGCAAGCCTAGGGTTGATGCTACAAGCAACAGCTGGGGCGCCAGTGGATGGGCGCTATGGGGCTGGGCTAGCGGCATGGACCCGATAAGTGTTGTATTCGACTATACCAGCCTAGTTAGCAAGACACCGCACTTCGTCGCGGCTGGCAACGGCGGTCCAGGCTGGGGCACCGTTACAAGCCCAGGAGCCTCTGCCATGGCTATAACAGTGGGTGCAGCCACAGAGTTCACCTATAGGCCGTTCTACGGCTATCTGCCGGGTGGCAACAAGGAGATAGTGTCGTGGAGCAACCGCGGCCCAGCCGAGACGGGTATCGCCAAGCCAGACATAGCAGCAATAGGCAGTTTCGCATGGGCAATGGGTAGGCCATGGGACGCATTGGCGTGGGGTGCACTTGACGGCTTCTTCGCCTTCGACCTCTTCGGAGGCACAAGCCAGGCAACACCGATGACAGCTGGTGTAGCCTCACTAGTCATTACAGCCTACAAGCAGGCAACAGGCAAGGACTTCATGCCTGCACCTCTACTAAAGACAATACTGATGAACACCGCGCACGACACCGGGTTTGACCCGTTCAGCCAGGGTGCAGGCTTCGTAAACGCCCTTGCAGCGGTTGAAAAGGCGCTAGCGCTAGCTCATGGCAGACCAACACTGGTCTACAGTACGTCGGTGCCAGACTTCATACTCTCACAGCAAGCGCCAAACTACGAGACAATAGCGCATGGCGGCATAGAGGAGGGCGGCTGGGCTGAACCAAAGCTAGTACTAGCCGGTACGAGCTACGCTAAGGCAGAGCTAACTGTGAAGGGTGTTGGCAGGTATAAAGTATATGCTATGGAGCTTGTGAAGACGCTAGAAAAGCCGCTAGTATACATGCTCGGTGTTAGTGTGCCAACAATAACAGTTGATGGAATCAAGATAGTATGGCGGAGCGGGAGCAAGATAGCAATCAACCTCACCGGCCTAGACTACGTTGACATGGTTCCACTGGCGTACATCGATCCATCGAGGCTACTAAGCTACGACCTCGTAGAAATATCCATGGTTTATCCATACCAGTACTTCGATAGTGCCGGCAGGTACGGCACATGGAGAGGCGGCATCTACTACAATGGCATAGAACTATGGTACTGGATCGACCTCAACCGTAACGGCATAATGGAGCTCAACGAGACTGCTAGAATACAGTACGACCTGCGCGGCGCAAACGCATTCCACATACAGGTAGCAAAGCTAGCTGAGCAGCTTAGCGAGATAGAGCGCCTAGTAGCAATGCATACAGGTATGGATGTCTCAGCAGCACCAAAGCAGCTGGTACTAGTGTACAGGGCGTACTACAATTACTGGAGCTACGAGGTCTACAGCGGTAAGCCAGTAGTAATATACGCTGATGTCACCATCAAGGGGTACGAGTGGAAGTCATGGAACAACATTAGGGTCTACCCATCAGTATTCACTGCCAGCGGTACCCGCACAGTCAAAATATTCGCTGTAATGCCGCGCGGCCCAGGCATATATACAGGCTACATCGTTGTAGAAAACACGCTCACCGGCGAGAGAATACTGGTACCAACAACAATCATAAAGATACTAACAATGAACGACGCCTACCGCTCATACACTATAAGCCGTGCATACTACTATGGCGACCGTAACGACTTCTACCGTAACGATGTGCTGCGTGGTGCGTTCGACTGGACCTGGAGGTATGAGAGTGGCGACTGGAGAACATACCTGGTAGAGGTAAAGGACCCGAAGATAAAGTATTTGGTGCTAGAGCTAAAGTGGAGTGGCGGCACCAAGAACTATATGAGCAACCTTGACGTAATGGTATTCGGCCCATACACCTACAAGCTGGTAGACATTGAGAACGATACAGCACCGTACAAGGTATACAGCATGAATGTCAACGGGCTACAGCTAGGTGGAGAGCTAACAGAGGACTTTAGAATGTTCTGGGACGACCCAGCGCCAGGCACTAGCAGGATAATAGTGCCGATAAGCGGTCCCGGCCTCTACAGGATAGTCGTTAGGAACATCGAGTATAGTGGCGTACAGCAAGAGGAGTCGTTCATGCTGAAGATAGCACCTGGCAGCCTGAGCATATGGCCACGTGTGGTGAAGCTGTCAGATGGTTCTAGGGCTTACGTGAGGATACTAGCAAAGATACAGGCAACCATCGATACTTCGACGGTTGCAATAGTGCCGCTGGACGAGATGTTCGGCGGGTACTACGAGTGGTACTATCCATACAACAACTTCACAGTTAGCGTTGAGAATATTATAGGTAGGAGCTACCGCTACGCCAGCTACATAATAAGCCTAGTATCAATCTATGCACCGGTAGGCCTTGGAGAAGGCACCTACATTCTGCCACTAGCGCTGATAACTGGTACGCCTGTAACAGCGTAGGCGGTACCCATGCTGGTAACAGCAGCGTGTACTTCTCATGGTATGTATTGCCTGTTGATATACCAGTAGTGCTGCGTTAACCAATGTAGTCCCTTGTTTTCCACACAAATATTTTTTCGTAGCTGGTAACTTCTTCTGCTAGCCTTAAACCTAAAACGAGCATCTACTCTTTTATAAATATTTTCATAGTTCTCTTGTTTGTTTTCTCCATCTTATTTATTTATGCAGACTCTGGGATACTACTTAGTGGGAGGTGGAAAGTTATGGCGCTCCCTAGGCCGCCGGTTGGCGAGGGCGTGGAGGTTCTCTTCAAGCCCAAGGGTGTAGCGGTTATTGGTGCCTCTAGGAAGCCTGGTAAAGTAGGCTACATGGTTCTATACAATCTTAAGAATAGCTACGAGGGTCCAATATACCCTGTAAACCCGAACGCGGACGAGATACTGGGGCTCAAAGCCTATCCGACAATAATGGATGTACCTGACCCTGTAGATCTTGCAGTAGTGACTGTGCCGGCAAAAATGGTGCCAGATGTAGTAGACCAGGCTGGAAGGAGAGGTGTTAGGGCGGTTATAGTGATTAGTGCTGGCTTCAGGGAGGTTGGCGGCGAGGGGGTCGAGCTTGAGAAGCGGCTGCTCGAGGTTGTGAGAAAGCATGGTATCCGAATGCTGGGCCCCAACTGTCTAGGAGTATACTCTCCATCAACCGGCATTAACGCGACATTTCTCGACCCGGAGAAGCAGGGTCTACCAGGTAAGGGCCCCATAGCATTCATCAGCCAGAGTGGTGCTCTTGGCGCAGCCTTGCTAGACTGGCTTGACGCTAACCAGTTTGGCATAAGCAAGTTCATAAGTATTGGCAACAAGGCTGACATTGATGAGGCCGACCTGCTAGCCTATCTAAGAAAGGACCCGGAAACCAAGAGCATTGCAATGTATATCGAGGGCGTCGCGCCCGGCGAGGGTGGGAGATTCCGCCGCGCTCTAGAAGAGACAACACATGAAAAGCCAGTGGTCATACTAAAGTCTGGCCGCACCGCTGCTGGTGCACGTGCCGCTTCAAGCCATACTGGCAGCCTTGCAGGTAGCTATCAGCTATACGAGACTATCTTCAAGCAAACCGGAGTAATACCAGCCTACGACACGGCACAGCTATTCGAGATGGCGTTAGCGCTAGCGCTACAGCCGCCAATGCTGGGTGATCGTGTGGCAATAATAACGATGGGTGGGGGCAGCGGTGTAATGGCCTCCGATAACCTCGCCGAGAAGGGGCTGAAGGTTGTGGAGCTTAGCCCAGAAACGCAGGCTAAGCTACGCAAGGTTCTACTGCCGATTGCTAGTCCGAGAAACCCCGTGGATGTAACAGGCTCTGCTACTGATGAGCACTTCCTAGAGTCAATTAGAATCGTTGTTGAGAGCGGCGAGGTTGACGGCATATTCCTCATACCATACCTAAACCTTGCATCCATAACCCCGGAGCTTCCACGCAAAATAGCTGCACTCGTGAAGGAGATACAGCAGAAGTACCGAATACCATTCGTAGCCTCGGTAACCGCTGGCAAGAAGACATGGGCTCTAGCAAAGATTATGGAGAAAGAGGCTGGAATACCGGTATATAGTAACGAGGCTAGCGCAGCCAGAGCCATGTGGGCACTCCGCCAGTACGGCAAGTGGCTACAGAAGATAGGTGTAGCCTAGACGGTACAAAAACAATAAGGGTAGTGTTTTGCTAGCACCCTCTCGCCACACCTACGCACGCCAGGCCCTGCTCAGCTCCTTGCCAGGCCTTTCTCGCGGAGCAGCTGTATGAATAGCCGGAAGCCCTCACCCATGCTGCTTGTGTGCCTCACAGTGACTATGTTGCCATCTAGAACTGCGCCGGCATCAACGTATTCTGCGCCTGCGTTCACAAGATCGTCCTTTATGCCTGGGTAGCCTGTAACCCTACGGCCCCTGATGACACTAGCTGAGGCTAGGAGTAGTGGGCCGTGACATATGGCTATGATTGGTTTACCCTTCTCAGCCATCCTCCTAGCTATCTCCACTGCCTCTCGGTGCTGCCTAGCCCTTTCCGGGCTCCTCCCGCCGGGGATTACAAGGACGTCGTAGCTGTCAAGCCTCTCCACTGCCTCCCGGTAGCTGAGCGTAGCCTCAACCTCGAAGCCCCTCTTGCCCTTTATCTTCAGCGGGCGGGGTTCTAGCCTCCCTGTTTGGGGGTCGTAGCGGGGCACGTCGCTGTACTTGGCGTGAGACGCTATGTCGATTTCGAAGCCTTCTTCGAGGAGACGGTGGTACGCGTAGAAGAATTCGAGGTCGTCAAAGTCGGGCTCTACTATGAAGAGAGCGCGGGGCACAGCTGGTCACCCCTTATGACTGTGGATTATTTGTGTAGGTCTAGGGGCAGAGTGGTTGTTAGCCTCAGCTTTAGCCGGTGCAGCTCAGCCATAACCTTCTCAACGAAGGCATCCAGCTCGGCGGGAGCTACACCCTTCCCAGCCGCGACCCTCTTGACCTCAGCCTCTACCAAGGCGTAGCGTTTATACTTCTCGTTAAGCCTGCGCCACGGTATGCCCTGGAGCGCCTTGGCGAGCCTCTCGTCGTAGGGGAGAACGCCCTCCAGCATCAACACAGCTATTATCGGGTAGCCTACGTAGCCCCGGAGCTTCGTACCATTATCATCGCTGTACGCCAGGCCCTGGCCTGGGTCTACGTAGACTCGGTAGACCCGGTCCCCCTCGCTGCTAACTACGCGGTAGACATGGTCGCCGGTCTTCTCAACACGGCCATCAGCTATTGCGCCAAGAGCCTCGAGCACCTTTATCCTTGGAGGCAGTCTTAGAGGCCTAGCCGTAGCCACTGCCCGGCAGCCCTCTAGGATTACTAGAGGGGCGTGGGAGCCCTTATCACAGTCTAGCCCTACACTTGTCTAGGGGTTTGAGGGTTTTGGGCCAGCTGACCCAGTTCCTCGGCGAGATACGTAGGGTTCTAGACAGGCTCTACGGGGAGGCGGCTGCCGGCCTCCGCGAAGCCTTCAACATTGCATGTGGGGGTGGGGGGAGTGCTGAGTCGGTGGGGGAGCATAGTAGGATTGCGTTAGGGCTGCGGAGCGAGGTTACAGACATGGCTACCATAGCTATTGCTAGGTTTCAGCCGGTTGCGAGGGATCTTCGCAGACTCACATCCTACCTCGAGGCGGCCTATGACCTCTTCAGGATTTCAAGATATGCATTCGAGATCGCGAGGCTCTACCAGCTAGTACCCCGTGAGTGTAGGAGGTGTAGCGAGAGCATCCGGGTGGTGCTCGGCAAGGCAGAGGAGATGCTAGACATGGCCTATCGCGCCCTCGTCGAGGAGGATGGTGGGCTCGCGGAGAAGGTCTCCGAGCTGGATGCATCGGTGGATGAGGCCTACGTCGAGGCTGTCCGAAGGCTTGGCACCGTCGCCCACCTCTCTAGATGCGAGGTTGCAGAGATGCTACTGCTACGCCATGTTGAAAGAATTGCAGACCATGCAGTCTACATAGCAGCCGAGGCCTACTACATCGCCACCGGCCACCGAGTATACCCCCAGGCCCCACCAAAGCCTAGAGGGAGCGTATAGCCCCGAAAACCATGAGATTAGCTCTGCACAGCTGGGGTAAACGCCGGGGATGCTAGATCATCATTGTTGGCGGCCGTCTTGGTGCTTCTTCCTCCTCGCCGCCGGCCTGCTTGACGGTTGCTACTAGCGGGTTTAGCTTGCCCTCCCTTGCCAGCTGCTCGAGCAAGTTTCTCACGTCGCTCGTGTGCTTAATGTCTATCTCGAGGAGCTGCTGCAGCACGCTAAACATTACCTTCCAGACCTCTAGCAGCATCTCCCGGGGCACATGAGCTATTATCACCGGGTCCTGGAGCCAGTTGTCGAAAGCCTTGATAGTCCTCATCATGTGCTGGAACGCCGCCCTAGTAGCAACTATGAGGTCTAGCCTGTCACCATGCTCGACCTTGGCTGCTGTCTCCTTGAATGTCTGGAGTAGCCTCTTCTGCATCCTAACCCACTCGTCGAGCTGTTTTAGGAACACATAGTCTATCACGCGTACCTCACCTGGCCTACTCAAGGCTTATCCTCCCTTTCCGGGGTATATCTGGGCTCCCAAACCCCCGTTTAGCTCCTTCCTCACGTATTATAGTACGTGCTTCCATGCGATAAGCGCTGTAATGGTTTACACTAGCCCGGATTTCCTTCGGTATCTCTGAAACCTCTAGCACATCCTGCATACCGTGTTTTAGGGCTCTAACAGCCCCTATCCTAGGCCTGGGGTGTGTGGCCTGGCGGAGCTTAAAGCTGTGGAGGTACACGTACGGGGCGTTGAGGGGCTCGAATACGTGCTTGCTGCTGGCCAGCGTGTAGCCGACCTTGCGCTTTCGAGGCGCAGGCTATACTACATCCTCCTCCGAGCACGTGGAGATGGTGTAGTCCTTGGCCTCTACGGTAGCCTTGCTGACGAGGCGGGTGTTGTGGGCATCTACCGCCGTATAACGGGTGGCAGGCCTGCCTACGTTGAGCACGACACCTACTACCTTGCCGTAGCGTTGCCCGGTGCTAGGAAGCTGGAGAGCCTAGCCCCGAAGGCCCTAGAGCTTGAAAGGTGTAGTAAAGGCGTAGTAGGCTTCACCCTCCTCGGTGAGACGGGTTTCCTAGAACTCTTCGCGGATAGTGACCCTCTCCAATGCCTCCTCGAGGTATTCAATGCTAGGCCAGGCGGCAGGCTGAGCCTAAGCCCATCGGTTCTCGCCGAGACCGCACAGCTGTACGCTTCGCCCAGCTGGAGGCTCTACAAGTACAACCCGGCAACAGCCGAGGCGGCTGCATACCGGGGCAGCTACTGGGTAAAGGCTAGCATTGAGGTAACAGATGGCTACGTAACCGGGGTCTGGCTTAGCGGCGTCTTCTACGCTGCACCACCTATGGAGCCCTTCAGCATACTGGAAACCATCCGTGGTACAAGGTTTGACGAGCTTGTGCTGAGTAATGCTGAGCTGGCGGTAGACTACCGTGTCGAGCTGTGGGGCGTAACCCGCGACGACTTCAAGAACGTGCTCCGAAGCCTCCACGAGAAGGCTGGGGAGAAGTATTTCACTGTGCCCGACTAGCGTTGCCAGGATAAAGTCAACGGTAAACTCACCAAGGAAAGGTATTCATATGTGGGACAAACACAGAATAAATCTGCAGGACAAATGGTGTGCAACGGGTGAAGATGTAGCCATGGAGTTCAAGCTTCTGAGAATAAACCTCTGGACACAGAAGGTCCGCGAGGAGAAGATTGACGAAAGAACCCTGCGCCGCTTCCTCGGCGGCCGTGGCCTCGGAGCATACCTGGCGCTCAAGGAGATCCCCAAGGGCGCTGATCCCCTGGGCCCTGAGAATAAGCTCTACATACTAACCGGCCCCCTAACCGGTACGGCCGCAGTGGAGACCGGTAGGTACCATGTTGTCGGTAAGAGCCCGCTAACGGGCATCCTCGGCGACAGCAACTCTGGCGGCCAGTTCGGCCCCTGGCTAAGGTTCTCGGGCTATGACGGTATTGTGCTTGAGAGTGTTAGTGAGGAGCCAGTCTGGATAAGCATTATCGACGGCGAGGTAAAGTTCCATGATGCACGCGACCTCTGGGGCCGCGGCGTAATCTACACTGAGAAGAAGATACGTGATCGGGTTGGTATAACAAAGCCAGACCTAGGTAGCGTTCTGTCAATAGGTCCGGCGGGCGAGAACCTCTCGAAGATCGCTGCTATAATGAACGACAAGTACCGTGCAGCGGGCCGTACAGGTCTAGGCGCGGTAATGGGCAGCAAGAGGGTCAAGGCAATATTCGTCTACGGTCACCGGAGGATAGAGCTCTACGACAGGCAGAAGTTCCTCGAGGCTGCAAAGAAGCTGTCCAAGGCCATAGTTGAGCATAGTATAAGCCAGTCACTAACAAAGTATGGTACAGCCGTACTAGTAAACATCATCAACGAGCACGGCGGCCTCCCTACAAAGAACTGGACCCGTGGCGTATTCGAGAAGGCACAGCAGATCAGCGGTGAGTACCTAGCCGAGCACTACCTCAAGACAAACAAGGGCTGCTGGGGCTGCGCTATAAGGTGCTCGAGAGTAGCTGAGGTTAAGAGTGGTCCGTACAGGACACCGGTCTCTGAGGGCCCAGAGTACGAGACCATCTGGGCTAACGGCGCCAACACCATGATAGGCAACATGGAGGCCATAATAAAGATTAACTACCTCCTCAACGACATGGGCTTAGACACGATAAGCTTCGGCAACACCGCCGCCACACTAATGGAGCTCTACGAGAAAGCCCAGAAGGGCGAGCTACCAGAGGACAAGGCTAAGAAGCTACTCGACCTCTTAGAGGACGTTGAGCCCACATGGGGCAACGCTGATGCCGTGATAAGGCTGATCTGGAAGACAGCATACCGCGACGGAATCGGCGACTACACAGCCGAGGGCGCCGCAAGGCTCGCCGAGGAGTTCGGCTGCCCAGACTGCGCAATACACGTTAGGGGTCTAGAGCTACCAGCATATGACCCAAGAGCAATCAACAGCATGGCGCTAAGCTATGCTACCAGCAACCGCGGAGGCTGCCACCTCAGAGCCTACGGCGTAAGCTTCGACGTGCTTGGTGTGCCGAAGAAGTTCGACCCGCTCAAGATAGACCTTGAGAAGGTCAAGCTCATAAAGTGGCAGCAGGACTACTTCGCCGTGATAGACAGCCTTGTAGTCTGCAAGTTCAACACGTTCGCCGACGCGCCAGAGTACTATGTGGAGCTGCTAAAGTACGCTATGGGCTGGGAGGACCTAACAGTTGAGGAGCTGCTAACCATAGGCGAGAGGATATACAACGTGGAGAGGCTCTTCGCAGTACGCGAAGGCAGGGGCTACAGGGACTACCTGCCAAAGAGGCTGCTGGAGGAGCCACTACCAGACGGTCCAGCCAAGGGCAGGACGGCTAAGGAGGCGTTGGAGACGTACCTGCCAGAATACTACAAGCTACGCGGCTGGGTAGACGGCAAGCCAACACCTGAGACCCTCAAGAGGCTCGGCCTAGGAGAGTTCCTCTACATCGTAGCCTAGCGGTATCCACGAGCCTCAGAGGATTCCCTACCCAAATAGTTTTTGGTAAGGATTAAGCTTCCCCCTCCTCCAGGCTCTCCAAGCTTCACACTAGGCTTCACGGATTTCTATCCCTTGGCTATGCTGGTAGCAACAGCTGGCAGTGCTGGTAACGGGATGGACGATTTGTGCTCCCCCGAAGGAGGGATGGTAATGTATAGCATGCTATCCTGGGGAGTTAGATGCTTGCGGCGTATTTGCTCTCGAGGGTTCCTTGCTATGCTGCCTCCTTACAGCTTGTACGAGATGGGTAACCTTTACTTTTCCATAGAGCTTTGCTAGTAGGACCCCGTGGCGGAGCACGGTGTAGCACTTTATGCATGGCGTGACTATTTCCCTCGCCTTGCAGCCTTTGCAGAGATTCCTAATCCTCCACTCGTAAATCCTATTGCGTAGTGTTGCGAGTGGCTGCTCTCTCAGATAGTTTAAGCCTCCACCACCGCCACAGCACAGCGTGTAGGGAGGCTTATCCCTTGGCGGCTTAGCATGGGTAAGCGCCTTCACCGAGGGGTACGACTCTCTCTCGAAACGTGCAAAACCACAGCTCGGAAAGAGCAGGCGGTCCTTGTTATTCTCCCCTCTACCCCCTCCACTCATCCTTATATGCTGGTGTATCAGCTCGTAGATGTTCACGGCTTCCATGTTGCTGGTAAGCCAGGAGTAGTGCTTGGCTAGTAGCAGGAGTTTATGGTCAGCACCGCAGCCCGAAAGCACTATACCCCTAACACCTAGTTCCTCTGCGGTATTGATCACGTTTGCCAGAGCATTTAGCGCGACATCCGGCCTTGCAGCATCGAAGGCTGCGTTGCCGCCTAGATCGAGCGCCTTAGTGGATACAGCAATACTGTACCCCGCTTTCTTCAGAACTGTGAGAGCGTCCTCAAGAATATCCGGGTATATTGTTGTCTCGAAGGGGGATGGAATGTAGAGGTAGTCTGCTGGCTCGTCCACGGGGACCCCTACCTTCTCGGCAATGCTGAGGAGAAGCTTCTTCGGCGCCTCTGGGTTGGGTGTAAAGCTGTGGCCCCGTACTATATTGCGAGCTATCTCCTGCAGGCTCTGCGGCTGTTTCCCCTCAATGCTGAGCTTTATCCTTGCTGCTAGCACGACCCTCCAAACCTCAATACCATAGGGGCATAGGATTGTGCATGCTCCACACATTGTGCATGTGTAGATGGTCTCGATATCCTCGCTTGTCGGCGAGCCCTTCACAAGCACATGATATGCAGCCCTTAGACGCCTAGGCGGGGAATACCGTGCAGCACCGAGCGCTCTGTAGGAGACGCAGCCTGGGGTGCAGAGCAGGCAGCCTATGCACGCCCTGTGGTACTCTTCGGCTAGCATGCGCGCTTCGTCAATAAGCTCCCTAGCCACCCTCCCATAGCCTATATTCATCTCTACCCCTTGCAGTCTCTACAACGACGTGTAGCATATAGGGCATTGTTCAAAAACTTCAATAGTAACCTATATAAAGTAACATACTAGGCGCAATTTCTCACCAGGGGGAATTATTGATCTCCAATGGGGACATGTTGCACAAGACTATCACGGATATACTGCTCAGCTCCATAGGCCTACCAACACTTAGCAGGGCTAGAAAGCTTGTCGGCGAGATAGAGGAGAGAACCGAGGTAATAATCGGCCTCTCCAGGGGCTCCAAGCTCTCCGAGGATGGGCTAGCATACGTGAAGAGCTTGGTAGGCGAAAACGAGCACGTAAGGATAATACCGGTTTACGTCAAGGAGTGGCCTAGCAATAGGCCAGACCCGCTGATAATCATCGGTGGGAGGCTCGGTGGACGATACAAGTTCTACGGCATACCCACCGAGATCCTGGCGTCAGCATTCCTCACAGCTATCGCAGCCGCGGGGGGCGCCTGGAGGCCAAAGAGCTGCCGGGGCTTTTAAACGGCCTCGGGAAAACTCATACTGTACGTTGTACCTGGTCTACCCTGCGCCAAGGCTATGTACTATGTGATCCAAGTCATCTACTGCAGTGAGAAGGCCGAGGTGGAGATAGTAAATCTTAAGACGATGCTGCTTAGGGGAATACAGCTGCCAGTCAAGCAGGTACCAGCATTTGTCACGCCAAAGGGTACACTATACCAAGGCCTACCCGGTGATGCACAGGGTGTTGCAAGGCTATGGGAGTCCTAGAACTAGCGTTTATCCCGGAAAGCCCCGGGGGTAAGTGTATGAGTCCGGGAGGGCCACCGTGAATAAGGGGTGGTCGATGTGGCGGAGCGTGTGCTCGACCTGAGAGCATATACCGCCCTGTGCGGCGATTATAGCGTACATTTACTCGGCAAGCTCGAGCAGATGAGTAGTGGTGAGAAGCTCAAAGTATATGTCGCTAAGAGCAGTGCTGGCCTTCTAAAGGAGTCTGTGAAAGCCATAACCTCTGCTGGCCTAGCTGAACTCGCTGGAGAGGGGGAGGAGGGAGACGCCTACTACGTCATCCTAGTGAAGAGGTAGCGGGGGGTGGGGCCGCTTGGCCCTCCTCCTACCCCTAAGTGCAGGGTTTTACGTATTTGCCGGAACGCTTGTTCTGGTGCTGGCGGCGGGCATAGCTGCCACAGTGAGGAGCAGAACGGTTCTCGGCATTACTCCTCAGGCTAGGGTTCTCCGTTCCGCCTATGCCTCGCTGCTCCTGGGGAGCACTAGGTCCTTTGTAGCCGCTATTGCTAGCTTCGTGTTCCACCTGGGCCTAGTGGTTATCGCTGTTCTCCACCTAACAATGCTTGGATACCTTGGCGCTAGACTCTACGTACTAGACGCGGGGGCTTTCCAGGCGATCATATACTGGCTCCGCGCGGTAGCAAAGACTGTAGCATTGTCGGGGACCATACTCCTACTCCTACATGTAGAACAGATGCTGCGGGGCTTCAGGCCAGCACTGGGCAGCATTACTGGCACTCTAATCCTCACAACGGCAGCCCTAGCCATAGCCACGGGGTATGCATCGCTAAATACTCACATAGCCCTGGGGCTCCTAGGAGCAGCATATGCCGCCTACACGGTGCTCAGCAGCCACATAACCAGAGGCTCGAAGCTCCTCGCCCAGAGGATCCTCCGCACATAAAAGCCTCAAGCCATAAGCCAGCTCTCCAGCACGATAGACAGTATAGACGCGCCTTTCCACAGACTATAGGACCACTAGGTACGATGCTAAGCCGTGCTGTGGGGCACAGAGGCACGTAAGCATAGCGCAGCGGGTTGATCATCGCTGCTGCCGGGAGGATATGGATACTGGTGCCATAGCGACAAATATGGCGGCGCGGCAGAGAGGAGCCTAACCTGGAACGAGTATAGAGGTCCACATGCCGCGTATATCCCTCGTGTACGATACTGCTTGCGCTACCTCACCACCACGATCTCTGAGCGTGTGCTAATGGGAACCAGGGCTATGGCGATGCCTGGGCCCGGCGAGACCCCTGGAAGCGGTGGTTGTAGGGCTCGGGAAGCGTGAAACCATGGTTCCTGCATGCCTCGACAATGGATGGCCTGGTAAGGCATAAATGTGTCTCCGGAGACACACTCATGCTCAGCTCTAACGTGCAGCACTCGTCAGGCTCCAACGAGCCCTAGGCCTACTCATAGACGATATTGCCGGGCTGTTCTACCCCCTCTACCAGGCTGCCCGAGAGGCTACTCTACCCCAAGGACAGAATGGAGGAGATCTACGCCTGGCACATTAGGCTCCCAGAGCTGAGCCAGCTCGCCAGCTTCCTCATCCTCGGCTACCTCTTCGGCTACGTGCTCAACACCCCGAGCCACTACCGGCTAGGCTTCATAGCGTTCGGGCTAGCGTCGCTGCTAACGACTCTCTACCTGGTAAAGTTCCTGCCAAGGCTCGACGCCGAGGAAAGGATCAGCGTTGAGGGCTTCAAGTTCAGGGTTGACAGGGAGTTCAAGCTCATACTGCTAGTCGAGGCCCTAATAACCCTCGCATGGTCGCTAGCACCGGAGATAGTACTCCTCAACTACATAGTAAACGTGTTGGGGCTAACACTGTTTGAGGCAATGCTCGTCGAGGCATTCATATCGCTAGGTGCAATCCTAGCAACATACATATCGAAGATGCTGGATCGCCACCACCGCTTCAAAGCCATGGCCATAGGCTATAGCCTCGTATCGCTATGGGCGCTAATAATGTCCCAGGGAGCACCGTTCCCCCTTGTACTCGCTGCACACTTCTGCAAGGCTTGGCGAGGTACTCGCCTTCCCATCTACCGTTCATGGATCCTATCAAAGATCCCAAGAGAGAAGGCTAGCAGCCTACTCTCAGCACTCTCCAGCTACAGGAAGCTAATCGCACTCGCCTCACCAGCTATAGCGGGCAGCCTCGCAGAGCTAAACCCAACACTACCATACTACGCCAGCCTAGCATTATTCATAGCCGCAACACTAGCACTACTAGCCCACGCCTACAGAGAACACACGTAGGTAGCTTTGTACGGCGAAAAGAACTCCATTGCAACGCTAGTCAGCTAGAGGAACGGTAAACGGGAAAGAGAGTTAGCCCTTGGAAAATAGAGAGATGCGGGGGAGAAAAACTGGGTGGGAAAAACTCCCTCCACCGAGGCCGGTATCTCAGCCTATCTCTTCACCGTGGTGTGGTATCACTTCGTTTAGCTCTAAGTCAAGCTGGCTGGCTATTGCATGTGTTACTAGCATCTTTGCTACTAGTAGGGCTGCTAGGGCTAGTGGTGCAAGCTCACGAAGCCTTAACACCAGACTGGTTAGCCTCCTCATCCCTTACACCCCTCCGCCTGGTCCGTGAAAAGTGGTGCAGGCGGTCCCTCATGTAAGGTGGTCAGGATGGGCTCCTTGAAGCGTAAAGGACTACCGGTGATATCACGCATCCTAGTTCTCCTTTCATGCTACGACTACAGGCTTGAGGCCGAAAAGTTCGGCGTAGTAAAACAAACTATACACCCCATGGTTGCCTCAGCCCGAAAGAAGTACAAGCCCGTCTATCACATCAAGGACCTGAGGCCCCTGGGCTTCGCCACAATACTAGCCACTATGAGAGACAGGGAGCTGTGGCGCAAACTAGCAAATACTAATAGTGTAGAGTACATAGAGAACCATGTTGTGTTGGGGAGGTATGTTTCATCGATAGTGTTAACAGTTGATGGACACATAATAGTGACCTACAATGTGCCAAAAATACTACTTGATGATGCTGTCTCGGTCGTAGAGAAGTGGTATACTGATAGACAGGGGGAGGTCGTTGTTGGAGAGACTATGCCGGTTAGGAACTGTGCTGGGGTCGTTGGGCAGCTAGCTCTACCGAGTCTTGAGCAGCACTACCACGTAGCTAGGATGTTTGAGGAGTATCGTAGCCGTATGCCCTTCATGGACTATATACTCTTATCGATACTCGATCATGATCCACTTCTCCCGCTTAGCGATGTGAGAAACCTTGTGCATGCTATAGAGGCTAGGATAGAGAAGGAGATTGGGGAGGGCCTACTACGCTACAGGTACGTGCTACGTCATTATCGTTCACTCTCAGAGAAAGGGGTGCTAGGTCGTGCCCGCATACCCAAGATAATAGAAGAACCTAAAACGGCGATAAGCATTATTGCTGAGGAAAAGTGTGCTCCCAAACTATACGCCTATGCGGCAGCGTATCTTGCATCAAGCAGGATGTTCATATCCAAGAGTACTCTAGTGGTGGGGCTGTATGTTCCGCAAACCGTGGTAAATCGGCTAGCCGAGGAAGCCTATGATTGTATTATTGAGGCCTACGTGCCTGTGAAGGGGTTCCTGGCGCCGTTTCCGTTTGAGATGTATGATCCGATTAGGGATGAGTGGAGCCTGGAGCCGGTGTCGCAAGACATAGTCAACTTGCTAAGAAAGTTCCGGCTACTAGCGTAAGTGTGGAGGATGCAAGAGATGACACGTGATCGCCATCGATGACATTCTCGATTAAGCGTGATACGATCTTAGCGATAGACGGGGAGATCTCCTCTACGAGGCGCATAGCCTTTTCTAGATTCTTTACGGCTAGGACAGCGAAGGGGACACCGTAGCGTGTTTTAGAGCTAGCGTTCAGCACTGCATAGAGCCCTGGCATTGCTCGGCGCAGGTATGCGTCAATCCTTTGCCAGCTCATCCCTGGCACCGATCCTGTATTAACTCGTGGTAATAGTTTTGACAGTATCCCGGGGACAGGCATGAAGCCTGCCTGACCAAATTATATAAGGAGGGCCCGTGTCATATGATTATTTATACAATTATGTTTTATACAATTATGTAGTGTCGAGTTGTTGGCGGGCCCGGGGGGATTTGAACCCCCGACCACCGGCTTAGGAGGCCGGCGCTCTATCCTGGCTGAGCTACGGGCCCAGCCAGGCTCCATGTAGACTGCTATTCTCTGACGGGGGCTGCGTTATATTCGTTGCTGGCTGGGGTTTGTCTCTGGGTTTTTGAGGGGCTCCCGGTGGGTTTACTGGCTGGAGTAGTGGGGGTATAGGATTCCCTTGGCTGGTATTGTTGTGTCTGCTCAGCAGCCGGGTGGACTTGAGCAGATTGGTGACTTGTTGGCGCTGGCTATTGGGCTGCTAATAGTCATAATAATACTGGCGTACAGTATCCGTGTTGTACGGGAGTATGAGAGGGTTGTGGTGTTCCGTCTCGGCAGGATTATCGGTGCTAAGGGACCCGGCATAGTCATAGTTATACCCATCATTGACCGTGTGGTCATGGTTGACCTGCGTATCCATACGGTTGACGTGCCGAGGCAGAGGATCATAACTAGGGATAATGTTGAGGTTTCTGTGGATGCCGTTGTCTACTATCGTGTGCAGGACCCGATTAAGGCTGTTACGACTGTGCGCAACTACCATCTCGCCGTCACAATGCTGGCGCAGACCGTGTTGAGGGATATCATTGGCAAGAGCGAGCTGGACGACCTGCTGACCCGGAGGGATGAGATCAACAAGGAGCTGCAGAAAATCCTCGACGAGTTGACAGATCCATGGGGTATCAAGGTTACAGCTGTAACGTTGAAGGAGGTTGTACTGCCCGAGGGTCTCGTAAGGGCTATGGCTAGGCAGGCTGAGGCTGAGAGGTGGAGGAGGGCTAAGATAATCGAGGCTGAGGGCGAGAGGCAGGCAGCCAAGATACTCGCTGAAGCAGCTGAGATCTATGAGCAGCACCCGGCCGCGCTGAGGCTGCGTGAGCTATCCACGCTCCTCGAGGTGGCTAAGGAGAAGAACCTCATAGTCTTCTACCCGCTAACCGCTGGCTTCGAGGGTGTTGCAAGCCTTACAGCGCTTGCCGAGGCTCGGAAGAGGAGTGGGGAGAGCCGGTAGCCTGTAACACTACCCTGGGAGCACTACACTCCGTTCCAATGTTTTTCCTCGCAGCCCATGCGTCGAGGGGATGCCCCTGCTCGCAATACATGTTATCTACCCGTGTGGTGCCTGGATTGCTTAGCAGTAAAAACAATGTATTGGGAACAGAATGGGTCGGACCATGAATCCTTGGCATATCTTGGTTTGGGGCATGGTTGTTCTAGTGTTTGTGGTGCTTAATAGCGTGTGTGTATGGCTTAGAGTAGTGGATGTGGAGCTTTTCGGGGAGCGAGACCCGCAGCCCCGGGGTTGTCAAGCTGCGGGGATGACTGGGCGGTTACCCAGCCGAATGCCTAATTTTTTCTAGGCTCCTGGATTCCCCGGTGTAGGCTCAAAGGATTTTTACGAATGGTGTACGTGTTGTTGTGCTGGTGGCTCGGCTGTGGCTAGGCTTGAGCCTGGGCTCCGGTGTGTTGAGGAGTTTCGTGTTGAGGAGGAGCATACAGCAAGCCATGTGGGTAGTGGGACTGTGAGGGTTCTCTCGACGCCTGCAATGATAGCGTTTATGGAGATAACTGCTCTACATTGTGCTCAGAGGTACCTGGGGGAGGGGGAGACCACGGTAGGCACAATGGTCTGTGTGCGACACCTTGCGCCAGCTCCGGTTGGCGTGGTTGTGCGTGTTGAGGCTGTGCTCGAGAAAGTTGAGGGTAGGCGGCTCCTGTTCCGTGTCCGGGCCTGGTGGGGTGATACACTGCTGGGTGAGGGTGAGCACGAGCGCTACATCGTGAACACGGAGAGGTTTCTGGCGAAAGTGGAGAAGATGCTGAGGGAGAAGCAGGAGAAAGAGACAAAAAGCTAGGCTTCACCGAAGCTGCGGTCTCCGGCATCGCCCAGGCCGGGGACTATGAAGCCCTTCTCGTTCAGCTCTGGGTCCACGGCTCCGACCACAACAGCTATTTCCCCCTTCACGGCTTCGCGGAGTGTCTCTAGCCCCTCCCGAGTAGCTATCAGGGAAACCACCACGATTCTCTTGGCGCCTTCCCGCTCTAGGCGGGCCACGATCCTCGACAATGTGCTTCCCGTAGCTAGCATGGGGTCCACGGCGATGACGGTCTTATCCTTCACTGGGGGCACCCTCCAGTAGGGTACCTCCACGTCGAACACTAGCCTACCTTCCTGCTGCCTCCCCGTATCCTCGAGCCTCGTCGCGGCGGCGAAGCCTAGCACGGCGCGGGGGTAAAGTTCGAGGAGCCCCATAGCCATGGGTGCTGCCGCGCGGAGAACAGCAACCACCACAAGCTCTTCATCAGCTACCCGTACAGCGGAAGCTGTGGCGCCAAGGGGGGTTCTCACAGTATCCCGTCTAGATGGGAGGAACCTGGCAGCCTCGTAGCCGAGGAGTATCCCGGCGAGCCTCAGCAGCTCCCGGAATCTCCACGGCTCGGTATGCTCGTCACGCAGTTCTAGGAGGATGCGTTGGAGGGCAGGATTCTCAGCGACGTGTAGCTCTAGACGGCTCACCGGCCACCCAGATGGGGCCGCTACCGGGGCGTCCAGGGTTTATCAAGTCTGTGCTAGCCTAGCTGCATCCCGGACCGGCAGAGGGCCTCCACGAGACCGTAAACAGTGTCCACGAGAGCCTCGGCTAGCGCAACCTCGACCTCAGACTCTAGCCGCGGGAGCTTCTCAACCCTCAGCGCTACACCCTGCAGCACAGCCTGCAGCCTATCAGCCAGCTCCCCCACGGTACAGCGGGGCTCCACGCTACCCCAACACCCCGCGATGCAGGGCTCTACAGCCCCGGAGAGCGTCTCAGCCGCGCGCCGCAGCAGTCTGGCAAGCCCACTACCCCTCCCCCGCCCCTTACCCAGCGCCTCCGAGGCATCAGAGAGAATCGATAGTGCAACATCGCAGGCCTCGCGGAGAGCCCTGCTACAATCCCTATCCTGCACCACCACAGCCACCCAGGACTTCTCTGGCGTGCAGAGTGTAAAATGCTAGGAGTAGTATGATGCTTGTAAGCTCTGGTGGTGCTGCTCCAGGCGGTGTATCCCTCACTAGGTGCATGTACCAGAGCAAGCTGGTTGATGCGGTGCCCAGTGCTGCTGTTGCCAGCAGCTTGGGGCTGCGCTTCGCGCTGTAGGCTATGACGTAGGGTATCATTGCGAGGAAGAACGCGGCAGAGGCCACGAAGTGTGCATGACCATATGTCTCGTCGAACACTGCTACTAGCCCGAGCGTGAAGCCGACCAGGGCTAGGAGGACTGCCTCGAGCCCTCCAGCCCTAGGGATGCAGAGAACCGCGTAGACCGTGATTAGCACAGCGCCGGTGTAAAGCGCCGAGTTAAACACTATGGCTGTTACGGGGTCGTAGCGCGGATTGCCAAGGTCGCTAAACGCGTTGTCCCAGAAGCTCCACCAGCCCGAAGCAAGCGTGGCCGCAACGGCTATACCGGCGAGTGGTATGAGGGGCCCAGCTACAGCGAGAAGCATGCAGAGCTTGCACCGAGCCTTTGGCAAGGACGACTAGTCCCCAGAGTACCACTCCCCGGGCTTGCAGCTGAAAACCGCTT
The DNA here is from genome assembly GCF_000015145.1 of Hyperthermus butylicus DSM 5456. Classification (NCBI taxonomy): domain Archaea; kingdom Thermoproteati; phylum Thermoproteota; class Thermoprotei; order Desulfurococcales; family Pyrodictiaceae; genus Hyperthermus; species Hyperthermus butylicus. Next base: position 1,027,622 of record NC_008818.1, read on the forward strand.
TCCCAGAGCGGGCCCTGAGCGTGTTCGGGGAGAGTAGCCGGCGGCGGTTATCGGTCTAGACCACGAAGAGAGCGCGTGGCGAGAACAGTACTCTATCGCCATCCTTTAGCCTCGTCTCTAGGCCGTCTAGGAAGTCTATCCTCCGCCCATTAACAGCTATCTCCACGGGGTAGCGTGGCTCACCCTTCTCATCCAGAATCCAGCTCTTAAAACCCGGCTTAACCTGGCTATCGATGTATTCTATGAGGTCCCTAACGGTGGCCCCCTCAGCCAGCTCTATCTCGAGCTCAAAGCGACCCATTAGCTCGTAGAACTCCTGGATAAACACAGCCTTTACCTTCAAGCCTTGCAGCCCCTCCTTCCAGGCCGTAGTACCGGGGCTCCGGGGAGATGGTGAGGGTTGTGGTGTCGGGCTCTACTCTTATCCCTAGCTCCGAGCCTATGCTTTCGATGGTCACCTCTGGCTACTATTATATTCTGAAGCCCCTCCTCCTAGCGCACTCCAGCAGCCTCCTGGTAACCTGTTCGTAGTAACCGCCCTTGCTTAGGACGTAGCTGTAGATCCTTTGTGTCTTCTCGCCGAACACGTATGCGACCTTCCTGGCGGCCTCCTCGTCTAGGGCTATGTAGCGGTTCTCTGCCGCGAATACCTCCCTGGGCTGCCTCGGCTTGGGTGATGGCTTCTCAGCAGGCCTCCCAACACATAGTCCTACAACGGGTAGCACTTGCTCTGGCAGGTTGAGGATTTCCGCTATGCGGCAGGGGTTCGAGTAGAGCGCTATGAAGACTATGCCGTAGCCCAGACTCTCCGCTGCGAGTGCCGCCCAGCCAGCTGCAATACCGGCATCCACCACCCCTATGAGGAGGTGGCCCAGCCCGGGCTCGGCAAACTCCACGCCGTGAATCCTTGCGGCTTCGGCGAGCTTGCGGTAGTCGACGCTAAACACGAGGAACACCGGGGCCTTAGCTACGTGCTCCTGGCCGCCTACAGCTTCTGCAAGCTTAGCCTTCAGCTCTCCATCAGTTACAATGGTTACAGTGAAAGGCTGTATACCCCAGGACGTGGGTGCCCTCCGTGCAGCCTCAACAATGGCTTCGAGATCCTCAGGCTTGACGGGCTCATCTGTGTATTTGCGGATGCTGACGTGACGCGAAATTGTTTCTATGCAGCAGGACATGCTGGCACACCGGTCTAGGGTACTGTAGCTAGCAGACTAGAATACATAACCCGCCCCAAACATCGAAGCGTAGTAAGCGAACAAATGGTGCTAGTGCTTGGAGGCGCTAAAGGGAATCCCGGAACCCACTATGTCCATATGATGTCCCTATAGCCTCCACGTGTAATCCGGGGCTATGTTCTGCAGCGTTCTGCGGCTAGCGTTCTAAGCCGCGCCCTTGGCTAGCGGGCAACACCACGCTATTTTGCATTCAACACAAGTGCTTAGCTATAACAATCAGCTAAAGCCAAGTGTACTTGCAACTGACAAGAAGCGTAGTACCTGCATAGCCATAGGAAGGGGGTGTGGCGGGCCCGCCGGGATTCGAACCCGGGACTTCCGCCCAGCCAGGCCTGAAGGCCCGCTGGTCTACGGGTTAAGAGCCCGCCGCTCTACCAGGCTGAGCTACGGGCCCAACCGCGTGGCTCCACGTTACGAGGTAGCCTTTCTGGAGGGGGGTATATTAAGGTTATTCTCCTATTGGTGGGTTTCTTCGCGCACCCAGCGGCAGTACTCGGCATAGCATGCTACTACGGGTACAGCAACTATCTCGGGTACTTGGTATGGATGTATCTCCTTAACTTTTTCAATCAGCTTGGGTAGCTTGTCCATAGAGGTTTTCACAATCAGCAAGTCCTCCTGATCATTCTCTATCTTGCCTTGCCACCAGTATCCGCTCTCAACAGGAGTGATGTTAATGCATGCAGCTAGTCTTTCCTCGAGCAGTTTCTGGGCTATTTCCTTGCCCTTACCTCTGGGCGTGGTGATGTAGACTACTACTACTCCACCCTCTATGGGAGCTGTACTTGTCAAGGCTTCAAACCCCGTTAGTACAATGCTCAAGTTGATGGGCTATAACAGTATCACTCGTGCATTCAAAGGGCTCTGGACATAGGTGGAGTGTATATTTAAAATCTCCCAGCTGCACAGCTGTATTGTCCACAAACCTAGTTTGACGTATGTAGTGGAGGTGTGCTGCTTTGGCTCGGGTTGAGCGTAGGTTCGGAGGCATTGCAAGCCCCCTTGTGCGGCTAGCCTACTTCATATTCGAAATTATTGCATTCATTATGTTAGCTGTCGCAGCTCTAATAGCATTCTATGATTTCATTGTGTTTATATTCGAGCGCGTATTCGACTATACCGAGGTACTGCCAAGGATTCTACTAATCTTCGTGTTCATAGACCTCATGAGGGTTATCGTGCACAGTGTTACTGAGAGAAGGTTCCGAATGGACATACTCTTCGAAGCAATAACGATCGCTGTGGCACGTGACCTCATAAGCGCTCTAGCACTCGTTGAAAAGGAGTTCGTGCCTATAAGGATAATAGTGTTGTCGGGACTTCTGGTGCTCGTAGTAACCCTATGGTACTTCGCTCGTCGAGCCGAGTTTTCCGCCAGCTGTACGGGCAAGTAGCGCCAATGTCCTTCTAGCCTCGACGGAGAGCCTTGACACTGTAAGCATCTTCCTTGCAAGCCGTGCAGCGGCCCTCACTAGGCGGTGGAGGGTCTCGACCTCGGGGCCCTCGTAGCCCAGCTCCTCAGCCTTCCGGAGAAGCTTCACTGCCAGCTCCAGCTCGTTAAACGCTATGCCACGTAGGAACGCCAGGTCCGACTGAGTGAGCCGGGGCTTGGAGGCGAGCGCCTCGAGCTTCTCAGCTAGCTGGTCCGGAGATATGCTCGCTATCTGAAGCTGTAGGAGCGCAACCTCTGGCTCAACCTCGTCACCGGCTTCTTCAAGTTCAGTATCCTCCGAAACATTCACGCCCTGCTCATAGGCCTCTAGGGCCTCGATGACGGCGTCGAGGTCTATGAAGCGCCACCAGTGCTGGTTGCTGCTACGATAGCTTGTCTCGACGATTCCGTAGTCTCTTTCGAGGACACGAAGGAGCATTGACGGGTTATACTCTATTCCCCATGCCCGGAGCCGGGCTACAACCTCCCGGTAGCTAAAATCGCCGAGCCTAATCCCTCTCCTCCCCCGCGAGCCTACAGCAGCGTCGACGGCTGCGCGGAGAACAGCATAGCCCCTCTCACCGTATTCGGCAAGGAATTCCAGGACTCGCTCCCGCACACCAGGAGCCTGGGCCAAGGCGCCCACCACACTGTCGCGGGGGAGGAGAGGGTCCTGGCCCCCTCCGCTACCTTATTCGCGGGTATTCCTCTAGAAGATATACCTCTTGGCCCACCGTGGCATTACTCGAGGCAGCGTAGCACCGGGGTATGACAGGAGTAGCACTGCGGCATGTGGTTCGGATGTACCTCGCCTACTTCACAGCCCCCAGAGCCGCTGGGGGCTCTGCGGCCCATCAGGTGGATGGCTGCGGCCCTCCACATCCCTCCAGGGATGGGTTAGTTGTGTGGCACGCTTTTCTAGTTATAGCTGCCGTTGTGTAGTTGTTTGGGACTGGGGCTTCAGGAGCGGCAGCGGAGATATTAACGGGTGTAAAAGTACATATTGTCCCAGGGGGATACGCCTTGCCGCTCAACGTAGTGGATGCCTATGTCTCTACGAGGGATGGCAGGGAGATAGTGCGGGGTGTCTCGCTGGAGATCCGCGAGGGCCGCATACACGTCCTCATGGGGCCTAACGGTGCCGGTAAGAGCAGCCTAGCACAAGCCGTCATGGGGCACCGCAATTATGTGTACAAGGGCAAGCTCCTCTTCGACGGCGAGGACATAACTGGGCTTAGCACTGCTGAGAGGGTTAAGCGCGGACTTACTCTTGCAGTGCAGATCCCTGTTGAGGTTGAGGGGGTTAGGGTCTCTGAGATCCTGGTACGTGTTGCACAGAAATTCCGGGGAACTAAAACAATGAAGGAGGCGATGCAGGTTATAAGGGAGGCACTGGAGGCCGTGGGTCTCTCTGAGTCCCTCCTCGCAAGGGAATACATGGTCGGCATGAGTGGTGGTGAGAGGAAGAGGCTAGAGCTTGCAAGGATAATCATCCAGAAGCCAAAGATAGCAATACTCGACGAGCCCGATAGCGGGGTTGACGTGGAGAGCATACCGAAGATAGCAGCTGCCATAGAGAAGCTTGCCGAGAGCGGTACCGGCATACTCCTAATCACCCACCAGCCCCGCCTCCTCACCCGCCTCATCCCCGACAAGGTCTACGTAATGCTCAGCGGCAGAATAGTCGCCGAAGGCGGTATCGAGCTGGTAAGGCGTATCGAGGAGAAAGGATACACACCCTTCAGGGGTGAGTAGTGTCGTGTCGGTCATGGATAAACCCCTAGCTGAGCTGAGCAGGGAGGACATTATAGAGTTCAGCCGTAAGCGCGGCGAGCCAGAGTGGGTTCTAAGACTCCGCCTCAAAGCCTACGAGTACATACGCTCTACGAGCTACGACCCGTCAATAGATCCATACATGGAGAAGGTTACCTACCGCCAGTTCCTTGAGGGCCTCGAGAAGCCACTAATTGTCGACGAGCAGCTGGCAAAGGCTGCTAGGAGGCTGGGCATACGGCCCGACGAGTTAGAAATCATATACAGCGGATTCAGCGTAAACATAGACAACGTCGTTATCAAGACTGTTCTTAAAATGCTTGAGAAACGCGGGGTCATACTGACATCGATGGACGAAGCTGTAAAGAGGTACCCCGTTGTGAAGGACTACGCGTTCCGCGGTCTACACCCAACACTAAGCAAGAAGGTAGCCTACCACGTCATGCTATGGGCTGGCGGCATATTCGTGTACGTGCCGGAGGGTGTTAGGCTACCCCAGCCCATTCAAGGCTTATTCATCATAGGGAAGGAGGGGCTTAGCCAGACAGAGCACACGCTAATAGTCCTCGAGGAGGGCGCAGAGCTACACTGGATTGAGGGCTGCACGGCACCGCTAAGACTTAGCTATGGCGTACACCTCGGAGGCCTGGAGGCCTTCGTAAAGGATAGGGCTAGGCTGTTCGTGGTTAGTATTAACAACTGGCCAGGCGACGTACACCATACCCCCGCCAAGAGGGTGATTGTAGAGGGGTATAAGGCCTACGCCGAGCTTACAAGCGTATCTTTGGCAGCCAAGACGGTGAACGTGGCGCCACGGATAGATCTCCGCGGCCAGGACAGCACCGCAGTCATACAGAACATAGGCCTCTACCGGGGCAACCAGGTTGTACGCAGCTCTCCGCTCATAGTCTATGAGGCTCCGGGCACGAGGGGCCAGCTGCTAAACCGCACAGTCGTAAAGGATAGCGCGGACGAGGAGTTCCGTGGAAGACTCGAAGTGCGTAGAGGCGCTAAGGGCGCCACAGGCTTCATGAGTTGCAACACCTTGATAATAGGTGATAAGGCTAGGAGTGCAGCGATACCGGCTATAGCGAGTGAGGAAAGGGACTCAGAGCTATCCCACGAGGCTAGCGTCGGAAGGATAAGCTATGAGAAGCTCTACTACCTACAGCTAATGGGATTTGACGAGGAGGAAGCAACCTGGCTGATAGTGAGCGGGTTCTTCGACCCAGTGATAAAGAAGCTGCCCTTCGACATACAGATAGAGGTCAGAAAGATACTCGAGCTAGCAGTAAAAGGCCACTAGCATCAACCTCCCCCTTTTCCAAGCACAATACCGCGATACGATCCTCCCACCTCCTCTCACGTCGATAAGGAGCAGTAGTTGAGGTAGCTGGAGATCATAGTGTTGAGTCTCGTGGCTTGCAATGCTAGAAGAGCAAGTAATGACAAGTAATGGTGAAAACTCCAAGCTCCATGGAGCTTGGAGGCGTTAACCCAATAAAGCCCCCCAACACTGTTTGGGGAGAAACCGGAGCCAATAACCTGGGCCCGTAGCTCAGCCCGGCGGAGCGCCCGGCTGATAACCGGGAGGTCGGGGGTTCAAATCCCCCCGGGCCCACCACCCTCCTCCTCATCAATGCATGTTCCATAGTATTGCAGCATGCCCCTAAGTTCTCCGGGAAGTAAGAGGAGGATGCTTTGCATCAACCCCTTGTAGCTGGTCGGTGTTGTGTTTTAGAAACTAGCTTGGCTAGACTTGTCCAGCCCAGTTGGTTAGATCCCAAGTGACGAGTATGAGGTCCAATCCCCGGCATGTAGCTAGCTCCTGCTTCCGGGTCTCCGCGGGGGCCCTGATGCCATGTTATGGTGTTCGGCGTAGTGGACGGTGTAGTCTACCCGAAATTGTGGGGTAGAAGGCTGCCCGTGGCGGCTCGCCGAGGGCCTCTGCTAGGGCCCTGTATGCCTCCTCTATGCTTTCCTCGTCGTTGGGGTCTGCGTAGACTGCTAGCCTGGCGACCCTGCTGGGCTGTAGTCGAACCCCCGCAAGCCTTCCACCTGGTGCCCTCCATGCCCTGCTGGTTGCTCTCTCAGCAAGCCAGCGGAGGACCTTGCCGGCGGTCTGCTGGTCGAGGTACAGTATCCAAGCTCCGGCCCTACCGTTACCTTCCTCGTCCCTGGTGGCGACTGCTAGCTCGCCCTGCTCGTATGTGTAGGGGCCGCCCACGAGGAGCGACGCCAGCTCCTCCAGCTCCCCTAGGCAGGGGAGGCCCTCGCGCTCCAGCGCCAAGAGTACTATCCTCACGGGCTTCCTCTCGGCGGTTGCTAGGCCCCAGGCTAGCCCCCTCGCGACAGCGTCGAGGAAGCCTGGGGTGTATGCGGGCCTGTCGGTAGCCACGTGTATCGGCGCGGTGAAGGCGTAGGGGCGAAGTAGCAGGAAGCACGTGGCACAAGCGGGTAGGACATCCTCTAGTACGGCAGTGTTGTTGTCGAGCATCCATAGGCCAACAACATACTCTGCATCACCGCCGCATACACTGCAGCCACGGCCCAGGAAGCGGGCTACGACTCTGCGGAGCCCCGCGAGAGCCTCTTCCAGGCAGCTGCAGCCGCCGAGAAGGCCGCATGCAAGCCCGGAGTTCAGCTTGGCGAGAAACCAGGGCTCGGCAAGATAGAGCCAGGGTGGCATACCCGAAGCGAACACAACCCAGCCAGCATGGAGCAAGCCCTGGCCTCTATATGCTATGGCACTGGACATAGCGGGGCCCCCCGGGGGAGACATACTACCCATCCGCAATGGGGGCTAAGCCCTCTAACCCACAACACTCAGTATAGGCCGATAACCCCGGGCCAGCCAGGCTGAGGAGAGTAAGGGTGTGTGGAGCTAGACGGGGGCCGAGCCTCTGGGGCTGTGATGTGAACCCTTGTCTCCGAACCCCGCTATAATGGTTCTTCATGGTAGGTCTGGGATTGCTGGCTGGTCCCGCAGCATCTTGGGTACCGTGAACGCGTTGCGCAGGGCTAGTTCCAGCTTATCCCTCGTATCTATGAGGTATGTATAGTGAATGTTGAGTAGCCTAACGAGGCCCTTACCGGTCTCAGCTTGTATGCTTACTAGGAGCCTCTCAAACGGTCGCTGCCCACAGCCTCCATTATAGCCCTTATATCCTCGAAGGTGCCTAGCATCCTCCGCGTATACATGGTCTCCAGCGTCACCACGATGTCTGGAGCGGCTTCCAGCAGCTTCTTAATAACCTCCGCAGCTTGCTCTATATCCCGGTGATCCATCCACACCCTCCAGCCAATATGGAGGTTGAAGATCTCCGCGCCAGCCTCCCTAGCCTTCCTTACCGCGGCTACAAGCGCCTTAACCGTGCGCTCCTGTACCTCCGGCACTGTTGAAGCCACGTTATAGTATGGGGTGTGCGCGGTAACAGTGGTAAACGCCTTAGAAGCCAGCTCACGGTACTGCTAGAAGTACTCCATGCCGCGACTACGCCGGGAGAAGTCGTATGGTGGAATCTCAGTCAGCTTCATAGCCAGCGTTGCAGCTTTAACTAGGGTCGAGAGAGCATTATACGTATCCCAGTCGAAGAGTATCACGGCAACCAGCCCCACACAGCCTGGAACAGTAATAAAGGTAGTACCCTAGAGAACTAACCCTCCCGCCTTGACGTGTAGAACAGCACCAGAGCCGTAGCTCGCAGCACCCAAGACAGCGAGAAGGCCTACTCATACAGTCTACAACACTTGATACATGCTGCATTACAAACAAAAATAGGAGCCGGTACCCGCAACAATTACGAAGCCTTGTGCGACAACAGCAACCAGGCAGATAAGATAACCATGGAGAAGCTCATACTCACAATCAACACTATACACTGAATATTTGTAGCCAGCAAAAATAGGGAGAGTATGGTGCATGTCGAGCCGTGTAAACAAGCTCTCTATCCTACGCAACTGGTTTTCACACGAGTCTAGGAGCAGTGCTTCACGCTGAACCTCTCGAAGGCTGTGGCATCAGGAGCCCGTATAGCTTAGCAAGTCGTGCATAGCGTCCTTGATTGTAGTTTTCTGCTGCGAGACTCTTCCCTTCAGCGTTGCGAGGTTAACAGCTAGAACTACTCCAACGTGTCTGTTCCACATAGTTTCTTGGCGTTGTTTGAAGCTGGTTTATCTTTAACGGTTACAGTGATAACGTGCATTCGCTGATAAGTGCATGTGTTGTATCACTTGTTAATATCATGCTTGGAGGGTTTGTGCAAGCAACTCTTGGACTTTTTGATCTTGTGGAGTACTGCTTTTATGTCTCTGCGGCTGCGCAATGAGCCTAGCCTGGTACCGTGTCTCCCGGGCTGCAGCGTGTCCTGGATGTGATGGGTATGTCGGGGCTGGTTGCACTCAATATCCCCGAGGAGCCAGTTATGAGCGTTGTGGCAGTGCTCGGCGCTATACTCGGCATGGTGCTAGTACTCCCAATGGTGTCTAGGAAAGTGGAGGAGAACCTTGAACCATTCTTTCTCGTAATGGGCATAGTGGGCAGCATAGCCATATATCTAGCGGGTATTCTTCCTTCCGGCGAGGTTGGCGAGCTGGTTAAGCGTGCACTACTCACTCCAGTCATGCTGCACGGCATACCAATTGGTATAACTCAGGTCGTGCTATTGGCAGGTCTTGCATTCTACAAGTATCACGGCCCCATATATCGTGGTATTGGTAGGCTGCTAGAGAAGCTGGGTGTACGCGGCTTTCTATTAGTGATGGTAACCATTCTCGGGCTGGCAAGCAGCATAATATCGGTTATCGTGGCTGCTGTAATCTTCGCAGAAATCATGGCTGCACTTCCCCTCTCAAGGCAGAAAAGGGTAGAGGCCACGGTGCTGGCAGCGTTCGCTCTGGGGATGGGTGCAGCCCTAACACCGGTAGGCGAGCCTCTCGCCACTATAGCAGTGAGCAAGCTTTCCGGACCACCACACTATGCCGGCTTTGACTTCCTCTTGAAGCTCCTAGGTCCCTACATAATACCCGGCGTCGTGGCAGTCGCAGCCTATACTGCTGCACGCGTTACCCGAGGAGTAACCGAGCCAGTACATGGTATGGTGAAGAGCGTAGAGTACGCTGAGACCCTGCATGGCGTGATTCTGCGCGCGCTCCGAGTATACATATTCGTTGCAGCGCTAGAGCTACTGGGCACGAGCTTCATGCCACTCGTGGAATGGTACTTCACGAAGATACCATCCTACATACTGTACTGGATGAACATGATCTCAGCAGTGGTAGACAACGCTACATTGACAGCGGCAGAGATAGGACCATACCTGCACATAGACCAGATACAAGCAGCCCTCATGAGCCTAATAGTGTCTGGTGGCATGTTGATACCAGGCAACATACCCAACATAGTAGCCGCGAATAGGCTCAAGATAACCTCTAAGGAATGGGCGCGCATAGGGGTACCCTTCGGAGCAGTACTGCTAGTAATCTACTTCATACTACTATTTGGCTCGTCCATGCTGTAAACATAGGATCACTACATGTTGTCGTCCAACAGTAAAGTAGTAACAATTGGGAACGCTATGGTGGGAGGAGAGATAGGTTTGGCGTGCTTGAAAAACGGTGTAGAGCACTAAAAAGCTGCACGATGGTTTTTCACGAACTACTTGCAGACCAGCACATGGGTCTCAGTACGCCGTATAACGGTCTCGGCTGTTGTCCCTATTATCTCGTGGAGGCCGTTATTCCCGTTATGGGGGCCGATGAGCACTAGTGATGCGTTAAGCTTTTTCGCCTCCTCGACTATAGTCTTGCCCGGCTTCCCCTTGGCTAGTACATAGCTCGCCTTCACACCGTCAACCGCCAGGCTCTCTACAATCTCGGTCAGGCGTCGCGATACCTCGGATTCATCTTCGCCCTCCTCTAGCACGTGGAGAAGCACTACCTGCGCATTCGTCCTCCGAGCTATTTCTCTCGCCCTGCACACTATGGGTTCAACATATGAGCCAAAGTCTATGGCGGCCAGTATGGGGCCCCTAAATGGGTCATCAGGGGGCTGAAGCTTAACCTCTCCACCCTCCAGGCGGCTGTACGGTTTAGAAATGAATATAGGCCTATCAGCGACATGAACAAGCTCTTCAGCCGTACCCCCCAGCAGTATACGACGGATCCACCCCCGCCCTCTCGACGCAACCACGATATAATCTGCATTCATTCTCTGCGCAACCTCAGCAATCTTCTGGGCAGGCACACCCGCTTCAGGATCTACGACTTCAACATTGAACCCTTTGCTGCGCAGCTCAGCCGCGTAAGCCTCGAGCTTGCTTAGAGCCTCTCGTTCCATTTCCTCTCTGAGCCGGCCCACCAGATACCCGCTCGCAACGTGCTCCAGCACGTCTATGGGTATGATGTGCACCAGTGTTAGACGCTCAGTCCCAATCCGCCGAAGATGCGATAGCCATGGCACAAACAGGTCAGACACGCTTGAGAGGTCGAGGCCAACAACGGCATGCGCAAAACTACAGCTCTCCACTGCCAACCAGGATCCCTAAAACTTACCATTTAGCCGCTGGGAGGATAATAAGGGAACCCATACAATACCAACGTCTCAACAAGTTAGATGTTTTACTTTTGTGTTACGGTCTGCCGCTAGCCGCCCGTGATAGGGGAGGGTTTTCCAGCCCATAGTGTATAGTGTAGGGCGTGGAGGTATGGGGAAGATTTGGCGTTTCGGCAGTGTGGTCTCGAGAGGCTGCTGCGCAGGCTTGACGGTAGGGGGTATAGGGCTTACCGGGAGCTCAAGGGCTGCATTACGCGTGTAGATGGGTTCGAGATACGGGTTGTGCGTGTGCAACCGGACCCCTATGCTCCGCCAAGCGTAGTCCACGTAATGGGTAGGCTTGAGGCGCCAGACTGGGCCCTGGAGCACCCCGTAGCGCTGGCGGACTATCTCTACCGCCGGCTCTACCGTGCCCTACGCTCAGCAGCTGAGAGGATGGGAGAGGGCCGTAGCGGGTTCCTGAGCGTGCCTAGGCCGTCGCCGGTTATGCTGAGGCGCAGCGGGCTAGAAGTTAGCAGTGACGGGCGCTTCATTGCCCGTATCTGGGTTGGACTGCCGTCGAGGCGCCGCCGGGTACTCGGCAATGCCGCTATGGAGCTTCTCCTGGAGAAGATTCCAAGAGCGATTAGGCGTGTGGTGGAGGGGCTCGGGGGCCGAGATCTCGAGGAGCATATCCGGGTTTGGCGGTTGCAGGAGGAGCTGCGGTCGAGTCTTCCTCGCTACAGGCTCGTAGCATTTGTTGGCGACGGCAGCATATTGCCCAGGCGCTGCGGCACTTGCGAGGACCCTCTGCCCGGTGCTGTGCCCTTCGAGTCCCCTCCCAGCCTCCGAGTAGAGATAGAGACGAGTGTTGGCGCCGTTACGGGTATGGGTGTGCCCCGCGGCGTAACCGTTATCGCCGGCACAGCGTTCCACGGGAAGACAACACTACTAGAAGCGATACAGTACGGTATCTACAACCACGTGCCAGGCGATGGCAGGGAGAGGGTGGTCTCGCTACGCTCCACGGTTAAGGTTAGAGCTGAGGACGGTAGGTACGTGAGCTGCGTAGACATCTCAACCTTCATACACTCCCTCCCCGCGAGAATCGACACATCATGCTTTACAACCTGGGACGCGAGCGGCGCCACGAGCATGGCTGCAGCCGTCCAGGAGGCAGTGGAGGCTGGCGCTGAAGCGATACTGATTGACGAGGATACGTCGGCTACGAATCTCCTATTCTACGATGAGCGCTCAGCATCACTCATAAGGAGGAAGACAGTGACGACAATAGCTGAGCAGGCAAAGTCAATGTCTGAGAAGGGAGTCTCCCTAGTCATAGTTTCGAGCGGCTCAGCACCACTACTAGCGGCAGCCGACACCGTGGTCGTCATGGAGGACTACCGGCCCCGGGACGCAACCAGGGAGGCAAAACAGCTCGCCACGCAGCCCGGCGGGGCCGATTACAAGCCACCAAGCCCGCGGAGGCTCGTGGAGGCGCCGCGCCTCGAGAAGCCCAGGATACGGGAGACATGGCTCGTAGCCCGGAACCTGCCAAGCCCCCTCAACCTAGAGTCAAACGAGCAGCTGGTAGAGGAGGGTCAGCTCCGTCTACTGGCAGCCCTAGCTGCCAGGCTGCAAACTCTGAGAGGTATGACGTTGCGCGGGATAGCCGAGTGGCTGGACAAGACGCTGGAGGAGGAGGGGTTCGCTGGTCTCCTAGGCAGAGATATAGGCCCAGACTACGCCGAGGTAAGAGGACTAGACCTGGTCCACATGCTGAACCGGATACCAGGGGTAAGGATGGGAAAAACAATGTAGAGGGCGAGCACGCAGGGGATGGGACCCCTTCCGGCCCCCTCAGCCCTATCGGGTGGTGGCTAGGAGCCCCGCAAATACGGCAAAACCGGCAGAGACCGCAGGACTGCAACAGATCGCCAGCCGGCCCCGAGTTGCCGGAACCGGCACGGATCAAGGTGCCCACGGCATCTCGCAGCCGGTTCATGAGATGCTGGGGGAACCTAGCCGCCTCGCCCCACATAACCGCCCGCTGGAGGTGAAGGAGGGACAGCGGTCCCCCACTTGTTTATTCGGAGCTTGTTCCCGGTCCATCCTTATTACTATGTAGAAGTTCGTCCTCGGCTAGGACGCGCTTGGATGTCTGCACAGCCATAATGGCTAAAAGAGGTTTGCTGTGGCGACTGGAAGGAGTTCGTCGTTCTTCCTGGTAGAGTTTACTGATGGGATTCCGGGGGTCCCACCCGGGTAGCAGAGGGTTGAGAACCTATACTTATGCTTGTCGGTGGTTGAACTGTGGGCTCTCCTTCCCGGAGTGTTTCTTTGGGCTGTTCGGGCTCTAGTGGCGGGTAGGGTGTGAAGGCATAGCCAATCACTACCTTGTTATCGCCGGCTGGTTCTACTGAAGCAAGTCCATGGAGGGCGAGTAGCTGTAGTGCGTTGAAAACATTGTCCAGCGGGTGCTCCGAGCCACCAAATACTAGCTTTCCGTCACGGGCCTCTGCTTCAAGCACTAGGTAGCGGTAACCCTGCGGCATGCATGGCGGGTCGATGCTGCATGTGCCGGGCGTCTCCATGCATTGTTGTATCCTAGCACCCATCGATAACGCCTCCAGAACCCTGTAACCGTTACGGCCGAGTATTCTGTAGGCCCTCTCTACCGCTTCAGCAGCGGGGTCGGGTACGGCGTAGAATGCCTGGATTTCGCGTAGCTGCATTAGCCTCCACACAGCATGGTAGAGGCATGTGTAGGTCTCCAGGGGCGACCCCTTGCGCACCCGGTAGAAGCCATCCCCTACAAGCTCTAGGCCTAGCTCCACAAGCTCCCCGAGGACACCGTAGGATTCGAGATATTCCCCCAATGCAGCCCGGGAGCCTGCCAACAACATGGCCTCGCGGGAGTAGGGCGGCACAAGCCCAGCCAGGGCCTTGAGAGCTTCACCCAGAAGCTTGAGCCCCCACAAGGGGTCGTCGGTATCGACCTCGCCGGGCTCCCCAAGCGCAATGCCAAGCTGTCCAGCAAGCCTGGAGAGGAGTCCACGGATAGCCCCAAGCAGCACCAGGGGCCTGGTACTGCTAGCCCTTACCCTCACACCACGACCAGCAAGAGACAAGGGCACCCCGTCGGAGAGCCGTGCAGCCACTCTACGCGGCATAGATAGACCAAGCCCGAGCACATCGCGGTAGAACCTGGCAAGACTACCCCCAGGGTATGCATCGCCACGATAACTAGGCCGCAGCCCAGCCAGAAGCATGACCGTGACAGACTCGTCACTCAAAACCTCGCCGAGCTCGCGTCCTTCAAGACGTGAGGCGAGAAGCTCCCGGGTCTCAAGAAGCACGGCAATAGGCCGATAAGCCTCAACAACACCTCTCACAAGGAACTCGCGAAGCACAACCTGGCACCCCCGGGCATCAGCCACACTAGGGCTCCCCACAGCCCCCTGCACGGCTCGGCATTGCTACCCCTCATCACCGCGACAGTGGGGCCTCGGAGGCGGCAGGCCCGCTCACGGCCCCGCCCTGGGTGGCGGGGCTTAGGCACACTACCCCGACGATGTAGGCCACGTTGATCCCAGCACCTCACCGGCCCAGTCAGATAACAGACAAGCCAAGCCCTATATACCCGCAACACCAAGAGCTATCAACTATACTGAAATAAGACTCTACGAACACAGAACTAGGTGCTCTACATGCACTAAAATAGCAGAGATGGATGGGAACAACTTCGTTTAGGACAACAACTATAGAGTGGCTTGGGTGCTCAAGCCACGCCCGTTACCACAGCTACTCCGCGTTCTCTCGTGGAGCGTGCCCGCCGGGTGTCCGAGAAACCCGGGCTAGGCCTTGAAGAGTATGCGGTGGAGCTTCTAGTGCAGGGCCTAGATACCTGAGGATCGGGCCGGGGAGTACATTGAGGCACTGAGATCAGTAATAATGGATGGTGCAGGGTGTATAGTGCTAACCATGGAGTCTAGCTGTGAGGAAACCACAGGCCCATACAAAAAACGAGCAAAATCAGAGACCATGGGCCCCAACACTGCCGAAGATGATACGGAGCACCACACACTATACAAGACGGGGACTAGTAAGTGGAGGAGCAAATCAAACCACTAAATAGGTTCTATGCCTTGTTTGAAGCACACATTATACCCGATATGGGCCATATAATAAGAACCATGGATGATGCTGTCAACATTCTGCTGCCGGCACTGCTCTACCTTGAAAAGATGAGGGCTGAGCAGGAGAAAGCTGGGGTAAGCAAGAACAGCTAAGCACTGCACATTTTACTTGGCATTCGCATCGCCGGGAACAACGGCTTTTTCAGGCCTCTAAGCTGTTGGCTTTACATACTCTCGCCACGGCTAGTGGGCTGCTATTTGTCCTTGCTGCAAAGGACTTCAAAGTCTTGGCGTGCTTGGCGCGCGAGCTGCTCTATACCGTGCAACGTGTAGGTTTCCAGTTCGCGGCACAGCAGCCAGCACATACTAGGGTTGTCTGGGGCTACACCAGCCTCTACAATTATGACTGTGCTGTTGGAGAGGGGGTTCTTTGGCTGCCTAGTCCTAATAACCTCCCTCGTGTTTATGTGAGCATAAGCTGTAGCTGTGTATGCTGTTAGCCCAGAGCCTATGAGGGCTATCGTTGGCTGGGCTCGTAGCGGGTCGGTAGCCCTCGCGTAGCCCCTTACCTTACACCATCCAGTAATTGCTCTTGCAGCTCTCGCTGCTGCGTCAGGGTTGTAGGCTTGCACTAGGGATTCAAGATATCCGTCCCCATGTATTATCGTGGCGGCGTCTGCTACGCCGAGCCCGTATGCCTGGAGGCTCCACACCTGAAGCCATGTTAGCCAGGGCGCATCACCGGGGAGTATGACTGCTCTCGCACCAGCTTCTGCCGCGTGGCGTAGCGCGGTGTAGATGGCTACTGCTGGCCCCTCGCAGCCAGGTAGTGGGGGCTCGTCGTAGAGGCAGCTCGTCAGTTTCGCCAGGCTCATATACGTCCTGCAGCGTTCAACGCTCCTCGTCACCGCGTAGACCGCCGCTGCACCAGCCCGCCATGCCGCATCCGCCAAGCGTGCTATGGAGGCTACGCTGTCCACGAGCGCTGCAAGCTTATCCCCGCCGAAGCGGCGTCCCTCACCACCAGCGAGTATGTAGGCGTTGAAAAGAACCACGCTTGTTCCCCTAACTAGCATATCCTTGGCACTAGCTCGCCGCTCGGCGGCTCGACAATCCTAAACCCGCCAGCCATAGTCTTCGCTATCACTAGGCCCCGGTGGCGCTCCTGCCTTGGCACCCTGACCTCGCCTATGATTGTTGCCTCCTCGTACCCGAGACTCCTCATAAATTCGACAACCTCTTCTGCCATTAATGGGTCCACAGCTAGCACGGCAGCACCCTCACTCGCCAAAGCCAACGGATCGACGCCAAGCAGCTCTGCGTAAGCTCTAACCTGTTCCCTGACAGGTATCTTGGCCTCATCGATTGCTATTACCAGACCGTTCTTCTTAGCCCAGTCGTTGAGTAGCATCGCGAGACCACCCCGTGTGGGGTCGCCAGCAGCGTGTATGTAGTCGGCATACCGTTCTATGAGTGGTATCATTAGGTCTGTGAGGGGTTTAACATCGCTCTCAACCTCTAGCTTAAGCCCGATACCCTCACGGACCGAGAGTATTGCAGCACCATGGTCGCCAAGGTAGCCAGATACCACTATCTTATCGCCATCCCGTATCCTGGTATCCACTATGGGCTTCTCCGCCACCCCGACACCGGCCATTGTTATTATGACTCCGTCCAGGTCACCCTTTGGAACCACCTTGAAATCGCCACCTATTAGTGCAACCTTGTTAGCTGCAAGCGTTGAGGCTAGGCTCTCAAGTATCCTCGCCAGATCCTCTACCGGGAACCCCTCCTCAACGACAACAGCGTCAACCGCAGCGAGGGGCTTTGCCCCAGCCATGAGTAGGTCGTTGATAACACCGCTAGCAGCAAGTTTGCCCAGGTCGCCGCCAGGGAAGAATAGCGGTTTGACAGTGTAGGAGTCAACTGTGAATGCCAAGTATCGACCGTCGGGCAACGGTATCAACGCCGAGTCATCCAGGACATCGAGGCCCCAGCCACCCTCAACCCTCCACAGCTCCTCGGGCACCATCGGCCTGATAAGCTTCTCAACGATCTCTCCAGTCTCCCGTCCACCACTACCATGGGCCAGTGTTATGAATTTCCAGAGAACACGCCAGCTCTTACCCCTAGCCAAGTACATTCACCATAATAGATCTCCAGACAGCGGGGGCGGAAAACTTTTACCACGGCTAGAAAAATTAGAAGCATAGCAGTATATGCGATGATGCTGTGTCTGTTGAACGTTCAGCTAGGCTCTAAGCCCTTCAGCGACATCTAGCCCCTTATCTGGGCTGAAAACCTTCCGGGGTGTGTGCAGGTTTTGAAGCTGATCGACTCGTATGCCGTGCTTGAGAAGATTCGAGACTTGATATACAGCCTTCTAGAGGCCCGTGATAGGGCTATGGAGAATGGGTTGGAAGTTATACCTGTTCGCACTGCTACACCACTAGTACGCTATGGCTTTATCTCCATGCTTAAAGGGGGCGTAGTAATGGATGTAACCAATGAACAGCAAGCCGAGATAGCCGAAGATGCTGGTGCGGTTGGAGTCATGGTTCTAGACAAGCTTCCATATGATGTGAGGAAGGCGGGAGGCGTGGCTAGGACGGCTGACCTCAACGTTATACGAGCCGTTATGGAGACTATTACGATACCTGTTTCCGCCAAGTGTAGGATAGGCCACTACTGGGAGGCAAAGCTGCTTGAGGAGATAGGTGTCGACCTTATAGATGAGAGTGAAGTCCTCACACCTACTGATGAGAAGGCCCATATATGGAAGTGGGAATTCCGTGTCCCATTTGTCAACGGTGCAAGGTCTCTTCCGGAGGCTCTGAGAAGGATATGGGAAGGTGCCTCCATGATAAGGACTAAGGGTGAAGCTGGAACCGGTAATGTGGCCGAGGCAGTTAGGCACATGAAAGCTGTAAATCGCGACATAGCAGTGCTTAGAGGCTACTATAAAGCTGGGGATATCGAAGCCATAAGGCTCTACGCGAAGAGTAATAACGTTCCATTTGAGCTAGCCTTGCTAACAGCTAGGCTTGGCAGGCTTCCAGTGGTAAACTTTGCTGCCGGAGGGATAGCCACCCCTGCCGATGCTGCTCTAATGATGTGGCTTGGTGCAGACGGCGTCTTCGTGGGCTCAGGGATATTCAAGAGCCGTGATCCTGAACAGAGGGCACAAGCGATAGTCCTAGCGACGACATACTGGGACGACCCCGAGACTGTTGCGGAAGCCCAGTCGATGGTTTCAGAGAGGAACGCGATGCCGGGTATAGACATTACTAGGCTCAAGCCCGAAGAGCTGTTGCAGATTAGAGGTGAGTAGCCATGGTTGTAGTAGGTGTTCTCGCGCTGCAGGGGGACTGGATTGAGCATATAGAGCTTCTAAGAGAAATTGAAGGCGTTGAAGCCGTACCTGTTAAGACGGAGAAGCAGCTTGAAAGCATAGATGCGCTGATTATACCTGGCGGAGAGTCAACAACCATAGGAAGGCTCATAGAGCGTAGGGGACTCCTAGAGCCTCTACGGGACAGGATTAGGGCAGGCCTACCCGTACTTGGAACTTGTGCTGGAAGCATACTGCTAGCTAAAAAGGTTCGTGATAGGGTTGTAGGCCCCGTCGAGCAGCCCCTACTAGCTGTTATGGATATAGCTGTTCTACGTAACGCGTTTGGCAGACAGATGAACTCCTTCGAGGCAGAAGTGCACATTGAAGGTGTAGGTACTGTTCACGCAGCCTTCATAAGAGCACCAATAATTGAGGAGACATGGGGAGAGGCTAGACCCATAGCAAAGCTGAACCATCCCCTGCTGGGGGAAGTTACAGTAGCCGCTAGGCAAAAGGCAATAATCGCTACTGTATTCCACCCAGAGATAACAGGCGACAGTAAGCTCCACAAGCTTCTAGTAGCTGCAGCCAAGGGGAGGGCCTTCTAGACCTTGACATTTAGGTTGGAGGGTATCGCAAGCAAGTGTCTACGGTGCGGCTACGAGCTTCACAATGTTGTTTTGCCCCGCTGCCCACGCTGCGGATACAACATGATAGTGGCTCTCAAGGAGTTCGAATGGAGAGTAGATCACGACACACCTAGTATGTGGCGTTACCGGCACATGCTTCCACCAGTAGAACGTGTTGTAAGCTTTAGTGAAGGCTATACCCCACTTAGGAGAGTTAAAGATAGAGTCCTCCTTAAGTTGGAGAATAGGAATCCTACAGGAAGCTATGCTGATAGAGCTTCGTCTCTTGTAGCTAGCTTCATAGCTAGTACCCGTAATCATCCTAGCATGGTGACGATACCCTACACGGAAGACTACACTGTATCACTTTCACTCTACCTGCGTGGCATTACTGGGGTGCGTGTGGTAGCTGATCCGAGAACTGTTAATCCAAGTGACGTAATAATCCTTGACAGGCTTGGTGTCGACATAGTATTTAGCAGCGATGCAACAAACTTGAACAACACTAGCCTACTGGACTATCTGAGCCCGCTGACGATAGAGGGACTAAAAACAATAGCGTACGAGATTGTGGAAGCTAGACCCAATTCGTCAAGAGTAATAGTTCCTTCCGAGACGGGTCTTCTAGCATTAGCTATAGCTAAAGGCTTCTATGAGGCTAACATGGCAGGTATCGATGCAAGCTACGAGGTTGTTGCAGCTGCTGTGGAGGGTTCTGGCGAGCCCGAGCTAGCTAGATATGCGCCCATCAAGGTTAAGGTTGAGTATGTATCTTCCGAAGAGGTCGTAAAGGCGCTTGTAGAGCTCTCGCGGCGGGGACTACGAGTAAAACCCCTCTCGGCTGCAGCTTATGCTGCTGCACTCAATCTGGGTGAGGGCGTAGCTGTTATAACAAGCTCTCTAAACCCTCGACACCTGGGAATTGCTAGGAGGCCTGGCTCCCAGCTCAACAACGAGATTCGGAGAGCCCTCCAGCTACACGGCGAGGTAACAGCATATCAGCTATGGCTTGCCCTCGGGCGAACCTATAGTCTACGGGGAATATACAAAGCCCTTGAAACACTGGAAGCTGAAGGCATAGTTTGTAGCAGGTATGTAATGAAGGGTAGACGCAGAATAAAGCTGTACAAGCTGTGCACATAGCGTCTACCTGAGTAGGATACGCTTAGCCATGAATTCGGAGGATCGCTAGCACTATAGCATCCATTGAACGCCAACAATGCACGAGGGAATAATGCGAAAGAATGCACAGCTGTGGTGAACTCCAGGCCTTTCTAGGACAAGCTGTGACCGGGTAAGACTAGTGTGGGCTCTGACATGGAGGCCGTGGTAGTCAATGTGTTTCTTAGCCTGTGGACTAGGTGTTTGTTACGTTGAAGCCCTAAATATCGGCGGGATAGGAGGAAGTAGGGGGATCGATTACAATACTACTATGACTATAGTGGTTGGAGGCATGGAGCTGTGAGGAGTGAGCCCCGCATACAGTTGATGAGCCCTCCCTCTGGGCTATGATGGCCGCTAGGGGTGGGCCGAGCCCCAAGCAACTATGAGAAGTCCACGCATCTCTCGGGCAGGGGGTGCCTGATCCGTTGTACTATCTTCTACTTCCTCGCTGTGTATTCTTCAAAAATTGCTGGTGGGGTTTGCCTAGCTCTTCGTGAGGATGTACGGTATGTGGCCGGGGTATAGTCCACTTTCTTAACCCTGGAGCTACCCGTGTAGTGTCTCCGGGGCGGGTGGCTGGGTCTTGCCTTTACCTCCTTCCCGCGACGTTCTAGGATATGTTGTTAGGCGAATGTCCAAAACTATGACGCCTGGTCTCAGCCTCGCCGTGAATGCCAACAATGATATCTATGCGCGTGGCTTCGGCTACCGTAGCCTTGAGAAGGGGTTGCCTGCCACGCCCGACACGATATACTGTATCGCTTCCATAACAAAGCCCATTACAGCTGTTGCCGTCATGCAGCTCGTCGAGGCCGGAAAGCTCAGCCTTGACGACCCGGCCGATAAGTATCTCCCTGTAGAGTTGCGTGTGCGCGGTGAGCCGGTTCGGATATGGCACCTGCTCAGCCATACTAGCGGCATACCCGCGCTTGGCTATGCCGAGGCCCTTCTGACCGGGTACCTGGGGCTTGACAGACGCTGGCTTCCATTCTCTGAGCCCATGGCTGTGCTTGAATGGCTTGAGCGTGGAGCACGGCGCTGGGCTGTTGCGACTCCTGGTGAGAGGTTCTTCTACCTCAACGAGGGCTATGTAGCGCTTGGCGTTATCATCGAAAGAGTTTCCGGCGTCAAATTCGAGGAGTATGTGGAGAGGAACATCTTCAAGCCACTGGGCATGTCCTCGTCAACCCTTGACGCCTCTAGGGCCCAGTCCTCCCCTCTATATGCAACCCCCTACGATGCATCCACGACACCGCCACAGCCAGCAATGATTCCCACTGGGATAACAGCTGATGGTGGAGCCTATAGCACCGTGCTAGACCTCGTAAAGTTCATGTCAATGCTCGCTAACAGGGGGAGGCTAGGTGACACCGAGATATTGTCGCCTAGCAGTGTGGAGGAGATGGAGAAACCGAGGGTCCAGCTACCGAGCCAGATATGGGGCAACGACAGCTACGGCCTAGGCCTCATAATATACGATGGGTTCCCCGGTGGACGCCTCGTAGGCCATAGTGGTAGCGTCTACGTGCACACGGGCTTTGCCGGCTACATCCGCGGCAAGAGTGTTATTGTGAGCGTGCTGGCCAACGCTGACCCGGGCGCGACAACTATAGGCATGGCATTGGCCGCTGACGCTGCCGGGATTGACTACCATGTGCTGCCAATGGTGAGGGCTGAGGAGGCTGCTGAGAAGCTCGAGGGTATCTACCATGGCTACGAGGGCACGGTGAGGTTCCGGGTCAAAGCCCTGGGTGACGCCCTGGTCATAGAGAGTCTGAGCCGGCCGGGACTCCAGGAGGTCATGGTGCCAGAGCGCATAGAGCCGCCGGTCTACGAGTACACCGTATACCGTGGCGGCCGGAGAATGAAGGCAGTGTTCACCCGTTGACCCGGAAACAGGCAAGGTTGAGCTGATCTACGAGAGGTACCGCCTCGTAAAAGTGGCCGAGGCCAGTGCCGCCGGCGGTGTCTAACATGTCCCGTTACGCCATAGTATTGGCCGCCGGGCGTGGGGAGAGGCTCTGGCCTCTAACCTCCACGAGGCCCAAACCACTGCTACCCCTACCGGGCGGCGAGACACTACTATCGAGAATCATGGGACAGCTTAGACGGCTAGTCGACGGCTTCGTGGTCGTCGTAGGGCCGGGCTGGGCTGGCGACACGGTTAAGAGGCACCTAGAGGAGAAAGGCTACAGCGTCATCTACGCTGTGCAGGAGAGTCCCCGGGGTACCGGTGATGCTGTCCGCGCAGCAGTGGAGAAACTGCCCCGTAGCGTCGACGAGGTCCTCATCGTTTATGGCGACCTCCTAGTGTCGGGCAAGCTTCTCGAGGACGTGGCTGCTGCTGGTGCACCTGCGTTAGCCGCCAAGAGGCACGAGAGACCATGGGACTATGGCGTGGTAAGGGTTAACGGTAGGGGCTGCCTCTCGGGGCTCGTGGAGAAGCCAGCCGACGCCAAGCCGGGAGAGCTGGTGAACACTGGAGTCTACCTGCTGCCCAGGGAGATTCTCGAGGAGTCCCTCGAAGTCCTGAAGCCGAGTCCCCGGGGCGAGCTAGAGTTCACCGATGCCGTGGCACGGATTGCCGGGAAGGCCTGCCTCAGGGTGGTATCTGGAGACTGGCTATGGATGGACGTGGGGAGGCCATGGGACTTATTTGACGCCTATCGTGCTGTCTGGGAGGAGCGCTTCCCGGGGCTCCGGGAGCCCCTGGTTGAGGGCGAGGTTGAGCCCGGGGCAACTCTGAAAGGTCCCGTCTACGTCGCCAGGGGCGCTGTTGTGAGGAGCTACAGCTACGTGGAGGGGCCCGCGTGGATAGAGGGCGAGGTGGGCCCCTTTGCCAGGATTAGGCCGTGGAGCTTCCTCCACCCGGGCAGCAGGGCTGCAACACACACCGAGGTTAAGGCATCAATACTCATGAGGGGTGCCCGGGCTCCACACCTAAACTATGTGGGCGACAGCATCCTCGGCGAAGGCGTAAACCTCGGCGCTGGCACGGTGACTGCGAACCTCCGCTTCGACCATGCAACAGTCAGGATGAGGCTTAAGGGGAAACTGGTGGATACTGGGAGAAACAAGCTCGGCGCAATAATCGGCGATTATGCACAGACAGGCATCAATGTCTCGACACTTCCGGGCTTAAGGATAGGAGCCTACAGCTGGGTCTACCCCGGCATGACTGTGGCAAAGGATGTGCCGGACTGTGTGCTAGCAAGGCCTAAGCCTGGCGGCGGAGTAGAGTATGTTGATATAGCAGAGCGTGTTGGCTGTCCAGAACACCTGCGGCGTAGCCGTAGGTACTAGCCTGTTATTAGGCTGCCAAGCTCTTCTCCAAGCACTACCCTTTTCACGTTCTCCGGATCCGAACCATTAACTACTCTTACCGGTATATTGCTCCTCTCAACAATCGATATTGCTACCGGGTCTAGTAGCTCGTAGCGGCCGGGGCTCATGCTCTGCCTTACAACCCTGCGAAACTCTTCATAGCTTAGCCTCGGTATCAGCTGTGCAGACTTATCCACGGCGGGGTCCGCCGTGTATACGCCGTCAACCGTGGTTGCAAGTACGAGAAGCTCTGCCCCGATGGCTTCAGCAACGAGGGCTGCTACGCCGGAGGTGCTCTGGCCAGGTTGGAACCCGCCAGCCACCACTATGAGCCCGGTGGAGTATGCTTCGAGCAGCTCCCAGATGCTCCTCGGGGGCTCCGGGTAGGCGTTGGGGTGCAGCGCGTAGATTAGGAGCCGAGCGTTGAGCCTGGAGGCCTCTATGCCGAGGATGTCCTGGAAGCTCTTCCCCAGCCCCAGCTCCCGGGCAGCTTCAATGTAGCGTCTAGCCTCGGGACCACCGCCGACGACTACTACGAGCCGGTAGCCCACGCTATGTAGCTCATGGAGGACCTGGGCGTAGCGTTTAACGAGCCCGGGCTTCTCCGGGTTGACATACTTTCCGCTAACCTTGATGACTACGGGGCCCTTCGGCACCGGCCACCCAGACGTGTTGGCTCTACCTGGATAGGGCCCTAAAACCCTTACAGCAAACAGCGGGCGTAAAGTGACCAGCCCCGTCCGGTAGTATAGGCGGAGCTAGAGGAGCTACGGTGACGCTGTTGCGGCTGGTACTCTACATCGAAGCCAGGGATCGACCGGGCCTCCTAGCAGAGATTATGGGTGTGCTTCGGGAGCTCGGCGCGAACATTATTACAAACTTCGGCTACACAGTGGATGATACCGCGCACCTCCTATTCATCATAGACTATGGAGGAGAACCCGATGAACTTGCCGAAGCCGTAGCCTCGAGGATTAGGGAGGTTGTAGAGGCCCGCGCAGCCGAGCTGGGAGCGGGTGCAGCCGAAGTCCTGGCAGAGTTTATACGCGACCGGCCCGGCATTATCAGCCTCCTAGAGTTCTACGTCGAGCCAGTAGACCTTCTCGACGCTATCTCGGTCCTCCCTGAGGACGAGAGAAGGAGGATCTATGGCCTCCTGACGCCTGGCACTCTCGCATCAATACTCCTTCACGGCGATGAAGGCGTAGCGGGGGAAGTAGCCGAAGCCCTACCTGCAGATGCGATAGCACGTGCAATAGCTACGCTGCCCGTTGAGGATGCGGGTGAGGTGCTGAGAAAGCTCCCGGAGGAGGCTAGGAACGAGGTTCTACGTCGGCTCCCCCCGGAGGTTAGGAGGAGGCTCGCCGAGCTGCTGCGCTATCCTCCCGAGACAGCTGGCGCGATAATGACTACGAGCGTCCCCGTGCTAAGGGCCGACGATACCGTGGCGAGTGCGCTGCAGCAGCTGCGGAGCGGCAGCTACACAATACGCGACACAGTTGTTGTAGTGGACTCTGAGGGCAGGCTGGTGGGCCTAGTTCCTGTGGACGCGCTGCTGCGAGCGCAGCCTGGCGACCAGCTTGAGAAGCTGGCGCTACGCCCCAGAGCCACTGTCAGCCCCATGGTCAATAGGGAGGAGGCCGCAAGGATGATGCTACGCTACGATATCAGCAGGCTCCCCGTGGTCTCCAACGATGGCCGGTTCCTCGGCATAGTAGCCCTGGAAGATGCAGCGAGGATCCTGGCTGAGGAAGCTGGAGAGGACATAGCAAAGCTGGCGGCAATGGAGAAACCCCGGGAGAGGTACCGCTATGCCTCGCCCCTGGATCTTGTCAGACTCCGGCTCCCCTGGCTAATCCTCATATACCTAATGGAAAGCATTACAGCCAGCATAATCAAGGGCTATGAAGACCTCATAGCAAGGGTGGCAGTGCTAGCTGCATTCCTCCCACTCATAATGGACACGAGTGGCAATGTTGGAAGCCAGTCGAGCAGCATGATAATACGGGCTCTAGCCCTTGGCGAGGTCTCTGAGCGTAGCAGAATAGACGTAGCATACATAGTGTTGAAGGAACTAGCAGCTGCCTCTACGATAGCAGCAATACTCTCCTCGATAGGCTTCACAATAGCCTACATCATAGGGGGTTACAACGTGAGACTAGGCTTGGCGATAGCAGCAACTCTCTTCATAGTAGTAGTACTAGCAGACCTCATAGGCTCCCTACTCCCAATACTAGCTCGGCGCTTGGGAGCAGACCCAGCCACGCTATCCTCGCCCCTAATAACAACGATAATGGATGTAACAGTCATAGCAGTCTACTTTACACTAGCCTCAAAAATGCTAGGAATAACCTAGACCTCAACGTATAAATATAGACTAATACTTCCAGTCTTAGTCATTGCATTCATTAGAGTATGTAGTTGTTGTATTGCATGCTCCTTCGATGGAACCTTAGCTCGTATTACATAGCCTCCCCCTTCTTTCTGAATTATTGAGTAGGCCATGTTTTGTACATCCACACTAGCAGATACAGGTACTACGCTCCCTACAAGTATCCCGATTACTAGCATTACTAAAGCAATGCGTACAATTACCTTCATGTTTTCACCCTTGCCCCGTTTGGACTTTGGGACCAATTAGGGCATGTATATTTATCCCTTATATAGGTTGGTCAGATGGGCTCCTTGAGGCGTCAAGAAGACAGCGATAGAGAAATCAGAATATTACACTATATTATCGTTATTAACGTCAATAAAATACCTCTCGAAAAAATATGCATGCATAACAAATGAAGGTACTACAATGTCCTAAGTATTGCTTTCACAGTCTTTTATAATATTCGCGGCTAGTTTGTTAATTCCGGTTGGTTCCAGGCTGTAGGGGCTGTGAGGAGTGTGGCGGGCACGACCCCTCCTATGGGGGATGGTGTGAACGGACCCGCTGAGCCCCTACAAGCCGTTAAACCCTCCCAAGCGGTAACCCCTTCCTTATCGGTGAGCCACTCTATGGCTAGGAGGCTCCACTTTGGTCCCGCTGGGAAACCAACTACGCTCAAGAGTGGCGACTACGTGAAGGCTATAGAGGTCATAGCGGGGATGGGCCTGGATGCTATAGAGTATGAGGCTGTGCGCGGTGTAAGAATAAGCGAGGCCAAGGCACGGGCGATAGCAGAGGCCGCGGAGAGGTACGGGGTCATAGTCTCTATGCACGCCCCCTACTTCATTAACTTTGCCTCGCCCGACAAGCAGACCGTGGAGAAGAGCCGTGAGAGGCTCATAGCTTCTGTCCGGGCGGCAAGCTGGATGAACGCCTACGCTGTTGTCTTCCACCCCGGCTACTACAAGGGCAACAGTAGCCCCGAGGAGGCCCTGCAGAGGACCATTGAGAATCTACGCAGCGTGGATGAGTACATAGAGCAGCAGGGCATCAAGGGTGTCTGGATAGCCCCCGAGACGACTGGGAGGACAGCACAAGTTGGGAGCGTCGAGGAGGTCGTGGCTATCTGTAGGGAGCTGCGCCACGCACGCCCAGCTGTAGACTGGGCCCACATTCACGCTAGGAGCCTCGGCAAACACGTGGTATCCGTCGACGATGTTGTCAGGATCGTAGAGTACATTGAGAGGGAGCTAGGCACCTGGGCGGTCAAGCCGTTACACACGCACTTCAGTAAGATAGGGTACGGGGAGGGCGGCGAAAAGGAGCACCACACCTTGGCGGAGGGGGAGTACGGTCCTGACTGGAGGATAGTGTGCAGAGCATACAAGAATCTCGGCATAGAGGCAGTAGTGATATCTGAAAGCCCCATACTTGAGCAGGACGCGCTTGTTATGAAGAAGATATGCGAAGATGAAGGGTAAACCTAGACACAGCCGGGCTCCGCTACCGTTTTTACCTTCGTCCAAGTACGTGGCTACTATAGGCTCCTTAGGGGTGCCTAGTAGAGTCTTGGGAGGCTATCCTGTCCACTTGCTAGCAGTACTTGCAGCGTATAGCCTTACACTCCCAGCAGTCTATGGCAGGATAGTCGTTAGCTGCAGGAATATACGGGCCTGCACTCGGCAGCTTAGACTCCTCGCCATCGCATCCACATCGGTGCCAATTACCGGGCTCGTCCTACTAGCACGGATTGCACGTGATATACTGGTAGAGGCTGTTGTCGCGGCGGCTGCAGCGCCAATTGTTGTAGCTGTGGTGGCTAGGATGCTGTTCCGGCCGAGCGGCATAGTTGAGGCTTGGTATCATGGTGTGAGGGTTAGTGCCAGACTAGTCGACATACCCATCCCGGCGTTTAGCGTAGCAGTGCTCGGCCGGGTCTACCTTTCAACCCGCGCTCTGGCAGCACCAGTTCACCGTCTCTGCGTCATGATAGCCCATGAGCAGGGGCACCTGGAAGCGTTCCACCCGGTTCCCGTACAGCTCGCAGCACTAGCCCCAACAGCAGCTGCTGCAACAGCTCTCACGGTTCTACTCTCATCAGCCATGCTGACACCAGCCTGGATAGCGAGTACCTTACTCCTAGTAGCCTCCCTGGCCATTGCATGGACGGTCTATAGCTGGTCCTGGGAGCACCTCGCGGACCTACACTCGGCGAGAATCTGCAGTGTACAAGCTGCACTTGACACACTCGCGGCACTAGCTGGCTGGAGAACATGTATGATAACGCCAGCAAAAGCCTACCGGGTGCTAGTGAAAACGCTTTGGCCAAGAAGGGCGCGAGGCCCCTTCCTCATTAACCCCCATCCACCGCCATGCCTTAGGCTATGGCTGCTCAGCCGCTTCCAGCTCCTCAAGACTAGCCGGCCAGAACCTAACAGTGGCTGGGCCCCATAACGCCTCGACCACGGTTACAGCTTGCTCGCCCATCGAGACACCGCCATCTGGAGCCTCGAGATACGCCCCAAATACCACACCGTCAACCAGTACTAGGCCAGCCTGGTAACCCGACTCGTAGACTATACAGACTCTCCCAGTGAACCTTGACCCGGAAAGCTCACGCTCAAGCCGGAGCCACACATCGCCCTCAACTTCAAATTCGACTCCTGCAGTATCAGCACAGCAAACCTTAGCAGCAACATGGTCAAGGGGTAGTCCATAGAAGCTGCTCATGCTGCGAGATACGATGCTTGCCTCCAACCCGCAGCCCCGACGGGAACACTAGACGGAACAGAGCCCACTGCAACCCCCACGCCACCATAAATAACCAGGTAACACCAACCCCAAACACTGCACAGTAGCCCCTAGGCCGCTAGGCTACGCACACGAGCAAGCTAAAAATACAGCCATTCACAATCCACGGCTCCTCAAAAACACTCCTTCAAGACTGTAGCAGCACCATTTCCACCAACACTCTACCCCAATACGTATAGTGTAGCCATAAGGCGCTCAACCTCTATGCTAGCCACGCCAGAAAGCTACGTGGACAAAAGGGGGATACAACTACGTCTTTTGTACTGCTAGAGTTCTATTTCAAGCCCCGTCCGGTAGTCTATGAACACTACCTTATCAAAGCCTGCTTCGTGTAAGGCGCTCTTGGCCTTGGAGAGTATAGTTCTCCATAACTGGTTGTTGATGAATCTACAGAAGAAGCATGAAGGATCTGTACCTGTATAGTCTACGAATACCACAAGGGTGTCCCCCGACAACCTTAGCTTCCTGACAACACCCAGGCTAACTATATCTGCGTCAAATCCGGGAACTATTACCTGTCGTAGGACGCTTTCAGCTCTATGGAAAATAGGTGCTAGCTCAGCCTTAGGCTGCTTCTGCGACTCTTGTTGATGCTCGTTCCTGGAGGTAATCTTACTCAGCCAGCTGAACAGAGGCAAGCTTGACACCTATATACTTCTGTAGAGTTGCTAGGTTTTGAGCTGTGCTTTCTCTAGAAGTCTCTCGACGTCACGGATGCTGGGCAGTTCCGGTATGATCTTGGCCGTCAGTGTTATGGTTACCTCGCCTGTTTCGGGGTTATATGATACGTCGTACTCTTCTACTGCCTGGTACGTGTCCTCTGTTTCTATGATCTGCGCTATTGCTTCCTCAAGTTGATGCTTCTGTTTGCCCGTTGCTACCTGTGCCGTGTAAACTGCCTCTACGCCATCAGGACTTGCATCTATAAAGACTGTTCTCACCGTGGCAGAGGACGGTTTGAACTGGATGATTATTCTGGGGCCGTAGGTGTCTATTTCGAGGTCTTCTATCTCGTCCATGCTTGCTCCGAGCGCCTCAGCTATCGGCCTAAGCGCTTTCTCGAGAAGCCGAGCCAGCTTCTCCACGTTGTCCATAGCTCTCCTCCCCGGGGAGAATGCTGGGTTGCAGCCTTAGGTCTTCTGTATGCCTCTTCATGAGGCTAGGGGTTTCGGGCAGGAGCAGCTTCGCGGGTTTAACTGCTGCTATTTTGCACGATTGTGCCCCCAGCGTCTGAGCGCCCTGTGGTGTGGGGTCGCCTATGGGCGTCCCTCATCACACCTATTGATCAGTTGTTAAGGCCTCGCTCACCCCCATGGAGGACTACTAGTGTCTCTCTAATGGGGTCCCTTGTCTGGGTTTTCCGTGGCTGGTCTACGGCTAAGGTATTAGTAGGCATCGCGTTTCCTTCCCATAATCCCTCCTGGAGGCTGGCCAGGGCTTGGCGCTACATGATATTGTTCGTTCCGAGGTGTTGCCTGGACGTGCTACTACGTTGACGTTTATTGCTAAGGCTCGGGAGGCCGCCGCGCGTGGCCTCGACGTCATTAGTTTCGGTGTTGGACAGCCCGACGCGCCTACGTTTCCGCATATTGTTGAGGCTGGTATACGGGCTCTTGAGGAGGGGTTTACAGGGTATACTGAGACTCAAGGAATTCCCGAGCTTCGGAAGGCAATAGCAGATTATCTGAACGAGCGGTATGGGGCGGGTGTTTCGGCCGACGAGGTCATCGTTACGACTGGAGCTAAAACAGCACTGTTCGTGGCCATGGCCGCTGTGCTGAGGCCTGGCGACGAGGTATTGATACCGGAGCCTAGCTACCCCTCCTACGCCTCAACAGCCCGTATCCTCGGCGCTCGGCCGGTGTTCGTGCCGCTCCGCTGGACTGGTAGGGGCTTCGAACTCGACGTCTCAGCTGTGGAGGAGAGGCTGACAGAGCGTACGAAAATGATAGTGCTTAATAACCCACACAACCCCACCGGGACAGTGTTCAACGCGCAGGCTGTCGAAGAGCTTGTTGAACTCGCCTCCCGGCGGGGCATAGCAGTACTGGCTGACGAGATATACGACAACTTCGTCTACGAGGGCAGGTTCCGCAGCGTCCTCGAGTCCGCCAGATGGAGGGATGTTGTTCTCTATGTTAACGGACACTCTAAGACATTCTCGATGACAGGGTGGAGGCTTGGCTGGCTCGTAGCCGACCGGAGGCTCATCCCGCTGCTCCGCTTTATAGCGGAGAACGTGTACAGCTGCGCGCCGAGCATCAGCCAGCGCGCTGGCGTAGCCGCGCTACGGGGTCCGTGGGAGCCGGTCCGGGAAATGGTTGAGGAGTTCCGCCAGCGCCGCGACATCATGGTCGAGGAACTCTCGAAGATACCCGGCGTCGAGACCTACAAGCCGCAGGGCGCGTTCTACGTATTCCCTCGGCTTGCCCGGCTGGTAGAACAGCTCGGCATGACTGTTGAGGAGCTGGTTGAACACATGATCTACTCTAGGGGCGTCGTAATGATACCGGGCAGCGTGTTCCCCGACAAGGCCGGGGCGTTGCATGTACGGCTTAGCTATGCGCTGCGGCCAGAGAGGATAAGGGAGGGCATGAGGAGGTTCCGGGAGGAGGTCGAGAACCTCCTGGAGGAGAAGGCGAAGAGATAAGCGGGGGAGGATAGGCGTAATTAAGGCGCCAGGCAACCCCTCCCCTCCAATGGCGACTGTTGACAAGCTGCATAGTAGGATAGCCGGGGTGACAATAGGTGTCTGCTCGCGGCGTCGAGCCAGTGGTTCGTAAGCCGTGCCGTGTAGTAGCAGTTGTGAGCGGTGGCCCGGACAGCACAGGGTACATGGTGCAGTGGCTAGCTAGGGGGTGTATGGTTCACGCGCTGAGCTTCAACTACGGCCAGAAGGGTAGCAAGGAGCTGGAGGTTGCGGAGAAGCTCCTAGCAAGGATAAACGAGATGGCTTCCTCGCGGCCAGGCTGGGGCCGCATCCTAGAGCACCGTGTAGTCGACATGTCGTTTATGAGGGAGTTGTGGAGAGGCACACAGCTCACCGATGAGACCGTGAAAGTTGAGGAGGAGTACCAGCCCACCGTCGTGGTACCGATACGGAACGTCGTAATGCTATCCATCGCCACGGCCTACGCCTACAGCCTCGCTGAGCGCTATTCCGGCGAGAACATCTACGTGGCCTATGGCGCCCACTACAACGACATCGCACCCCGGAGCGATACCTGGGAGCCACTCTACCCCGACTGCAGCCCCGAGTGCATCGAGGCGCTGCAGACAGCGTTTAGGCTATGCCACTTCCGCGGCAGCAGAAGAATAGAGGTATGGAGCCCGTCCAGGGAGGGTCTAACCAAGGCTGAAAACTTGAAGCGCACCTACCAGCTGATAGGCAATCTCATCTACGAGACTTGGAGCTGCTACGAGAGTGGCAGGTTCCACTGCGGCCGCTGCAAGAGCTGCAGAAACAGGCACCGCGCCTTCAAGGAGGCTGGGATACCCGACTGCACCCCCTACCTGCACCCGCCAGGAGACCCGAGCGAGTTCGAGGAAAGGG
The DNA here is from genome assembly GCF_000015145.1 of Hyperthermus butylicus DSM 5456. Lineage (NCBI taxonomy): Archaea > Thermoproteati > Thermoproteota > Thermoprotei > Desulfurococcales > Pyrodictiaceae > Hyperthermus > Hyperthermus butylicus. The sequence continues at coordinate 1,059,928 of NC_008818.1, forward strand.
TAATCGATGGCGTTAGAGTCTACGTGCATCGCAGCTGCAGCCGTGCCAGGGAATCCTAAGGGCTAGGTTTATGGGGGCCAACCGGACCACTACTAGAATCCAGACTGGGGGCACAGCAAACCCTAGGCCCCCACCTCTTTGGCTCAGAACGGAGGGTCAAGGGTGCAGCAATACAGCCGCGGAGAGGAGCTCCCCTTAACGCCGCCCAGACCGGACATCGGCGCGCTAGTAGTCGCCGTCATGGTTGGCGCATTGCTCGTCGCTGCTGGAAAGCCCACTGGGCTCGCCTTCTTCCTCGCCGCCGTGGCCGGGCTGGTTGCGCTCCCCATACTTTTCCTCGCCCGCGAACTAGCCGTATTTCATGCAGGTAGGAAGCCCCTTGAGCCCAGCAAGGCTGGCCTTGTGGCTGACTGGGTGGCCGCAGTTGCGAGGGAGGCCGGAGCCCAGAAGACATCGATACTCTACGTATACCGTAGAGGCGTGAGCCTCCAGGTGGTACAGTTCGGCGAGCCCATAGCCAGGGAGAGAAACCCCAGGCTTGAGGCAGGACTTACCTGGCTCGTCCACCGCGCAGCTTGGAACGGGCTACTAGCAACAATGCTCCACCGTGGCCTCCTCATAGTGGCGCTTCCCGCCCGGACTATGCATATGCTTTACAGGCTTGTCGGCTGGGATAGGCACGGCCCATACGTAGTCCTCAAGGGAAAAGAGGCCGTCATAACTGTATACAGGGCGCTGAGGGAGATGTTGACAGCACTATCCCAGGGAGCAAACCGTGCATACATAGCCTACGCCGCGACAAAGCTCGCTACAAGGCTGCTGGTCCGGGGGCTCCTGCGCATAGACCCTACCGAGGCTGAGCGCCTCGACGCACTGCTACCCGCGGAGCCCCCATGGGTGCGGTGGAGGGTGCAGCGCCAGCTAGCCGAGGAAGCCGTTGAGGCCATAGGAGCTTAGTATTTATGCGGAGCAGAAACAGTATAACTACCATGCCGGGCTGTGAGGAGGTGCTTTTCACCCGACCCCACGGACGGGGCTGCGGAGCGCTTGCCGCTCCGAGCCCTCCACGCGCCTCTAGCGGGCTGATGAGCCCACCCTTGGCTTAGCCCCTTTGCAGGTGCTGAGCTGCTTTTAGGCTGACCCGCCGCATCTTCCCGATGCTTCAGCCCTCATACCTACGGGACCGTGATACCCCTCGGTAACCACCTTTACCTCGCCACCTCCTAGTGCTTCACAGAAGTCCCTGACAATTGTAGCTGTCAGCTCCTCTTGCAGTATCTTCCTGCCCTTGTAGCTCTGTAGGTAGAAGTGAAAGCTCAAAGCCTCAATGTAGCGGCAAACCCTGCCCGCCGATGACGGCTTATACTCTACTATCACCCTGTACAAGTCAACCATACCCGTAACCGGGCATACAGCCTCAACACTACCCGTAAGCACAACCTTTTCAACGCAAGCCTCGCCTTCAACAACCCTTAGCTCCTTGTGCTGCATTGTTCCCGCCCAAGCAGGGAAACAATGCTTGCTCCCCTTATGACCCTAGAGGTGCACAGCATTCGGCGCTCCCAAGCCTTGAAGCAGGGCGCCAACGCTACAATGGATGTGGAACTGTATAACGCTACATTAGACTAGCTCCACCATACCCTCTGGCCTGGTGTCTGTGGAGCCTTGAACAGCCCCCTTGACGAGGTTCTAGCTGTTAACCCGGCAGCACTAGAGGAAACATACCGCAGCAGAGAGCTCTTCCAGGGATACCGTGTAGAGCCGCCCTTCGCACTACGGCTCGACGGTGTTGGGTGGGGACACCGCCTAGAGGGCTTCACGCAGCCCCGCGACCTCCGCGTGCACCGCGCACTGGTACACGCTGTTATGGAGGTTCTAAGACTGCTGGGGGGCTGCTGTGGCTACGTGGTCAGCGACGAGGCCAACATTGTCTTCCTAGACGAGGCCCCCTACGGTGGCCGCGTCGAGAAGCTAGCCAGCATATCTGCCGCCATAGCCTCAGCCACTGTATCCCTGGAACTCGGCCGCAGGCTATTCCTAGACTCCCGCGTTGTGAAGCTCTACAGCAAACGGGACGCCTACCGCTACCTACTCTACCGCGCACGGGTCGGCTTCAACAACTACGTCTCAACACTCTACCACCAACACCTAGGCTCCAAGAAGTACACGCCACCACTACACGTAATGCTACACGAACTACGAGAGAAGACAGACCTCGACCCCCTCAAGGGGCCGCACTGGCGTAGCCTGGGCAGCTGCATAGCATACCTAGAAGCCGAAAGACAATCCAACAACACCATGGCTCTGAGGAGACGAATAGCAGCAATGGACGGCCTCGAACTCTGCAGAAAGAAGCTACTAGAAAACGAGGGCAAGGAATAAAAACACCCCACACACCAGAACACTGAGGAATCATGGATTGGTGGGCCGGTAGCTCAGCCTGGAAGAGCGCTCGGCTTGCACCCGAGAGGTCCCGGGTTCAAATCCCGGCCGGTCCACCACCCTCTACTCAAATCTCCTTCGCTTAGTTGCTGCTTTTACATGAGCCGCTCGTTCACGATTCTGTCGAGAGGCCCAACACACTTGGTGACTACTCTACCATTCTCTCGGCCTTGCGGGTAGACGTATATTCTTCCCTTGATCTTCTTAACTACAGGCTTGGGAGGCAAGGACTAGACCCGTATCAGAGGCACATCAAGCATCTGTTATGTAGTTAACACGTAGACAGCTAACCCTGACAAGCAGAAATGGGCAGCCAAGAGGAGTCTACAATCAACTCCTTGTAGCTGAGGACACAAGTAGTTAAGTTACCATGTTTTGTTACACCTCTATATGAGGTTAAGAATTCCACATTAAGGTGGATTAGGTAGAGGGGCACCATGTTTACAGACTATAAAATAAGGTATTACTTCTGCGAGAGGTATGTTACTGACTCTACGCTTCTTCCCAACTCCATACTTCAAGACTTTAGCTATCAGCATGAACTCATAATAAACTTGCTTAGGGAGATAAAGGAGAGAATTGGCATAGATTACGAGCTTTACCCGTTAAGATGTAATGACGAGGAGATTATTTATAAAGAGCACTTTGTTAGGAGAAGCAGAATACAAGATTCACGACCTTACAGTTTCCCAAGCTCTTAAATCAAATAGAGGAAACGTCTACATACATGGAGTTATAGCTCTTGTAAAGAATGGAGAAGTTGTATGGTATCTCAAGGGTTGGAAACGCGACTATAATTTATGGCACGAGAAGACCGAGGAAATAAAGCCGTAAGAAGAGGCTTAGGTTCCTAGGCCTACAAGTAGGCTTTCTTATGCTTGTTCTTGAGAATCCACAGTACCTCACAGACATTATAGAATACCTCTTGGCGTTAAGCTTATTAATACCGCTAAACCTCGTACCACAGTAACTCCATATGCTTATTCAATAAAGAGCGTAATGCTTGCAGCGTTTCCTCTACGCGCAGACATAGTAGCAATCAAAGATCCTTCGAACATACAACCAGGCATATACCTCTTTGCACGTGGATTAAGACAGGCATATAGGCTTAGCAGGCTGCAAGAGGAGTATAGCATGTTTCCCGACACAAGAGTTAGTACCTTACTTGTTGATGATCTTGCAGAAATGGAAATACACGGCAGAAAGGCAGTAGTAGTTGAGGTTAAAGCCGATAGAGTGAGCGAGCAAGCTATAGGCCGGCTTCTAACATATGAAGCTCTATTAAGAATTGAGACCTGGATCCAATACATAGATAAAGTCATAGCTGCACCAAAGAATGATGCACTGAGCATAAAGCTGATGGAACTCTAGTGCAACAGTTTTAATGGCCTCATCCTATAGTATTTGATCTCAAATATTTTGGTTATCTCTCCATCTTCTCTAAGTTGCACTAAGCAATCCCCACATATCTCCACATAAGTAGATAGTTTTTAGTGTGCTTCTTGCCAAGGGGCCTTCCCTCATCATCAGTTTTATATCAGTTTTATAATGGTGGCGGTTTATACAATAGAAGCTACGTCCGCATAGCTCGCAACGAGCTATATAATCAGTTACGTGCTTAACTTGGAACTGGCATCAATACAAACCCTCTATACTACTGCTTTATAGTGTCCCATTACGTCTGTTTCTTCAACTCTTTTTACTAACAAAGCGTTGAAATAGCTCCCAGCACCCTGAAATACGGATCAAGGCTTTCATTCACTAAACGGTCTATCCCTCATACCTAGAAGAAGCTAAGACATAGCACGTTTTCACTCAACGGGCAAACTCTGTCCTAGCCACAATACACGCTCCACGCTTTTAAGTATTGCAATAATTGTAAGGTGATAATTACTAATGTGTATAGTTTCGTGTGAACTGCTTGTCCTTCGTCTGGAATGTAGGGATAAGTTACCCAATATCATATGATGCAAAGCGTTCTTATGTTTCGGAACTAAATTGTAGATTGTATTATTGGTGGGTGTATTTTACATAGTACCCTTTACATAGTTAAACACGTGTTATATAGTCTATTTGCTTCTTCAGTGTAAATAATTTTTAATATTGCTAAACTCAGATATTTTAAACAGTGATATCTTAAACAGTGTGGAGGCTTGAGGCGATAGGGGTATGCAGAGGACTGACAACAATTCTCTTAAGCTCTCTAGGCGTGCGCTGCTGCGTGCTGCTATCGTTGGCGGTGTAATGGCTGTTCTCCCGAAGGCTTCTCTACGTGCGCTTGGATTTGCTGCTCCTAAGCGCTATCGTCTCGGCGAGATTGGCAGCCTAGATCTCGAGGAGACTGTTGAGGTTCGCGGCGTCTGCACCTACTGTAGCGTTGGCTGTGGCATAATATTCTACAGGAGGGGTAACCGCGTAGTCTACCTTGAAGGCGATCCTGACAACCCGCTTAACGAGGGTAAGCTCTGTGCTAAGGGTAAGGCTGGCATCCAGCTGTTCGGCGCACAGAACCCGCTGAGGGCTAGGAAGCCGCTGATCCGTGTTAGCCCGAAGCCTAAGCCGGAGGAGATCCTGGCGGCAAGGGATAGCAATGAGCTAATGAAGGTTCTCGAGAAGTACAAGCCTGTATGGCGAGAGGTTACGTGGGAGGAGGCATTCGCCTACATAATGAAGAAGATGAGGGAGATACTGGAGGAGAACCGTGACGCTATAAGAGCCTACCACCCCTACGACGGCAAGGTCTGTGACAGCAAGAAGGGCTGCTGGTTCCGGCTGGGCAACCAGTACCCAGTCATGATAATTGCCGGTGCTAAGCTGCTAAACGAGGAGGCATACCTCATAAGGAAGATATCGATGCTCATAGGGAGCAACAACATAGACCACGATGCTCGGCGCTGCCACTCAACCACCGTGGCGGGTCTCGCCGGCACCGTTGGCTTCGGTGCGCAGACCCAGAGCTTCCCCGACACCCAGTACATCAGCGTCTACCTTATCCTCGGCGGCAACCCTGCAGAGGCACACCCTGTTAGCATGAGGCATGTAATGAAGGGCGTGAATAGGGGTACGCTAAAGCTGGTTGTTGTGGACCCGAGGTACGGTAGGACTGCTTCCAAGGCTGAGCTGTTCGCATTCCACAGGCCGGGCACTGATATAGCGGTTCTCTACTACCTGCTGCACTACGCGTTCTGGGAACGCAACCCACCCATAGACCAGCTGCCAGAGTTTAAGGAGTATGCCAAGAGGTTCAACATAGACCTCGAAGAGATAGAGGAGATTAAGGATATTGCCAAGAGGTTTACCGCCGAAGAGGTATCAAGGATAACTGGTATACCGGTAGACAAGCTGAGGGAGATAGCAAAGCTATTTGTCGAGAATAGCGGTGTAACCACAGGCTTCAAGAGGTTTGCCTCGATAGAGTGGGCTATGGGTCTTACACAGCACCATGTAGGCACCCAGAATACCAGGCTTGCGACACTAGTACAGCTAGCCCTCGGCAACGTTGGATTCCCGGGCGGTGGCCTCAACCCATACCGTGGCCACAGTAACGTGCAGGGCACCACTGACCTCTGTATACTGAGCCACATATTCCCAGGCTACATCAAGATACCGACCAACAGCAAGCAGATACGTGCATATCAGGAGTGGAAGCTGAAGGGCTTCCCAGACGCGTTCAACTGGAGGCCAAGCATGAATACTTGTAAGGCTCTCGGCCTAAAGTGTGAGGAGTGCGACGAGAATGGCGACAACTGTAAGCTACGCGTTGATAGCAACGCACTACTCTGGTCATGGTGGTTCATGAACTGGCGCCGCTACGAGCTGGCAATGGGCATCTTTGTTGGCACCGACCCGGAGGACAAGCCATGGGACGAGAATAGTGCTGTGATAAGTGATCTACCACTCAACAAGGGCTACACCGAGAACACATGGTGGATGGGTGTCCTAATGCCAGACGACCCGAGGACTAAGAAGATAGGAGGCAAGATAGATGCTATGTGGATATTCGCTGAGAACATAGCTGTAAGCAATGCAGATGCAAAGATGACCATGGCCGCACTGTCGGCTCTAAAGCTGCTAGTGGTTGCAGACATATTCCTAAGCGAGACCGCGTGGTTCGCCGACGTATTCCTCCCATCGGCATTCCAGTACGAGAAGGAGGGCAGCATAACCAATAGCAACCGCTGGATACAGTGGCAGCACCGCGTCGTAGAGCCGCCGGGCGATGCCAAGCCAGACCTATGGATAATGTACAAGTTCTGGGAGTACATGAGGCGTAGCGGGCTCGTAAGGCTACCCAGCGAGGAGTATGGAAAGAGGGTTGAGAGGGTTCTAGTGAAGCACCCCGACGCTGACACCGTCGTCGAGCTGTACAGGAGGAAGATAGAGCCATTCATGAACTATGGCAGCTCTAGATACCCGTGGCGCGACTATCAGGAGGTAGATCCCGTCCTGGTATACAAGGAGATTGACGCCGCTGTAGACCTCTACTATGGCCAGTACGACTGGGCTCACGACAAGATTCTAGCAATGAGGCGTATCAGTGCGCCACGCGTACCCGGCCAGCCCGACGGCCTCATCGATAGCGGCGAACTGGAGCACCCAGGTGGTAAGGCTCCGCTAAGGCTCTACAAGGACTGGGGCTGGAGCTGGCCTAGGAATGTTAGGATACTCTACAACCTCTACACACTAGACAAGACCTTCGGCATTAAGGATAAGTTCACCTTTGAGTCTGGCAAGTACGCTGTAGGCCCCGAGCTAGATGGCAAGACTGTAGAGATTTGGGGCGAGACTGGAGAGATCATAGATGCGAAGACCAAGGAGCCAAGACCAGCATTCATACCGGGACACAACTTCTTCATCGGCAAGTACTATAAGAGGGCATGGACCTGTCTCACCGAGAAGTGCCGCGAGAAGTCTACAGCTGACATATTCACCGGCGCTGTATCCGCTGAGGAGCTGATAAGGGAGGGCAAGACTGCTGGCAAGATAGTCGTCTGGAGGCTTGACGGCAGCTACGAGGTGAAGACGGTTGACGAGCTAGGTATAAGGTGTCCAATGTGCGAGAGCTTCTACTACGATGAGGAGCTAGTAATAGGCTATGGCAAAGCTGCATTCAACAAGCCGTACTTCAAGGGCTCCAAGACAGTTAATGGCAAAGTGGTAGTCTACAAGGACTGGAAGGAGTGGCGCCAGGTGCACGACAAGTTCATCGAGGAGTTCAAGAGCTGTATGGCTGGCAACCCTGAGAACTACAGGAAGTGTGTCAAGCAGATGATTGATAAGTATGGCGAGTGGTATGCCACAATGGGCCCCGACGGCAACGTATGGGCATACAGTATAAACTATCCATACCACTTCGAGCCCGTTGAGAGCCCAAGCCTCGAGCTAGCCACAACATACCCTGCAATAGCATGGAGAAGGATAGAGAACATGTTCTACATTGAGCCGCCAGAAAAGATGCCAGAACTCTACAAGGCTGTCACCGCTACCATGGAGGAGCTGCAGCGCATAGCACCAGAGGGCGCTGCCATAGTTGTTGTCACCGAGAATAGGCTTGAGGAACACTGGCACACAGGCATGATGAGCAGGAATGTGCCCTACCTAGCAGAGCTAATTCCAGAGCCATTCATAGAGATACCGAAGGAGCTAGCAGACAAGCTAGGGATTAAGAGTGGCGACGTAGTAGAGGTTGGCAATAACAGAAACGTGATCTACCTGAGGGCACTTGTCACCCATAGAATGCCAAAGCTAAACATCGCTGGCAAGGAGGTCTACGTAGTCAACATACCATGGCACTGGGGCTGGAGCGGGGCACACAACAGCTTCGACGTAGCCAATACAATATCGATACTAGCACTGGACATCGTAACAACAATGCAGGAGACCAAGGCGTTCCTGGCGTGGCTGAGGAAGGCGCCGCCAGAGAAGTACACGTACAAGTCAGAGCCTAGGATAAAAACAGCTATTGCTTAACCCACCAACAATGTTTAACCCATACACATGGTCCATGTAGGGGGTGTGGATAGGCTTGACCGAGTACGCAATAATGGTGAATATAGACAACTGTATAGGCTGTAGAGCCTGCCAGATAGCATGCAAGGTGTGGAATGGGCTTAAAGCAGAACTCACAAGCTTCAACCCTGAAGGCTATACAAACCCTGTGGATCTCACGCCAAACACGTGGATGATAATCGAGTTTATCGAAGGTACACGCGGCGGAGAGCCCTACTGGATATTCAAGAAGTTCCAGTGTATGCACTGCAGCGAAGCACCATGCGCCAAGGCATGCCCTGTAAACGCTATAGAGGTACACCCTGAGGGCGCCGTGGTGATACGTTCCGACAAGTGTGTTGGCTGCCAATACTGCATAGAGGCGTGCCCGTACGATGTACCACGCTACGACCCGGTGACGAACAAGGTGTACAAGTGTACACTGTGTATAGACAGGATACAGAATGGACTAGCTCCAGCATGTGTAGAGGCTTGTCCAACGGAGGCACTCGTATTCGGCCCCTACGACGAGCTTGTAAGGAAGTATCGCGAGGCAGGCTTCGAGATCTATGGCGACAAGGTTAACAGCTATGTTGGTAGGACACACTACCTCTACGCTACGAGGAAATACAAGGATATCGGTAGTGATGAAGGCAAGAAGTGGCACGAGGTTCTGGGCCTACCAAGCAATCCACAGGCTGGACTACCGGTCATAAAGGCTGGACGCGATATTGGTGCTGGGCTTGCCGTAGCAGCACTCGCCGGCGCAGTACTACACGCTGTATACTGGCGTGCTAAGAGAATTGAGGAGAGAAAGAAGCAGTCATCGTAACCCCATGGAGCTGTTTTAGGCTAAAGCTCGCGTGGGGGTGGAACCATGGCTGGTGAGAGAGAGGTAAAGCTGTTTAGCGAGCTAGAGATATGGGTTCACAAACACGTAATACACATAGCTGTAGTACTGATAGTCACTGGTCTCGCTATTAGCGCCTCAACCCTGCCATCGTGGATAAGGTGGACCGTCGACTGGATACCGTACCTGCTAGGCACACCAGCAGCCAAGGCTGCTGCACTGCTAGGTGGCTCGCCGATAGAACAGAGCTACGACGCATACAGTCTAGGCGTGCAGATTGCAAGAATCATCCACAGGATAGCTGGTGTAGCACTAATAGCCTTCGGCATAGTGTGGCTTATCGGCGAGCTGCCTAGGGCAAGGCAGTGGCAGATATGGCCTGAAGGCGGGCTCGGCGAGGCAATCAAAAACCTCATGAACTACTATCTAGGCAAGAAGCCGGCAAGGTTCGGCAAGTACAACATCGGCCAGAAGCTCTGGATAATAGCTGTGGTTGTGGGCTCAGCACTGCTAGCAATTACAGGAATAATAATGTGGTTTAGGACAAGCTTCTCGCTAGAAACAGAGACACTGGCACACCAGCTGCACGTGTGGCTAGCATGGCTCGGCATCGCTGGGCTAATAGTACACGTCTACCTGACTATAGGGATTCCAGAGCATAGGCCAGCAGTGCGTGCAATGTTCCGTACCGGTACAGTGCCAGAGGAGTTCGTTAAGGAGCACCACCCACTATACTACGAGAAGCTAAAGAAGACAGCCACAAGTGGGAAGAAGTAAGGCTTCATCACCCCACACCTTGTTTTTCTCATTAACCTCTGCGCCGGGGGTTCTCCTCGGCCCAAAACGCTTCGAAGCTTAGAGTTGTGGAGTGCTATGAAACTCTACTGAGAGTGTATAGGTGCATAAACCCATGGCCCACGGAAATGGCGGAAATGCAGCACTTAGCGCGCTGCGTGAGTGCAGCCTAGCAACCGTGCTGGCCTATGGCCACCATGTGGCTGCAGATTATGAGTACGAGATCATCGTCGATGGAAACTACCTAGGCATCATACATGCAAGCCCAAACTATCTTGACGATGCTGTTGCCGGGCTTTTGCTACGTGAGGGGGAGGCTAGGCTCGGCGATCATGTTGTGATTGAACATGTTGAGCTTGTAGGCCCTCTGAGGTACCGCGTAAGGGCGCGCCGTGTAGAGGCCGTCTCTGCATCCCTGCCACGTGATGGCACCGTTGAGTGGGATACCGTGCAGATTATCTACCGCGACTTTGTCTCGAGAATTCCGAAGAAAGTCTGCCCCTATGCACTTCACACGATAGCCGTATACATGCTCGGTCAGGCTGAGAGGATTGAGAGACTGCTCGTGGTTTCCGACGCTAGCAGGCATAGTGCAGCACTCAAGGTTGCTGGTGCACTTTCCAGGCTTGCAAGCGAGGGAAAGCTTGAGGGCTTACAACTGGTTGCTGTAAGCACTGGGAGAATTTCAGCTGATGCTGTAACAGCGCTATCAGCTGCAGGTGTATGGATTATCATTAGCAATCACCACCCGCTACTAAGCGGGCTCGTGGAGGCGCTAAAGCGCGGCGTAACGCTCGTCTTGAGGAGGCCTGATGGTGTAGGGCTTGCAGTCTACACCTCGTCCTGGAGGGTAAAGAATGCTCCAACCATAGAACTCGAGCTTAGCGCCAGTACTCCCGGCGTGGGGGAGGTCGAGCGAGCTGCTCCACAAAGGGTTAGAGGTAGGGTAGCTGCACCTACATGCTAGGCACACGTATAGCTTCTCGCCGTGGAGGTGTCACGAATCCCTTGACTGGCTCCAAGCCGGGAGGTAACCGGGATAGCCTCGGGGAGAGTATAGGGCCGCAGCCTCCAAGGCCTCTATCCGAGGCTCTTCCCGAGCTGCTCGAGTGGCTAGAAAAACTATCCTCGAAGGACCTAGAGAATGCCACGGCATACCATATACTAGGAGAGGTCTACAGGGTTCAGGCTGAGATTGAGAGGGAGGCCCTGGAGAGGCTGAGAGGGCTAAATGACTACCTGGCATCGACAGCTAGGAGGGTTCACCGGGAGAAGCGCCCACTATTAGAGCTCCTGGGCGGTATTCCGGAGGAGCTACTTGACGAGGAGTGGCTCCGCAGATCGATGCTGAAGATTATCGAGGCTACTAGGAGGGCTGGAATGGATCTATCCGCTGCAGCAGCACCTGTAGAAGCCCCGGTAGCTAAAGGCCTTATCAGCATAGTCAATGTCGTCAGGGAACTCGTAGAGGGTAAGGAGGATACTCTCAATGCATGGGCAGGGGCAGTCTCTATTGAGAGGGATAAGCTGCGCGCCCTAGCACTGTGGCTCCTACAGCCGCTACTCTCAGCTGTGAGGCTTGCAGCTGCAAACGGGCTCAAGTGGTCCGCGGAGTTTTGGCAGCAGGGAGTGTGCCCCGTCTGTGGTGCCCCGGCGAGGCTTGGCTACATGCGGGGTGAGGGGCGCCACCAGTTTATGAGGTGCCAGGTGTGCGGGTTTGAGTGGAGATTTCCGCGGGCACGCTGCCCGCGCTGTGGAGCCGACAAGCCTGGCGACATCGTGTTCCTGACGCCTCTACCCGATGCAAAGTGGCTCCGTCTATACCAGTGCAAGCGCTGCAACTGGTACTGGAAGATAGTCGACGAGGAGGATTCTGAGGCCCTAAAGCACGGCCTGCCGCCACACGAGCTATACGACGTCTACACATACACCCTAGACCTTATCGCGGAGCAGCTCTCCTCGAAGAAGAGCGGAGTGAACGGACAGAGGAGAGGTGGGAAGGATTGAGCACAGAGCAGAGGGACTCCACGGTGGACCCGGAAGAGGAGACGGGCTTCGCAGAGGAGATGCCTGAGGACTTCTATGCTGCTGAGGAGCTGATGCTGGGAGCTCTATCGAAGTGTAGAAGGCCGGGTGCTGGGAAGAAAAAGAAGACTGTGGATAAGTACATGGACTCGGAGTCCTAGGCCCCCACTTTGACCTCTACTGCTACGAGCTTACGGCAGCGTACTGGTTGATGAGCTTTAGTGTTTCCGCGTCAAATGCTTTTACCATTGGCATACCTGGCGGATTCTGGGACGCTACAGTGTAGATGACGTCGCCTATGTATAGGGTTCTGAGCACGTTCTCGTGCTCCAGTATGGCTTTGAGCCCTAACTTGCCGCTGGTGGGGTCGTAGCTTATTACTGCCACTCCGCTAAATTGACCCTCGCTCCTCGCAAGGTAGCCCGTTACCGGTATCAGCATGTAGTGGTGCCGCGTATCTAGGGTGAATGCGCGGTGGCCTGTACGTGGCTCCAGTACTGGGCTAGTAGCGTAGCCTTCAACGTTCCTGCTGGGTATGTATACCGTTGATATCTGCTCTATACTGTCGTCAGGGTTCACCCTGTAGGTCGAGATGCGGAGGCTATTGTCCTCTCTGCCGACGCCGACTAGTAGTGTCTCGTTGAGCGGGTGTAGGTACTCGTCGAAGCCTGGGCCCTCACGGTAGCCAAGCGATTTGGGATTTTCTTGGGTCGAAGAGGTCTATAACAAAGAGCGGGTCGATGAACCGGAAGGTTACCAGGTATAGGCGGCTGCCTAGGAATCGGACTGCGTGTACCTGCTCATCTACAGCTATCCCGGCTAGTCTCGCTACTTCCTCGAGCGTTTCTGCGTTGAGCACGTAGAGGTCCACGCTTGTACCCTTCTCGCCTCTTGTGGTGACCACTATTCTGAGGTAGTCGTTGTACTCATCTAGCTGCCACTGCTTCCCGAGTACACCGCTTATCGTTTTGTGGGCCTCAATGCTTAGCTTTGGTCCCTCCTCCACCGCTATCCTCACTATTGTGGTCTTATTCCAGCTCGTTAACTCCATAGCTTTCTCCAGGACCTCGGCCAAGTTTGCACGCTCGCCCATCATCGCGTGTAGATCCTCTATGCCCGGCAGTGCGAGGTATAGCGTCCCGTTAGCAGTCATGTAGATTACGCGGGGAGAGACACCGAGCAATACCAGGGTGTCATAGGCTCCCGTCTCCAGGTTCACGGCCGCGACCACGGTCTCGCCAGAGGCGCCAACAAGTATCGGCGGCTGAAACGGCACAACCACGTCCACACGGCAGGTCTCGGAGCTCCACACGACCAGCATTGGTTTTACAAGCTGGTAGCCACCAGTAACTGCTACAACAACCCCACCAGCAAGACGTGCATCATAGAACGAGCCAGGTAACGCTAGGGCCCACTCGATACTACCAGTTCCCGGGTCCACCTTCAAAATCCATGTTCTAGGCTCCAGGAGTGGCAGCATTGAGTACTCGTCTACGAAAATGACCACACTGCTATCAGCTATGAAGAGGCTGCTTATCCTAAACATCTTCCCTAGCCTGCCAAGGCTTCTAGACTCGTTGCCTTCGACAACTATCAGCTCGGCGGGCGGCGATAGCTTCTCCATGAGCTTCCCAGCATCAATAACCGCCACCGGCTTCAGCTCCTCCGGCGGGTAGGCATGGAAGACTACCAGCCTCTCGCCATTAACGACGAATATGTGCGTACCATTAGTCTTAACTATGTCCGGCTCGTCGACACCATAGACCTGGACGTTTGTCACGCTGTACTCGGGCACACCGGCTCCAGCCTCAGCAGGCACCTGTGATGGGGCGGCAGTTGTCTCTACAACAGCCACTTCTGGCGCCCAGCGAGCCACCAGCTTGTAGGCCTCGTAGATGTACGGCATGCCGAGTAGGTACAGGCCCGCCCTGAGCTGGTCAAGCGCCTCGACGGGCACCTGGTACCCTAAACCTACACCAGCCACACCCAGTATTGAGCCAGCAGAGCGGTGGGACCAGCTTGGGTTTATGAGGTTCCTAGTACCGGTAGTAGCTGGAGCTGCGGCTGCTGCTGTGGTGACGCTTTCGTGGAGGAGAAGGATACAAGGATAAACGACCCGATAAGGGGCTCTCGGTGGCACAGCACTCCGGGTCTACCTACTACTCCTCCGCTCTAAGCGGCCCCTTGGGGTAAGGGAGGTTCAGAGGCTTGTTGGCCTAAGGAGCCCGAGCACTGCACGCCACCACTTGGAAAGACTTGTCTCTCTGGGCCTGGCAGAGAGGAGGCCAGATGGCTACGTCGCTGTTAGACCCCGTGGCTTCCTATCGCTATACATTGCTGCCCAGGGACGCTTACTCCCAAGAACAATGGGGTTCGCAGCCTTTGCTGCCGCAGCTGCAGCCGTATACCCTTTCATGCCGGGCGCTGACCCAGCTGCAGCTGGCTTCCTAGCAGTCACCGCCGCGATAGCTGTGTGGCGCGCAGTGGACGAGTACCGGGCCGTGAAAGCACTGCTCGGAGAAGATGGAGGAGAGAAAAAGGAACAGTAGATGCCGATTTATGGTGGTTTAGGGCTTACCCCTACCGCCTCCCTGCTTGCCTACACTTGCTAGAGCCTCCTCTAGGAGCTTACTGGCCTCGTCGTAGAGCTGACCAACCTTCTTCATAAGCTCGAGCGCCTTAGCCACATTGCCCTCGTAAAGGGCCTTTCTGGCCTCCTCTAGGAGACCTAGGGCCTTCTCAACGAGTTCTTCTGCACTGCCGAGCAGCCGGCTGTCAGCACCATACATCTTAGCCCTCATAATCTTCATCTGGAGTTCCATAAGCGTTCTGGTAGCATTTGCAACCATCCTCATTAGCTCGCCAACGCCCGGCGCCTCGCCTAGCTTGTGGAGGTGTAGCGATAGCTTAGTCTCGAGTTCTACTCTGAGCTGCATAGCTTCTATGATAGCCTCGTGTAGCATAGCCTCGATAGTCTTTAGGGCTGTAAGATTGCCAGCCGCTGCGGCCTCGAGAGCCTCTTCGTATAGTTTCTTGGCCTCATCGACTGTCTGCACGAGCTTCTCGTAGAGCTTCAGCACCTCCGTTGTATTCGTCTGCATCACCGCATCGCTGAGTGCTGAGACCGCTACAGCCAGCCTATCAAGCATTACTCCGAGCTTCTCTAGTACCACCGTCGTGTCAATCGAGGCTGTCACGTTGCCAGCTGCAAGGCCTGGGCCAATGAGGCCCCGAGTCCTAGCTAGCAGGGCTGTGGCAGTAGCAATGTGTCTCTCGGCCTCAACGGCGTAGGATATTGCTGAGTGGAACTCGTTCCTGGACAGCGCATCGTAGGCCTTGCCTACAAGCTCCTCGGCCCTATCAAGCGCCTCCAGTGCCCTCTCAACCAGCGCTAGAGCGTTAGCATTGTCCCTTACCTTCTCATGGATGGCTTCGGCCTCTGCACGGAGGACTGTTATACGGGTCTTTAGTGTTGATAACCAGGCTAGTAGTGCCTCCTTCCTAACCGTCTCGTTGGCAGCTATGTTGGCATGCCCTATCATCATCTTCCCTAGTATCTTGGCATTGAGGAACCCTATGTCCTCGCGCAGTCTAATCCTCAGCTCGTCAATTATGTCGGCCACATGGCTCATGTTAAGGTGGCGCGCCCTTGCCCCAATAACCTCTGCTAGATGCTCAAGCTTCTCCATAGCTTTGGCCAGTTTTTCAGCAACAACACGCGGGGCTACCGTGTTGTTTGCTTTGAGTCCTGCTGCAAGCATTTTCTTGAGCTGAACGTTGAGAGCTAATATCTTGGCCGCGCGGAGCTTCAAGGTTAGCTCTCTCAACAGCATCCGGGCCTTGGCCATGTTGCCCTCGGCTAGGGCTTTCCGCAGCTCTTGTAGCTCATCCTGGTCTACAGCATCCTCGCCCAGCACCTTGGCGAGAACGCTAACTGTGAGCTGCAGCTTCTCAGCAGCCCTCTCCATTATCCTCTCACGTATCTTCTCAGCCTTCACAGCTGCGATCCTAGATACTGCCCCGGATAGCAGCTTGCACGCTTGATGCGCCTGGCCAGCTAGCTCCTTTAGCTCCTCCAGGCTCATATTAGCGAGGCTCGCTGGGCCAAGGCTAGCTATCTTCAGTATGAGTTCTGCATCGTTGGCAGATATGTTGAGCTTTGCTGCTATCTCATCAGCTGTAGCGCTTAGTAGGCCTAGCCTCTCGAGCCCACTCCTAACCATAAAACTGCAAGCAACAATCTTACCGCGTAGACTTGCAAGCTTAGCAGCATCCTCTACTGGCGTCTGGGCCTCCGCTGGCTGCAGCAGCGGCGCTGCAACCGGTACTAGTACAGCTACCACTAGTAGTAGGGCCATGATGGATCCGAGCTTCTCATGGACCACCATACCGGGCACCCCACCCGGGCTGACCTGTCTGGGGGTCTGGTTCTGATAAGGGGGGTGCCTGGGACGCTGGCAGCACATGTTTCGTTTGTTTCTGGAACAACCTGTTCAGCTTATGCAAAACTACACCATGTGCTAGGCTTATATGAGTCTCTTCGCCTAGCCAGCCTTGACCGGGGTGGCTGGAGCTGTGCGCTTTGTCTGGCTAGCCGTAGTGGCTGTTGTCTTGCTAATATTTGGCTTTGCCGTGGCAACTGTGGGGCAGGCTGAGCCCTCTATAGTGGTGACAGTGCACTCTGACGGCACGGTGACTGTTGCTGTTAGGGCGCTAGTTGAGCCTGGGCTTAACGAGTTACCCGCACCGGTTGAGGCTATACCTGCAACAATCGAGGCAATGATTGATAATGTGGAGGTGCCCGCGATATATCATAACGGCTCTATCTACATCGCCTCGGACAGTAGCGCTACTGCAACCGTGACATACATAGCGAATGTAACCATGTCCGACGGTATTCTAGAGTTCTACATCAACTATAGTGGGGTGTATGAATTGCACATAGAGCCAGGCATAGTAACGCTAACACTACCCGAGAATATTCTTGGAGCAGACATCGTTAACGATACACTCGTACTGCTTGTCTCCGGACCCGCCGAGGTAAGATACGTGATCGTACCAGCCGAGGAGTCGACAGGTGGGGAGGCGGCGGGGACTGCTAGCCAGCCAGCAGAGACTAGCGAGACGCAGCAGCCCAGCGAGCAGCCCACCCCCACCAGGGAGGAAGAGGAGTCCAGCACACTGCTATGGGTTGCTGTGGTTGTCGCTGCGGCAGCCGTAGCTGCTGCCATTCTTGTGCTAGCTAGGCGCGGAGGGAGCAGTGAAGGAGGCAGCTCGTCCCCTACGATGGTATCTGCAGTCCTCGATGATACCGACAAGCTGATACTCAAAAGACTGCAGGAGGCCGGCGGCTCAATGTTACAGAGCGAGCTACAGAGGGCTACCGGGCTCCCCAAGACGACACTCTGGAGGCATGTGAGGAGGCTGGCTGAGCTAGGCTACGTGAGAATCGAGAAGGAAGGTAAGGCTAACAGGGTCATACTGGTAAAGGAGCTGGAGGATGCTGAGGCCCCGTAGGGACATAACATTGGCGATACCGAGCAACAGTAAAACGTGTTTACGGGTTTGTAGCTTCTTTGGGGTCAACATAGACAGCCACATCGTACTATTGCCATGTACACGGTTTTACTACCATGGTTCCACTAGCTTGGCCTTACACCCTCCAGCTTCAAAGCTATCTACGGCTTGTTTTTTGCAAGATAGTTTACCGGCCGTCCAACAGCCACTTCAGCTGCCAGCGCTATTGCCTCAGATATTGACGGATGCGGGTGGATTAGGTCTGCTAGCTCTTCCACTGTGACACCCCTCTCCACGGCTAGAGCTGCTTCCCCCGCCACCTCGCTAGCGCCATGAGCAGCAAGGTGTAAGCCTAGGACCCTCCCGCTACTAGCATCATAGACTATCTTTGCAACACCATATTCGGCACCCTTGATCACCGCCATGGAGATTGCGCCTAGCCTTATGCGTGCCTCCTGCGCGTTGTAGCCCCTCCTCCGAGCCTCATCCAGCGTGTAACCCACCTGTACAGCTTCAAGCCCTGTATAGACCACTAGAGGTATAGCCTTGGGGCTCCATTTCCTCTCCTCGCCGGATACGTTGAGTCCCACCGTGACTGCCTGGGAGTACGCCTTGTGGGCGAGTAGAGGCGGCCCTGCTACATCACCAGAGGCGTAGACATCCTTTGCAGCCCTGAGGTACTCGTCAACAATAATGTAGCCCTTCTCGTCAAGCTTAACACCAAGAACATCAAGACCTAGACCACTAGTTGCGGGACGGCGGCCCGTGGCAACAACTACAATGTCAGCCTTGATCCTGTCGCCGCTTGAGAGAACAACCTCCACGCCGTTGGCTAGTTTTTCGAGTCTACCGATAGTAGTCTTCGTGTGTAGTTTTACACCTATGCTGCGCAGGTACCGGGCTACAGCCCGAGAGAGGTCGACATCCATGAATGGTAGTATGCGGTCGAGAACTTCTACGAGGTGTACCTCGGCGCCAAGTCTGGCAAATAGATCCGCGTACTCGACCCCTGCTGGGCCTCCACCGACAACAACGACTTTCGAGGGCTCACCATCGTAGCTCAGTATCGTACGATTATCATGGACTAGCTTGCCGTCAGGCTCTAGGCCGGGAGGATAACCGGGATCGGTGCCAGTAGCGATAACGAGTTTCTCGTATTCCACATCTCCGTAGCCTTCAACGTGTACTACACCAGGTGCACGGATCTTCGCGCGACCACGTATGACTGCGACACCGTAGCCTTCAAGCACCGTCTCGATGCCCGACCTAACCCGCTGGGACACCTTCAACGCATACTCTAGGGCCTCGCGGAACCTCTTGTCTACGCTAAAGCCGCGGCTAAGCACGGCAGCAATCTCGGATGCCTTCGAGAGCATGGCCTTAACTGGGATACAGGCATAATTCGCACACTCGCCGCCGAGTAGGCGGGCCTCGACAACAGCCGTCTTTAGACCACGCTGGGCAGCAACAACCGCTGCTGGATAACCACCAAAACCTCCACCTATGACTAGGAGGTCGAAGCGCGGCAAGGGGTTCTGAACCCGGGAACTAAACCTAGGGGTTTGAGGCTACAAAACTACTAGCTTGCAGAGGATAGGGGCAGGTGGGTCAGCCTAGGTGTTGCACCGCATCCCCCACACCTTGGGGGTCGGCCTCGGCTGTACTCAGCAGCCCCAGGATTAGATGACTGTTTAGCAGCTAAGGGTTATGGTTTACGGGCTACATGTTAGCCCAAACCACCATACTTGGCTGTAGCGTGGCAGCCTCCATGTTTCACGCCGCCTATTCTGTCGGGATAGGCGCCTAAAACACATTTAGGCTACTATTCTTGCTGCCCCGTAAAGCGCTGCTGCATAGGCTAGGAGAGCTATTGTACTCTGCATGGGCCATAGCGCAGCAGCTACTAGAGCTAGCGCTAGTGGTACTAGTCTGTAGGCTCTGCGGTGCCCTGTACCGAGGATTACCGGGAGCATCATGGGGGCGTGTATAAGCACATGCACCGTGATGAAGCCAAGGGTGTAGGTGTGGAGTACACAGAACAAGCTACAGTAGCCCATAGCATAGAGTGCCGTGTACACTGCCACGAGGATGGAGGAGGCTGCGGCAAAGTAATGGCCCTTTAGGAAATACTCCTGCGCTAGCCGTGCTGCTGTGCCCGGCTTCAGCCTATCCATAGCCTGGGAGAGGTATCTCGGGACGCGGTAGATTCTTGCAGCATAGGGGTAAACGAGGGTTCCGAGCGCAGTCACAGCCAGGCCGGCCCGGAACTCCATGCGTAGAAGTAGAGCTGCAGCCAGAGCATTGAGTAATGGAAGGGCCAACGCCACCAGCTTCGAGGGCTTGTCCCGGTAGGTTGCGGGAAGCGAGTGCACCGTAACAGCATAGATCAGCGTGACCGGGTAAGCTATAGTGAGCACGAGAGCGAGCAACACCAAGCCGCCAGGCTTGCCCAGACTAAGCCAGGCCAGGGCTGCACCACCCGCCAAAGCGTAGGACGCCGATACCAGGAGAAGGCTGAGACCAACACTACCCCCGTCAACCCGGTTCGAGGCGAGAAACGCTGTTAGGGAGGACACGGCAGTCACACCAACAACTGCCAACACGGCGGTCTCAACACTAAGCCATAGCCCCATAAACACAGCCAACACATAGGCTGGAGCACTCAGCGCCATACAAGCAAGGCATAGCTTGACCACGAAGCTGCTTACCCGCACAGCGCCAGAAGCGACATAAGCTACAGCTACAGCGTGGGGAAAGAGCATCAACACACCAAACAACATGAGGTACATATGGACGTGAACCTGGCCTAAAACCAGCAACAACAACCCCGCAACGAGGTAGACAAGACTGGCCACAACACCGATACGGGTGCACGTCTTCACAACAACGGTGGTTATGGCTGAAGGCATTCTCTCTAGGCCGGGCACCGGGACTGCAGCCTAGAGGATAAGTCTAGTTGGCCGCACAAGACAGGCTGGGCTATGACTGTAACAGTCTAAGCTCACCCCCACACTTAGCCAGGTCTACCCCGGCTACATAACCCTGGAGCAAGGAACCGTCGGTACCTGCAAGCACCCCAACCTATTGTCGGTCATCCTGCCTGGAGCACCAATAACTGTACGGGGCATCCTATTATGCGCTGGGTCTGCAAGGTAGCCTAGGAGGTGTAGCGTCTCCCCAAGCTCTAGACCCCGCTTCCCCGCAGCTCTACGGGGTTCCAGGATGAAGCCCAGCTGGTACATCGTGCAGTCTGGTTGTTCTCCTCACACGAGCAAAATGTAGGCTAATGCTACAAAACATGAAGACCCAGATCCAGATATGGTATGTGACGACACATAATGTGTGTCGGGGCGTTTTGCGGGCTAGTTTTATGTGTTAGTTGTTGCATATTAAATAGTCTTGGGTGGGTTGTCTGTGCCTACTGTTTCGATAAAAGTTATACCTATTGGTGTTGGGCCAAGTCTCTCCAGGTATATTGCTCGGGTTGTTGCACTGCTTGAGGCTAAGGGGTATAAGCCCCTGGTGACTCCCGATACGACTGTTATCCAGGTCAATGATGTTAGTGAGATCGGGCCCCTGGTCAGGATGATCCATGACGAGCTTTACAGCATGGGTGTAGCTAGGGTGCTTACCATTATTATGATTGATGAGAGGAGGGATGTTGCTGAGGCTCCGCCTCAGGCTGCTGTTGAGAAGGTGCTTGCCCGGCTGCAGGAGGAGCGTAAGAAGTTTACGCGCGACGTGCACGGCGTGATCTAGTGTTTTGTCTTGGGGAGCAGGTAGTAGGTGTTATTGTACTGCAGTAGCCTAGCCTCACCTCCGATCTCTATCCTACCCTCTATCTTTACCCTTGACCTTGGGAGTTCCTCGTAGTTGTATGCTCCGTCAAGATACTGTATGTGTATCCAGCCGAGCTCCACGGCTGCTACTATGACGGGGTGTTCTTCTATATCTGGCTTTTTCAGCTTCTTCCATGCCTCTTCCACTGTTAGCCGGTGCTGGCGTCGGGTGCCGAGCCTGCGTATGTGTACATAGCCGTTTGCTATGCGCTCCACTATTGCTAGTGATCCGTTGTAATCTACGAGGCTTCCCTCCCTGAAGAATGGGAGCCGTACGGATAGCGTGAGCCGCGAGAATCGTTTGCCGTCGCTCCTCCTGCCGACGACCTTGTGGCTCTCCTTGACCATTGCTGCCATCTGGCTCCTCATCTTTGCCGCTAGGTGCCTTGCAAGGTTTGCATCCAACATCTTATAGTCTATACCCTCCCTCAGCTCCTCAACAGAGATTATCGCGTCTACCACACCTGGCATTGTCTGCACCATGTCCTCTACCGCTACTCGGTCCTCCTCGCTTAGTCTTCCATCGTAGCCTCGTATCTGGACTATTGCCGCTGGCGTCCCAGCCGCACGCTGGAAGCACGCTGGGCACAGCTGCTTCTTCGTCTCGAGAGCTACAGTATATGTTACCCGATGCTCCCCTTGTATGCCGCGCAGCTTGCCGGTGACGACTAATATTGCCCGCTCGTTCTCATAGTCTACCTCAACGCTCTCGACGCGGTAGTACTCGACGTGCTCTGCCGGCTTGAAACTGGCCTGAGCTATGAGCAACACCACGTCCTCTATGCCGCCGTCGCCCGGCGGGGGGTACCAGCGGCCCTGGAACCGGTAGCTGCCACAGCGGGGGCAAATGGTTACTACTAGCTTCTGAGGCAGCCTGCCGAGACCGTATAGCTCCAGGTAACAGTCAGGACAGAGCCTTCCATCAACCAGTACCGCTACGTCGCGGCCACAGCGTATACACATAGGCACTGCTCGGCGCCACCCGCCGGTGAAGGCTCTAGCCGAAGGGGGCGTATCTAGGCTACTCCTATCAAGGGCTCCCCGGGCCTTCCTAGGGTTTGGCGGGTGTCTGGGTGTTGTCTTGCCCTGTACTTGTTACTGCTAGGAGGATCTATGTAGGGTTTAAGCCTACGAGGCTTGTGGAGGCTATTGTCGCGGTTAACGGGCTCGTAGTCTACGCGGGGTCTAGGAACGATGCCGAACGGATTGCGCGTGGGCTCGCTGTGGCTGTTGGATGTAGCCGTCCACGGGTGCTAGAGTTCACTGACTCGTACGCGCTGCCGGGCTTCGTTGATGCTCATTTGCACTTGCGAGGCGTGGGGGCTAAGCTCTATGGTATCGACCTCTCCGATGTGAGGAGCATTGAGGAGTTCAAGGCTGTTGTTGCAAGGGAGGTTGCGCGGTTTGAGTCATGGATTATTGGACGTGGCTGGGACCAGGAGAGAATGGGGGCATGGCCCACCCGCTATGACCTGGACGAGGTTGTACCAGATAAACCCGTCGTGCTGATGAGGATTTGTGGCCACGCAGCCGTGCTCAACACTGTTGCCCTCAAGGAGCTTGGGTTCCTCGGGCGGAGGAGCCCGGACATCGACGTTGGCTGCGACGGTGAGCCTACAGGCCTAGTCTTCGAGAAGGCTGCTGAGGAGGCCTATAGGGAGGCTGTACGTAAGCTCGACCAGGTTAAGCTGATACTTGAGGCTGCGAGGCACGTGTTGTCCTACGGGGTTACCCTTGTCGGTGATATGGGTGTTGACAGCGAGGAGATTTACGGGCTTGTGAGGGCTAGGTTTATGGGCTTGCTGCCGCTGCGTGTCCGCATCTATCTCTCCCAGAGCCTCTTCGAGCAACTGGAGCGGGCTGGTGTTATCCCAATTTTTGGCGATACGTTTCTCGCTGTGAAGGGCGTCAAGATGTTTATGGATGGGAGCCTAGGCGCTAGGACTGCTTGGCTAAGGGAGCCCTATAGCGATGCATCGGAGACCAGGGGTAGGAGCCTAGCAGGCTGGAGGGACGTCGCGAGGCTCGCGGAGGCTGCGAAGCGGTGGGGCGCCGATGTAGCAGTCCACGCTATAGGTGATGCGGCTCTCGCGGAGGCTCTCCATGGCATGGAGGCTGCCAGGTGTCGCTGTAGGATAGAGCATGCGAGTCTCGCGCCTCCAGACCTGCTGAGTGTTGCTGCAAGGCTGGGGGTTAGGATTGCTGTTCAGCCACGGTTCCTAGTTAGTGACACATGGGCGGCAGACCGGCTTGGTGTTGAGAGGGTTCGATGGCTCTACCCGTTCAAGACAATGATATCCATGGGTATACAAGTGGGCTTCTCTAGCGACGCGCCTGTAGAGCCCGTGAACCCGTTCGAAGGCATCTACGCCGCGGCTACCCGCGGCGCGGTAGCAGGCTATACCCGGGATGAGGCGTTGGATGTGGAGACTGGACTCCACCTCTACACAGCTGGCTCCGCCGCGATACTTGGCGACCGGAGGGCGGGTTGCCTCGAGCCGGGCTGCTACGCGGACATAGCCGTGGTCGACCATGACCCGTTGGAGGTTAGTGTCGAGGAGCTACCGGGGATAAGGTTCGAAGCGAGTATTGTTGGCGGGGAGCTTGTGTGGAGCCGGTAACGGCGTGCCACCAGCAGGCATATGCTTGCGCCGAAGCCGTTGTCATTGATGCTGCTGTGACACGACCAGGGCTCACTAGCTTCTCTAGGCCGCGGAGCGACCTCGATCCGCTAGCATTCGCTGCCCTGGCGCCGAGAGCTTATGAGGCCTGTCTCTGTAGCTGCCTGAGGAGCACTGCGAAAGACCATACCGGCTGGCTTGGCTGCTGGCTAGACGCCATAGAGTCTCTCACCGCTGCCGAGTGGGGCAACCCCGGAATGGGCATGCTGTTCCTCTTGTCGCTACAAGCCGCCGCGCTCGGCTACACGGTGGAGAAGCTTGGCAGCGACGACGACATGCATGTTATGGGGGCCGCCCAGCTCCTCGTAGAACAGGCAGGGGTAGAGGGTGCCAAGGCTTTCTACAGGGCGCTGCAACTCGTAGCGCCAAGTTACCTTGGTAGGTTATCGTGGAACGGGCTACCAGACGCCACAACGGGAAGACTTGCACTGGCAGAGCTGTGGGAGAAGCAGGTCACACTACGCGAACTGCTTGCCGCCGCCTCTCTCTATGACCCCGTAGCCCGCGATGCCGCTACTGGTTTCTCGCTCAGCTTCGGCGAGATCATACCACTACTACTAGAGCACGCTGATGACCTAGCAACGGGTGTTAGGAGGGCCACGTACTATATTGCCGGGTTCCACGGCGACTTCCTCCTGAGAAGAAAACGTGGGGGCTTCCTCGGAGAGCTGTGGCGCCGCGCATACATGGGTGACCAGGCTGCCGAGGAGGAGCTGTACCGACTGCTAGAGGGGGCAGCGGGGCCAGGCTCCTCGGCCGACGTGGTAGCTAATGCTGTGGCAAGGCTCCTCTACCTCGCCGAGGCTGGGAGGATTACTGTCCGCCTCTACCCGCCCTAGATATACGGCCCTTAGTTGCCGCAAGGGCTACTAAGTAGACGGCCCTAGCCATTGACTCCACGAGCACCTTAGAGGCCTCCTCCAACTCCTCTACGTCTCTCCTAGCCTTAGCCTTGTTTACCCATTCGAGGTAGCTCCTTAGCCTCGGCTCAACTAGCGTGAGCAGCGGCAGGGGACCCACACGCTTCTCAGCCTCCTCCGCCGCGTCACGCAGCCGACCATCTTGCTCAGCAGCCCTTAGAGCCATTACACCCATGTAGCTTCCCGCAAGCATTCTATGAGGAGGTCGCGCTGCTCCCTACCATAGTAGTATATCGTCATGCCCTGAGAAAGGGCACGGTCAATGTGGGCTAGTACTCGGTGAGCTATCTCCGACGCCGAATCGAGCGAAACCCTGCCCTTGATAACGTCTATTCGGGGTTCCTCGCCATCAAAGCTAGCCACAGCAGCCACAACAGCTGAGCCAGCACTGGAGTCTATGGTTTCGTATACGGCTGCTATACTGGTTATCCCGTGGCTCCTACTCGGCCTCGGGTACTCGACCACAACCTCGCCGGCACGTAGCACTTCGCTTCCAGCAATAACCCTTGCAACCTGGGCTGCCAGCCTCTTCGCGCTCTCGAGGCTTACCTCGCCACGCATAATCCTCAGCGCAGACACAGGGTCAACAGCAGCTATGAGGGGGAGCGCTATGCCGGGCAGCTCGTATCTCTCAACATTCTCAGCCACCTCCAGCCAGTCAAGCTTGTCAAGAAGCCCTGCCGCCTCCCTCTCCCAGAGGTGTACGAGTTTGATAGGTCCAGCTGACACGACGCGGTAGCGGAGGAGGCCTAGGGGTATCGAGTAGCGCTCGTCGAGCCGGAGGTAGACTATGAGTAGGGCTAGTCCGAGCCTCAAGTCCTCGGCCCGGAGGGTGCCCGGTGCCTCGAAGACGTAGCCATAGGTGTAGTCGCGGTAGCGGCCAGCCACCGGCGCGTTAAGCTCTATACTTGCAACCTCATGGTAGACCCTCACACCATTAGGTGTCCTCGACAGCCTCGGCCTTGCACTCTCAACGAGCCACTCGACCTCGATAGGCTCCTCTACAAGCTCACCAAAGCCAGACGTTGGTGCCGAAACATTGAGCACTATGGCTGCTGTAACTCTGCCATAGCGGATGTCATCAGCTAGCCTTGGTGCCTCGCCCCATGCCTTTTTAATATCCTCGTACCTAGCTGCCGCCCTCGCCAACCACTCGTGGCCAGCTACTGCATCCTCAACGGGCTCCTCGTAGACACGGTACTCCCGCGGCTCGACACGCACCACTAGAGCCTCCGTCATTGGGTCGAAGGCTCCCGGCTGATACTTCTCCACAACATCGCGGAGCGATGCTTCCTCGCCGCGGAGTACTATTTCGCGGTCGCCACGCACGAGTACCTTCCGATACCCATACGGTGGGCCGTGCTCGTAGAAGCCTATGTCGTTCCAAAACGCCTTACCCCTCTTGCTCAGCGTTAGCCTCCGCTCGCCGAGCGCAGTAGTGTACTCCTCTACGAAACCGAATTTACGAAGAAGCTTCTCTTCATCACTGCTCAGCTCTAGACCGCGGAGAAGCCTCCACATAGCCTTGAATATCGTAGCGTAGGCGTTTGACGGGTTTATGTATAGCTTCTCGAGGGGCAAGCCAAGCCACTCGCGTAGCGCACTACTACCGGTCTCGAGGAGCTTTCTATCCCAGAGACCGGAGGGAATAACTATGGACTCCGTTACGCCTAGTTCTTTCCGGCGGCCCTTGCGGCCCTCCCTCTGCATGTACTCTCTCAGGTCGGCAGGAAGCCCTACATGTACGACCCGGTACACCGTACCTATGTCTATTCCCTGGGCTAGCGTCCTCACAGTAATTATCAGCGCTACCCGGCCCTCCCTCGCCGCCGCCTCCAGCTGTTCGCGTTTCTCCTTCGACACGAGGTGATGGTGTATGCCGACTAGGCCACGCTTCCCGGGGGGAAGCCTTTCAAGAAGGCTCCGGTAGAGCCTCTCAGCCATCCGGATACTCCTGGTGAACACCAGGGTAACCCTGCCTGGCTCAGAGGCATCCAACACGGCCTGGAGGATCTCCACTGGGTCCATGCCGGGCCTGGGCGGTCTAAGCCCTATGGCTTCCAGAGCCTCGTATATCTCGTACATGTGCTCCCTAAACTCTTCGTCGTCCCCCACAATGTCTAGTATCCATGGAGCCCTAGAGGCTATGACTGACGCGTAAGCCCTCACATAGTCCCGTAGCGCCTCGAACCCCTTACCTAGGACTATTATGGTCCTATTCCGTGTCTTGAACGGCTTACCCTCTATGATGCTTGTATCCCTACCCGTAATGTCCGTGAGGAGTTTCGCCAACTCGCCAGGGTTGCCTAGGGTAGCTGAGAGCACTACTACTCGGGGAGACTTGGAAGCTAAGTGCTTTGAGACCAGCTCCACTATCGCTAGGAGGAGATGAGCACCGCGGGGCCCATAGAAGTCTAGCTCGTCGAAAACCATGAGGTCTACCGACGTAAGGAAGTCCTCTAGGAGGGCGCGGTTAGGGTGCATAGCTAGCCTCTTCATCTCCGCGAGGAGGAATGCTGGGTTTGTAACTACAACCATAGCCTTGGAGAGCTGGCGTAGCAGCTCGTCGCCGCGTCGCCCCCGCTTCTCGATACTAGGCCTATCAATACGCACTACCGCATCCCGGTAGCCGGCGGCGCGATAGTATTCTTCGAGCCTCCTTATCTGGTCAGCTGCAAGTGCCAGGGTAGGGTAGACGGCGAGCACTCTCCAGCCGTGGCGGAGGGCTGCGAGAGCCCACGCCTCCGTTTTTCCGGAACCCGTGCGTGCCGTTAGTATTACGTTCCTACCCTGCTCGAGAGCCTCTATGGCCTCTAGCTGGTGGCGGTAGAGTTTCAGCCTGGCCTTTTCATGACCGGAGAGTCGCGGGACTATATCCGAGAAAGTCTTGTCGGACTGCTCGGGCTCCTCGGGAGGCTCCTCCCACACGAGAACCTCGTAGCCCAGGCTCCTTAGCAGCGATGCAATCCTTCCATGCCTTGCCAAGGCCTACTTCATGCCCCTAGGCTCTCCTAGGCTTGAATACCATATGAACCCTACCCGTGCGAAAACCCGTGGCCAAAGGAGGGTCTAGGACAACAGGCCAGGCCGCCACCCGTGTATAGTGTTGCGTTGGCATGTGAGGCTCCCGGATGCCTACTTCTCCACAGGTAACTTGACCGTGTAGGTGCTGCCATCACAGTACTGTATGACTATTGTGAGCATGTCTGGTAGTACAGGCCTTGATATCAGCGTTATGGGTATTGGCTCAACGGTCTCGCTTATACCCGTCAGTGTTAGCCATCCCTCCATCCCGGCTGGAGCCGATATATAGACCTTGACTGGAAGCTTCATGTCCTGGAAGTATAGGCTGCAGATTCTCGCCTCGCCGCTACCTTCAACCCTTACGTGGAGGTAGATCTCGAGCGTGAAGGGAACCTCGGACTTTACCCTTGCAAAGCTGGTATCAGCCATGACTATTATGTATGCCTTCTCCGTCGCCTGCTGGTGAAGGAGAACATTCGAGTATAGTAGAGGTATGAAGCTTATCAGTATAGCTGCAGCCAGCGCCAACACTATAGTCTTCATCCTCATAGTTTCTCACCGCGTGGTTCACGCGTAGTATTGGGCCCAGCTACTCTCTCATAGATTGATTGGGAGCTTTCATCCACTTATAAGCGGAGCTGCTTTAATCCTAACCCTGCCCTAGCGCTGGAGCTGCTGGTGGCTTGTTGATGCCGCTTGCATGCAGCATGTTTAGCGGAGGCAAGGATAGCACCTACGCCTTGCACTGGGCTGTGCTACACGGCTACGATGTGTGCTGTCTTATCTCGATAAGGCCTAGGGCTGGCTGGGATAGTATGCTCCTCCATTACCCAGGCATAGAGCTTACAAGGCTCCAGGCTAGAGCGCTGCGGCTCCCGCTGCTTGAGTACGAGCTTAGCACTAGGGAGGAGGCGGATCTGGCTCGCGTGTTTAGAGATGTGCGTAGACATGGTTGCCGAATTCTCGTGGCTGGCGCGCTTCTAAGCGATTACCAGAGACTGAGATTTGCAGCTGCTGCAGAGGAGGCTGGACTGGAGATTATGGCGCCGCTGTGGAGGAAGAACCAGGAGGAGTATATGAGGAGCCTTGTCCGCGAGGGGTTTAAGATCCTAGTGCAGAGCGTTCAGGCCTACGGACTTCCACCAAGTCTCGTGGGGAGGGTTCTCGACGAGGATACCGTCGAGGAGATTATTAAGCTTGCTAGGCGCTACGGTTTCAACCCTGCCTTTGAGGGCGGAGAAGCCGAGACATTAGTCCTTGACGCTCCACTTTTCAGAGAAGAGCTTAGAGTCTATGGGAGGGTTATGAGGCTCGGCCCAGACCACTACTTCTACCAGATCGTGCGTGCAGAGCTTGTCCCTAAGCCCAGCCTCGGGGGGCAGTAGCTCGAACAGCTTGCAAGTCAGTACTAATAGGCCTCGTAAGTGCCTCACAATGGTCGCCGGTAGCCCGATAACACTGACGCCTACCGTGTAGTCTCCCACGCTCAGCCCTAAGCCTCTACTAGCTGCCAGCTCCTCGACGCCCCTACGGAACCTCCTAGCCGACTCTGGCTCGTAGGCTGCTAGAACTGCATCACCTAGCTCTAATAGCCACCTGATATTGGCGAGGAGTAGTAGGCTTGCGACCGGCGGAGCTAAGATGGGTAACGTGAGCGAGACGGCCGGGCTCGTATAGGGTCTCGGAGGCGGAGTCTCCAAGGGTGGAACCTTTGAGAGTATGAGGCGTGCAAGCCTGTAGCTATAGAGTGTTGCAGGATACACTGCTGCTCCTGCAAAGGCTCCAGAGGCTAGCCAGGCTAGTAGAGCATAGTCTGTACGGCCTAGTAAAAGGCTGGCAAGCGAGACATAGAAAAGTACTCCTGCAACACCAGCGGCAGCTATGGACGCCTTAAACGCCGCGTGGAACGGCTGTATCGGCGTTCCCTTCAACTCTGCACCTCCCTCGAACCCCCTACAGCGAGACCCGATGCTAGCCTCCTTATCTCCGCCAGCTCGTCCCTAAGCTGAACCATGAGTGTGTATATGTTGTAGGCCTGCCCTCTAACCCGACCACCACACTCCTCAACAGCTTGGAAGAACATGCCTAGCCTACGCTCAAGCTCCTCTAGTATGGAGAACGCCTTGTCTACCCTCTCGTAGAGAGCATCAATATTCTCCAATGCCGGGACACCCTAGAAACCGCTATTGAAGCCCTTGCCGTGCCCGGTACCAGCTCTCATTGACTGGAGGCTCTTCATCTTCTCGACGTGGAGTGTTAGTGACTCAAGTATCGGCTGTATCAGCTGCCCCAGAGCATCTAGAACCTTCCTTCGCAGTTCCTCCCGCTCCTCCTCGAGGAGTAGCGAGCCCCTCTCAACACCCTTTGGTAGACTCGACTCTATGACGAGAACAGATGCCGCCATGAGCTTCTTGCTCATAGCTACAGTGAAGAGAGATGCCGTATCCATGTCTAGCGCGACAGCTATCTTGCCGTACTTCTTAACGCCCTGCTCTAAGACTTGCTCACTAGCATAGAACATATCCATGCTCCATACAACACCGGTTAGCGTCTTGATATTGTGTATCTCGAGGGACTGCTGGATGTGTCTTAGCAGGGTATAGTCGGGTATTGCTGGCACCTCTATTGGAGCATAAGCCTTTGAGACACCATCACCCTTTATTGCTGCTGTAGCTAGTACCACGTCGCCTATGGCGAGGGATGGTGATAGTGCTAGGGCAGTGTCAAGATGTAGTATGACCTTTGCGCCAAGCCTAGCAAGCTCCTCAACGAGTATGGCTAGCGCAGAGGGCCCCACTGGGCGAAGTGCAATCGATATACTAACCTTGTGTATCAGCCCCGTGGCTAACTTGAAGCCATACCTGCCAGGCCTCTCGTTAACCTCGTGCAGCTTGCTAACAGCCTCCTCGTAGACTTCCTCAAGACTCGTTACAAGCACGTGTGTGGACACATCACCTTTTGATGCACGCGTAAACGGCTGGACACGCGGCAAACGCTCCTACCCCTTCCGCTACCGCTCATACCCTCCCTGGGCCGCTGCCAGCGGTAACACTCCAAAAGACTACCAGCTAATTAGCTGTTAGAGCCTACGAGCACCCCCCGAAGTAATTAGCTCTAAACCCTTGCCGAAACGGGGCAGGAGGGTCTTCGCGTTATACAACCATTACAAGGCTGAGGAGGGGGGGTAACCCTTAAAGCTGATGCATAGAAGTCCCCTCCCCCTCGGTGGGGGGTATGAAGACTATAGCAACTATACGGCCAAGGCCTAAGCCTGCTGAGGGCGAGCCAAGAGTATACGGCATGCACGTGTTCGGCAACCTCTACGAGTGCAACGTAGAGACTCTCCGTGACGAGAAGCGGCTCCGCGAAATAGTCGTCGAGGCTGCCAAGGTTGGCAACATGACACTGCTAGATGTCAAGAGCTGGAAGATCGGGGAAGGCGTTAGCGTAGTAGCGATAGTCCTTGAAAGTCACATAACAATCCATACCTGGCCGGAGTACGCCTTTGCCACAGTTGACGTTTACAGCTGCGGCAAGCACACCAACCCGGAGAAGGCCTTCAACTACATAGTCTTCGCGCTCGGCGCTAAGAGGGTTGAAAGGCAGACCGCTACTAGGCATTTGGAATAGGATTCCCCTACCTCAAAACGTTTTTATAGTAGGTTGTTAGGCATACTACCCCCCTCCTTCCCTCCTACAGCTGCCGAGCCTATCATAGGCCTCGGCTAGTACGCGAGCAGCCTTCCCGGCAGCATCAACACCTAATGCTAGGTGCTCCCCATTGTCGACTACGAGTCTTCCGCCGGATAGCAGCGTCTCTATGCGCGGCCTAGAGGATCCTAGACGCCAAGGCTTAGCAGCTGCTGGCTGCGGTGCCCATCCAGGAGGCTCGGTGAGATCAACAACTTGTACGTGGGCCTGCCCCTGGAAAGCCTCATATCCACTATCCACAAGCCTATGCATATCGCTGACTAGTACCTTGTATACAGCCTCTCCTCCAAGGGCTATGAGGCTCCAGGGTGACACCCAGGGCTCCGGTGTCAACGTCGAGACATCAACCGCCGTGTTCCCTGCTAAGAGCTTACCGTTGGATAGCCTTACAACCACGTCTAGATCTGCGCTTGACGGTGGCTCCCCCTCGCAGACAAGGACGCCTCGACGCAGCCTAGCACTTGAAGGTATCGAGTCTAGAGCATCGATTGGCTTATCTACGCTGACACCCCGGCAGCCAAGGGGGACGAGTATAACGCTGCTCATCTCGGCGGCCTCGGACGCCCTGGCAGCAGCCCGAGGGTTAGCAGTGACGATGACGGGTCTTGATACACCATTTAGTGCCGCCTCGTAGAGCCACATGAGTGCCGAATAGTAGGCCTCTTCCTCATCAATGTCGCTTAGTAGGCTTAGTAGGCAGCCCCCGCCAGCTGCGATGCTAGCATAGCTTATCCTCTCGTCGGAGAGGAAACGGAAACCATACAGCTCGGCTAGGACTGGTGGGGATGCAAACCCGGGCATGGCCAGTCTGTTATCGCCGCCAAGCACGAGCTCTGCTAGTGAAAGCTCCTCGGGCGGCTCGCCCTCACCGACAGCCTGGATAGCACCGTCACGGATATATATGAAGCCTGGCCCCCGGATAGAGCCGTCTACATCAGCTATGTAGACCCCGTGTATGAGAAGCCTAACCAAAACACGGCACCCACAAAAAGCTAGAAGATGAGCAGGCAGAGGTTAAGTCTCCTCCCCAGGGCAGATCCAGTCCGAGACAACTACCACCCTGCCGGGCCGCAGAGAGCCATACAGACGAGACACACCAGGCACTTCGACGGGTCAGTCTCCACCCGTCCATCCCTAACTACTAGGGCTGAGGAGGGACAGACATCGCTACACTCCTCGTCTAGTACTCCACGCACAATTATTTCGCGCACAACAATCCTACACGGTGTTTCGGGCCGACCACGCCACGCCAAGGCTCTTATTCGCTCCACACTAGTCCGAGGAGAGGAGGAGTTCTGGGAGGGTGTGTACCCGAGGTCGGACCCGGCGCCATGTCCCCCGGGGCTCCGGGTTCATCTTGTCCGCCGGGCCACCACCCCCGTGTAGAGGCCTTGTATCCTACTATTGGCTACTCTTATGTCCTCCCGTCATGCCGTGCTTACTGTTGCACTGGTCTGTGCCCTGAGCGCACTTTCTGCAGCTTGTATCATGGGTTTAATGTTTTCGACCACTGCTGCCCACTCGCCCTCCTTTACATTGACGTTTAGCGAGAGCGGCGTTATCGCTATTGCCTTCTCGACGTGGACTACATAGACGTCAGAGCCTGGTTCTGGCTCAACGAGAGTACCGTAAAGCCAGTAGTACTTCCGGCCACGGGGGTCATAGAGGACGCTAACCTTCTGGAGGAACTTAATCCGCGCCGCAGGGGCGATCTTCACCTTGGTGTCTTTGCGCACCTTTCTCGGGAAGTTAACACTAATTAGGTCAACCCCCTCTGGCATGCCGTGCTCAAGTACCCAACTCGTAATAGCCCTTATCACCCTCTTCATATTCTCCCACGTCTCCCTATCCTCTTCCAGCTGGCTGGCCTCGTCTATGTCTGCCGAGAACGCTATGCCGGGTATTCCGAGTAGTGCGGCTTGTGCCGCCGCCCCAATGGTGCCCGATGAGAGTATGACTTGTATGCTTGTGTTATCGCCTATGTTGACGCCAGAGACTACTACGTCAAACCTTGGAGAGAATTCCTCTATTGCTATGTAAATCACATCGCTTGGAGTACCATTAGTTATATATACCATGGTGTCGCCCCATATTTTAACCTTCCCGATACGGAGCGGCTTGTGCAATGTTATGCCGAGGCCACTGGCGCTCTTCGGGGTTTCCGGTGCAAGCACGTAGACGCGGCCAAGCTCCTTGACGGCCTCGTAGAGCAGCCTGAGGCCTGGGCTGTGAATGCCATCGTCATTAGTAACGAGTATCTTAGCAGTCGAAGCCATTACATTACACCCTCGCAGTGCTGGGTAAGGGCATGAGAGTTGGATTTATCTCTACTGTCTACTGTTCGGGGGAGAGCTGCCCCCTATTAGCTATGCATGGAGCTAGCCTCTGGCGTCCCTCCTCCCGCACCTTCACCGGATCCGCCGCCTCCGGGTCGCCTCGGCCAGCCATGCGTAGGTCTTCCTCGAGGTCTAACTCCGTATAGACACCAGCCATGTTTAGCCTCCGTCTCGCCTCCTCGAGGCTCGTAGTGCCCCGGACAAGCTTTGCAAGGGTATACTCAGCAGCCACAACAGCGTCGAGGAAGAACGTTGCAGCTTGCACCAGGCTTATGCGCACCATCCGTGTACCCCGCCGGATACTAAGCCTGCCATAGTGACCCTTGACTGCTAGTAGTGGCATGCGACTTGCTTCAGTATATACAACGGTGATCAGTTTCTCAAGTAGCTCTACATCCTCCCCGTCAAGACCACGGATCCATCGGTAACCCTTTTGGCGCGCGACCAGAGCCATTTTCTCTAGCAGCTCCTCCTCCGAGAGCTCTCCATCAGCTCCTAGACCATGTATAGCTAGTACTGCCGGGAGCCCAGACTCAAGCACACCAGCTAAACCCACACTATCGCCCAGGGGACTCCATAGGCCCTTCTCGCAGCCAGATGCAAGTATGTCACCACCAACATCGACTACTAGTGCTGCATCGCAACCGTGAAGTCCTGCAAGCTCTTGAAGCGCCATTGCTATACCAAGCGAGCCTCTCCACATATCCACCGCATAGACTGTAGTATCGACAACCCTCAGCGCGTTACATGCCGAGGGGAGTACATACCTTCCAGAGCGTATGGCATAGCAGCCCCTCAGCAGCCTCGCAACATGCTCTCCACGCTCTACACCAACGAGACTTTCAAGCGGTACGGGGCCCGGCTCTGGATCGCGTACAAATCGCTCCCAGACCCCAACAGCTGTCACCACCGCGACGCCAGTCCTCCCAAGTGCTCCGGCTAGCACCAGTGCCGACGTTACATCACCACCGCCGCCCGTAGAGACTACGAGCACACAGTGTGGCTTGAATTCGAACAGGCTCTCAGCAATGCACAACCAGCCACACCCAGAGCCAAGGGGCTCCAGTGCAAGGGTTGAGCACTGGAGGCTCAGCATTAGGGCTTTCTAGGACGGTGAGGCAACATACCTATCTGGCCCGGGAATTCTGGGGGTGGAGACTCTGGGCAAGCTCTTCGGCACGGACGGTGTTAGGGGTGTTCTGAACCGGGAGCTTACGCCAGAGCTAGCGTTACGGCTTGGCCAGGCGATAGCTACGTACTTTGGTGAGGGAGCAACAGTTCTCGTCGCTAGGGACGCCCGTGCCGGCGGCGAGATGATACTAAATGCTGTTGTTGCAGGCCTGCTCTCTGCCGGAGCCAGGGTTCATGTCGCATGGCCGGACGGCTATGCTACCACGCCAGCCGTACAGTATGCCGTGAAGGAGCTGGGCTACGACTATGGCGTAATAGTTACAGCTAGCCATAACCCGCCAGAGTATAATGGCGTCAAGGTCGTAGGCCCTCTAGGCATAGAGGTTGACCGGGAGACAGAGGCGAGGATAGAGGATATATTCTTCTCAGAGAGGTTCCACAGAACACCGTGGCACCGGGCAGCCTACGAGGTGCCACGCGAACACCGCGTAATTGAAACCTACGTGAAGGGCGTTGTTGAGAAGGTTGATGCTCCCGCTATACGCAGGAGGGGGTTCCGCGTCCTCGTAGACTGCGCCAACAGCGTCTCATCGCTTACAACACCCAAGATACTGCGGGCGCTAGGCGTTAAGCCATACACGCTAGGCTGCAACCTAGATCCCTACCCATACCGGGAGCCCGAGCCTACGCCATCAAGCCTAGCAGAAGCGGCAGCTATCGTGCGGAGCCTAGGCCTAGACTTTGGTGTGGGCCACGACGGGGACGGCGACCGAGCAATAATCATAGATGAGAGGGGCGAGGTCTGGTGGGGCGACAGGACGGGCACCATACTAGCAGAATTCATTGCCGAGCACAAGCTCCCAGCAGCACCTAAGAAGCTCTACACCGCTGTCTCTAGCAGCAAGCTGGTAGAGGATTACCTCCGGCCCAAGGGGATTGAGGTTGTCTGGGTTCCCGTAGGCACGATAAATATCAGCTATCGGATGCTCGAGGAGGGTGGCATAGCAGGCTTCGAGGAGAACGGCGGCTTCATATACCCAGCACATCTCCTGGCAAGAGATGGTGGCATGACCCTAGCACTATTCCTGGAGCTGCTAGCCAAGGAGGGCAAGCCAGCCTCAGAGGTCCTCGGCAGGTTGCCGCGGTACTATGCTGTTAAGCTCAAGGTGCCGATGGACCGGCAGAAGGCGCTAAGGGTTGTCGAGGCGCTGCGCGAGGAGTATAGCGGAAAACCAGGCTACCGCGTCATAACAATTGACGGTGTGCGAATCGAAGCGGAGGACTACTGGTTCCTTGTGAGGCCTAGTGGCACAGAGCCAGTGCTAAGGATAATGGTTGAAGCATCCACACCCGAAAAGGCTAAGGAGATAGCAGAGGCGCTTAGAGAGAAGGCTAGGAGGCTGGCAGGGGGATGAAGTATAGGTTTATGGATCTCGCAGCCTGCCCCGTCTGCAAATACTTCCCCCTAGAACTCTACGTCATCGAGGAGCGGGTGTACCCGGAGCGCGAGCAGCAGATACGAGAACTGCTGGAGCGCTACAAGCCGCCGCTATGCGAGCTATACTGCTATCGCCTGCAAACACCAGTGGGCAAGAAGATAGAAGAGGTTAACGGTAATACTCCTTGCGCTGAATGCCTAAAAGTCGAGGTGGTTACGGGCATATTATACTGCCCTAATTGTGGCCGCTGGTACCCGATAATAGACGAGATACCCAGGATGCTACCCGACAACCTCCGCCGCAAAGACGAGGATCTGAGGTTCCTACGGAAGTACCAGGATAGGCTACCGGAGAAAATAGTGAAACACGGGAAGCCCTGGAACCTCGGCGAGAAGAGCTAGCCGGAGTCCTATTTGTACACCACTATTACCAGGCGGCCACGCCACTCACTCATCTCAATCTTTACCTTGTCACCCTCCTTCCACCTTAGGCTAGCCATAAGCTCGTCAGGGAGCCTTATCAGATAGCCTTTCTCATCCTTCTCAATCACACCTTCATAATGCGCCATATCGCGTCCACCACGGTAAGGCTTGCGGGGGGGAAGGTGATAAACATACTGGAGTACATACAGGGGCTACTGCCTCCTCTTCGGTATGATTATCTCAACTATCTTGTTTGGCCTCACTCTAACACTGATAGCTGAGGGATCAGCGTCTGGCGGTAGCGGTAGCTCATGGCGATAGTGGCGGAATGTTACACTCCTACCGAGGCTCGTACCGTAGAGGTCGCTGAAACTCACCTCCCGCTCTAGCCTAGCCTCTATCACGAGCCTAGTCTCGGTAGCCTTTACCTCTAGGGAGGAGGTATCAGCAGCTGCTAGGTCGACAAGCACTATGTATCTGTCCGGGTACTCGTACATCGTGTAGAGGGGCTGTATGCTGCCATCGGGTGACCAGCTAAGCCTCATAACCTCCTCCATCTCCGAGAATGCCTGGTCTATCTCCCTAACAATCCTCTCACGTAGCCTTTCAAGCCTCCTTCTAATATCCTCGTAGACCGACATCACATTCCACCCCCACCGCGTCTAGGTGTAAATGAGTGGTGATGGAGTTCTCATCTCGCTCATTGCCTGCTTTGTCTGCCTCATCAGGTTGCGTAGCCTGAGCCTTACCATCTCTGCTTGCTCGAGCAGCTTATTCACATCTATCGATACACCGGTTATCTTCGAGACTATTGAAAGTACTGCTGCCGCTGCCTCGGGGTCGGGGAACTCGATGTAGGCGTCTGCTAGGAGTACCAGGTTTGCCACTCTACTCCTAATGGCGTTCTTGAGTATTAGGGCGTAGGGACCAACGAGGTATCCGTTGATGAATCCTTCGATTCCAATGTTTTCGACTAGCTTGCGTGCCTTTTCGTTGCTAGCTATCCAATAAACGTTCGGCTTCTCCATGTTAACCCTGTTTGGCGACGCTATGCCAACTATTGATATGAGGTAATCTATACCTCTCTTCAATGCGTAGTCTACTATGAGTTTTGAGAGAGGATAGACTGCTTGGGGCGGTACTGGTGTCTCAGCAGAGAGCGCCATGATGTTGTCCTTAACGTATATCCTTAGCGGCGGTCTAACAATCCCATTGGAAATAACCGCTACCGGTGGCATCATCGATGCGAGGTCGATCCCCGCAACCTCCTTCATCGATAGCACTTCTACAAGGTGGTTCGACGATATTACACCAACCAGGCCCGTGTCGGGCAGGCCTAGGATCAGGAAGCTCGGCTTCTTAACCTCAAACTCCTCGTACTCCACGAGTAGAAGACCGTCATACTCCTCCTCGTAGACCGGCCGTAACAAGGGACTACTGCCCTCAGCTAGAGAGGGAGATCATGTCACGCCCCCTAATGGGTTTCCCCGAACAGCATCACGGAAGCGTGGGGTACTAGTTAGCCCAGTTCTTCCAGGAGGAGTCGTAGTGTGAGGCTTGCATCCCTAAGACCGTCTATCAGCCTTCCAGACCGGTATAGTGTTGCTAGCAGTGTAGCTGTCTTGGAGAGAGCCGTGGTTAGCGGTGCTCCGAGGGCTATGCTTGCTGCTGTAAGTGGTATGGTTGCAATGTTTGCTATTAGACTTGCTCTCTCGGAGGGCGTGAGGTGTACTACTCGGAGGCCATTGTGTATCTCCCTAACAGCTCTACCCAGCTCCACAAGGCTTGCCCGGGCTTCGCGATAGCTATCGATCCTCTCTGAGAGCCTCCTTGCTAGCAGTCTTACACTAGTGTCTAGCTGTGCCTGCATTTGCGGGCCCCACTACTGCTAGGTTCTGGTGCAAGGCTATTCCCAGCTGTGGGCCTGCTAATACCTGCTGTGTTTCATGGTCTCCCGGTGTTACTAGGGTCTGGGAGACGGGGGCGGGGGGCTGGTTGCTACCCGGCTCCCCGGAAATCATGTTGTAATGTGGATGTCCACAATACATCTTTCAACCGTTAATACGTTTATATTCCCCCACAGGTATAGGTGGGAGCCGTGGGAGCCCCACTTGACCGAGGTAATTATAGTATCTAGCGAGGACGATGGAGCTGCATGGTTCAAGAAGGGCAAAATATACATCAACGTTAGGTGGCTAAATCTGGAGGAGGAGGCAGAGTGGTTTATCGATGAGAGCTTTATGCATGAGTATATCGAACATCTCCTCGGTCTCGGCCACAACAGTGCTATCTACGTCGAGAAGGTGCTGAGGAAACTGCTCTACAGCGAGTGGTATGGGTTCAACCCAGTAAACCTACTATACGGCCGCACTGTTAGGAGGCACCGCTGGGAGCAGGGAGTTAGTAGAGCATCCTCACGGCCTGTGCATGTGGCACCCCGGCAATCCTTATGACCGCGTCAGGGTGTATGAGGCCCTCTTTTATGGCAGCATTAACAGTGTTTTCGCCAACGAGGTTTAGAATCGTAGCCTCCCAAGCTCTTTGCATGGCATAGCTTAGCGGTACTAGCT
Source organism: Hyperthermus butylicus DSM 5456 (assembly GCF_000015145.1). Taxonomy (NCBI): domain Archaea; kingdom Thermoproteati; phylum Thermoproteota; class Thermoprotei; order Desulfurococcales; family Pyrodictiaceae; genus Hyperthermus; species Hyperthermus butylicus. The sequence goes on from NC_008818.1 coordinate 1,099,618, forward strand.
GGCCACGGTAAAACTCCTCGTTAATGTGGAGCACTAGTTCCCCCTCGACAAACTTCTTGCCCAGAAGTTCCTCGTCACAGATGGCTACTATCTTCTCGCCATGAACCTCCATCACTTTCATGTAAACCATTGGCTCACCGCTAGACCCCATGACTGCTGCACACCCTTCCAGACAGGGGGTGGATGGGGTCTCCTAATATTAGGGACGGGTGTCACACCCATTTTTAGGGATTGTAGCCAGTAGAGGAGGATCCTGGAGGGAGATAGGTGTGGTTGACCCGGAGGCTAAGCTGCTCTACGACTACGACCACCTGCTTAGCAGACTGTATAGTAGACTGCCAACTAGGACGGGTAAGGCTTCGAGATTCGAGCTTCCGAGACTGCAGGTAGAGCGCATAGGTTCGAAGACCATTATCAGGAACTTCAAACAGCTAGCAGATGTTATGAGGCGTGAGCCACGGATACTCATGCGCTACCTGCTAAAGGAGCTTGGCGCTAGTGGCAACTACGACGAGGAGAACGGTATGCTAGTGATAAACGTCAAAGTCTCAATCACGACACTCAATAACCTCATGCAAAGGTTCGTTAAGACCTACGTTATATGCCCAACCTGTGGCGCCCCTGACACCAGGCTTGAGAGGAGGGGTAAGGCCTGGGTACTCATCTGCGAAGCTTGTGGCGCAGAGCAGCCCGTACCACCACTATAGCCCGAGCCGCCCAGGCCTACGGGATGGAGTAGTCATGCTTAGGAGTCTAGCTGCAAGGTTTCTAAGAGGCAAAGTTTCCAGGGGGAGACTCCCCCGCCACATAGCCATCATACCTGACGGCAATCGTAGGTGGGCGCGCAAGCAAGGCCTTCCAGTTTATGCCGGCCACGCTGCCGGGTATCGTGTGGCACGGCGTACCCTCGACCTCCTCTGGGAGCTAGGCGTGGACTACGTGACGTTCTATGCGCTCTCCCGTGAGAACTGCCTACGGAGGCCCCTTGAGGAGCGCGAGCACCTCTACAAGCTCCTGCTAAGGGCTATAGATGACCTTCTCACGGATCCCCGTGTAGTCAACGGTAGTGTCCGCGTATACTTTGTTGGCGACTTTACACTACTGCCGGGTCAGCTCGCTGAAAGGCTAGAGGAGGTTAATGCTGCCACAGCCACTAATGGACCCAATGTACTGACTATAGCGACTTGTTATGGTGGCCGTTGGGAGGTTCTCGAGACACTACGCAGCCTAGCCACAAAGGGATTTGTGCCCAACGATGAGGAGGAGCTGCGGAAGCTTATGCCTCTCGGCTTGCTCCCAGAGCCGGATCTGCTCATAAGGACTGGTGGAGAGTTACGGCTTAGCGGCTTCCTGCTATACCACGTAGCCTATACGGAGCTATACTTCACTCGGCGCTTGTGGCCCGAGTTTGACGAGTTTGAGCTTCTTCGTGCTCTCCGCTCTTACCAGATGAGGGAGCGTAGGTTCGGGCGATAGCCTTCTCCAGGCTCTTGGCTAGCCTCCACGTCACCGCCACCGCTACCACTGAGCCTATCGCATACATATGGAAGTTAACCCTCACGAGAGAGGCTATGAACTCCGTCAGTGTAACGGTCTCAGTAGCTTCTAGCGCATCTGCGATACTGTCAGCTAGTGCGACAGCAGCGATTATGACCGCTATGGCTGTTATCTCGCGAGCGAGCCGGATACTGCCAGAGATAAACTTTGATGCAGCATGACCTAATATTGCGATGCTCGCAGAGAAGCCTAGAAGTGCAGTTACGCCACGCACAAGGGAAGCCATATCATGCGGCGTTAACTGCTCAGAAGCGTGTAGCTGAGCTGCTGTTAGCCCTACAGCTATTGCAGCCGAGATCCCTGCAACAACGTAGGCTACAAGGGTCACCGGGGTCTCGGTTAGCGCATGCACTATCTTGTCCTCTATGTCGAAGCCCCGGACAACCATTGCAAGTCCGGCAATCATAAGACCTATGAGAAGTGCTTGGCGAAGCATGTTCATGAGGGCTAACATGGAGAATACCACGAGTATAACACCGGGAACGCCTAGGAAGAGCCGAGAGAACCTCGGCTCGGTAAACGCTTTCCTGATATACCTTGCCAATAGGACGTAGGTCTCCTCCACGCCTCGGTGCTGCTTTACAACCACCCGGTGGACCCCATAGACCGGCCGTATCGAGGATATCATGTGTAGTAGCAACTCGTCCTCGGAGCCATCAGATACCAATACTATACCGTCAGGGTTATACTTAGAGACCAACTCCTCAAGCTGCGAGCGGGCGATAAGCGTAGCCTCAACACCGCCAAGCTCGCTTCCAGCCACAACGGCTGGTTCCGCCTCATAGCCCTGTCTCCTAAGTTCATCAGCCAGCTTTACCGCTGCGAAGAGGACATTTGCGTCAGAATCCTCCGGGTCGTAAAGGGCGAAGCGTACAGCTGTGTCTAAAACCTCTCTTCTACCCAGTATGGGGGTTTGTAGGCCAGCTTTGCCAAGGTCGTTGTCTATGTCAACTGCTAGCACTAGCAGCTTCTTCCTCTCCGGCATTACCCTCTTCCTCTAGCTCCTCGGGGCTGCTAGCGTAGAGGAGCTTCAGCTCATCTATAGTGAGCGGCTCACCCCGTTTAAGCTTCTCCTCAACTATCTTCTTCCTCTCCCTCAGCACTTGTAGCGCTCTAGCCTTCTCACGGTTCATCCTTAGCTCCTGCAGCTGCGTGAGAGCCTCTCTGAGAGCTGTCACACGGTCAGCTATTTCCTGGGATAGCTTGTCTATCTCGGCTGAGAGATCCTCAATCCTCTTTGTGAGCTGGTCTATTTCGGGGCTAAGCTTTTCTATCTCCCCCCTTATCGACGCTATTTTCTCGTCTATCCGTGATATAGCAGCGCTCCGCGACCTAATCTCCTGGCCATAGCTTCGAAGCTTAAGCCGAAGGGCTATCAGCTCAGCCCGCTTAGAGGCTAGCTCCTGGAGAACCTGCCTAGACTGCAGGGTCTTCTCTAGGAGTTCCTCGAGCCGTGCTATCTCGTCTATAATCTCCTTTTCCTCCTCCGGGGTGAGTATCTGTGTCTGCTGCCGCCACTCCAGCTCCTCTATACGACGCCTTATAGCAGCAATACTCTTCCTCGCCAGGGGCCTTAGCTCAGCAGCTATCCTACGTTGCTTCTCGAGTTCCACCACAGCCTGGTTGATCTTAGCAAGGAGTTCACGGCGCTCCTGCCTCAGCCTCCGAACCTCCTCCACTAACTGCCTCCTTTCCTCCCTCAAGCTACGAAGCTCATCCCGCAGCTGCCTGACCCTCTCTATAAGCCCTCTCCGCTTCTGGCGTAGGCTGCGAACCTCCTCGATGAGATGATAGCGCTGCTCCTTTAGCCTCTTGATCTCCTCGCGTAGCGCCGTAATCCTCTGCAGCAACTCCTCCTCGCTTAGACCCATAAGCTCGCTGCTCAAGGCTTTCCCAACCCTTAACTGCTCAGGGGCTTGGTGTGCCGGGTCTCCGCGTGGGAGGAGGCTACAGCTATATTTTACTCCCGTTGCCTGCTCCGCTCGAAGCCGTAGAGGATGCGTCGCAGTGTTACCGTCCTAGCACCAGCCACTATTTCTAATACTATGTCAGCAAGCTTTTCGGGTAGCAAGGTCTCGGAGAGGTCGTGGAACCTACCGGTTCTCCTTGCAAGCTCTACTGCTACGAGGTGATAGCAAGGTTCCAGCTGACCCATGCCTAGAACATGGATCATGAAGTGGGGGCATGAACAATAAGTCCCCGGTACTACGAGGTAGTCGGACTCCCTGCCAAGCACAACCCACAGCTCAACAGGCATCCTTGCAAGCCTTACTACACGTAGCTCGCCCTGTGCTGCCCGCGCCTCGGGCGAGGGACTCTCGATTGCCCTGCGGAGCCTATCTCTCAGCTCTCCTAGCCTTCGCGCCAGCAGATAGCCTTGTGCGTCTACACCTCCACTCCTCGCTTCTACCGTCACCGTAGCCCACCACTATAGCGTCCATGTAGCCTATGAATAGACCGTGGCCCATTACGCCGGGAAGAGTGTCAAGCAGCGACTCATACTGTATGGGGCTCATAACGCCCCAGGGCCACGTGTCTATGACGATGCCATAGTTGTCAGTAAAGGCTGGGCCATCCCTACAGCTACAGTTTGTCCTCACTTCCGCACGTATACCCCTTGATTCGAACTCCTCTACTATGGTTTCAACCGCTGGCGGTACAACCTCAACGGGTACCGGCTTCCCCTTGTCACCAAGGTTTCTCGAGACCTTAGACTCGTCGACCACTAGCAGTGTATAGGCGCTGTTGAAAGCTAGTAGCTTCTCCCGCAACATGGCCGCCCCGCGGCCTTTAACGGCCATACACATATCCGAGACCCTTGCAACTTCGTCAGCCCCGTCAAAGTATACGTCTAGACCGTCCCGAGGCAGGAAATCATAGGCCTCAATGCCAAGTCTGCGTAGCTCGAGCAGCGTGTCGAAGCTCGAAGCGTATACCTTGGCGCGGCGCAACGCGGATGCAGCTGGCGACTCGATAAGGAATCTAAGAACGAGCCTCACTGTGGAGCCCGTACCAATTCCTATCCTTTCAGCTCTCTCTATGAGGGGTTCCAGAATCTCGGCTGCACGTCTAGCTGCCTCCACCTTTGCAAGTGCAGTCAACCACGCGTCCCCGTAGGTCGTACCAGGTTGCGTCTACTACTTCAATGCACCTCCACTCACCCGGCCTAGCCGAGCCCTCTGGCAGTATTACTGGCATGTAGTTGTAGAGCTTAGCGTCTAGGCCGCCGCGCTCGCCCCGTGAGACAACCAGTGCGCAAGCACGGGAGCCTATGTAGCGTCGATGCTCCTCGAGCCCAATCCTCATCACAACCTCTGTGAGCCTCTTAGACCGCTTCTTCTTCACGGGATCCGGCACTTGTGGCAGACCTGCAGCTACCGTGCGCTGGCGCGGCGTATACTGTGCAAGGTGGACACGTTCAAACCTCAACTCCTCTATGAGGCGGACCGTGTTTTCAAACGCTTCCTCATCCTCGCCTGGATGACCAACAATAATGTCTGTAGCTATCATTACCCCGGGAACCTTGTTGCGGATCTCCCTCACGATAGCACGGTATTCGTCGACAGTATAGTTGCGCTTCATAATCCTTAGAACTCGGTCGTCACCACTCTGCACCGGAAGGTGGACAAACTTGAACACCTTTGGATGGCGGAACACCTCCAGGAACTCGTCCAGTATCGGCTCCAGCTGATCCGGGCTCATCATGCCTATGCGAACCATGAAGTCACCCTCAACCTCTATAACTCGCCGAACTAGCTCTGGCAGCAGCCTCTTACCGTAGAGGTCTATGCCGTAGACTGCGATATCCTGACCCGTAAGCCTTATCTCGACGGCTCCGAGCCGGACAAGCTCACGAACAAGCTTCACAATATTCTCCACGGGTCTACTGTATACTCTTCTCCTAGCAATTTTCGTGATGCAGAAGCTGCAGTCCCCGAGGCAGCCCTCTGCTATTGGTACTTCGGCTATTTTCCCGCGAAGCATTAGCCGAGGAGTTGGCTTGAAGAGCGGCTTCGGCTTCTCCCTCGGAGGGGTGAGAAGGTCTAGACCCCTCTCAACAGCTATGTCCACGAGGTGCACATTATAGGTTGAGACTAGCACTGCTTTCGGTGCTATACGCTTCACCGTATAGGGCTGAGCACTAGCCATGCATCCTGCAACAACTAGCCTCGCCCCGGTTTTCTCGGCTATTGCTGCCAGCTCTGCTATCCTCCTCTTCATCCTGGCTTCTGTATCCAGTCTCACCGTACACGTATTGATGATAATCACGTCTGCCTCATCAACACAATTGGTGAAGCTGTAGCCACGGCTACTCAACACACTCCGCATAATAGCCGTGTCAGCCATGTTTAAAGCACAGCCATAGGTTTCAATGTATACCCTGCCACGCTGCATAAGGCCCCCCGATAACCGCCGTAAACACGTGTTAAACCCTAATAGCTGCTACCCGCCCGAGGCAGGCGGCAAGATAACAATCTCGTCGCCATCACGGACTTGCTGGTCGAGCCCGGAGAACCTGCCATTAACCAGGTATACAATGTCGAGACCACGAGCCTCCAGCTCCCGCACAAGCTTCTCGAGGCCCGGATAGCGGGTGAACAAGGTCTTCAGCACGTCACGTAGCGTAGCGTCCTCACCAACCTCAATAACCACCTCGCTGCCACCAACAGCTTCCCTTAGCAGCGAAACAAGTCTAACCCTCACCCGCACCATGCCTACACCACCCAGGCCTGGAGACGGATAGCGTGAACCCTCTAATCAACTACACAGAGAACCAAACCAGCACACCTCCGCACCGGCATGTAGGGTGGGAAGGGGCTAGCACGAAGCTAGCTCGCTTTTAAGCATTAGAACCGCGGGAGCTGGTACTGAAGCTGCCACTGCAAGCTGAAGGGGCCGTATAGGCTTCGCCTAGAACAGCATGCTTACAGCCACCAGTTATGACAGTACTAGGCTTGCAGCTGGGAGACAAGTACCCCCAAAGACCGAGTATAGAGACGATACGGGACAGTTTCTATGCGCCGTTTGCCCCATACTGGGCGATGAGTACTCGAAAGAGCTAAAATACATCGTCTCGCTATAGCATGAAGCACGCTGCTACATATCCATACCCTCATGGAACTAGTGTGTCAACCTAGTTGTTTACTATGCACTTAACTTGCTCCCTGAGGGTGATGCTGCTTCCCGCCGAGAAGCTGCTTGCGAGGCTTATACGTATGCGGGTGGATATGGGTTTAGAGATGCAATATTCCACGAAAGCTACGAGGCCTACAAGCTCTTGCTAGCTATGTACCTCTAACGTATACTCAGGACGGTCAACTTCTGGTGTCACAGACCGGTACGAGCTAATTGTCGGCAAATGTTACAAGCTACTTGCACAGCTACAGCAAGGAAATGGAAGCATCGTTACACACTATCATGCAGAGAATGGAGAAGTGATGCCGGTAGGGGACATAATCATCGAAACTACAAAACATCACCATGTCAGCTCTCCACCTCAAACTACCTACCATTTCTGTTAAGAAACCCTAGAACAGGAATGACAGAACAACCCCTTGAGAATGGAGCTTTCTCAGTCCTGCCGACTTGCCTCCACATGTTGTGCCGCTTCGGATATTGTTACCAGCGTGTAGCCTTTCCCGCGGAGGTATCCTATGAGCTTCCTTAGCAGCTCTAGTGCAGCCTCCCCAGTGTTGTAGCGACAGTCTACTCTTACCCTCGCCCAGCTCATATCTATGTACTCCCAGGGATGGGCAAAGTATATCCTTAGTCCTCTTGGCAGCACGTCGTGTATCCTCTTTTGGATGCGCCACGGCAGCCGCAGCATAGAGGATGTAACAGTCACTGGTAGCCTTACGATGCCATACTCTACCCTTGGCATGGCGCGGAACGGAGGCTTGTAGAGGGCTATCGACGAGTCCACCTGGTAGCCGAGTTTGTGGAGGACCGGTAAGAGGCTCTGTGGGAGCTTAAGGTTGGGGGCTCGAAAGCTTGTAAGCTGGTCCGTGAACCTTCTGAGCTTAGCTGTGGCCTTCTCAAGTAGGCTTGCCACAGTACTTCCGGGTAGCTTATCTAGGCGTTCGTGGGCATAGCTATGGCAACCCAGCTCATGGCCCTCATCTACTATCCTGCGTATTAGCTGGGGGTACCTCTCAGCTACGCGCGCTGTTGAGAAGAAAGTTGCCCTAACCCTCTCCTGGGATAGTATGTCAAGGATGTATGGGAGCCCTTCCTCTACCCCGCGGTAGCTCTCGCCGAGGTATGGCGGACAGTCCTGCTCCACGTCAAAGCTGAGTACTGCTATGCGCAAACCGGACTGCTCACCTTCCAAGAATCCTTGATACCCGGAGCCAGGCACGGTATAGGAGGTAGCGTTTATCGCTGTCCATAGCCGCGTCCATGGTAGCCCTATACACCTCAACGATGCTTCTGGCTATCCTCGTCCAGGAGAAGTTCTCTGCAGCATGTAGCGGGGCTGTCTCTGCGAGTCTACGGTGCAGGTTAGGATCTAGGGCTAGCTCGGCTATCCTCTCCGATGCCTCCTCATCAGAGGATACAAGGAACCCGGTACGACCATCAGCTACAACGTCCTCTATTCCGCCATCACGGAACCCTATTACTGGTCTGCCACAAGCCATGGCCTCGAGGGCTGCTATCGAGAATGCCTCCAGCCTCGCCGGCACGAGTAGAAGATCCGAAGCCCAGTAAGCCTCTCGCAGCCCAGCACGACCCATAAAACCGTGAACGGTTACCCTTACACCATCCAGGCCATAGAGGTGCTCCTCAACAGCTCGTAGAACCTTGCTGCGCAGCGGACCATCACCAATAATGAGGAGGTGAAGTCGCCTCCTCCCAGCAACTATCTTGGCAGCGTAAGCCACGATTGCAGGAGCTTGGTGTATCCGTTTGCGCTCCGTAAACCTCCCAACCACTAGGACCACAAACTCGCGCTCATCTAGGCCAAGCTTTCTCCGGGCAGCCCTCTCCTCCTCAGCTTCTGGCGGCCTCCAGAACCCCGTGTTAACCCCATTGGGGATAATGTAGAGGGGAACCTTGCCATCGACTATGCCTAGGAGCCGCCTCGTATCCTCCGCTACCCGGCGGCTAACAGCTATGAATGCATCCACCCGTTTCAGCGTATTACGAAGGAGCGGTATGAGGGGCTTAGTGACGGGAGACCAGTAGTAGAGGGAGTGGTTGGTAGCGACTACTGGTACGCCGCGGATACCCCTGGAGAGATTGGCCGCTGCAACAGCGAATGGCGAATATATGCTGTGTATATGCGTGATGTCAAAGCCTATAGTCTTGTAGAGCCGGTTGAGCTTGAAGAGCGTATCCACTCCGAGGCTTACATGGCTCTTGCGAAAGTAGAAGAAACCCTTAATCCTGTGCACAGCATAAGGGAAATCATCACGATAGGGCTTCATGTAGCGATAGTCGTGGGTTATAACGTGAGGCTCATGACCCATCTCGAGGAGTTGGAGTGCAAGCTCGTGTATATGTGTCTCGATGCCTCCTATCTTTGGGTAGAACCAGTCTGACGCCAACGCAACCTTAAGAGCGTCCAAGCTTGCCGGCCTCCACCAATAGCAACAGCCAGCCCGCCCAATAGCGAGGCAAATACATAGGAAATAAGCCTCTCTACCATGACTATAGCTAGTGCAGTACTAGCCGGTGCACCCAACGCCGTAAATACCGCTGTAAGACCACCCTCGACTATCCCTAGTCCGCCTGGCGTAAAGGCTACAAGGCCGATAACGAGATACATTACCGAGGCCAACACTATCCTGTAGACAGACGTATCCCACCCAACAGCTACAGCGATAAAATAAAACCTAGCAACATCAAGTAGCCAGACACCCGAGCTAAGCAACGCAGAGACAATAACGGCGACGCGGTCGCCGAGAAGCTTGCTGAGCCCAACGCTATTGCCTAGCTGTAACTTTTCGCGTGCACGAAACTTGTCGGCAATATATTCGAGAATACGATCCCAGTACTTGACGCCGACGAAAACACCAACTACTATGAGTATCAGCGCAAAAACAATACCAAGCGGTAGGTCACCAGCGGCAAGTTCACCCGTAAGTGCAACTACTGCAATCACTGCAACAGGTATAGCCTCCACAACACGTTCAAAGACTATACTGTTAACAATTGTGGGTATCGGCGCCTTCGTCTGAAGGTAGGCATAGGTTACGCGGATAACCTCGCCGCCGGCACGCATGCTCGGCGTAATATTGTTCACTAGGAACCCCATAAGATACCCCAGGAACGAGTCTTTAACGGGAAACCTTACACCCATCCGTGACAGTATAAAGCTCCAGCGCAGGGCATAAAGTAGCACCGAGACGATATAGGATACGAATGCTAGCCCGACATAGCGATGGTCGGCGTTGAGCATGATCCTTAAGGACTCGCTGAGACCTTGCCATAGTTCCTCGAACAAGGACCCTCATCCCACTGGAATCAATGGGGCAGTGCCTTCCCTTCGCCACCAGGCAGGCTGAGAAGTGGCGGTATTGCTTATTTTAAACCTATCCTATGGGAAAAATAGCGGTTTTACCAGGGACACACGTTTACAGCGTTATTATCACTGCTTTTGGTATGTAGTCCTGGAAAATGACACGTATACGTGTCTCCACATCTATCTGTGCAAGCCTCTCAAGGCCTCTGCGTATAGCATGTAGCCTGGTTATCTTAGCATTTATGCTTTCAGCTATCTCTTCAAGCACTTCAAGTTCTGTTTTTGCCGTCGGGTTTAGCATTATCTTAACCTTCTCTATCTCTATAACCGTCTCCTTGGCTATTGGACTCTCCTCTATGGTGCCCCCAGCAAGGAAAGCTATGAGCTTAAGTAGCTTCTCATCACGCTCGCTCTTCGCCCTAAGCTCCTCTATGAGCCTTAGCAGCTCGCCCAGCTTGCGCCTCAAATCGTTTAGCATGTTGTCTATGTACTTTAGTAGCTCCTGTGGCGAGGAAAACTCTTGAATACCAATAGTCAAGATCCTTTACCCAGTGCACTTAGCTGGCGTCGGGCCTCCTAAAAACTTATAGCTCTACGGGTAAAAACATATAACGTAAGACCTACCAGTGGGCTTTTTAACGCTGCTAGAACTCCTCCTCTGCAGCAAGCCTCATCATTAGTTTGGATAGGTAGTGCCTTATCACTATGAGTATTACTGCCGAAATTACTATCATTATTATGACGTTGAGGTAGCGGAGTAGTAGCGTCTGTATCGTCGGCTGCAGGGCTAACGTTACCGTGTCATCGGTCGTCAGTAATATGCTGGTACATGCCTGCCGGTAGCCCTTAGCCACTGCACAGACTTGGTAGTTCGCGTTAGATGGCAATACTGCGTCAACAGTTCCATCTACTCCTGTCATAAGGGTGGAGGAGAATACTACGTCCATACCAGCAATGTTTACTGTTGCTGCTGCAAGGCCTTTACCCTGATCGTTTTCCACTACTATGTGCAGTGTCCGCGGGGTTCTGGCTAGAGCTATTTCTAGCGTAGTGTTTGAAGGCTTTATCGTTATATTTACTGGCTGGTAGAAGTTCCTAGCAGACTCTATTGTTAGTACGGACCCGTTAACGTGTACCAGCAGTGTTAGGGTCTGTGGGGGGCCCGGGCTTATTCTTGCTACCTCCACCCCGTCGAGACGGACCACTATGCTATCGACTATCCTGTTCTCGAGCGCCAACTTGTCTAGAATTTTCGCTGTGACCGGCATCCTTACTGTTGGAAGCCTAATGTCTAGAACACTGTTATCCCTTGCAAGGTATACTTCTCTCTCAACAACATCGAATATCTTAAACCCAGTGTTGTCATACGGTAGTGGGTCTATATGCAAGCGATAAGTGCCCTTGACGAGTGTAATAGTTGCTGTTGCATTCAGTACTAGCACGCTGCGGATCTTTTCGTCCTCGACGCGGTCTATTGTAACCCTTGCTGTAACAGGTATGGTTTCATTGCCTACTACGCCGGTTAGTCGCAGCGTTAGCCTATATGTTACTGGTTCGAGCTGTATCTCGACTGCTGCACCATTGTCGGTTACGTTTACTGTCCTGGTTAGAGGCTTGAAGAATGGGTCCTCGCCCGCGGGGTGCAGCGGTGTTACCTCTATCGTCGCGCTGCCGCGGTGCTGTGTCTGGAAGGAGATCAAGTAGGGTCTATCAGCCTCAATACCGTAGAACTCTTGCTCGTATAGTACGCGGTTGTCGCCCACCACCCTTAGCCTTATACCATCGCCTTTCGGTGTTGTATATTGCGATGCCAGTGTCACTATGACTGCAACGTTTATCCTTTCAAGGGTTACTATTACGTCCCTATCAGAGTCCATGCAGATTCTCGTTGTTGCCTCCCGGTAGAGTCCACCCCCGACTTCTCGCACGACGATAGTGTAGTTGCCGGGAAGTAGTTCGCTTAGCTCTATGCTCCTTGTGCCCGAGGGGTAGGTTGCGCTTATGGTTCTGGATCTCTTTTCGTCTATCAGCTGTACTGTGAGGTTGCGTATTGGCGGCTTATTGGTATAGCTATCTACGAGGTGTAATACCAACGTGAACCTCTTATAGGGGACTGTGAGTGTTACATTACTCTTGCCCGCGCATAGTATTTTGTAGCTGCTTGGCTCGTAGATAGGCTCTTTAGGAGCTACAGTGATCTCTAGTATGCCTGGCTCCATGCATGGTGCTTCTATTGTTGGTCCGGCCTCCACGTATGATATGCTGTCTACAACCGTATTGTTTACGTAGAGTGTTGCCGCGACTGTGAGGTTTTCAAGTGGCTCGCCGTCTTCGTTAACGAAGCTTATTGACAGCGTTCTAAGCGTATAGTTCGCTATGAGCTGCTCCGTTACAATGTGTCCGAAGAGGAGGTTTGCGAAGCTGTTAACCACTACGAGGCCTGCACCAGTACCCACTGCGAGGAAGTTTGCCTCGGGGCCTAGGATCGCAGCCACCGTGCCCGGCCATGGTGATATGCAAGTGGTGCAGTGGCTGCTCTCAGACTCTACCCTAACCTCGCCACGCTCGGTGTCTATTACCACGAGGCCTATATTACCTCCTTCATCAACTGCTGCTACTACGTAACCTCTCGTTGTCTTTGCGATGGATACATGCTTTATTGCTGCATGGAGCTGGAGACTCCAGAGCAGTCTATACGTGTCACCGTCGAGGCCCGCTACGAGTAGACTACCACTGCTTGTGCCGATGGCGACTATGTTGGCGTCAGGGGAGATTGCCGCTGTTCTCGCATAGTCGCCCAGGACGTAATAGCGCCAGAGGTTCTCGTAGGCTACCGCTCCATCGGGGCTAAACACTGCCAACACGAGGACTATTCTATCAAGCTTTGTAAACTCCACATCACGACCTGTCACCCAGAGGTAAAGCTTGCCGTTGAAAATGTATGCTAACAGTGCAGTACTGTTCATCAGCTTATAGCTTGATGCGAGCTCGCTGACCCTAGGCGGGTAACCACCACTAACGAGGTAGTATGCATACTCGCGTCTCGGGTTTATACATACGGTCTTGTTAAGCAACGTTATATCCATTGGTTCAGGATAGTTTAGCGTATTGTCAACCTCTATGGCTTTCGTAGTGTTAACTACTGCTATGTAGCACGTACCGCCATAGCTTACTATAATGTCTATGAGCTGAGCCAGCGTAGGAAGCTGCAGTATGGCGTAGCCGTTCTCGTCAGTTATACTCTCGGGCGTAAACTGACTAGTACTAGGTATATAGCCAAACACTGTTACGCCTTGAATAGGCGTGCCATTGTAGAGTATTTGGAGGCGAAGCTTAGCCTTGGCAGACACCGTAGCTGTTGGGAGTAGCTTAACTATAGCCGAGCCAGCTGGCTCTATAAGGCTTCCTGTGGGCTTGTAGACTGGCACTACCTGCTGCACAATGCTATTCTCTAGCCTTTCTCCCAGCAAGCTGCCTACTGCGTCTCCTGCCTCGAACCAACCCAGCCTTATGCGGCTAACAATGTATAGGCGGTAGTCATTGTCGAGTTCTGTGAGGACCGCTATACTGGGCCTACCTAGATTAAGATACGCCATACCCTTTGGATTACCCTTACCGGCAAACACGTAGTGGCCCGGCTCCTCGAGGTCTAGTATTAGTAAGTCTCCACGCCGGGAGACTACGAACACGTACCTTGGGTTTGACGGATTGTCAAGTGTTGCGTAGACAGGCTCAGAGTCCATTGTCGCCTCATAGAGCGGTGTTAGGGATGGCTTTAACTCCGTAGTATTGATGTACGCTAGGTATACCTTGTAGGCCTCTCCATCCTTTACAGCGTAGACTATGTAATTACTACCGAATGCTTCAAGCATGACTACAGGCCTACTATCAACAATATGGATTACTGGCACCTCCTCTGCCGCTGCCATGACTGAGAAGCTGTAGAGGATAGCTGCAGCTACTACTGCTACCAACAACGTATTCTTCAAGTCCTCTACACCCCATATAGCTTGGACTCTAGCCTGCCTACACTAATACCCTGCTATGTGAACGCTGTTAGTGATTGACATGTGTCACGTTTAGCTTAAAGCCCTGGAGTAAAAAAGGTATTTAGAGGCCACGAGATATGGAATGAGAGCTAGGAGGAAAAGGGTAGATGTTTCTGGCGAAACTGCTCAGCAAGATTAAGCTGCGTAGGCATGAGGAGAAGAAGCCAGAGGCAGACTTTGAGGAAGAGCTGGAGCCGCTAGATTATAGGAGGCGGACACTATCATCGGTATGTCCCCAAAAGGAGTGTGAGGAGCTGGAATCATATCCCCTAGAGGATCCATGGGTGCACGCGATAATACTGAGGAATAAGCGTACCGGCGAGATCATATACTGGATAGACGAGATACCCCTCTCCCCCGAGGAGAAGAAGATCTACGACAACATAATGGACATACTGTACTGGGAGCTTAAGCCACCAACAAGAGAAGACGTGGACGTCTTCGCATACTTTGCAAAGGAGGCTCGCAAGGTTGTAGAAGTCTTCCAGATTAGGCTTGGCCGAACACCCGGCATCTCATGGGGCAAGATCCTCTACTACGTTCTGCGTGACGCTGTAGGCTTCGGGCCCATAGACCCGCTGATGAAGGATCCCAACATAGAGGATATATCTTGTAACGGTGTGGGTAGGAGGGTGTATGTGTGGCACCGCCGCTACGAGTATATACCAACAAACCTCATCTTCCACTCATCCGAGGAGCTGGATAATCTCGTCGTAAAGCTTGCCCATATGGCTGGCAAGCATGTATCCGTTGCATTCCCTATAGTTGATGCTATATTGCCTGGCGGCCACCGTCTCGCAGCCACCTATAAGAAGGAGGTTACAACAGGAGGCTCCACGTTCACCATACGTAAATTTAGGGAGGACCCAATAACAATTGTCGACATGATAAGGTTTAGGACTATAAGCGCCGAACTCGCTGCATACTACTGGCTGCTCATGGAACACAAGATGCCTGGCATGGTGCTTGGCGTAACTGGTTCCGGTAAGACCACAACGCTCAACGCCTTGTTAACACTGCTGAAGCCCTCGGTAAAAGTTGTAACTATTGAGGATACACCGGAACTCAAGCTACCGCTTGAGAACTGGGTTCAGCTAATCCCAAGGATGAGCTATGGCCTTGGCATGGAAAAGATTGGAGAGATAAGCCTCTACGACCTGGTAAGGGTTAGTCTGCGATATAGGCCCGACATAATCGTTGTCGGTGAGGTACGTGGCGAAGAGGCTTACGTGCTATTCCAAGCCATCGCAACAGGCCACGGCGGCATGACTACACTACATGCAGAGTCCATTGACGCCGCTGTTAAGAGGCTTACAAGTCCACCAATGAATATCCCGGAGGGCTATATACCACTGATGAACTTTACACTACTAATACGTAGGGTCGAAATCATTGATCCCCAAACCGGTAGGCCTAAGATCACTAGGAGGATTACCTATACTTGGGAGATAGCAGATTATGGTAAGTACATCGTGTCCCATAAGTGGGACGCGCGTAGGGATAAGCACATAGTAAAACTTAAGGACAGCGTGCTCATGAAGAGGATTATGGAGCTGCACGGCTGGGATAAGGAGTACTTGCTCCAGGAGTTCAATAGAAGAGCTACAGTCCTGAAGTGGATGGCAGCTAAGAACATGAGGAGCTATGTTGAAGTTGCAAGGATTATACGCGAGTACTACATGGATCCGGAGGGCACCCACAAGATTGCCATACGCGACCTAGGCGGGGAGGCTGAAGTAGAGGCTACAGAATACCAGCCTGGAAGCCTGATGTAGAGCTGTTGGCTACCGAGGGATGTAGCCATATGCACTACGTGGTTTATCCGGTAGTCTCGCTACATCTGACCTAACTGGCAAGAAGCTAGCAGTGACACCCATAAGAGTTCTAGGGTGGTGCTTGGGCCTTGTCTCTGCTTCGCCGCTTCGCGAGGAGGTTTCGTAAGAAGCGGGAAAGCACTGCTAGAAGAAGAACTGTAAAAAAGGTTCCATTGACACTTATCTATGATAGCTTGGCTTTAACTGTTCTCGGGAAGTACCCGGAGAGATTTGCGAAGGCCTTCCAGCTCTATGAGATGATTGATAAGGCTGGTCTCAATACACACCCAACCCTCTATGCTGCGCGTATCCTCTTCGCCGTTGTGCTGTTACTTTCAGCCGCTGTGGTGGCTACTATATATCTCGCCTTTCTACCGATAAGCTTCACCGTGAAGGTTGTAATTAGCCTTGCCCTCTTCTTTGCACCCGTGATAGTGTTTGTTGCTGGCCTCATGTACCCGGCCTCTAAGGCTTCTAGTAGGGCTGAGCGTGTAGACATGGAGTTTCCATTCTTTGCGGCTTACATGACTGCTATGGCTTATGGTGGTGTGCCTCCGGAGAAGCTTATTGAGAGGCTTGCCGAGATAAGGATGTTCCGTGCCCTCCGAGAGGAAGCAAGACGTATACTCAGGGACGTAAAGATCTTCGGCAAGAACATCCTATCGGCTCTTGAGCACAACGCGCTACACCACCCTTCAAGGCTTTACCGCGACTTCATGCTCGGTTATCTTACAGTGATACGTACCGGCGGTAATGTGCATCATTACCTGGAGGTTCGTACACAAGAGGTTATCCAGGCAAGGATGGAGGATCTCAGAAACCGTGCCGACCGTGTTGGCCTCATAGTTGAGGCCTACGTTGCAGTAGCAGTGCTTGGAACATTATCGTTCTACATATTCTTCATCGTGAGCGGCCTCATAGGCCGTGCAGTAGGCGGCGGGCTTGGAGGCACTACGGGCCTCATACTCTATAGCTTCATAGTGCTGCCACTGATAACAATAGCAATACTAATGCTCCTTAACACCACCATACCAAGCTACGAGAATATCCGTGAGCCATACATCTACATGGCTATCAGCGTTCCAACCGCGTTCGTCACGTCACTAATACTCCTCCAGCTAACCGGTGTCTACCGCATACCAACAGCTACAGTTGATATCAAGGCTATATCCATGGCTTCTGCCATATTCGCACTAGGCTTAATGATAGCTAGTTTGGGTCCCGCAATAGTCTACATGAGGATTGCAAGGAAGGAGAAGAAGATAAACCGTAGCCTGCCAGCATTCTTCCGTGATCTCTCCGAGGTTAGGAGAACCGGGCTCAGCCCTGAGCGCAGCATCATAGTACTGTCGGAGCGCGACTATGGTGAGCTTAGCAACGTCATACGCCGCATAGCCGCCGCGCTGTCAATGGGCCTCCACGTAGAGAGGGCGTTCAGGACCGCTATCAAGGGGTACAAGAGCTGGATACTCCGTGTAACCATGAGGTTCCTCGTTGACGCCATAGATGTTGGTGGCGGTAGTCCAACAACAATAGACTCGCTGGCCAGGTTCGTGTCCACATTGATAGAGCTAAACGAGAATCTTAAGAGGAGGCTTAAGCCCTTCATCATAATGCCTTACTTTGGCGCCGTGATAGTTGCTGTTGCGAGCATACTGACCCTAGCAATGCTCGTAAACGCTATCGCCGCTACCGGCCTCGGTACTACACAGTATAGCTTTGGCGGACTCCAGGTGAGTCTCTCGCCGGCACA
The DNA here is from genome assembly GCF_000015145.1 of Hyperthermus butylicus DSM 5456. NCBI lineage: Archaea > Thermoproteati > Thermoproteota > Thermoprotei > Desulfurococcales > Pyrodictiaceae > Hyperthermus > Hyperthermus butylicus. The sequence goes on from NC_008818.1 coordinate 1,117,255, forward strand.
GATTGGCAAGCTACTACTACTAGCGTCAATTGCGTCGATACTGAATGGTTGGCTTAGCGGCCTGGTGGCTGGAAAGCTTGCCGACCTGCATACGGCAGGCGGGTTCCTCCATGCAACACTGCTAACCGCTATAGTACTCGTTTCGATAATAGCAGCGTTAACGGTATCTGGTTCGCTACTACAGTCTGTAGCTGCTGGCTAGCTTTTCGCTCTACCACCGCCGAGGAAGTCTAGTAGTGAGCGGCTCTGCAAGGGCTGGCCTTTCTGCCTCCTGATGTCACGGAAGAGCTTCTGAACATCTATGCGGCGGTACTCTAGGCCTAGGCTCTGGAGAAGAGCTAGAGCCTCCTTCGATATCGATGGGGCGACAAGTATGCCGCGTATCTTTGCGCCTGGGTTTAACTGTTTGAACGCCTCAACATAGCTTTGGAGCTGTTTTACCGCTTCCAGCCCTGCGTTGACACGCTTAACCTCGATGACAACATAGTTCCCATCCTTGTCAACGGCCACTATGTCGGCATACCCTGTCTCTATGGGTCTCTCCCTGCGGAGGACACGGAGCCCCTCTTCGACAAGTTCTGGATGCTTAGCCAGGTAGTCTGCTATTTCCTTCTCGTCGAGATACTCTATGAAATCTGCCTCATCGACTAGCCCATGAACGGCTAGTAGTGCATAGACCTCCTCTATATGTATTTCTAGTACCTCGCGTGGCCTCTTCCTCACGCTCCGGAATAGTAGCACACCATCCCTCTCCTCAACGCTGAGAACCTGGCTCTCGGGCTGCCAGTTTACCGGCGAGTAGCCCGTGGGCCTGTGCACCAGTACCGCCCCATCAGGCTTGACTACTATAAGGCGGTCGCCGTCGCCGAGCTTGCTAGCTCCACGGCCCTCATAGTAAACACGACACCGTGCAAGCATTACTATGACATCATGTCTCTTGAGAGCTTCGTGGAGGATGCTGCGGGCCTCGCTCAGGCTCGGCGACGCAACATAGACTATTCGGGGCTTCAACAGCTCCACCTTCCGGAGCTTCAGCCAGGCTACGGGGCCTCCTCCTCATAAACAGTCTAGTGTTAATACCATGCCCTTATGGGGGTTTGGGGAGCCCCTAGTACTGGCGTCGGGTTGACGCCAATGACTGTAGCATATGCTAGAGCGGTTATTGTGAGGCTTGAGAGGTATCCGTTTCTAGCCGACGTGGATGCTGTTGCAATGAGGCGGTTTGGCCTAGGCGTTGTTGAGGTTGCACGTATCCGCCGGGACCTCGTGGAGCGAGGCGTTGATAGGCTCCTGGAGGCTATTAGGAGGGGACGCCTCGGCGACAGTGTTGACCATGTTGAAGAGGAGGTTTTATCCTTCGCCTATGCTGCAATAATCGCCTACGCTACCGGCAACAAATGGCTCGTTTCGAGACTCGCTCTTGCCGAGGCTGAGAGGGCCTACAGCCTAGCCCAGAGCGAGAACGATGAGACTATTGCACAGCTAGCAAGGCTTGTCGGCTTGGAGAGCCTAACCTATGGGAGGGGGTATCGTGAACCCATAGCACTGCTAAGGGGGACAATAATATACCGAGTCTACCCCTACTCCATGAAGCTGATAGACTATCTGCGTGTTGCCCGTAGGCTCCTAGGCGATGATGCATGGAAGCCTATAAACTTCCCAGTACTCCGCGGCATCATATTCCTCGATAAGAGCCATGTACTGCGACTATTCAAGGAGGCTGCTACCGAGTATATCGAAGAGAAGGTGCGGAGCATAGGGGAGGCCTATGCAGGCCAGCTAGTCGACGTTGTCTCGGAGTATGTGAAGAAGGTTGAGGAGAAGCTTTCTGAGCAGCGGCGCCCCCGCATGGTTGGTAGCTCGCGGATAGAGGTTCCAAAGGGTGTCATTGTAGAGGAGGCATTACCCCCATGCATGAGGGATCTCATCGAAAGGACGCGGAGAGGCGACAATCTCAGCCATCATGAGCGCTTCGCCCTAGCTACATTCATGCTAAACATAGGAGCCGAGATAGACTATGTTGTCGACTTGTTTAGGAATATGCCAGACTTCAACGAGAAAATTACGAGGTACCAGGTGGAACACCTTGCTGGACTACGCGGCTCCGGCAAGAAGTACCGTGTGTATAGCTGCGAAAAGATGAAGACCCTAGGCATTTGCAAAGCTGACTGTGGAACAAGAAGCCCGATCCAGGCCTACTACCAGAGCCTACGCGGTCTCCTCGCACAGCGGCGGGGCAGACGCGGAAAAAGCAATAATGCTTCCTAAGGTGCTGCCAAGGATTTACCCCTTATTCCTTTGCTGTAAAGGTTTAAAACCTTGCACAAGAGTACCCCTAGACCAGTTATGGAGGTAGACTAGTCTAACTGGGGGTGCAGGCAGCAATGCCTGCATCCGCCGTACTAGATGAGGTTGACAAGGCGATACTCAAGGCACTAAAGGAGATTGGCGGCCCTGCAAAGCCAAAGGATATTGCTGCCCGTGCAGGCCTAGACGCGAGACGCGTAGCAGCTAAGATGAGGAAGCTTAGGACGCTAGGCCTCGTCGAGAGGCTTGAGGAGGGCCTCTACAAGCTAACCGAGGAGGGCGAGAAGGTAGCAAGCGAGAGCTGATCCATCACCACGTCACTTTACACACTTGTTTTGGGTGTTTTTGCTTCCTACATTTCTGCCTTGCCAGTCCCGTAACATATTGCCTGGCTGTATTTTCAGCCCTATCATTCTGTAGAGTATTACGTTACTATAGCACCCCTACAAATAAAATATATGTGCTAACAGCTGCCAGCTGCCCCTCAGCCTGGGGGTGTGAGTATGTCCGAGAGGCAGGGAAGGGAATATACTGCCTACGTTCCTGAACAGCTATACAAGAGGATTGCAAGAGAGGTAAAGAGAGAGAGCTTCGTCACACCATACATGCTCGCCGAAAAATACAACATGACTATCAGTCTTGCTAGACAAGTGTTGAAGCGCCTAGCAAAAGAGGGTATTGTTGAATTATACTCGCCTAGCCGTAGAGCACCAATATACGTCGTCAAGAAGTAGACTCTCTACATGTCTACATGATTTAATACATCCACTTGCTGCACCTACTACAGCCCTGTTTTAATCGTTGGCACACTGCCTTCTTCTTTGGGCTCTCCAACTCTCAGTCTTGGGGGTAGGGTAGATGATTAAAAGAAAGACATCCATGACTGCTTTCGATGTCGCCGCCGTAGTTCGGCAACTTAGTGGACTTCAAGGGAGCAGGCTTGCAAACATCTACGCCTACAATGGCGGGTTTCTGCTCAGGTTCAAAGGCGCTGAAGATGCACGAGTTGTCGTTGTTCCTGCAGTAAGACTCCATGCAACAAGGTATGAGCCTGCAGAGAGGGGGACTCCTCCCCCGCTTGTTATGGGCTTGAGGAAGTATATTCGTGGAGCCCGACTTGAAAGCGTTGAACAGCACGGGTTTGACCGTATTGCAGTATTCAGGTTTTCCCGCGGCAATGGCTCCTATGTACTTGTTACCGAACTCCTTCCTCGTGGTGTTGTTGTTCTCGCTGACTCGTCCTGGAAAATTCTACACGCTAGTGAACAGCGCGAAATGAGAGACCGTGTTATCAGGAGAGGTGTTGAGTACCAGTTTCCTCCGAGCAATACTATACATCCCTCCCAGCTTGCAGGAGAAACCGTTGAAGAAGCCTTATCGAGTGGTAGTGGAGAAGCAATTCGTATTTTAGCTCGTAGATTAGGTTATCCCGGCGAGGTTCTCGAAGAGGTTTTTGCAAGGCTCGACATACCTGTAGACGCTAGTGCAGACAGTCTTGCTGGCCGCGGCGACGAGATAGCCGAGGCTATACGCAGACTATATGAGGAGTGCATGCAGCTGAAAGGCTACATAGTGTATGATAAGGGTGTTCCATTAACCGTAACTTGCTTTGAGCCCCGCGGGCTAGCTGCTCGTTACGGATTTGAGTACCGGGCATTTAACGACCCTAGTACAGCTTACGACGAGTACTTCCTCACGGTTGCACGAGAGGCGGCTGGAGCTAGCACTGTTGCAGCTGAAATTGAGGCAGAGAGAAAGAAGCTGCTCGCCTCTCTTGAGGCCGCCCGCCGCAACCTTGAGCACTTACGTAAGAAGCTTAGAGAGCTTGAAGAACTTGCAGAGATAGTGTCAACAAACATAGCCGACGTATATGATGCTGTGGAATGCGCCCGAAAAATGAGGGAAACTGCTGGCTGGGAGCAGATACCTGGCAACTGTCCAGGCGTAGTCGACGTTGAACCGAACAAAGGTATCATTAAGATATCAATTGTCGGGAACATAGTACCAATCGATATACGTATGGAGCCAGGCAGACTCGTCGTCGACTTATACAAGAGGATTGGCGAGGTGAGAGCAAAGATTGAGCGTGGCGAGAAAGCAGTGAAAGATATTGAAGCTAGACTCGCCGAGCTCGAGGAGAAAGTTAGGCAGCGCTTGCTCCGTGCTCGTGCAATGGTACGGAGGAAGGAGTGGTACGAGAAATATCACTGGGTAATAACGAGCCATGGATACCTAGCCATCGGCGGCAGGGATGCCAGCCAAAACGAGTCCGTGGTTAAGAGGTACCTCAATGATAAGAGGATATTCATGCACGCAGATATACATGGTGCACCAGCTGTAGTCTTCTTCGCTGAGGGCCAGACACCGCCAGAACAGGATCTGCGTGAAGCTGCAGCCATAGCTGCTGCCTACTCTAAGGCCTGGAAGGCTGGTATTGGTAGTGTGGACGTGTACTGGGTTTGGGGGAGCCAGGTTTCGAAGGCTGCTCCTGCGGGCGAGTACCTTGCTAAGGGCGCATTCATGGTGTACGGCAAGAGGAACTATATACGTAACGTTGAAGTCAAGATAGCTATCGGGATTGGCCTAGAGGACGAGTATAGCCCTGTAGTCATAGTAGGCCCTGATAGCCTCGTGAGGAGGAGGAGCATCGTGTATGCCGTGCTAGCCCCAGGCGATGAGGACCCCTCAAAGCTCGCCAAGAGGCTTCGGAGCCTCCTCGCGGGGAAGGCGGGAGAGTATAAGCCTATAATCGAAGCTGTAGGAGTTGAAGAGCTACGTGAACGCATACCGGGTCGGGCGAGGGTCCTCTATGTCGGTAGGGGGAGCAGAGAAGAGCCGCCGAGACCTCTTCGAATACTACATGGAGAGGAGAGTTGAGCGGCTTAAGCTCTCAGCAGTGAGGATAATATCAGGCCTCGTGCTTGGCATTGCTGCAGCCCTAGCAGAGTCAACCACAATCGCATATGCGCTCTTCACGGCATACCTTGGCATTATACTTGTTTCGGGAGAGTACGCTAGGGCGAGATATAAACTGCTAAGAAGCCATGAACCATATACAGCCGGGCTAATCAGCGGATTAGCTGCATTCGTCTTGGGCGTCATCCTTGGCTCGGCGCTGTAGCCCCATTGGTGGGAAGTAGTTGCCAGCAGCTTGGCAATCCCTGCCCCTTTATTTCCCGGAGTTCCTCAAGGGCCAGACCTGCTGCCAGCAGTTCCCGCAGCTCCGGAGCCATCAATGGTTCTCCATTAACTTTTGGGTACGCGTAGGGCAGTTCAACCTCAATCACGCCAAGATCTCCCAGGTCGATGCTTACCACGGGATTTAATACGACCTCAAGTCTGTCTGGCGCCACTCCTTCTAGAGTCTTAACTGCAGCATAAACCGCACCATCGATGCTGAATTGGTGGGGGCCCAGGCTTCTAGCTTTCATTCCGCTTGCACGCCTTGTCAGCAGCTCTCTCGTTCTTCCCCGTGGCGGGTGGTCCCCGAGAATTCCACCAATAACTATTGCCTCCGCATTAGCTGCCTCCTGCGGGTCCAGCAGTTTTTCCGCTTGGGGATCAAGGATTATCACATTGCTCCGAGAAGTGTAGAGAGTACCTTCAAGCTCTACTATACTCTTCTCGTAGCATGGAGCTATCATGCTTAGCTCTTTACAGCAACGCCCCGCATTCGTGAATACAAGCCTGCCATGGGCTAACCGAGCTGCGTGGCGGTACTCTGCAAGTATCCAGCGGGATAGTACGGGCTCAAGATGCTCTATCACTATTAGCGGCTTCTCTCTCCTTTTCACGGCTCCACAGCTCCCTCCGAAGAGCCTCCAGAGGCTCGTAGGGTACGCCCATAAACTCTGCCGCAGAGATCACTCTTGCTGCAGCACCTTCTGCCAGCTGACGTAGACGGTGTAGATATTCAATATCTCTTGCAAAGTGGTGGTCTGCAACTATTATGGAGCCTGGGAGTTTTAGGGCTAGTTGACGCAGGTTTTCAAGTCCTCTATGGACATCCTCTTCTGGCACCTTTACACCTTCAAAGTAGGTTGGAGGCCCACTAATGAAAACAACATCAGGCTTGAGGGATAGTATTGTTTCGAGGGCCCTCACCGATATTGGGCCTTGCACGTCTGATGCATGCAGGAAACGCTCTCCGCAACATTCGACTGAAACCATTACCACGTAGCCTAGTTTGCTTCCCTCAGCGCCATGCGGTACGGGCTCCGACCCGGCTATTACGAGATCACCGTCGATCTTGTAGCTTTTCGCGTCGAGGATATCTATGCGCTTTGCCAGCTGGCTGACGTCGTAGCGGGATAGAAGACGGTGAGCCCTAATTCTTTGGCTAACATTAATACTCGCCTTAGGATCCTTTATTATCAGCCACTTGTCCCGATATACCTCTGCGTCCTCGGGCTTGTAGAGGTAGTGGTCATAGTGGTAGTGTGTTATGATGATAATATCCGTGTCCTGTAACTCGTCAATTATGCGTTCTCTGACTTTCTCAACTCTCTCAAGCTCTATGGGGTGGGGTGGAAGCCCGTATCTTCGAGGGGCATAGCTAACACCAGGGTCAATAGCTATCTTTACGCCGCCAGCGTCAACGAACGTGGCCATCGACCGTACTCCAGTACTATCGGATGCGATTATCTTCACCCTAAGCTCCACGCCACGTGCACCCTTTAGCTAGCAGTTGAGGGCCTCGGCGGCGGCCACCAGGCGTAGGGGTGTTCCACACCTTCAGCCATGGATTTCGGATGAGGGGAAGGATCCCCATCGGCCCCATTTCCTAGTCTACTGGTTCTACTCTATAGCCTTTAAAGAGCCAGCTAAACCTCTGGTATGTCTTCTCATCAAGAATTATATCCTCGCCCTCAGCTGCGAAGCGAAGCCCTTCTATCGGATGGCGTGGGGGATCCGGGTAGTTTTGTAGTTCTGGAGGCTTATCTCTACCGACATAGATCCAGCGTATCCGCGAGGTCTTGCCCTTCTTTCCAGCATAGCTTACTTTCCACCAATACCTGCCTATGTAGATGTACCGCTTGAAGCCGTTCTCGGTTCTCCTTGTAACTATGTGCATGGGCTTTAAGTAGTAACCGGTTCCGGCTATGAGGCTGTTATAGTGGTATATCATTCTCTTATACTCTTCAATGATTGCTTCTACTGCTTTGAGACCACCTATAATCCGTAGCCGGCGCGGCACCTTAACACTGCCCCGAGGCGAGGACTTAATGTTGAGCTGAGCCTAGGCTGGGGCAAAAACAGTTCCGTGCCCCACAATTCCTACCAGCGTAGTAACGGCGGCCTCTTCTCCATGACTTTTCTCCTTATCTCCTGTAGCTTACTTGCTATCTCCTTGTCGAAGCGTGCTGGGAGCTTGCGGAAGAGCTGTTCTGGCTTACCTATCCTGTGGCCTGGCTTTATTATCATCTCACCAGCCTGCTTCCAGCGCCCTGGCTCATGCACGCTACCTGGAAGATTTAGCATCTTCCAGAGCCTCTCGGCAGAGTCTGGCGTGAACGGCGCCAAGAGTATCGCTAGAGTAGCTACAGAGTTTACTGCGAGGTACATTGTTGTAGCTGCATCCTTTGGATCAGTCTTTATCTTATCCCAGGGTGCCTTGGTGTTCAAGTACTGGTTGCCCTTACGGGCTAGCTCTATAACTTCTCCTAGGGCCTGCTTGAGTCTGACTTCTTCGAAATACTTCTCGGCCCTTCGCGGGGTCTCTCTTATAGCCTTCTCGAACTCCTTGTCTGCATCGCTATAGGAGCCTGGTTCTGGCACTACAGAGCCAAACTTTGATTCTATGAATCTAAGTACTCGATGGACGTAGTTGCCTATGTCGTCATTCATTTCGGTATTAACTATTCTCAAGAACTCACTCCAAGTAAAGTTTGTGTCCTTAGCCTCAGGCCTCATCCTTATGAGGGCAAACCGCCAATAGTCAGCTGGAAGTATCTCTAGAGCCTCATCTATCCAGATGCCCCATCTGCGGCTCTTTGAGAACTGTTCGCCCTCGTACATCAAGTACTCTGTAGCAGAGATGTAGCTTGGTAGTACGTATGGATCACCGCTACCGATTAGCATTGCTGGCAGGATTATTGCATGGAAAGGTATGTTGTCCTTGCCTATGAAGTACACGGTCTTTGTCTCGGGGTTGAACCAATACTTCTTCCATAGTTCGGGATCTCCCTTCTTCAGCCCATACTCTTTTGTGGCTGAAATGTAGCCTAGGAGCGCGTCAAACCAGACGTATATTGTCTTGCCCTCGGCGCCGGGGAATGGGGCTGGAATCCCCCACTTGTTGTCCCTTGTTACGCTCCTAGGCTTGAGACCTTCCTTAAGCATGTTAAGGCTGTAGTTTTTGACGTTTGGTGGGAGATTTGACTCGCGGAGCCACTTCTCAACCTTCTCTTGGAGTTTTGGAAGATTGAAAAACCAATGCTTACTCTTGCGGAACTCTACGGGGCCACCACATATTGAGCAACGTGGGTTTTTGAGCTCTGTGGGGTGAAGTAGTCTGCCACAGTTGTCGCACTGGTCCCCATAGGCTTTCTCGAAGCCACAGTATGGACATGTACCTACGACAAAGCGGTCTGGGAGGAACATTTTGTCGCGTGGACAGTAGGGTAGTACGTCGTCCTGCTCGAATATGTAGCCGTTCTGGTAGAGCTTCATCATGAATTCTCTCACAAACTCCTTGTGTACAGGGTTCTCGGTGCGCGTGTAATTGTCAAAGCTTATCCTAAATTCTTCAAAGAGCTTCTTCACGTACTCGTGTGCTTGGTCGGTGAGCTGCTTGGGGTGTACACCCCTCCTTATGGCTTCAACCTCTATTGGAGTGCCATGTTCATCACTACCGCTAACGAATACTACGTCTTCGCCCTTGAGGCGCAGGTAGCGGGCGAAGACGTCGGCAGAGAGTATGGAGCCTATGAGGTTGCCGAGATGTGGAATGCTGTTAACATATGGCCATGCAGAGGCTACTATCCACCTACCCATAACAACTCACCGCTACTACTACCCTGGAAGGGGCTATGTGCTACCTATCTCTAGCGCGGCTTGTTTTGGCTCTTTATTAACTCTGCCCGGTACCAGTCTATAGAGCGCGTAGTGTACCCAGGGGTGTGGGGCCGAGTATGGTGGTAGTACACGCCGCTGTAGGCAACATCAACGTTGACATATACCTTGTCGTAGATGATCTGCCGAGGCCTGGCGAGAACATTGTAGCACGTGAAGCCTACATAGGCCCTGGAGGCGCGGCTGCAAATTACTCTGTCGCGGTCAGGCTCTACGGGCATCAAGCAATACTTGTAGGACATACTAGTGTGTTCGCTGAGCGGCTCGGCATCCTTGACGCGCTTAGGGGGAAGGGAGTCAGCCTCAGCCTTGTAAGGATACATGAAGGTGAGTTGCCGGGCATAGTAGTGGTGCTCGTTACACCCAACGGCGAACGTACCATGCTTGCGCTGCGCGGCGCCAATAACATGCTTACAGGTAACGAAGCTAGGTGTAGATGTGACGTGCTCCACGTGGCTAGCCGTGACACCAACGTGCTTAGCAATGCTTCTACAGCCGCCTCGGCGGAGCTGGTGTCGTACGACCCAGGCTCCTCGGTTGCACGTAGTGAAGGTGCAGGCATCATTGAGGCTGCTAGGAGGCATGTGTCAATACTCTATCTCAACAAGCTAGAGTACGAGTACGTAACAGGTACAAGTGAGCTGGATAGCGTTGCAAGGCTCCTCGGTGGAAAGCTCCGCTACGTTGTCGTGAAATTGGGTGCTGAGGGCGCGTTAGCTGCAACTCCCGATGGTGTATATCGTGTAGAGGCGTATAGGCATGGAGCTGTTGTTGATCCCACAGGGGCTGGTGACGTATTCGCCGCATACTTCAACTCCGCGCTGGCCGACGGCTACAGTGTTACCGAGGCTCTACAGTATGCTTCCGTAGCTGCGGGAGTGAAGGTTTCGAGACGTGGAGCCCAGAGTGCCCCTTCAAGGAGGGAGGTTGAAGAGATCATTGCTAGCCGTCCGCCGAGGGTCTGGAGGATCGCCTAGGCTGCCAGAGCTTAGGCTTAACTGCAGACTATCCGATGACAGATACTGTGCGAAGTGCTGCTATAATACCGAGATGCCGCTCACAAGGGAGGATATAGAGAGAATTGAGATGCTCGGCTATCCCCGCAGCTACTTCATTGTAGTCGGGCCCGACGGGGTTCCGAGACTGAGGAACATTGACGGCCACTGCATTTTCTTAGATCCTGGAACGGGTAGGTGTAAGATCTATGAGCATCGTCCTCTCGGCTGCAGGCTGTATCCCCTGGTCTATGTGCCTGGCGAGGGTGTCGCTGTGGATCTGGAATGCCCTCTAGCCCACGCGGTTCCGAGGCATGTTGTGAAAAAGTTTGAAAGGCAATTGGTGAGACTCGTAAGGGAGATCTATGGAGAGCTAGAGGACTAGCTTTTCGCCCCTCTGCCGCCGCCTTAATACACGGTATGTAGGAGTAACCGTGCGTGGATGGTTAGCATAGATCGTGTCTAGCCTTGTGACGCTAGTATTTCTCGGAGCCCTCTTTACCTCCTCGGGGTTCTCATAGGCTTTCTCCGCTATCTTCCGTAATGCCTCTGCATATCTCTCGATTTCCCTACGTGGCTCGGACTCGGTAAATTCTATCATTAACGCCTCCTCTACTATTAAGGGGAAGTATATTGTTGGAGCGTGGAGCCCATGGTCTAGAAGGGCCTTAGCTACGTCCTCTGCTGTGACACCCGTGTCTCTCTTTAGCGGCTTTGCTGAGAGTACCAGCTCGTGCTTCCGCGGCCGGTTAGGATCGTAGGGTAGTTCGTAACCACGGACATCCTTCATGAGGGCTATGAAGTAGTTTGTATTTATGACGCTCTGTATTGCTGTCTCCCTTAGCCCTTCGCCACCCAGCATTGCTATGTATACGTAAGCCTTGACTAGTGGGATTATGTTGCCGTAGAAGGCCCTCACGCGGCCTATACAACGTTCACAACTATAATCCCAGTAGTACTTTCCTCTACGCTTTTCTATGAGGGGCCTCGGGAGATAGTCTACAAGCTCTCCCTTGGCACACACCACGCCCGCGCCTGGACCCCCACCGCCGTGGGGGGCTGAGAAGGTCTTGTGGATGTTTAAGTGGACTACGTCGAAGCCCATGTCGCCGGGCCGGACAATACCCATTATCCCGTTGAGGTTTGCACCATCATAGTATAGTAGTGCGCCCTTTGAGTGGAGCAAGTCTGCTAGCTCGAGGATACGATCCTCGAAGATGCCAAGGGTATTAGGATTTGTAAGCATTATACCTGCAGTCCTCTCAGACAATACTGTCCTGACAGCCTCAAGATCCACTGTGCCATGTTCCGACGTGGGTATCTTGACGACTTTGAAGCCCGCCATCGCTGCGCTTGCGGGGTTTGTACCGTGAGCCGAGTCTGGCACTAGCATCTCATCACGGGTTTCTCCCCGGTCGAGGAAGTACTTGCGTATCATGAGTGCACCAGCTAGCTCCCCAGCCGCACCCGCTGGTGTTTGTAGACTGCATCGATCCATGCCGGTTATCTCTGCCAGCCAGCGCTCTAGCTCGTAGAGGATCTCTAGGAGGCCTTGTACGGTCTCTTCGTCCTGGTATGGATGTAGGAGCTTTATCCTAGGGTCTGATGCTATTTCCTCGCTTATCTTGGGATTATACTTCATTGTGCAGGAGCCTAAGGGCACTGGGCCGACATCTACACCGTAGCTCATCTGGCTTAGCCTGGTAAAGTGTCTTACAGTCTCTACCTCGCTTAGGCCTGGTATCCCCGGCAGCTCCCTACGATAGTATTCTCCGAGATCCTCTTCCGGGGTTGTACCGAGATACTCCATGATCTCCTTGTCGTCACTGCTGTAGGGTACTATATAGCCGGTATTGCTGGGCGAGCCTAGCTCGTATACAAGTGGTTCCTCCCAGCGCGCCTGCCTCCAACCACGTCTAAGCTGCAAGTATCTCACCCACAGCCTCCACGAGTCTGTCTATGTCTCTACGGCTATGTGCCTCGGTTACGCAGAAAAGTGCAAGATGCTCATCGCTGTGGAATCCTCTAGCAGATAGGTCTAGGCCTCCCATGATGCCGCGTTCGAGTAGCTTGCTGTGGATCTCCCTGTAAGGTCTTGGGAACCTCACCGTAAACTCTTTGAAGAACTTGCCAGTGAAGGCGGGGGCCTCTACTCCGGATAGCTCGCCTAGCCTCTTAGCTGCATAGTGGCTTCTCAGCCATATACTCCTCGCCAGTTTTTGTAGCCCCTCGCCGCCGAGGAGTGTGAGGTACGCCGCAGCTGCAAGAGCCATTAGTGCCTCGTTGGTTGTTATGTTGGATGTTGCCTTCTCTCTGCGTATGTGCTGCTCCCTAGTCTGTAGTATCATCACAAACCCGTAATCCTCGCCATCGAGTGTCCTTGTTAGCCCTATGAGCCTGCCTGGGAGCTGACGTACCAGCTGTCTATCCCATCTTACCGCGAATATGCCGAGATACGGGCCGCCGTAGTTTAGGCCTAAGCCCAGTGGCTGCCCATCACCAACAGCTATGTCTGCCCCATACCTTCCCGGAGGCTCGAGTATCCCGAGACTCAGCGGGTCCGAGCCCACAATGAAGAGGGCTCCATGTCGATGTGCTATATCGGCTACAGTCTTTGCCTCCTCGACTATCCCGTAAAAAGTTGGGTGTCTCTATGTAAACTGCTGCCGTCTCAGCGTCTACAAGCTTCTCCAGCTCCTCCACACTTGTCGTTCCGGTCTCGCTGTCTACCGACACCTTAACAAGCCTGACATCCTTACCGATAAGCCACGTCCTTATAGTCTCAAGTCTTTCTGGATGCACGGCGCCGCTCACAACTACTTTGCGGCGCCCTCTCTTGACTCGTAGTGCCATTAGAACTGCTTCTGCTGCAGCAGTGCTCCAGTCGTAGAGCGACGCATTAACTACATCCATCTCGTAGAGGTCTGCTATGAGACTCTGATACTCGAAGAATACCTGGAGAAGACCCTGATTTATCTCAGGCTGATATGGAGTGTACGCTGTGTAGAACTCTGACCGTGATATAATAGCATTCACAGCTGCTGGGATTGTATGGAAGCACACACCACCCCCGAGGAATGGCGGTGGACTCGTATAGATGGTGTTTCTCTGCAATTTCTCCTCCATAATCCTCCGTATCTCCCACTCGGATAGAACTCTGCCAAATCCGACTCTTGGCGGCTCCTTTAGGATGAGCTGGCTTGGCACATCACTATACAGCTCTAGGGGATCGCTAACACCTATACGCTTGAGCATCTCCTCCCTATCACGCCTATTGGCAGCTGGAGCCCATGGCAATACCAAGGGGGCCAAGCCTCCGATGTTTATAGCTACAGAATACCAGTATTAAGCCAATATTCTTCCAGACCTGCTACCCGGAGGGGCTGTGAGGAAAGTCATGCCTACTGATACGGTGATGCATTAACCCTGGGGTAGCTGAGCCCCACGACACATAGCACAACCTACATCACCGATCATTATTGTTACAGCGAAGCGAAAGAACTAGTGTGAGTGTAGGAGTGGAAAGGCCCGCAGAATTATGGAGCCGCCGCCGGGATTTGAACCCGGGACCCCCGGCTCCCTCGGAACCCGCGGGACACCAGGCGGGCTTACGAGGCCGGTGCTCTGCCAGCTGAGCTACGGCGGCACATGTTTTGCCGTGTTGTTATGGATAAGCTTGTATCACCCCCTTATAATGATTTACTCTAGGTGGTTGGGCCGGTGATGTATCACGCAGGCCTAGCATAGCCCCATCCTCAGGGGGATGCTATAGCCCGTCCAGGCTGAGGCCCCCAATGCCTCCATGTAGAGGAGAGCTTGCAGGGTCTCGGAAGGAGGGCTCAGCGCTCAGCCTTCTCCTCACAGCCTATATACATGTGTCGCCGTAGGACGCCCTCCCCATCGACTGTCATGGCGTGTCGGTGAATCCGGGTTCCTGCTCATCCACGACACATGCTCGGCCCGGCTCTCCACATCACCGCCCAAGACAAGTTACATGACGGGCTCTAGCTGGGGTGGAGCCCAGCCTAGCCTTATGCCAGTGTAGAGTAATATTAGGCGTTACTACTAGGGCGCTAGGGTGGCTAGTGAGGGTGTGCGGACGTGCTCGACACCAGGTCTATGATGCTCGTTAGCCAGGTGTACTTCGTTATACTGGCGATGGTTCTGGCTATTGCACCCCAATACTATATGCTAGTGTTCCTTATATACTTCGTAGCGATTATGGCATTTTCCATGTATACCTCGAAGAGAAGAATGAAGGGTGCAAGGATACCACGGGAGGAGGTTGAAGCGGCAAGACAGCTATTTCGCGAGGATAACTCGTTCCAGATAGCTGTAGAGGATGAAGAGCTTGTTCGACAGCTTACCGGCCAAGCAAAGACTGCTATAATGACATTCCTCTTCCTTCCAATCTACATTACGATATTCGAACTGGTTCGACGAAACTATAGCTCGCTTATTTCAGCGCTACAGGGAGCCGGGCTTAGCGAGACGCTGGCAGGCTTTGTCGTGTGGTTTGCAGCATTTGAGACAATGTTCCTTATCAGCATGGTGTCCCGGAGGGTTGTAAGGCAAGCCAAGCAACCCCCCATGGTGCCTAGGGGCTTTGTGGTGACTGAGAAGGGTATACTGCTGAAGGGCTCTATGGGTGGTGTTATTGGTTTCCCCCTGCCGGAGGGTACCGAGGTAAAGCTTGACGAGAAGAGAAACTGTGTTGAGATAGTGTTTCCTGGAGGGAGTAGGCTGAGGCTCTATACGAGGAAGGCTAGGAGGGTCTACGAGCTTATTCAGAGGCTTGGGCTTCGTGGAGCTAAAACGGGGGGTTCAGGCTAGATTTTCTGCTCCAGTACCATTCTATATTCAGTTTCGTCTATGTCCTTCTTGCGCTCAAGGAGTTCGAGCAACTGCTCTACGCGTACTTTCTCTCGCTCCCACCCCTCCTTGCAACCCTTGCCGACACGGACGGGCTTGTCGAGCCTTGAGAGGAGGACCACCCTGCTTTCGATCTGCTGCGATACTATCCTATATCCGGTCATGTCTGCGAACTTCTTCGCAAACATGAATACCTCCAGATGCTTAGCCATATCGCTTGCCGAGAGTCTCTGCCGCGCAGCACCAACATGCATGTATGACTTGAACTCTATGTAGGTTGGCTGAGAGATCTCTACGAGTTTAGCCCAAGCCTTTAGTGCTTCATCATGCATGTTGAAACTCTTTACCAACGTGAACCTTATAACAGTCATACTTGAGAATGATGGTAGTAGCTCTAGCGTCTTGAGTGTCAACTCCCACCCCCTAGGAACCAGCGGCTTGTTGAAGTAGTTGAAGCTCTTCTTATCCCAGGCCTCGAGGCTCACATAGAGCTGTGTAGGCTCCTCCTCTAGATTAGCGAGAACATCCGGCCTTATTCCGCGAGTTACGAGGAACGTTGTTAGTCCTCTCTTGTGGTACTCCTTTATCAGCTCGCCTAGCCTCGGATAGAGTGTGGGTTCACCCGTCAGACTTATCGCTACATGGGCGGGGTTCATTGCTTCCTCGAGCCTCTTCTTCATTCGCTCATCCATTCGTGGGTGGCCACGGTAGCCCATGAGGGCTTCTCGGTGGGCCTCAATGCTGCCCTCGACTATTAGATCTGGGTCGTCAACCCACGGTATCTTTGTGTCATCCCATCTCATGGTGTCGGTAGGCCTTAGCCTCCAGCAGTGCATGCAGGCATTCCAGCACCAGAGCGCCGATGGGCTCATCTGGATGCAACGGTGGCTCTCTATGCCGTAGAACCGGCACTTATAGCAGAACCTCTCCTCTACAAGCGCCGCGTGCGTCCAGTGACACTTCTTGTATACGCTATGCCTGCCTATAATGATGTAGCCTTGCTTCTGGAGTATCCGGTACAGTGTCCGGTAGGGCTCGGGAAAGTCCTCTATCCTGTACTTCCAGCGCTTACCCCTAACTGTCCTAGGCCTGAACTCTGCTAGCGTAGAGCTACTCATTACCCTGCCGGCCCTCGGAGTGATTAGCAGCATAGGCTAGTTAATAAGGTTTAAACAATACCCATAACCTACTTAGTGTCACTCTACCTATTACATTAACGACGCGGGGATGTGGAGCACACCCTTAACCCGACGGGTGCAGCGGCCCGTGTGGGGAGAGTGGCCAGGGCCGAACCTCCACACGTGTTCCTCAGCGCTCCGCTCATCTCCACACGCAGGGGATTTAGCTCGGCCCCAAAGATCCTCATCATTGGATATGCTGAGCTAACACCTAGCTGAGGCCAATGAGCAGCGTGATGAGTTCCCTGTGGGCTGAGGCCAGTCTCTCCCTAAACATTCCTAAACATCAATACTACAACACGTATAGCCTTGCTCCTCTAACACTCTCCAGTAGTCCTCTACGCTGGTGATGCGCCTCAATACTCCACCATCACTGCTAAGGGCTCCCTCGAGCCTTAGGAGCTTCTCCTTAAAACTGAGCCCTCTACTGTAACCTCCAAGCCCTCTAACACTCACTACGCGATGACACGGGACAACTATCAGGTCACGGTTTTGCCTCATGAACACCCCTATCGCTCTAGGCGACGTGCCGGCCAGTCTAGCCAGCACCGAGTACGTAACGGTATACCCCAGCGGCACAGCCGACAATAACACGTAGACTATGTCGCGAAGGCTACGGGGGTCCTTCCAGCTCACCCAGTCATCACCATACAAGAACATTCAGTCTGACGGGGAGGCCAGTCACCCCCACATATTATATATTAACTACTTACCGCCCGTGAATATAGCTATGCTAGCCATAGAAATCACCGATAAGCACACCTCTAAGCGAAACCCTAATAAGGGGCTAATATCACATGATAATGTTACGTCACGGAGCACCTGGGTGGCGGGGTAGCATAGCGGGGTAGGGTAGCCTGGTAGCCCGCGGGGCTCATAACCCCGAGGTCGGTGGTTCAAATCCACCCCCCGCTACCACAGCCCGCAAGCCGCGGGCCCCCGCCGCCACTACCTTCTCCGTCCTCTCCTCCTAGCGGCTGCACCTCTCTACAGCTTCCGGGTTGTACACGGCCGTTATACATACCAACACGAGTGCATGATCTTGGTTAAGAGGTTTGGATACGTGCTAAGCCTTAACTGTAATACTACCCTTTACTGCTTCTAGCCTGGGTCGCTGTGCCGTGCAACAGAGTTTTGGCGTTACAGTAACGGATAGAGGCGCTATCATCCTTTCAAAAAGTATTAGTGTTGACGGCTACGCTGATGGTGCTATTGTTAGGGTCGTAACACATATTCATAGTGATCACTTGTTAGACCTGAGTCGTAGTATACGTTATGCCGAGTTTATCGCTGCAACACCACTTACACTAGATCTTCTTGGGGCGCTTGGACACCGAATACCTGAGCATAAGAAGCTACCCATGCCTATAGGTATGAAGGTCCAGGTCGACGATGGCGTGCTTAGGCTTGTTAGGGCCAGGCATATTCCTGGCTCTGCATCTGTGGTCTTTGAGTCTAGCGAGTTCTCAGCGGGATATACTGGTGACTTCAAACTGCCTGGTACAGATATACTCAGAGGCCTGGATGTGCTTGTCATAGATGCTACTTATGGGCTTCCAGAATGGGTTAGACCGTGGCAGGAGGAAATCGATTACTTGCTCGCCGATATTGTACTCGATGAACTGAGAAAGGGGAGCCCCGTCCACATCTACGCCTATAATGGAAAAATCGAGGAAGTTATGCTTCTGCTTCGCGAGATGGGAGTTGACGCACCCTACCTTGTAGGGGTGAGACACTACCGCGTACTTCGCGTTCTCGAGAAGCATGGCTACCGTATAGGCGATGTTGTTTTGGAAAGTTCAAGAGAGGGGTGGGAGGTTAAGCGTAGCCGATGGTATATCAGGTTTAGCCACTATAACGGATGGCGCCACAGTAACGGTAGGGATGCTGTACACATACTGCTTACAGGTTGGGAATTTAGCGAGCCGTACAAGAGGCTGAGCACAAATAGGCTTATTGTATCGTTTAGCGACCATGCCGATTTCAGCCAGCTAGTCGAATATGTTAAAGAAGCTAAGCCTAAGCTGTTACTTGTAGACTCGTACCGGGGCGGACGGGCTGCTAGAGTATTTGCACTCTATGTTTCAAGGAGGCTGAATATACCCGCTCTAGCTGTACCCTAAGGTGGCGGGGTTGGACTGTGTTGGGCGATGTTGATGTAAAGCATGTGGCCTGGCTTGCCCGTATACAGCTTAGCGACGAAGAGGTCGAGCTGTTCAAGAGACTCGTAAATAGCGCTATGAAGCTCATCAACAAACTTCTAGAAGCACCTGTAGAAGACGTAGAGCCCCTATACCATGCGCTTGATAAAGAAGGTTTGCTGCGCAGCGATAAGCCAAGCATACACCTTGACAGAGAAAGAGTCCTAGCCAATGCTGCAAAGAGCCAGGAAGGTTACATAGTTGCTCCTCGCACTGTTGAAGAGTAAGACGTTTTCTAAACCTTTAGCCCTAGCTTTTGGTAGTCCTTCACGCGCAGTTCGTTCACAAGTTCTGCAAGCTGGCGAGCCCTCCGCTCATCTACGGGGTTTAACGTTTTACCATTAAGTTTTATTGATGTTCCAACTATGAACCCATCTGCGACTCTCCAATAGGCCATAATGTTATCTATGCTTATGCCACTTCCAATTATAATCGGCTTGTAGGGTACCATGGCCTTTATTGACGCCACATAGCCTGGGCTTGGTGGCTCGCCCGTTGCAGACCCAGATACGATTATGGCGTCAGGCCTGCCTCGTCTAGCACAGTCATGCAGGATTTGCTCTAGGCTAGCTGTTGCCAGTGGGGCTGAATGCTTAACATCAACATCTGCAAATACGAGTACAGGAGCTCTGAGCTCCTCGCGGATTCTTTCAATAATATATGCTGCTGGCGTTAGGATACCCTCCATCGATACTCGTAGCTCGCAATAGCTGTTCACTCGTATAAAACTAGCACCAGAAACTAGTGCTGCTTCTAGAGCTTGTGGGGCAGCATTGCGGAGAATGTTAATGCCTACTCGTAGCTTACCACTATAGGTTCTGGCTACTTCTGCTGCTATCCGCGCAATGGCTAACACGCTAAGGCTTGGCGCTGTTACTGTGTAAGGATGGTCACCATAGTTTTCAATTATAACCGCGTTAAATCCGGCGTCCGCTAACTTGCCAGCTTCCCATAAGGCGTAGTCTACTAGCCTGTCAATGTCTACGCGGTCCTTCACGTAACTCGGTGTTGGCGGTAAATGTATCATACCTATGAGCGGCTTATAGCCCAGGAGAGGGATTACAAGCAGCTCAGCGCCATCCTCTTTCCTCACGGTATCAGTCCTCGGCCTTTACTCATCACTGCAGATTGTTCCGGATAGGGGTTAAGCATATGGGTGCTAGCCTAAAATCCTGCTTCCCTGATGGGTGTGGAGTCGCTGTCCCCGAAAGGACCGGCGTATGGGATGACGTAGCCTCCCCCTTTGCCGAAACAACTATTCCTAAGCAAGCGGCTATTTCTCACCGCGTAGTAATTCCTTGACTATGTTCTGTACTCTCTCTGTTAGCTTGGATTCCTGGGTTACGCCGAGTATGACATCTGCTACGTGACCGTTTACGAATATTATTGTTGTTGGTATATTGTCCACGGAATATCTATCGGCTATGTCAGGAGCTTCGTCCGTGTCTAGGTATGCAAAGACTATGCCCTTTTCAGGGTCCGCGAGGCGGCGAGCTACCCGTTTGAATACAGGTGTATAGGCTTTGCAAGGGTTGCACCAGGGTGCCGAGAACTCTACGACTACAACCTTGTAATTTTTGAGGACTTCATCGAAGTTGTCCTTGTTTAGGTAAATTAGAGGGTCACCGAGTTCCTTGTCTAGCTCGTTAACCTTTTTCTCGATTAGGCTTCTCAGCTCTCTTACTATGTCGTTGCTCAATCCTACCACCAGCCCTGCTTAATACCGCTGATTTGTAATGCCCTTAAATCGGTTTTAGCCAGGACAACTATAGCGCTTGTCTACCCGTGGCTTCCAGCTTATTTTCCAGCTACGCATAACTGTCTACGTGGGGGTGCCTCTTCCCTTGAGGGTTTTTGTAAAAGAGTTCACTGTTCGCAGCTCCGAACGTCTCCAGGTCATCGATATTACTGAAAAGGTTGAGAAGGTTGTTAAGGAGTCGGGCATAAGTAACGGTATTGCACTAGTATTTGTTCCACATGCCACTGCTGCAATTATAGCTAACGAGTTTGAGCCGAGGATCGTCGAAGACTACCTTGAGCTAATTAGGCAGGTTTTCAAACCGGACTATCCGTGGAAACATAATACTATCGATAATAATGCCCATGCACATCTTGCCTCTGCTCTTATTGGTCCTTCGCGCTGCTTCCCGGTTGCCGGAGGTAGGCTTGTGAGGGGTACATGGCAGAGTATTTTACTGCTTGAGCTTGACGGACCTCGGAGTAGAAGGATTATTGTTGAGGTTATGGGTGAGTAGCAAGTTGAAGGAGCCTCAGCTGTATATTGCTGATGCGGACTCTATTCGGAGTGGTGCTGTTACAGATATTTACTTTGTTAGGACTAGGCAGGTACTTGCTGCTAAGGGGCTCTGTGATACATACGTTCGTGCGGAATTACATGCTTATAGTCTGCCAAGAGGATATGAATGGGCAGTTTTTGCAGGGCTAGAGGAGGCTCTCGCAATTCTTAGGGGGAGACGCGTCAACGTCTATGCAATGCCCGAGGGAACACTCTTTAAACCTATGGAACCTCTCATGGTTATTGAGGGGCCTTACTGTGAGTTTGCTGAGCTTGAAACAGCTATCCTCGGTGTTTTAAGGCACGAAACGAGTATCGCCACTAAGGCTGCAAGAATACGACTTGCAGCCGGCGATAGGACGGTATTGTTCTTCGGCCTTAGAGCGCTCCATCCCGCAATAGCACCAATGGCTGATAGAGCCGCGTATATAGGTGGCTGTGACGGTGTTTCGGGCATTATGTCCGAGCGGTTCCTTGGAGTAAAGCCTACAGGCACTATGCCTCATGCATTGATAATAGTGTTCGGTGACCAGGTTAAAGCATGGAAAGCCTTTGACGAAGTTGTTGATGAAACTGTGCCGCGGATAGCGCTTACAGATACTTTCTACGATGAACGCGTAGAGGCGTTAATGGCTGCTAAGGCTCTAGGCTCCAGACTGTATGGGGTTAGGCTTGATACGCCAAGTAGTAGAAGGGGCAATATGAGAAAGATAGTTCAAGAGGTTAGATGGACACTAGACATTAACGGATTTAGGCATGTCAAGATATTTGTTAGCGGCGGCCTAGACGAGGATGAGGTGAGAGAGCTAAGGGATATCGTTGATGGGTTTGGTGTCGGAACCTCAATAGCGTTTCCACCGAGCATAGACATAAGTATGGATATTGTTGAGGTACGGCGTGGAGATAAATGGGAACCCATAGCTAAGCGTGGCAAGCTGCCAGGATTTAAGCAAGTGTATAGGTGTAGACTACTCGAAGACTACATTGTACCATGGGATGCCAAGCCACCAAGCTGTCCTGACGGCAGTAAGCCTAAACCTCTGCTAGAAAAGGTTATGGAGAACGGAGAAATCATCAAGGAGCTTCCAACAGTCCATGATATAAGGTCATACGTGCTTGAGCAGCTTAGAGCTTTTAGCCAGTAGACTTGCCGAGCGCACCGCTAGGCGAAGTATAGCCTCCACTATCTCTGCTGCACTGTAGGTTTTTCTTCCACGCGAAGTATATGTCACAACATTACAGTACGTTAGGTCCTCAATATTTATGGTGAAGTGCCTACTACCTCCTGCCTTGAGGCCACATGAATATAGGCAATAGTCTATACATTCAATTATTATTTTGTCGTCCCTAACACTTACATTGATGGCCGGGTTAGCTGGTATTTTGAACCTATAAGTCTCAACGCCCCCTGCATGCTCCAAACTAAGAGCTATATTGCCTGACGGAAGTCTTATCGCGAGCTGCCCCTTAACAATAAATGTCTCATCGTTAATTCTCGCAACGATATATCCGTCGTCGACGGCAACAGCCTTGAGAAGCTCAGCAGAATTATCCGTGTAGACCTCAACGCGTGCTAGCTTAGCGTAGTGTGGCTCAGTAAATTTCTGCTCCACTAATATTGGTACAGGTATATCCCAAGCCTTAAGCAACAGCGGAATTGCACATATACTAGCCCCTCCCGCTAAACTGGAATTGCGGTTCCAGCGGATCGTTAGCGATAACTCATACCCGTTATCATCCCTTGTCAACCTATGCTCGCGCAACAATATAGCACAGCTTGGCGGGAGAACGTCTACCCTAACAGAGCTACTAAACCCAGAAAGCCTATAGCTTACTTTAGCCTCACATACCCCTACATCTATAGGCCTTACCCTTACCACTCTAGGCTTAACCTCAAGCTTTACATGTTTTAGTATATTAAGCCTAGCTTCAACGTCACCGATAACGAGTGTAGAGCTGGATTGGAGATTATGGTTAGCCGGAAAATACGTTCTTAGCGTTGTACCGGAAGCCTCATACCGTATAGGCTTAACGCATAAACTGTTACTACAAAGCAAAGGTAATGGCCCAACACCGCTATCACCACGTATCAAGGGATAATCTTCAATAACAACTTCAACAAGCCCACTAACGCAACGCCCATCACTGAGGAAAAAGCAGCCGCCCTCAATTCTAAGATAGCGGGCGGTTTTAATGCGTGGGCCAGACATACAGCAGTCTATGACTTCTGCTCCATCCTCAACAGAAAGCCTAGTTAATATATCATGCCTAGTGGTAAGGTAGCTAGTGTATCCGTCGAAATCAATGACTATATATGATTCAGTACCATTTGCAGCCTCGGCTATGACAAGCTTGTCATTATCATCTACATGAATTATATAGGGATGTACAACTAGTGTATTGTTACTACTGAGTAGTCCTAGAAGTTTCATGGCAAGCCTCTCATTATCCACACCAAACACTTTTATCCCGTCACATACAACTACTCCATGACCTTTAACTGTTAAGAAATACTTTATATCTCTACATGATGCAGCTGGCTCTACAAGACCACCACTATCGACCATGTATAGCATCCTGCTTGAAACGTCGTAGAGATACACATAGCCCTCACCGCTATATCCTATCGGTCTTAAGTTATCATTTGATGCAGGCAGTTCCACAACACTACCCACAGGACTAACAATAGTCATATACTCATTATAATATAGCACAACTACGCCAAGCCCCTCGGAAATCTTCTTGGGTTGCCTCCGGAGCTTAATGTGAGTATACGTTATCAGCGAGTCAAAGAGCATATATGTGTCATTTCCTCGACGGTAAACAATTGAGAGAAGCCACGGACTCCTAACACTACCTATAACCTTTGAAAACCTAATATTATCAAAGATGTCACAATTAAACCCACGGTTATAGACGTATAACTCGCCACCGAGGATGCGACGTGACATAGCTACTACAACATGTATACCACGTACAATACTACTCTTAGAACCCCCCATGCTTATTCGGCACTTCCCAACAGGCGATAAAAACTCGTCAAAGCGTAGCTCTGTCAACCCAGCTGAGCCTATGTAAGCTAAGCTGCCCTCCATTCCAGCCTCGACGGGTAATGGTATAACCGCTACGCTATCATTACTTTCAAACACCTCCAAGAAGAGAGATGGCCCAATCTTGCTCACAACATACTGCTTTTCCCTAAATGCCCTGGCATAGCTACCAGCTAGAGGTATAATACTACGTAGCTTAATGTCGGTTCTAAACCTAGCAAACCTGCGCAAAATCACCGAGTGTACCCTAGTCACGCAACACATAGGAGAGCACTAAGTATCTGTGTTGAGCGAAACTATACACATTGAATACAGTAAGCTGGGGGGCAACTAGGTTGCCGTGATGAGGCTAAAGTTGAAGGAAATACAGGTTGCTTGTTTAAAAAACAAAAACAAGTAATTAGCGTATGGAGCTATTATTGCCTTGGTTAGCCCTGCTTTGTGAAGCCAAATGTTAGGTTGAATAGCTCGTTGAACTCCTTTTGTATCTCTTCGCGCTTCTCCTTGACGGACTTCACTACTGCCTCGAGCGCTGTATAGGCTCTGCTTGGTATCTTGCCGCGGAACCAGCTTACATCATTAGCGCCAACACCAAGCTTGTCGTACTTTAGCCCGGTTAGTGGGTCCTCCTTCCTCTCATTAATTATGTGGTCCAGCTCGAGTACTAGCGTGCCGCGAGCGAGCATGTAGTCGCCGTACGGGTCGACTAGCTTTAGTACCTGCTTCTTTATCTTGCTTAGGATCCTAATGCCTAAGATTTTGTCTGGCGATGGCCTTATCTTAGCAACTTGTAGTGCACCAAGTAGGGCAACTATGCCGCTTAGATCGCTAAATGGCTCATACCATGGCCGACCCCTGCCTCCAGCAAGCATTTGCTCAGCTGTGGCCCTAAGCAGTACCTGCCCGCTAAGCACCATGTTGTAGGCGTAAGCCTTCTTGAACTTCTCGTCAAGAGCTATGTCTATAATGCTCTCTGCGTTGCTTCCAACGAATAGTACGTGGCGTGCAGGTGTGTCAAATACTACGCCCATGTAGAAGCCGAGCATTGTTGCTGCTTCAGGTCTGCCGGCCGCCTTGAATACCAGGTCGCCCAGCAAGGTCCTCTGCAGAGCAACATCATTGAGCCTCCTTGGAGCCTCGCTATACGCGATAACCTTTACCAGGCCGAAGCTCTGTAACATTCTTAGGTAGTAGAGTAGGTCGTTCATACCAAAGTTCTTTAGTGCAACATACTTCTCGCCTAGCATCTCAACACGTACAATGGCCGCCAACATTATCGCTAATCCTCTTAGGCTCCTGGCCTGGCTCAGCAGCACCTGCCAGCATGTCCTTATAGAACTCTATGAGACCCGAAATGCCGCCAAGCTTACCCTGAGCTGCAGCTGCCAGCTCCTTAAACCTCCTTGGAACCCTAGCTTCTAGAGTCAGGGGTGGTAACAGCATACTCCCACCACTCCACGTACACACAGCTATGGAGGCCGGAGTTAAAAATTGTCCCCTTAAACACGCTATGCTCCGAATCCCCCTCTAGCATGTTGAACATAGTACTACCTACAGTGAACGGACATGACACTACTGGATATGGCTAAAGCAAGCAATACAGTTCACTACAACGCCGCAACCCTCAATCAAAATTAAGAATGCCTATGAGCAAAAACACCTGCATCTACAGTCAAGCCCAGCCACTTACAACACGTGACCACACCGATAAAACCCATAGACACCACAATCCTAACAGAATAAAGTTGATAACCCCCATATATCACTTAGAAACCGACTAACATGGCCGCCGGTGCAGATGCCGCCGTAGCTCAGCGGGTAGAGCGCCGGGCTGTTAACCCGGTGGTCGGTGGTTCGAATCCACCCGGCGGCGCCACAATCCCTTCCCTCTCCCAATCCTCCAACACGAATAACTCAAACCCATCTGGCTACATTATCAACATGAGGTATGGATAGAAGGAAGAGGAGCAACCCAAAATGCTTGTGGGGAAAAAAATACTGGGGGAGAAGAAGATCTACATCACTCCCTAGGCTTAGCTGCAGATTGGGTAGTCGTCTGGTACCTTGGCTCTGAAGTACTTGCCTGTTTCGGGGCTCTTGAATAGGCCTATCTTGACGCCCTTCCTACCCCTGGGTGCTAGCTGCCACACCTTGATTGGTACCAGCTCTACCTCCTTACCAGTAGTAGGGTCACGAACCTTAACAGGCTTCTCACACGCCAACCCAACACACCCCACTGCTCGCTGTTCCAGGAATGTAGTTGTGGGCTTAGGTATAGTATGACGATATTGCCACAACATATCGGCGTAATACCTTATTGCTATACGCTATAACGGTATTTCGTTATGGCCAGGGTGCTACCACGTATCCGAGAACATTTCCTCCACGAAAGCCCCCTTCAGTGTAGTACACTTAGAATGTGGGCCAGGTAGCGTTAAATTGATAAACACCAGTACCCTAACTTCCTACCACAATACATGGATGTGTCGGGCCCGTAGCTCAGCCCGGTAGAGCGCCCGGCTCATAACCGGGTGGTCGGGGGTTCAAATCCCCCCGGGCCCACCACCCTCCTCCTCAGCTGGCTACAGGCGGTGAATCCTTGGTTTGCAATAGTGGGTTACAGCATGATCTCCTCTGGACAATTCCACCACTATTCTACACGTATACGAGGCATTGTATCCTAGTCCAGGATCTAGCGAAACTGCTAGGAGTGCCAGCAAAGACTGCAAAATCGGTTATGTGGGCACTAGCGAGACGTGGGCTCGTTGAGAGGGCTGAGTGCGGCTATACCATTACGTGCCGCAAGATGCTCGATTGGATAGAGGTTGTCGCTAGGTCGAGTAATAAATTTGTGGCATACGGCAATGGAGTTATTGTACTCAGCTATATTAGATCGAGGGGTATACGTGCATACCAAATACCCATAAATCTGGCTTGCAGAGTACAAGCTGAGCTTGAGAATGCTGGCTTAGATGCTGCACAATGTTGGCACATGAAGAACTGTATACGCATGATAGCTGAAAAGCTGGGAGTACATGCTAAAACGGTATCACTAGCATTGCGCAGCCTAGCACTACTATCATGCCCCAGCACGATATGCCCAATAACTTGCAGCGAATATCAAGGTAATTAACCCCCAACCATAACCTCCACACGTGGATGAACCCCCGGCAGACCCGCCCACCGGGGCGGGGATGAGCGGCGTGGTGGGCCCAGAGATGAATAGGGTGGGCCCGTAGCTCAGCCAGGCAGAGCGCCGGGCTCCAGACCGGCACCTCCGGTCCAGGCGCCGGGTCTGTCGAAAACGGGATGAGAGGGAGAGACCCGGAGGTCGGGGGTTCAAATCCCCCCGGGCCCACCACGCACCCCTAACACACTACTCCCTAGTTGTCAGCTCCTGTCTCACACAGAATCCGACAGCGTAATCCTCCCTCTGTATTGTTTACAATTGCTTACTGCTTTTAGAGCGTCGGAGAAGAGGCTTCAAGTACCGCGGTTTCCTCTTCGGTGTCTGCTGGGTGGCTAGGCGTGGCTAGCAAGATAAAGCATCCCGAACTTGCTGATAGGGGCAGGCTTCAGATCGAATGGGCAGAAAAGCATATGCCTGTAGTTGCCAAGTTTATCCGTGAAAGATTTGCTGCCGAGAAGCCACTTAACGGTATCAGGGTTGGAGCCGTACTACACGTCACCAAGGAGACTGCTGCATTAGTACGCACACTTGTTGCTGGCGGCGCTGTAGTAAGACTTGCAGCTAGCAATCCTTTAAGCACACAGGACGATGTAGCTGCTGCACTAGCAAGCGAGGAAGGTATCGAGGTCTGTGCTTGGCGCGGCATGAGTGAGGACGAGTATTTTGACTGCATACGCTGGATTGCATCCTGGGAGCCAAACATAGTCATAGACGATGGAGGAGACCTACACGCTACACTACATAAGGAATACCTTGACATCGCTGCAAGGGTTTGGGGCGGCACGGAGGAGACAACAACAGGCGTCATAAGACTTAGAGCTATGGAGAGGGAGGGTGTGCTAAAGTACCCCGCGATAGCGGTCAATGATGCAAAAACCAAAATGATGTTCGACAACCGCTACGGTACCGGCCAGAGCGCAATAGACGGGATACTGAGAGCTACAAACATACTGCTTGCAGGCAAGAGGGTCGTCGTTGCAGGTTATGGCTGGGTTGGACGGGGTATAGCTATACGTGCACGTGGCATGGGTGCACGTGTCATAGTCACAGAGGTTGACCCCATAAAGGCGCTCGAAGCAGTAATGGATGGCTTCGAAGTCATGCCAATGAAGGAGGCGGCAAAGATAGGCGATGTATTCATAACTGCCACTGGTAACAAGAAGGTTATCCGTCGCGAACACTTCGAGGTAATGAAGGATGGCGCGATACTAGCCAATGCTGGCCACTTCAACGTGGAGATATGGGTGCCGGACCTGGAGGAGCTAGCAGTTTCGAAGAGGCAGGTTAGACCCTACGTAACCGAGTACACGCTAGCCGATGGAAGAAAGATATACCTACTAGCTGAGGGAAGGCTCGTAAACCTCGTGGCTGCCGAGGGACACCCAAGCGAAGTCATGGATATGAGCTTTGCAAACCAAGCACTCTCCGTGGAATATCTCGTCAAGAGCCGTGGAAAGCTAGAACCCAAAGTATACAATGTACCGAGAGAGATCGACGAAGAGGTAGCAAGACTAAAGCTCAAAGCTATGGGCATAGAGATTGACAAGCTGACAGAAGAACAGAAACAATACCTTGAGAGCTGGAAACTATAAGGCTGTTGTCAATGCTCTCTAACCAACCACTTGGGGGCTGTGACGCCTTACAGCCGAGCCGAGAGACTATAACTCTATGAGGAGTTTCGCCCCTCGGGAGCCCCCTACATGCCTATGAAGAGTACGCCAGCGACCGACGCCTCTAATAGCATTGATGGGGAGTGACTTGGCTCTGAGGCCCTTTACCTTCCACCAACTTCTCCCACGAACTTCCATGTCCTCCTCGTAGCGTCAAAGTATATGAGGCCAGCCTCCTTGAGCTTTTTGAACAAGGCGTACTGCTGCTCTGTAAGCAGCAGTTTCACCTCGTCATCGTTTGCAGTAGGCAACTTCTCAACCTTATCCCTAAAGTTTTCCCAGAATTCGGGGTCAACAGCAACCCTTTCCCCTCCAACATCAAGTATTATTGCACCTTCACGGCGTAACCTTTCAAAGAATGCATCCCTATCCCGCAGCCACTGCACCTCGTGCTCAAATACTACACCCTGCTCTCTAAGCCTCTCAATAGCTGAGCGGCGGCGTAGTTGCCTAGCAACTGTTTGTTCACGGCGCTCGGTAACCATTCTAGTCTGCTGAAGGTTCTGCAGCGCTTCGCGTAGCGATCGTGTCTCATCCTCTACACTCTTAATCCTAACCTCGAGTTGTTCAATTCTCTCAATAACCTCTGCAAGCCTTGCAGACAACTGGTCTACCTTAGCGGTCCACGGGTTTACTAGGTCCTGCAGCCTCCTCTCAAGCCTAGCAACGAGTTTATCAACATTAAGTCCAGAGCCTAGCCTTGAAAGCTTCTCTTCAACTATGCGCTCAACATCAGTTAGTGTAACCCTTATACTCTCCTCCTTGTACCCAAGCTCGCGGAACACTATGTCGCGGAGATAGTCAGAGACTAGGCTGTAGCCGAGCCGCCTAGCCTTCCTTTCAAGTTCTCGGTATATGTCGTCTGGAAGGCGTAGGGCAACTATGCGTGCCACACTATCCACCTACACTGCTACTCAAGTAGAATGATTTATGCTGGTAACTCCTATTATTTGGGTTCACACTGTTGACTAACTCGGGCTATGCTGAGGGCTGTACTCGCCGAAACCCGGGGATGTGGACGCCTTTAAGTACTGAGCCCCTACCACCTCCCGCGCGGCTAAGTCTCTAAGCGGGTGAAAGCATGACGGACAACATCATAGTCGTAATCCACGATGTGTCAAGCGCACAAAGACTAATTGACTTCGCAAAACTAGTCTATGGACTAGGACTCCGTGTACTCATAGCCACGAAAGTCTATGGGAGCTGCCGCTTCAAGCGGCATACCCGAGGTTGCAAGGTTAGCGCTAAAGCTTGGAGCAAGCTTTACAATACTAGGCACAGTCAAGGAGGCCATAGAGGTGTTTAAGCCAGACCACGTTGTCGTAGTCTCACGCGACTATGGCGAGCCCGTGGTGCCCGAGGAGTATGCATCAAAACTGCTAGAGAGGAAGGGTAGGATCATGCTTGTATTTGGTGGCATAGACCCGGCGCCCTCAAAAGACGTTGCAGGACTAGGAGATGCCATCTACCCGGCAAATACACGGTCCCGTCTTGGTCCTATCGCCGAAGCAGCATTAATACTGTATCCTATTGCAAGGATTTCTCAAGGTACCGCCTAACCTCCCATGCTATAGCCTCAGCCAGCGGTACCGGTACAGCCTCCCCAACCTGGTTGTATTGCTCGTCGCGGCCACCCAGAAAGACATGATTATCAGGGAACCCCATTAGCCTAGCTTGTTCTCTGACGGTGAGGAATCGATCCTCATAGGGGTGTATGAAGCGGCTTGAGCCGAGTACCGTTGGAGCATGCCTCCTAGGGTCAAGCCTTATGAGGTTTGGCAGTCGCTTACCCTCAGCACCCTCGTAGTATATGAGAGCTTGCCCCCAGCGGAGCCTTGCGATACGCTTAACCTTCCTAGGACTCATACTTGGAGGCTCATGGTTTAGCACTATTTCAGCTCCAGGCTCGGGGAGCCCCCTTAGGGCTTCTGCAACTGTTATCCTCCTACGGTGGGGTCTCGGCTTGATGCGTATGTTTGATATGAATACTCTTAGACGATGACTCGGTGTGCCATAGTCTTCCGCTTTGAGCAGGTTAAAGTATATTCGGTTGTAGCCAGCCTCACGGAATATCTTTTCAAGCTCATCCTTTACGTCCATAATTGCCGGCACGTTCTCCATAACGAATACCTTCGGCTTAAGCTCCCCGACTATCCGGGCAAAGTGGAGTACAAGCTGACCCGCAGGATCCCGGTAGAGCCTGTCTATAGGATCCTTCATGCGCCTTGGGTTGGCACCGGTATAGGGCTCACAGGGAGGGCTACCTATGACCACATCCACGGGCCCTACGAGACTCTCAATGAGCTTACCCGTAACTTCCTGGATGTCCATGGCCAGGGCTACAGCCTCGGGGAAGTTGGCCTTGAAGCTCCTTATGGCGGCCGGATTGTTGTCTACACCAAGTAGTATACGGAAGCCAGCCCTCCTAAACCCCTCTGCAAAGCCTCCAGCACCAGAAAATAGGTCAACTAGCCTTAGCTCCACCAAGCTCATCCTCCAACATCTTTATGTACTGCTTGAGAATCTGTATTCTTAGTTCACGCTCCTCATCAAGAACAAGCATTGAGCCGCAACGCGGACATATGAACTCGTGGTCGAGCGCCTCTTCAAACGTATACCTTGTCCCATCACGTGGGCACACATAGTAATGAACGGACTCCTCTTTCTCTAGTAGGGTTCGGAGCTTCTCATGAGCTGCGCGCTTCCTAGACTCTATTATCGATGGCAATCCCTCATAGTTTATTCTCCAGTAGAATACGAGCTTGTTTTTCTGCGGATGTTTCTGCCTACGATAGACCACAAGGCCCTTTTCAGCCATGCTATTAAGTGCTCTCCTTACAACATTTAGCTTTAACCCTGTCTTAGTAGCTATATCAGCCTCTGATAGTTCTTCCCCAGCCTCGTAAAGGGCTTCAAAAACCTTTCTTGCATCACTGTCTACAAGCTTTTCGACAAATGTGAAGAGCTTCTCAATCTCGCTACTCATTCCTAGGCCCCCCTTATGGTTAAATATCAGGCTTCTCGGCTTACTACCTTTTTGCCCCTGGCAGACGGAACTATGCGTAGTTTTGCTCTAGGAAAGTCTATGTAGAGTTCCTTACCCTCATAAAGCTTGTGGAGAAATATTGCTAGAGCTGCAACTTCGCTGTGAGGCTGATGTCCAATCGCAACATTGTAGTCGGCATACTCGTAGAAGAATGGAGGCACCTTTTCGGCTCCGACGATTATGAGTTTAGGTTTACTGCTACGTTTAATCTCCTCTATAACGTCGTCTACGTGGAGTCCATACATGGTTAGGTGTATGACTTCGCCTCCAGCCCGCTTCCATTCTAGCACATAGCGTCTACTGTTGACACCACAAGCTAACTCCATGCTGCCGCCCCAGCGGTCGATTACATCTTTCAGCGATTCCATTACCTTCTCGTCACATGTATCACCTAAAATGAATCCATTAGCGCCAAAAGCTCTAGCTACAAGCCCTACATGTGTAGTAATCCTCTTATCTCGTTCGGGTCTGTGACCTATCCTCAACACGTAGACCCTTTCGTACCTGCTAGCAGGGTGGCTATACGACATAGCAGCTTAGCCACCCCAGCACCCGTCTTTGCGGATACCGGTATCACAGCTTCCAGGGCGGGGTATAGGGTTGATGCCGCACCCTCTAGTAGCCTTGTGAGCCTCTCGATGTCCTCTTGGGGAACGAGATCTATCTTGTTAGCTGCTATGATTAGGGGTTTATCTATTACACCTATTCTCCTCAGCGTCTGAAGCCCCTCGTCAAGCTTCTCGGCAATAACTGTGTCCGGCTCTGAAACATCCACAACATATAGTATCACATCGGCTGTAGCAGCT
Source organism: Hyperthermus butylicus DSM 5456 (assembly GCF_000015145.1). Classification (NCBI taxonomy): domain Archaea; kingdom Thermoproteati; phylum Thermoproteota; class Thermoprotei; order Desulfurococcales; family Pyrodictiaceae; genus Hyperthermus; species Hyperthermus butylicus. The sequence continues at coordinate 1,149,940 of NC_008818.1, forward strand.
TCCTCTAGTGTTGAGTGAAACGCTTCTATTATCTCCGGTGGGATACGCATTATGAAGCCTACAGTATCTATGAAGACTGTTCGCAGTCCATTGAAGCTTATTGCCCTCCTCTTAGGTGTTATTGTTGTAAAGTACTCGGGGCCGACGGGTTTCTGTAAGCCGGTTATGGCGTTGAAAAGCGAGGTCTTACCGGCACTCGCGTAGCCCACTATGGCTATGTGTGGTAGGCCTGCGCTCCTCCTCTTACTCCTCTCAATCTCGTGGCGACGACGTAGTTCTCGCAGTTCACGCTTGATTTTTGCTATGCGGGAAACCATGTAGCGGTAGTATGCATCAATAGCGTAGCCGCCAGGGCCTAGAAATCCAGGGAGTTCTTTCAGCTTGGAGAGTCTGATTGCTTCACGGACCAGAGGCAGTTCATGCCTAAGCCTTGCAAGCTCTATTTGGAGCTTTGCTTCGCGGCTACCAGCGTGGAGCGAGAATATTTCGAGAATGAGCATTGTCCTATCTATTGTGTTTACACCGGTTGCCTTTACTATCCTAAAATACTCTCTTGGTTTGAGGTTGTCGTAGACTATTATCCTTGCATACTCGTTGCCCACGAGACTCTTGGCTTTCTCAGCCAACTCCTCAAGCTTTGCATCGCTTAGCAATTTGGAGCTGGAAACACGGCGGTAGTAGAGGACATCTACGACGCGGTAGCCTGCAGTTTCAGCTAGCACATAGGCTTCCCTAACCTCCCATCGTGCGAGACCACGGGGCAGCACTAGTATTGATGGTTTCCAAACAGCAACCTTAGCCATGCCTCAATACCCACCCTGGCAAGCTAACCTCCACAACATCTTGGAGCCTAGTCCTCCCTTATTTCGGCTATATCGCCTAACGTTAGGTAGAACTCGTCCCTCCTAGAGCGGGGGCTTGCCTCCAGCTCTTCCTCGACCACTGGTTCCAACAGTTTTACGCCGAGAACCCTCTCTAGCCTCCTAGCAAGATCTATTGGCGGTACTAGTGTGCCAGCTTCAATCCTCTTGATAACGTTCTCGCCGACCCTCACCTTCTGGGCTAGCTCGCGCTGGGTTAGGCCGAGGCGCTGCCTAGCCCTCCTAATTCTCTCAGCATAGTCCTCAACCACTTCGTAGCGTTCAACAACACCTAGGCTTGTCTCTCTCTTCCTGAGAGCCGCTGGCCTCCTCGCTTGTTGCCTCCGCAGAGCCGGCACTGCTGATGCCGCCGGCTCTCTAGGGGCTGGCTGTGTTGTTCGTCGGGTTGTAGTGAGGCGATAGCGTAGAGGCTCATCTGTCCCCGTACGCATTGAGCGCTCCATGTAGCGGCTGTAGCAACGTTCACATACCATCATTTCAGTGCCTTCAACGACTATACGGTAAGCCCTACCCGTTATCGGGGCGCCGCACATCTCACAGTAGAGTGGTGTAGTCCTCCTCTGTGCTGTCAAGGGGCTAGTATCACCAGTGTAGTTACGAGCCGCAAACCATTATTTAGGCTTCATCCTATCTCTAATATAGGTGCATGGTGGCGCTAGAGTATGCAGTACAGCGACGCCAATGACCATGAGGCTTACCTCCGGAAGTATATTCAACAGCTTGAGCGCAGGGTTCGCGAGTTAGAAGCTGAACGCTCAGAGCTGCGCCGTGAGCTACGCCGCTACCGCATAGAGGTTGACAAGCTGCTAAGCCCACCGCTCATCGAGGCTGTTGTACTCAGTGTGCTCCCCGATGGCAGGGTCGTGGTGAAGAGTAGTACTGGACCAAACCTAGTGGTAAACGTCTCATCAAATGTTGACGTGTCAAAACTAGTGCCTGGAGCCTATGTAGCGTTAAACCAGCGTGGATCTACAATAGTTGAGGTTCTACCGGAGCGCGAGGACCCCTACGTAAAGGCTATGGAGGTTGTTGACAGACCCAAGGTCACGTTCGACGATATTGGTGGGCTAGAGGAGCAAAAGAGGGAGCTATACGAGGCTATAATTCTACCGCTAAAGAAGCCTGAGCTATTCCGTGAACTAGGCATAGAGCCTCCAAAGGGCGTACTGCTCTACGGGCCTCCCGGATGTGGCAAAACACTACTCGCTAAGGCTGTTGCAAGCATGACCAATGCAACCTTCATACGTGTTGTAGCATCAGAGTTTGTCCACAAGTACGTCGGTGAGGGCGCAAGGATTGTAAGGGAGGTCTTCAAGCTTGCGAGGCGCAAGGCGCCATCAATAATATTCATAGACGAAATAGACGCCATTGCAGCCAAGAGGATTGATCTAGGGACGAGTGGTGAGAGGGAGATACAGAGAACGCTAATGCAACTCCTAGCAGAGCTAGACGGTTTCGACCCCCTAGGCGACGTAAAGGTCATCGCAGCCACCAACCGTATCGACATACTTGACCCGGCACTGCTAAGGCCGGGCAGGTTTGACAGGTTAATCTACGTGCCGCCACCTGATGAGAAGGGGCGGCTCGAGATATTCAGAATACATACCCGCCGCATGAAGCTCGGCGAGGACGTAGACCTTGCCTACCTCGCAAAGATCACTGAAGGTGCTACCGGCGCCGATATAAGGGCTATAGTGATGGAGGCTGGCTACAACGCTCTACGTGCCGGCAGGAGGGTAGTAATGATGGAAGACTTCCTAGCAGCTGTTGAGAAGGTTATGAAGAAGCGCCGCAGACCGTACGCCACGATGCCAGAATATCTTGACGAGGCTCCAACGCGTGCCACAACGTCTAGCGAGGCTGCTGTGATGCATATCTAGCAGTTTCCTCCTCCTCACGGATTTTAGATAGGTAGACTCTACGGTAGCGCCTCCAAACCTCGCCCATACGTGCAATCATACGGTTCCACTCCTTATCACTAACCTCCCGGTAGAACATCTCCACACGGCCATCAGGTAGGCTCCGATAGCCTGTTTTGAGGTATAGCTTGCCGTTCCTCGTAGCGAATACTGTGCAATAGGTTAGGAGACACACTATTGGCTTCAAATGCTTACCATACCTCTCAATTATACACTCTCCCCTCTCGACATCGAAGAATATGCAGCGGCCCATTGCCTCCGTGTCAAGTCTATATATTCTCACGGGGCCTCCAGGCGTGCGAATAATCTCGCTCGGCTGCCTCAACACTCTCTCACGAAGCTCGGGTGGTAGCTGCCTAACCTCATTCTCTATCATGAAGGCGCCACTACGGAATACGCAGCACCGGTTGCATCCTCTCGGACACTCCATCCGATATGTGTCGCGTAGAACGCTCTCACCCATTTCCTCGAAGACTAGGAGGTTTACATGGGTCCCAGGTGTAGGCCGGAATACTGCTAGTAGTCTCTTGAGCTTTGAACTGTAGTAGATGCCGTCAAACCACTTCTTCAGCCTGGCAGCCTCCCGGAGCATGTAGATGTTCCAGGCTCTATCCTTTCTGGGCTCCTTTAACACATATATCTTCGCCATGGACTATTCTCCCCTACTAGCTCCACGCACAACGATACTACACAGCTCCTCTACCAGCTGCCTTGGGAGCCTCGCTACAAGCCTCCTAATATTGCTTCGTCGAGCCCAGTCACCATGACTTCTCAGTCCACCACTAAACGTTCTCGGTATGTGGAGAAGTTCATGCACCAAAACTCCAACTATATCCTCGCAACTCCTAAGCCTAAGAATGTTCTCTGAAACTATCTCGATGACATACATGGGCTCACATAAGCCAAGCTTGACAAACGGTGATGGTAGCCCCCAGATGCGTGCGTGAGCCAGGGATCTCGAGCCACGGCTAAACACTATGTAGACTCGCTCTGGGTCTATGTAGTCTAGGCCTAGAGCTTCTATGAGCCGCCTCACAAGCTGCTCGAGCCTGCGGTCACGATGGAATTGGAGTTGTGGCAACCGTCGACCCGCCCCGAGGGGCCGAAGCTGCTAAAAATAACCTCTTGAAAGGCTTTTGATGGAGATGTAGAGGCTAGCGTCTCCTCCTCCTACGACCTGCCTCCTCTTCCTCTGTGACCTCGTACGCTCTCACACCGACGCCTAGCAGCTTTCTGAACACAGCGTCTATGAATTTTACGTGGAAGCCGCGCTGACCGACAAATGCGCCAAACTCATCGCTCCTAACCTTTACTGCTAGGTATGGACCCTGGAAGTCTACATCCACTATGTGCTTGTATATCCAGCTTACTGGATGGACAGCCCTTATGATGTTGGTGAAGTCTAGTGTTAGCTCTACAGCCCTCAGCCTTAGCTCTGTGTCCTGCTCTATCTTCTGTATCCGCTCGCCTCCGCGGCCCACTAGCCTGCCCAGATAACCCTCCTTGACTATTACGAGGGCGTCGGGTACGTGCTCTGCTGTTATCTCAAACTGCTTCTTGGCATCAATGAACTCTACAACCGTTATAACATCGGAGTCAGGAGCGTAGATTCTAGCAGCTTCAATAACCTTCTTTTCAACCTCGTTTAGTGGGCGGTTCCTCATCCTCATCTCTATGAGGAGTCTTATACCCCTCCTAGCGCCGGGTCTAACAATGTCCTTCAAGCCTAGATCTACGACCTTAGCGTTTTCCTCGCCGAGCAGAACCTCCCTCATCACAGTGGCACCATCTCTCTCAACACCATGAGGTTTCTGGAACACTGGATCGCCAGCAATGATGAACTTGCTGTTGCGACCAATCCTCATTAGTATCTCTACGCTGCTTTCTGGCGGTATGTTCTGGGAGTCGTCGAGGAAGATTATCGAGTCGTCAAATGTCCTGCCGCGTAGGTAGTGGGTATCAGCAAAAATTATCTTACCATCTCTTATTAGTTTCTCGACCTCGCCCCACTCTATGAAGCCTGCCAGTATGTCGCGTAGGTACGCCGATGCTATCTCATAGTACTGTGGCCCTAGCTCCTGCGCTGTTAGCTCCTTACCCGTCACTACATCAACGACCGGCCTTGATATGATTAGCCTTCGGTACTTACCCTCAAGGACAGCATCGATCCCATATAGTACGCTGAAGAGGCTCTTACCGCTACCGGTCGGGCCAAAGAGCCCCACTATTTCGTACTCATCACTGGTTAGGGCCTTGAGCATCTCCTCCTGGCCAGGGCTCATAGGCTTTAGCTTTTCAAGCAGCGCACCCATATCCGTTACACCCCGATAGCTCCTATCCTATAACCTCCAAGATACACTGGGGGCCACGCTACTGGAAGCTTATCAAGCTTAAGGATATCGGGTATATGGGTCCCAACCCAGCCTCCACCGGTGCCTGGGGACGCATCGTGGATCCAGTCTGGGAGAGGGAGAAGCTTGAGGCCTGGAGGAGGCTATGGGAGGACCTCGAAATAGGCTACCTTGACACCGACATACTCGACGTGCTTGTAGAGTTCTTTCTCAGGCCCGGCTCGTACAGCAAGAGTAGCTGCTCGGGAAGAATAACCGTTATCGACGCAAAATACCCGTGGGCTAAAGAGGAGACCATGACGGTGTTTAAGAAACATGAACCAGTAACTGTGGAAGAGATTAGGGCTGTTCTCGGGAGACCGTGGAGTACTAGGCTCTGGTTAAGCGTGCAAGGCCCCATATACCATGTCTACACCTACAGTCTTGAGGAGGCACGTATACTCCTCGAGGCTGCACGTGAGGCAGGCTTTAAGCATAGCGGGATACTTGTACCCTCTGAGCATCCATTAGTAGAGCTTAGAACGGGAATTCGGGCTGATATACTGCTAGCAGACGGTGACACGGTCATCGTTGGGGAAGATGAGAAACTACAACACGCTGTAAACGTTGCCAATGAGGTGCTCCTGCAAGCCAAGAAGAGGAATGAGAGGTTACTACAAGCGTTAAGGTATAGAAGGCCAGCCAGGCTCTGGGAGCCCGCAGTAGAGGAGGCTAGGAGGAGAGGGTGGCTCTAGTACTACAAAACCTATAATCCAGCACTACATGGCCTTCCAACTCGGCCAGTGTAGCAGCGGGGCTGGATTATCCTTGAGTAGTGAGGTTGAGATAGCTCCCGAGGAGCTAAAGATATCGGATGTCATGACCCCCAACGTTATAACTTGTAAGCCTGATGACACTGTTGTGGATGCGGCAAGAAAAATGGCCAAGTACAGTATTGGTAGCGTAGTCGTCGTCGATGATAAGGGCACGATTCTGGGCATACTAACTGAGGGCGACATCGTTAGGAGAGTTGTAGCTAGGGGTCTCGACCCATCCAGGACTCTCGTTAGGGACGTTATGACGACCAATCCCGTCACGATATACAGCGATGCAACGCTAGCAGCTGCAGCAGAGTATATGAAGAGAAAGGGTATTGGTCACCTACCAGTAGTTAATGAGCAAGGTAGACTCGTGGGTATAATAACGAAGACTGACATAGTGAGGCTAGCACCAAGCCTCATTGAAGTCCTATACCTCCGCCACAGAGAGAGCATGGAAGAAACAATCTGAACATAGCGACACAGCCTATTTTACACCCATTCAGAAATCTAATATAGTTATACGGTGTGAAACCTGGCCCTCCTAGTATCGGATGTATTCTCTGCAAGGACTTCCTATGCGCTTCCCGATACGAGTATTGGGGAGTTGCGCCGTATTATCCGCGAGTACTACGTAAGAGTTATACCAGTAGTAGCTGATGAGAAGACGTTAAAACTCATAGGTGTTGTACGTAGAGGTAATCTCCTCTACATATCATCGACACGTACTGAGTTCACTGCAAGAGACATTATGGACGAGCCAAAGATAGTAGCCAGGCCCTCAGATGACGCTAGGGAATTAGCAGATAGGCTCATTGAAACCGATGAGTGGTATGCGCCCGTAGTGGATGATGCCGGTAAACTACTAGGACTCGTTGGTCTCGAGAATATTATCGGTTATGTTGTAAATCACGAGCCTGAGAAGCTTATGAAGCCCGTGGAGGAGTTCATGGAGAGGAACGTGGTCTATGTAGAACCAACTACGCCTGTGTACAAGGTGTGGCAGGTAATGATGTCTAAGAGGTTTGCAGCATTACCCGTAGTCTCGGAGGGCAAGCTGATAGGCGTAATTGCAGAGCATGATCTCATAGTTCGCGGATTCGCACGACCCGACTTCGAGTCTCCTAGCGGTATCCGGCGGGGCCCACTAGTCCGCGAGCTGATGTCTACTCCGCCAGTAACAGTGCTGCCTACCGTTCCGCTGCTGAGCGCTGCGCGGCTAATAGTTGAGAGGTATATTGGCAGAGTCTATGTCGTGGACGATGATGAGAGTCTACTTGGCGTAGTTGATAGAAGCGATATTGTACGCGCCTGGCTCACAGCAAGGTAGCTAAATATCTCGTTACGTATACCTTCTTTGGGTTAGGAGTGGCAGCTGAAGAGGGAGGCCCAGCTATGAGAAGGAGTACAGTAGTACCTCCCAGAAGAAGGCCCGAAGGTATTAGGTGGCTTAGAAGTGATGGGAAGCCGAACTTTAGCGATAGGATACACCGGCACGAGGGCGAGGCAAAGCTACTGGCAAAACGCCCCGTCTACACTACAACGCGCACCTCTACTATCCTGCGGCTCTTAGAGGATATGACACGGTATAATGTGAGGGCTATGCCGGTTATAGTGCCTAACAAGGAGACACTTGAGGGAATGGTTACCGTTATGGATGCTGTGAGCTATCTTGGCGGCGGCGAACTCTACGACATAGTGGTTAAGAGGCATGGTAGGAACATATATGCAGCGCTACTAAAGGAGTACGTGTCATCAATAATGAACCCTAATCCAGTCTACGTCACCGTAGATGATAAGCTTACAAAGATACTTGAGGTAATGGTTACGCGGAACGTTGGGGTACTCCCAGTCCTATACCACGACGGGACGATATGGGGCATCATAACAGAGCACGACATCGTAGGATACCTGGCAGAGAAGACTGTTGGTAGGAGGGTCTCAGAAGTAATGACGACTAATGTGATAACAATAAGCGTTGATGCAACCCTTAAAGAGGCCATGGAGACAATGATTAAGTATGGTGTGCGTAGACTGCCAATAGTTGCAGACAACAGTGTCTGGGGCATGATAACGGCAAAGGACATAGTTAGGTTCTTTGGCAGCCACGAGGTATTCACCTTTGTTGAAACAGGAAATGTTGAAGAGGCCCTAGCTACGCCCGTTAAGATTGTAGGCGTAAATGACTACGTAACCATTAGCCCAGACGCAGACGTGGGTGAAGCAGCGAAGCTAATGATTGATAAGGGTGTTAGCAGCCTATTAGTCGTCGAGGAGGGGAAGCTGACGGGAATAATAACTGAGAGAGACATACTCTACGCGCTTGCAATAGCACCAAGTTAACCCAAGCTCGTATTTTCTCTCCGTATCCACATCCCGTACAAATCATACCCTCCAGCTAGATAGGCGATGTGTTATGTCCGAGCCTTTCCGTGTATCGGACTACATGTCTACGCCAGTTGTTGTTGTAACACCCCACAGCGATCTAGCCCATGTACGTAGGCTTATGCTTCGCTACCGTATAGGTAGAGTTGTAGTTATTGATGAGGCCGAGAAGCCAGTTGGCATAGTCACAATGAGCGACTTTGTCAGGCTTGTCGCAGAAAGGTTTTCAAGCAAACCCCTCGTAAACATTGCTGTAGCAGATATCATGACTAGGGATCCCGTAACGATACGTGATAATCGTTCACTAAGAGAGGCAGCTAGACTAATGATAAAACATGGTGTTAGCGGTCTACCGGTCGTAGACGAGGATGGCAAGCTTGTAGGCATAATAACTAAGAGCGATATCGTCCGGGCGTTTGCCGAGAAGCTCCGCGGCAAGTTTAAGGTGCGCGACTACATGGAGGCGGATTTTCCAGATGCCACACCATGGCATAGCATCTACTACGTAGCCGACCTCCTCTACAATAGCCCTGTAAAGCGTGTACTCGTAGTTGAGGGCGAAAGACTCCTCGGAATAATAGCACCGAGCGACATCGCATTTCTCAGCGAGCTGCCGATGCTGGCTAAGACTAGGATTAAGCCTATACGCCGTTTTGCTGAGCTGCCGAAGGGGCGTATGGGCCCCGTGTATAGCTATGTGATGCTCACCGCGCAGGATGTTATGACTCCAAGCCCCGTAACCATAGGGCCCGACGAAGATCTAGCTCTTGCTGCACAGCTAATGTTGAGACACGGATTTAGCTCGGTACCAGTGGTAGAAGACGAGACTCCCGTTGGGATAGTGGTCAAGCATAATATCCTCAAGGCGATAGCTGGAGTCTAGGCAGTCTAGACTACTAGGGAGCCCAGCAGCTGGGGTGATACAGACATGACTGTTACGGCTAAGGTACGCGATATAATGCTAACCGACTATCCGGCAGTCGAGAAGAATGAGACTCTTGTACAAGCCGTAAGGATTATGGAGCGCTATGACAGCGACCGTGTCGTAGTGTTTAGCGAGGGCCGCCTAGCAGGTATCATGACAAAGAAGGATATCATGGTTAAGCTAGCTACACTTAGAACACGCAGTGTTACGCCGGGTAGGCTACATGTCTCAAGCTTTATGACGCCAGACCCTAAGACTATAGGGCCCGACGCATCTGCTGTTGAAGCCGCCCAGGTAATGGTCGGGGACAACATTGGTAGCCTGCCAGTTGTAGAGGATGACGAGACTGTAGGCCTTGTAACGCGATGGGAGATAGCTAAGATTGTAGCCTCGCTGCCCGACGTCAAGGTTGTAGATGTAATGATAACTGTGCCTGAGGTGTTGAGGATAACAAACAAGGTTCTACATGCTAGGCAGGTGCTATTACGCTACAACCTCCTCTTCGTACCAGTTCTCGATGAGGAGGGCCGGCTAGTAGGCTACGTGACAGTGGACGAGGTCGCTGACGCATTCCTAGCATTCCACGACATTGTACCTGAGAAGTACCGTAAGGAGCGTATTGAGCACCTCTTAGTAGACGACATTATGAGGCTGCGTCCGCCAGTCGTAAGCCCCGATGCGAGCGTTGTTGAGGCGTTTGAGCGGATGAGCGAGAAGAGATCCAAGGGTGCAGCGGTAGTACATGAGGGTAGACTTGTAGGCATAGTGACGCTAAACGAGCTGGTTAAGCTAGTAGCTATGAGAGCTGCCCGCTAGCAGGTACGCCGCGGAACTACATACGATTGCAGCCACGCATCATGCCTCATTTTTACCGCTATCCATTCAACCTGACACATAGCGAGATATAGGGCGTGACCGTGTCGCGTCTTCTCCTCTGGGCACCACTCGACTCCGTTCGTGGCTAGCGGTGAGGACTTAATGAGGCAGGTAACTAGACTTAAAAGGCCTAGATTTATAGTAGACTCTATGCTAGGCAGCTTAGCGCGCTGGCTGAGAATGATAGGCTACGATACAGTCTACGCTAAGGGGTGGCATGACTCCCGCATACTGGAGGAGGCAGCGACAACAGGGAGAATAGTCGTTACCAGGGATAGAGGGCTCTATCGCCGCGCTTTACGCCGAGGTCTTACGGCTGTACTGGTCAGCGAGGACCTAGCATATTCTCTGGCTCTACTCAGCCTCAAGTTCGGTGTAGAGCTGAGTATTGACCCTAACCAGAGTAGGTGCCCGCTCTGCAACGCCCCGCTCCGGCCTGCTTCTAAGGAGGAGGTTAGAGGGAGGGTTCCACCAAGAGTTTACGAAGCCTATGACGAGTTCTGGGTATGTACTGGCTGTAGCCAGGTATACTGGCGTGGCGGCCACTGGCGAGGAATTAGGGAGACTCTTGAAGAGGCTAGGAAGAAGCTCCAAATCATGATGCGGCGGTCGAGCGATCGAGGGCCTCAGCACGGCTAATGCTCAGCCGCGTTTGCAGTCTGCATCCCGCCAACCAGTACGTATACGGGTGGGAGCCTCTTACACCTTGCTCCTCAGACAGTTATGCGCAATACTGCTTAAATGCTGCTGATCATCCAATACAGCATGGCCTTCCAGCTTATGGGTCCTAGGAGTGTCTTGGCCCCGCTGCACGGAGAGGAGGCCAAATGGAGTTTGACGTTAACGCTATCGTTGAAGCACTAACCAAAGGCTACAGCCCTGTAATAGCCTCCTTCATTATCTCGTTCGTATTTAACGCCATACCCTATATTACCGCTCCATACCTTGTAGTTATTGCTGGCTATGGGGCAATCCTCCCTGACCCCATTAGCAAGCTTGCTGTCGCTATTACAGGCGGTATAGGGGCAGCCCTCGGCAAGGTTGTAGTGTTCCTGCTTGGAAGAAGCGTACATCGCGTACTGCCGAGCAATATGAGGGAGAACGTAGTGTTCTTTGCTAGAACCTTTCAGAAGGGCGTATTTGTAGCTGTATTCCTCTTTGCTGCACTCCCACTGCCAGATGACGTGCTATATATACCCGTCGGCATGGCTGGCTATAAGTTGTTGCCCTTCTTCATAGCTGTCGCGATGGGTAAAACACTGATTACGCTACTAGCAGTGCTTCTAGGCGATGCAGTTAAACAGCTTGTTGGTGGAACAGACCCTATAGTCATACTAGCACTTATAATTGCAAGCATAATTGTCTCGATAATCATAGCAAGGATAAACTGGAGGAAGATAATAGCGCTCTACAATGAGCGTGGCATCATAAGAGCGTTTGTAGAGCTGATAATCCAGGTGTTCCTTGCGCTCCTACCCAGCAGCATTGCTAGACGTATCGAGGCCCGCGTCGATAGCTTACTAGGAGGAGTAGAACAGCAAGAGCCAGCAGGACAGCATAGATAGCATCTCCCAGGCCGAAGCTAGGCCCCCCTCCTCTCCCCTCCGAGTCTGTGCTAGAGCTGTACCTCGCTATATTCTCCGGAGTAGCTATGCTGGCACCTTCATGTATCCCCGTGAAGTGTTCTATAAGGCTAATCCACCATTCGTTGCTGGTAGTAGCGCCAGCCCGGCTGCTAGTGGTTTTGAAGCTGGATTTGTTAAACTGACCCGGCGGCTCACGCGTAACATTCACATCTAGGCTACAGACGCCATTCTTGAGGCTGACTACCAGCTGGAGCTTCCCAGTGAGCGGTACTGGAGCACGTGTCGCCAATGTTGCTGTTAAACCACTTATATTGACGGTGATGGGTACCTCGCTCCCCGCATAATATGCTTTTATATCAACTATTTCGCTACCACAAGCAACCCTAACAGCTAGGTGCTGCACAATGTAAACACCTGGCATGGATTGGATGGGTTCACTCGAAACCATGTTGACAGTACAATTGCAGTCTTCTAGCCTTGTTGCCCCTGCTGGGAAGCTAGCTAGTAGCAAGCCTTGGATTAGTGCTAATACTACTAGGCTCTGAGGCTGCTTCACAACTGTCACCAGCTTCTATACCAGCCCGCTTGGCTAGTAGTAGCGCTAGGCTTCTAAGATGCTTCCGCACCTCACTACTATCGACCCTTATGGCTGCTGTTATGTCTGCAAGGGTTTTACCCTGCAGTATCCTCATAACCGCCACCAGTTCCGCTTTAGGGTCTTCAAGGTCCAGCCTACCTCTTGCCAGTATATCGTTTACGAGTAGTAGCCATAGCACGTCGAGCACAGATTCTGCTTCAAGGCTACCGCATAGGAATAAGCTGAGCCTATACCTTTGCCACTCATCTATATCCGATAGGGGCTGCTGCGCTGGCACCTGGTGGGAGAATATTTCTACTAATATTTCTGCGGGGAGGCCACGGTAGAGGCTATGCGATGCTAGAAGCATTCTCTTCCTCGCAGCCGCTGCGACGCCTCCTAGTATCTTTGCGGCCTTGTTAGCTATGGGCTTCACGACTGCTATGTTATGCTCACCCGTAACCTTGTTGGGCAATGGCGACACGTAGATCGGAGTGTAGTTGTTTGCGAGCCAGAAGCCGAGTACGTCCGGCCTACCAAAAACTGCTCCAACCCAGTCGTATCCATCGCTAGATGCCACCTCCTCCACATAGCGTAGAAGCTTGCTGCCCAGGCCGCGGCGCTGGAGCCGGCTATGCACAGCGATCCTTACGATCCTCACGCCGCTGAGCTTGCCTGCTTCGGGTGCGTACTGGGCGAGTATGTCTGGCAGTATCCTAGCCGTTACAGGCAGCTCGGGACCCTCCAAGGCTGCATGGGCTACCGCGACAGGAGTATTCCCCGCTAGGAGAACGTATACGCGGTGGTGTGGAGCGTCGAGGAGTAGTGCTAGGTCGTCTGGCTCGTTGCGATAATGTGCCGATACAAGGATTGAATAGACTGCCCTGAGGAGCTGCTGCTTCTCTACCAGCTCCTTGCGGTCGAGCTTTGCTGGACGCAGTTCTACACCGTCAAGGCTTGGCGGTTCAGGCTCCGAGACCCGAAGCATGAAGGTGTCGTAGAGCCAGCCCTCTAGGGGATCCCCGGGTGGGTAGCGGACCGGTGTTCGGAGCTCCACTACGAGTCTTGGCTCAGGGAGTATCTCCTCCGCAATCTTGGCTAGCACGCGGCCGCTACCCTCGTAGCCGTGTATGGTTGTAGCTGCTAGGAGCCTGGGAGCCCGTCTAGCAATACTCCTAAGCCTTGAGGGGCCTAGTGCAGCCGCCTCATCAACCACGGTGAAGGAGCCCGGATCGGCACGGTCTGGGGTATGGTATCTCACGTGAAACCATGGCCCGGCAATACCGATTACAATGTTTCCACGCCTTATCTCCCAGTGCCTGGTACCCAGCTTTCCAAGCGCGAGTCTGAGTATGCGGAAGAAGCTTTGAACATTTGCTGGACTCGGCGCTGTCACGGATACAAAGCCAGCCATGTGGCTTGCAACTATGTAGGCTACCGCCAGGCCTAGGAGGCCAGACTTGCCCCGTCCCCGGTCGCCCAGTACTAGGATGCTCCTACCCCTCGACCTCACGTGGGCTACTATCTTGTCGAGGGCCTCTGCCTGCTCTATCGTAGCAGCCGCTTCGAGAAGCTTGCGGTGTACTGGGCTCCTGGCACGGTAGCCCTCGGGGCCTGGTGGCTTTCTGGCCTTGCCGCGAGGGAGCCTCATGGAATAGACCGTGTCAAGGTCTGCATCTGCCCAGAAGAGGCTCTCCAGCCTGCCGAGACTGCGGAGGAGGTATTCGCGGTAGAGCCCAGTGCTCATTCCACCGCCGGGCTGCCACACGTCAAGCCTGGGTACAACGAGGACTACAACGCCACCGCCCCTCACGGTTTCAGCGGCTGCTGCTAGCAGGTTGGGTCTAAGCAGGCCTGGAACAGCTAGGAGTACAGCATCGTTCTCCGTTCCTAACAGCTCCTCGATAGCACTAGGGCTGAGTACGCGGCTACACCGCTCCTGGAGCTCTCTCCTCAGCTCGGCTGGCGCAATACAAGCAACCTGGCTATAGACCTCGCTGAGCAGCCCCGCCACAGCGCTAGCACAGACTCCGATAGCTGTTGAGTGAAGTAGTACGAGTCCGCGGTAGCCGCTCCCTCTCAGCTCTGTAAGCCAGGCTGATAGCTGGCGTAGCACCATGTACAAGTCTAGCCGCCCCAGGACAGCCGCCACATAACCCTACCAGAGATACTATTTTCACGCAGCAACAACAAGCAAAACCACGGCCCACACAGCCCCACCGGAGGGGTGTCCGCTTTGACTCTACCTATCAGCGAGGGCGAGCTGGACGAGTTCTTCAAGCTACTCAAAAAACTCTCAGACGCCTTTGGCGTCTCGGGCTACGAGGACGAAGTTAGAGGGATAATTATAGACGAGGTACGCGAGGCTGCCGACCATGTGGAAGTTGACCGCTTCGGCAATGTTATCGCCATAAAACGTGGAGGCCGCGGCACCATCAAAATCGTCTGGGACGCTCACATGGACGAGATAGGGTTCCTAGTCAAACACATAGATGATAAAGGCTTTATCTATCTCTCACCAGTCGGCGGCTGGACCGACCACGTGCTGCCCGGGCAGAGGGTGCGAATACTCACAGACAACGGTACTTTAGTACGAGGCGTGATAGGGATAAAGCCACCACACCTCATGAAGCAGGAAGAGCGCAGCCAGGTGATACCCCTCGACAAACTCTTCGTAGACATCGGTGCTTCGAGCAGGGAGGAGGTTGAGAAGCTCGGTATAAGGATTGGAAGCCCTGTAGACCTTGACCGAGAGACGATACGGCTGGTTGGCGACAGGGTAACCGGCAAGGCCTTTGACGACCGTGTCGGCGTAGCTGTGCTCATAAAGGCGTTCAAGGAGTTTAACCCTGCTGAGCAGACCGTATACCTTGTCATAGCTACGCAGGAGGAGGTAGGCCTTAAGGGCGCACGTGTGGCAGCTCAGAAGATACAGCCAGAGGCAGCAATAGCCGTAGACGTCACAACCGCCAATGACGTACCAGGTGTAGAGGCAAAGGACCGCGTGGCAGAGGTAGGTAAGGGGCCCGCATTGACCGTTGCCGATGGGAGGAATGCTAGCGGGCTCATAGCGCATCCCAAACTGCTAAAGCTGCTTATGGAAACAGCTAAGGCTGAGGGGATACCCTACCAACTCTTCATCCTACCTGGAGGTACCACCGACGCCACCGCCATAGCGCTAGCAGGGGAGGGTGTACCCTCAGCCGTGGTATCGGTGCCAACACGTTACATCCACAGCCCTGTCGAGCTGCTAAGCCTCCGCGACGCAGTATACGCCGCGAAGCTTGTCGCAGCGGCTACCTCGAGGATAACCAGGGAGTGGTACGACCGCGAAATACTGTGGGGCAAGAAGATAAAGTAGCTTGTAACCCCAACTTTTAACCCTGCCACACCACAATCCTTCCGGACAACCTTATTCACGTAGCTCAGCGTCCTTTGGTGGCGTGCTGTGAGCCTCGAGGAGAAGCTTAGAGAGCTGGAGGAGCTTAGGCGTAGATCGCTCGAGGGTGGCGGCCCCGAGAAGATTAAGAGGCAGCGTGAGCGCGGCAAGCTCCTCGCGAGGGAGAGGCTTGACCTTCTCCTGGATCCTGGCAGCTTCCAGGAGCTAGACTGGCTCGTCACCACCCGCGGTGCACCACTCGGCGAGGTTCCAAGAATCCCTGGCGACGGCGTGGTAGCGGGGTTCGGCAGGATAAACGGTAGGCCCGTCTTTGTCTTCTCCCAGGACTTCACAGTAGCTGGTGGCAGTATAGGCGAGATGCACGCCGAGAAGATAGTGCGAACCATAAAGTACGCGTTGAAGAGCGGGGTCCCAGTCATAGGCATCTGGGACTCTGGGGGTGCCAGGATACAGGAGGGTGTCGCAGCCCTCCACGGTGTTGGAAGAATATTCAACGCGATAATCCAGGCCAGCGGTGTAATCCCACAGATATCCCTCGTCCTGGGCTCCTCGGCTGGTGGTGCAGCCTACGCCCCAGCTCTCATGGACTTCACGATCGTCGTTGACAAGATAACATACATGTTCGTCACCGGCCCAGACGTCGTAAGAGAGGTCACCGGCGAGGAGGTGACCTTCGAGCAGCTTGGAGGAGCACGGGTTCACAGCCAGTTAAGCGGCGTAGCCCACTTCCGCGCAGCAAACGAGGAGGAAGCCTTCAGGATTACTAGGAGGCTACTCAGCTACCTCCCAGACAATAATGAAGCCCCGCTACCAATCATCGACACGGGAGACCCGGTAGATCGACGCGATCCCGATCTAGACTCTATGGTGCCCGATGACCCCCATAAACCCTATGATATGAAGCAAGTGCTTGAGAGGATATTCGACCACGGCAGCCTCCTCGAGGTACAGCCGGAGTGGGGTACAAGCATCATAACAGCCTTTGCTAGGCTCGGCGGTATACCCGTCTGCGTGGTTGCCAGCCAGCCACTAGTGCTGAGTGGCGCGATAGACATTAACGCCTCGTGTAAAGCAGCGCGATTCGTTAGGTTCTGCGACGCGTTCAACCTCCCAGTCATAACCTTCGTAGACGTGCCAGGCTACATGCCCGGCCTAGACCAGGAGCACGGCGGCATAATCAGGCACGGTGCTAAGATGCTCTACGCTTACGCTGAGGCTACGGTTCCAAAGCTAACAGTCGTGGTTAGGAAGGCCTACGGCGGAGCATATATCTCGATGGGCAGCAAGTCGCTGGGAGCGGACATAGTCTATGCATGGCCCACGGCAGAGATAGCCGTGCTCGGTGCTGAGGCAGCTGTACGCATACTTTACCGGAAACGCCTCCGCGCGGCGGAGAACCCAGAGGAGGAGAGGAAACGACTCATAGACGAGTATCGCAGGACATTCCTAAACCCGTTCCGAGCCGCAGAGTTAGGCCTCGTAGACGACGTGGTTAAACCCAGTGAGACCCGCTACAAGCTCTACACAGCACTCGAGGTACTACTAAAGAAGAGGGAACCCAGGCTACCCAAGAAGCACGGAAACATACCACTCTAACCCCACGAAACCAAGGCCATGCTCTAGAGCAAGATCGCACTGATGACGATAGAAGCGGCATCCAGACCTGAATTCCACATCGTAACCCTCCCCTTGCCCACTCGCTATCATTCCTAGCACACCCAGCCCACCTACACACTGACACATACATGGTGTACATGCATGACATGCCGTTAACTCTACTCTGGATTGCAAGGAGAGCCTAGCACACGAAAACCGCATAGATGGGGGCGAGCCGCTCTACATCCTTGTACTCCGACTGACGCTTGTCAACCCTGGCTGCGATAAAGTAGTAGATAAAGTAGTATGTGAAGATACTAGAAGCGCAGACTCCCGGCACGCTGAAGCTGTGTTCCCAGCGATTGTGCAGGGTCCGCCAGCGCTGTGTACAAGCACCCTCACGGTATCACTCAGCAGTAGACCTCTGCCAAGCCCTGCCCGGACAACACCTGCTAGGTAGAGGGGTCGAAGATGAGCCACCGTGGGGAAAGCATCGCCACGCATCCAGGCTAGCTGCGCAGTATTAGCTGCTACACTTTATCCTCGCGAGAGGCTGCCCACGCCCGACGCCCATCCCACTATCGACAACATACTCCACAACACCGCTGCAGGGGGCGTGCACCTCGTTAACCATCTTCATAGTCTCAACAAGCAACAACAAGTCCCCCTTGTCCACACGTTCCCCTACCGAGACATGTACATCGACAACCTTCACTGGGAGCTTAGCCCGCAGCTCGCTACTCTCCGGGTCAAACTCTACGAGCCAGGACTCGGCAGAGGAAACATCGCCGGCTCGACCACGCTCAGCCTCTTCTTCGGCGAGTACGAGGTCTGAGATGTGGTAGCTGCCGTAGGGGGTCTCCAATATGTCCCCTACTAGGCGGGCCTTAACCGAAACCTTGCGCCCGTCCTCTAGCTCGACAACGGCCTCATAGACGCCTATATCTACCTCCCGGAACTCGACGAGCCTAGGTCCTCCACGGCGGCCATGGCCATCCATGGCTAGCTACCACCGGTAGCTTGGCAGCAGCTATCCCCGTTAGGCCGAGCGGCTTAGCCCGTATCCTGGAGGCTATAGCCCTAACTATGTTCCTCCTAGCCCTTAGCTGGGAGAGCAGCTCTCCCAGCTTCTCCTCGAGGATCCTCGTGTGAAACGCTGCTTTCCTAAACCAGTCAGACTCCACGATAGTTCTGAGGAGTTCGAGATTAGTCTTTACGCCTGCGACAACGGTTTCGTGGAGAGCCGCACGTAGCCTTGCAACAGCCTCAGCACGATCCCTACCCCAGGCGATAACCTTGAGGAGCAGTGTGTCGTAGCGGGTAGAGATCCTTAGCCCCCTCTCGGCGCCAGAGTCGACCCTCACGCCGGGGCCGCGGGGCTCACGGTACCCGGTTACGACGCCCTCCACGGCTCTGAACCCGTTCTCCGGGTCCTCGGCGTAGATGCGGGCTTCTATCGCCCAGCCGTGGAGCTTGATGTCCTCTTGTCCGAGCTGGAGCTCGCGGCCAGCAGCTATGAGGAGCTGCTGCTTTACAATATCGATGCCTGTCACCGCCTCTGTGACACCGTGCTCCACCTGGAGCCTCGCATTAGCCTCTATGAAGTATGGCTGTCCCCTCTCATCAACTATAAACTCTATCGTGCCGGCGCTCTGGTACTCGGCCTCCTCGGCGAGCCTTAGAGCGTAGTCTACGAGTCTGCTTCTAACCTGCGGCACCTTCTCGGCGAACGGGCTCGGAGCCTCCTCTATAATCTTCTGCCTCCTCCTCTGGATGGAGCACTCCCTCTCGTAGAGGTGTACCACGTGGCCCTGCCCATCGCCGAGAATCTGCACCTCGATGTGCCTCGGGTTCCTAACATACTTCTCTATGTAGACCACTCCGGCATCGCCGAAACCATTGCGGGCCTCAAGGCTCACGAGGCGGTAAGCTCTCCTAACCTCCTCGCTATTCGACGCAACCCTCATGCCCCTACCGCCGCCAGCCTTTGAAGCCTTCAACATCACCGGATATCCTATCCTCTCGGCACACCTCACAGCCTCCTCAGCACTACGAGCTTCGCACCAGGGAGGCGTGGGCACGCCAACCTTCTCTGCTAGCTGCTTGGCGCGGTGCTTATCGCCTAGGAGCTCCATGGTCTCCGGCTTTGGACCGGCCCAGGATATCCCGGCGTCGAGCACCTTCCTGGCAAAGGAGGGGTCTTCCGAGAGGAAGCCGTAGCCGGGGTGAAGTATGTCGGCGCCAGCCTTGATGGCCGCCTCCACGACGGAGTCGGGGTTAGTATAGCTCTCAACCATTACGGAGAACGTGCCAGCCCTAACATGGGGGCTATGGGCGTCGTCGGGGGCGTATATGGTTATAGGCTCCCAGCCCAGCTCCCTAACGGCGCGAGCGATGCGGATAGCTATCTCGCCACGCGTAGCTACCAACACCCTCAGGGCCACGGTGCTCTACACCCATCACCCTCTTAGCGGGCCCAACACGTTCGGAACGTGTGGATAGCGGATAAATAAGTAAGGGTTTTTGACAGGTGGCGAGATAGGTGTACGGCGGGTGTCGAACACTGTGCTACTCAGCGCAGCTCCGCCAGGTGCTTGGGCAGCTTAGCGTTTTAGAGGTATACGACGCTATAGATACGACTATGGACGCCACGCCCCCCAGGCTCCCGGCCGCTGTCGCCGCGCTCACACAGCGCCGGGGCCGTGGCAGAACTGGGGCCTGGCACAGCCCTCGGGGCGGCGCATGGATAACGGTATTCCTCAACGCACCGCCCGACCCCAGGCTCCCCACAGCTGTTGGGGGCTACCTCGCAGGGCTCCTCGAGGAGTTCCTATGCGGCGCCGTACACCTCACCGTCAAATGGCCAAACGACGTCTACGCGGGCGGGAGGAAGCTCGCCGGCATCCTGGTCGAGCACCGTGCGGGAATGCTACGGGTGGGCGTGGGGGTGAACGTCTACAACGAGCCGCCGCCGGGCGCGACGTCGCTAGCCCAGCTGGGCTACGGGGGTCCGCTAGCGCTGGTCTACGCCGCCATCATAGAGGCTGTTATGAGGGCTGCGGAGGACCCCGCAGGCGGCGTCGCGGAGGCTGCCGCCAGGGACATGCTCTGGGGCTGCAGGGTAGCCATAGAATCCCCCGAGGGGCTCGTCGAGGGAGTAGCCAGAGGCATCACTAGCAGTGGAGCCCTACTCGTCGAGACGGGTGAGGGGACCGTGGAGCTGGCGTGCTGCCACGTAAAAGCCTGGAGCTGCAGTAACACCAGGCCAGCCACCAAGTCAAGCCCGGCGGGAGGAGACTAGCCCCGGGATGGCCCGGCCTTGATACTCTCAGACCGCGACATAGCATGGTACATCGAGAAGGGCCTCCTCCGGATAGACCCACTACTAGACGACACGATAAGGGAGAACGGCGTGGACCTGCGCCTGGATAGCGAGTTCTGCCGCTTCAACCCAGACGCCCCCGAGCTAGACACGAGAAAACCATTCAACAGGGAAATCTACTACAACTGCGTGAAGGTAGACCCCGAGCAGGGCTTCACAGTAAAACCCTACGAGCACGTACTAGCCACCACAATGGAGACAGTCTGCCTACCCGACGACCTCGTAGGCCTAGTAAACGTGAGAAGCACCTTCGCCAGATACGGCATATTCGTCCCCCCAACCGTAATAGACGCCGGGTTCTGCGGACAGATAACAATCGAGATCATAGGCTCCGCCTACCCCGTAAGACTATACCCGGGCCAACGCTTCCTCCACGTAGTCTTCGTCCGCACAACAAGCCCAGTAGCAAACCCCTACCACGGCAAATACCAGGGACAAAGAGGCGTAACACCACCACGACCAGACTAGACAAAGCGAAGCTTCGAAACAATCCCATACATAATGCCTAGCTGATTTCCCGCAATTACACTCAGTTTTGCAAATCGCAGGCACAAACATGATCAAATATGCTAAGCTCATCGAAAGAATTATACTAGCTACTCACCCTGCTAGCTTGCCTAGTAACAACCCTAACTCTCCCCTAGCTAGCTATACACAGTCTCGCCTGCTCGTGAATCTGCACTGAAGCACTCACAGTCCCACCTAGACACTAACGACGCGACAGAGGACCTCGCACCAACACTGCAACCCAAATAACCCCCACCCAAACACGATACAACAATACAACACGGCCAGACGGGGCCGTCGTCTAGCCTGGCAGGATGCCAGCCTGGGGACGCACCCCGCCGCCCGAAAGGGCGGGCGCCAGAGCGCTGGTGGTCCCGGGTTCAAATCCCGGCGGCCCCACCATTACTTCTCCCTAATCGCGTCCTGGCTGGCCATTGCTGCTCCCATTTTGGATGCTGAGCGTGTCTCTGCTTCTGGGTTGTGGCACGAGGGTGCTTGGCGGGTGTAGGAAGCGTGATGGTATTGCTTTGAGCCCTTGTTTGCACGGGGCTGTTTCCATGTCCTCGTCGGGGATTTCGACTATGTCTAACTTGCTGCGCCTACGCGATTGGTGCTGGCGGGCATAGGGGTTTCGGAACTCTTTTTCGAACAGGGAAACAGCTACTACGTAGAAGTCTTTTTAAACAAGTGTTAAGTATTGGTAGGGTATGGTGAGGGGTTCTTGGCTGTCAAGCCTTTCGGGGAGATCATATATTCTCAGGAGAGGGCTAGCGGCGAGGCCATAAGCAAGGTTGAGACTCATACCCCGAGGATTGAAGCGCCTGACACTGTGAAGGCTGGTGAGCCTTTCCAGGTTCGGATAAGGGTTGGCCCGCATCCCAGCAAGGTTGAGCACTCTATAAGGTGGATAGAGGTCTACTTCTACGAGGAGGGTAGGCCGTACAACCCGATACACCTGGCGAGGATAGACCTGGCACCGGAGTATGCCGAGCCCGACGTGACGCTGACGCTCCGGCTGAAGAGGGGTGGCGTAATCTACGTACTGGAGTACTGCAACCTCCACGGCGTGTGGGAGGCCCGGAAGGAGGTTAAGGTGGAGAGCTAACCCCCACGGCTCAGCTGCGGCATAAGCGTCCGCCTCCGCCCCTGCTTCTTTTCCCCCCTCGGGGGCTCGAGTGAAGCGTTAGGGTTTCTCCCTGGCATGGTTTCTCTGGGTATTCGCTTCGCTGTTATCGGTCCTGTAGTGGGCCTGGTCGCCTGTAGAGTTAGGCTTAACCGTTACGATGCCTTCGCGTTTCTTGATGGTGCGTAGCAAGGGATGGCTACAAGGGTTATAAGGATGAATGTGGCTGCGCTAAGCCTGTACTCGCTGTTCCGTGGATTTAGTGTTAGTGGCTACCAGGTATTGTTCTCCGCCTACATGAGGTCTCTAGGCTACAGCATGACGAGTATCGGTGGAGCAGTCACGGTATCCTCTCTCGCTGGCGCACTGCTGGCGCCTGGTTTCGGCGCAGTAATAGAATGCTACGGCGCGAGGCTTACGACAACCCTTACGGGCCTCATGCTGGTGGTTTCACTCCTACTACTCTCCATACCCGAGCCGGGCTACGCAGCCTTCGTAGCCTCCTACGTGCTATACATGCTCGCCTTCAGCCTAGGGCAGCCGGCTCGCTCAACACTCCTAGCGAAGAGTGTACCCGGGGAACTACACGGCTACTACACCGGCGTAACCATGGCTGTATTCGCCACTGCACGCATAGTCGGACCCCTCACCGCCGGCTGGCTAGCAGCTCGAGCCGGCTACCCTCAAGCCTTCACTGTGCTCACCCTCTCAGCCGCAGTCGGGGTCACAGTGTTCCACATCCTCTCCATGGAGCCTAGCGAGCCAGCCTGCAAGAACACGCTTCAGAAGCTCCGGAGCGCCTACACCAGCGCCCTCAAGCCGCACAAGGAGCTGCGTAGGCTCTACCCCCTACTAGTCGTGGACCGGAGCGGCTGGAGCCTCTGGTTCCCCCTGCTAAGCGCCCAGCTTAAAGCAGTAGGTTACACCGAGGACCAGATAGGCGCCCTCTACACGGCCTCAAGCCTCCTACAAGCCACAACAAGCATGGTATGGGGAAGGCTTACAGACCGACTAGGCCCTGCCAAGACCGTAGCATCATCAGAACTCCTCGGCGCTGCAGCACTGCCGCTTCTCGCAAACCCCCACCCATGGATAAACGCCGCAGCAGGAATGGCCCTCATCGGCCTATCAATAGCAGCATGGGTACCCGCATACAACAAGCTGGTAGCCCAGCTGGCAAGAGGAAACCTAGGCGAAGCATACGCAAACGCAAACGCGGTGAGAAGCCTCGCAGGAACACCCACACCCACCATAGGCGGCATAATCTACGAAACACTGGGCCCCGCAGCACTATATACGCTATCAGCCACACTGCTAACCACATCAGCGGCATACGCCCTCAAAACACTAGACACCAAGACAACAAAATAATACCCACCTAAACACACCAACACCCAGCACGGCGGGCCCCGGCCACCCCAAAAACCTGGACTAGGATGGGCCCGTAGCTCAGCCAGGACAGAGCGCCGGCCTCCGGAGCCGGAGGTCCCGGGTTCAAATCCCGGCGGGCCCGCCACAAGCACATCTAAACCTTCACTAAATCACGCTGGGAATATGTCGGTTTCCGAATGTTGCATCCCCACGTCGCCACCATGCAACATATATCCGCTAATCACTCCTGATACACTCCCGGGGATCCCCGAGCTTGAGCCCCCCGAATGATGGGCAGGCAATCCCGGCCGGGGAGCCTTGGTGAAGCCTTGTAGACCCCTCCAAGCTGGACCAGGAGCTTAGGAGGAGGCTCCTCGAGAGGCTTGTCAAAAAGCTCGGAGTCAAGGGAGCCTCCGAACTGCTGGGCGTGGACCGGACGCTCATATACCGCATGAGGAAGGGCAAGGTAGCCGTGGGAGACCACCACGTCCCCAGGATCCTCAGCGGGCTAAGCCAGGAGGAGTTCGAGGAGGAATTAACCCTTGGAGAGAAGCTCGAGTCCCTAGGGATAATAAGCGAGGACAAGGTGAACTACACCCTACTCCTCCAGATCCTAGCCGTTGCGATGAGGGATCCCTACGCCCGGAGCCTGGTCCTACGGTACGTTACCTAGCACTACCGCGAGGACCTAAGGAGGATGCTAGAGACGGAGCTGGAGCTGAAACGACTAGAATGGACCCGCGGCTTCGAGGAGTACCTTCGCAGCCCGCCTAAGGGCAGGCCTATAGCGAGGGAGGACACCATAGCATACTACCGTAACCTCTTCAAGCGACACCTAGAGGGCAGGAAGCTATCGAGGCAGCTTGTCGAGGAGGTGTCAGAGTCAAGCAACCAATGGCTGCGGGTCGTGTTCAAGGCACTACGCCAACTACCTCTATACTCGGGGCGAGATTAGCCACCAAACCCTCCACTGGATCCAAGCAAGAGTCCCGGGAAGGCGTACCCCCAAGACTCCCAGGAACCCAGCGGTAGACCTAGAGGAGCTACGCTCAACGCTAGCCTACCTAGCAGGGAACCATGAGAGGTACTATCTCCTCTACAGGCTAATGCTAGAATCCGGCCTGAGGTTCGAGCATGCCCTGCGCCTCCTCGCCTCCCCCATACTGGAGGGTAGCGTGGTCGTATACGACCGTGTCTACCCCAGGCTATACTGTGATGAGGGGAGGGGCTTCTGTAGGCTCTACCTTGGATTCAACCAGGGGGTTAAGAGGGCTGAGTTCGCCTACTTCTCCACCAAGACCCGTAGGCTGGTCGAGGACCTCACACCCTGGAGCGTGCACCGCAGGAGCGTCGAGCGCTACGTCTCAAGGCATGGATTGATGAGGCCTGGGCTCTTGAGGAAGGCCTCTTGGCAGCTGCTTATAGCCTCGGGTGTGCCCCGCGAGGTTGCCCGCTTTATCCATTCTCGCTTCGGCGAGCTCAGGGTCAGCGAGTCATACTACGAGGGCCTGGTGAGGGAGGCAGACCAGTGGTACCCACGCTACCTCAAGCACCTCAAGAGCCTGAACCTGACCTAGCCTCACCCCCGCATATAGAGAGGCTGGGGGACCCATTAGCCCCATACTAATTAGTATTAGGAGGGATTGGGGCTCCCAATACCTTGAGAATACACGACGTAATAGAGCATCTCCACGAAATTAGGAGCTTCGGGGCTCGAAATCAGAGCTGATAATTAATCTCCCTGAAATGGGGCGCTAGACAGGGCTTCCTCCGCACTCGCCTACAGGCTAGAGGCATGGTTGATACACTCTATCATGAATCTGCCTCTCCTGCTTGATTATCTCTCATATTCCTCCCTCAGCCTTCTCCGCAGTGTGGAGTAACCCACTCCCAGCACCCGGGCTACGTCTCTTAGGCTCAGGCCTTTCCCACGGAGCTCCTCGTATTTCTTCCAGTCTATTGGCTTCCTGGGCCTTCCCACACGCTTACCCTCCAGTTTGGCCCTCCTCATGCCCTCCCTTGTACGCTGCCTTAGCAGCTCTCTTTCCCTTTCAGCCGCCCATGCTAGGACTGCTATGACTAGCTTCCTGACCTGGGGGTCTAGGCTCTGTAGGAAGGACTCCCTAGGGCTTACTGGGGGGACTGGGGCTCCCATCTCCTCCAGCTCCTCTACTGCCCTGAGGGTCTCGTAGAAGCTTCTTCCAATCCTTTACAGCTCGTACACAAGGACGGGCAGTGGCTTAACCCTCACCCTCTCAAGGAGCCTCCTATATGCAGGCCTGCCTCTCGGGGAAACCGCGCCGCTCACGCCATGATCCACGAACCATTCCTCTACGCGGAAACCGTGCTCCCGGGCCCATTCGAGTATTGCTATCTTCTGGTTTCCCGGATTCTCGTTATCGAGGCTTACCCGGATGTAGGCGTAGGCGCTCCTAGCCCCGGAACCCTTATGACCATGAGTCGTGATCGGAACCCTCCCATACGGGCGAATGTCCGTAAGGGACCCCTACCGAGCACTCCCATCGAGTTCATCGATAATCTCGTATAGTGCCTGGATTAAGTATGGGCGGAGGGCGGCGTCCGGGAGGTATCCCTGGACGCCTGGGGTTGTAGCTAGTGTTAGGAGCGCTGAGGAGCACGCTTGAGCAAGTAACTCTATGCTAGACCGAGCCCACTTGTTCACTGTCGTTACGCCTAGAGGTGTCTTGGCCCCGAATGTCTGGACCTCAGCCTTGACAACGTTCATCTGCCGGTTATAATAAATCTTGACTATCCTTGTGCCGTCGCCTGTAAGCATTCCCTTGAAGCTGTCAACTCCCCACTTGAGTGGGATGTAGGTTTCGAGCCTCGTCACGCGCCGTGCCCTCTCCATACTGGCCCTGATCGCTAGATCCCACAGGGTGAGCCCATCCTCGGAGGTGATCACTAGGGGATCCCTTCTATATGCGCTCTCCAGCCTAGCATTCTCCACAAGCAACACCGTGGAGGGCCCTCTGGGGTCGCCTGGGAGGTTGAGGATGTAGAGGCCTCCCCCGAGCCTTCTAACCAAGCCTCTCCTGCGAAGGCGCTGGAGCGCCTTGACAACCTGGTAGTAGGTGAGGTTTACACCGTAGTATTCCTCAGCGTCGCCTATTATATTATGTAATCCTCATTTCGTAACAGGTTTGAACTCATACTTAATTGCTTAGCTTATTAACTTTTTCAATTTGCGATAGAGAACGATTGCTATTATGCTAATTGCGTATCCAAGAAGTCTTGAAGGTAGAAGTAGTATTAATAGTTCATCGTAATACCCCAATGTGGTGCTTGATTTGCAGTTATTTACGCCTTCAACCTTGAATATCAGTGAATACTTGAGTTCCGATGATAGTGGTTCTCGCGAGATAAGGCCTTTTTCTTCGAGCATCTTTATAACGTTTCTAGGATTTGAGTAAAACCATTTGCTGTCTACAACTATGTACTTAATGCAGTATTTTTTACTCATATTATAGACTTTGTAGTAGCTAAGACTGTTCTTCACAAGATTATCGTAAACTATATAGTCCTTGTAGATACATCCCTCCATAAAACAGCTAAGCGCGTGCCATGTCTTAGGGCTAAAAACGTTTATCCATTGGTTTCCATGAAATGTATCACCGTCCATCAGGTACGCTCGAAAGCCTTCACCAGTATTCTCCTTAAGGAACTGAGCGACAAGGTATTCATCGCTATACACATAGGTATGGTCTGTGTGAAAGCTGTTCCAGTAGACTCCGACGTAGGCTGGCGTGTAGGCTGCAATGAACGCTACTAGAGCAAGGTGCGCGAATAGAGTAATGCTATGTCTTCCTCGTGAATTCTTAGCTGCTCTGGATAGTGAGTCTAGGAAGCCTAGAACCATTAACAGCCCTAGGGTGGGTATGAGTCTGAGTCCTTGCCCGTAAACCGCCACAAGGATTGTAAACGCAAGAATGTAATATAATGGCAGTTTTTCAGCTCTCCTCGCAATCGTAACATACGCGATGACGGCGATAAGCCCCATAACAATTATCGGGAGTTGCACAGCAGGCTCATAGAGAGGCGGGTACGGGCTAGAGCTATGGGCGAGTATTGATAGCTTGAAGCTTAAAGGTGTTTTCACCCGTAGATAATGCTGCAACCCGAAGGGTAGTAGTGCTGGTATAAGCCACCATGCAGTATAAGCAGCTGAGAGTAGTACTCCTACCGCTACTAGGATTATTAGGTATGTTATAGCCCTAAAGCTTGCCCCTCTCCTATAATGCGTGAGGATCTTAGCAACGAAAGTTGTAAGAGCCAGGATTGCGAGTTCGAGTGAGGCTATAAGGTGGGTTAGTAGCGTTAGGGCGGAGAATATGCTGAAACGCTTAACCTCATCGGAATCACCAGAATCTAGGAGCTTAACGAGGCTTGCTAGGGATAGGAAGGCGAAGGCTTCGCCTAGTATCCTAGTATACTCCCAATAAACTGCAATAGTTGATACGTATCCTGATATCAACGGCGCGGCTAGGGCTAGGAGTAGGGATGCCCTGCTTGAACCACTTACGCTGTAGGCGAAGGAGTATATAGCCCTAAGGAAAGCGTATATGGCTATGAAGTACGCTAGATAGGCTCCATATATAAAGCTGCCAGCTAATAGTCCAAGAGCGAATATGAGTAGAAGGCCTAGAGGAGGGTAGAACCGAAGTAGGTCGAAACCCCCACACCACGCTGGCGTGTACAGACCGTAGGAGTGTAGCTCCTTAGCCCACGAGATGTAGTATGCTATGGTTGCACTGTGGAAGTAGCCTCTCTCAAAGCTAGGAAGCCCCTCAGCTGTAAGGAGAGGATGTGCTAGTATGAGCGCCCATAACACTATTGCTATAGATGCAACAGTCTCGAATGGTAATGATCTTGCAAACCTCATCAAGGCCACCCTGCATATCTACTAGTTCTATAGATCCAGTCAACCCACAGTGTTGCAACCAGTAGTATCATGAAAGCGCCGCCAAGCACGTCGTGGAAGAAACGGAACGCTGCATAGCCCTGCACAACGCCAGCAACTCCGGACACAAACATGCGGACTATGTTAGCGAAGAAGAGGATTGTCGATCCCACAATGCCTGCCTTCACTTTCTGCCACTTACTAATCCTCGGGGTAAAAACTACGAGTAGGATGTAGACAATTAGAGAGTATATGCCAACGCAGGAAGGAGTGAGCACTATTGTGACAACATTCCCCCCTCCCCAGATCATGAGTGCATTATGGGCTACATCAATCACATTAATGCCCAGCGCTTTATAGGAGAGGATCATCACCCTCTTCTCAATCAACACTACTGGCTTGTAGAGAGACGTAAATATAATGACGTAGAGTATTACCGTTATCACTGCTATGGAGACTAATAAGCTATAGAAGCTATTGGTGCGAGCTTTTCTAATCACTGTAGAACCTCTCGTACTTACCCCTCTTGCTCGTAACATGCCATACCGCCCTCCTCGTAATCAAGTATTTTAAGGTCCCTATAGCATGGATTAAGGCAGTATAATATATCATCAAGATCATGTACCCTGCAACCACTACACTATTCATATAACCGCATTTCTCAAGTATGCACCCGGCAACTACGAGAGTTTCAATGCCAATCAGCCATAAATAGACTCCTATAGGCCATACAAGCTCCAGCCGCCCATAGCCTGCTAAAGCTAGGATCAAAGGCACAATTGTATTCACGTAAACCCATAACCCATTTGTGAAGAAGAGCCCTTGCAGTATATACCCGATCTTCTCGGTAAATGTGAGGTTTTCACTGCTAACAGCATCAACGAACGTTTTGAAGAACTCGTCAAGTGTTCCTACGGACCATCTTATCTGCTGCCTCCAGAAGGCGCGTTGAGTCCTAGGCACGGAGCCGTTAGCGTATGCTTCATGAGAAGCTATAACCTTCAGGTTTGGAATGCTTAATGCCGCGTCAATCGTGAGCCTGAAGTCCTCTGATAAACTGCCCTCCCTAAACCTCACAGCCTCCAATACACGTCTACTTATCAGGCCGCATGAACCTGTGAAGAAGGGGAATAACCTCAGCCAGTATCTTCCAACAATGTTGATTATCGCGCCCGCCATGGATGCACGATAGAGAAGGCCGAATAAAGTGTTAGAGCCCTTCACATGCCTCTGGTAGCCCTGTACAATATCGGCCTCCTCGTCAAAGGCGAGCTCGACAAGCTTTAAAACCATGTCGGAGGGAGGCTCGAAGTCGGCGTCCAGGATAAGTATGTAGTCAACGTTATACATTTCGAGAAGGATCTCTATAGCCTCATTTAAAGCACCAGCTTTAAGGCCTTTCCTCCCCTCTCTTTTAAGGTGGAGTATTCTACCATTACTTCTCACCGAGATATTGGAAATTTCATGCGATAAGCTTGAGTCGGTTGAATCGTCAACCACTATCGTTATTACGTACGGGTAGTCTATCCTCATAATAGCCTCAAGAGAGGAGAGCACCTCGTAATCGTTATAGACGGGCACTATTATACCTACCCTCGGCCATCCATAGGGCGACATCTTCCTAATGTAGCCTCTAGGCCTCGGAGAACCGTTCATTAAGAATTCAATGAAAGACGATATGTAGAAGACAGCATATACTCCAAGAACTGCGCTGGAGATAACGTAGAGAATGAAGAGTATATCTATGGCGGTTTCTCTAAGGACTATAGGCCACCAGTATAGCTCCTTAAAGAAATACTCTATAACCGCATCTTCAAAGAAGCCCATAGCTCTCACCCGCTATTTTCTCGCACATATCTCAAGAAGGACATCTCTCCAGCCCCTATCCCGGAGAAGACTTGTCAAGTCCTCGAGGCCCACTAGGCTAATCTTGTAACGTTTTGCAACAGCCTCGACTTCAACACCTTCATTAAGCTCTCTTACAACCCTGCAAAAATCGTCATCTCTTCTAGCTAAGCCCTCTATAAGCCTCCGTAACCCTTGTTCCCCCCTCAAATAGTAGTACTTGTATTTCTTCCACTTGAAGGATGATATTATGCCCCGTGACTCGAGAACATAGATATGCCAAGAGAGAACAGCTTTACCTAGGCCTGTAAGTCTAACCAGCTCGTTTAGATGGGCAAACCCTTTCTCGCTAAGTATTGATACTAAATATTTCCTAGTACTATGCCTAAGTGCTTTTTCTGGATTAATGCGCCAGTATAGTATGATTACATACCGTATCTTACGCTGTATTCTCTCCAAATACCTGCTATTAGCCTGTGATGCCTCTAGAAGCCCCATAGCGCCAAGTATTATAAGGGCACCTAAGCCCCTCCTATACCACGTAGAGGAAGGTGTCTCGACATTCATGCTTTCAAGAGCTTCTAGTAAAAGCTCCAGGTAGACGTTGTCCCTAGTATCATAGTAGGCCCAGACGATGTTAAATGGTATAACTACTAGTAAACCTTCCCCTACTCTTACCCTGTAAAAAGACCCATGCTCATGGACTTGATCTCCTAGAATCCCTACTACACGATATTTGCTCACGTTGTAGCCTCTAGGCATATTGATAGGTCCACCAACCAAGTTATCAATGATCCTTACAGGCAGGTCGTATTGGGATAGAGCGGGCTTTAGCATCATGACACCATTGTAGGTAGTGACCACGATGCCACTGCCTAACATGAATGTCACGAGCTTCCTGGAGATCATTAAAATTTCCCGCTCTTCTTCGGGCTTCCAGTTAGGGTCTAGAAGCACTACAACATCCTCAGAAGGGTTGAGCCTCACCTTCCCAAGCTCGCGCAGGCCTACAACACTATAGTTTACAGTCACACCGCTAGCCCTGCTGAAATTGAGGAAACTCCTTAAGTAGAAGAAATCATAATCGTCGGTAACCACATACAATATGCTTCTCGAAGACGAATCATGCGTAGAAGCAATAGTGAGACTAGCCACCCATACCGGCGACACTAGCACTAGGATAACCAATGCCCACAGGAGGAAAAAAAACGTGGAGACCTCATAAACCCTCCACCACCCTATCCCTCGCCTTCACCGCTCTCCCTACCACAGCCAGCAGCGACGCTGCTAGAGCTAGCCCTACAAGGCTTAAAGGCGACCCTAGCTCAGGAACCTCAGCACCATTAATGTACGCTGTTGCCGCGGCGCCTATAGCATACTCCGATGATGAAAGGTCTATATTAAGTGGCGTTGATGTGGTAGGCCTTACCCCCACGACCCTTATTTCGCTATCGTCATTACCATTTATAATAGTTGTTCCGTTAAAGGTGAACTGCGTCCACCCGCTAGGTGATCGAAGCACCCTGATCTCAACAGTAGAGTGGATCGAGCTTACATCGACCTTAAAGTTGGCTTTCTCTATCTGCGTATTCTCTGCAACTAGGACGCCATTAATATAGATTGATTCGACGCTCACCTTTCTCCAATCAAGCCATCCATCACTACCTATCCAGATGTGCGCCTTACCAGGAGCCTCATCACTAATATGTACTTCCACTTCATCCTCGGGGTTCACATCTATCCAACCTAAACCACTTACTTTCATCCGACCTCCCTGGACAACCCTCATTTGCATCACACCATCAACAATCCATGCACGCCCATCCGTGTTTAACTCGAACTGCTTATAGTCTCCCCTCGAGCGTGCTGGCTGGGCTAAAGCTGGTACCGCAACCAGCAATGCTAATAGCACGGCAACAACTACCATTCTTTTCATTGCCTTCTGCATACGCCTGCTCACCTTCAACACCCTTCAAAAATTAAATCGACATGTACTTAAAGATCTTATAGTCCGATCCGCACAAGCCATCGCTAACCATTAAACACGATTATTCAGTACACCTGTTTAATAGCTACGTGTCTAGGGGTTCAGTGGGCGTAGTCTTTTAAGCGGCTTTTCCGGCATCAATACGTCGCCCTTATACCTCACCCTAACAATCTTAGACATTTCTTCGCACCCCGTGTTGAATATTACCCCCGCAAGCCAATTAGTCTTCCCAGCCTAGGATGTTTCCAGATTATCAACAATGATACCCCAAGGGATAACCGTTTGTGAAGAGTGTTTCCAACTGATGGTTTCCTCTGGAAACGTAGTTTTTAATAACCCGGGCCTTTGGAGCCCCCGGGGGTCCCCCGGGTCCCTAATCCAGGCGGGCCCCCCACACTAATGCCCCTATATAAAGCCTGTCCTTTTCTGAAGAGTAGAATTCTACATGACCAGCCACAAAAGCTCTACCACCAATACCACCAGACGTGCAAGCAGCCACTATCACGAGGAGTGTACGGGTACAACCCACGTGAAAGAGGAGAACAATGAGCCTTACCACAATAGGTGGCATTGAATGATAGTGTTGTATTGAGGTACATCTTACTAGTTGTACATGACAATCTCTCTGACGAAGCTGCATAACGGGTTGCTCCTACACGCAGTTTTCGCGGTTTTCTCGTACTCGTTTAATAGCGTCTTTCTTAGCAGTGCCTCGGGGTCTATTCCGGCCTCTTTGCTTGTCTCCTTGACCAGGTTGTAGATGTGCTGAACTTGTACTTTGATATGCTTCAGCGCTTGTCTCGAAGCTTTCAGCCCTTTAATGGCGTCGTCAAGACTCTCCAACAACTTCTGAATGCTAGCGTTTTTCGGCATTTGAAGCCATACTAATAGGATGGTTAACCCGTTAAGTGTGGATGCTCTATCACCATAGCGTTCTGCTACTCTCTGTGCTCTCTCTAAGGTTGTCTATAGGTTCGCCCTGCCTAGGAGCTTGTCAAGAGAAACCTTGACCTCAACAACTACCAGTTCGTCTTCTCGATAGCCTACGAAGTCAACTTCGCCTATATCTCCTCCTATGCGGGACAAGGGCCTATACCTTTTCGCCAACAGAAGCGTTACCGTTACTTGCTCAAGAAGGACTCCCTGATATTTATCCTCCAACCTCTTAAGATCTTCATAGTAGGTTTTTACCACTGGTAGTGCGAGACTATAGCCTAAACGTACGAGGCTGACC
This sequence comes from Hyperthermus butylicus DSM 5456, assembly GCF_000015145.1. Classification (NCBI taxonomy): domain Archaea; kingdom Thermoproteati; phylum Thermoproteota; class Thermoprotei; order Desulfurococcales; family Pyrodictiaceae; genus Hyperthermus; species Hyperthermus butylicus. Next base: position 1,183,603 of record NC_008818.1, read on the forward strand.
AGTGTCCGTATAAGCTGTGTGATTTGGATTCCATGCTCGCTCGCCACGCATACTTTGTTTAGCTGCCCCACGATCTTTTCAAGATTCAGAATACTCTTTTCCACTGCCCTTTCCCAAGCTTTGCGATCTACATAGCCTAGGAGAAAGCTTAGGGCTGCCTTGCGGGCATAACTTTGCTCCATGCGCTTCTCCAGGGCGAGGTACAGGAGGCCCGCCAACACCACTCCGAAGAACAGTGTGTTACGCCTATCCCTACATGCCTATGCTGGTTGGTTGGTACCCAGCCAGACTCTATGAAGAACTTTGTGAACAAGTCGGGCGAGACGCTGCCGAAGAGTAGCCAGATAAGCATCACCCGGCGTGTGAGCACCCCAAGCGCGTAGGGCTCTAGGTCATGCGAAAACCAACACACCCAAACCACCTTACAGCACAGCCAAATCAGCCAAGAGTATTAAGGTGTTAACTCCTAGCCAGGCATTAGCTGAAACCCTGGACCCCGCTACCAGTATCGCTTAGACGGTATCAGGGCAGTGCTTTTCTCGGATAAGGCTGGGATGCCGTCTAGCTGTCTAGGTGTAGGGGATTTAGCCGTTAGCGTTACCGCATTGAATGCCGTGGGGGGCTAGGGACGTGGTGGGGCTTCCAGGGGAGCTGCTTCGGAGTGCCGAGGAGTTTTGCCGGGATGAGTTGTACAGTAGCATGATTTACCGGGCGCTAGCTGAGATTGAGAAGGATCCACACCGCCGGAAGCTCTTGGAAAAAATCGCGGAACAGGAGTACGAGCACTACCTGTTCTGGCGCAAGCTCCTCGGACGTGACTGTAGCGTTGGAAGACCCCGGGTTGGCCTCATGGCTGCCGGCTACCGGCTCCTCGGACCAGCATTTACGCTACGACTCCTAGAGCGGGGCGAAAGAGAAACCATTCGGAAGTACAGGGAGATGCTTCTCCACCTCCCGGGGGCCGAGAGGGCTAAGCTCGAGGAAATCATAAGGGATGAGAAGGAGCATGAGAGGAGGCTGTTAGAGGAGCTTGAAGATGCCAGGATAAAGTACCTGGGCTACGTGGCCCTAGGCCTCGCAGACGCAATAGTCGAGATAACCGGTGTACACACAGGCTTCCTCGGCGCAACCTCGAACACAATCGTGGCCGGCGTGGCCGGCCTCGTCGTAGGCTTCTCAGCCGCAATGTCAATGGCCGGCGCAGCATACATACAAGCAAAACACAGCAAAGAGGAGAACCCGCCCGTAAGCGCCATAGTAACCGGGATAAGCTACATACTCTCCGTAGTCCTCCTAGCACTACCCTACTTCCTCACCAAAAGCATGCTGCTAAGCTTCACAGCAAGCATACTCGTTGGGATCACCTTGACGGGAGCCTTCACCTACTATAGCACGGTAATCCAGGAGAAACCATTCACAAGAGAATTAGCCGAGAGCACCGCCCTACTCCTAGGCACAGCAGCCGCAAGCTACGCCTTCGGAGAACTACTAGGAACGATACTAGGCATAAAAGGCATAATAGAATAGCTACTACATCAACCTCCTATCTACATCATCTGCACACATTACCACAAGGAACCCAAACAACTCTCCATGATAGAGCTTGGGGCCAACACCCATTACTTTTCAGTTACCACTAAAACCCCAGCACTACTACACCAAGCTTCTCAGCTACAACTACTTTAGACGCCAAAGGCTGAGTCATTAAGTTCTGAGGTATCCACAGAAGCCGCTGCCAGGAGAACCCGTACATTCTGGCGTGGACTGGAAGGATCAAGTTAGAGACGCTGGATCTTGGTGTTAGTGCGAGTTTGTAACTTAGGACTGTACAGTGTGGTCTACATGTGATTTATGGTACAGCTAAGTGCGTGGATCGTACGTATTGCTAGTTGTTACGCATAGAAACATACATGTTCCTGCAAGCTGCTATGGCGCTGCCCGGAAATCGATTTGTATAACAGCGCTTTGGGATTACTATGTTGGACTTGTGGAAAAGTTACGGTAGTTCTTGCAGTGTACATTATGAATTTGCCTCATTGTTTGTAACCGTAGGAATTTACTTGGGGCTTGCTACGGGTTTAGCAAGTCCTACGACACTTTCCATATATAGAAAAAGAGTTGCGTTGCAATGAAGGTAAGGGTATCCTACTGGCTTCATCGTAGAACTATACCTATTCATTGCAGTCGTATCGTTTCTCGTGCTATTACACTATGAAATTGGTTTAGAGTGCATATCTGGAATCTGCATAACACATGTAATCGAAGTCTCATCATGAGCCATGTTGATAGTTAGTATTGCCTTAGCAATGTATGTTGCCAAGAACATGAGTGGAAAGGGAAAAGTGTTAAGCGTATGATTCTGCCGACATTTATACAGCCCTCCTCTATGTTGGCTGTGTTGCCAGCCTTGCTGAGACTATAGTCAAAAGGCAGTGAGGGCTCTTGTTTGGCTAAATACAAGCTTCAAGTGGTGGCATAGAATGTGCATACAGCACGTTTGATAAGAATACCGGTGTTCCATTTCCATCTAAGGGTAGCTCTTCACCCTCAATTACTATCACATTGATTGTACTGCTAGACTACAACTTAGCCTTTAGAATCCTCGTCATCCCTAGCTCAGCATCTACCGCATATATTATTAAATATCCAAATATCCTAGCAAGAGGTATGATGAAGTAGCCCGTGCCAGCCCGAAGTCTACTGCAACCCTACGCTTAGGGATTTCTCTTAACACGGTATCGATTACAAGATCTACAGGCTGCATGATTTTCCTTCAGCTAGACTCGAGAGCCCCGATTTTAGACGGTGATGCTGTTTACGGGTTCCTCCTGCACTATCATGCATTCAAACCAACCCATTATATTAAAATGGTGTGCTAGTAAAAAGTCTCGCCAGGAGGCGGTTAACCCTTGGCCGCCAACTGTGTATTCAGCCTTGCAAGGAGAAGGCGTAGTATTAGGCGTTACCGTAGGGACCCGGTTAATCTCGAGGATATCCTATACGCTATCTCGGCGGCGCTGGAGGCTCCATCGGGCGCTAATCGGCAACCCTGGAGGTTCATAATAGTTGACGACGAGGAGGTAAAGAGGAGGCTTAGAGAGGAATGTGAGCGGTGGGAGAAGAAGTTCCATGGGAGCGAGTCTCTACCAGGGTGGTTCAAGGAATGGCTTAGAGATAGGGGTATCACTTGGGAGAAGCCCTTCCTTACCGATGCTCCATACCTCATAGCCGTTGCCGCCTATAAGAAGGCGCCCTACGCACGTGAAAGCACGTGGCTTGCTATAGGCTACCTGCTCCTTGCACTCGAGGAGAGGGGCTTGGCATCGCTCACTTACACACCCACGAACCCGAGGGCCGCGGCTAGGATCCTCGGGATACCCGAGGACTACACTCTAGAAGCATTAATCCCCGTGGGCAAGCTCGCGGAAGAGAAGCGCAAGGAACCCAGGATGAGCATTGAGGAAGCCGTACACTATAACGGCTGGGGCCGCAGGCTACCAAAACCAGCATCCGAGAGCTAAACTAGTATGAGATCTAGTACTTCCTTATAGCACCTCATTGATGCCAGAAAACGCAGCACGAGGATGTCTCGAATGGCGGGCCCGCGGGGATTTGAACCCCGGACCTCCGGCTCCGAAGGCCGGCGCCCTATCCTGGCTAGGCTACGGGCCCACAAATCCTGCGCGCTACCGTGTTTGTTATTTCTCCCGGGGTGGGGTTAGTGTTTATGTTTTTGTCTTGCCGGCTTGCACTATGTTTTCATTTGGGGTAGTGTGTTATGGCTGTAGACTTGTTTTCTGATGTCCTAAAACTGGTTGATGGTCTTCGTGGGTTTGAGCTTGTTGCTAGTCTTGCCAGGTTTCACCGTGTACAAGGTGGCGACGATATAGTCGTGGCTGTTGAACATGTTGGCCAGGTGCTTGAGGAGCTTGGCGTCGAGGTTCGGTTGGAGGTGTTTCGTGGGCCTCTGGGGCTTGGGGAGTTTTGGGGTTTTGGTGAGCCGCGTGGCTGGCGTCTAGGCGGTGGACGTGTTGAGGTTTGGGAGGATGTTGGTGGCTGGAAGACTGTTGCCTCTGTGGAGGATACACCGCTTACGGTTGTTGTTCATTCTCCTCCGGGTAGTGTTGAGGAGAGGGTCCGCCTGGCTGCTGAGCCTGCTGATGCCGGTGAGGATGATATCGTTGTCTCTCCAGAGTTTGACGCGTACAAATATTATCGCTTTGCTGAGCGCGGTGTTACCGGCATAATTGGTACACATAGGGGGCCTGGTGTAAGGTATTGGGGGCTCTTCCCAGCATTCTTTATTGAAGAGCCTAGGGTGCCTGCAGTCAGCCTGGAGTACAACACTGCCATGAATCTTGTTGGTAAACGTGTCCGCATTACCGTCGAGTCTGAGTATCATGGATTCCCCTCTACCCCCATACTTGTTGCGCGTGTTGGGCCTGAGGGTGCTCCCTGCATAGCACTATACGCGCATGCTTGTCATCCACGACCCGGCGCTCACGATAATGCTAGTGGTGTGGCTGTACTTGTTGAAGCTCTCTATGCGCTGAAGGAGCTTCTTGGCAGAGATAGCTGGTTCTCCGTATGCGGCATTGTGGTGCCAGAATATACTGGCAGTATGGCTGTCTTTGCGCAGCACATCGTAGACCCGCAAGAGGTTGTTGCAGCTGTTAGCGTGGACATGGTTGCTGCAGATCTCGCTGCTACTGGCGGCTCTCTACACCTTGTTGCTTCGCCTCTACCGCTAGCGTCTCCACTCGACCCGCTACTTGACGTGTTCCTAGGCCATGTTGAGGGCTATGCTGGCTTCGAGTTCTACAGTGTTGGCAGCGACCACGATGTGACCATCTCGCTCGGCATACCAGGCAGCATGGTTAACGAGTGGCCGGACCGCTACTACCATACAAGCCTCGATGAGCCCGGCAACCTCTCTGCTGAGAGGCTACGCGCTACTGCCGCCGCAATAGCTGCTGCCGTAGCCGCACTAGCACGGCTAGGCCCCGAGAAGGCAGCTAAGCTTGCTGGGCTCTGGGCAAGGCACCAAGCTTCAAAACTCTCCGCAAGAGCTTATGCAGGCGAGCCTCTGGACATGACTGCCGCGGCTGAGCTTGAAAAGCTAGCGGTAGAGCACGCTTCTACACGCATTAAAGCACTGGCTTCTGGCGGACAACCAGAACCGCCTTGGCCATTTGAGTTTGAACTCTCTCTAAGGGCTCCCATGAGCAAGCTCTACCTCTACGCTCACCGCCACGTAGAAGCCTATAGAGAGCTACTCAAAGCACTCGAGGATGATCGTGAGAAGGTGCTTCAGCGCTTACTAGTCCTAGGCTCCGGTACTGCATCGCGTAGGGTAGTAGAGCTCTACGCGAGGGGAGTACTAGGGCTCAAGCATGCCGAGAAAAAGGCCGATCTAGTCGTCAAGGCTCTGACTGCTAAGCCCCAGCAGCGGGCTGCAAGCGGAAAGCATGAGGGCTAGGCCCTACATTCTCTCTATGGGCTCTATGCCTAGCAGCCGGAGGCCGCTCGCCACTATGTTCTTTACAGTGTATACCATTGCTAGCTTGAACATCTGCTTGCCTTTATCGGGCTCGTTGACCACACTATCGCCACTGGCATACCACTTGTTGAACAAATCTGCTAGCTTGTTAAGGAAGGCTACTATTAACTCCGGCTTCAGCTCGTCCGCTGCCTTGGCGAATATGTAGGGGTAGCTGAGCGCTAGTAGGATGAGACTGCGCCTTAGCTGGTTTTCCTCTGCCGCAGCATATTCTATGGATTCCCAGTCCAGACTGATACCGCGCTCCGCCGCCTTGGATAGTATACTCGAGGCGCGCGCATGAGCATACATGATGTATGGTGCGCTGTTGCGCTCAAAGTTTAGCGCCTCCCTCAGATCGAACGTCATGGGCTTCAGTGCTGATACCGAGACTAGTGCATACCTCATAGCTGCAACACCGACAGCGCGCGCTATCCGCTCCTTCTCCTCTGCTGACAGGTGAGGGCTCCTCTTCTCCACCTCCTCCCGCGCCACCCGTATCGCTTGCTCAACAAGCTCGTCGAGGGTTACATAGCGGCCACGCCTACCACTCATCTTCTGGCCTGGAAGGTTTACCATCTCGTAGGCATAGTGGATCGTGTTTAGACCCTCGCGACGATACCCTAATGCTATGAGTGCAAGTCTTACTTGTAGCTGTTCCAGCCTCTGTTCGGCTGCTATCACATTGTACACTTTGTCTGCATTAAATTCGCGGAACTTCTTTATGCTGTATGCTATGTCGCGTGTCGTGTATAGTGTTGTGCCATCGCTGCGCTGCAGTATAAGCGGAGGCACATCATAGTCCTCGGGGAGGCCCAATACACTACGCACTATCGGGTCGCGAAGCACTGGTTTTAAGTTTAGGGCGAAGGCTCCCTTGTAGGTTGTTGCATAGGGGCTCTTACGCGCCTCTTCGAGTATCTTTGAGACCATGCCGCTCCAGGCTAGGTCGCTCTCCCAGTCCCACACATCAAACTCTATGCCGAGTTTACTTAGGGTTTCACGGAACCCCTCAAGGCAGAGTTCGACGACTCTCCTAACCTTACGGACTATCTCCTCGTTCTCGCGGTACTCGTAGACCCTCATTAGCCTTGATATCTCTGCTCCAACATCCCTCCCCCTAACAGCCTCCGAGATCTTGTCGAAGATATCGGGGTACTGTTCGCGGAGCCGTGCAGCATCTGCTACAAGACTGTCTAGCTTCCGTAGAAGCTCCCGGTACCGTTCATCATCACCACTAGCCTTGGCCTCCTCTACCTGCCTCTTAACCTCCTCTATATCGGCCAACGTATGCGTTATAGCGTATATCGCGCCTATCCAATGGTCAGGCTTAATACCGGGCGGGGGCTCCTCGAAGCCACCAGCAATGTAGCCATAGGCCATTACTGCTACCTGGCGACCGAGATCGTTTATGTAGAACCTTGTTTGCACCACGTGGCCTCTTGCACGCAACATTCTCGCAAGAGTATCTCCGAGGCTTGCATTTCTTGCATGCCCTATGTGTAGTGGATGTACAGGATTAGCACTCGTGTGCTCTATGACTATGCGCATAGGCTTATCGGTCTTGATAATACCGTAGCTCTCCCCGTCAAGCCTAGCAGCGTTGAAGATAAGCTTTGCAGCCTCCGCTGCATTCAGTTTGATGTTGAGGTATCCACGCACAAATAATACATCCTTTACGATGGTGCTTCCTGCGAGTACCTGCTTAACTTTCTCTACAAGCTCCCCGATACCCACACGGTATTTCTTCGCGAACCTCGCCAGTGGTACACCATAGTCTCCAAGCTCCGGGTTGGGAGACTCATATACTATGTACTCTACCTCCCTACCATCAATCTCTACGTCGAATGATGAGAGTGCTTCTCTAATAGCTCTAGCAAGCAGCTTGTGCGGAGTATTAGCGTAAACCTCCAGCGACGCCTTTGTCAAGGGAACCGCCTACCCCGCAACACGTGGTAAAGGTACAAGGCTAGGGGGATCTCATGGTCTAGCTCCTAGCCTCGGACTCTCTTAGGGCTTCAACTATCTTCTCGAAGACTTGATTCCAGGTAACGTTCTTTATCCTAACCCTCTTAGTTTTCTCTCGCGTACCGTATACTATGTCTATCATTGAGGGCGAAACCCCTAGGAGCCTCGAGAAGAACATTACTATGCTTGCATTAACCCTTCCCTCTACGTCTAACTCCTCAGTGTAGAATACCAGCTCGCCAAGCTCCATGCGCAGCCCGGTAAATGATGCCTCGGGCTTAACATAGAGGGTTACGTCTACGTAACCGTCTCCCTCCGTAATGTGTTTCCTGAGTGCCTCCTCCACCGCTACTACACCCCAAACCCGGAAGACGACGTAGGCTTCTCATAAAAGCATACTAGTGGCTAACTGTATACAGCCTAACGGGTGTTGTTGCTGCAGGGACCCCGTTTCTACGAGATTGTTGAGCCTCATATGCCTATTACGAAGCTGGTTAAGCTCCTAGCCGTAAAGTCCATAGAGCACGCTATCGTCATTGATGACGGCATAATTATTGGCGTCGTCTCTGTAAAGGATGTTGCAAGACACATTGTCAGAGCTTTTGAAGCTGCAGGCTCTGTCGAAGCACTCAACCTGAATGCCATACTTGGGGATGTTGTAGCCAGTATTATGAGCAGGCCCCCCTACGTGGTATCCGGCCCGCTTGACTACTGCAGAGCTGCTAGCATAATGCTGAGCAAGGGAATAGGCATCTTACCAATTGTAGATTCTTCAGGCTCTTTCCTGGGAGCCATAACCGAGCTGGACTACGCATTGCAGAGCCTCAAGCTTGACGCGCAAGCTAGCCGTTATGCTACCGGTAAGGTGATTCTCGGTGACCCCGACGAACCCATTATAGAGGCACTGGGTAGGATGTACGAGCATGGTTTTAGGAGGCTACCCCTACGCGTAGGTGAGGACTACTACATGGCTACAATGCAGTCCCTACTCCTTGCTATAGCCAGGAGACCTCACATGGAAACACTCTTAGAGAAGGCATATAGGTACTCGACACCAGCAACAATACTTGATGCCGACACGGCTAGTATAGCCAATGCTGCAGAAACAATACTCTCCATACCCGAGCGCGCCATATTGCTTAGAAGCGCTGACAAGATTAGCATACTAACCGAGCGCGACCTAGTGAGAGCCTACAGGGATGAACACTGCTAGAAGGAGAAGGGCGTCACATTATGCCGGTCTACCCTCTAGCTCCGATCGTGGTCTTAGCCACCGCGTTAATATACTTCCTAACTGCGAGGCTCTTGTGTGGTGCAAAGCATGGAGAAAGGCCTAGCAGAGAGAAGACCTAAGCAATACTATGTGGAGGACATTGAAAGACTCTGGATAGAGTATGATAGGCAAACCGATACTCTCTACATATACTTCGCCGATAAGAACGAGGAGCCCGAGGAGGCTCTACTAGTAGGGGAAGACATCATCGTAGGAGTTAAGGGGGATAAACTGCTAAGCATAACGGTTAACGAGTTTTCGAGGAGAATAGGGCTGGAGAAATACTAGTTGTCAGCTAAGGACGCTATCCTCCGTGCCCAGCTACCTACCATGGTTCCAAGATGCTAGCCGATGAAGAGCCGTGTTTCAACGAGCCTTAGCGCGATGAAGAAGCCGCGGCCGTCTCTGAGGCTTAGGGTTCTTTAACGTTTTTCGCTCTCCGTGTAGCCTGGTATGCTGCTCCTATCTGCGTAGTGTACTATGTAGTAGCGCGGCTTTAGCTTCAATACTATGTAGTTGAACGCTTTCCAGGGATCACTGTTTGCACCACAAGTGTACACGTCCACAGTAGCATAGCCATAGTCGGGCCATGTGTGAATTGATATGTGGCTCTCAAGCACCAGGGCGATGACAGAGACACCGCCATGGAACCCAGTAAACTTCCACGTCTTAATGTCCACTAGGTTCATGTTTGCAACTCTAGCAGCTTCTACTACGATGTCCTTTAACAACTCCTCATCCCAGAGCTTCTCCTCGTCAACACCATAGAGGTTCCCATAGACATGCTTACCGACGATAAGGTCTCCGCCCGCCTCCCTACCACCCTTCTTTACGTTTTGTTGCACAGCCATTGCTCATCACTACCTTTTCGCTTGTTAAATTTGTGCCGCCGAGTGTAGGAAACCCCGCCATAAGAGAGTTTTTCACCTTTACGCAGCCAGCATATAAACCCCAGCTCGCAACAACTAGCACTTAAACCCCTCAACAATGAGGTTTAGACGCTCAGCGAGCCGACAAACTTCGTCCACAGGTACCACCGCAACAGCACCATCTTCGCCATAGAGTATTGCTATGCCGCTTACAACCTTTGCCTTAAACCTCACAGGCTTCGATGGCCTTGCTAGTTCCAGTATTTCTGGCAGCCGTACAGTCTTCTTCTGCTTCCGAGCAGGCATAGCTTCACCATGTAGAGGATTATAACATGCTTAACCGCGCGATATAAGCTGCTGGCCAAAAGATAAGATGTGCAGTCTAGGAAAGTAAAAAATTAAGATGTGGGAGGCTCTAACGCTTTCTCCAGTCTTCTACTATCTTTAGACAGTCGTTGTATATGCTAGCCTCCTCCTTGACGAGCCATACATGCTCCACTCTAGGCTTAGCGCTTCTCTCAGCATGCGCTTTCTCCTACGCTCCTCTAGCTCCTCCATGACGCCCGGCATGTCTGGCGTTGCGTAGCGGCCTCCACGTAGCTCTACGATATCGCCACGCTGCCTCAGTTTTGACAGCGCCTTCCTCAGCCTATCCTCGCCAGCTATCCCGCTGAATGCTTCCCTTAGCTCCTTCCACGTTACAGGCCGACCCTTGTTTCGTATGAACTTGTATACTAGCTCTATCAACTCCTCGTCGGTTGGAGCCTTCATTACGACTAGTTCTTCGTCCTCGTATAGGACGTTTAGCTCTATGCTCATACGTTTCCACCCATTAACTAGAGTTGACGAAGCGTTTCTGATAAATATTACCATTCACCGTGTTAACTTTAATTAGCAACATTTCTAGGGAGAAACAAGACTAAAGAATAAGCTTGTGGGACTACTGTTACCCCACCGGCTCTTCGAGAAACCTCTTTACAACATCGTATACCTGCACACTCACCCTTGCAAGCTGTGCCAGAACCACAGTAGAGAGACCACTTACGTAGAGGTGTATGGGTATATAGATTGGCGCTAGAGATGGCTCTTCAACATAGACGTCTATGAAGCCTAGCGTACTAGCAAAAACCGTTACGAGACTTGCAACTACATCGTTCTCCGACGCCACGCCCTCAACAACATTGTAGGCTAGCGAGCGTAGGCTCTCCAGAAACTCTTGTAGCGCAGCTGCCAAATCCTCACCTACATCGGTGAGTTTACAGTACTCATTACACTCAACAACACCATAAAATGAGAGCATATCTACTATCTCGTCTAGCCTACCGCATCTGAAACCATAGGACTCGATATATGCTCGCAGATCCTCTCTTGCCGCTTTACCGGTCGTCTGTAGTATTCGTAGTATGAGTATCATACATCGTGCACGCTGTGATAGGCTACGGAGGACACGCCTATCCGCCCGTAGGAGTATCTCTTCTACACTAGCATCTATACCAGCTTCCCTCAACTTCCTACACTCCCCAAGCCTACCGTGTAGGTGGTAGTGCTACATGTCTAGCTAGCAAGTAGGGAAGGAGCATTAACAGTACTGCAAGTGCCATTAACACTATGCCGCCTATAACAGCTATCTTAACCATATCACTGTTCGACCCAAAGATTATCGGTATAGGGCCTATAAATACTATGCCACCATACTCCGTCTTGCCGCCAGCTCTGAACGCTGAGAGGAAGATGCCAAGAAACACTAGTAGGACGCCTATGAAGATTAAGGCTATGCCTACGGGCACTAACTTGGCCGGCGTAAACTCCAAGGCTTCTCCAGCCCCTTGAAAGCCAGCCTATATACCCCTATCCAACTAGACTTCCTGCCGTGCGTGCATAAAGTTATTGGTTTACCGGATATATGGAGCTAGTCGGGAGTGGTGGGGGGCTTCCTTGACGCTATTTGGCTTCAACTACGATTACCAACCATCTGTGCCGTGGGTTCCGACACGCAACGAGGTTATAGAGTACCTCGTAACAGTGCTTCGGCCAAAACCTGGCGACGTCGTATATGATATCGGCTGCGGGGATGGCAGGGTAGCAGTGACGATAGCATCAAAGTTTCCCCACGTGAGGGTTAGGTGCGTAGAGCTACGTCGCGACCTTGTGGAGAGGGCTAGGAAGCTTGCCGAGGAGCAGGGCGTTAGGGGGCTAGTTGATATTGTTGAGGCTGACTTCTTCAAGGTAGACCTAAGGGATGCAAACATAGTATACATGTATCTTTTGACTAGTGTTAATCAGAAGTTGAGGCCAAAGCTCGAACACGAGCTTAGGATTGGCACTCTTTTAGTATCGCTAGACTTTCCGATACCTGGCTGGAACCCAGTTGCAACCATTGAACTTGAGAGGTCTTGGCAAAGGGTATTCTACATCTATGTGCGCGGAGTCTCGGATATAGGCACAGCCAGTGAAGCTATGGAAGAGGCCCTGAGGAGCGCACTTAGGAGACTCGACCTTGAAGCCGCTAGGAGAAAGGGGGCAAATATAGTTATTAGCCTTCCTCAAATCTCCAAGTAGTTTTGCCTCCAGGATAATCATAGAGCTTTATGCCTAGCTCTCCGAGTTCTGCCCGAATGTTGTCTGCCAGCTCGTACATCTTTCTCGCCCTAAGCTCGGCTCTGACCTTAACTATGAGGTCTACGAGCTTACCGACCAGCTTTTGGGCTTGTTGAGCTACACCATATACAATGTCGTCGAGCACTGCGAATACCTCGTTGAACTCTAGTAGTGTCCTGTAGGCTAGGATGGCTGCTGTATAGTTTTCTGCTGGCAGAATTTCGGCGTTAACAGTCTTTACGAGCTTTAGCGCTGCTGCTAGCGCGCGGGAAGTATTGAAGTCATTGCTCATGGCCTCGTGGAACTCCTTGTAGAGCGTCAGCACTGTGTTGACAAGCTTTGCTTCGCTATCACCTAGCCTTGACTGGGGGTCTACCTCCTCGATGATCCTCTGTAGGCCTTGTAGGGCCCCACGCAGCCTTCGGAGGTTTGCTTTTGCCTGCTCTAGCGATTCCTCAGAGAAGTCTAACTGTGTTCTATAGTGGGCGCTTAGTATCCAGAGGCGGAGCGTCTCGGGGCTCCACTTCTTCAACGCCTCTCTTAGCGGTATAATGTTGCCTAGACTCTTGCTCATTTTTTCGCCGCGTATTGTGAGGTAGCCCGTGTGCAGCCAGTATCTCACCCAGGGCTTCTTGCCAAAGTATGCCTCGCTCTGGGCTCGCTCGTTCTCGTGGTGCGGGAATATGAGGTCCTGGCCGCCACCATGTATGTCGAATTGGTCTCCAAGATACCTTGATGCCATTACGCTGCACTCTATGTGCCAGCCCGGCCTCCCCCGGCCCCAGGGCGCCTCCCAGTATGGCTCGCCCGGCTTCCACGCCTTCCAGAGAGCGAAGTCGTATGGGTTCTTCTTCTCCTTTAGCACGTCCTCCTCCTGGCGCCACTCCTCGGGGTGGAAGCGACCGCTAAGCCTTCCATAGTCTGGATACTTGTCTACCTCGAAGTATACGCTGCCGCTTGGCGCTACGTAGGCGTAGCCCTTGTCTATGAGACCTTCTATGAACTCTATTATCTCGCGTATATGGCTAGTGACGCGGGGATGCATGTCTATCTTTATGCGGAGCGCGCGGAGCCCCTCAAAGTAGTCCTTAGCGTATGTCTCGACTATCTCGCGCCAGTCCTTACCCTCCTCACGTGCTCGGTTGATAATCTTGTCATCGATATCTGTTATGTTCTGTACATGGTAGACATTGTAGCCTCTTAACCTCAGATACCTCTTGATGGCATCGAATGCCACGTAGGTTCTAGCATGGCCGAGGTGTGTGTAGTCGTAGACTGTTGGGCCGCAGACATACATGCGCACTAAGCCGGGCCTTAGGGGCTTAAACTCCTCAAGTTTACCTCCAAATGTGTTACGGACCCGTATGGGAGGTAGTTCTATGTAGCTTAGTACGGGGTAGTTCTGCACAATAGTCTCACGCCCCTAGGCGTGGAGTGGTGGCCCTGGAAACCTGCATAAAACTCTAACGCTGAACTCTTCCACGGGTGTAAAAGAGGTGAAGCTGCCGGCGAGGCTGGAAGCGCTACAGAAGCTTAAGGCGAGGCTTGCTGAGACGCTGGAAGCTAAGCTCGAACCTAGAGAACGCGAGACTGCAAGACGGGACCACCATGCATACCGTAGGCCCCGACCATGCGGCATGACTATTCATACCGGCGTGGGCTGTAATGTGGGCTGCCTTTACTGCTACGTACCCGACATGGGATTTCCGCTTAAGCCTAGACCATACCCTCTCAACGGCCTACAGTTGGTTTACGCACTAGTCCTCAATCCATACTTTGTACCCGGCCCCGACGGTACTCTGCTAGCCTTCGGCTCTGTAACCGAGCCACTGCTACCTGAAACCGTAGAGCAAACCATAGAGTATCTACGGCATACACGCAACTACCTTGGAAACCCACAACAGCTTTCAACAAAACTCGTGGTTCAGGGAGAGCTTTTTGAGAGGTTCACCGAAGCACTAGAGCCGAGAGCAAACATACTCATAACCATTACTACGATCTCGAAGGCGCATATCCTCGAGCCTAGAGCACCACCACCTATGGAGAGGTTTGAGTTTGCACGCATGCTCGTAGAGCGAGGTATTAATGTAACTCTCTTCCTGCGCCCTATAATACCTGGTGTGACTGATAGGGAGCTTGATGCGATACTATCGGCTGCAGCCAGGGCAGGAGTACGCACCATTGTTCCAGGCAGTCTCCGTGTAACACCAGGAATCATACGTAGGCTCCGAGCCTCTCGCATCGTCGACATGGCTGAGATCGAGAGGAGGCTGCCAAGGAAGCCCCGCAGTAGCCGCGACCAGGTTGCGATACGCGAAACGGACCTGAAGAACCTCGTGGCCCGTAAAGCTAGGGCTTACGGGCTAAGGGTTCTGCCCAGTAGCTGCTCAGCAAACATAAGGTCCCATGGCCTTGCATGCCATGCATGCATCTGGGGCCCTTGTGGTAATCCGAAATTACTCCCGCGACTCGTGGAGGAGGAGGTTGCTGAGGCTGCAGAGCTTCTGGGCTGCAGAAAGCCCCGTGTGAGGATCTCTGGATTCCGGGTGCTAGTCCGGTGCGGCTCAAGGCTTGAGGCAAAGACGAGGAATATAATCCAGTCGTGGCTTGAAACTCTGACAAAGAGGACTGTAACTGTTATAGCTCCCGGCCTACGTGGCAAGGGGTATGAGGCGTATGAGGAGGACTAGGCTGTGACAGGCGAGCAGGCTGGACGGTACCGTCTATTCAACCTAGTCATAGCCTATGAGCCTGGCACACATCGGGAGGATGATGCTATACGGCTTCTCCGGAGCATCATACCGGGCTTCCGGGTATTTGACGTAGCACAGTTCCTCATACTCGGGAAGGTCTATGGAAACCCTTACCAGGCTGTACAAGCTGCTGCAGAAAAGCTTTCAGAGGATGACCCCATACTCCGCATGATACCTGTTGATTACAACACGCCACCCTACGTGGAGTCTGTCGCTCCTCTCATCGCAGAACTCATCCGGGAGAGAGCTAAGCCTGGCGACACGTTTGCAGTGAGGCTTGAGGGCTATCTCTACAGCAGGGAGACTGAGAGAAAGCTCCACAAGAGGGAAGCCATAGAAGCGATAGCAGAGAACATAGATCTACCCGTAGACCTGGACAATCCGAGGATACTCGTGCTTGTAAAGGTTGTAAGGCTAACCCGCTCACTAAGCTATGCAGCTGTAACAGTTGCGCCACCCTGCACCATCTACTCGAGGCACCATGGCGGAGGCGTCTGTAGGGTAGAGTGGCCCCCAGCCTAGAGGGCTAGGAGCCCTAAACCCTAGTAGGGTCCTATGAAGGGTAGTCCATGTATTAGCTTCTATGGGGAGGACAGTTATTGAGCCGCCAGCAGCCAGGAGAGGTGGTCGGCTTCACCATTGATAATGCTACACCAAGTATTGTCCGCTTCGTTTCGACGAATCCACCCCCAATTGGAGACTATGTTGTTGTCGAGTCTCCCGAAGGCTATGTACTAGGTCTCGTAGAACGCGTTGGAACGAAGAGTATGACACTTGCATTCATGTCTACAGCTTTCGACCCACGACTCATTGAGAGACTCGGCGATGAACTGAGAGGCGACGTTTACTTTGAATGCATCGCAAGACTGCTAGGCAGACTTGAGGATTTGAAATTACCGCGGCTACCACCGCTTCCAGGTGCACGTGTGTATAAAGCGCCAAGAGCAGTTCTTGAGAAGGTGTTTGGGGGCAAGGAGCCCTACTACATTAGGCTCGGTGTTCTCGCCTCCAGACCCGACGTACAAGTTAACGTGAATGTAAACATGCTTGTTACTAGGCATACCGCCATACTAGCCATAACTGGTGCTGGCAAGAGTAACACAGTAGCAGTTATTGTTGACAGGCTTGTAAGGATAGGCGGAACAGTAGTAATCCTAGACTTTCACGGCGAGTACCTAGCCTCAAACCTTGGAGGGGGAAGGGTAAATATTATCGAGCCACGGCTTAACCCACGCCACTTATCCATAGCTGAGCTTATGACGCTACTGGGCATAGAGCACAGGTTCTATAACCAGGAGCGTGTTCTCCGCAAGGCTCTGCGCAGGCTCGAACAGCGCAGCGTACACACCAAGGGCTTCCTTGACGAGCTTGCTGAGGAGCTGGAGAAGCTCGGTACTA